>NZ_RQXW01000004.1 GCF_003957515.1 Amphritea opalescens
CCGTTTGCGGTGAGTCGTCTCAAGCGAGGTGCGTATTTTACTCAACACCCTGATGAAGTCAACCTTTTTGTTTAAGAATTTTTAGCAAATTCTCAAACGAAGTCGGCGACTTCCTGTTTAACTTTCCGCTGTTAAAAGCTTGCGTTAAACGCCGTGCTTTCAATGGGTTAATCAAACAGCTCGACTTGTTTCAGTGACCGTTTCCGGTGGCTGTCTCAAGCGAGGAGGCGCATTCTACACCGGACAGGCAGGGAGTCAACAGGGGCAGCACGAAAAAGTGTCATTTTGATGAAAAAGGTCGAATTTTTAGCGGCTACCCGCTGCTCACCTAGATAGACCCGCTAGGAGCACCAATCATGTAGCGCAACAAGACCGCAGTTTAAAGCTTATCGCCTCTGGAAGAGGCTCCTACCAGAAAGTACAAACCGCTTGGCAGATGCCATCCCAAGAAAAGGGGCGCACAAGAACGCAAAAACCGCCTGACGGCGGTTTTTGTGGGTTGCATTCAGTAATATTTAATCGATATTTCCGATTCATGCGCTAAATAGCAGGCCTTATTTCTTTCTGCCTTTCTTTTTCTGCTTATCGTTATGCAACTTCTGGCGCAGTTTTTTCATCACTTGGCGCTTGCTCAGTTCATTCTTCTTATCTTTAAAGGGGTTTGCGCTACTCTTGAACTCAAACCGCAGCGGCGTACCTTTAATACCCAAGATTTTAGTAAACTTATTTTCCAGATAGCGCTTATAAGAACCTGGTAATGAGTTTGTTTGATTACCATGGATAACAATAATCGGCGGATTAGAGCCCCCTTGGTGTGCATAACGAAGCTTAATACGATTACCGTTAACCATTGGCGGCTGATGGTCGGCAACAATGTCTTCTAATAAGCGGGTTAATTTATTGGTAGCCCATTTAGTCATGGCAAAGCCATAGGCCTCGTCCACCGAAACAAACAGGTTACCGACACCGCTACCATGCAATGCAGAGATAAAGTGCATCCGCGCAAAGGAAACAAACTCAAGACGACGACGCAACTGTTCGCGCACCTCCTCTTTTTCTTCGCCGGTCATGCCATCCCACTTATTAATGGCGATTACCAGCGAACGGCCCGCATCAAGCACATAGCCCAAAAGATGCAGATCCTGATCAGAAACACCTTCACGGGCATCAATGACCAATACCACGACGTTAGCATCGTTGATCGCACGCAGCGTTTTAATGATAGAAAACTTTTCTACCGCCTCTGTGACGTTTTTCCGCCGACGGATACCCGCGGTATCGATCAGAGTGTAAGGTTCGCCATCCCGCTCAAAAGGAATGTAGATACTATCCCGAGTGGTACCCGCCTGATCGAATACAACGACACGGTCTTCACCTAGAATCCGGTTGACCAGTGTTGATTTACCCACATTAGGTCGACCGATAATGGCGATTTTCTTTTGCCGCTGGCGCTCCTCATCTTCATCAAGCTCCTCTCGAAGCGGAATTTCTGATAAGACATACTCAACTAATTGGGTAACGCCTCGACCATGTGATGCCGCAATCGGCAAGGGTTCTGATAAACCTAAACAGTAAAAATCAGACATGGCGATATCGGGATCAAGACCGTCTGTCTTATTGACGATCAGATAGCTTTCTTTTTCTGATCGACGCAGATGATCGGCAATCATCTCATCCGCAGGGTTAAGACCCGCTCGACCATCGACCAGAAACAAAACAATATCCGCTTCTTCAATCGCCATCAGCGACTGTTCGGCCATCTTGTAATCGATACCTTCCTCGTCACCGGAGATACCACCGGTATCGATGACGATATAATCCCGATCACCCAAACAACCTTCACCATACTTCCGGTCACGCGTCAGACCAGAATAGTCTGCAACAAGCGCATCGCGACTTTTTGTCAGTCTGTTAAACAACGTCGACTTACCTACATTGGGTCGGCCAACAAGTGCAATTACCGGAAGCATATTTTTATTACCAATTTTAAAAAACGTATTCGTCTAAAACAAAATAGCGGCTACCTGAAATAACAGATAGCCGCTGAATCAACAACACTGATACTAGTTGAGCTGTAACGCAACCAAGCGCCCACCATTACCTAGCACATACAGCACATCATCAACTGCAACCATATCGCCACGCAGACCATCTGAATCCGCCTTATAGCGAGCAACAAAATGCCCATCTACTTGAGACATAAAGTGGAGATAGCCTTCGTAATCACCCACCACAACCGAAGTACCAAGTACCGCCGGAGAAGTAGTTTGACGATTTTCTAGGGCAGCCTGACGCCATACACTCGCACTGCTACGCTGATCAAAGGCTTCGATAAAGCCATTCGCCTGACTGACATATATATTACCAAAACCGGCAGCCAAACTCCGATAGCTTGATGCATTCTGCGACCAAAGAACCTGAGCATCGGCCGCACTAACAGCCACTAACTTACCCTGATAACTCACAATATAGATCACGCCATCGATATAGAGTGGCCGTGCATCAATATCAATCAGACGCTCTATCTCAGTCTTACCTTCTGGGATGATAATTCGCCGTTCCCATAATTCAGCACCGGTATCGTTACGTACCGCGGCCAGCTTACCGTTTGCAAATCCAGCAATAGTGGCATTCGCAGCAACTATTGGCGAACTGGTTCCGCGCAGCGTCAAACTAGGAATTTGGCTATCATAAGTCCAGAGACGCTCGCCGCTGCTGATATTCATCGCAACCAGCTTACCATTTTGGAGTTGCGCAACAGCCATCTCATTATTCATCTGCACAGGGCTAAGCGTTTCACTGCTCATCTGCTGGCGCCACATCTCGACACCATCTTCCGCACTGAGCATCACAACTTCACCACTCTCAGTGGTAACGGCAACATGATTTGGCCCAACACCGACACCACCGACAATCGGGGTATCTAGGTCGACACTCCAAAGAGAACTTCCATCATGTCGATCATATGCAACAACGCGCCCTTCAACATCAGCGGCATAAACAGCATCACCGCTCACGGCCAAACTCAACTTATTAAAGGCTTCGCCTAAACCAGCACCGACAGACTTACTCCACAGAACATCAACCTCTTTCTCTGCTTCAAAATCGACCAGCTCTGCAGGCTCAATCTCTACTTCACCACCCCACCAACCACAGGCTGATATCGATAGAGAACAGATAACCATCAGCAACGCACGAGATAATACTTGTTTCATCGGTTAGCTTCCTTTGACGGCCAGATTATCTAACTTCAGACTTAACAGGGGACGCGCGCCTTGGGGAGCAGCCGCTACAGCAACCTGATAAGCATCACGAGCCTTATCAACCTGCCCTAACTGCAGGTAAAGATCGCCTTTAAGTTCGGCCACACTCACGCTGAAACTTGCAGTGTTAAGACCATCCAACAACAAGACCGCTTTATCCGCGTCACCCATTGCAGCCATCACCCGAGCTTTACGCATCGTTGCAACGGTTTTCATGACGTCATCAGGCGCTTGGGCCAACACCCAATCTAGCTCACCCAATGCAGCAGCATAATCACCACTATCAGCATACAAGCGGGCACTAAACAACGCACCGAAACGAGCATAAGCCGTATCGCCAAACTCATCTTTGAGTGATTTAGCGAGGTGCGTCGCAGTGGTACGCTGATCATCTGTAGATTGCGGCGCGCTTGCTAACGCAACGGCCTGCACCAGATTTTGATAGACCACCGACGCATTTTCTGCGGTAACCTGCTGATTATTCTGCCAACCTTTCCAGCCAAACACGGCGGCCAAGGCCAAAGCAATACCGAGCAATAGAGATCTACCGTTCTCTTTCCACCAACTCTTTAACGCTTCAACCTGCTCTTCTTCAGTGCGCATCTCTGACACAGCTTGCTCCTAATCGCCTTTCACAATTTAATTATTATGCCTGTTGCTGTTGTTGCAGCAAGCCGCTCAAGTTGTTGACCTGAACATCATAGGTTGGTTCAGAGTTATACCACAGGTTAGCCAGTAGCGACTCGTTTTCTTCACGCACCAGTACCACCCAAGGGGCACCGGTCTGCCGAGCTTTACTACTGATATTTTTCAAACCTGAGCAGTGCACTCGAATTCGCATACCGGGAAGTTCATTTCTTAATTGCTCAGCCAACACCATCAATGGTTTTTGCAAACCTTTGTGCTCTGCGGCCAGATACAGATCAAATGGCTGCTTCACGGCATCGGGTATAACCTCAAGGGTTTCCAATAATAAGATAAGCCGCTCAACCCCCATCGCAAAACCGACGGCAGGAGTGGGTCGACCACCCAACTGCTTCACTAGGCCATCATAACGGCCGCCAGCACAAACAGTCCCTTGAGCACCTAATTGGTCGGTAACCCATTCAAATACGGTTTTACAGTAATAGTCGAGACCGCGGACCAATCGCGGGTTTAGCTCGTAGGCAATACCCGCCTGATCAAGCATTTCACACAGATCAGAAAAGTGTTCACGGGATTCATCATCGATATAATCGGCTAATGAAGGCGCGTTATCCAACAATTGTTGCGTCTGAGGATCTTTACTATCCAGTATCCGTAATGGATTGCTGCTCAATCGACGCAGACTATCTTCGTCCAACTGGTCTTTACGCGCTGAGAGGTATGTTACTAAGGCTTCTTTATATTCAGCCCGCGCTTCATTACTACCCAGTGAATTAAGCTGCAAGGTAACCGCATCAGCAATGCCTAACTGCTTCCATAACCGCGCGCTCAGCATGATCACTTCTGCATCAATGTCCGCATTCGCCATACCAAAGGTTTCAATACCGATCTGATGAAACTGACGATAACGACCCTTCTGAGGCTTTTCATAACGAAACATCGGTCCTTGATACCATAACCGCTGTGCCTGATTGAACAGAAGACCATGCTCTTCTCCGGCGCGCACACAGCTAGCCGTGCCTTCAGGTCGAAGCGTCAGGCTCTCACCGTTACGGTCATCAAAGGTATACATCTCCTTTTCAACGATATCAGTCACTTCACCGATAGAACGCTTAAAAAGATCTGTCTGTTCGACTATTGGCATACGAATCTCGGTATACCCATAGGTACCGAGTACCGACTTCACACTACTTTCAAGGAACTGCCAGACCGGTGTTTGGTCGGGCAGGATATCGTTCATTCCACGGATGGCATTAATCTTGGCCAATGTTCATTACCTAATCTGTTAAAACTTTATTCACTTTGTGGCAGCGTTAAACGCACCACACCTGAACGGCTACCGCGATTAAACTCTACCGCTGAGCCATTAAGAAATACATTACCCACAGCCTCGACACGGCCTAGCAACAACTTAAGCGGTGCTTCGCCAGACACATTCAACTCACTGCCCCCAGGCTTAACCCGCATTTCAAGCACCTTACCGGTATGATCTTCAACGCTAACCCAACACTCATCCGTAAAGGTAATACGCAATGACACATCGGTACCGATAACCGGTTGCGGTGCTTCCTCTTGCTGCACCTCTGCTTCAGCTTGTGTTTCGACTGAACTATCAATCGATGCATCAGAGGATGTCTCAGCTGAATCGGCTTCTGGGACTTCAGAATTTGCTGCGTCAGCGGTTAACTCGGTACCATCGCTGGCCACCAAATTGATCTCTGGCTGAGGAGCGGTCTGATTATCGTTCCCATGCGCCAAACCTGATGGAACAATCAGTGTACTACCGTCGACAGATTCTACTTCGACCGATTCGGTTGCCGGAGAAAGAGAGATAGCGGGATCAGCACCCTGCTGTATTTTCCACCACCAAACAGTTGCTGCCACAATGGCTAACACAAAGATCCAAGCCGACCATTTGATAACTGGATCACCTAGCTTTGCCGTTGATTGCGCACCGGACGTGGTACGGAACTGAGGCGCGTTACCGGCGCTCGTACTACCATAGAGATTATCAAACAGCGCGAGATAGCGACTCACATCTAGATTCAGTAATTTGCTATACGATTGAACATAGCCTCGAGCAAACACCATGCTCGGCAGCTCATCGAACGCCCCACGCTCGAGTGACTCAATATATTTTCCCGACAGTTTTAATTCTCGGGCGACATCATCAACCGACAGACCCTGCTGCTCTCTCGCGGTGACAAATTCTGCGGCAGGAAACACCTGTCCATATTCTTCAGTTTCTTGACCCAGTAACTGCTCATTACTCACAGAGTAGACTCCTTATACTGCCGATATTCTTCTGAATCCGGGTACATATTTTTGAGGATCAGACCATAGGTTGCAGCATTAACACCGTTATTCTTCAACCGAGATATTTGCACCCCTAGCCAGAGGCTCTGAGCACTATGTTGAACCCGTTTTTCGTCTACCATTGTACTAAACTGATCGAACAGGCTGACCGCCTCTTCAAGGTTATCCTTTTTAATCATCACGTCGGCTAGTTGCAAAATGGCCAAAGGACGCCCAGGCGTCAACGTTAGACTGCGCTTAAACGCATGTTCAGCCGCATCTAAACGATCGATCAACAGATAGCATCGACCAAGATTCTCAAAGGCTTGGCTACGCTGATTATAAAAAGGATCTTCTGTTGCACGGGCCAGCTCTTTACAGGCCTGCGGGTAACGCTCAAGGCTAAACAAAAAAGCACCATAATTGTTGTGCATCATGGCGCTATCAGGCTCAACCTTTATCGCTTGCTTAAAATAACTTTCGGCCAGTTCGGTATCTTCTTCTATCTGGAAGACCATCGCCAAACCGTTGTAGGCCTGAGCTGAATCTGAATCGATCTCAATGGAGCGTTGGAACGCCAGCTTAGCATTGGGGGTATCACCTCTGCGCAGATACTGCATTCCTAACGAATTATAAGCCTGAACAGCCTTAGGAACATCCTGCTCTGTGGTTGAGACATCCTGTCCCGCACATCCAGTAATCAATAGACTAATCAGTAATATCAGATAACCTTTCAATCTTATTCACTCCTGGTGAGATTAATATCACATTTAGTTGATTAGCGGGGCGGCTCTTGCTGCACCCCACTGGCATCTTTTAGCGGTATGTATTTTGCGCTACGTCGAGTACGGTCCATAACCTGCCCAACCAGTTGCCCACATGCGGCATCGACATCATCACCTCGGGTTCTTCGTACCGTGGTAATCACACCCGCTTTGACCAGCACCGTCTTAAATGCCTGAATCGCATCTTCAGAGGGACGACGATAGTCTGAATTAGGAAACGGGTTAAATGGTATTAGGTTTAACTTACAGGGTAAACGCTTTAACAGCTTAACTAACTGTTTTGCTTGACTTGGGTGGTCATTAACGCCGGCAATCAGCGTATATTCAACCGTAATCACACGTTTATCTTTTAAATTATCCATATAGCGGTTACAGGCATCAACCAATTCGGCAATCGGGTAACGCTTATTGACCGGCACAAGCTGATCACGCAACTCATCGGTTGGTGCATGCAACGAGATCGCCAAGGATACGTCAGTCACCTGACTCAGCTTATCAATTTGCGGTACAACACCGGCGGTGCTTAACGTAACACGCCGCTTCGACAACCCATAAGCATTATCGTCCATCATCAGATGAATACCATCGACAACATTGTCGAAGTTCATCAATGGCTCGCCCATCCCCATAAATACCACATTGGTCACCCGGCGGACACCGGAAGGATCAAAGGGTCCAAATGAGCGGATCGCGACCCTCACCTGACCAATAATTTCGGCAGCACTGAGGTTACGGTTAAAACCCTGCTTACCTGTCGAGCAGAAGCTACAATCTAACGAGCAGCCAATCTGCGATGAGATACACAGAGTGGCACGAGTATTTTCAGGAATCAGCACCATCTCAACAGCGGAACCGCCATCGAGTTGAATGACCCACTTACGGGTGCCATCTTTGGATATATTCTGCACCAGTATGTCAGGCTCACGAATTTCGGAGACTTCACTCAGTTTCTGCCTTAATGACTTACTGATGTTAGTCATTTCATCAAAGCTGCTGGCACCAAACTGATGAATCCATTTCAGCACCTGGGTCGACCGAAAAGGCTTTTCGCCGATACTCACAAAAAACTCTTCCAATTTTTTAGGAGAGTATCCGAGCAGGTTAATTTTACGGGTGGATTCAGTCATATTGACCTCAACGTTCATGAAATGACGGGCCGCCGAATAGCGGCCCGCAGGGACAACTTACTTACCGAAGAAGTAAGCGATCTCGCGTGCTGCAGACTCTGGAGAATCAGAACCGTGAACCGCATTCGCATCAATAGATTGAGCAAAATCACGACGGATAGTTCCTTCAGCGGCTTCCTGTGGGTTAGTAGCACCCATCAGCTCGCGGTTCAGCGCAATCGCATTTTCACCTTCAAGCACCTGTACAACAACAGGGCCTGAAGTCATGAATTCAACCAGATCAGCAAAGAAAGGACGTTCTTTGTGCTCTGCATAGAAACCTTCAGCTTCTTCACGAGTCAGTTGCTTCAGTTGCATGTTAACGATTTTCAGACCGTTAGACTCAAAGCGAGAAACGATTTTACCAATAACGTTTTTTGCAACGGCATCAGGCTTGATGATAGAAAAAGTACGTTCGATAGCCATGTGCTATTAATCCTTTGTATAAAATTCAGGGCAGTTTGGCCGCTCACGGAGCGTGGCAGCCACACCAGAAAAATGAAACGCGCAATTATACGCTAACCAATGCTGACTGAACAGCGCCAGCCGCCACGAAAAAGCCCGCTAATGCGGGCTATTTCACTATCATCTACTGTCGTTCTTCGATCCAGGCCATCTGAATCCCTTCCAGCACTTTCTCACCGCACCGCTCAGGATCATCATCAAAGCCCTCCAATGCCATCACCCACTCATAAAGATCGGGAAAACTCACCGTAAGGGGGTCCGTATCGGAATACTTTTCATCTAACTCTATTGCTATATCGTAAACATCAACCCACTTCATCGCGTCCTCCGCTTTGCTATCAATGTCGTTCAGACACCTGATTAATGGTATACCGAGGAATCTCTACGACTAGATCATCACCACCCACCAAGGCCTGACAACTCAGACGGGATTCCGGTTCTAGACCCCATGCCTTATCCAGCATATCGTCTTCGAGTTCATCCGACTCCTCTAATGAGTCATAACCTTCTCGCACAATCACATGACACGTCGTGCAAGCACAGGACTTCTCGCAAGCATGCTCTATCTCAATACCTTCCCTTAAAGCGGCATCACAGATAGACTCACCAACATCAGCCTCAATCACTTTACCCTCTGGGCAAAGCTCATCATGGGGCAGAAAAATAATCTGCGGCATCAGGAATCTCCCTCAATCTCATCGATAGTATGCCCTTTAAGAGCGTTTTTAATACTTTGATCCATCCGTCGCGCAGCAAAGAAATCACTGGCTTGAGACAATACTTTAACACCCTGCTCAATAGCAGCTGCATCAGAGCCGTTGCGCAACGTCTGCAAAATAGCCATCTGTTCGCTCAAATGCGTCAACTCTTGCGGCGTCAATAAGCTTTCGCCATCGGCCTGCATCGCTTGTTCTAATGAAGCTAATAGTCGATCCGCTTCAACCTGCTGTTCACGCAAGTGACGCAGCACCATATCATCTTCAGCAAAGCTGTATGAGGCCTTCAACATATCGGCTATTTCATTGTCATCCAAACCGTAGGACGGCTTCACCTGAATCTCACTTTCAACACCGGTGGACAACTCTTTAGCAGACACGCCTAACAAACCATCAGCATCCACTTGGAATGTTACTCTGATTTTAGCGGCTCCAGCGGCCATCGGCGGAATACCGCGCAAAACAAACTGAGCCAACGAACGACAGTCCGATACCAACTCCCGCTCACCTTGCACCACATGGATCATCATCGCCGTTTGACCATCCTGATAGGTGGTAAACTCTTGCGCCCGAGCCACGGGTATCGATGAGTTGCGGTGGATAACTTTTTCCGCCAACCCGCCCATGGTTTCTAGCCCAAGAGAGAGCGGCAGCACATCCAACAACAACATTTCGCTATCAGGCTTATTACCGGCCAACACATCCGCCTGAATCGCAGCGCCTACAGCAACCACACGATCCGGATCGATATCTATACGAGGAGCACGCTGAAAAAACTGTTCGACCCGGCTTCGCACTGCAGGCACACGAGTGCTACCACCCACCATGACAACATCTTGAACCTCGTCGAGCTCAACACCGGCATCCCTTAAGGATCGCCGGCAAGCTCGAATAGTTTTGCTGATGAGCGGTTCGACTAGACCATCAAATAGCTCGCGAGAAACGTCTAGCGAGATTCGCTGCCCCGCATGATCAAGCTCAACCGTCACCGACGCATGATCCGTCAGCTGCTCCTTAACCCAACGCGCTTTCTCAGTTAGATAACGGGATTCTCCCGCCACGACCTCTTTACCGCCTAACTGATCCAGAAACCATTGAGCCAACGCCAGATCGAAGTCGTCACCACCTAAAGCACTATCACCGCCGGTCGCCAGTACCTCAAAAACGCCTTTATTCAGACGTAAAATAGAAATATCGAAAGTACCACCACCGAGGTCATAAACCGCAATAACACCTTCGGCCGCTTGATCCAAGCCATAAGCGACCGCCGCTGCCGTCGGCTCATTCAGTAGACGCAACACCTTGATACCCGCTAACTGAGCGGCGTCTTTCGTTGCCTGCCGCTGAGCATCATCAAAGTAAGCTGGCACGGTGATCACCGCCCCTTCCAGTTCGCCCTCTAAAGCAGCACGAGCCCGAGCTTTCAGCGTTTTTAGAATTTCTGCAGAGATCTCAACAGGGCTTTTATCCCCCGCAACCGTCTGCAAAAATGGCATCCCACCGTCACGCTCGCTGAAACGGTAAACCGCCTCACCCTGCAAGCCTTTAAGGTCAGTAATACCGCGTCCCATCAGTCGTTTAACCGACACAATAGTATTAAAAGGATCGACCGAGGCCTTAGCCAACGCGGCTTGCCCTACCACAACACCCTGCTCGGTATAACGAACAACCGAAGGCAGCAAATGACTACCGCCCTCATCCGACAGGGTGCTGGATTCGCCACTGCGAACCGCAGCAACCAATGAATTTGTCGTACCTAAATCAATGCCAACCGCCAGCTTTCGCTTGTGGGGCTCAGGACTTTGTCCCGGTTCTGCAATCTGCAATAACGCCATATTTATCTATTCGTCGAAAAGTTGATCTTCCAAAACCTCAATCTCACGGCCCAGCTTATCAATAAACTGCATCTTTCTGACACAGACTGCTGCGGCCTCATAGGCTGAGGGCGTCGATTGTTGATAGTAACGATCAAACTGCTCACGCAAGGACTTCATCTCCTGCTCAACCGTTTGCCTAAGCTGCTCAAGTTCGGCTTCCGGATCTGCCGCGCTAGCGATATCTTCAAGCGACTCCCGCAACTCCATCTGCTGTATGAGAAACATAGGATCAAGCTGTACCTGAGATTCAGAGAAAGTATCAAGCCCTTTCAGCTTCAAGAGATATTGAGCACGCGACAAAGGATGTTTAAGTGTCGCAACTGCTTCATTCAGATACGCTGTATATTGAACCGAGAGCCGACGCTCTCTGTCAGACAGGTGAGAAAAACGATCCGGGTGCAGCGTCTTTTGCAGCTCCCGGCTTCGTTCAGATAAAGCCTGCAAGTCCAGCTGATACGTCACCGGCAGAGCTAAGAATTCGAAATAGTTCTGGGTAATATCCATCATATAACCAGCAGGTGAAAAAGAGGGGTTATCGGCACCTAAGCCAGTGAAAGCTTAAATATTAAAGCTTTCACCACAACCACACTCATTTTTGACATTGGGGTTATTAAACTTAAACCCCTCGTTAAGACCCTCTTTAACAAAGTCTAACTCGGTTCCATCAAGATAGAGCAGACTCTTAGGATCAATTACAACTTTAACACCGTCAGATTCAAATACCTGATCTTCTTCCTGAATATCATCAACAAATTCCAGCACATAAGCCATGCCAGAACAGCCCGACGTGCGAACCCCAAGACGAATACCACACCCGTGACCACGCCCTTTCAGATATTTGCCAATATGATCAGACGCAGCCGGTGTCATTGAAATTGCCATGAATCCGTTTACTCCATTGAGCCCAAGGCTCCGTTATTACTTCTTCGCCTGCTTCTCTTTATAGTCCGCAACCGCTGCCTTAATCGCATCTTCTGCCAAGACAGAACAATGGATCTTAACCGGCGGCAGTGCCAACTCTTCGGCGATGGTAGTGTTTTTAAGTTCTTGCGCTTGATCCAGCGTCATCCCTTTAACCCACTCGGTTACAAGGGAGCTAGAGGCAATCGCCGAACCACAACCATAGGTTTTAAACTTAGCATCTTCGATGACACCATCGTCACTGACCTTAATCTGCAGACGCATTACGTCACCACAGGCTGGAGCACCGACCATACCAGTACCGATATTATCGTCCTGATCATTCATTTTGCCGACATTACGAGGATTCTCGTAATGATCGATAACCTGTTCACTATAAGCCATAACGACCTCCTAAAGAGTGTTCACCCAGTTAAAAACTAGTGGTGAACCCATTCAACTTTGCTTAAATCCACACCGTCTTTATACATATCCCATAAAGGCGATAATTCACGGAGCTTACCTACGGCTGTACGAATTTCAACGACAGCGCGATCAATATCTTCTTCTGTTGTAAAACGACCAATGGAGAAGCGAATGGAGCTATGCGCCATCTCGTCATTCAGTCCTAGCGCACGCAACACATAAGACGGCTCTAAGCTTGCTGAAGTACAGGCAGACCCTGAAGATACCGCTAGATCTTTCAGCGACATTAACAAAGATTCACCCTCAACAAAGTTGAAGCTAACATTCATGTTACCAATATAGCGCTGATCCCGAGAGCCGTTGAGGTAGATCTCTTCCATATCGGAAAGACCATCCCAGAAACGTTTTTTCAAGGCACTAATGCGTTCGATTTCTTCATGCATCTCAGCTTTAGCAATGGCCGCCGCTTCACCCATACCAACAATTTGATGGGTTGCCAGCGTACCAGAACGCATACCACGCTCATGGCCACCGCCGTGCATCTGTGCTTCAAGACGAACGCGAGGCTTACGACGAACATAAAGCGCGCCCATACCTTTTGGCCCGTACATCTTATGCGCAGAAAGGGAGATCAAATCCACCTTCATAGCGACAACATCGATATCAACTTTACCGGCACTCTGCGCTGCATCAACATGAAACAATACGCCGTTCGCCCGAGTAATCTCACCGATCGCAGCGATATCATTGATCACGCCGATCTCATTGTTAACATGCATAAGAGAAACCAGCGTCGTATCTTCACGCAACGCCGCAGCTACTGCTTCAGGCTGTATAATTCCGTCTTTATCCGGATCTAAATAAGTAACTTCAAACCCTTCACGCTCTAATTGACGACAAGTATCGAGTACCGCCTTGTGTTCAATTTTAGAGGTAATAATATGTTTGCCCTTCTTCTGATAGAAGTGCGCCACGCCTTTAATCGCTAAGTTGTCAGACTCGGTAGCACCGGAGGTCCAAACAATCTCGCGCGGATCAGCGTTCAGCAAGTCAGCAACCTGACGACGTGCAGTTTCAACCGCTTCTTCAGCTTTCCAGCCATAAAGATGTGAGCGGGATGCCGGATTACCGAAATTACCGTCCATCGTGAGGCACTCAATCATCTTCTCTGCAACCCGGGGATCTACAGGTGTTGTAGCGGAATAATCAAAGTAGATTGGTAATTTCATTGTCTATACTTCTCCAAAAACCTGAACCGTCTTTCAGGCCGTTACTTTTGCGGAAATGAGTGAATCCTCAAATGAAGATAAATGCTCTCGATCCTGTCGCTTAGCAACAGTACGTACATCACTTCTTTCCATCAGGTCAGCCAATGTAATCTGGCTTAAAAAATCATGGATCTGGCTACTCAGGTCGCACCATAAATGGTGTGTCAAACAGATGCTGCCGTCTTGACAACTCCCCGTATGACCGCAACCGGTTGCATCAACCGACTCATTCACCGCGTCAATAACCTGAGCAACGTTAATACCTTGCTGCTCTCGATTTAACTGGTAACCACCGCCGGGCCCTCGCACACTGCGAACCAACTCGTTGCGACGCAACTTAGCAAATAACTGTTCAAGATATGACAGGGAAATGCCCTGCCGCTCTGATATATCGGCCAGACTTACAGGCCCTTTGCCGGCATGAATTGCCAGGTCAAGCATAGCTGTCACCGCATAGCGGCCTTTTGTCGTTAATCGCATCTGCAATCTCTCCGTCATTCTTCGCACGTCAACGAAGCTGATTGCATTATGCAATAACCAACTATTTTGGTCAACTATTAAACCCAGTAAAACAGTCAACTATTCACAAGACCCACAACAGGAAAAATAAACAGAAACCTTATCAAAAGGTTAGCGCCGACAGCCTTTCTGTATTGCGGTTAGCATCCCACGCAATATATTCACTTCTATTTTATCAGGCACCGCTCTTAAAAGCAGTCTTTGCAACCTAGGCATCAGATTACGAGGCTTATCGGGATCAAGAAAATCGATTTCCGTTAGCGCCTCCTCAAAATGATCGAACAACCTTTCAAGCTCACGTCCGTCAGCAAGATCCACATCCCACTCAGTCCCCCAACGCGGCTTGGCATCACTAACATCACACTCTTGTGCCATGCGCATCTCATAGGTGATCACCTGAACCGCCGCCGCCAGATTTAACGAGCTAAACTGCTCATTAACGGGAATATGCACATGCTGATGACAGCGTTGTAGCTCCTCATTGGTCAATCCGCGATCTTCGCGCCCAAAGACGATAGCCACACGGGTTGTTGAGGGTAGCGGCGTCACAATGGCTGCCAGCTCCCGAGGATTCACCAGAGGCCAAGGAATCGTACGACTACGCGCACTAGTACCCACCACCAAATGGCAATCGGCTAAAGCATCTTCAAGACTCTCCACCACCGTTGCATTTGTCAGTATATCGTCAGCACCCGCTGCACGAGCACTCGCATCTGCATGTGGGAAACGCCGCGGCTCAATCAGGCAAAGATCGGACAAGCCCATATTTTTCATCGCCCGCGCCACACCACCGATATTGCCCGGATGGGTCGTGTTGACCAGTACGATTCGGATATTTTCCAGCATCTTTAGCCCGCCATTACAAAAAAGGCCCATATTTTAGCAGATAATTTGCAACTATTAATCATGGACTGTTCTTTATATGGCAACTGTTTTGTATAATGCGCGTTTTGGTTCCCTTACTGGTATTTACAGATGCAACCGATGGTTAATATCGCCCTGCGCGGAGCACGTGTCGCAGGTGAACAAATCTCCCGTTCAATCGAACGACTTGATTTGATCAAATCAGAACAATCAAGTGTTATCGAATATATCGAAGACACCTGCAAACAAGCTGAACGCACTATCGTTAATACGATCCATAAGGCGTATCCAGATCATCAGATCGACTGTGAATATACCGGCACACACAAGCCCGAAGATCGAGTTTGTGATGTTATCTGGTCAGTCAATCCGATTGACAGCATTTCGAACTTTTCCAATGCGCTGCCCGTCTTTGCTCTAAGCATTGCCTGCCACCAACGCGGAAAGCTGGAACACGCTATCATCCTCAACCCAATCACCGGTGAAGAGTTTACCGCTAGCCGAGGTAGAGGCGTACAGCTGAACGGCAAACGCCTGCGTGTTAGCAATCGCAAACTACTGGATAACGCACTGATTGGCAGCGGTTTCTTTGGTCGCAGTAGCGACAAAGAGCAGCTCGACAGCTTCCAGCAGATCTTCAAGAACATCTCACTGGAAAACGGCCGTATTCACAGTGGTGGATCACCCGCTCTGAATCTAGCCTATACAGCGGCAGGCCGACTGGACGGCTTCTTCCAAATCGGTTTAAAACGCTCTGAAATGGAAGCTGGCACACTCATGATCCAAGAAGCAGGCGGCTTATTGTCTGACTTCACCGGCAACAACAACTACTTAAGTTCCGGCAACTTAGTCGCAGGCAACCCGAAAATGCTTAAAGCATTGCTTCAGGTAATCCACCCTGCCCTGAATGACGCGCTAAAGTAAGCCATTACCGCTAGACACAATAAAACCGGGCAAGCCCGGTTTTTTTTCGCCTTTAGATGCACAGACCAGATACAAAAATCCCGGCAAAAGCCGGGATTTTTTTAAGCCATGCATTGGCTTAAGCCACTAACAACGATCACGCATCAAACGGATGACGCAGAACGATTGTCTCAAGTCGATCAGGGCCTGTTGATATAATATCAATCGGCGCACCGGTCAGCTCTTCTAAGCGCTTAATATAAGCCACTGCCGCAGCCGGCAACTCATCCAGTGTTTTAGCACCCAAGGTGGACTCCGTCCAACCAGGCATAGATTCATAAACCGGCTCAACCGCTTCATAATCTTCACTGCCGCTCAAAGAGCTCACAAGATTACCCTGGGCATCTTTATAAGCGGTACAGATTTCGATCGTTTCCAGACCGTCCAACACATCCAACTTAGTCAGACAGATACCGGATACCGAGTTAATCCGAATAGCATGCTTAAGCGCAACCGCATCAAACCAACCACAACGACGAGCACGGCCCGTTGTTGCACCAAACTCATGACCTCGAGTTGCCAGACGATCACCGATTTCACAATCCAACTGAGTCGGGAAAGGACCTGAACCAACGCGTGTGGTGTATGCCTTAGTGATACCCAACACATAATCCAAATACAATGGACCAAAACCACTACCTGTAGAGGTACCGCCAGCGGTTGTATTAGATGAGGTAACGTAAGGGTAGGTACCATGATCAATATCGAGCAACGATCCTTGAGCGCCTTCAAACATGATATTTTCACCACGCTCACGGTACTCATGCAGCATCGAGGTAACATCAGCCACCATCGGACGCATGATCTCAGCCATTTCCAGCGCTTCTTTCAGCACTTTATCGTAGCTGACAGCCTCGACCTTGTAATAGTTTTGCAACACAAAGTTATGGTATTCCAATACCTCTTTGAGTTTCACCGCAAAACGTTCCGGATTCATCAGGTCATCTACACGCAAACCACGACGCGCGACTTTGTCTTCATACGCCGGCCCAATACCACGACCCGTGGTACCGATTTTAGCTTCACCACGCGCCAGTTCACGCGCCTGATCAAGGGCAACATGATACGGCAGGATCAGCGTACAGGCAGGGCTCAGACGCAAACGCTCACGTACAGGAACGCCGCGCCCTTCCAGCTCGGTTATCTCTTCTAGCAGTGCTTCCGGAGAAAGCACCACACCATTACCGATCATGCAGAGCACATTCTCACGCAAGATACCGGATGGAATCAGGTGAAGAACGGTCTTCTCACCGTCAATAACCAGCGTATGACCTGCGTTATGACCGCCCTGAAAGCGTGCCACGGCAGTAGCCTGATCTGTTAACAGGTCGACGATTTTACCTTTACCTTCGTCGCCCCACTGTGTTCCTAAAACAACTACGTTTTTGCCCATTGGTTGTCTCTAGCGATTAGTCTATCTTAATAATTAAAGGCTCTTGAGAACCCACGTATCATCCTGCTGCACTAACTGGTGAGTAAACTGCTGCGCATCTTCCACAACAGCACTATCCAGCAACTGTACAACACGCTCTCCCTGAGCTCTCAACTTAGCCACAACTTCCAGCGCTGCAGAGTCTTCAACAGCCGGTACCCGTACAACTTTACGTGCCGGTTTAGACGGTGTAGCCGCCAACCCAACAAGTGTTTTCAAGTCTGCACTAAACCCGGTTGCCGGACGAGCACGACCAAAATCGCGCCCGACTTCATCATAACGGCCACCTTTTGCCACCGCTTGCCCAAATGCCGGAACATAAGCAGCAAACACGACGCCTGTATGGTAGTTATAACCCCGCAACTCACTCAGATCGAAATACAGATCCAGTTGCGGATAACGCTGGGAGATCTGCTCTGCAAGTGCATCCAGATAATCCAACGCTTCAATAATCGTTTGTTCTACACCCGCAAAACACTCACGAGCCTGTTGCAATACTTCCCGTCCGCCATGCAATGTCGGCAGTACCGCCAGATAACGCTTCATGCGCTCATCCAGATCAGATTCGGCTAAAAACCGCCCTATTTCAGGCAAGTCTTTACGCTGCAGCAACTCAAAGTATTCCGCTTCTTGATCGGCATTTAAGGCAGCCTCACCCATTAAACCACTGTAAATACCGACATGGCCTAGATCGAGACTCAACTCTTGATTGACCTGCATCGCATTCAGCGTTTCTACCATCAGCGAGATAATCTCAACATCACTGGCAACACCGGAATGACCAAATAGTTCAGCACCCACTTGTAGCGGGTTTCGGGACGCCAGCGGATTAGCTGGCAAGGTATGCAATACGGTACTGCAATAGCAAAGACGAACCGGCCCCTGATAACTCAGATGGTTCGCATCAATGCGGGCGACTTGCTGGGTAATATCTGCACGAATGCCCATCATACGACCTGTTAGCTGATCCGTTACTTTAAACGTACTCAGCTCTAGATCTCGACCGACACCCACTAGAAGTGAATTCAAGTGCTCAATCAGTGGCGTCATGACTAACTCATAACCCCAGCTATCATAAAGATCCAGCAAGCGACGACGCGCAGTCTCAACCTGTTGTGCCTGAGGCGGCAGCACCTCTTTGACGCCGTCTGGTAGCAACCAGCGTTCTGCCAAGGACATGTAACTCTCCGAAATACAGTGGATCAGTTGAATATATAAAGCAGGATGACACCGGTCATCATACTTACAAAACCTGTTATGCGCAGCCCTCGGTTACTCACCAAAGCTAATTGGTGTACCAAGTTGCGCCAACGTTGTGGATAAAGAAAAGGAACGATGCCTTCCATCACCAGCATCAGACAGAAACCTATCAGTAGCGGATGCCAGAGTTCAGAATGCATAACTCTCCTCGACACAACGGCACAGCCGTCACATAAAAAAACCGGGTCTTAACCCGGTTAATAAATTCTACCACGGAACCGACGCTTTAGTGCAGCCTATTCCGTGGATTTTTTATACGACGAAAGGTCTATTCCGACGCCTTCCCCGTAGGGCTACCTAAGTAACGGAAGAACTCACTATCCGGTTTCAACACCATGATATCGCCCTGCTGATTAAACGCCGCTTTATAAGCGTTCAAGCTACGGTAGAAAGAGTAAAACTCAGCATCTTTGTTATATGCATCCGCATATACCTTAGCCGCTAAAGCATCACCTTCACCACGGACCTGTTGAGCATCACGATAAGCATTGGCTTCGATAACCGCTTTTTGACGATCGGCATCCGCCTGGATACCTTCGGCAAGTTCTTTACCACGAGAACGCAATTCGCGCGCTTCCCGTTCACGTTCTGTCCGCATCCGCTCGTAAACAGAGGCAGATACTTCCTGAGGCAAGTCGATTTTCTTAACGCGGATATCAACCATCTCGATACCCAGCTCATCCTTAGTCTGAACACTTAAGGAATCAACCAACTCTACCATCAACTCATCACGCTCACCGGAAACAACCTCATTCAGAGTACGCTCACCGAATTGGTTTCGCAGGCCCGCATCCACGTTTGGAAACAGCAACTCGGCTGCTTTATACTCATCACCCGATGTTGCGGTGTAGTATTTTTGCGGATCAACAATACGCCACTTAATGAAAGAATCAACAATCAGACGTTTCTTTTCAACGGTCAGGTACGACTGAGACTGAGCATCCAATGTCTGCACACGCCCATCAAACTTACGCACCTTATTGATCACTGGGATCATGATATGCAAACCCGGTTTGATATCCGGATCAACAATCTCACCAAACTTCAGCAATACCGCCCGATCTGTTTCTTTAATGATATACAGGGTATTAAAGCCAACCACCACCAGCAAGAGTGCGATCACCAATCCTGTCATTGATTTACCCGACATTAGCGTGCCTCCCGTGTAGTCGTTTGCTGACGCTGACGTAATTGATCGATAACCTGATCAGTCACATCCTGTAATTCAGAGCTGTTCAACCGTCCACTTGTCGATCCAGTTGATGTCCGAGGACGACTCTCTACCAGCTTATCCAGCGGCAGATACATCATATTATTACCGCCCTCAACATCAATCAGCACCTTAGAGTTTTTCGATAACACCTCTTCCATTGCATCAAGATAAAGACGCTCGCGGGTTACCTCAGGCGCTTTCTGATATTCGGTCAGCAATGACGTGAAACGCTGAGCATCACCTTTCGCCTGCGCCACTACTCGCTCACGATAACCATTTGCCTCTTCCTTCATACGCTGAGCAATACCTCGCGCTTCAGGGACAATACCATTACGGTACGATTCGGACTGGTTGATCGAACGCTGCTCATCTTCACGTGCTTTGATAACATCATCAAACGCATCCTGAACCTGAGACGGCGCCTTAGCTTCTTTAATGTTGATCTGAGTAATACGCAAACCGGTCTGATAGTCATCCATGAAACCCTGCAAACGCAGTTTCACATCGCTACCTAATACCTCACGACCAGCCGTCAGAATTGAGTTCATCTCAGATGAACCAACGGTATGCCGCAAAGCCGATTCAGAAGCATTACGCAAACTGGCATTAGGATCACGAACCTTCAAGGCATAATTAACCGGATCAGAGATAACGTATTGAACGGTCATGCTGACATCAACGATATTCTCATCTTCAGTCAACATCAGCGAGCGGTGCTCATAAGCACTTACACGCGTCACATTCGTAGTGATCACTTCATCGATCATGGGCGGGTTCCATTGCAGACCAGGCATCACGGTTTCGTGATATTTACCTAGTCGCAGTACAACACCACGCTCCTGCTGATCGACGGTGTAAAAACCCATCGCAGCCCAACCCACGAGTATGACGACAACCACTACGGCCAAGAAACCAGCAGAGGACCCATTAGAACCGGAGCCTCCTGTGCCTTTATTGCCACCTTTACCAAAGATGCCGTTCAGTTTTTCCTGCAGTTTTTGCAATGCTTCATCGAGATCAGGTGGCCCCTGATCTTTTTTACCACCGCCACGACGATCACCGCCGTTATTCCAGGGGTCCTGATTATTGCCGTTACCACCAGGCTCATTCCAAGCCATACTGTACTCCGTTATTGAACTTTGAAACCATTAAAAAAATTGTAAGCAGCATACGCTAACTATGCAACCACTCGGGTTTGTTGACATTGTCACCAAGGTATCTTTCCGGCGCAATGTGCATACGACTTAATAATTGCAGTAGATCTTTTTTCTGAATTCTAACTTCCAGATCAATCATCCCCTGCTCATCAACCACCTCATTAAGCACAGCCCCCTGAGCATAAAGTTGAGCTCGTAGCCCACCTTCCTCCGGCCGCAAACTTAGCTGCTGATGAAAAATATCATCGACGAGCAACTCAGTGATCGCCTCAAATAACAGCTCGATACCTTCGCCAGATACAGCGGATAGCCAGACACGTATCGGTTTACCTTCATCATTACGATCGATACGGGCCTCAGCCCTCTCGAGCATATCGATTTTGTTATAAACCTCAAGTGTTAGTACTTCATCTGCGCCGATCTCTTTCAGTACGGTATGCACTTCATGCATATGCGACTGCCGATCTTCATCATAAGCATCGATCACGTGCAACAACAACTCTGCTTCTGTTGTTTCTTGCAGAGTAGCACGGAATGCTTCAACAAGCTTATGCGGCAAGTGCCGAATAAAACCAACGGTATCCGCTAGAATCGCGGGCCCAACATCGGCTAAGTCGATCCTGCGTAAGGTTGGGTCTAGAGTAGCGAATAGCTGGTCGGCCGCATAGACCTCAGCGTCAGTGATACGATTAAACAGCGTCGATTTACCCGCATTGGTATAACCCACCAAGGAGATCGTCGGTACTTCTGAGCGACTACGGGCTCGACGCCCCTGCTCGCGCTGCTTACGCACTTTTTCTAGTCGTTTGAGAATACTTTTAATTCTGGCTCGCAGCAGACGTCGGTCGGTTTCTAACTGGGTTTCACCCGGACCACGCAGGCCGATACCACCTTTCTGTCGTTCCAAGTGGGTCCAGCCGCGCACCAGACGCGTCGACATATGCTCCAACTGAGCCAATTCCACCTGAAGTTTACCTTCATGGGTACGGGCACGCTGGGCAAAAATATCCAGAATCAATCCTGTACGATCGAGCACACGGCATTCGATAGCGCGCTCAATCTCACGTTCCTGACCGGGGCTTAGCGCATGATTAAAAATCACTAACTCAGCTTCGTGCAGGTGCACAAGATCTCTCAGCTCTTCTACCTTTCCAGAGCCAATGAATGTTTTGGGGTTGGGGAGACTGCGAGATCCGGTTAAAAACGCAACCGGATCTGCACCGGCGGATAGGGCGAGCTCTTCGAGCTCTTTTGGACTTTCGCGGTCCACCTCATCAGCCATATCGATATGAACAAGAATGGCGCACTCGCCAGACTTAGGGCGCTCAAAGAACAATGAAAACCTCAGTCAGTTGATTCATCACCCTGCGGTAGTTTTACCGGACGGGCTGGAACCACAGTAGAAATAGCGTGCTTGTAAACCATCTGGCTGACAGTATTCTTCAGCAGAATCACAAACTGATCAAAGGACTCAATCTGTCCCTGAAGTTTGATGCCGTTTACAAGAAAAATTGAAACAGGTACCCGTTCTTTACGTAGTACGTTTAGATAAGGGTCTTGTAACGATTGCCCTTTTGACATTGGAAGCTCCTTCCTATGAGTAAGTGGTGCACCACGACTGAAGCATAATTCATGCCCCGCGATACAATATGCTGTCACTAAAAAGCCGGACAGCCCAAAAATTATTTTCTGTACTGCATTATATAATGATCCCATCCAACAATTTCAAGGCATTATTGGTTAAATTAGGGTCTGCTGATTCAAAATAATGCAGATTCTCCCAACTACGCAGCCAAGTTATCTGTCGTTTGGCTAATTGTCGCGTAGCGATGACACCTTTTTCGACCATCGTCGGGTAATCCCACTGCCCCTCGAAATACTCCCACATCTGCCGATAACCGACACATCGCATCGATGGCATCTGCAGATTTAGGTCACCACGATCCCACAGTGAACGAACTTCCGCTTCAAACCCTTGCGCTAACATTACCTGAAAACGTTTCTCAATCCGCTCATGTAATGTTTTACGCGCTTCGGGCATGACACAAAGCTGAGTGACATTATAGGGCAGTTTCTGCTGCGCTTGTTCCTGCCACAGATCGGTCATGCTACGCCCGGTTAATTCGTAGACCTCTAATGCCCGCTGCATACGCTGGGGATCATTCGGATGAATTCTCTGAGCCGCTTGAGGATCAACCCGTTGCAACCGCTGATGTAAATACTCCCAACCCTGCAACTCAGCTTCTTGCACCAGACGATCACGAATCGATTGATTCGCCTGAGGCAGTACCGCCAGCCCTTTCAGCAACGCTTGATAATACATCATTGTGCCACCGACCAGCAGAGGTATTCTGCCAGCGCCGCGAATCGCCGCCATTTCAGCCAGTGCATCGGCGCGAAAATCAGCCGCAGAGTAACTCTCTGCCGGATCAAGAATATCCACCAACCGGTGCGGATAGCGAGAAAGAAACGCCGCATCCGGTGTCGCGGTGCCAATATTCATATCGCGATAGATCATCGCTGAATCGACACTGATGATGTCACAGGGCAAACGATCGCATAACGCCATCGCCAAATCGGTCTTACCTGAGGCGGTCGGCCCCATTAAAAAAATAGCGGGTGGTAACTTCTCACGGTTTTCATCGACTGAGGAACTCAATTTACTGCCCCCGCATAAATAAGCTATCGAGATCCGTCATCGACATCTGCGTCCACGTTGGCCGGCCATGGTTACACTGACCGCTACGCTCGGTGCGCTCCATATCCCTTAACAACGCATTCATCTCTGGAATAGTCAGTTGTCGATTCGCTCTGACAGAGCCATGACATGCCATCGTGGCCAGCAACTCATTGGTATGCTCTTGAATTTTTTGACTGGTACCAAAGATCACCATATCCCCTAATACATCGAGAATAAGCTTGCTGATATCGGCGCTAGCCAATGCCACAGGCACCTGCCGGATGACTATCGTTTCCTCGCCCATGCGCGCAATTTCGATGCCCAACTTAGAAAACACTTCGGCGTGCTCTTCCGCACAATCGGCTTCCATGGAACTCACTGCCATGCTCACCGGCACTAGCAAAGGCTGACTACGCACGCCTTCCGCTTCATAGGCCAGTTTCATACGTTCATACACCACCCGCTCATGGGCTGCATGCATATCCACAACCACCAAGCCCGCATCATTCTGCGCCAACACAAAAATACCGTGCAGCTGTGCAATCGCATACCCTAATGGGGGACATTCACTGCTATCGGTTTCAGCCATCGCATCTAAAGCGGTATCAACCACTCCGTTCTGTGGATGTAGCGCGCCATAGCCAGCAATCTGATCTCTCACCTGCCCCGCACTCGGACGATCCCCAACATAACGACTGGACGGCGCAAAACCGGCCCCAGCCATACCTGTAGCAGTCCCCTGCAATTGGTGCAGCGGCATCCGGCTCTGCTCAAAATGCTGCCCACTCGCCGCTTGGCCCGGCACCGCACTCAGTAATGTTGAAGCCGCCGCGCCCGAAATAGCGGGTTCGCTGCCCTGCTCTGGGCGAATATCGGCAATCACCCGATGAGTCGTGCGGAAAATAAAATCATGCACCAATCGGGTTTCACGAAAACGCACTTCATGCTTAGTGGGGTGTACATTCACATCCACCAGTTTAGGGTCTAATTCCATATACAGCACATACGCAGGATGTCGCCCGTGATAGAGCACATCTTGATAGGCCTGCCGTAATGCATGCGCCACCACTTTATCGCGAATAATCCGGCCATTAACAAAGAAATACTGCAGATCAGCCTGACTTCGAGAAAAGGTTGGTAACGCAACCCAACCCCATAACCTAAGTCCTGAGGCTTCAGCACTCACATCCACCTTCATCGCATTTTCAATGAAAGCCGGTGACAACAGCGTCGATATACGGCGCTCTTGTTCGGTCTCACTGATCGCAGGACGTAATTGATGAATCACTTTCTGGTTGTGACGCAGCGTAAACCCCACATCAAACCGACTCAGCGCCAGTCGTTTGACCACCTCTTCAAGGTGTTTAAATTCAGTTTTTTCGGTTTTGAGAAATTTACGGCGCGCAGGGGTATTAAAAAACAGATCCCGTACTTCAACGGTGGAGCCCTGAGGGTGGGCGGCCGGCGACACTTCAGCGGTCATATCCCGCCCTTCGGTTTGCACCTGCCAACCGGCATCCTGATCGGCCGTCCGCGAGGTCAATGTTAGACGAGAGACCGAACTGATGGAGGCGAGGGCTTCCCCCCGAAAACCGAGGCTTTCAACCGCCTCAAGATCATCTAAATTGAGTATTTTACTGGTCGCATGACGGCTAAGCGCCAACGCTAGATCATCTTTCTCAATGCCTCGGCCATCATCTCGTAGCCGAATCAGCTTTACGCCGCCCTGCTCAATATCCAGCTCAATTCGGCTAGCCCCAGCATCTAAGCTGTTCTCCAAGATCTCTTTAACTACAGAAGCGGGTCGTTCAACCACTTCTCCGGCGGCGATCTGGTTCGCCAGCCGAGGGGTCAGCAGGTGTATTCGGGACATATCACAGGTTACATCTAATGGATTAACTGGCGGGAATCTTGAGCACCTGACCGATCATAATATGGTCAGCGCTACGTAGCCCATTTGCCTTACGTAAAGCAGCCAACGATACACCGTTCCTGCTGGCAATAACAGAGAGGGTATCCCCCCTCACAACCTTGTAGCTGAACGGGGTCGTTTTTTGAGTACCGCCCTCTTTTTGCCACGCCAACCAAGTCTGCGCTGGAGGCTTGGCGGTAAAATGCGCTTTGATCCCCGAAAAAATAGCCTGCGCCATTTTACGCTGATAAGCTTTTGACTTTAACTTCGCGGCCTCATCGTGGTTGGTAATAAAGCCGGTTTCAACCAGAATGGAAGGGATATCCGGCGATTTCAACACCACAAATCCCGCCTGCTCAACCTGTTTTTTATGCATTTTAGCGAACTTGCTCATATTACGATGGATACTATTCGCTATATCTCGGCTATCACTGCGGCTCGCGGTCATCGACATATCTAGCAACACCTTCGCCAATACATCATCTTTATCTTCTAAGCTGACACTACCCACACCACCAATCAAATCAGCACTGTTCTCTTTTTGCGCTAACCAGCGGCCCATCTCACTACTGGCGCCACGGGGCGACAGCACCCATACAGATGCGCCTCTAGCCCGATGGTCGCGAAAGCCATCCGCATGAATCGATACAAACATATCCGCATTCATCTTCCGCGCCCGCTGAGTACGGCTGCGTAAACTAATATAGTAATCGCCATCGCGGGTTAACTTCGGCTGAAAGCCCCGCTCCTTCGCCAGCAAGGCTTTCAGTTCCCGTGCAATTCCCAGTACAACGGTTTTCTCTTTCACCCGCCCCGGCCCAATCGCACCAGGGTCTTCGCCACCATGGCCGGCATCAACAGCAATAATAATATCTCGCCGAGCGGAAGGGTCGTTAACCGACGCCACCGCTGTTTTCGGCGGCGCTTCCGCCATATCGCGGTAAAGATCGACCACCAGCCGATCGCCATATTGATCATTCGGCTTGAGGGCAAAACTTTTCGGTTTTACATGCTCTTTAAGCTCCAGCACGATACGCAAATCTTTGCCGCCGTTACGGGAACCCGAGCGCATCAAGGCGATAGGACTACTGGCTAAATCAACCCCTTGCAGGTCAGACACCAACTTAGTATTAGCGAGATCTAAGACAATCCGGTCAGGTTTTTTCAGGGTGAATAATTTATGCTGTGCCGCTGCCGAAAGGTCGAATACCAGCCGTGCATGATCCGGCGCAATCCATACCCGCACATTATGAACCTCAGCACCTAAAGCGCTGACAGCACTCAACCCGCCGCTCAATAGCAGCACAACTAGGCTCAATCGCTGAATCATTCTATTTATTCTACCGCTCATACAACCCGTATTCCCCCAACAGCTACACCTTTATCGTTTACCCACTAAACAGTACAACTCTTTAGCTTATCGGCCAGTTGCCGGCCTTTTTCAGTTTGAGCCTGCCAAGTAATCCGCCGACCTCGCTGTTCGACGTTAATCGTTAACAGCAAGTCCGCCACTGGCAAGATGCCTTCACCCCGTTCAGGCCACTCTATCAGACAGATGCTCTGATCGGTAAAATAGTCGCGAATCCCGAGATATTCGAGTTCTTCAGGGTCGCCTAAACGGTAGAGATCAAAGTGAAACACCGTTAACGCCTCTAATTCATAAGGCTCAACCAGTGTATAGGTTGGACTCTTAACGGAACCTTGATGACCAAACCCTTGTAAGACACCACGACTCAACGTTGTTTTACCCATACCTAGATCACCGTTAAGGAAGATGACTTCCCCGCCGCTAATCGCCTGAGCCAACTGCTGACCAAATCCTACCATCGCGGCTTCATCAGCCACGAACACACTGCTATCAGATTCTTGCGGCACGCTGTTATTCCTCATAAACCATTCACTAACAGACGCAATTGTGCCAATAGATCAGTCGCTTGCATACCTCGGCTACCATATTGCTTCGCACTGCGATCGGCTGCCGCCCCATGCAACCAAGCCCCCAAGCGAGCAGCATCCGCAGCAGACAAGCCCTGCGCCATCAACGCACCAATCACGCCACTGAGCACATCGCCCATTCCTCCGGTCGCCATCCCCGGATTACCGGTAGGATTAAGATGCAACGCATCCCCATCAAAACTGAGGCTGCCTGGGCCTTTCAACAAGGCCACCCCGCCAAAAGCGGACTGTAACGCAACAATCGCAGCAAATCGATCCGCTTGTAGCGCCTCAACCGAGCAGTCCAGCAATCGAGCGGCCTCTCCCGGATGCGGTGTAATCACCCAATGCTCTCCATCTAACTGACCAAACGCCCGCCGCCGATGCAACAGATTTAACCCATCAGCATCCAACACTAGAGGTTTACCGCTCTTCAGTGCGACCATCAGCAGCTGCTCACCCCAAGCGCTTTGCCCCAAACCAGGCCCCAACACCAGCACCGTCGCGCGCTCAAGCAAAGGATTAAGTTCAGCGCCAGAGCGAACCCCTACGGCCATCGCTTCAGGGTAGCGACTGAGCAGGGCACTTAGGTGTTCTTCTCGCGTCGCTACCGTCACCAACCCCGCACCACAACGACCGGCCGCCTGTGCCGCCATAATAACCGCACCACCCATACCTACATCGCCACCGATCACTAAAACATGACCACAGCGACCTTTATGGGCCGCTTTAGGGCGAGGAGGCAACAAATGGCTGACATCATCCGCACCCGTGATAAACCCCGAAACCTCTACCGCTTCATAGACATCATCACTCACGCGCAGGTCATCGAAGAGTAGCTCGCCGGTATATTCAGGTCCTTGATGGGTCAACAACCCCCGCTTAACACCGATAAAGGTTACCGTCAGGTCGGCTCGTACCGCAATGCCTTGCACCGCACCGGTATCACTGCATAGCCCAGAGGGGATATCCAAAGCCACGACCGGAAGACCCGCATGATTGATCTGTTTAATCGCCGTTTTAAAAGGATCACGCACCGCACCGCTGATACCCGTACCCAACAAAGCATCAACAATCAGCTCACCGGTAAAAGTTTGTCCTCGATAAGGCTCGCTAGACACTCCTTCATTCTGCAACCATGTCCAAGCTTCTTGCGCCTCACCGGATAACCGTTCGGCAAAATCATCACCGCCAACGCAAAGAAGCTGTACTGACATGCCTTGACGATGCGCCAACCCCGCCACGACGAAACCATCACCGCCGTTATTACCGCCGCCACAGAGTAGGGTTAATTTACGTACCTCAGGCCAGCGTTGCCGCAAGCGATCAAACGCCGCGTGACCGGCTCGTTGCATCAGTTTAAAACCGAGCACCCCTGAAGCGATCGCCATACGATCAAGAGCGCGGCTCTGTTGGGCTGTGTATAATGCTGTTGGCAGGCCTGAATGTGACATACGGTATTCTCTAAAAGTGCTTCTAACTTTTTCATTCCTAACTTTATTATATAGTGCCAATGACTCAATACGACCCCGAAACACTGCAAAACCTAGCAATAAAGATCAAAACAGAGGCTGCGGCCTTGGGTTTTCAGCAATGCGGCATTACCGATACAGATCTCAGCGCTGAAGAAGCCCCCCTAAAAGAGTGGCTCGATAAAGGCTATCACGGGGAGATGAGCTATCTAGAGAACAATATTGATAAACGCATTAACCCCGCCCTGTTGACCGAAGGCACTCAACGGATTATCTGTGTGCGCATGAACTGCCTGCCGCCCGATATCCAAACGCTTAAGATTCTTAAAAACCCAGACCAAGCCTACATCTCCCGCTACACCATGGGGCGTGATTATCACAAGATCATGCGTAAAAAACTGACGCTACTGGGTAAAGCGATTGAGAAACTGATCGGTGAATTCGGCTACCGTCCTTTTGTGGATAGCGCCCCTGTACTGGAACGCCCCCTAGCCCGCAAGAGCGGCCTAGGTTGGCAGGGTAAACATACCCTGATCTTAAACCGAGAAGCGGGTTCCTGGTTTTTGCTCGGGGAGCTGTTTGTTGATCTCCCTCTCCCCGTCGATCCCCCTTATACCGAGGAACACTGCGGCCAGTGCCAAGCCTGCATCGATGTCTGCCCAACCCAAGCGATTGTCGCCCCCTACGAACTGGATGCCCGGCGCTGTATCTCTTATCTCACCATCGAGCTGAAAGGCGCTATTCCCGTTGAGTTCCGCCCACTGATCGGTAACCGAATCTTTGGTTGTGATGATTGCCAGCTGATCTGCCCGTGGAACCGATTTGCCAAACATAGCGAGGAAACCGACTTTACCCCGCGACATCAACTGGATCAGATCTCATTACTAGAACTACAAAGATGGGATGAAGCCACATTTCTCAAACGCACCGAAGGCTCGGCCATCCGGCGCACCGGCTTCAGCGGATGGCAACGCAATATCGCGGTCGCCCTCGGCAACAGCCGCGGCGGAGAGGCCGTTTTGAGTGCTTTACAGGGAATGATAGATGGAGATGATCCATTGGTGCGGGAACATGCACGCTGGGCCATGGAGGCGCTTCAATCTACCTCCACAGACAATAGCACCCCTATTTTGCAACACCCCCGCGCAGCTAAGTTGCCGGACTAGACCGAACTAGAGACATTCAACTAAAAAGGGTTAATTAAAAAGACTTAACTGAAAAGACCGTTAACATCACAGCTTTCCCGCTTACCCAATTTAGCCTGATGGGTATGCAACCACTGGTCGCAAGCCTCTCGGCCGGCATCCTTCAGACCGATCAAAAACTGCTTACTATTATCATACATACTCATGCGACTGAGCCCATCCAATGAGTCATCACTTTCTAGCAGATGGCAACGCATGCCGTTGACTTTGCGTTCAGCCCAGCCCTGTCGCCAACGAGAGCCAGAACTGTATTGGCGAATATTACTCACCGCACGCATCTCTCGCATAAAGGTGCTTTGAAAACCGAGTTCAGTAACTCTTTCCGCAATCGCTTCAGCCGATACGGGTAAACTCTCCCGCTGTAACGATTGTAATAAAATAATCAACACGTCATCCGCAACACACTCATAGATCAGGGGAAAGACCGCTGGATTACCCGAAAAGCCACCATCCCAGTAGTATGCACCATCAATTTCAATCGCTTTATGGATGTTCGGCAAACAAGCCGATGCCAGCAGACGGGGCAAATCTAACTCCCGCTCGTGAAACAGCTTCAATTTACCCGTCGCCACCTCTGTCGCGGCAATAAACAGCTTGAATGGACTATTTTGACGCAGCTTTTCAAAACACACCTGCTTTGCTAACAGATCTTCCAATGGATTAATATCCAGTAGATTCACATCATACGGGGACAAATAACGCATCGCATGCAGCCAGAAACGTGTCACCGCACCTTCGACCTGCTCAGGTAAGCGAACCGAAAAATCACTTGCCGCCACCGCCAGCCAGAAGGATGCCAACTGCTGCTTCGCCCCTTCTCGCCCACCCTGACGCCAACCTTCCGCCATCATCACCGCATTCATCGCACCGGCACTGGTACCACTGACACCCTCGAAATTGATCCAGGTTTCATCCAGTAGGCGGTCTAAGACCCCCCAAGTAAATGCTCCGTGAGCACCGCCACCTTGCAATGCAAGATTCAGAGATACTGACTTCATAATTCACCTCAACGTTAGTATCGATATTTATTGTGCGCTGCACAAAAAATAGCACAAAAATACCTCGCTAAGAATAAATACTCTATGTTTAAACAGTTAAACTGGCCTGAAACGACTGTTGCAGACCGATAAAAAGCGGTATCAGAGGATGGTTTTTAAGCTCGATTAGCCTAAGGAGGACAGGCAATAGCGCTATGTTTAACAATTATTAATGGGCAGAGAGGGTTGGCGCGGGCTCACTAAACAGATACCCCTGTGAATAATCAATACCGAGGGATTCAACAACCTTCTGAACCGCTTCATTATGCACAAACTCTGCGACTGTCTTGATACCCGCATTGCGGGCAAAAAAGACGATCGCTCGAGTAATTTCATAACTCTTACTATCGGTATCAATATTCTTAATATATTTCGCATCTATTTTTACCACATCCACATGTAGCTCAAGAATGCGCTCAAAATTAGAATATTCGGTGCCAAAATCATCGATCGCCAACACATAACCTAGCGCCTTGAGGCGGCACAGTTGAGCAATATGGCTACTTTTACCCGCTGAGCTAACCCCTTCAAGAATCTCCAGCACCAACTGTTCTGGTTTAACACCATACTGGGCGGTCTTCTCGCTCAGATAGGCTTCTAGATACTCCATCAAAAGATCATCTTCGGTAATATTGACGGACAGCATCAAACCGGTACCCGCGATCTTGGCCAACCCTTTATCGATCATCAAGCGACTAATCGTGGGGAACAGCCCCGATAGTTTGACCGCATGAAGAAAATGGTAAGGCGTATACACGGTGCCATTATCTTCCAATCGTACCAACGCCTCATAACTCACAATATCGCCGGTCGCGTTATCCCGAACGCCCTGAAAATAGGGAACGACTCGACCATCATTAAGCGCCTGATGTAACATCGCGTTCCAGCCGATATATTCACGCCGCAAGGCTTGATCGGGCTCATCCCGTTCGGCGTTATAGAGATGGAAACGGTTCTTCCCTAGCGCCTTGGCCTGACTCATCGCCTGAATAGCCTGCTCAAGCAATGCGGTACGCCCTGTTGCCCCACCAATCGTAAAGGTGATACTAAAACGCTGATTATCGATCATCAATGAATGGGTAAATAGATAGCGGCGAAAGCACTCTACCTGCTGTTCAAGATCGGTGAGTCTTCGATAATAGAGGGCAAACTCATCCGCATTGATACGATAGAGTTCAGCATCAGGAAACTGCTCAGCAAGCAAACTAGCCACTTCACACAGAAAGAGATCACCGAACGCTGGCCCGTAAGCGGTGTTAATAAAACGAAAATTATCCAGATTGATCAGCAATAACGATTGCTTAGCAATGCAGTTATTTAACGTTAATTTTAATTTAGACTGATTCGGCAACGACGTCAGACTATCATATTCAAGAGCAGTGACCAGTTGCTGCTGCTGTGCCTCCAGCGCCTGTTCCTGAGTATGTTTGGCCAGCACAATACTCACCATCAATGCACCGACATCCAGTAACCGAGTATGAAAGGCCGAAGGCATACGGTGTTCAAACGAAGACAGTGCAAAGGAACCAATGACGGCGTCATCAGCATCATGAACAGGTACTGACCAGCAGGCGCATAGGTTAAAATCTCGAGCAAGATGACGCAGATCGCCCCATCTAGGGTCGCTAAAGGTATCTTGCACATACACCGGTTCATCACGCATCACAGCGTTACCACAGGAGCCACCGCTCGGCCCTGGCGATAAACGACATAGCGCATCAATCCCTGCCTGCGGCACACTCGGTGCCACCAGCACATTCAGGAGTCCAGTATCTTTATCCAGCAACATAATGGTAGCAGCCGAACGAGGTAACAACTGTTCGGCCATCTGACATAAGGCGGTGAGAATATCGAGAAAATTCTCACTATGGGCTACCTGAGTGAAAATAGTCTGCTGCAAGCTCAGAATTTTATCCAACTCATCGGCCGACATCATCAGCGGTGCATCGCTATATGAGCTTGCATTATCTATTACATCAATCATCGGTACTCAAGCGCTCAATCCCTCTACCCTCTATCAATAACCCTTCTATATATAAGCTTTTTTGCGGAAAGCTACAATATTAAACCGCGATAGAAGGTGAATTTAGCCCGTAACTCATACTTAACATTAACCTTTAAAAAACGTTTTACGGTAATGAGCCAGCTCATTAATGGAATCGATAATGTCATCAAGGGCTAGGTGTGAACCCTTCTTCACTACACCATCGAGCACTTCAGGCGCCCAACGCCGAGCCAGCTCTTTGATCGTGCTGACGTCCAGATTGCGGTAATGGAACCAGTTTTCTAGTTCCGGCATATACTTCACCAAAAAACGACGGTCCTGACCGATCGAGTTACCACAGATAGGTGACGCGCCCTGATCAACATACTGATCAATAAAAGCAATGGTATCCAATTCAGCCTGACGCTCACTAATCAGGGAATCACGGACTTTTTGCGTCAAACCCGATTTCCCATGCTGATTAGTACACCATTCATCCATGCCGTCCAATAGCGCATCCGACTGATGGATGACCAAATTTGGCCCTTCTGCCAGAATATTCAACTGCGAATCTGTTACGATGGTAGCAATCTCAATGATCCTGTCATGCTCCGGATCCAAGCCGGTCATCTCAAGATCGATCCAGATCAGGTTATTCTGCCGTGACATAATGGTATTCCTTAGCGTCAGTACTATAAATTTAAGACTGAATAGAATACCTTAGCAGGCTGTAAAAATTCACCCCTACACCAGAATTAGCTGATAAATGTCGAAACGAAAACTTAACCGCCGCCAAACATGGCGTGTACAAAAGATTCAGGATGAGCGCGCACAGCGGGCCGCCCGTAAAGATTCAGATATCGACCAGCAGTTGGAAGGCGGTGATCTGGGCCCTGAGCAACATGGCCAGATCATCTCCCACTTTGGCCGTCAGGTTGATGTTGAAGCCCAAGAAGGCGAAGCGGCTGGGCAGATTTTTCGCTGCCATATGCGTACCAACCTCGATGCGCTCGTCACCGGTGACCGGGTTATCTGGCGGGCGGGCGTAGAGTATGGCGTGGTGGTAGCGACACAACCACGGACCACCATTTTGCAACGGCCGAATAACCACGGTGAGTTAAAGCCGGTGGCGGCCAATATCGACCAGATCATTATCACCATCGCCGTTGAACCACTCGCCCATTACAACCTTATCGATCGATACCTGGTGGCCTCTGAGTTAAGCGGTATCGAGCCGATCATCCTGCTCAACAAAACAGACCTGATTAATGATGACAATCGTGAACGGGTCGACACCATGATCGATCTTTACCGCTCGATCGGCTATCAGGTCATGACCGTCTCGTCGGTGGATAAAGAGGGTCTTGCGCCGCTGCAAGCACAACTCAATGACCGCATCAGCGTCTTTGTCGGTCAGTCGGGGGTGGGTAAGTCCTCCCTAATTAATGCGCTGTTACCGGGTATTGACCTCAAGGTGGGCGCCTTATCCGAATCCACGCGCAAGGGTACTCACACCACCACCACCGCACGATTGTTTCACTTTCCCGATGGCGGCGACTTGATCGACTCTCCCGGAATCCGTGAGTTTGCCCTATGGCACATTAATGAAAACAACCTCCTCGATGGCTTCCGCGAATTTGCACCCTTTATCGGTTACTGTAAATTTAGAGATTGTAACCATGAACGGGAACCCGGTTGTGCTATCAAACATGCGATCGAAGAGGGTAAAATCAGTGCCCAGCGGGTTAATAGTTACAAACATATTCTAACGAGCCTGAATCAGAACTGACGGGGATAATGCCGGCGGATGACCGAACAACAAAAGCCACAAAATGCTGAGCAGTGGTACCAATTCCTGAGCGATAAGCAACCACCGGTCAGGGCCAGTATGGTGCATCGATTTCAGCGTATGCTGACAGACAAAAACTGTTCGGTCATCCTCCTGAGTCGCTTTATCAAAACCGATCCTCTGCTCTGCTTTTATGTGGCACTCACCGCCGGCACACTCCATGGCGAGAAAAAATCAGAGATCACCAGCATTGATCACGCCATCGGCTCATTGGGTATCCGCAAGCTCGAAGAACTGATCAACAGCCTGCCAACTATCCGTTTAAAGCCCAGCAGCACTGCCCAAAAAATGTATTTTCGTGCGGTGGCCAATAGCCACCATGCGGCGATTCAGGCTCGACAATGGTTAATCCAATGTCGCGGTGGGATGTTTGCCGAAGAAAGCTATCAAGCCGCCCTGTTTTACAATATTGGCCACTGGCTGCTGTGGTATTTCGCTCCCTTGCAGATGTCTCAAATCCAGATTTTGGTCCGCGAAAAGAACATAAGTCCAGAACTTGCCGAAGCCCGCATTCTCGGTAGCACCATCGATGCCATCTCTAAGCGGTTACTGACCCACTGGCCAGTCTCCCCTTTGGCTCGCATCACCCTAGAAACCAGCTCCCCTCTAAATCACCATATGATCATGCAGTTGCATCAACGTGCTTTGGGCGATCCGCGTTTAGAGGGCGATCAACTTCGACAGCTAAACCATCTGACTCAGCAAAAGTTCTTCCCCGTAAAACTGAGTAACTGGTTAGCCTTCACCAGCAATTACAGCTGGACGAGTGAAGCAACGCTGCACCTGATGGACATTATTAATGATTACCTACGTGGCGAGATAGATCACACCTGCAGCTTTCTACATAAGAACTGTGCTGCCGCCGCACGCCTTTATCATGTTCCCGGTACTCTCTCGCCTGCCACCGAGATGCTAATGCTAGAGTCCGATCTTGCACCGGCTTACCGACTCACCCAAACAGATAAAAAATTATTCGCACGGCCGCAACCCGATACCGCCCTACCCTTACTGAATAAACCGGCAACCGTTGATATCAAGCCTGACGCACACACACTCGAGGCCCATGACAACGCCGCTCAGGCAAAGTCTGATAAACGTCAACAGGATGCCTATCAGGCCTATCTGGATAAGTTCAACGTACTGGGGGATTCTTACACCCAGGGCCCACAGATTCTGACTGATCTACTGAAGGGACTGGTACGTGGCGTCGGCATGAAGCGTGTCGCACTGAATATCCTGCCGCCCAATAGCCAAACACTCAAAGTCGTCAAAGCGATAGGCTTTGAAGAGGGACACCCCCTACCACACTCTACCCATCAGCTATCCCCTAACAGCTTGTTCCACCGGCTAAATAAGAAACCCGCTTGCCTGCTGATCACACAACAGAACCGTCAACAGGTCAGTGAGATGCTGCCAACCTCTTTTAGTCGTTCGGTGGGGGAGCACAACTATCTATTTATGTCACTGATCGCCTCAAATCGATCCATGGTGATTATCTATGCCGACCGCGAAGGCTTGCCCGACGGGATACAGAATATTCACCATCAACAATTTAAAACCTTGTGTCTTGCAGCGGGACGCTGCCTTGATCAACTTTACGCCTCACGCGCTGGAGCCAAACAATGAGCCTGCCACTGGTTATCTCGCCTCAACAACTGGTTAACGAATTATCCAATCCACAACTGCTGATCCTTGATCTGTCATCAACCGACAACTATCTCACCGGTCATGTCCCCGGCGCCATCCGTGTCGATCCGACGCGTCTGTTACGGGGACAAGGCAGTGTGCCCAATAAAATACCCGACCTCGCCCAACTGAATGCATTAATGAGTGAGATAGGCCTCACCCCTGAGCGCCCCGTGGTTGTTTATGATGACCAGATGGGTGCTTGGGCAGGACGCATGATCTGGACCCTTAACTGTATCGGCCATCAGCAGTGCTCACTTCTCGATGGCCATTTACCCGCTTGGAAAAAAGCGGGCCTCACACTACAACCCACACCGAACACCCCGGTCGCCAGCCATTACAGCGGAACACTCAACCCTGACTACCTAGCGGACATCGCTTACATTAGCGGCCATCTCGAGGATAGCGATCATATCGTACTGGATGTTCGTTCACCGGCTGAATATAGCGGCGAGAAAGTCATTAATGCGAAGCATGGCGGCCACATACCCGGCGCGGTGAACTACGAATGGACCAACGCCCTGGCATCCACGGACTGTCCACAACTAAAGCCCGCTGCCGAGATTCTTGCTGACCTAGCGGCACTGGGCGTGACACCGGATAAAACCGTGATCACCCACTGCCAGACCCACCGACGTTCAGGGCTAAGTTATCTGTTCACAAAACATCTTGGGTTCGATAAGGTACGCTGCTACGATGGCTCTTGGTTTGAGTGGGGCAATCGAGATGATACGCCCATCGAGTCTTAAACCTGTGTATGCTAAACATGCCAGCTATGCCGGATAATACCGGTACTTTTTATACAATGTTTTTTCGGAACCCTGACAGTGAAAGATTCCCTTTTTATTCTGCTGCAACATCTGCTGCCTCAACACCTGCTGTCCCGTGCAGTCGGTTATTTGGCTGAGAGTCGCTGCAACTGGATCAAACGCCCCTTTATTAAGACCTTTGCCAAACGCTACGGGGTGAATATGTCCGAAGCGTTGATTGAAGATCTGGAGCAATACGACAATTTCAACGCCTTCTTCACCCGCGCACTGAAGCCGGATATTCGTCCTCTCGATGAGGCGGCTGTGGTATCACCCGCCGATGGCGAAATCAGCCAGATCGGCACATTGCAATACGGCCGTATTCTGCAAGCTAAAGGCCGAGGCTATGGCCTTAGTACTCTGCTAGGGGGCCACGCGGATCTAGCCGAACACTTTATTCACGGTAGTTTTGCCACCATCTATCTGTCACCCAGCGATTATCACCGGGTGCATATGCCAATCACCGGCACCCTGCGGGAAAGTATCTATGTTCCGGGCGATCTCTACTCGGTTAATCAGACCACCGCTAAGGGTGTTGATAACCTGTTTGCCCGCAACGAACGATTGATCACGATTTTTGATACCGAACAAGGGCCGATGGCGATGATCCTCGTCGGCGCCATGATTGTCGCGGGTATCGAAACCGTTTGGGGTGGTCAGGTAGCGCCGCCAACGAAAAACAGCTGGCGCATAGACCATCAAAAACCTGTAGAGCCGATAATCCTGCAACAGGGTGAAGAGATGGGGCGATTTAAACTCGGCTCCACCGTGATTCTATTATTTGGTAAAGACGCAATAGACTGGTCAGCATCACTACAGGCGGATGATCCCGTACGCTTAGGCCAACAAATGAGCGGCTAGCAACAACTTGCCGCCATTAACTTAGATATGCCCCTTTCGATGGGCACTTACATACATCATTGTTTCAGGTTTAATTATGAGCTGGTTAGATACGCTTAATACATTAGGTATTCAGGTTAATGAACTGGGCCATTGCCAGGTGTCAGAGACCGATAGCAACACCGCTGTCACGCTGACACCACTAACCCATTTAGGGTTATTTGATGTCATCGGGCCGGAGGCTGAAAAATTTCTTCAAGGACAACTCTCTTGCGATGTTAGCCGCGTGAGCGCAGGCCAAAGCCTGTTAGGCTCTCACTGTAATATCAAAGGCAGCATGGTCAGCCTTAGCCGCCTGATGCCGGTGGAGAATGGTTTCTGGTTGCGTACCGAGCGCCCCCTTCTCGACACCGCCATGGCGAACCTAAAAAAGTATATGATCTTTTCTAAAGCCGAAAGCCAAGATCGTTCAGACGAGATTGTAGGCTTAGGCTTCAGCGGTCAGCAATCGAGTGAGTTACTCACCGCTCAAGGCTTCAGCATTCCAGCAGAGGACGGCCTCATGAGCGCTCACCTCAATGGCCTACTGATCCGCGTGCCTGGGGATCGATTTGAGCTCTGGCTACCGGTGGAACAAGCGACCTCACTGCTAACCTCATTAGCAGCACAAGTCTCCCTAGCCGGCACCAATGCTTGGCTGTTAAGCGAGATCCGCGCCGGCATTCCCGCGCTGCACACAGAAACCCTCGAAAGCTTCATCCCACAGATGACTAATCTGCAGGTGTTCGATGGCGTTAGCTTTACTAAAGGCTGCTATACCGGCCAAGAAGTCGTCACCCGCTTGCAACATCGGGGCAAACTCAATCGCCCTATGTTCCGTCTAGCCTTTAGTGCAGATCATCCACCGACTCCCGGCAGCAGTATCAACACCCCAGATCGCGCCGGTGTAGGCACTGTTGTCAGTGCCGCGATGAGTTCAGCAGAGGGCGGCGAACTGTTAGCCGTGATACTCAAAACCAGTTTCGATGACAACCAAGTCCAACTCATGTTCGAAGGTAACGATCAACCGCTAACGCGTCTTGACCTACCCTACACCCCCGACCCTGAACTGTTTGAACGAAAAACACACTAATCATCAGATGCGGTGAAAGCCTTCTCTTCACCGCCCCATTTTGTCCAACAATGGATCTGATGATACTATCCACCCATTTTTATTCTGGAACCCGTGATCATGCCAAAAGCTAGTGAAATAAAAAGAAACGCAGCCATCGACATTAATGGTGAAGCTTATATTGTTCGCGATATCGAGCGCTCCGTCCCTCAAGGACGTGCTGGCGGCAGTCTCTATCGCATGCGGATGTACAATGTTGCTACCAACGCTAAGATCGATGAAACCTTTAAAGATTCAGATATGCTGACACTGGCCGACCTAACCCGTCGTGCAGTCACCTTCTCTTACTCCGATGGCGATGAGTATGTCTTCATGGATAGTGAAGATTACTCTTCCTACAGCATGAATAAAGAGAACATCGAAGACGAGCTGATGTTCATCACCGATGACTTGCAAGGTTTGCACGTTATGATCGTGAATGATGCACCGGTTGCCCTCGACCTGCCCGGCATCGTTGAACTAGAAATCACCGAAACCGATCCATCGATCAAGGGTGGCTCGGCAACCGCGAGAACCAAGCCTGCGACTCTGTCCACAGGATTGATCATTCAGGTGCCTGAACATATCTCTACCGGTGACCGCATTAAAGTGAATGTCGAAGAACGTAAGTTCACCGGCCGTGCTTAAGCCTTAACAAGGCCATCAAAAAAACCGCTCATTGAAGCGGTTTTTTTCTGCCTACATTTTCGTCATATTACTGCCGCAGCAGCGCCGCGACCGATACATCCAGTGACGCCATAAAAATCTCTACCGCCGCCGTATATCGGTTTGCCTTACCTAACTCAACATTAATAGCCCGGTGAGATAGGTCAACCTTCAACAGCTCTGCGCGGGTGCCCAACGATTGGGCTTTTTGAACAAACATCTGGGCTTGCTGACAAGGTGCATCTTTACGCTTCTCTGAACAAACCGCTAAAAAGGGCGTTATGGATTCCTGCAATTGAAATAGAGGTGACGCTTGCTGCAAATAGGCGGATTTATCGCCAAAGGCTTTTTGATAGAAACGTCGAACCCCCTTCTGACTCATAATACTGACAACATCATAGCCGGCGGAATCCAGCGCGATGGTGCCGAGCCAAGGAGTTTTCGGGTTATCCTTGCGAACCAAGCCGCCCATCGCAAATGCCGGCCTTGTCGCTAGTAAAGACACCAAGTGCGCTCCAGAGGAATGCCCCATCAAGATGAATTTCGTGGCATCCGCATCCCAGCGGGCGGCATGACGCTGCGCATATCGTAAAGCGCGCATCACATCCCTTGCTTGGCTGACCGGGTCTGCGTGCGGTAACAATCGATAATTAACCGAGATCAGAACAAAACCACGCGTCACCCAACGCTCGACTTTATTGTCATAAACCGCTTTCGATGCTTTATCCCCCATCTTCCATGCGCCGCCATGCACCATAAAAATAACCGGTGCCTGCTGAGCATCCGCCGGATAATAAACATCGAAGGTTTGCTGGGTATCTTGACCATAAGCGATATCGGCAGCGCGCTGAATAGCGCTCGCAAAGGCTACACTGGAAAACAACAAACTCCCCAACAATAGCAACATAGAATAAATTGTAAGATACCGCTCCCTGCTATCTAGACACATTTCCCTGCCCTATCAATTGGATTAACCAACGCCTGCCCATCAAAGCAGGTTTCTTACCCCTAGGTTAAACCTAGCCCATTACCCGCTTCACGCCATTCGCATATCGATGTTTTTAGTGAGCAGGCAAGGTGCGTCGCAGGCGTAATCCTGGGCCTATCTGAGTCGCAGGCTGGTCGGTCTGAAGTATCACCAGTTCACCATCGACAAAATCCTGCTCCATTCCCAACATAATGGCGGAGCCATTGTCGAGATACAGTACCAATAACGCATCATAATTGAGTGATTCAGATGGAACATTCAGATCAGGTGCAATCACATCGATCAACTCACGCTGCTCATAGATATCGATCGATACCACTCTTGCGGCGGCTGGCAGGCTGATCCAACTGCATTGATCTGCTCTGGGCATCACGGCCTCAACCTCAGCCGCGGCCAAACAACCCACGCTAAAACCATCACTAAAGGGATGCCGAGTAACACTAATCTCTATCCAGTGTTCATCATCCAAACGAAAGCGCAACCAGCACGCCCGATTCATATCTTGCCCCAGACAGGTATGTAACCCACCGGCCCAAATTTCGTCTAGGCGTAACTCAAGTAGTTCGGAGAGATAGCCCTGCGCCTCACTATCGAGATGAAATACTTTCAAACGTACGGTATCGGTCATACAACACCTCCTTAGGTCATCACTAGCCATTCAGCGCGGGGAGCTGCCATTCTATCAAGCCTCGCCCTTGCGCCGAAAGATAGTCATTGGCCTGACTAAAATGTCGGCAGCCAAAAAAACCGCGATACGCCGCTAGCGGTGATGGATGCACCGACTTCAATACGAGGTGACGCTGCGTATCAATCATGGCCCCTTTTTTCTGTGCATAACTGCCCCACAGAAGGAACACCACATGCTCACACTGTTCATTAACCGTCGTGATCACTTTATCGGTAAACCGTTCCCACCCCTTTCCCTGATGGGATGCGGCCTTGGAGTCTTCCACGGTTAAGACCGCATTGAGCAGCAAAACCCCCTGCTGCGCCCAGCTTTCCAGATAACCATGACGCGCCGGCTCAATGCCGAGATCACTGTGTAACTCTTTGTAAATATTCACCAACGAAGGTGGGGTTTTAATCCCCGGCTGCACTGAAAAGCAGAGACCATGGGCCTGATTCGGCTGATGATAAGGGTCTTGACCGATAATCACGACTCTCACCCGATCCAGCGGTGTCGCCTCCAGTGCATGAAACCACTGGTGCTCAGGGGGGTAGATATGTTTCTGGACGTTTTTTTCCTGTTGTAAAAACTGGGTTAACTGCACCATATAGGGCTGAGTAAACTCCGCGTCTAACCACGGCTGCCAACTGGGTGCGTTGTCTAATGTCATCACCACATGATCACTCATTCAATTTTTCCTAGTTATCGCCGCTATCACGAATTTTCGCATTCGTATCACCCTGCCATATATCTCGAGTGAGTGTTTTGCCATAGATCACCGAGTAATAGCGAATTTTACCGGGAGCATGGGAGATCAAACCGGAAATCAGAATCACCACAATATAGATCCATGCTTGCGCCTGATCGAACCAATAGAAACCACCCAACAGCAACAGCACCTTCAAGAGCACTAACTGCCCCCGCAATTGATACAACCAGATCCCATCGACATACAACTCTTTCGCCGCCATCAGTATGCCGCTACCAATACCGAGGATCATAAACGGCCACCAAGCGGCTTCCGGCTGATCAAACAGATAAGCCCCCGCTAGGCCGGCGATACCCACCAGATGCAAGGAGCGCAGCACGATGCTGAGCCAACGCTTACCGGGTAGGTGTCGCTTTTGTTGTGGAATTAACCAACTCATATGCTGGCTCCTCGTTATACGGTTTGATAGTAAAGGTTTGCGGCATATAGCGATTCAAAAGAGACGAGCCCTGCGCCCGCGGCAAAACGGTTCAAGAGCCCTGTCCATCGCCGCTCCTGCGCATCCCTGCGCCCGCGGCATACCGTACGTCCTGTACATAAAAAAGGCTGCCATTGGCAGCCTTGATCGGTTGAGGGCTTAGCCTCGAGGACGCATCGCGGGGAAGAGGATCACATCCCGAATGGAAGCGGAATCGGTGAACAGCATCACCAAACGGTCGATACCAATACCTTCACCGGCGGTTGGCGGCAGGCCGTATTCCAAGGCGTTGATATAATCGGCATCATAATGCATCGCTTCATCATCACCGGCATCTTTTTCCGCCACCTGAGCGCGGAAACGCTCTGCTTGATCTTCTGAGTCATTCAACTCGGAGAAGCCATTGGCTAACTCGCGGCCACCGACAAAGAATTCAAAACGGTCGGTAACAAACGGATTGGCATCACTACGACGGGCCAACGGAGAAACTTCGGTCGGATACTCGGTAATAAAGGTCGGTTGCTGTAGACGGTGTTCAACGGTTTTCTCGAAGATCTCGATCTGAACCTTGCCCAGCCCCCAGATCTCTTTTACGTCGATGTCCAGACGTTCAGCAATCTGACGCGCGGCATGATCATCCGCTAGCGCTTCAGCGGTAATATCATCGTTATAATGCAGAATAGAATCGAAGACGCTCAGGCGAGTAAAGGGTTTTTCCAGATCGTATTCGAAGGTTTCTAGCACTTCACCATCATCGTTACGCACGGTGTTGATGATAGTTGTTGTGCCCAACACGTTCCGTGCCACGGTACGCAACATATCTTCGGTTAAGTCCATCAGATCGCGATAATCAGCATAGGCCTGATAGAATTCGATCATGGTGAATTCAGGGTTATGGCGAGTCGACAAACCTTCGTTACGGAAGTTACGGTTAATTTCAAATACCCGCTCAAAACCACCCACAACCAAACGTTTGAGATAGAGTTCAGGGGCAATCCGCAGGAACATATCCCGATCTAGTGCATTGTGATGGGTGACGAAAGGTCGAGCAGTTGCGCCGCCAGGAATAACCTGTAGCATCGGTGTTTCAGCTTCAATAAAGCGTTTTTCTGTCAGGTAGTTACGAATACCGGCGACAATTTTTGAACGCGCCTCAAACACCTTGCGAGCGTCTTCATTCATAATCAGGTCAACATAACGCTGACGGTAACGAGTCTCGGTATCCTGCAAACCTTTATGCTTATCCGGCAGTGGGTTCAGGTTTTTAGTCAGCAGTTCATACTCACCCAGGTCAACATACAGATCGCCTTTACCTGACTTATGCAGGACACCGGTAACACCGATGATATCCCCTAGATCGAGGGATTTAGCGAAAGGACGCGATTCCTTATTAACATAAAACTGAATGCGACCCGTCATATCCTGAATAACACCAAAGGCACCGCGATTAAGCATTACTCGGCCAGCAATGCTAACCGTAATACCTTCTTCAGCAATCTCTTCCTTCGATTTATCACCATGCTGATCCTGCAAATCCTGTGCATAACTATCGCGACGGAAAGTATTAGGAAAAGCGTTACCCGCTTCACGCAGCGTGTTCAATTTCTCACGACGCTCTGCAATCAGGCGGTTTTCATCTTGCTGCTGGGTGTTATCAGACATTTTATGTTGAACCTTCAATGGTTAAATCTTTAATTCATGGCAATCTGGTTATATAACAACAAACAGATCCCATCGTTTTTTCGGCATTACTGAATTACTTCAGCGTGACAACGGCGGTTGTTTACAGGCCCGCTTTGAGGCTGGCTTCAATAAACTGATCGAGATCCCCGTCCAAAACCTTATCGCAGTTACTGCTCTGCACACCGGTGCGCAGATCTTTAATGCGCTGATCATCGAGTACATAGGAGCGAATCTGGCTACCCCAGCCGATATCCGCTTTACTATCTTCTTGCTCCTGCGCCGCTTCCGAGCGTTTCAGCATCTCCATCTCGTAGAGTTTTGCTCGCAGTTGTTTCATACAGGTATCTTTATTCTGGTGTTGCGAACGCTGACTTTGGCTCTGCACGACGATGCCGGAGGGCCCGTGGGTAATACGCACCGCGGATTCCGTTCGGTTAACGTGCTGACCACCCGCACCTGAGGCACGGTAAACATCCACCCGTAAATCCGCAGGGTTAATATCGATATCAATATTGTCATCAATCTCGGGGGAGACAAAGACTGAAGAGAATGAGGTATGTCGGCGGCCGCCGGAGTCGAAGGGAGACTTACGCACTAAGCGATGTACGCCGGTCTCGGTCCGCAGCCAACCAAAGGCGTATGGCCCCTGAAAACTGATGGTCGCCGATTTAATACCCGCGACATCACCGGCTGAGCATTCCACCAGCTCGGTTTTAAAACCCTTATCTTCACCCCAGCGCAGGTACATCCGCAGCATCATTTCGGCCCAATCCTGCGCCTCGGTGCCACCGGAACCGGCCTGAATATCAAGGTAAGCATTATTGCCATCCGCTTCACCGGAGAACATCCGACGAAACTCCAGCTGATTCAACATGCCTTCGAGGCTAGCGACTTCTGTACGCACTTCTTCGACCGTGTCTTCATCGTCCTCTTCAACAGCCATCTCTAGTAGATCTCGGGCATCGGCGACACCGCTGGTGAGATCATCGATCGTTTTAACCACCCCTTCCAGCATCGCCCGCTCTTTACCCAGCGCCTGTGCTCGTTCGGGTTCACTCCAGACAGCAGAATCTTCCAGCTCCCGATTTACCTCTTCTAGACGCTCCTGTTTCTCTGGATATTCCAGATAAGCACGCAGGGTCTCTGTACGTTCGGTAATATCTTTCAGGCTGTTGGTGATCGGATTGATTTCCATCGTATTCGCTTAACTCTCTCTATCTGCACGGGGAGCACATCTTGGCTCCCGGGTTGTACGCCGGAGTGAAATGGCCGTTTAAAAAAGCAGCACATTTTACCTGATTACCCGGCAGCTGTGTATCCAATGGCCTGAAAAAACTCGACTTTACCTCTCTTTATCGGCAAGAATTAGAACAGATATCGCTAACTTTGAGATAACCTGAAGCAAAATGCCCCATCTACTCACACCACGCCGCACGCTTTTCATCCTGACGGCGGTACTCTTTTCGACCCCACTGATGGCAACTGAGACCCTTGATAACGTCCCTCTGCTTAGTAACAGCTGGATTGGCATCACCTGTGTGTGCATCTTCTGCATCAGTTATATCTTCGTGCTAGGGGAGGAGCTTTTTCATCTGCGAAAGTCGAAACCGGTGATTGTCGCCGCAGGGCTTATCTGGCTGTTAGTCGGTCTGGCTTATACCCTTGAAGGGGACAGCGAAACCGCCGCTATCGCCTTTCGGCATAATTTATTGGAATATGCCGAACTGTTTTTCTTTCTACTGGCGGCGATGTCATTTATTACCATGTTGGAAGAGCGCCAGGTATTTGCCGCACTGCGTGCATGGCTCATCTCCTGCGAGCTCAGCCTTGTACAGATTTACTGGGCCACCGGCGCACTCGCCTTCTTTCTTTCGCCCATAGCCGACAACCTATCGACCGCGCTATTAATGGGCGCCGTCGTGATGGCCATCGGCCAAAAAAGTGTAAAATTCATCGCCGTGGGCTGCATCAATGTCGTGGTTGCCGCCAATGCCGGCGGGGCCTTCAGCCCCTTTGGGGACATCACCACACTGATGGTTTGGCAAAAAGGCATTATCCCCTTTGCCGATTTCTTCAGCCTGTTTATTCCGGCATTGATCAGCTGGCTAACCCCAGCCATTATTATGTCGCTCACGATCGAAAAAGCCTATCCAACCCCAGAAAAACGACAGCAAAAACGGCATATGAAACGCGGGGCAGTGACTATTCTGCTGTTATTCCTGATGACTATCATGCTAGCCGTTGTTAGCAACAGCTTGCTCAATCTGCCCTCGGTATTAGGCATGATGACCGGACTGGGTATTTTAAAGCTCTATGGCTATTACCTCAGCCGATTTGAATCGAATATCCGCGATACCGGCCATATTTATAACCACCATATCGACACCCTATCCGATATCCGTCAGATGAAAGGCGATCATACCGATGTTATCCGCCGTTTTGATATTTTTCAGGTGGTAGAGCGCTCCTCTTGGGATACGCTGATGTTCTTCTACGGTGTGGTACTGTCCGTTGGCGGATTAGCCACGCTGGGCTATCTTGGGCTGTTGTCTGACTTAGTCTATAACCACCTGGGGCCGACACTCGCCAATAGCCTGATCGGTGTACTGTCATCTCTGATCGACAACATCCCCGTGATGTTTGCCGTGTTATCGATGCAACCGGATATGTCGACCCATCAATGGCTACTTATCACCCTCACCACCGGCATTGGTGGATCACTCCTCTCCATCGGTTCAGCGGCAGGTATCGCCCTAATGGGACAGGCCCAGGGCGTCTATACCTTTTACAGTCACCTCAAATGGAGCTGGGCGGTCGCACTCGGCTATCTGCTCAGTATCGCAGCTCACCTATGGATCAACGGCACCTAGGTCGAGCCTTATCTCCCATGACACTGAATCATGTCGATCGCTGAAGTCATCATGCCTAGCCTTAAAGAGCAAAGGCCTCAAGCACCTCAGGCACCCAGCGGGCGACACGATCGGCGGTCAGTTCATTCTGACAGTCTTCATCCAATGCCAAACCGACAAAACAGTCTTGCTCTTCGGTCAACGCCTTAGATGCCTCAAAATTGAACCCTTCAATGGGGAAGTAACCACACATAATCGCACCGCGGCTGACTAATTTATCGTGCAGCGCCCCCATGGCATCCAGAAACCACTCCCCATAACCGATCTGATCACCCAAACCAAACAGCGCACATTTCACACCGTTAAGATCCAGCTCATCGAGCTCAGCCCAAACATCGGACCAGTCTTCCTGTAACTCACCATAATCCCAAGTAGGGATACCGAAAATCAGATAGCGATAATCGGACACTCCCTCTAGCCCTTCGGCCGCCAACTCATGCAGATCAACACGATCAAACCCAATATGTGTCGCAATTAGCTCGGCACAACTCTCTGTATTGCCCGTTGTTGATCCGTAAAAAAGACCAATTTCCTTACTCATTACATCTCACTTATTCATCGAATCTGACAATCTATGATTTTGGCGCAAACGCATCAAAGGCATCATTCGCCAACTGCTCAACGGACTCACGCGCAGCCTTTAGCGCTTTAATATTTTGGTCACTCGCTTGCTTTAACGTTTCCTCAAGCTGCGCCGCATAGACCTGCTGTGATTTAATTAAATCATCGGTCGACGAGCAGCTTTGCATCTCTCGCGTCTGAGCAACCGTCGCCTCGATACAGGCCTTGGTACACATCATCTGCTGACGGGTCAGCTCTTCCAACATTTTCGTTTGAATATTGACCAATTCTTTGAATGGCCCCATCGTTTGGTTTACGGCTTTTGACATATCTTGAAACATAACAGTATCCTTGCTCGCCATTCTGCCTACTGATGAAAGATTACCCATGGATTAGCCGGTCTTAAAAAGCCGCCGATGGGTTTAATTTGCGCTGGCAGAGGGATAGTTTACGATGAATTACTGTCAGGCCACAAACAGGAGAACACAAAATGAGACTATTACACACCATGCTTAGGGTGACCGATCTGCAAAAATCGATCGCTTTCTATACCGATATGCTCGACATGAAGCTGTTGCGCAGCACCGATTTTCCGGATGGCAAGTTCACCTTAGCATTTCTCGGTTATGGTGAAGAGTCCGACTCGACTGTTCTCGAACTCACCCATAACTGGGAAACCGATCATTATGATATGGGTAATGCCTACGGCCATATTGCCATTGAAGTCGATGATGTCTACGCCGCCTGCGATAAAATCAAAGCCCTAGGTGGCGAGGTCGTCAGAGAAGCAGGCCCAATGATGCATGGCTCAACGATTCTGGCATTTGTGCGTGACCCTGATGGTTACATGATTGAACTACTCGGCACCGACCGTTCAGAAAGGTAAGATTTATCTCCAATAGGCATCCTTATCTAGGCATCGATATCTCGATGCCTATTTTACCCGCCACAAATCAATCGGCCTGATCATTATCATGATTTTTCACTGCTGATCATGTAGAATACGGCCAACATTAGATTCTGCTAATTAACGATTCAACTGACCTGCGCCAACAGGGCCTGCCAAAAAGATCCGTTTTGTCCCTATCAACAACGGAATACAGGTCTATAATAGGCGCCAAATTTTTACCTTTAATCATAAGGGCGCAACTCGATGAGTAAGAAACTTCTACTGGCCATGACCGGCCTGCTACTGACTCTCAACACAGCCTCTGTCTATGCCGCTAGTTTGGCAAAAGGCATGAAAGCCTTTGAAGCCAAAGACTACAGCACCGCCATGACTGAGCTGAAGCCACTCGTCAGCGAGAACAATCTCGATGCAATGAACCTAGTGGGCCAGATGTATGAATTCGGTTTAGGTGTTGCGGCCGATGAAGAACAGGCGGTTAAACTCTACAACCGCTGTAGCAATCAAGGCCATTTAGAGTGCGTCAACAGCCTTCGCGCTTACAAAGACAAAGGCTATAAGGTTGAACTAAAAACCGTTCAGCCTAATGCGGAAGCCGGCGACGTCACTGCGCAAAACCGCCTCGGCGAAATGTATGAATTTGGTTATGGCCTTAACCGCGACGCTTCACAGGCGATCAAGTGGTATCAACTTGCTGCGGACCAAGGTCTGGTCGCCGCCCAATATAACCTAGGCCGTGCTTATAACTTCGGTACTGGCGTGACCCAAGATTTCGCCCTAGCTGAAAAATGGTATCGCAAAGCCGCTGAGCAGGGTTACATGGATGCTATGTTCTTCCTAGGTGCACTCTATTCGAATAACCACGGTGCCGATGCGAATCAGCAAACCAACATCATCGCTTACGCTTGGTTGCAAAACGCCCTGGAACTGGGTAACCGCACAGCGACCGCTATTCAGTCCCGTATCGTGATGAAACTGTCCGATACCGAACTAGCCGAAGCGAAAACACTGGCCACTGAATACAAAGACAAATTTGTCACCCCCTTCAAATAAGGCCTGAGCTAACCACGAAAAGCCGAGCATTGCGCTCGGCTTTTTTATACCAGCGCCATAACATCGCGAAGCATTTTGGTGGTATAGTCGGCAACAATTTATTAGGCTCTGTCGCGGCATCGATCACCGCATCGCCAAGCCTAAACCGTACATATGAAACCTAAGAGACTGTTGTAATTAACATGAGCATATCTTTCCCTGAAGTCGACGGAGAACTACGTCAACCCAGCCTAATGCGCCGTTTTGCGGCCATGATCTACGATGCTTTTCTGGTTGTGGCTATCTGGATGTGTGCCGGTTTTGCTGCGGTAGGCTTAAACCAAGGTGAAGCCGTGAGTGGTCCGATATTTCAAACCGTACTCTTCCTACTCACCTTCGCCTTTTATGCCTACTTCTGGGTACGTCTAGGGCAAACCTTAGGGATGCAAGCATGGAAGTTAAGAGTGCAAACCGTCGATGGGCATCACATAAGCTTACGGCAAGCACTGATCCGCTTTATGACCGCCATCGTATCCACCGCTTGCTTAGGCCTAGGTTTCTTCTGGATGCTCTTCTCTGCTAATAAAGCAACTTGGCATGACAGCTTTTCAGAAACACAGATAGTGTTACTGCCTAAGTAGCAGGTTGCTCGGTATGACCGAGCAGCCTCAACAATACGGTTTAATCCTCAATAAAGAGGGCGCGGGCAAGAACTCAACACTTAAGGTTCAGCAACGTCGACTATCCCTCGACTATCCCGCTCGTTTAATTAGCCAGCCACCAAGCGTCATACAGATCAATATCGGCACCAGCGCCGACCAAACCGGGTCGATATTGTAGAGACTACTCACCGGTGCGAGAATATCCTGACTGATCTTAAATGCCATCCCGACCACGACTCCGGTAATGATACGCTGCCCTGTGGACACACTGCGCAGCGAACCAAAGATAAAAGAGATCGCCACTAGTACTAAACCAATAATCGCAAGCGGTTGAAAAACCTTGCGCCAGAAGCTCTGCATATAACGATCGTTGTTGAGTTCTTGTTCGTCTAAATATTGGCTATAGCGATACAGCTCACTGGTGGACATCTCCTTCGGCTTAACCATCAACACTTTCAAGCGCTGGGGTGTTAACTCGATAGACCAGGGTTGGGTATCGAAACGTGAGGTCTCTGTTTGATCATCGAGAAAGCGGGTTTCAACCACCGAACTCAACAACCAACCGCCGTTTTCATAATGGCCTGCATCTGCATAGCTGCTATAAAGTAGATGGCTATCCGGCGCTAGCGCAAAACGAGTTACGCCTTGAATATCACCTTCTGGTGTGACCACATTAATATGGATATATTCACCACCCTCACGATGCCAAACACCGGTGCGAGCAGAGATAGTTCCCCGATTAAGATGCTGCGCCCGAATACTCTCAGACAGTGCACCGCTGTAAGGAGCCACATACTCTCCTATCAATAGGGCAAAGAGTGACAGCAGAATAATGGGTTTTAATACCATTTTCACCAGTCGCCAGACCGAAATACCCGCCGCTCGCATGACCGTTAACTCACTGCCACTGGCGAGGCTTCCTAACCCTAGCAAGCACCCCACCAAACAGCCCAGTGGTAGAAATTCATAAAAGGCTGCCGGCATATTCAGCGCCGAGTAACCCAGCATAATCAGCAGGGTATAACCTTCGTTTAACTCCGACATCTCATCGATGACTTTGAACAGGAAATCCAGCCCCACAACGATCAACATCACCACCAAGATGCTGAGTAGAACCTGCTGACCGATGTAACGATCTAACTTAAGCAGCATGCTGGGTTCTCCCTCGGCCGAGCAATTTTTTCCAAGAGCCATCCAAGTACATCAGCCCGATGGCCAACGCAAAATACAACAGATGCACCAACCAGAGTAGAATCACCGCCCCACCATCACTCTCAATATATTTACGCACATTGGTTAACAACATTAGATAGGTCATATAGAGCAAAATAGACGGTATCAGTTTGGCATATCGCCCCTGACGGGGGTTAGTCTTACTCAATGGCACCGCCAGCAGAGCCACAATTAAGGTCAGCATGGGCAACGACAAACGCCAATGAAGCTGAGCCTGCTGCGCCGCAGTACCATTCACCAGATCGCTAGAGGGCAATGAGTAGAGTTTATTCACCTGCTGTATCGGCTGTTGATCAGGTAATCGTATGCCGTACTCTTCGAAAGCAATCTGACGATAATCGGCCTCACCCGGGTTGCCTTCATAGCGATAACCATCATCTAACACGAGATAGCGCACACCGGTTTCTGGGTTGGTATAGCTGCGGCCTTGATCAGCCACCACCATCACGGCCTGCTCTTTATCGCCCAAGGTGACTTTTTCGGAAATAAAGACGCCTTTCATTGAGCCACTGGCTTTATCCAACTTCTCGATATAGGTCACCCGATTACCGCGGGGCATCGCCTGAAACCGACCTTCACTAATCACATCAAACTCGCCGATATTGCGCTGCTTCTGCAACATAATCTCGGTCATATTCGCCCCCAGCGGCGATAGATACAGGCTCATCCCGCCCACTAACAGGGCGCAGACAAGTGCCGGCCCCAGGGTATACATGGTAAGACGCCGCTGGCTCATCCCCGTCGCTTGCAACACCACCATCTCACTTTCGAGATATAAGCGGCCATACGAGAGTAAAATCCCTAAAAACAGCCCAAGAGGCAAAATCAGCTCAAGAAACCCTGGCAGACGGAACAAAAGGTAGTAAAATACTGCTTCCATCGGAATTTCTCCGGCTGCAGCAATACTTAAGTAACTGATAAAACGACCACTCATGATGATCAGCAGCAGCACCAATGTCACTGCGGCCATACTGATCAACACTTCTTTGGCCAGGTAGCGAAAGATAATCAAACTGCCATATCCTGTATTATTGCCGGTAAAGAATTCTCTCTGATACCGAAAACGGGGTTTTGTTTCTGCGGCATTAGGATAAAATCCGGGTATCAATTTAAAATCGGTCCAACATCAACGTCTGAACCGGTGCATCATTATCTTATAAACCAGACACGATGTCTTGTGTGGAGAAAGCATGGAATTTGAAATAGTTACCGGGTCAGTAGAGTCCCTTGAAACTGACTGTTTAATCGTTGGCGTATCCTCTGATGGTGAGCTGGCTCCCTCTGCAGATCTAATCAATAAAGCATCTGCCGGTTACCTAAAAGATCTACTCACCGATCATCAAGGCAAATGCGGTGAAGCACTACTGCTGCATAAGGTTCCAGGCATCAGCGCCAAGCGTGTATTGCTGATGGGATTGGGCAAAGCCGATGAGCGTAGCGACCGCAATCAGCTCAAAATCATCAAGAGCGTCATGAGCAACGTCAAAGCGATCCGCTGCAAATCGATTGTGATTGCCTTGGATGGTTTAGAAAGTGCTGATCAAGATCTCTACCGTCAACTGCGTCACAATACCGAGTGGGCCAGTGCCGAGCTGTATCAATATGATGCAACTAAGAGCAAAAAAGCCGACGCCATTAGCCTAGAAAGCATTGGTTTTCTGCTAAGCCATGATAATGCGGAACTGGGCGAGTTCTCCATCAGCGATGGTTCTGCCATTGCCAATGGTATCGATACCGCCCGTGAACTGGGCAATCTGCCCGGCAACATCTGCACGCCAACCTATCTGGCCGAAAAAGCCCTGAAGCTGGCACAAGAGTGCGAAGAACTAACCACCACCATTCTCGATGAAGACGAGATGGAAAAACTGGGCATGCACTCCCTACTGTCCGTCGGCAAAGGCAGCGCTGAAGCGTCTAAACTGATCGTCATGGAATACAAAGGTGGCGAGCCGGATCAACATCCCCATGTGCTCGTAGGTAAAGGGATCACCTTCGACACCGGCGGCATCAGCCTGAAGCCTGGCGCTAAAATGGATGAGATGAAGTTTGATATGTGCGGTGCCGCCAGTGTGATGGGCGCCATGGAAGCACTCACTCAACTAGGTCTCGACCTAAACGTCGTGGGCATTATCGCTTCTGCTGAGAACATGCCATCGGGCAATGCCACAAAACCGGGTGATATCGTCACTACGATGTCGGGTCAAACCGTTGAAATCCTTAACACCGATGCCGAAGGCCGTTTGGTGCTCTGTGATGCACTGACCTACGCCGAACGTTTCGAGCCTGAAACCGTCGTCGATGTCGCCACCCTTACCGGTGCCTGCATCGTCGCGCTGGGCAACCATGCGACCGGCCTACTCTCCACCGATGATCTGCTAGCCGATGATCTGCTGGCTGCCGGTGAATTCGCCGCAGACAAAGCATGGCGTCTGCCGTTGTGGGATGAGTATCAGGAACAACTGGACAGCAACTTTGCCGATATCGCTAATATCGGTGGTCCTGCCGCCGGTACGGTAACCGCCGCCTGCTTCCTGTCTCGGTTCACCAAAAAATACCGCTGGGCCCATCTGGATATCGCCGGTGTTGCTTGGAATAGTAACGGCAAAGCCAAAGGCGCCACTGGACGCTGTGTTCCGCTGCTGTGTCAACATCTGATCGCTCAGGTTGACGACCTAACTGAAGAGTAAGCCAGCCTAACCGTATGGATCACTCGCAGGCGCACTGTCCTAAACCGGCGCCTGCGAGTCATCCCGCTGTTAGCCCCTTTTGCTGCAAAGAGTAAGCACCTATGAGTCAGGCTGATTTCTATGTTCTGCCCAATGCCGAACCGGAAAGCCGCAACGCGTTTCTCTGTCGTTTAGCCGATAAAGTATTAGGCCGCGGGCTTAACGTCTTTATCCGTGTCGCCAACGAAACCGAAGCCAATCGTCTCGATCAATTACTCTGGGACTATCGCCCCGATGCGTTTATTCCCCACGGGATACTCAATCAAAAACCCGATGCCCCCGTGCAGATCGGCTGGGGAGATCAACTCCCAACCCACCGAGATGTCTACATCAACCTAGGCCTCGATGCCTCAGCTGAAACCCTCAAATTCGATCGTATCCTCGAGATTGTGATTCAACAACCGGATATCCTCGCCGCCACACGGCAAAACTTCGCTCTATACAAAAAAAACGGTATCACCCCAAAAATGCATGATATGCGCCCCAAAGGTTAATCATTAAACCCCCGTAGGGTACCGATGAGTGTTACGAACCGCCCCAACACGCCCAAGCGAAACATCACTTCGGTGCGGTTCAGCCTTCACCACACCCTTACCAAATCTTGTTTACTACCGTTGAACTTTACAAACCGCACCATGGCGACGGCTAGCTACTTAACAGCCTCGGGGGTATAATATCCGACTATTTTTTTGCACTAATTCTAGCTTTGAGAGCACGGTCTATTAATGGATACCACCTACCAGCCGCACGAGATCGAGAAATCCTGGTACAAAACCTGGGAAGAAAAAGGTTACTTTGCCCCCTCCGGTGAAGGCGAAGCCTACAGCATCATGATCCCGCCGCCGAATGTCACCGGCAGCCTACATATGGGCCATGCTTTCCAGCACACCATCATGGATGCACTGGTTCGCTATCAGCGCATGAAGGGTAAAAACACCCTCTGGCAGGTCGGTACCGACCATGCCGGTATCGCCACACAGATGGTAGTCGAGCGTAAACTCGCGGCGGAAGAGCAGAAAACCCGTCATGATCTGGGCCGCGATGCCTTTATCGAGAAAATCTGGGAATGGAAAGCCGAATCCGGCGGTATGATCACCAACCAGATGCGTCGTCTCGGAGACTCCGTTGACTGGCAAAATGAACGCTTCACCATGGATTCCGGTTTTTACACCGCGGTACAGGAAGTGTTTATCCGTCTCTATGACGAAGGCCTGATCTACCGTGGTAAGCGTCTGGTTAACTGGGACCCTAAGCTACACACCGCCATCTCCGACCTCGAAGTGGAAAACCGCGAAGTTAAAGGCAAGATGTGGTATCTGCGTTACCCACTAGCCGACGGTGTTAAAACCGCTGCGGGAGACGATTATCTGGTAGTGGGTACCACCCGTCCAGAAACTCTACTCGGTGATACCGGTGTCGCGGTTAACCCCGATGATGACCGTTATAAAGACCTGATCGGCAAAGAGATTATCTTGCCGTTGGTTGGCCGTCGCATCCCTATTGTTGGCGACGAACACGCCGATATGGAGAAGGGCTCCGGTTGCGTGAAAATCACGCCGGCTCACGACTTCAACGATAATGAAGTCGGTAAGCGCTGCAAGCTACCCATGATCAACATACTCACCCTCAACGGTGATATTCGCGACGCCGCCGAAACCTTTAACACCGATGGCAGCGAAAACCACGATATCGATACCACCCTACCGGAGAAATATCACGGCATGGAGCGCTTTGCTGCCCGTCGTGAAATCGTCGCCGATATGGAAGCCGCGGGCTTACTGGTGAAGATCGAAGAAAACGATATGACCATCCCTTACGGTGATCGGGGTGGTGTGGTCATCGAACCGATGCTGACCGACCAATGGTTTGCCGATGCCAAAACCCTATCTGGACCGGCGATCAAAGCGGTTGAAGATGGCGATATCAAGTTCGTTCCTAAACAGTACGAAAACATGTTCTTCGCTTGGATGCGTGATATCCAAGACTGGTGTATCTCCCGTCAGCTGTGGTGGGGACACCGTATTCCCGCCTTCTACGACAATGAAGGCAATGTTTACGTCGCTAAAGATGCCGCCTCTGCCCGTGAGAAATATGGCCTAGCGCTAGACACCGAACTGCGCCAAGACGACGACGTGCTCGATACTTGGTTCAGCTCCGGCCTGTGGACCTTTGGCACCCTAGGCTGGCCTGAAAATACCCAACGTTTGCAAACTTTCCATCCAACCGATGTACTGGTCACCGGCTTCGATATCATCTTCTTCTGGGTAGCCCGGATGATGATGATGACCATGCACCTAATCAAAGATGAAAATGACAAACCGCAGGTACCCTTTAAAACCGTTTATGTCACCGGTCTGATTCGTGATGAAAACGGCGATAAAATGTCGAAATCCAAGGGTAACGTACTCGACCCGCTAGATATGATCGACGGCATCAGCCTGCCAGACCTGCTGGAAAAACGGACTGGCAACATGATGCAGCCGCAATTGGCGGAGAAAATTGGCAAACGTACCGAAAAGCAGTTCCCCGAAGGGATCGCCGCCCACGGTACCGATGCGATGCGTTTCACCCTAGCAGCGCTGGCCTCCACCGGCCGGGATATCAACTGGGATGTGAAGCGACTGGAAGGTTACCGTAACTTCTGTAACAAGATCTGGAACGCCGCCCGTTATGTGCAGATGAACACCGACGGCGAAGACTGCGGTCAAGCCGGCGGCGAGATGGAGCTATCTCTGGCCGACCGTTGGATCGCCAGTGAGCTACAGAAAGTCGAAGCCGAAGTCACCAAGCACTTTGACGAATACCGTTTCGATCTCGCGTCGCAAACGCTTTACGACTTTATCTGGAACGAATACTGCGGTTGGTACCTTGAACTGTCTAAACCGGTCTTGTGGGACGATAATGCCTCTGCAGCGGCCAAACGTGGCACTCGTCATACACTGGTACGGGCACTAGAGGTCATTCTCCGTCTGACGCACCCGATCATGCCATACATCACCGAAGAGATCTGGCAGTCGATTAAAGAGATCGCTGGCGTGGAAGGTGACACCATAATGCTGCAACCTTATCCGGTGGCGAATGACACCCAGCATGACGATGCCGCTGAAGCGGATATCAACTGGCTGAAAGGTGTGATCACCGGCGTGCGCAACATCCGTGGTGAGATGGGTATCTCCCCTGCGAAAGAGCTGGATATCCTGATCAAAAACGGCAGCGCCGACGACAAAATCCGTCTTGAAGCGAATAAAGCCTTCTTGGCCAAACTCGCCTCACTCGCATCGGTGACTTGGCTTAACCCCGGCGATGAAGAGCCGATGTCAGCGGTACAGTTGGTCGGTGATATGCAGGTACTTGTGCCGATGGCTGGTCTGATCGACAAAACCGCTGAACTGGCCCGTCTGAAAAAAGAGATGGATAAGCTAGAGAAAGAAGCGGGTCGTCTGGCAGGCAAACTTAGCAATGACAAGTTTGTTGCTAATGCGCCCGAAGCAGTGGTTGCTAAAGAGCGTGAGAAACTTGCAGAGTATAAGACGTCGCTTGATCAATTAAGCGAGCAGTACGGCAAAATCGAAGCGCTGTAAGGACCGTCGTTCGAACGTCGCTTCGCGACTTGCTCGTAGTCCTAAAAAGAAAAAAGCCCAGCAGAGATGCTGGGCTTTTTTTGGTTATAAATGATGCAACAGAGCTAAGGCCGACGGTAGGCGCCGCATCCTGCGGCGATTGAATCTCACAGTCGCATCCTCTTTATGACGCTTTAGCATGCTTGACGAGACCTGCCAATCAGTAATCCCTTTCCTCTCCCAGAGAATGACTGCAGCAATAGCTTTAACCTAGGCTGCCTAGATCTTGTCACCATTCATAGTCATCTGCCCTTTTTCAAGCTTGAATGTGAACTGGTCACCGTTTGCCTCAAGCATAGCCGCCACCATCGGGTTGAACATGCCAACCAAATCTTTGGCTTCCTTACCAAAACTAGCGCTGAAATCGACAAAAGCCGCATTCATTAGGGCCTGTGGATCAGGACCTCGACGAGACTTTAACCCGTCTTGGACATAATGCTCAGGCAGTTTTTCAGCATCCAGCTTTGCAACACCGCTAGCATTGATAATGTCGGCACCATTTTGCTTGAACTGAAAGCTCTGAAGCTCGAACTGTGGGTTCTGGGCAAGCAACTGGTCAGCGCGCTCATTCAGAACACCTTCGACGGCGTGCTTCATTTCCCGATCGCTCCAGCCATGTCTGGCACCTTCCTGAGCAACTTCTATTATTTTCACAACAGCTTTGCCATCTAGGCCGGAAATTTTGTATTTCAACTCGCCATCAGAAAGGCTCTGTCCTTCCCCTTCTAAGCTACCTAAGTTAACCGCCAGGCTAGTGGTGAATTCATCATCCACTTTACTCGCGATATCGACGCCAAACGACTTAATGCTAACGCCGTCAATCGAGGCTTCTGCAATCTCAATCGTCGCTTGGCCTTCACCTTCTTCGCCATCAAAACTATTGTTCATGAACAATTTTCCACCAGATAATCCGATGGCACTATGACGTTCTTTGAGCATGAACTCAGGCATATTAGCGGTCAGTTCAAAATTTTCGGGACGGCCTTCTTCATCAAAGCTATCGGCAGAGAACTCAACCGTTATGGGCTTAACCGTCATCGCACTGCTGTTTTCGGCGAAATCGATATTAGGAATAATCATCTCCCCATCGATGCTATCGCCTTTCATGTAACCTTCGACAACAACTGGCTGACCATCCAAAACAAGGCTGGTGATGGTCTTTTCATCATTCCCTTTCATGACAGGGTTAGTGATCTTCGCCGTGTAAGAAGGACCTGCCAGTAGAGTGGCTAGGCCGTGATTGACCCTATACTCGACTTGGAACTCGGTGGGCCGCCGCGTATTACTATCATTGAGGAGAATCACACCGGAAGAGGACATAAGCCCTCCTTGCTGAGACTTGATAGTCACATCAAATTGTTCACCCAAAATAGTCGTATCATTAAGCTGCTCTACAAGCTTTTCAACGCCAGCCCTAACATGATCTTGGTAGCTGACTTGCTGAACACCTGCATAACCGACAACAGCAGCGGCTGCGATAGCAACTGCTATATACGTTTTTTTCATTGAACGTTCTCCATGTTCATTTCGCTCACGCCTAGGAATCAAGTGACGCCTGAGCACAACGTGAGGCAATAAATTAATAAATTCCGATTTTTACAGCGGCTTAAGGCTTTTCCTATGCCGGCGGCATTATAGATTCAGAGACCCTCGGTATAAACCGTATAGAAGGAAAGTTGACTTAAAATATTGGACTGATCGTCATCCTCTCGAATGATTCACAGCAGTTTTCCTTTTGATGTTCAGTCGTTAGCCCTTGGCTTAATCTTAAAACCGCTCAACTCCTTCGCCAACATCATCTTCAGCACATCCGTTTTATAGGCGTACTGCGCAGGAATTCTCAACAACGAGAAACCCGATTGTTTACAGATTTTCATCAAGAATTCATCGCGTTTTTGGCGATGTTTCTGGTTGTGGCTTTTGTCGTCCAGTTCGATGGCGGCGACGGGGGTTAGATCATCGATATTGCAGATAACAAAATCGAAGTGTTTGGCACTGATCGCATTAAAGGCTTTTTGCCACTGACTACGGTTACGGCTCGGCTGAGGTTCCAACAGGTCGGCTACCCGGACTTTGCCAAATACTTGGTATTGATCACTGTCGATAGCTTGGAGTAACACCCCATAGAAGGAACGCTCCGCTGGCGTAAAAAGTGCGCCCCGTTTACGATAACCTAGCTCTTGCGGAACCCCCAAGGTCGCAGAGGGAACTAAATCTGCATCCTCGGGTAAGCTTTCTGCAGTGCTCTTGTCCGCGCTTCCTTGCTGTTTCTTAGTGGTCAGCAGATACAAAAATACGCCACCAACCAGAAACAATAAAACAAAAAACTCCATCATTAACGCTCCCCGCCACAGGCTTTATCACGCTCATTAATATCGATATTTTGACGGGTGCGGTCAGCCTTGAGAGTGAGTATTGAACACCGCTGACGCTGTTCCGCGCTTTCATCAGTGGCAGAAAGGTGAACTATCGCAGAAGCTAAAACAGGCTTTCGCAAGCCATAGGTAACAGACGACGATTCGCCCGTAAGAAGTGCATCCATGTTATTTCCTAGTCGTCCTGACCAACGGCGTGATTGTTTAAACAATCGGGTGACGAATTAATATTTAATAGTAATATTTGATAGTGATATGGGAATGTACCCCGCGACCGCGCTTCACTCAACCCCTGGCACTCACAAACCCAGCGTTAAATAGCACACCGTTTTTCTAGTCAGACAGACCGCGCAACTCAATAATTAGCCGTGGATGCTATTTAGCAGGAACAACTAAAGATTTTATCTGTTACAGGGGATTGGCATAAAAGTGCCCAATTTAAGCGCACGATAAAGCAATAAAAACCCGACCTCTCGGCCGAGTTTTATGGATAACTAAATACAAAAATCAGACTTCAGGATCAAAAAATCTTCAGTGGTTGTTCCTTATGTCAGTACTCACTTACCGCACCGACATAGACGACCTCACAGACAACCATCAGCCCCATCCTGACATCCTAGTTCAAGCAGAGGTATCCAAAAGGAAACCGGTGCTAGTACTCTCCTGACTCTGAAATAGCGAAATCAGCTCATCAAAATTGACCGTGCCATCATCTTCGAAAATCGATGCCACCGCCTCTTCGCCAAACTCTTCCGTCAATTTCAACTGCAGCTCTTCACTAGACACCATACCTTGAGAAGGAGGTGGCGGAGGCGGCGCCATCCCCTGCGCTTCACTGCCTTTGCTTGGGTCGAAATTACTCAGCAGTGACGTCAGTTCATCAACATCGATAGAACCATCTTCAGCCAACACTGAAGCAGCATCTTCACCAAAACGGCTCGTTAAATTAGCAACGAGTGTTTCAGCATCGATACTGCCCTCTTCAACAGCACTCACCATTTGCGATGCTAACTCATCCGGTGAAGGAGGTTTTTGCATCCCCATCATCGAAGAGCCGCCCGCCTGAATACCTGCAATACTCATGGCTCTCTCCTTACTTAGATTAATAGACTTAAAGCAATTCGTTATTTGCAAAGAGTATACCGATTGGCGCTATTTGCGAGGCCTTCGAAGGCTTTTCTTCACCACTTTGAGCTTATTAGCCCATTCTTTACATAACTTAACCTAACTTAACATTCAGTGATAAAAACCTGTTGCTTATCAAGATCAAAGCGGAAGGTTTAAGCCACTAAAACCCTTAACGCGGCAAATCATGACCGCTTGCCGCTATCCGCCTAAAACCGTTGAGCGCTAGCCCTTTTGCCGCCGTATCAACAAGCTATTCATCATTAAACGCAATCGAGAATCTTTTCGTTTCAGGATTCCCTCGCTGTTAATTTTACTCTACACTAGAATTCATGAAGCACATGACCTGCATCACATCATCCCAAGAAACACATCGCCAAACTCATTTTGGGCTTGCGTGTATGTTGTTGTTGGTTCTGATCGAGATGCAGAACCGAGGGCTGATACTAGAGCCACTCGCGTCACAACTGTTCTCCGTTAATCAAAGCAATGCCTTACAAGCATTGTTACCGGCCACCATCGATGATGACCAACCCGGCGGTCTGGTTTTAACCACCAACCATGATCCCCGCCAATCAGGTTCTGTCATCGTACAGACGGACAGCGACTCATCGCACCCGGCCTCTCCTCGCTGGATAGCACCCTCCCCTCGAGCACCACCCTTTCTTAGCTAATTCTGATTACATCTCTATTTTTTATATTGTTGATGACAGCCATTAAGGCAGGATTACGCTATGAATAATTACAACGAATTAAAAACCATTCTTCTGGATGCTTCCGCACACATTACCCGTCCTGAAGAACTGCACGAATACACGCTAGAAACCAGTGCGGTTGAAGTCATGACCGACTTTGAGAAAGTCCAACCCCTCATGATGGAACAGGATGTGTCCATCGATGAAGCGCGGCAAATGATGCGCAAAGTCCATGTGCGCTCGGTGCTGGTCATCGATAAGGACGAAAACTTTCGCGGACTGCTCACCATCGCCGATTTAGAAAGCCGGGCAGCGATGAGTATCGCAACCTCTGCTGGACTCAAACGGCATGATATCTCCATAAAAGAGATAATGACGCCGCGGGATCGCTTGCATGCGATTCCATTAAGCGAGGTCAACCATGCCAGCATCGGTGACCTTTTGCGCACACTGCAACATACTGGCACCCCGCATATGTTAGTGGTTGATACCCAAAAACATGAGATCCGTGGTGTGATCTCCTCCAGTGATATTGCCCGCCGCTTAAACGTGCCGGTGGAAATTTCCAAACGCGCTGCGCACTTCCGTGAAGTCGTTGATGTGCTTTTTTCCGGTCAAGATACTTGAGCCAAACGGATTTAATCCAGAACCACAACTGACGAGTCTTATAAAAAATCATCTCCACTGAATAAAACCCAAGGATTCGGTTTGAAGGGGCTATTCATCGGGGTGATGTCCGGTGAATAGTATTAGCAAGCCAGCGTTCATGTGTGTTGACGGCTTGCTTATCAAAGCCCAGTCCCTCGACTGGGCTTTTTATCAAGACCATCGAAGCCATTAAACCCAGCATCCACAGTAATACAGCCCCTCTTACTGCATCAATAACGCCCTAGCATGCCGATAGCGCCACCAATCATCCCGTTCTCCACCCATTCACAGGAATTAGCTGAACGTCTGATACTAAGCCATCGGTGAAAATCTTGGACCACTGCGCTATTTAGACAGTCTGTGCTATTCTCCCGCTCCGGTTAACTGATTCTTTCTGTGTTAACACTAACGACGGAGCATCATTGTGGACTACGATTTTACCCACGATATTTACGGCGCATTCTGTGCTGAGTTTTCTATGGGCCATGAAGCCCTAGGTTACTGGCTGACTTATGAACTTAGGAGTCGCCAAGCCGTTATTGCCGACTTACTGCGTATCACTGAGTCACTAAAACAGAAACAACGTCTCGACTATGTGATGGAAGGTTCGGAATATAATTTGGTGCTGAATCAGAATGAAGCGATTGTCCGCGCCCACGCACTGGATGCTTACGACGATACAGAGGTACCCGACGATAATTTAGAGTTTTATGATCAGGAATCAACCGCCAGCTGCGGTCTGGAAGATTTTATCGAGCTATTAGAAGGCTGGCAGCAATTTACCGCGCCGGCATAAGCTCGTCATAAACAAGCCTTTAAACAAAGCACTTTAAGTAAAGCTCTTTAGCTAAAGCTCTTTACAGCATTCCCGCCCGAAGTAGATCAAAGCACTCCATAATCCGCGCAATATACTGATCTTTAGGGCGAAAACTACTGCTGCTCTGTTGGAGTAGATCCTGCTCCATATGTTTAAGCATCTTGGTCAACCGATAACGGTGCAACCCCGTCGCCGCTTGTACGGGGTCGGATATCACACCACTGAGCGCAGCGCCCGCCGACAACAGTGCTAAGACTCCAGCGATGGTGGCCAAAGTCACGCCGATCGAAGGTGACGGGGGAAAAGCATTATAATAGGCACTACCCAAGGTTTCGCCTAAGAAAAAATCACGACTCGCTAATTGCGTGCTGATGATACTCGCCAACATCAGCCCAATACCGATCCCGCCCGGCGTAAATTTCTGAAACGCAAAAGCCCCCAGTACCGTGCATGACAGTGTATTGGTAATATCCGCCGAAGCCGTTCGGGTAACCCGGTACTGCGCTAAGGCATCTTCAATAATAGGTTCTGCCTGTCGGTGAAACTGACTAATATCGGCATTACTCGGGCCTTGCTGCTGATAAAGTTCGCGCAAGGCTTCAGCAATATGCCAACTCAGCGACTCGTTAGCCTGATCATGACGTAATAAATCTCGCAGTACTAAATCACTAATATGACTCTGCACCTGAGTGGTAAATCCCGCCGGAAAACGCCCCAACAAGCGATGTAAACCGCTCAACCGAGACGAGCGCCCAACAAAAAAACGCACCAGACTCACCAACGCATATAGTGGCGCCCAAAAGAGATTAACCGGCGCCCGTAAGATATCCATACCAAAAGCAACACGATTCGTTTTTAAGGCCGCAGGATAGCTAAAGTGAGACGCAACAAAATCAGGCACCCGTTGCTGACATTGACGAAAATAATTGCGAATACCGGTTAGTACGGTCTGCTGAATATCTTGCTGTAATCGAGCTTCAGCCTCGCTGTTTGGAAATTGCATAAACCTCTGCTTCTTTCTCAATCTGACACATTTAAAAATCCTACCTTACCACCCAGCTGAGACCGGCAAACTAGTCAAAGGTTGCAGCACTATTAATCTGTCTGAGTAGTTTAACGTTTTAATATGACAAGAACAGGCCACTTTTCAGGTTGATTTCAAGTTGGTCATCAATACTGGTGCAGCTTCCGTTAAACATTAATCTCTCCAATGCGTTAACGAGGCTGCTCAAATAACCTTTAACAAGACCAATAAGCCACGTATCGCTGATCAGACTGTCAGCATTAAGCCAATCGCGCGGTTACTTAACGATAGGAATAACAATAATGAACAGTAATCTTAAAAGCAGTTTTTCCGGCGCAGCCATCGCTGTTGCCGCCGCAGGCCTAGCCGGCTGTATGGGATCAACCTCAGCCAGCACCAGCAGCGCCCCCATGGCTAGTGGCAACACCGTTGAACTGGGACATTGTTATGGCGTTAACTCCTGCCAAGGACACAATGATTGCAAAACAGCCGATAATGATTGTAAAGGACAGTCCGCGTGTAAAGGACAAGGCTTTGTTACTATGCCTCTGAAAGCCTGTACCGATGCCGGTGGTAACGTACGAGATGACTGGCGCGATCAAATCGCTAAAGCAGATCTGACCCAGTGCTTTGGCATTAATGTCTGTAAAGGCCATAATGATTGTAAAACAGCAGATAATGCTTGTGCAGGACAGGGTTCATGTAAAGGTACCGGTTTTGTTATGACCACCGAGAAATCCTGTGACGATATTGGCGGCACCACTAAATAACACAACTGCCAAGCTAAACCGAGCCTAAAGTAACACCCTTAGCAACATCCGCATGAACGTCCTTCGGGGCGTTCAATTTTCTCTGCAGGAGATATTATGACCGACCATAATTTAGGCTTTGGGCTGGGTTTAAGAACCCCACATTTCCAAGATGTGCTCAACACGCAGCCCGATGTCGATTGGTTTGAAATCATCTCAGAAAACTTTATGGTGGCCGGCGGCAAGCCCAAATATTACCTACACGCCATCCGCGAACGTTACCCGATGGTGATGCACGGTGTCTCTATGTCGATCGGTTCAACCGAACCCTTAGATAACGCCTATCTACAACGCTTAAAACAACTCGCCAATGAGGTACAGCCCGAGTGGATATCAGACCACCTCTGCTGGACAGGTCTGGACGGTATCAATAGTCACGATCTACTACCGATGCCCTATACCGAAGAGGCGATCAATCATATTGTTGAGCGAATAAAACAGGTTCAGGACACTCTCGGCCGGCCATTACTGCTCGAAAATGTGTCCAGTTATATTAGTTACACCGACTCCGTCATGAGTGAATGGGCCTTCTATAACGAAATCGTGGAACGGGCCGATTGCCTGATGTTATTGGATATCAATAATATCTATGTCAGCAGCCGCAACCATTACTTCGATGCCCAAGACTACTTGGATTCCGTTAACCCTGCGCGGGTTCGACAGATCCATCTGGCCGGACACAGTGATTACGGCACCCATGTGATCGACACCCATGATCATGATGTCTGCGATCCCGTTTGGCAGCTTTACCGCCAAGCCTTACAACGCTTCGGCCCCGTCAGCACCATGATCGAACGGGATGATAATATTCCTCCCCTCACTCAATTGATCGACGAGCTTAATATTGCCCGTCAGATCGCCGCAGAAGTACACAGTAGCAAACCGCTGATTCGCGAGGTTGCCGGCTAATGAAACGATCTTTACAGTTGCGCCAGCAGCAGATGATGAAAGCACTACTGGGTAACAACGATGACATTGCCGATTATATTATCGGCGATCAACAACTCGATGCTCGGCAACGCTTATCGATCTATCAATCGGGTTATCGTATTCGTCTGCGGGAGGTGATCGATAATGATCACCCCGTACTCGGCAGTTATCTAGGCGATCAACTGTTCGAGCAGATGACCGAAGGCTATATCGATGCTCACCCCAGCACTTTCCGCTCGCTACGCCACTATTGTGATCGATTACCAGATTACCTGCGCAGTGACACTTTCTTTAGCCAATATCCCCATATCGCCGAACTCGCTCGTTTTGAACGGGGTCTGCTCAGCTCATTTGATGCAGCCGATCGCGACACTGTTTCGGTAGCAGACCTACAACAGATTCCGCCAGAACAATGGCCGACACTGCAGCTTCGGTTTCATCCTAGCCTGCAACTGTTTAATGCCGATATGAATGTGGTTGAAATATGGCAATCGATCAAAGCCGAACGGACACCCCCTAATGTCACTCAACAGACCGAATATTGGGTTATTTGGCGTAACCCTGAAAGACTCACCGAATTTCGGTCCGTGGATACGCTTGAACAGGTATTATTGGATTGTTTTCTTCAGGGAGGCGATATTGAGAAGGCCGCGGAAATCACCGCCCAAACCGATGCGGTCAATACAGCAGAAACCCTGCTAACCTATCTGTTTCGTTGGCTGGAGCTTGGCTGGGTACAACAACTAACTGATGCGCAGAGCCCACCAATATTCGATGTCGTTTAAGACCAGAGCACGACCCCAGAAAAAGGATCATGCTCTGTCAGACTGTGATGTCTACCTGGCTAGGGCGTCATCGGCGTTAATGATCTAAGGCGCGGAGTTTAATCATCATGCCTTCACTGGCATAGATCTCGACCTTGGTGCCGGCCAGCAGTGTGGTGTCGGCTTCAGCTTTCCACAGAGTATCACCTACCTGCACCCGCCCCTGACCATTCTCTAGATTTTGCTCAAGCACAAACTTACGCCCAATCAACTGTGCCGCCCGATCATTTAATAATGGCTCATCAGTTTGGCTGTTAAAGGTACGAAACACGCGCCAATATAGAACGGTAAAGGTGATACCCAACAGCGCAAACAGTAGCAACTGATAAGACCAGCTATCGACCACACCTAATGCAACCACTGCCGCGACCACTAAAGCAGCGACGGCCAAGCCGATTAGAAAGCCTGAGGCACCTAGCATTTCCAGAATCAACAGGACGATACCGAGAATCAACCAGTGCCACTGGGTTAGGGTATTAAACCAATCAGCCATCTCAGTCTTTCGCTTTAGTCGTATTAAGCAGCTCAGAGATACCGCCAATCGAGCCAATCAGGCTACTCGCTTCCAGCGGCATCATCACCACCTTACTATTCTCGCCAGCACCAATCGCTTGCAGCGCTTGGGTATACTTCTGCGCCACAAAGTAATTGATCGCCTGCGGATTGCCTTCACTGATCGCTTGGGAGACCACCTTAGTTGCCAACGCCTCGGCTTCAGCTTCCCGCTCCCGCGCTTCGGCATTCAAAATCGCTGCCTGCAATTCGCCTTCTGCACGCAGAATTTCCGCTTGTTTTTGTCCTTCGGCCACTTTAATAGAGGCTTCCCGTTGACCCTCTGCAACCAGAATAGTCGCCCGCTTATCCCGCTCGGCTTTCATCTGATTACCCATGGAATCCACTAAGTCCTGGGGTGGAGAGATATCGCGAATCTCGATACGCGTCACCTTAATGCCCCAAGGATCGGTCGCTTCATCCACTTTACCCAGCAACTTGATATTGATCGCATCTCGGTTGGACAACATCTCATCCAGTTCCATCGAACCTAACACCGCACGGATATTGGTCATCACCAGATTACGCATAGCTCGGGGCAGATCATTGACCTCATAGGCAGCTTTACCGGCATCCAGCACCTGAAAGAAACACACGGCATCCGTCGTGACCATCGCATTATCGGAACTGATCACTTCCTGCGGTGGTACGTCCAGTACCTGTTCCATCATATTTTGCTTCGAACCGATCGCATCCACGATAGGAATCAGTAGGTGTAAACCAGGATTCAGGGAGCGCGTAAAACGACCAAACCGCTCAACCGTCCAGCAATGCCCCTGAGGCACCATTTTGACACCCGCAAACACCAACGCTAACGCAAAAACGACAATCACAACGATTGAAATTTCAAGTCCATACATAGTTATTCTTCCTTTGACTCAAGACTAAACTTAGCTATAAAACAGAATCAGACGTTAAAACAAAACGGAACTTTGCAGCAGACGCTAGCCGCTGAATCAATAGCACTGAGGCGTAATATACGCCATTAACATGCTGACAGCGATGCTTGTCTTAGAAGATGCGCGCCAACCATTCGCTAGCATATGGTTAATCGTCAAAGTGGCCCGAAGCTAACATCTAGCTATCGGTGGAAGAACGAAAGACACCTTTACCGACATCCTCCGCTTTAAGGTACTTCATCATGAGCAACCGGTCCTTGGCGATACGAGACATAGCTTGTTCTTCTAACCCCCAATCTTCTTTTAACAAACTATGCTTCAGCAAGATTGACAGCTTTTGCAATTCAAAAAAGAGATCAAACAAACCATTGAGCTGCTGACGATAAATATAAGCTTTCTGATTGAAGAGTGTTTTCTCATAACTCCGCTTGCTATCAATGTACGTCGGCGTCCAATGATTGTTGCGATAAAGGATGAAGCCCTGGGTATCTTTCGCTGCTTTGAAGTGTTGATATTGAGATACGAGCTGGTCGGTGATCACTAAATATTCACCCACGATATGCCGGACAAACGCCTGAGGGTCGGTCGTATCAATGGTTAACACGACCGGTTTAGCCTCGGGCTCTGGCTCTGGCTCTTCCTGACAACCGGTTATCGATAATACGGATAAGCTGAGTAATCCCGCAAAAAAAACTACAATCCATCGTCTGTTTTTAAGTTTCATCTAAGTATTTTAACCTTGCATCGGGTTCTATCAGCATACTATACGTTAATCATCTAATCGTTAAGTACCAACATAACCGCCGATAACAGAAGTTAAGTGATTAACGTTTTATATTAGCGAATATCGTGGTGATCTGCTCACTTAAGCTTTCGGGGTTACGACTGGTTTTCATATAGATTCGCAAGCCTATCATCTGTACCTGTAAATGCCTTGCGAGAATGCGCGGATTCGCATGTGTGGCAATCTCTCCAGCCTCTTTCGCCTGCTGCAGAATATCGGCAAAACGATCTTCGGTACGTTTCAATAGTTCCCGCGACAGCTCCATCAGCTCTGGGTGATCATCATTGACCTCGGTGAGTGTCTTAACCAACATACACACCTCACTAGGATTGCTATCACACTGATCGATCACCACATTGCGGAAGAACAGCTCTAAACCGCCGAGAGCAGAACCCGCACTGACAATTCGCTGCCCAAGCATTTCCGCCATCCCTTGGGAGTAACAGACTAACGCTTCACGATAGAGCTGCTCTTTGCTACCAAACGCGGCATAGATGCTGCCTGGCCGCATATCGATAGCCTGTTGCAGATCTCGCGTAGAAGTCCCGTTGTAGCCCTTCTCCCAGAACAGCAACATCGCCTTACGGATCACGTCATCACGATTATATTTAGCAACATTAGCCATCATTGGCCCTCTATTTGAACGAATGATCAAATTTTAACTTGAACATACGTTCAAAATCAAATAATCTAACTACCTGAACAGTTGATCAAGTTGCTAGGCATCACTCTCTCATGCCAGCTAATAATCCCCAAGGACTCATACAATGAATAATTTAAAAGTGCATACCCTCGAATCTGCTCCCGAAGGAAGCCAGCCACTGCTGCAAAACTCCATTAAAGCCTTTGGTTCGCTACCGAGTCTGCACGGCGTGATGGCAGAGTCTCCTGTCGTACTAGAAGCCTATCAAATGCTGCATAAGTGGTTTACCGAAAGCTCATTTGATGCCGACGAATTAACCGTTGTATGGCAGTCAATCAATGTAGAACATGAGTGCCATTACTGTGTACCGGCCCATGCTGCCATTGCCAAGATGATGAAAGTGGATGATGCATTGACCGCTGCGCTACGTAATCGCCAACCGATGCCAAATGCTAAGCTACAGGCACTTCACGATACAACCTTGTTGATCGTGCGTAATCGCGGCCAGATTGATGAAGCCGACGTTGCTGCTTTTTACGCGGCGGGTTATAGCCCTAAACACCTGTTAGAAATCGTATTAGGTTTGTCACAAAAAATCATGAGCAACTATATCAACCATCTTGCTGACACCCCTCTGGATGAACGCTTCGCGGCCTTTGTATAATCGTTCACGCTCGTTGGCCGCTTAAAACCCGCCGACGATAAACGACAGACCCAAAAAAGGCCGCATCATGCGGCCTTTTTGCTATATCGATCATGCTATTCCAGCAGTATTTTACTTTTTACTGTCTTCGTTCATGAGCTTGCGTATTTTGATAAACGCCCAGATCATGGCGCCAGCCATAGCGGCAACACCTAGTAAACTAGGCCAAAGTGTTTCGAACGTATACGGATCCATAACAGTTACCTTTTTTGTGTTCCTATCTTGATACTGATATTACTCTCGATGTCGCAAGAGAATATTGATGTAACTCAATAAGTACTCCTATAACTCAAGATAGTCCCTACAACACAAAAATCAACGTTCATCGCCATCACACTCATACGCGATTCACTCAATCAGATATAACAAAGCTGTAGCCAGAAAACATGGCCTCTAAGACCAATTCCGGCCTGGCTTATTAGATAACAGGGTCGATAGACAAAGACCTGATATCACCCCTTTTATCTCATTAAAGCGTTTTCATAAGCGCTGGCTATCCCTACCCACGCGATAACAACGCAGATGCACCTCCTTTCAGATCTTTTCAACTCTTGTCGCCTCCTCTGCCTGATCTGCCTGATCTGCCTGATCTGCCTGATCTGCCTGATCTGCCTGATCTGCCTGATCTGCCTGGTGACAGGCTCTAGCATTTATCAAAATATCTAATCAAATCGACAAAATAATAAAATTACCTATTAGTAATAACTTATGACACTTCATTATTAGATAACGATAGATAAAACCATTATAAATTCCGTTTTATATAGGAAAATACAATCACCGCACATTCAAAATAAATACATATAAATCAATAACTTAAATCCAAAAAGCCCATCATTAACAAACAGCTTAAAAATAATTTAAAAAGTCTTTAAAAACATATAGTTAGCAATCATAAAACATCCTTATAAATTATTGATTAATCAATAATTGTTATATAATTATCTTAATAAGTTTTTAACGTCGATAAAAAAGGTATTGATGATGCAAGAGAGAGAAATTAAGCTTCTATTTAAAGCTGGAGTATTTGATTCCTGCCAAGCGGCACCCGTCTCTATTGCCCGGGGTTGGCGCCTAAAATTCATCACAAAGCAGGGAGAGGTGCTGACCTTAGATCTGCAAAGATCCAGAAAAGAGCGAGAGTTCAAGAGTCTCGATGGCGCAGCCGCCGTTGCACGGCGCATCGGCTTTGAATGGCTAAATGTGCAGATTGGCGATATGGAATGGCAAGAAAAGGTTTAGCCTTGGCGAATAGCAGCAGCTATTAGCCAACAGAGACTATTCGAGGCGGCTGGAAGCTGAAATAAAAAAACGACCTATGATTAGGCCGTTTGATTCACTATGCAGTATTTTTAACCTTGATGAGAAAAAGCGGCCCCTCAAGATATTAAAGAGACGATCAGAGAATTATTTATCCCTGATAGCCGCTTCTATTTTTTGATCGGTTTTGTATTGACTCAATGCATACACAGACCAGATAGCCGCCGGCAACCAACCAACTAGGGTTAATTGCAGCAACAGACAGATAATGCCGGCAATAGGCTTGCCTATGGTGAAAAATTGCAGCCATGGAAGCAGCAAAGCTAAGAGTAAACGCATCTATAATGCTCCTTTGAGTGAGATAGTCATTTAAGTTTTAACCCTGACGATAGGCTTAGGCTTAGCCTAAACCATTCTGTAATTCAGCATCACTCGCATCACGAACACTCATCACTTCGACTTCGAAGTTGAGCGTCTGTCCGGCAAATGGATGATTCGCATCGATCGTCACCTCACCTTCCTCTTCATCGATGCTCATAATCGTCACCAGCTGTGGCTCACCATCTTCACCCTCTACCTGGCAGAGCATCCCTTCATGGATTCCCTCAAAGCCAGCAAAAGATTCGGCATCAATAATACTCACCTGCTCTTCATCGCGCTCACCATAACCTAATGCCGGTTCGATAGTGACCGTAAAGGTATCGCCTGCGGTACGCCCTTCCAGTGCTTGTTCTAACCCTGGGATAATATTGCCCTTGCCTTGAATATAAGGCAGAGGCTCGGCATCACGTGAACTATCAACCACCTCTTGATCGGTATTGTAGAGGGCGTAATGGATTTCAACATAGCAGTTGTTACTAATATTCATTTAAAGAGTGTCCATCGTTAATAGTGTTGTCAGCCATTCGCCGATCGCTTCAATCTCTTCTAGACAAAGACTATGATCAACCGGCCAGCTATGCCACTGGGGTTTATATGCCAACTGCTGTAACAGTTCATTTGCCTGTTGCCCAAGAGAGATAGGCACAACATCATCGGCTGTGCCGTGGTGAATCGCAATCGGTAGCGCCTGATTCGCCTCACTACGATGCTGTTTAATCAGCTCGGCAGTGGCAACATAGGTTGACAGTGTTAGTAGGCCCGCTAACCGCTGAGGAAAACACAGCGCCGCATGATAAGCCACCGCGCCGCCCTGAGAGAAACCCGCCAAAACGATTTTATCTGCGGCTACGCCTCGGGCGATCTCCCGTTCGATTAAGCGATTAATCTGGCTAACGGAATGCAGCAAACCTGCAACATCGATCTTACGCTCCAGTGTCATTTCCAGAATGTCATACCATGCAGGCATCTCCCAGCCACCATTCACGGTAACCGGCTGTACCGGCGCATTTGGAAAGACAAAGCGGACAGGTAATGCATCAGGCAAGTTTAATGCGGGAACCACCGCTTCAAAATCATGGCCGTCGGCGCCAAGCCCATGTAACCAGATAACACTCGCCATCGCCGTCTGTGTCGGTTCAACTTCGACACAGGATAATAGTTGTTCAGTCATTATAATAAAATCCTTTACCCTTTAAGGAGAGAGTCGATCTATCTGCCACTGTTCGTCCACTAGCGTATAGCTAAAACGGTCATGTAGTCGGCTTTCACGCCCCTGCCAAAATTCAAAATGAGTGGGTATTAAACGGTATCCGCCCCAACATTCAGGGTAAGGAATATCACCATCGGGGTGCCGTTGTTGTAGATCAATCACCGCTTGCTCAAGGCTTTCACGACTATCGATCACCGAACTCTGATGTGAAATGGCCGCACTAATCCGGCTACCCACCGGGCGTTCATTAAAATATTTACGGCCCTGTTCCGGTGATAATTTTTCTACCCGCCCCTGAATACGTATCTGCCGCTCGAGGCCATACCAATAAAACATCAGCTCGGCCTGAGGATTTTCCGCAAGCTGCTGCCCTTTATGACTACGATAATCGGTATACCAAGCAAAACCATCCGCACCAAAGTGTTTCAACAGTACGATACGCGCAGAAGGCATCCCTGAAGCACCGGCCGTTGCCAGCGTCATCGATGTGGCATCATCGGGCCGATATTCCGTTGCGGTTTGCATCCAATCAGCGAACTGCTGTACTGGATCGGCCGCTAGATCGGGCCGGTTAAGAGGTTGCGCCACATACTCTCGGCGCAGGGCTTTAAAATCACCCTGATCGGATTGACTCATAGATAACCTGACAACTCACATATTCTGATGGACTTATCTGCATGAAGGCCTGATGCCCTCACTCGCAGACGGTGTAAGTGCCTATAATACTTCACTATGGGTTCAACATCACGGAGATAGACGCGAAGCCTACTCCAGCTAACAAGGCTTAGCCGTCTCTCGGCAATAAAGGCGGCTATAAACATTTGGCTATGGGTTGAATGTCACAAATCTGGCATACTCTAGGTTCTGTTTTCAGCAACGGCTTATATCGCAATGCATGGCACTCCTGAACAACTGATCGCTTGTCACGAATGTGATCTGCTGATGACACGGGTCGCAAACAAACCTAACGAAGATGTTATCTGTCCCCGCTGCCACGCCCGTATCTTTTACACCAGCATCAACAGCATTGAACGCTTACTCGCCCTTTCGGTCGCGGGTTTGATTTTGTTTATTCCGGCCAATATTTTTCCGATTCTCAGTTTGCAGGTATTTGGCCAGAGCCAGAGTGAGATTATTCTGCAAAGCGCCCTGTCACTCTTCGATGGCGGACTCGTGCTGGTCGCCCTGTTGATTCTACTCTTTGCCATTGTGGTGCCCTTGTTTCAACAAGTGATCCTGTTTTATATCAGCTTTACCCTTCATTACCGCCGGGAGGGACGATTACTCCGTCAGGCAATGCATGCTTATCAGCATCTGCGGGGCTGGGGTATGCTGGAGATCTTTATGCTTGGTGTGCTGATATCGATTATCAAGCTCAAGGATATTGCCGACCTTCATATTGGTTTGGGGCTATACAGCCTTGCCGCCCTGATTGTCGTCACAACCCTCAGCAGCGTCTTTTTTAATCCTCATCAGATCTGGCATCAGATCGATCTACGGCGGCAGAAGCGAGCGACTGATGACCGATAAACCCCGTTTCAAAAGCGCCCGAGAGAGCGGTTACCTGCTCTGCATCGATTGTGAAAAGCTCCACCCCCTCAGTTTGGAAGGCGAGTTGTGCGATCGCTGTGGTGCCCGCTTGCACAGCCGGGTACCCAATTCGATGAACCTGAGCTGGGCCAGTTTGATTGCCGCCGTAATACTGTTTTTACCTGCCAACATGCTGCCTATTATGACATTCAAATCATTTGGTCAGGGAGAGCCGAGCACCATTTTAGGCGGCATTCTCCACCTATTAGATCAGGATATGCTGCTGATCGGTTTGGTGGTTCTCTTCGCCAGTATTGTCGTGCCGGTATTAAAAATTATCGCCATGACCATTTTATTATGTACAGTGCAGTTTCGGTTGCAGACAAACCTACGTCAAAAAACCCTGATGTTTCGAATCATCGAATGGATTGGCCGCTGGTCAATGCTGGATATCTTTGTCATTGGGATATTGGTGGCGCTGGTGCAATTGGGTAATATTGCCCATATTGAAGGCAACGATGGCGCCACAGCATTTGCCGTGGTGGTATTGTTAACGATGTTTTCGGCGATCATTTTTGATACTCGACTGATTTGGGATAACGGCGTTACGGATTTGCCATCCGATAACAGCGATGAAAAGGACACACCATGAGCACCCCTGAAGTTGATAACCCTGCAAAACCATTGATAAAACGCCACCGTGCGCCCTCAGTGGTATGGCTGCTGCCTTTTCTCGCGGCAATCATTGCCGGCTGGCTCGTGATCAAAAGCTACCAAGATGCCGGCATTATGATTGAGGTTCAGTTTGATACCGCGGAAGGGTTGGAAGCGGGTGTCACACGGGTTATGTACCGTGGGCTTCCTGCCGGCATGATCAAAACCCTGAAGCTCAATGAAGACCTCAAAAGCGTCACCGCCATGATCGAAATGGAGAAAGAGGCGGAAGAGATTCTCGTCGAAGGCAGCCGCTTCTGGCTAGTAAAACCGCAAATATCACTCAGTGGTGTCAAAGGCTTGGACACCCTGCTCTCCGGCTATTACATCGAACTGCAACCGGGGAAAGGCGAAGAACATTTCAGTTTTGTCGCTGATAATGAACCACCTCCGCCCTTAAAGAACCGCGAAGGGTTATATCTATCGCTACTGGCCGACTCCGCCCAATCCATTCAGCGGGGGGCAAAGGTCTACTATCGCCAGATAGAGGTAGGGGAAGTGATTAACTTTGGCCTAACCAATAATGCCGAACGAATCCGCATTGAACTGTATATCGAACCCGCCTACCGGCACCTGATTACCGACAGCACCCGTTTTTGGAACGCCAGTGGTGTCAGCCTCAAAGCTAACCTATCCCGTATTGATCTTCGCTTCGGCTCCTTAGCCTCCATTATTGCCGGAGGAATCAGTTTCTACACGCCTCCAGGGGATGAAAGCAAACTCACGCCAGAGCATAAGTTTCATCTGTTCGCCGATTTCGAGGCCGCCGAAGACGGTATTGTCGTCAATGTTCAATTCCCCGCGCGCACCAAGATACATAAAGGCACCGGAGTGGTCAGCGAAGGCATCCGCATCGGCCGCGTACAGCGACTAGAACTGAGTGAAGACCTACAAACGCTCAATGCTCGACTGCTAATTGATCCCCGTGCTCGGCCCCTGTTACGCAGCGGCAGTCAGTTCTGGCTACCCGCCCCAAAACTCTCCCTTAACCGGTTACAAAATATCGGCGATCTCATCAAAGGAGCACCGATCGTACTACAACCGGGTACCGGCGAAACGCAATTTGAGTTTACCGCCCTCGATAGCCCACCCGCGCACAGGCCGAGTATTAGTGGCTTGAATATCCGTTTAGAAAGCGATCGTTTAGGCTCCCTCGATCACGGTTCCCCCGTCATGTACCGGCAGATTCCGGTGGGCGAAGTGACCGGATATGAACTCAGCGCCAACGGACACAAGGTGCAAATTTTCGCCACCATTCAAGACCGCTATGCCTCACTGGTCAAACATAACAGCCGCTTCTGGGAAGAGAGTGGCATCAAAGTCACTGCGGGCGTAGACGGGGTTGAACTCGATAGCGGCTCTCTCGACAGCGTCATCAATGGTGGTATCGCCTTTTTCACCCCGGATACCGAGGATCAAAAAGAGGTCTCACAGGAATACCAATTCCACCTGTTCCGCAACTTCGATAACGCCAGCCAACAGGGGCGACTACTCTACCGCGAGAACGCCGATAAGTTAGCACTTAGAGTCAAAGCTGACAGCCTTGGCTCTATAACCAGTGGCGCACCGGTGTTATACAAACAGCTCACGGTGGGAACCGTCAGCCATTATGCGTTGGCCGATGATGACAGCGTGATCATCCACCTGCTGATCGATAAACCCTACCGCCACTTGGTGACCGATCAAAGCCGGTTCTGGAACGCCAGCGGTATCGATGCCAGCCTCAGCGCCCGCGGGGTTAAAATCCACAGTGAGTCTGTGCAAACGTTACTGCGCGGCGGTATCGCCTTTGCTAACCTCAATGATAATGGCCAGGCCGCCAAACCTCGCCAACTGTTTAAGCTCTACAATCAGCAACAGAAAGCCCTACAGGGCGGGCCTGATATCACCGTTACCTTCCCGCCGGGGCCCAACATTACCGTCGGCGCCAAGGTCTATTTCAAAGGTGTCGCGCTAGGTTCCGTAGAACAGGTACGCTTACTCGATAGTCAGGGCCGTGCAGAAACACACATTGCCCTCACACAAGAAGGTCGTTTATTGGCTCGCCAAGGTTCACGCTTCTGGATTGCCGCGCCCCGTATCAACCTGTCTGGGGTGGATTATCCAGAAACACTGATCGCCGGTAATCATATCGAAGCACTGCCCGGTGACGGCGCGCAACAACTGAGCTTTACCGGATTAGCGGAAACCCCCACCGCACGTAACCTACCGGGCCTAAATATCGTTTTGGAAACAGCACAACTCGGGTCCATTGATATCAATAGTAAGATTTACTTCCGCGGGATGCCGGTCGGTTATGTCTCGGGCTATGCACTCAGCGAGGACAATCAAACCGTTAAACTCTTCGTCAATATTAAAGAGCGCTATCGTGCCTTAGTCACCAAAGCCAGTCAGTTCTGGAATATTGGTGGCATCGATGCCGAATTTGGGCTATTCAAGGGATTAAAAGTAGAAACAACTAATCTAGAAAGCTTGGTTCAGGGAGGGATTGCCTTCAGCACCCCTGCCGATAATCTGCAGCCGGTCAGTTCAGGATTTGAGTTTGAACTGCATGAACAGGAGCCCGACCAGTGAAGCTCTTCAAACACTTACAGATTGGCAGCATCGTAATATTGCTGTTCCTCACAGGCTGTGCCAACAACTCCCCCAACAACTTTGAGCTTAGCGACCTCGCCAAGAGTGATATCGACAGCGTCACCGATATGCATATTCAAGAGCTCCACAAGCTCTGCCGGCAGCTTACGATCAAGCTCTATAAACGTAATCCACGGGAACTGGCCAAAGCACCAGCGGGTACCACCGTTGAACAACGTTTAGCTCAGCTGTTTAGCGATCAGCGAATCAAGGGATTCCGTGAACTCGATGGTGCCAAGAGTACTGCGGCGATTACCCTGAGCTTTGATGAAGGGTATCGGGGGGATCGTGTGTTTGCTTTAATGGCGGGTATCAGCAGCATGTTGTACGCGGCCTATAATCATCAAGATGAATTTTTTATCCTCGATGAGATTGATCAGCAGAAGCTGTATAACAGCGCCCGCAACCTAGAGACTGTCTCCTGGCAGCTCAACAACCGTAAAGACAGCAATGGTGAACGCTATATTCTGAGTAACGGCACCGCCAGCAACGGCATCCGCAATCTCAGTTATGAGCGCATCTTTGGCAAGATGATCAGCCTGCAAGATATGATGGCCCTGCTAATTGCCGACACCACCAACCGCAATATCACCCGGGTCGTACAGAGCGCCGCCTCAATGACCTTCCTGCCCATCTGATAGCCATATAATCAACCGATATAACCAGTGGATAAGTCGCGAAAATAGCGCGACTTATCTACTCGCTTGCGAGCATCGGCACAGTATTACTGTTTCATCTCTTTAATAAACTGATCTGAAGCCTCGATGGAACGTTGCATCTCAGCCAAGAGCCGGTCGATGTCCCGTTTAATGCCACCGAATTCCCCTTTTAAAGAGCCGATCGCCCGTGCATTCAGGTTATGTTTGAGAAACAGAGTATTATCTTTCAAAGCGGATAATACCGGCTGCATCTTCGACTCAGCCCCTTTCAGGCGAGTATGCAGTGCGTTATATCGAGCTTGAGTCTCTTTGAGGGTTTGGGCACTTTGACGCCGTAGTTTTTGACTGCTGTACTGCTCTAGCTCATCCTGCCACTCATCAAATAGCGCCTCAGCAACCTCTTCAACCTGACGAATATTATCGCTCACCGATGTCGCCGCCGCCTCGCTATCATCATAGGCTGACTGCATATCGTTATAGACCGACTCTAACTCGCCACCCTCAAAATTCACCACTTGACGGAACTGCTCGAGAGCAGAGGTAAATTCTTCCTGGGCATCATCCTGAGCACTGCGGGTATCTTCAACCCGATCCACGAGAATATCCCGCTTATGAATACCCACTTGCTCCATCGCAGAGTAGTACGCACTCTGACAGCCACTCAACACCAATGGCAGCGTCAATACGCCGGCCAGCACTAAACGTTTCATCTTTTTTCCTTAAATCGACTTATTGATACGGATATTACCGATTTTGTGATTTTCATTTAGCTCGAGACAGACATCCGCTCGGGTTGGCATCTCTTCGAGCATATTGCGAGTCAGTCGTTCGTAATGCTGAATAAACCGTCTGATTTCGCGCTCATTCATAATCCGTAGATGTTCGGTAGGCTGCTGGGTGTCATAAAAATAACGTACCCGTTCGGCCAGTTTTTTCTCCTGTTGAGAACGCCATTCAAATACCGACTCCATGCTCGGCACTTTCAGCATAATCAACACATCTATCATGTCGAATAACGCTTTATAACGGCCATCAAGTTGCTGATTAACATAGCTTCGCCAGAATCCTAATGGGTCTTCGCTACGTTCCAAGTCATTCACCGGTTCGGCCAGCATCGCCTCCGGCTGGGCCGAAGCGCCAACACACCAGCCTTCTAAGACAATCACATCCGCCTTACCATGCCACTCCTGCCATAAAACCGGTGGACAGCGATCGTCGATCGACTTATCGAAGACGGGTATTTTAACATTCCGCCCCTCATCACCGAACTCACCTTTCAGTCCGCGAATCAGCTCGATACCGAGCTCCACATCATGGGTACCCGGCACGCCGCGAGTACTCAATAACGGATGAATTCTGTGCGCCAAGCCTTCCCGCGCCTCTCGGGTTTCGTAGAGGTCATCAATGGATAGGCCTACCACTTTAAGATCAAACCCCTCTTCGAGAATCACCTCTAGCAAGTTAAACAGGGTGGATTTACCCGCCCCTTGAGCGCCATTAATACCGACCACCAGCGGCCCCTGCTGTTGCTCTTTACGCGCCACCAGCCACGCACCCAGTGGTACATAGATACTTTCCAACAACTCCACGAGGCCGATATCGACCTTTAATGATTCGAGGGTCGAAGCGAAGGCACGCTCCACTCGACGGATCGCTTCCTCCCGTGTTTCTTTCGTCAGACAAAGCTGATCCTTGGGCCATTGACACAGTGCACTCATAATATGGTCTCCTAGTTATTGACCCGATTATCTCGCAGCCACTGCTGTATTGCGTTTATCTGTTCGGTTTCCATCAACGAGGGTGCATGGGCCATACCAGGTATGCGATAGAGATCCATCTCGGGCCGCAACGACTGCATCCGCGCCACCGTATCGGCCTGTAAGACATCGGACTGATCCCCCCAGATTAATAGCTGCGGGCAGTTCACTTGACGCCAAAATGGCTCCAGATCGATATCTTGTCCCTGAACATCGGGGTTCTGCTCGGCGATCCGTGGATCATAATGAAGACCATAAGGCTTATCCGTGTTTGGCTCTTCGGTAATCCGGCGATGACCATATTTTGCCAGATGCTGCCACTGTTTATCCGTCAGCCCCTGATAGGCGCTATAGGTACGCCGCATATACTGTTCTATCTCAGCCACGGAGCTAAAACGGTGATCGCCTAAATACTCAGCAATCCGCTGCAGAGCCGCTTTATCAATAAAGCAGCCGATATCATTCAATACCAAAGAGCGAATCGGCGAGTTAGGCAGAGCAGCTAAACAGATACCGATGATGCCGCCCATCGATGTCCCGACCCAATCGACCTGTTCAACATCTAAACGGGCCAATAATGTCGCCATATCACTCATGTAGCGAGGGATATCATACGCAATCCCAGGGGGTAGCCAGTCACTCTCCCCGCGACCCGGCATATCGGGGCAGATCACTCGATAATCTCGTGACAGTGCCCGCGCTAATTCATCAAAATCACGACTATTTCGCGCCAGACCATGCACGCAAACCAATACCCGTTCATTATCGGCACTGCCCCATTCGTGATACACCACCCGGTGAAACCCCGTGGGATCAAGCGCCATTACGGATTCTGTTCGCATCACTCTCTCCTGTCATCTAAAACACCGCTTTAGACGTAAAGCTAACATCTACCCAACAATTGTAAAGGTAGAACAATGCTACTAACTCACCTAAACCGATGTATTATGATCAATGAATCAATAACCACAGCTTACAGATGGGCAGGCAATGGCGGAACAGCAATCTTTATCTTGGTATCAGAATAATAAGCGATGGCTACTACCCCTAGTGATTTTACTCAGTGCGGTGGCTACCTTTGCGATCCTAAAAATGACGAAGCCAACCGCCCCCTCAAAGCCGCCGCAGGAAAAAGTTTGGACGGTTAGGGTGATTCCAGCAGCACCGGCCAGCTATTCGCCACAGTTATCACTCTATGGCCGCATCGAGTCACCCAGCAGCAGCACCCTGTCCTCCTCGATTAACGCCTTTGTCGAGAAACGCCTCGTGGCCGAGGGCGACAACGTCCATGAAGGACAACTACTGGTACAGCTTGATAACCGTGATGCCTCGCTACTGCTCGCCCAAAAACAAGCCGACGTTGATCGCATCAAAGCCCTCATCGCCGCCGAGAAGGTCAGCTATCAAGCAAATATTAAAGCTCTCAAAATTGAGCAAGAGCTCGTCAACCTGACCCAACGCACCCTGAAACGTTATCAGGACCTTAACAGCCGCAACCTCACCAGCCAAAATCAACTGGATGACGCCCGTCGTACCAAGCAACTGCAAGCCCTATCGCTCAACAGTCGCCAACAATCCATTGATGACCATCCCAATCAACTGGCGCAACTGGAAGCACAACTGAAACAGTCGATCGCCCTGCGTGACAGTGCTGCACTGGATTTAGAGCGTAGCCAGATAACGGCCCCGTTCACCGGTAGGATTGCCGAGATCAGTATCGCTGCCGGAGAACGAGTACGCAGTGGTGACCCTATCTTAACGGTCTATCACACCGGCTCTCTCGAAGTGCGAGCGCAGATTCCTAGCCGTTATCTGCCGCAGCTACACCAACAACTCAAACAGGGAAAAGCCATCATGGCCACCGCATTGCTCGATGGCCAATCCCTTGATCTAACCCTTGAGCGCTTTGCGGCCGCGATGAACAGCGGCAGCGCCGGCGTCGATGCTTTATTTCGTATTAATGCCGATGATTATCGTGGCGAACCGGGGCGGTCTGTCTCACTCGAGCTCACCATGCCAGAACAGCACAATCTACTCTCGTTACCGCCACAAGCGATCTTTGGCACCAATAGAATTTACACCGTCAAAGACAATCGATTACAGGCCAACACCGTCACCCGAGTGGGCGACAGACGTGATCGCGATGGCCGGTCCAACGTATTAGTGCACAGTGAACAACTGCAACCCGGTGATCTAATCCTAGCGACGCAGCTACCCAATGCTATGACCGGCCTGCTAGTCGAGATTGCCAATGACAAGCCCGTTTCAGCCGCGACAGCAACGGAGTAGATGATGTCGAGCAGCCAAGGGCCTCTCAAGAACCTAATCTCCCTGTTTGCCGAGCACCGGGTGGCTTCCAACCTGCTGATGATGCTGATGATATTGGCCGGCATCTGGGGGCTAAAAAAGCTCAACACCCAGTTTTTCCCCACCTTTGAGCTCGACATTATCACCGTGGCCGTTCCCTGGAGCGGCGCTGCCGCCGAAGATGTGGAGAGCTCCATTATTCTACCGATTGAACGGGAGTTAAAATCGGTCAACGGTATCGACACACTCTACTCAACCGCCACCCAAGGCTCCGCATCCATTCGTATCGAGTTAGAAGAGAACAGTGATGTCGCTTATATCCTCGATGAAGTTAAGCAGAAAGTCGATGGCATCACCAATCTACCGGCCGACGCTGAAAAACCGATCGTGCAGCAGGTCATCCGCTATGACAATATTGCTCGCTTATTAATCACTAGCCCCACCGCCAGCCAACAGGAACTGCGTATTCTGGCCCGCACCTACGAGCGGGAACTACTGCAGCGAGGCATTCGTAAAATCGATTTTGTCGGTTTACCTGAAGAAGAGATCGCCATTCAGATCTCATCCAGCCGGCTGCATGAACTCAACCTCAGCCTGAGTGACGTGGCTCAGATTATTAATCTGCGTAGCGTCGACCTCCCCGCAGGCACAGCGGCCCAAGGGGACGGCTCACGCCAGATTCGTAGTCTCAGCCAACAACGGGATGTCACCGGTTTCAACCAGTTGCCCTTGATTACCGACAACAATGGCCAGTTACTGCGACTAGGCGACATTGCCACCATTGACTGGCGCAATCAGGACAACCAAACCTATTTGAGCTATCAGGGCCAACCGGCCATTCAACTACTGTTACGACGCACCGAAAACGATGACACCCTCAAAGCCGCGGCTATTATGCGCGAGTGGCTAGCAGAACGAACCCCAACGTTGCCGCCGGATATTCAACTGATCGCCTTTGATGAAGGCTATGAAGCGATTCAAGACCGTATCAATCTGCTGATCAAAAACGGCGTCAGCGGCTTAGTGCTGGTTATCGCCATTCTATTCTTGTTCCTCAATGCCCGCGTGGCCTTCTGGGTCACCATCGGTATTCCGGTCTCCTTTATGGCCACCCTAGCCGTGCTTTACGGTATCGGTGGCAGTATCAATATGATCAGTCTATTCGGCATGATCATGGCACTGGGTATTATTGTTGATGATGCCATTGTCGTCGGAGAAGATACCCTTACGCACCTACAGATGGGCGAACCGGGGTTACAAGCCGCCATCGGCGGGGCACACCGCATGCTCGCACCGGTCATGGCCTCATCATTGACCACCATTGCAGCGTTTTTGCCCCTATTATTAATTGGCGGCATTATTGGCAATATTCTTATCGATATTCCCACCGTGGTGATCTGCGTCATCCTTGCCTCGGTGGTGGAATGCTTTTTGATTCTGCCCGGCCATCTGCATCACAGTTTACATAAAGCCGCCGACCTCCACCCTTCCGCCATCCGTATCAAACTGGATGCCGCCTTCAATAATTTTAAGAATGGCCGCTTTCGAGGCTGGGTTGAAAATGCCATCGAGTTTCGTTGGGTCACGATTACCATCGCCTTTGCCGCCTTTATTATTGCCATTGGCCTGGTCAGTAGCGGGCGGATAAAATTCAACTTTTTCCCCGCCGTTGAGATGGAAACCCTGAACGCCAATATTCAGTTTACCTCCGGTAGCAGTCCAGATCAGGTAGACCGTTTCCTTCAACATCTGGATCAGACACTGCGGCAAACTGAACAGGATCTCGGTGGCAATCTCGTCAAAATGGCGCTGCAAATTCACCGCAAAACCAACAGTAGCCGCACCAGTGAAGGGTCGAATCAGGGTGATGAATTTGGTGCTCTCTATGTGCAGCTCACCCCCATCGATAGCCGTGAAATCACTAACAGTGAGATCATTAGCCAGTGGCGGCGTAAAATCATACTGCCCGCCGGTATCGAAAAATTCACCATCGATCTCAACCGCACCGGCCCACCGGGAAAATCACTTGAGGTGAAGCTGATAGGCTCCGATGTCGACAAACTCAAAGCCGCATCACTGGCGGTGCAGGACAGCCTGCGTCAATATGACGGTGTCAGCAATGTTGACGATGACCTCCCCTTTGGTAAATCCCAGTTAATTTACCAACTCACACCGGAGGGCAAAACCTCAGGTTTGACCCTCAGTGCTGTCGGTCGTCAACTCAGAGCCGCCTTTGATGGTCAACTAGTGCAGATTTTCAATCGCGGTGAAGATGAGGTTGAAGTCAGAGTCGTGTTGCCCGATCACGAACGAGACCGTTTCAGCGCCTTAGAGAACCTACCTATTATCTTACCGTCCGGCGGTAGTGCGCCCTTGGCAAACGTGGTGCAATTTGCGGATAAACAGGGGCTCGACCGACTGCAACGGATCGATGGCCAATTAGCCATCAAGATCAGCACGGATCTCGATGAGACGGTCGCCAATGCCAACGAAATAATCGCCGACCTACAGGCGGGTAAACTTCAGCAGATCACCTCCGAGTTTGGCGTGCAGGCGAGCTTTGAAGGGCGGAATAAAAATCAGCGAGAAACCCTCGCCGATATGCAGATGGGGCTATTAATCGCCCTGCTGCTAATCTTTATTATCCTCAGCTGGGTATTCTCATCCTATAGCTGGCCCTTCGCCGTGATGCTGGCGATCCCCCTGGGGCTCACCGGCGCGATTGCCGGACATGTACTAACCGGTCAAACCCTTACTATTCTGTCGTTGTTTGGCTGCTTCGGCCTATCCGGTATCGTGATTAACGATTCGATCGTATTGATCACGTTTTACCAGAAGCTGCGCAAACAGGGTATGGAGGTGCATAAAGCGATCGTTGAAGCGGCCTGCCAGCGCCTGCGGGCCGTATTACTCACCTCACTGACCACCATTGCCGGGCTCACACCGATTCTGTTCGAAACCTCGTTACAGGCCCAGTTTTTGATTCCCATGGCGACGTCACTGGTGTTTGGACTGGCCTTCGGTACGGTGCTGATTCTATTGGTGGTACCGGCGTTACTGGTCACCCTTGAAAATGGCAAAGCGATACTAAAAAACGTCATCCGGGGGCAACACAGCACTCCGAGCTAATCCCAGCATCTATAGCAATCTGCATATCCGCCGGTATGCAGACCTAGCCATTCATCTAGCCCCGTCGCTCTTTTCTAGAGATAAACGTTAATTGATGCTGGGTTTCATTGGCCTGCCGACTTCCATCCGGTATAATTTTCGCTCTTTTGACAGCGGCTAATTACAAGGCATTTCAATGAATCCAGATCTGCAGAAGCTTCAGCCATATCCATTTGAAAAATTGGCTAAGCTGAAAGCCGGGGTAACCCCACCAACCGAACTCGACCATATTGCCCTTTCTATCGGTGAACCCAAACACCCATCGCCGGCTTTTGTGCTCGATGAACTGAAAAACAATCTGGATAAACTGGCTAACTATCCCACCACCGCTGGCACCATTGAGCTACGTCAGACCATCGCCGATTGGGCTAGCCGTCGTTTCTCACTCAAAAGTGGCAGCCTCACCGGCGAACTCAATGTTCTACCGGTACTGGGGACGCGGGAAGCGATTTTTGCCTTTACCCAATGTGCGATCGACAGAGCACCAGCAAATAATGAAACACCGTTACTGCTGTCACCAAATCCGTTTTATCAGATTTATGAAGGGGCCGCCTACCTGTCCGGTGCCGAGCCTTACTACCTGAGTTGCACCGCAGAGAATAACTTTGTACCGGATTTCGATGCTGTACCAGCGTCGGTCTGGCAGCGTTGTCAATTACTGCTACTCTGCTCGCCGAGCAACCCTACCGGGGCGGTGACCGATGCAGATACACTGGCTAAACTGATTGCACTATCTGATCAGTATGACTTTGTCATCGGCTCCGATGAGTGTTATTCCGAGATCTATTTCGATGAAGCACAACCACCGGTCGGTCTATTAGAAGTCTGCGCTCGTCTGGGTCGAGATGATTATAAAAACTGTATCGTCTTTCATAGCCTGTCGAAGCGCTCAAATCTTCCGGGGCTGCGCTCTGGATTTGTCGCAGGCGACGCACAGCTGATCAAACCCTTTACCAGTTATCGCACCTATCACGGCTGCGCTATGTCGATTCCAACTCAACTGGCTAGCATTGCCGCTTGGAACGATGAAGCCCACGTATTGGAAAACCGTGATAAGTATCGGGAAAAATTTGCCGCTGTGGTTGAGATTCTAAAACCGGTGATGGATGTCGACTTTCCCGATGCAGGCTTCTATCTATGGGCAGCCACACCGATCGCTGATGATCTATTCGCACAGGGGTTGTTTGCGCAACAAAATGTCACCGTACTACCCGGTAGCTATGTTTCCCGGCCAGATCAGGAAGGCAACCTACCCGGCGCTAACCGAGTACGCATGGCATTAGTGGCGACTCTCGACGAGTGCGTTGAAGCCGCGTGGCGTATCCGCCGCTTTGTCGAATCACTGACAAACTGAGGAGGCTAGAATGATCACTATGTATGGCATCCCCAACTGCGACACCGTGAAGAAAGCCCAACGTTGGTTAACGGCGAATCAGATCGACTTTAGCTTTCACGATTTTCGCAAAGATGGCCTCACTGAAGCCCAACTGCGTGAATGGATTGCCACACTGGGCTGGGAAACCTTGCTCAATAAGCGTAGCACCAGTTGGCGCGCCCTCAGTGATGAGGTCAAAAATAACATCGACGAGAGCTCGGCTATCCGAGAGATGCTCGCCACGCCGACGCTGATTAAGCGTCCCGTACTGAACCATGATGGACAGTTCATCGTCGGCTTTAAAGAGAGCGACTACCAAACGCTGTTGCCATAAAAACATATTCTGCATCAGGGGCCTTCAATGAAGGCCCCTGAGCTACACCTATTATTAAAGACCTTACGCTAAGGTCTTATGACAAGTTCTATGGAGTTTCACACATGAGTACATTTGCATTCGGCCTAGGTATTGGCACTAAATCATCTGACGGTGAGTTGCTGGAAGTTTATTATAACGGCCCACTCCTCAATCCTTCTGACGCACTGATCAAAGCAGCCACCGATGCGGTAGGCTACACCGGCGGTAACCAAGCGATTGAACTATCTGCAGAGCAGCTAAGCGCGTTGGAATCAGCCTTTTTAGCCATCGATGCTGAAGATCAGGCCGAGATCATCGAGATCTGCAAAGGCACCCATCAGCCAATGATTCTGACCGTGCTAGAAACCGATGCTGACCCAGAATCTACCGCTGAGGTTTACCTCAAGCTGACCCTGCTGTCACACCGTCTGGTTAAGCCTCACGGTCTCAACCTCAACGGCATGTTCGGCAAACTACCTAACGTTGCTTGGACAAACGAAGGCGCTATCTCGCTGAATGACCTGCCAAAACGCCAACTGGCGGCACGCGCTCAGGGCCGCATTATCGATGTTCACTCAGTGGATAAGTTCCCTAAAATGGCTAACTACGTGGTCCCTGCCGGTACTCGTTTAGCGGCGACTTCCCGTATTCGTCTCGGCGCACACGTCGGCGAAGGCACTACCGTGATGCATGAAGGTTTCATCAACTTCAATGCCGGCACCCTAGGCGTCAGCATGGTTGAAGGTCGTATCTCCGCTGGGGTTGTGGTCGGTAACGGTTCTGACTTGGGTGGCGGTTGCTCTACGATGGGCACCCTGTCCGGCGGTAACAATGTGGTGATCTCCGTTGGCGAAAACTGCCTACTGGGCGCCAATGCTGGTTTAGGTCTGCCATTGGGCGATCGCTGTACCATTGAAGCGGGTCTGTACGTGACCTCTAGCTCAAAAGTCACCCTGCTGGATGATCAGAACATCGAAGTAGCCACTGTTAAAGCAGCGGAACTGGCCGGCAAGCCCGACCTACTGTTCCGTCGGAACTCACAGAACGGTCGCATCGAAGTGAAGACCAACAAATCGGCTATCGAGCTGAACGAAGAACTGCACGCTCATAACTAAGCACGCAGTTTTACGGGTGCTGCCTGAGGTAGCACCCGACCTCCCCTCATTGCCCGACGTTAAGGTAAGCCCTATGACCCAACTTTCTCCGACTATCGAACTAGCCAAACAACTGATCTCACGTCGCTCCGTGACACCGGAAGATGACGGCTGTCAGGAACTTATGATCGAACGGCTAGCCGCGTTGGGATTTCATACCGAACGTCTGCAGTTTGAAGAAGTAACCAACTTCTGGGCGCGTCGAGGCACCGAAGGGCCCCTATTCTGCTTTGCGGGTCATACCGATGTCGTGCCGACAGGGCCTGAAGCCAACTGGAGCCACCCACCGTTCGATCCGATTATTGAGGATGGTTTCCTCTGTGGCCGAGGCGCCGCCGATATGAAAGGCAGCCTAGCCGCCTTCGTCACGGCATTGGAGCGCTTTATTGAGCACCACCCCGATCATGACGGCTCTATCGCCCTACTGATCACCAGCGATGAAGAGGGCCCGTTCGTTAACGGTACCACTCGAGTCATCGATCACTTAGAAGCGCGCAACGAGAAAATCACCTGGTGTATTGTTGGCGAACCTTCTAGTACCGAGAAAGTCGGTGATGTTATCAAGAATGGCCGACGGGGTTCCATTAGTGGCGACCTAACGATCCATGGCGTACAAGGCCACGTTGCTTATCCACACCTTGTGAAAAACCCGATCCACCTCGCCGCGCCGGCACTAAATGATCTGGCCTGTGAGGTCTGGGATGAAGGCAATGCATTCTTCCCTCCCACCAGCTTCCAAATCTCCAACGTTCATGCGGGCACCGGCGCTACCAATGTTGTGCCAGGAGAGATTAATGTGCAGTTTAATCTGCGTTTCTCTACCGAAGTCACCGCCGAACAGATCAAAGAGCGGATCTACGCCATCCTAAACCGCCACGGCCTGAACTTTGATATTAATTGGACCCTCAGCGGCCACCCTTTCATTACCGATCGGGGTGACCTTGTCGATGCCTGTGTCGATGCTATTCAATCGATCACCGGCTTAGATACAGAGCTATCCACCTCCGGCGGCACCTCCGATGGGCGCTTTATCGCGCCAACTGGGGCACAGGTCGTTGAGCTGGGCCCGATTAATGCCACGATTCATAAGGTGAATGAGCGCGTCAAAGCGGCGGATCTCGATACTCTCTCATCACTGTATGAGAATATTTTAGCCAAGTTATTGGCACGGTAATCCTGATGAGCTTTGATCTAAACTGCCCCGTCTGCCTACAGCCGCTACAGGGCGATTTGAAACATCTCGAATGCCCCGAACGGCATAGCTATGATGCGGCGAAACAGGGTTATTGGAATCTATTACTCGCCAATCAGAAACGCTCAAAAGATCCCGGCGATAATGCCGCGATGGTACTCGCTAGACATGAATTTTTAGCCCTTGGCTATTATCAACAGCTTGCCGATACCATCGCCTCACGCTTAGCGGAACGCGCCGCTGAACAGTCATCCCCTCGGATACTGGATATGGGCTGCGGTGAGGGCTACTACACCCTGCGGATGCAACAACAGTTGGATCAGCGCAATATTGACTATCAGCTAGCCGGATTGGATATCTCCAAGCATGCCATTAAAGCAGCCTGCCGCCAGAGCAAAGCGATCACCTGGATGGTCGCTTCCGGCGCTCGTATGCCCGTGGCCGATGCATCACTGGATCTGATATCGGTACTGTTCAGCCGCTTGATGCCTGAGGAGTTCAGCCGCACCCTAAAACCCGGCGCAGAACTCCTGATCGCTTACCCCGGCGAGGATCACCTAATCGAACTACGCAACCTAATCTACGATGAGGTACGCCACTCCGGCTTTACCCCAGAATCCGTATTGGGCGAATCCTTTGAGCATTTGGCCACCGAAACCATTAGCTATCAATTCAGGCTGCCGACCCCAGCCCAGATTGATCAGCTGTTAGCGATGACACCCCACGGTTGGCGCATTACCCAAACCGCGCGGGAGCGCCTTGCCGCATTACCACAGTTAGAGCTCACCCTGGATGTTCGTCTGGCACGCTTTCGACGAATCTGAAGCATGCGTCAGTCTAGCCTAAAGCAGCGCCTGCGCTTACGCCTGATACGCCGCGCCGATAATATCAAACAAAACCTTGCCATCTTGATGGCCGGCCTCGGCCTCTTTATGCTCGGTTTTATTGCCTTAGTGCTCGCCCAATTTCTCTTAGCAGACAGCATGCAGCGAGATATTATTGCCCTGATCGGCCTGATTTTTGTAATTGGCGGCGCAATCATCGCAGCCTTCGGCTATATTAGCCTGAGCATCCTGAGAATTTTTCGCTTTCTGTTAACCGACATTCAACCCAACAAGAACACAGACGCTCACCATGACCGATAACCAACGCCACCCCGATATTGAGATCTATATCAAAGACCGCTCACTAGAGCGCATCACCCGCTGGCTAGAAGAGATCTGCAGTGCTGTGACACGGGAGTTTGAACAGGGACAGGTACACCATTTCAACGGTGTTATCGATGGCCAGAAGGTTCCCATCATGATTCATGAGAAAGTCTCAGGTAAGGCTTGGACCAGCGTTTGGTTTAACTCAGACAAAACCCCTTGGATCAAAGACCTCGACTGCGCAGAGCAGGCCGCCCGCGAGCTAGATACTCAGATTCGCTGTATTGCTAGTGGATGGACATCCGGTGATGATCCCGATGAGTGGTGGAAGGTTGAGCAGGGAAATATTGAAAAAATTAATTGGCAGAGCTAAATAACAGATGGCTAGACCTTAGCTAAGCGCTAGCCGGATTAAGCTCTGGCGCTAAACTGCTGCCCCGAACGATCAATCTCATCCAGCATCAAACGGCCTGCCGATGCCAACCCCATGCGCGCAAAATCATCGCCCGCGGTTGCGGCGCGGTACGGCGTGTTCGCTTGTACCGAAAGATGACTCAGCAAATAAGCAAAATCCCCTGGGTGATCTTCATTCACCGCACTATTCAAACGGCTTACCACCTCATCGGTATAGAGTGAATCAGGGTCGGGATAAGCCACTGGCTCGTCGGTCGGCAAACTGAAGCCGCTGGTTGAGGTTTTCGTTTTTTGGGTCTGGTCTTCCGTGGCATTGATCAAGCTTAACAGCATAGAGAATTGTGCACCCCGTCCCTCGTTGACCGCTTGGGTCAACGACGAGGTATAACTCTCGATCCGCTGTTCTAACTGCTCAATCCGTTCTAGCTGCATCAAAAAACCACATCTCAGGGTTAAAATAGAGTCAGTTATAGATCGGCTTTAAAACGAATTTCTTTAATTGTTTCTAAGACTTATTCCGTTTAATCATCCGTTATCAGCCAAGAGCAGCCAACCTCGGCTAATCGACCGAAGTGCTAGGCAATGCCAGATATGCGATAAAGGCCTGAACCAACTGGTTCGTATGCACCTCTGGCGGTACAACCACCGACATATGACGGGATAATGCTAATGGCGTTTGCAACACCACCAATTCCTCTCGCTGCAGCTCATCAGCGATCGCTAGCTGCGACAAACAGCCGATACCCAACCCAGCCTTTACTGACCGCTTAATCGCCTCCTGACGATTCAGCGCCATGACAGGCCCCACCTGAGCACCCACCTGCTGCATCGCCCGATCAAATACCGCCCGAGTGCCTGACCCCTGCTCCCGCAAAATCCAACGCTGCTGAGGCATCTGCTCGATCGATAATCTCCCCTGCTGTGCTAAGGGGTGTGACTGACTACAAAACACCTGTAAATAATCTTCTCGCCAGGGCAGGATTTGCAACTGTTGATGGGAGGCCGGCCCCTCGATCAAGCCGATATGAGCCTGGCCTTTCTCCAACCGCTCGATCACTTCCTGAGTATTGGCTATCTGTAGATTTGGCTCGACATCTGGATGTCCCTCTAAAAACCCCGACATAACCGACGGAAACAGATAGCTGGCAATGGTGACACTGGCGGCCACCCGAAAAGGCCCACTGACACCACTACTATAAGGCGTTTTCAAGCTAGCTACGTTGATCAGAATATCCCGCACCCGAGGCAACACTTGCTGCCCCGCATCGGTGATCTCCAACTCACGGCCGACGCGACTAAACAACCGGTAGCCCAGCATCAGCTCTAACTCTTTCAATGCCTGACTCGCAGCCGACTGACTCAACGCCTGCTCATCTGCCGCCGCCGTGAGCCGCCCCAGCCGCGCGGTCGCTTCAAATATCTTTAATTGCCTAAACGAAATCGCCATTGTTCGGTTTTTCTTATATCTAGTGTTAGAAACATCCATTTTACTAAACATTATAAACACGGGAAGATGGCTCCGTCACCCTAAATGACCACCCGCTAATTAGCGTATACGGAGAGCTACTCGTGCCTCGGATCATTCTACTACCACTTATTGCAGCCCTAGCCCTCGGGCTTGCCAGCCTAGATGCCATCGCACAGTTAGGTTTAAGCGCGCTACCCTTGGCGATCTTAATGGGCATCATCTGGGGACACTTTGATCACAAACCTCAAAGTAAGAATGACCAACGGGTCAGCCAGTTTTGTCAGCAACGCTTACTACGCGCGGGTATTGTGTTGTTTGGCTTTAGTCTGAGCTTAGAGCAGATCTTTGCCGTCGGCTGGCAGGCACTGGTATTAGATGCAGTAATGATCTGTACTATTTTTAGCCTTGGCACCTGGATCGGCATCAAGTTTTTCAAGCTGCACCGAGATGTAGCGATTCTAACCTCTGTCGGTAGTGCTATCTGTGGTGCAGCGGCGGTTCTTGCGACCGAATCCGTGCTAAAACCCAAACAGCAACATATCACCATCGCCGTCGCAACCGTGGTGCTGTTTGGCACACTGGCAATGTTTAGTTATCCACTGATCTATCAGTTTGCAGGCATGACCGAGCAATCCTTTGGCATCTATATCGGCAGCACCGTTCACGAAGTCGCTCAAGCCGTAGCGGCCGGCGAATCAATCAGCCCCGAAACCCTACAAACAGCGGTGGTCGTTAAGTTGATTCGGGTGATGATGCTCGCGCCCTTCATTCTGCTACTCAGTTCATTTCTAAGCAGCACCAGCGAGGGTCAAACGGGCAAAAGTAAGGTGATCATCCCTTGGTTTGTGTTTGGCTTTATCGCCGCCACCGGCGTTAATAGCTTCGTCGTGCTCCCCGAACAACTACTAGGCCTCTTAAAAACCGCCAGCCAGTTCAGCCTAGCCTTAGCGATGGCAGCCCTAGGCCTACAAACCCGCTGGGTGACGATCAAACAGGCGGGGCCTAAACCGATGTTGTTAGCGTCGATTCTGTTTGTGATGTTGATCGTGGGTGGTTATGGATTAAATCGGTTCTTGATTAGCATCTAACGCCGTCAGCAACCGATCAATCGCTAGGATTGCACATACTCAATCTGATTGATGTACCAATAAGCCTCACCGGCCGGCGTCCTGATGGCGACTTCGTCGCCAACGGCCTTTTTCAACAGGCCGCGGGCCATCGGTGAATCGATAGAGATGTAATCCTTGCGCTCAAAGATCTCATCATAGCCAACGATGCGAAACCGTTTTACCTCGCCATCGTCGTTTTCAATCTCGACCCAGGCGCCAAAGAACACCTTGCCCTCCTGCTCGGGGGCGTAGTGCACCACACCTAACTCATCGATACATTTACGCAGATAGCGCACTCGGCGATCGATCTCCCGTAACCGCTTTTTATTGTACTGATAATCGGCATTCTCACTGCGATCGCCAAGACTGGCCGCCCAGGTCACCTTCTGAGTCACCTCTGGACGCTCTGTACGCCACAGGTAGTCGAGTTCCGCCTTAAGCTTGTCGTAACCTTCCTGTGTAATTAATCGTGCCTTCATTCGCTTATAGTGCCTTCACATGGATATTTTGTTGATAACTATTCATCGGCCCTGCATTCCAACCCATTCCATAGGCAGAACAAGCCGTATTTTTACCACAGAGGGTATGGAGAACACAGGAAAATAACGCTGCTATTCATCATGCGCTTTATTAGCAGACAAACAACCGGTTATGACGTTATCGGAGCAAAATATTAGACATGAAAAAACCACTCAACGGTGGCCATTTAGTAGAAGTGGTGAGGATTACAGGATGACTTCGCCTTGTAGGACGCTGTCACAAGCGTCAGGCTGTCTCGCTTCGATCGGCTCGAACCTAGCGGCTCTCCAATCCTGTGCGCAGCATAAATTTTAGGCATAAAAAAACCACCCAATGGTGGCCATTTATAAAATAGTGGTGGGTCGTATAGGATTCGAACCTATGACCAATTGGTTAAAAGCCAACTGCTCTACCAACTGAGCTAACGACCCACTATGGCTCCTCGAGCTGGACTCGAACCAGCGACCAATAGATTAACAGTCTACTGCTCTACCAACTGAGCTATCAAGGAACAACCTTTCTCGTTGTGGCGGAGGGGCAGGGATTCGAACCCTGGGAGGGCTATTAACCCTCGCTGGTTTTCAAGACCAGTGCTTTCGACCACTCAGCCACCCCTCCAACGAGGTGCCTATATTAAAGCGCACAAATTTCAAACATAAAAAAACCACCCAATGGTGGCCATTTATAAGAAGTGGTGGGTCGTATAGGATTCGAACCTATGACCAATTGGTTAAAAGCCAACTGCTCTACCAACTGAGCTAACGACCCACACCGAACTTCTTTTTTCCCCATACCACAACTCCGTTAAGAGAAGTGGTGGGTCGTATAGGATTCGAACCTATGACCAATTGGTTAAAAGCCAACTGCTCTACCAACTGAGCTAACGACCCGTTGTGGCTCCTCGAGCTGGACTCGAACCAGCGACCAATAGATTAACAGTCTACTGCTCTACCAACTGAGCTATCGAGGAACAACGTTTCTCGCTATGGCGGAGGGGCAGGGATTCGAACCCTGGGAGGGCTATTAACCCTCGCTGGTTTTCAAGACCAGTGCTTTCGACCACTCAGCCACCCCTCCAGCGAGGTGCCGTATATTAAAGGATTCCGCGTTTGTGTCAACACTTGGGAATAGAAAAAGTGAATATTTGACTAAAAATATTCATATCTTTTCCTCAACCCATATTCTTAACCCTTAATTCATGCCCAAACGGTACTTTTCACCATAAGTTGCACTACGGCGATACTCACCCGGTGTCATACCGGTCCATTTCTTAAATGAGCGAAAAAATGCCGACGGCTCATCAAAGCCCATCAACGCAGCCACATCGTTAATCGAAAGTTGAGGCGAATCCATATAGTTGATCGCTGCTTTCTTACGACAGTCATCCTTTATCTTCTGATAAGAGCTGTTTTCATCGGCTAACCGACGACGCAGGGTGGACACCGACATGTTCAATTTAAATGCCACCTCCTCCGCTCCAGGCAGCTCCCGACTGAAGTCTTTGCCTAACATCACCTTAACTTGCGAACGCAGGCTTTGGTCGTTATCCACCATCACAATTAACTGATAAGGCGCCGTTTGCAGGAAGGCTCTTAGGCTTTCATCATTCTGAATAATAGGATAATCAAGATAGCGGGCCGAAAACACAATGGCGTTATCATGCTGATCAAACTTAACTTCTGACTGAAACAGTGTCTCATAATGATAACTATCCTCCTGCCGCGGAAAGGTGAAGTACGCGGCTTTCAGATCCAGTCTTGAGCCTATCAACCAACTGATAAAATGGTGCCACATGGACAGGCCTGTCCGGACTACCCCCGCGGGTTCATTTTCCAACAATTCACGCACCTCTTCGGCGGGTACGGAACTAACCGGCGCGAAGGAAAGCTTGGCATAACGGCCTTTGCGCACTAATAGCGGCTTCACTTTCGTGCCTCGGCAAATCTCGTAGAAAGCACTACTGCGGTAGATCGCCTTTTCTAAGGTGGAACAGTGAATAATCGCATGACACATCATGCGAAAAGTCCCATTCGGCACTCGCCCTCCCGAGACCATACCAAATGATTCATCTTGCGCGGTCCACATAATACGCTGATAAAGCTGACCGAATTTGACAGCAGAAAATTCGGTTCTCTGTTCGATTTCTGTCGGATCTATGCCAACTTCGGCCAACAGCTCATCTAGGTTGTAGCCCTGTTTTTCTACCTGAGACAGCAGATACCGGACATAACCGGTTGGAACGGTGATGGTCTTTTCCATCTTTCTTCTCTTCTTTTCTCTTACTTTCTTTAATGTTACAAAATATAGGTACGATGCGTTTAACTTATATCATGAAAAACCAAAAAAAATAGCCGAGACATTTTTTGTCAGTGATAATGACAGCTATTGTTATTGAGAAGAGCAACACGAATGAAGGATGATTTAAGCTGCCTTATTCAGATCACGCGAGCCGCAGGTATCAACCTGATCAGTAGGCTGGCTAATATCCCGTGTAACCGGGTCTGGCTGAACAAACAAAAATAACAAGCTACCGAAAAGGTGTACCAAATGGCAAAGAGATCGATACTGATGCCTACCCTATGTCAAGCCACACCAGTGCGTAACAAACTCGCACAGAGTGTCACCCTTGCCATACTAACCACAACCCTCGCAAGCCCAGCGATGGCGGTCGAATTTAATCTTGGCGAGATAGAAGGACGCTTTGACTCACAGCTATCCCTTGGTTCCAGTTGGCGTTTAAATGACGCCGATGAGGGGCTGATATCAAAAGCGAACGGCGGAACCAGCGCGGGTTCTGGCTCTTATGATGATGGAACACAAAACTACTCTCAAGGCGATGCCTTCTCTACCGTATTCAAGGGCGTTCACGAGCTTGAATTACGCAAAGAGAATATTGGCATCTTTGTCCGCGGCAAATACTGGTATGACCAAGCACAGAGTGATGGCTCAGTCGACCACGGCCACATACCGAATAGCTATGCGGCTAACAGCTCGTTAGACGATAGTAGTTTCAACGATTACGCCAAGTTCTCCGGCGCTGAAGTTCTCGATGCCTATGTCTTTGGCTCATTCACATTAAACGAACAACCATTGGATGTAAGACTGGGCCGACAGGTGGTTAACTGGGGCGAAAGCACCTTTATTCAGGGCGGCATTAACGTCATTAACCCCTTCGATGTCAGCGCGTTTCGTCGTGCTGGTGCAGAGATAAAAGAAGGCTTACTGCCCGTCAATATGGCATTTGCCTCTTTGGGGCTCACCGACAATCTCAGTGTCGAAGGTTTTTATCAGCTTGAATGGGAAAAAACAGCAATCGACGGCTGCGGCACCTACTTTTCCACTAACGATTTTACGGCAGAAGGCTGTAACGGCATACGCGTCGTTTCACCCGCAATCCCCGCCACAGGAGCATCTTCAGACGACGCTTATTTCAATAACTTTGATGGTAGTGCGCCCTATAACACTGACCTTGTCGTCAACCGCGCCAATGATGGTATCAGAGAGCCGGATGATAGCGGCCAATTTGGTGTGGCATTTAGATATTACGCAGAAGAACTCAACAGCACTGAGTTTGGTCTTTATCTAGCACAATATCACAGCCGCCTTCCTCTGATTAGCGGCGTTAAAGCCGATCTAGCATCTGTGGTATCCATACCCAATAATGCAGGTGTATTCCAATCACAATACTTTATTGAATACCCAGAAGAGACCAAAATGATCGGGCTGAGCTTCAGCACCAGCCTAGGCGATATCGCTTGGTCCGGTGAAGTAAGCCATAAGATGGACGTGCCCGTGCAGATGAACGGCCCTATGTTAGTAGCCTCAATGCTGACCCTAGGTACTGCTGCTGGCAATCCAGCTAATGGATTAGTCTCTTCAACTGGTTTTGGCGATGATATTCATGGCTACACTATGTTCGATGTCACTCAGGTACAAACAACTTTTGTTAAATTTGTTGACCAAGTCATGGGCGCTAGCCGAATGACATTAATCGGCGAACTAGGCTGGACCCATGTACATGATCTCGATGAAAGCGCCACAGCCATTAAATATGGTCGAAACGGTATCTTTGGTTATGCTGCTGGTGACAACGATGGTTTTGTCACACAAGACTCTTATGGTTATGTCGTCCGAGCAAACCTTTCCTATCCAAACGCGATTTCCGGGGTTAACCTTAAACCTGAAATTAGCTTTAAGCAGGGCATTAAAGGTTACGGCCCTGAACCTGGATCTGCCTTTAATGAAGGTGAAAAAACTGTTTCTCTTAGCCTAACTGCCGATTATCTTAATCAATATCAAGTACAACTAGGCTATACCAACTTCTTTGGCGGTGACTACAACGCCATTAGTGATCGCGATTTTCTTTCTCTCAGTGCATCAGTCTCTTTCTAAGAGTTAAGGAAAATAGGAGAATTTATTATGACGTTTAAATCAACGGCACTGATCCTTGGCTCAGTGATGGGCTTGAGTTTCAGCCTGCAATCTATCGCGGCAGTGTCCGACGCTGAAGCGGCCAAACTCGGCCATACGTTAACCCCTCTCGGAGCTGAGATGGCTGGCAATGCCGACGGCACTATACCTGCGTGGAAAGGTGGTTTACCGGCTGGCGGGGAGCGTTTTAAAGACCCTTATGCCGGCGAGCAACCACTCATGACCATTACCGCCGATAATGCCGCCGAGTATAAACAACACCTGACCCCCGGTCAGCTCGCCATGTTTGCTAAATACCCCGACACCTTTCGGATGAACATCTATCCGACCCACCGCAGTGCCTCTCTGCCAGTGACTCAGTATGAGAATGCCCGCACCAATGCGGTTAACTCAGAACTCACGGATAACGGCAACGGCCTGAGTGCTAATACGCTCGAAGGTATCCCCTTCCCTATTCCGGGGAATGGTTTAGAAGCGATCTGGAACCACATGTCTCGTTACCGTGGTGGTTCATTGGAACGTACCTTTGTACAGGTGCCGGTGCATGAAAATGGCAACTTTGTACCCGTAAAAATCACCGAAAAGATGTCTTGGCCAAACTACCTAAAAGAGGGCCGTACCGAACAGGATGACAATATTCTCTTTTACTTCGTGCAGCAGATTAAAGCACCCGCACGATTAACGGGTAACGTGCTCTTGGTACATGAAGCACAAAATCAGATCGCTAAACCGCGTCAGGCGTGGATCTACAATGCTGGTCAACGTCGGGTACGTCGGGCTCCTCAGATTGCCTATGATGCACCGGGCACCGCCTCCGATGGACAACGGACCTCGGATAACCTCGATCTGTTTAACGGCGCACCGGATCTATACGACTGGAAGCTCGCGGGCAAAGAAGAGATCTATATCCCGTACAACAGCTACAAATTGGCTGACCGTGGGTTGAAATACACCGACATCTTACAAAAGGGTCATATGAACCCAGAGTTAGGTCGCTATGAGTTGCACCGGGTCTGGAAAGTTGAAGCCACGCTGAAAGAAGGTGCGCGTCATATCTATGCTAAACGGGTGTTCTATATCGATGAAGATACCTGGCAGGCAGCGGTTGTTGATCACTATGATGGCCGTGGACAACTGTGGCGTGTCGGTGAAGCCCATGAAATGCAGTATCAAGACGCTCAGGTGCCTTGGTTAGCCGCTGAAGTGCTTTATGATCTTCAATCCGGACGTTACCTTGTGGGTAGCCTGACCAATGAAGAGGGTGACGGTTTCGACTTTAACGCTCGCTTCAAACATAGCGACTTTACCCCTCAGGCGATCCGCCGAATGGGGATACGTTAATCCTGCTAACGGTAATCAACACTCAACCGTTGACCTGATTAGCCTGCATAAAACACTAAAGGAGCCATTGGCTCCTTTAATTTATCTAACATACGGATAAAATAGCCCGTCAGCATGGCGGGTGATATCCGCTCAGCGATCAATAGTGATGATGACTCCCGCGTGCTTGCACCGCCGCTGCCGTCCTTGCTCCCTGCTGCCAAGCGGCCAATGCCTCTTCACAACCGCTACAAACCCCCACGTTCAACTCCCGATCAACAATAATCCAGGTACATTTGCCATCATCCGTATCACAACTGTGATGATCATCACAGCCACACCCGATACAATGCGCTAACACCAATTCACTTTGCTTCATGAGTGTATCCCTCATTAGTTGTTTTATCCCTACTGCGGTGATTAATAGTAGATCAAACTATGTCACCCTGCCGTTCAACTAAGTGGTTAGAGAGAAAAACAGCCTAGGGACCATCAGCAGAGAACCTTCTCTCGATGGCATGCGCAGGATTTGAGTTTAAATATTGTTGGAGAATGATTGTTTGAGCACCATGCAGGGAACAGAGATCACCCGTCAGTTCGATGAGCACGGCCCTATTTATGTCTATGATGATGGCCCTTATCGCTACATGAGTTTTGGCTCTGGCGGCGAGCAGAGCCGTATCGATCGCAGTCGACCAGACTATCCGGTGTATCAGTATTTACAGGTCATGCTGTTAGGCTTGCTATATCAACCCGCGCCACAGCAGGCACTGATGCTAGGCTTAGGTGGCGGTTCACTGGTACACGCCCTGCTCAGCTATTCCGCCAACTTAGAGATCACGGTGGCAGAACTTAGACAACAGGTACTCAACACCGCAACCGAGTACTTTCAGCTACCAGACACCCCCAGACTCACCATTACCATTAGTGATGCGATGGAGTACCTGTGCCAGCAAAACAGCACATATGATCTCATCTTTACCGATCTATTTAGTGATACAGGCATGCAACATCAACAATTGCAGAAAGAGTATCTTGAGCAATGCTACCGCCTGTTAAGCGATCAAGGGGTGCTCGTGCTAAACCTTTGGGATGAAGGGCATGGCTATCACCCTCGGGCTAATCAGCAGCTTTCCGATCTATTCGGCGATAACTGGTTATGCTGCACCGTCGATAGCGGCAACCTGATCGCCTTTGGTTTCAAGGGCGGCAAGCCGGAATCGAACCCTAGGGCTCTACTGAACGGCGCCAAAAAGCTGGAAAAACGGTTAGGATTTCCAGCGCGAAAGTTATTAAACCGGATACGGGAATCGTGATCGCCGAGTGATTGAAAAGAAATACACCACTAAGGGTTAATTTCCCCGCATAATACTGGGATAATCTTCGACTATACTATTTGTTATTTCTGAGAGATTTACACATGCCTCTGCTAGATAGCTTTACTGTTGATCACACCCGTATGAATGCGCCAGCGGTTCGTGTTGCTAAGAATATGACTACCCCTCATGGCGACACCATCACTGTTTTTGATCTTCGCTTCTGCCGTCCCAACGAAGAGATACTCAGCGAAAAAGGCATCCACACCCTTGAGCATCTGTTTGCCGGCTTTATGCGTAACCACCTCAATGGCGATGACGTTGAAATTATCGACATCTCACCGATGGGCTGCCGCACCGGTTTCTACATGAGCCTAGTTGGTACACCCGAAGAGCAAAAAGTGGCTAACGCTTGGTTGGAATCGATGGATGATGTGCTGCATGTTGAAAAACAAAATCAGATCCCCGAACTCAACGAATATCAGTGCGGTACCTACCATATGCACTCACTGGAAGAAGCCAAAGCCATTGCTGACAACATTCGCCAACGCGGCGTAGGCGTGAACAGCAATGACGAGCTAAAACTGGACACTGAGTTCCTAGAAACTCATTCCTGATCACATCGATACCTGATTCAATCTCGGAGCCAAAGATATTAGGCTCCGTTTTATTTTACCTAGAGGCACAACCCCCATGGCAATGATCGGCCGGTTCAATAATCTGGAAGTGGTCAAACAAGTTAAGTTCGGCGTCTATCTTGACGGCGAAGAGCTTGGTGAAATTCTGCTACCTCAACGTTATGTACCAGAAAACACACAACCAGGTGACCGGTTAGAGGTCTTTATCTATCGTGATTCCGATGACATGCTCATCGCAACCACCGAGACGCCAAAGGCTCAGATTGGTGAGTTTGCCTGCCTGAAAGTCCTTGATCTTAACCGCACCGGTGCTTTCTTCGACTGGGGGCTACCGAAAGATCTACTGGTACCTTTCAGCGAACAGAAGAAAACCGTTGAAAAAGATCAAGAACAGATCGTCTACCTCTATCTGGATCAGGAAACCGACCGCATCGCAGGATCGACTAAGCTGAATAAGTTTCTCGACAACTATCCCCACAGTTATGAGAAGGGACAACAGGTTGATCTCATTATCGAAGAACACACCCATATCGGTTATAAGGCGATCATTAACGGCCAACACTGGGGCGTGATCTATGACGATGATGTTTTCAAACCGATACGTTACGGCCAGCGGATGAAAGGCTTTATCAAGCTGGTTCGCCCGGATGACAAAATTAACCTAAGCCTACAACAGCTAGGTTATGGCAAAACCGATGATCTCGGTAAACGCATTTTGCATCTGCTAGAAGATCATGACGGCTTTATCGCGGCGAATGATAAAACCTCGCCCGATGAGATCAAGCGTCTGTTCAGTTGCAGCAAAAAAGCCTTTAAGCTGTCGATCGGTCGTCTTTATAAAGAACGAAAGATCGCTATCGAAGAGAATGGCATCCGTCTTCTCACGAAGTAATCTCAGCATACCGTAATCATAAAAGGGCCTGCGCTTTCGCTGCGGCCCTTACCATATACAGGAAAACCCTGATAGACTAGTGCCTTTCTCCAAGGACACTATACTATGACTCAGGCCCTGATTATTGCCTCCGCCAAAACTGTCGATAACCACGGCTCTTTACAGCACTGTTTAACGCAGGAAGCCACCCTAAAACAACAGGGGCTCCGCATAACAGAACTGGTGATCGATCCTCTTAGCACCCCTTGGCACAGCAAACTACTGCCGAATCACTACCGCAGCGGCTGCGGCCCCATTGAAGCCCTAGCGGACGCTAAACTGCTGATTAACAGCGGTGCGACCGATGCCATCGTGATTAGCGGTGCCGACAACTTACGCAGCGGCTACGATCGCCAGCAACGGCTGGATCTAATGGCCGTCTATGGTAATGACTACCCGCTAACACAGGCCTATAACGAATTAGCCGAACAATTTATCCTGCGGCATAACAGTAGCCCTGAGCAATTTCGGCAGTTAGCCGATGACCTATTTGAAAACTATAAACGCCGTTATCAAAGCCTGACCACTGAGTTATCCACCCAACTGCCGGATGAACGCTGGTATAACCTAATTACACCGCTGTTTCGCGGTGTGGATTGTGCTAACCCGCTAATCGACTTTAGCGGCCGCTTATTGATCGGCAACCCAGCCGCCGCCAAAGCCCTCAACATATCCCCTCAGGACAGCATCGAAGTCGCTGCGGCAGGGCTAGGTTGTCTACCGGGTGATGGAAAAGACTATATCGAACAGATAGCCAGCTATGACCACCTCGAAAAGGCTTATCAATCTGCCTGTCAGCAAGCCGGCATCGACTTTGCTCAGCAGTTTCGTGACGGGCATGCCTTATTAGAAGTCTATACCTGCTATCCCGTTGTACCGATCGCTTTTTTACTGGCCAGCGGACTCGTGGATAACTTAGCGCAACTACCCGCCTTCCTCGAGCAACACCTAATTACCATTACCGGCGGTATGAATCTAGCTAAAGGGCCCTGGAACAACCCTGCACTCAATAACCTGATCGAGATGCACCAGCAACTGCTCGCCAGTGCAAACTGCCAGTTAGGCGCTGTACATGGCAATGGCGGCTTAGGTTATAAACAGGGTGTTGCTATACTCAAAAAGGTCGAATAACCTCGCTTATTCTCCAGTTTATGCTACTCGGCGAGCCTGTTGTGATTGCCAGTTCACACAGGCTTCGCCGCTTCATCCGTCCAGAGCAGCCCCTGCTATAACAGTTACCCACAACGCTTTTAATGCGCTCAATTCTGTTGATATCTCGGTTGATACTTTTGAATAACTTCCTCCAACTTACCCACAGACCTTAAACACAAGACGCCGTTTTCACTCTTTTTCACGCCAAAAAGCCAAAATAGAACAACCGGCTCCTCTTTTTGTTATCCACTGTAGCGTTCAAGATGCTTTAACCCATAGATAACACTTCAATGGACAGCATGCACTGAACAAAAGCGGACATAACAACCCATTTAATACACACGCCGAGGTTATCCCCTTATTCTGTGGATATCCTATGGGAAAACCTTTGCATAGCCACTGCGAAACCGGCGCAACCACCTATTAACACGGGTGTTTCAGAGTCGGGTTAGTTTCTATGCAATAAAATTACAAAAACTTATTGATAAGCATTCTCATTTGCATTAACATCAATCTCGCTCGTTAGAACAGACAGGTTGCTCTCACCTCACCGGTAATCTGTCTACGGCGGGAAGGCTGATTTGGCCAGCCCTCCCGCCTTTCTTTCGGGCATTGATAATTCATCGGTTATTCGATTTTTAGCCTGAGTGTTTATCTTTACACACTCACCACGAATGGCCGCTGGCATTGTCAGGCTCTTGTTAATATTCACCGGGTGCACACACCCGGTATTTTTTTCTTATCTCCGGTCATTTATTCGCTACTATATAGCCAACATTCACACAGACCGAGTACCCCATGCAACTGGACCCCATCCCTGCTAATAAGCACCTGATCTTTATCGGAGGTGGACATGCTCACGTCATCGCTCTACTGATGATGGCAATGGATAAACCCGCCGGTGTGCGTATCACTCTGATATCAAACTTAGTGCAAACCCCTTACTCAGGCATGCTACCGGGGTTAATTGCTGGCCATTACAGTTTTGATCAGGTGCATATCGACTTAGGACGCTTCTGCCGTTACGCCGGTATCGACTTTATTGAAGATGCTGTCACCGGCATTGATCCCGTCAACCGCACCGTCCAGTGTCTCAACCACCCTGATTTTAGTTATGACCTGCTCAGCATTGATACCGGCTCAACCCCTGCCCTAACCACCATCCCCGGCGCCAGTGAATTCACCACGGGGGTAAAACCGGTCAAAGAGCTACTCGACTACTGGGATGACCTGCAAGATCGCATCATGCAGGGGGATGACAACCAAGATATCCACATCGGTACCGTCGGCGGGGGTGCTAGCGCGGTGGAAGTACTGCTGGCCATGCAATATAAACTGCAGAAAATGCTCGGCAAACAACAACGCCGTACTAGCCATTTGCATTTCCACGTTATTTGCGGCCCACAACAGATCCTCTCGGCTCAGAATAAGCGGGTACAAAATCGCTATATCAGCGTATTAAAAGAGCGTCATATCGAGGTGCACACGGGCTTTCGGGTGGCGCGGGTTAAACAGGGCCGAGTGATCAACGCCGACGGGGAGAGCATTTCGCTCGATGAAATTCTGTGGGCCACGACGGCCCGTGGCGCAGACTGGCCGGCAAAAGCGGGGCTGGAGTGCGATGATAATGGCTGCATCCGAGTCAATGACTATCTGCAGTCGGTGTCCCACCCTGAGATTTTTGCCACCGGTGATATCGCCGATATGGTTAACTATCCCCGCCCCAAAGCGGGGGTCTTCGCCGTCCGACAGGGTGCGCCACTGCTGCGTAACCTTCAGGCCGCACTCTCAGGACAACCGCTCACCCGTTATAAGCCACAAAAGCAGTTTCTCAGTCTGATCAGTACCGGCGACCGCTATGCGGTTGCTTCACGTGGCCCCTTTAGCTTCGCAGGCGCTTGGGTATGGCGCTGGAAAGACAATATTGATCAAACCTTTATGCGCCGTTTCAGCGACTTAACTGAACTACCAGATCAAACACCCGGCGCGACACTGACTATCGAAAACCCCGACATGCGCTGTGGGGGCTGTGGTGCAAAGGTAGGACATAGCATCCTTAACCGAGTATTGAAACAGCTTCCCCGTCCAACAAACAATATTGAGATCGGTCTTAACCGCCCCGATGATGCAGCCGTCATCGATGTGCCTGCGGATAAGTTATTGGTACAGTCTGTCGATAGCTTTCGTCAACTGGTCAACGATGACTTTCTGTTCGGCCAAATCGCTGCCAACCATGCACTGGGTGATATTTTTGCCATGGGTGCCACACCCCATAGTGCTCAGGCGATTGTCAGTATTCCCCACGCTAGCGATGAGATTGTCGAACAACGACTGCGCCACCTCTTACTCGGTGCCAGCAAGGTGTTCAGCGACTGCAACATTGGTTTAATTGGCGGACACACCTCGGAAGGCAACGAACTCACACTGGGCTTTACCATCAACGGCCTTGCAGACCGTCAGCAGTTATTGACCAAACAGGGGATTCAACCGGGTGATCGATTAATCGTTACCAAACCTCTCGGTACCGGCACACTCTTCGCCAGTGATATGCGTAGCCAAGCGAAAGGGCGCTGGATCAGTCAAGCGTTGCAACATATGTTGCAATCCAACTACCGCGCCAGCCAGATCCTTTCTGCAGCGGGTGCCCACGCCTGCACCGACATCACCGGTTTTGGTCTGCTCGGCCACCTATCTGAGATGCTAGAGGGTTCAAATCTGAGTGTACGTCTATGGTTGGACAACCTACCGGTGATGGACGGTGCCTTAGCTTGCCTGCGTGCAGGACTGCTCAGCTCACTTCACCCGAAAAACAGACAATTTGACGCGTTAATTGCCAACCTCGATGACTTTGATAGCGAAGCGAACATCGAGCTGTTATTTGATCCACAAACAGCCGGCGGTTTGCTCGCGGCGGTGAGTGCAGATCAAGCTGATAAGGTGATCGCCGAGCTACAGGCGGCGGGTTATAGCGAAGCCTGCGCCATAGGCAGTGTGCGGCAAGATGGCAACACCCAAGTAGTGCTTAGTTAACCAGATGAAGATAATAACCGAGTCGGGTTAGAAGTAATCACCGATCGATTCGAGGTTTAAGGCATGGATATAGCGGTCAATCACTTCATTATCACCGCTAAAGGCTAGACCTGCCTGTTTCTCAGGGGACAGCGACTTCACTTTACAGTGCACTTCCGACGGTTTCTCATCAAACGGCAACCGCAGTTTCAGCAGACACTCTGTCTTCTCGCTGCGGGCTTCTTGCAAAACATCCAAATCCCCGCCTTCGGCCAGTTTTAACAAACCTCCACCGGTACTGAAGTTAATCACGATACCGCTAACCGTCGCATCCCCAACCACCAACTCAGCGGTAATCGCACAGGGGTAGCGCGGCTCTTTGCGCAAACTACGGGACTGAATATTATCCGGATAGCTGGTCATCAACAGACGGCCACCCTGCAGAAAGAGATCGATCACCTCGGATTCAAACGCATAAATCCGTCCATTCGAGATAATACGCATCACCAGCTTACGCCGTTTAGTGAAGGTATCTCTGTAGGTCAGTTCGTCGGAGCCCATACCGTTTTTAGATAACTGAGTCACCGACGGCAACCGCGTGATGATCACTTTACCGTCAATACCGAAAAAACGGGAAATATACTTAAAACAGCCCCCAGCATCACTTACCTGAATAACGCTATCTTGTTCAAGCGCGGGAAACTCATTCAATACGATATTTTCATTAGTGTAAGGCATCCAAGCACCATTAAAATCCAGACTAGCAATAAGGAAGAGAGAATAAATCCCATTTATTCTCAGCAGCACAACCTAGAAATCTGCCCATAAACTTCCCAAGTTAATACCACTACTATAGTCCCTCACTCCCCTACTTCACAAGCGCCACAGCTTCGACTCTAGCCTAATAAATAGGCCTTTTGTCAGCCCTATTTATATACACCTTTAGACAAGCGCGTGCCTTAGTGACAACCGATGTTATTTCCCTTAGCTTTTCAGTTTGGTTTCACTCCCTTCGAGTATTATTTCGCTATACAGTGACCCATGCGGAGATAACCAATGAAAACAAAGATAGCCATTTTACTAACCGCCTTAGCCGGTATTACCGTGCTGAGCGTGACCGCAGCACCCGATAAAATCGTACGCGCAGACTTGCAAAAGCAAGGGCTTAAAGTCGCCACTTTTGCCGGAGGTTGTTTCTGGTGTACCGAAGCCGGCTTCGAAAAGTTACCCGGCGTGAAAGATGCGATTTCCGGCTATACCGGCGGCAATAAAGTAGATCCAACTTATCGCGAGGTGTCTTCCGGCTCCACCGGTCATACCGAAGCGGTACAGGTTTACTATAACCCTGACGTGATTACCTATCAGGGACTACTGCAATCACTCTGGCGACAGATGGACCCAACCGATGGCAGCGGCTCCTTTGTTGATCGAGGCAATCAATACCGTCCAGGAGTGTTCTACCATAATGAACAGCAGCGTCTTATCGCTGAAAAATCGATGGCCGAGCTTGCAAGCTCAGGACGCTACAGCAAACCGTTAGCGACAGAACTAACCAAACTGACCGTCTTTTACCCTGCAGAGGATTATCATCAGGATTACTATCAGCACAACCCGATTCGCTACAAATACTACCGTTTTAATTCAGGCCGCGATCAGTACCTAGAAAAAACCTGGGGCGAAGATCTGCATCCCGACTTCACTCAGTTTGGTCGTGGTCAGCAACAGAAATCGGCGAGTCACGAGATGAAAGACGGCTCGGCTTATATGCATTTCGAAAAGCCGTCAGAACAGCAGCTGCGCCAAACCCTAACTGAGATACAATATAAAGTTACCCAAGAAGAGGGCACCGAGCGACCGTTTGACAATGAATACTGGGATAATAAACAGACAGGCATTTATGTGGATATCGTTAGCGGAGAGCCACTCTTCTCATCTAAGGATAAATATAAATCAGGTACTGGCTGGCCGAGCTTTACCCGCCCGATTACGCCACAGGCGGTGACTGAGCACAGCGACACACAGTTCTTCATGACCCGTACGGAGATTCGTAGCCCCTACGCGGACTCCCATCTAGGGCATGTATTTAATGACGGCCCTCAACCCAGCGGACTGCGTTACTGCATGAACTCTGCGTCGATGAAGTTTATTCCACTAGAGCAAATGGCTGCCGCAGGGTATGCCGAGCAACTCAGCCTATTCAAATAAAACAATGGCTCGGCGGTCGACACCGCTGAGCCCGCAACAAAAATAGGATAAACTGTCACTCACACCTATGAGGAGCAGCCATTTGTCCGCTTTCTATCGCTTAATTATCGCGCTGACACTACCGCTCGTGGCACAACAGGCGTTGGCTATACAACTAACCGACCCTCGATCAGCCGCGGTCTACCTGCAGCAACAGCGCCCTCTGATTAATGCCTGTCTGCAAGAAGCGCAAGCCAATACCCAACTCCCTGAGATTTGGGCTAGCCAAGCCTGCCAACAGCTATTAGCTCAGGACCCACAACTCAAAACCGCTTGGCAACTTATTTTACCGAATGGAACCACCCAAGGTTTGGCGCAGGTTCCCTATGGTCTACGCCAACTCACCGTCGATACCTATTCGGAATATAAACAGTTAGCGGAGAGAATCGCACAATTAAGTCGCTAAGCCGATTTAATTTCATTTTTATTGCAGCCCATCATCACTGCCATTTCGCCTGAAAAAACTATTAAATCAGACAGATAGCGGCATCCGTATTAAAGTCTGAAAAAAAACTAAATTTCAAGTCTTACCTTTGCCTTTCTGATCTCTATAATACGCCCTCTTTTTGCCAGCGGCTCTGGGTAATATCTTGATTATTTTCACCATCACCAACACAGTTTCCAAACAGGTTTATGTCGGTTCAACCCGAAGTGATATCGATAGTCATTGGGAGACGCTGCTGATTGCAGCCGAATCCGGTGTAGAGGCAGAACTCTACAATGATATTCGCGATGCAGGAGCCCAGAGCTTTGCACTCTCTGAATGGGGGTTCGCCGATAATCTCAGCGAAGCCCGTGAGCTTACCGCCGATGCGATCGAAACCTTCGATGCTAAAAGCTTGCAGGGGCTCATCACTAAGCCGAAACCCAGCAAAGTACACCGTCAGAGCGCTGCTGAGCGTAAAGCCGCGCTAGCGTTGCTGGAAGAGGCTGAACAGCAAGCATTGTTAAAGAGTGAAATTGCTAAACCAACAGGGGAAGCAGGCGAGACTCCGGCCACCGAAGCGGATCTCAAGCTGCTGGCTCGTAAGCGCGATGCCGAACTGGAAGCAAGAATCGTCCGTGAGCGTCAAGAAACGATGGCGATGAACAAAGTGCTTGCCGAGATGGAGTTCCGCAAGCGCAGTAAATCATCGAAAAATAAAGCCAAAAGCACGGGCATTAAAACCCCTAAAGCGACTTCTACAGCCCCTAAGCTTGCGGTAGGCAAAGTCTCTTCCGCTAAATTAGAAAAAGAGATTAAAGAGAAGATCGTTGAGGAACGGGAAGCCCGCGAGACCACGAAAATCTCTCGGCAAAAAGCTGAAGCCCAAGAGATGGCTGCCGTCATGGCACGAATTGACGCCCGCGCGCAGGGTATGCGAAAAACCGCCCCTAAGCCGAAGCCTAAATCGGCCATGCGTAGCAGCATGCCACTCTCGGTGAAAAAAGCACCTGAAGCGCTCAAGGAAACTCGGCTAGAGTTGGATCTGGACATCGCTAAAAAAGCCGAACTGACAGTGATGCAGCAGGAAAAAAGCCGTGCCGCGACCGGTCAACCGTTGACCGCCAAACCCTTTACCATGGCCCGCGTCAGCCAAAATACCGGCCAGAGTAAAGAGCAAAAAATAGCCCATACCATTGACCGCTACCGTAAAACGGCGACACCCGCAGTCAGCAACAAGGTGTATGGCCAGCAAGACCTGATCAGCTCACTACAAGCGCGTCTAGCACAACGCAACGGCAAGTAACCCCAGAGGCCGTTTAAGCCTGCTTCAAGGCTTATCTCTCTCGCTTTCCTGAGTCGATTAACGGTGATGGAAAGCGATCGCACAGATCGATAAAAAACACACTAAAACCGGCTTCAAGCTGTGGATAGTGAAGTGTCAATTCCTCACCGATACCATTGAACTCATGGCGAAAGCGAATCCGGCCCGCAATGCGATCCAACGCATACGCAACGCCGTCTAACTGTTGATAAGCCCGAAACCAATCGGTATCGACCAGTCGCTGAGTCACCTGCTGCATACGAGCGGGCATCAATGATTGACCCATGATTAGATCCTCATAGAGCGCCTCAATCACCTGATCCAGTGGAACATGACTAAACTGCTGCCAATGTTTAAGCATAAAGTGATCAAACAAGACATCCAGTGCAATACCCGAAAAGCGACGCCGCTGAGTGCTAAAATAGCGTTTCAGTTGAATCACCTCCGGATGTTGATCCGTAAACTGATCCACCCGCCGATGATTCATCAGCCCCTCGAATACCGCTTCAGGTAACGTCTGGATATCTACACCACGGGCAAAGTCCCCCAGCAGATTACCGACCCGGGATTGAACCGTCGGTTTAGCCAGCACTAGATGGGCAAAAAAATTCAAATAAAAAACCCCGAATATTGTGACAACAGATCACAGTATCCGGGGTTTTCAGTGACACAGCAAGCGGCTCTAAAGTAGCGCCAGTCTGCGAAAAACGCTTAGTTCAGACGTTCAAACACCGTTGCGATGCCCTGTCCCATACCGATACACATCGTAGCTAGCCCTAATGTGCCATCATTCTGTTCCATCACGTTCAGCAATGTCGTGGAGATTCGAGTACCAGAACAACCCAGCGGATGGCCCAATGCGATCGCGCCACCATTGAGGTTAACCCGTTCTTCCATCTGCTCGAGTAGCTTCAAGTTTTTAAGCACCGCCAGCCCCTGCGCCGCAAAGGCCTCATTGAGCTCAACATAATCGATATCGTCGATTCGCAGCCCTGCACGCTTCAACGCTTTCTGCGTTGCCGGTACCGGCCCAAACCCCATAATCGAAGGATCACACCCAGCAACCGCCATCGACAGGATCTTAGCTCGCGGCTTCAACCCAAGTGCCTGCGCTTTAGCCGCCGACATAATCAACATCCCAGAGGCACCATCAGAAAACGCTGAGGAGGTGCCCGCCGTTACCGTACCCACCTTAGGGACAAAGACAGGCTTTAACTGCCCAAGGGTTTCGACGGTCGTTTCGGGACGAATCACTTCATCCTGTTCAAGCAGCGATTTGAAGCCATTTTCATCATGACCTTCAACAGCAACGATCTCATTATCAAATCGTCCTTCACGACGGGCTTCATCGGCCAGACGATGAGAGCGGGCGCCAAAGGCATCCTGCTGCTCTCGGCTAATGCCGTTCATCTTGCCTAGCATCTCAGCCGTCAGCCCCATCATCATCGCCGCCTTGGCAACCTGGGTGCTCATCTGCGGGTTGATATCGATACCGTGTAGGATATCCAGATGGCCCATATGCTCAACGCCACCGACGATAAATTGATCGCCGTTGCCAGTCATAATGGCTTGGGCCGCGGTGTGTAACGCCGACATCGAGGAGCCACACAAACGGTTAACCGTCTGCCCAGCAACACTATGGGGCAAACCGGCTAAAACCGCCGCATTACGCGCAATATTAAAGCCCTGCTCTTTAGTCTGGTTAACACAGCCCCAAATCACATCCTCAATTTCAACAGGATTAACATTAGGGTTACGTTCCAGCAAACCGTTCATCACCCTTGCGGATAAAGCTTCAGCCCGGACATTCCGGAAGGAACCGCCTTTGGACTTACCCATTGGGGTACGCACCGCATCGACGATGACTACATCATTTGGATTCAGACTCATCTTCGATTCCTCCTTAGTTAGCTGTGTTATTTAAGTAAGTGGTGCCGGCGGCTGCCATCTGCTGCATCTGCGCAGTTGGCTGATATAAAGGCCCCAACTCAGCATACTTAGCCGCCATGTCACAGAATGCGGCCAATCCCATCTCATCAAGGTAATGGAACACACCACCCCGGAAAGGAGGAAAACCAATACCGTAAATCATCGCCATATCGGCTTCCGCCGGCGACGCAACAACACCCTCTTCCAAACAGCGAACCGTTTCGATACACAGCGGGATCATCATGCGTTCGATAATCTCTTGATCGTCAAACTCACGGCTAGCACCGACCACACCATCAATCAGGGAATCAACGGTATCATCCGGCAATTTTGCCTGCTTACCCTTACGATCTAATTCGTAACGGTAGAAACCCTTGTTGTTTTTCTGACCAAAGCGTTCCAGTGAGAACATCCGATCAATGATAGATTCGCCCTCATGGGACATACGCTCAGGGAAGCCCGCCGCCATCACCTCATCGGCATGATGGGCCGTATCGATCCCGACCACATCCAACAGATAAGCAGGCCCCATTGGCCAACCGAAGCGTTCCATCACCTTATCCACTTGACGGAAATCAGCACCGCCCTGCAGGAGACCGCTAAATCCGCCAAAATAGGGGAATAACACGCGATTGACTAAGAACCCTGGGCAGTCATTCACCACTATCGGGGTTTTACCCATGGCCGACGCATAGGCGACAGTGCGCGCGATGGTGGCATCTGAGGTTTTTTCACCCCGAATTACTTCCACCAGCGGCATCATATGCACAGGGTTAAAGAAGTGCATACCGCAGAAATTTTCGGGGCGCTTCAGTGATTTAGCCAAGGCATTGATGGAGATCGTCGAGGTATTCGACGCCAACACCGCATCATCGGCGATATGCTGCTCAGTTTCGGCTAGCACCATCGCTTTGACTTTTTGATTTTCCACTACCGCTTCAACCACGAGATCAACGGTGGCAAAATCGCCGTAGCTCAGGGTTGGACGGATACGGTTGATGGTGGTCGCCATCTTCGCCGCATCGATGCGACCCCGCTTAAGTTGACCGGCCAGCAGTTTATTGGCCTCATCCAGCCCCAGCTGAATCGCCGACTCATTGATATCTTTCATCAGGATCGGCACGCCTTTGGAAGCCGACTGATAAGCGACGCCGCCGCCCATAATACCAGCACCCAACACCGCCGCCTGCTTCACTTTTTCCGCTTTCGCTTCATAGCCTCGACTGACTTTTTTAACATACTGGTCTTTCATAAACAGACCCACCAGCGCTTTCACCACCGGACCGGAGGCCAGTTTAGCAACGCCTTGGGCTTCAGCCAGAATCGCTTTATCACGGCTCATGCCGCAGGATTTCTGGATGGTCTTAACCGCTTGTAACGGCGCAGGATAATGTGGCCCAGCTTTAGCACCAATCATCCCTTTCGCCGTTTCAAAGGCCATCATCTGTTCAATCTGATTCAACTTCACAGCGCTTTGTTTTACTGTACGTCGTGCCGCGTAATCAAACTTACCCGCCGCACATTGGCGCAACAGACTGATGCCAGCGTCGCGTACCTGATCCTGCTCAACCACCGCATCGACCGCGCCATCTTTCAGAGCCGCCGCCGCACGCTTTTCAACACCGGTACAGATCCACTCATGGGCATTATCAATACCGATAAGACGAGGTAAACGGACGATGCCACCCCAACCCGGATTGATACCTAGCTTCACTTCCGGCAGGCCGATTTTGGCGTTTTTACCCATCACCCGATAATCGGTCGCTAGACAGAGTTCAAAACCACCACCGAGCGCCAAACCGTTAATCGCTGTGACCGTTGGGCAAGGTAGATCTTCTACCGCATTGAAAATAGCGTGGGTTTCCAGCAAGCCGGCAATTAACCCTTCTTCGCCCTGACCGAATAGCGAACTGAACTCAGTAATATCCGCACCAACGATAAAGCTTTCTTTGGCACTGCTAAACAGCACCCCTTTGATATCTTCCACGGCGCCAAGTTGTGTCACCGCCTCTTTCAGCTCACCGAGGGTCAGCTGATTAAATTTATTCACTGGCTCATTGTTCAGATCAAATGTCAGCTCATAAAAACCGCTGTCGATCTCCTGAACCCGAATAGCCTTGCCTTCAAATTGCATGGTGCACTCCATACTCAGGATAATTATTGTTAGTCATAGTAAGGAACCTGACTCCTCTTCTGTACGCCGGACTGCCATATCAAAAAACAGGGAGATAAAACTACGTACAGCTCAGGCTTATTAATACTAGACTCAGATGATTTTCCAGCAATAACAAAAATAACCTTAATCAGTAACAAAATCGTTTATACAAGATATATATCGATATAAAACAAACAGTTATATAAAAACAGATAAATAACATTTTTGAGCAGACAGGGTTAAAGAAGAGGCTTTTTATTTTTTCAACGTCGATCGAGGGGATACCAGCTCGGACAATACCGGCCATTTCGTATCCGATTAAGCCAAATAACACTACAATGATCACTAACGCCGCAGCTATTTACTGATCACTCCATGCATTCAACTATTTTTAACAGCACACTATTTCACCCGCCACTTCGCTGGTTATCGCGCAAATTCCTTAACATGAAAGGCTGGCAGGTAGATTTCTCAGCGATTGAAGGGACCGATAAATGCGTGCTTATCGGTGCACCGCATACCAGTAACTGGGATCTCCCCTACGCACTCATGCTGGGATTTAGTCAGGATCTGCCGATCTATTGGATGGGGAAAGTACAGATTTTTAAGTTTCCGTTCCGACGCCTCATGATGTGGCTCGGTGGTATTCCGATTGATCGGTCGAAGTCGGTGAATGTTGTTTCGCAGGCCGCGGCTCGGCTGAAACAAGCGGATCAGCTCTATCTTGTCATCGCCCCTGAAGGCACTCGCTCCCAGGTCGATGAATGGAAAAGTGGTTTTTACTATATCGCCCATCAAGCCGGTGTACCGGTGATGGCAACCTATATCGACTGGCGCACTCGACGGGCGGGTATCTATACCGCCTATTACACTAGCGGTGACAGTGAAAAGGATATTGCCGAGATCAAGGCCCTCTATGGCGATCTTCTACTGCGCCATAAAGGCAATCAGTAACCTCTGCGCTAAGGGCCCTGTTCAGCTTATCGATCAAAAGCGGGAGAAGTCTGGCTCGCGCTTCTGCATAAAGGCCATCAATGCTTCACGGGCCTCTTCAGACTTCAAGCGCTCGGCAAACTGTTTCACCTCGGCCACCAGCACCGCCTCCAACTGAGACTGACTATGGCTACGCAGCATCGCCTTACTCTGGCGGACCGCCTCGGGAGCCAGTGCCGCTAACTTAGTCCCGTCGAGCAGCGCACGCTCGGCTAAGTCTTGTGCCGTTTCTACCCGATTGACTAAGCCCAATGTTTGGGCCGTCTCAGCACTGAATGAATCCCCCATCACCAGCAACTCAAAAGCACGTCGATGGCCGACTAACTGCGGTAACAAAAGACTAGAGCCGCCTTCTGGCACTAAGCCTAAGCGGGCAAATGGCAGTTGAAAACGCGCCTGATCACTGGCGATCACCATATCACAATGCAGCAGTATCGTTGTCCCGATGCCCACCGCCGCGCCAGGCACCACCGCGATTATCGGCGTTGCCAACGAGGCTAAGGTCTGTAAAAAGAACAGCGGCACTTTAATCGCATCTGGCTGGCTAGACGCCGCGATAAAATCAGCAATATCATTACCGGCACAGAAACTATCACCGGTAGAACCTAACATAATCACCCTGACCTCAGGATTTGCATCAGCGGCTAACATTGCATCGGTTAACCCCTGATACATCGTCAGTGTTAGCGCATTTTTTTTATCTGGCCGATTCATTAAGATCTGACAAATACGACCTTCAGTGGTGATTTTTAATATCTCGCTCACAGTGAGCTCCTATTTAATTCGGGTTTTTCTGAGCCGCATCGGCACTATCGGGATCGACGGGATTATAATAATCAGGCAGTAAAACGCTTATTACCTCACTGTTCTGCGCCCAACTATGACAGCTATTGATCATCAGCGGCGCGCCGAGCTCCATCACATCAGCGTCGATGCTCGGCCAAAGTGTCTGGACCGCCGTCGTTGCAACAACCGGTAGTAGCTCATTCAAATGAGTACAGCCGCGATGACCGCCCAACAGTGTTTTACACTGCCGCGACCACCCCGCACCAATACGGGTGCCCTCTAACTTTTTAAATGCGACCGTGATTTTAGGACAGAGAGGAAAAGGAGAGGCATCGATAAACGCCTCAACCTCATGGATTAAAAACTGCTGATCGAGTGTGACCCTTATACCCAGATCATGGAAAGGTTCACCCGCAGGGACTTCACCACGAATAGGTAAAGCCACTGTGTCGGTTTTTACATCGGTCATGCGCGCTTCGATATCCCACAGACCATCTTCCCTCTTAAAGCCACAACATTCGATACTACGACGGTGCTCTAGCGCCCGCCGCACCGGTTGAGAAAGTGCCATCACAACCTCCGGTATTAGGCAGCATGGCTACCGGTATTGTCTTTACGCAGACAGCGTCGTAGCACCTTACCTACATTGGACTTAGGCAGATCGTCAGTAAACTCAACGACCTTAGGCACTTTATAGGGGGTCAAACGCTCTTTACACCAGTCACGAATATCTTCACTGGTCAGTTCATCCTTAGCGACGACAAAGAGCTTCACCATTTCGCCACTGTGTTCATCCGGCAAACCTATCGCGGCACACTCAATCACCCCTGGATGCAAGGTGACAATATCCTCAATTTCATTGGGATAAACATTAAAACCGGATACATTGATCATATCTTTCGCCCGATCCACAATGCGGATATAGCCGTCTGTTTCAATGGTGGCCACATCGCCGGTAATAAAGTAACCATCATTGGTAAAACAGCTACGGGTGGCTTGCTCTTTCTGCCAATACCCGAGCATCACCTGAGGCCCTTTGACGCAGAGTTCACCCACTTCACCAACCCCGACCGCTTGACCATCAAGACCGATAATCTTCACGTCAGTCTCAGCCACCGGAGGTCCAATGGTACCGACCCGGATATTAGCCGGTGGGTTCATCGCCACCGCCGGAGAGGTTTCTGTCAAACCGTAGGCTTCAAGTATTTCACAGCCGGTCATCTCTTCCCAAGACTTCGCCGCTGACAATGTCAGTGCCATACCACCGGACAGGGTCACTTTCAGATGACTAAAGTCGATTTTGCTACTGTCTTTATGATTGCAGATCGCTACAAATAGCGTATTCAAGCCGATAAAGGCAGAAAACGCATGTTTTTGTAACTCTTTAACAAAACCACCAATATCACGTGGGTTGGCAATTAAAAGGTTATTACCGCCGAGTTCGAGCACCGCCATCGACAGGGTAAAAGCGTAGATATGATACAGCGGTAATGGTGAAACCACCGTTTCGGCCCAGTTCTCATCCGCATCAGAAATCAACTTGACCCCCTGTAAGAAATTCGAGATCAGGTTGGCGTGGGTCAGCATCGCGCCTTTAGAGATGCCTGTGGTACCGCCGGTATATTGTAAGACCGCAATATCACTGCACTGCTTAGCCACTAGCTGAGGCTTTTGCCCGGCCTTTTTCGCTAACGCTTGACGCAATTCAATCGCTTGCGGCAGATGGTATGCGGGCTCCATCTTCTTCACATATTTAGCGACCGAATTGATCAACAGCCGTTTTAACGGCGGATGCAGATCGGCAATTTGAGTGGTAAATACATATTTCAAACTGGTATTGGCAATAATTTTATCGACGTTATGGGCCACCCCTTTAAACACCACTAATGCTCTAGCACCGGAGTCTTTAAACTGGTTTTCCAATTCACGGGGGGTATATAGCGGGTTGGTATTCACGATCACCAAGCCGGCCTTTAACGCGCCAAATAAAATAACCGGATATTGATTGAGGTTCGGTAGTTGAATGGCAATCCGGTCACCCGGCTGCAAATCGGTTTCCTGTTGCAGATACACCGCAAACGCATCTGACAACCTGCCCAGCTCGGCATAACTCATCGCATACCCGAAACTGGTGAATGCGGGTTTAGTGGCATAATCACTGACCATCCGCGTCATAACGTCGGTCAATGTTTGATAGCCTCGTGGATTCAGACTTTCAGGAATCCAATCGCCGCGTGTTTTATGATCCATGTTCAGATCCCGTCCGTTGTTATTTTTTTTATCTTGTTTGGTCTAGGATTAACTGCTCAACCTATTTACTTCAGCATAAGTACTCAGATAAAAAAGTCGAATAAAATCAGCCACAATAGTGATCTAATGCAGCTGATAGAGCCCTCAGCTAACTGGAAACAGAGTGTCCTCAGCTAACCGGAAACAATGTTTCCAATCGAGTCGCCAGCATAATATCGCCCTCGGCCCGAATACGACCGGCCATGAAAGCCTGCATGCCGTTAGTTTCACCATCAAGCACCTCTTTAAAGGTTTCGGTGTCCATTAACAAGGTGACGCTCGGCTCATCATGTTCGCCTTCGCCGAGGGTACACTCGCCATTAGAGATCGCTGCATAATACGCATCGCCCTCATCCAAACGGTATTGAAATACCGCTTCTAAACCGGCTGCCGCGGCACTATCAAATCGTCCAACCATCTGTGCAAATAAGCTTTGAATATCGGTCATTGTGGTTATCTCCTGACGTTCTTTTGTCTGCGATGATTTTTTCGTTATCCGTCGCAAACGGTAATTTAATGTTAGCAGGCCCGAAATAACTGCGCGGCCCGCTTTACTGTTAACTGCTTTAGATTGAAGTCGTTTCATCTTACTCAGCTAAAGGGAATCAATTAGAAAATTCAGCGATATCCATCGCCAACAGATTGTCTGCGCCAGAATCGATGGTCGCTTCTAGGGTTTTCGTCCGTGGCAAGATACGCTCAAAATAGAAGCGCGCTGTTTTTAGTTTTGCCTGATAAAAAGCTTGATCACCCACGCCCGCATCCAGTTTTTCCTGTGCGGTGGCCACCATTCGCGCCCATAGATAGGCCATGGTGATATAGCCGGAATACATCAGATAATCGACCGAGGCGGCGCCCACTTCTTCACGGTTCTGCATCGCTTTCATGCCAATGCGCATGGTTAGATCACCCCATTCGCGGTTTAGGCGCGACAGTGGGCTAATAAATTCAGTCAACGCCTTATTGTCGGCCTGAGACTCACAGAACTTATGCACAACCTTGGTGAAGGATCGCAGTGATTCCCCCTGGGTCATCAACACTTTACGACCCAGAAGATCGAGCGCCTGAATACCAGTGGTGCCTTCATATAGCATCGAGATACGGCTATCACGCACGTTCTGTTCCATGCCCCACTCACTGATATAACCGTGACCACCAAAGATCTGCATCCCGAGGTTGGCGGATTCAAAACCGGTCTCCGTGAGAAACGCTTTAGCGATAGGGGTCAAAAAGGCTAACTGAGTCTCCGCTTCGCTATCGTCAGCCAAGTGGGCTTTATCGACTAATTGAGCGCAGTAATAGATCAAAGCACGACCGCCTTCAGCAAAGGCTTTTTGCGTCAGCAACATACGGCGCACATCGGGATGCACGATAATAGGATCGGCCGCTTTATCAGGATAGGCTGGGCCGCTCAGTGAGCGCATCTGTAGACGATCACGGGCATAAGCCAAAGAGTTCTGATAGCCCCATTCGGTATGGGCTAACCCTTGCAATGCGGTGCCGATCCGCGCGGTGTTCATAAAGGTAAACATACAGTTCAGACCTTTGTTTTCCGCCCCGATCAGATAACCGGTAGCCCCATCAAAGTTCATTACACAGGTAGCGTTACCATGAATACCCATCTTATGTTCCAGCGCGCCACAGCTCAGGCTGTTACGCTCGCCAACATCACCGGCGGTATCGGGTAAAAACTTAGGCACGATAAACAGGGAGATACCTTTGGTGCCCTGCGGTGCATCCGGTAGGCGCGCCAAGACGATATGGACAATGTTATCGGCCATGTCATGCTCACCAGCGGAGATAAAGATCTTAGTACCGCTGATTTTATAGCTACCATCCGCCTGAGGTTCCGCCTTGGTGCGCAACATGCCCAGATCGGTACCGCAATGGGATTCGGTCAGACACATGGTGCCAGTCCACTCACCACTGATCAGTTTGGTCAGATAGGTCTGTTTCTGCGGGTCGGTACCATGGGCTTCAATGGTATTCATCGCACCATGGCTCAGGCCTGGGTACATACTCCACGACCAGTTAGCCGACCCGACTAATTCATTTAAGATAATACCAATGGATTCCGGTAAACCCTGTCCGCCCCATTGAGGATCGTGGGGGAGTGAAGGCCAACCGCCCTCTACAAACTGCTGATACGCTTCTTTAAAACCGGTGGGTGTTGTGACCACACCATCATTCAACTGACAGCCTTCTTGATCACCAACCTGATTCAGCGGTGCCAAAACACGTTCGGCGAACTTGGCTCCCTCATCAAGGATAGCGTTAATCATATCGGGGGTTGCTTCTTCACAGCCCGGCAGGCTCTGATAGTGTTGTTCACTTTGCAACATTTCATCCAGTACGAACTGAATGTCTCTTAGGGGCGCTTTGTATTCCGGCATGATGACACCTCGATCGATCCTGTCACGCTGCCAGCATCTAAAATACAGATGCCTTTCGGTACAGATATCTTTGGTTATTTATTGTATGGATCTAGGATCTATGAAGCGCCCGCATTTACCAATAACAAAACCTTTCATTATCACTAACACAAAAAATCACGCACCCTATAACGACAAAATAACCCTTATATATCAACAGAATAAAAACATGGAATAGATAAATTTTATTAACAAAAAAGCCCGAAAAACGGGCTTTTAGAGAAACAAATTATAGAGAACAATCGGCCACTACTTTATTAACGGCACCACTTCGTCGGACAGCCCAACCCTCAGCACAAGGATATCGCAATCCAAGCGCGACAATATTCGCTCAGCGGTATTACCAATCAACGCACCTTTCAAACCACCACGGGCTCGGGTGCCAATCACCACCAAGCGCGCTTTAAGCTGTTTAGCGGCTTCGGGTATCCAATATTCAACCGGCCCCTCACCCACCGCCGAAGCTTGCACCGTTAATGCCAAGCGGCTCAGCTGCGCGGCTAACGCCTCTTGAGCCTTCGCCTGTATCAGGTTTTCCGACTGCAATACTGGATCGGCTCCCATCATCGCCGAAGGACAAGCCACCGCTGTCGTCAGCGCCGATTCGGTGACCACGGCTATCTGAGCAGCTACCATCAAGACATCATCATTTAGCTGCAACTGATGCGGATCATGGGTTAAGGCATTCACCGCCGCCATCACTACGCCATCCTGCCAAAGCTGGTCACCTTTCACCAACAAGACCGGACAGGGCAGGTCACGCAGAATATGACCGTCCATCGAGGTCATAAAGCCGGATTCACGCGGGTCACAGCTTTTGATCAGCAACCCGAACGACTGCTGCGACAACAGCCCGGCCAACTGTTTTAACAGTTTATGCCGCGTACTGTAGCGTAAGTCGACGGCAACGCCATCCGTCATCAATTCCGCCATCGCCTGCTCAGCTTTAACTTGATCATCGCCAAGCCAGACGATAGTCACCGCGCTTTGTAGACGGCTAGCGATTAAATGACAACGTTCCAGCGCCAAACTAATATCGTCCTGCTGATCAAGCACCAGTAATAATCGTTTATTTAACAACATCTTTAACCTCCGCTTCAGTCGTGCTGATCGCCTCGATGCCGGTTGCACCACACTTCAACAGGCAGGCTAGCGCTGGAATCAATACCAAGGCCCCCAGCATGTTCCAGAGGAACATAAAGGTCAGCAAGATCCCCATATCAGCCTGAAACTTAATAGGTGAGAAGACCCAAAGCACTACGCCGATCCCCAACGTTAAGCCAGTAAAAGCAACCGACTTACCGGTGGTTTTAAGCGTATTCAAATACGCTTCCGGTAACGCCATGCCCTGCACAAGATAGGTATTCAGTTTAGAATAGATATAGATACCGTAATCGACACCAATACCCACCCCTAGCGCAATCACAGGCAGTGTCGCCACCTTCACCCCAATGCCTAAACTCGCCATGAGTGCCTGACAGAGTATTGAGGTCAGCGCTAGCGGCGCGATAATACAGATCAAGGTTTTCACCGAACGGAAGGTAAGCAAACAGAGCAAACCGACCACCGCATACACCCAAGCCAGCATCTGATACTGGGCGGTACCGATCACCTCGTTGGTCGCCGCTTCAAAGCCGGAATTACCCGCCGCCATCTCGAAACGTATCTGTTCCGAATCATGCTGCGCTGCAAACTGCTCGATCTTCCCTGTCAGTCGTTGCAATGTTTGCGCTTTGTGATCATCCAAAAAGATAATCACCGGCAACAAAGAGCACGAAGGGTTCATCAGCCCCGCCGGCACATAGGATAGTGAGGCGTTGATCACCAACTGGTTACGACTAACGGTACGCCACTTCAGGTTGCCTTCGTTCAAGCCGGAGGTCACCCGTTTGGAGACATTCACTAGGGAGACGCTCGACTGCACGCCCTCTATATTGGTCAGGTAGTACTGAAAACGGTCCACCAGCGACAAGGTATTAAAACTAGAACACTGATCTTTCTCAGTACCGACCATCACCACAAAGGTGTCACTGGACGTCGAGTAATGCTGCGTAATAAAACGATTGTCGACGTTATAACGGGAGTCGGCACGCAGCTCCGGCGCACCGCTATCGAGATCGCCAATCTGTAGCTTCTGCCCTTGATAGAGGCCACCGACCAATAATATACCCGCCACGACCACGGCAAATTTTGCACCGGTCGGCGTAGCAAACCAGGTCAGGCGATGCCAGTTACTATCTTGTTTCTGTTCCGCAATCAACGCCCGCTGAGTGGCTCGTTCACCAATACCTAGCAGAGACATAATCACCGGCAGCAAGAACAAGTTAGTCAGAATGATCACCGCAATCCCCAAGGATGCAGCAATAGCGAGGTCTTGGATCACGCGAATATCGATCACCATCAGAGTGACGAAACCGATACCATCCGACAGCAGAGCCGTTAAACCGGGAATATACAGTGCTCGAAATGCCCGTCTCGCCGCCAACCAACTGTCGGCCCCTCGGGCACTCTCTAGGGCGATGGTATTAACAATCTGCACCCCGTGGCTAACCGCAATAGCAAACACCAAAAACGGCACCAGCATGGAATATGGATCGAGCCCAAACCCTAACAGCTTTAACAACCCCAACTGCCAAATCACCGCAATCACGGAACAGGCTAGGGGCACAAGAGTACCGGTAATACTGCGGGAATAAAGATAGAGCAACACTAAGGTGATCAATAAGGCGATACCGAAGAACACCGCCACCTGCGCAGCACCATCAATCAAATCACCGACAATTTTAGCGAAGCCGGTAATATGCACGCTTATTTGATCGGACTGATATTTATCCCGAATCAAGGTTTCTAACTGTTGCGATAACGCCTGGTAATCGAGCTTTTCGCCGGTATCCGGATGTTTATCAAACAGTGGCACCTGCACAATCGCCGAGCGAAAATCATTCGCCACCAAACGCCCAACTTGGCCGGAGCGTAGAATATTTAACTTAACCTGCTCCAGACTCGCCGCGGAACCATCATAATCCGCGGGAATCACTGGGCCACCGACAAAGCCCTCTTCGGTCACCTCGGTCCAGCGCACATTCGGCGTCCAAATGGAGGTCAGCGCCGAACGGTCAACGCCCGGGATAAAAAACAACTCGTCGGTGATTTTTTGTAATGTTTCCTGAAACTCAGCAGTGAAGATGTCTCCTTCATTAACCGCCACAGCCACCCGCACACTATTGCCAAGCCCGGCAAGATCGTCACGGTTTTTAAGATAGTTCTCAACATAGGGATGCGACGTTGGAATCATCTTCACAAAGCTCGCATCGGGACGAATCTGTACCGCCTGCCAAGCTAAAAATAGCGTCAATGCGGCGAACACCAACAATACCGGTAAACGGCGGTGAAACAGAAAACGCTCGGCAAACTCTTCAGAACCCTTAATCGGGGCTAACAATATCCGCGATAGCTTATTCATCTCCAGCCTCCAGGCTCAGTAATCCACCTTCACCCACCAGCCGATAACCCCCGTCGACCGCCACGCCAGCACTCAAAGAACGCCGCCCGCCGCTATCCAAGGGCGTGAAATGCTGTCCGTCCGCGCTTTCAATAATCAAGCCGCCCTGCCCTAACAGGACTAACTTGTCCGCTTCCGCGACGGCACTCAGCAGCGTCGCCTGATAGCCTGTCTTGACGGCTTGCCAATCAATCCCATCATCGGAGCGATACAGATGTCCCCGTAATCCCATAAGAAACAACTGTTGTTTAAATTCGGTAATACTGAAAAACGACCCCTCGTAGGGAGTATCGATACGGATCCAATGCATCCCCTTATCCGTTGAACGAAAGAGCAGCCCCGCCTCACCGGCGATATAGAGATCCCCCCGATGATCCGCCATCATGGCGTTTAGGTGGAAGTTATCGGGGTTATCCAGACGATCACCCCAGTAAGCCCAGCTCTGGCCACCATCATCGGTCTTCAGCAAGAGTCCGTAAGCTCCCAGCGCAAATCCCCGCTGCTGATCGGCAAACCAAACATCTAACAGTGGAATACTCGGTCCCTCTTCTACTGCGGCTGCCGCATCCTCGGCGTACCAAGTCGCATCATCCGATCGCATCATCAGCGATTCATTATCAGGCTCGGCATCCAGCTGAGACTGAAGCTCGGCCGCGATCGCCTGTAGTCGCTGTAGGCGTAACCGGTTGATCTGATCGCCATCCAATAGTTTCTGCCACGTCATGCCTCCATCTTGGCTCGCCGCAAATAGCCCATCATGGCCGGTTAACCAAGCATGTTGCGCATCGGTAAAAAAGACCGAGGTCAACATGACACTGAAAGGGGTTTGCACCTGCTGCCAATGCTGCCCCTGATCGGACGAGCGCATCACCACGCCCTGATCGCCCACGGCAAGCAACTGGTCACCGTGCTTAGCAATATCCAACATCAGTGTCTGATCGGCACGGTAAGAAGGTAACGCAGGGGTATTGAGACGATCGACGTCTGCCTGTGCGGAAACACTGCTGCTCAGCAAAACAGCCGCCAACGCAAAACAGTGAATGAGTGATCTGATTGGATCCATATTCTTCCCAATTATTATCATTATGCAGGAACCTACTGTCTCGCCTCTGGCTCGCTTCGTCCATCGGCTAAGGAATACTCAGCAAGATACAAGAATCATTAACAAAAACGGTCAAATGCTCAATAACAAATACTGGCAATATTATTAACACTTTTTGCCAACGGCTAAAAAAGTGGGCTTCAGGTCAACATTATCTGATAAAACCTCGCGACTTCGATTGCATTTAATAGATAGCCGGAGGTAGAGTTAGAGACTGTGTCAGAGGACGTTAATGTTGGTATAAGCATCTACGACTATATTCGACAGCGTGAATCACGCTAAGCGATTATGTTCAGATATTATTCCTCCCGCAGGGTGTCCTCTGCAAGAACAATAAATGGAGACTAGCTTGATGAATCAATTTCGCAAAACATTACTGAGCCTGAGTACCGCTGTTTGTATTATGGGCTTAACCGCTGCAGCGCAAGCTGAAACGCTTAAAATTGGTCTTGCAGGACCGTCCACTGGCCCTGTTGCACAATATGGAGATATGCAAAAGATTGGTGTAATGGCCGCGATTGATGATATCAATAAAGCCGGCGGCGTGAATGGCATGATGCTAGAAGGTGTTGTTTATGATGATGCCTGTGACCCTAAACAAGCCGTAGCTGTCGCCAACAAGATCGTCAATGATGGTATCACTCAGGTAGTTGGTCATCTGTGTTCATCTTCAACTGAACCCGCTACTGATATCTATGATGAAGAAGGTATCCTGATGATCACGGCGGCTTCTACCTCGCCATCGATCACTGAAAAAGGTTACAAAACCATCTTCCGTACCATCGGTCTAGATAGCCTGCAGGGCTCTATGGCTGCTGAGTACATCATGGAAAACGCGAAACCAAAACGTATCGCTATCATCCATGACAAACAGCAATATGGTGAAGGCCTCGCGACCTCTGTACGTGACCTGCTAGATGCGCAAGGTGTTAAAGCCGCGATGTTTGAAGGTGTTACACCCGGCGACAAAGACTTCTCTGCTCTGATTGCTAAGCTGAAGAAAGAGAATGTTGATTTCGTTTACTACGGTGGCTACCACCCAGAACTGGGTCTTATTCTGCGTCAATCCGCAGAAAAAGGCTTCACTGCTCAGTTCATGGGACCTGAAGGCGTCGTTAACTCAGACCTAGCGAAAATCGCAGGCGCCGCTTCTGAAGGCGTACTGGCAACAGCACCAAAAAGCTTTGATCAAAACCCAGTCAACGAAACCCGTGTTGCCGCTATCAAGGCTAAAGGTGAAGACCCAACCGGTCCTTTCGTATTCACCGCTTATGCTGCAGTTGAAGTCATGACCGACGCCATGGCTGCGACTAAATCAACCGATGCTGAAGTCCTGTCTGACTATATCCGTGAGCACGACTTCGATACAGCTATCGGCAAAGTTAAGTATGACGAAAAAGGCGACCTGACCGAATCCACTTTCTTGGTCTACCGTCTACATCAGGATGGTTCTAAAACACCAGCTGAGTAATTCGTCTTAATAACAATGGTTTAGCAAGCTTCAGCAGTATTTGCTGAAGTTCGACAACCCCGACTCCCTGGTGCCGCGATCCGGTACCGGGGATTCGTTTTATCTGGTCCCTGCAAATGTCAGAATTTTCGCTTTATCTGTTGCAACAGCTCATTAACGGGCTAACCATCGGTTCTACCTATGCGCTGATCGCCATTGGCTACACAATGGTGTACGGCATCATCGGCATGATTAACTTTGCCCACGGCGAGATCTATATGATCGGCTCCTACGTAACATTTATTGTTATCGCAGGTTTGATGGGCATGGGCATCGCAAGCCTTCCTATTCTTTTGGTCATTGCCTTGGTGGTCGCCATCTTCATCTCTAGCACCTACGGCTGGACGGTGGAACGGGTGGCTTACCGGCCGCTACGGGGCACGAACCGACTCATCCCTCTGATCTCCGCGATCGGTATGTCTATTTTTCTGCAGAACTTTGTGGTTCTGTCCCAGGGTTCACGCGATGTTGCCTTACCACCACAGATCACCGGTGGCTGGAACTTCGGCGATCCTAGCCTGTTTGAAGTATCGCTCTCCTACATGCAGGTGCTCATCTTCGCTGTGACCTTCATCAGTATGACGTTACTCACCCTGTTTATCTCCCGCTCACGGATGGGCCGCGCCTGTCGCGCTTGTTCGGAAGATCTGGGCATGACGAATCTACTGGGGATCGATACCAATAAAATTATCGCCCTCACCTTTATCGTCGGCGCAGCCTTAGCGGCCATTGCCGGTTTACTGCTGGGCTTGTATTACGGTGTAGTTAACCCCTTTGTCGGCTTTATTGCTGGCTTGAAAGCCTTTACTGCCGCGGTTCTCGGTGGCATAGGTTCGATTCCCGGTGCGATGTTGGGTGGTTTGATTCTCGGTGTCACGGAAGCGATGACCGCTGCATTTTTCCCATCGGAATACAAAGATGTCGTTTCATTCGGACTACTGGTAACCATCCTGCTGTTCCGCCCTAGTGGACTTCTCGGCAAGCCGGAGGTAGAAAAAGTATGACCTCGAGTAAACTTTATAACGCCGTTTTCGCAGCGGGGATCTCACTGATTCTGTCGTGCTTGATGATCGGCGTAAAGCTAGATACCGATGGCTCCACGCTGGCCGTCAAAGGCGCCACTACCGAACAGTGGATGTGGATTGCTGGCGGTATCGCCGTCGTCTTTCTGTCACAGCTATTCAGCGCTCAGGTGGATGCCCTATTTGGCGCTATTCCCAAGCCCAACTTCCAAGCCGTACTCCCGCAAGGTGAGAAAATGGCCGCCCTTAAGCCTTGGCTGATCGCAGCAGTGATTGTCATCATGCTGATCTGGCCGTTCATGGTTTCACGGGGCACCGTTGACCTGGCAACACTGACGCTGATCTACATCATGCTCGGGCTAGGCCTCAACATCGTTGTCGGTCTTGCTGGCTTGCTGGATTTAGGCTTTGTAGCCTTCTATGCGGTAGGTGCCTACACCTATGCTTTGCTATCCCAGTATTTTGGCATGTCATTCTGGGCCTGTTTGCCAATTTCCGCTGCGATGGCGGCCGCCTTTGGCTTTCTGCTCGGCTTTCCAGTGCTCCGTTTACGCGGCGATTATCTGGCGATTGTCACCCTTGGGTTCGGTGAGATCATCCGTATTTTGCTGAATAACTGGACCTCCCTCACCGGCGGGCCAAACGGTATCTCCGGTATCGCTAAACCGGGCCTGTTTGGCTTGGAATTTAATCGCCGAGCAAAAGAGGAAGGCGCTGTTACCTTCCATGAGTATTTCGATATGGATTACTCCAGCTCCTACAAAGTGATCTTTCTCTATCTGATCGCCGTTTTGCTGGTCGTCTGTGTGATCTACTTGATTAACCGGCTCATGCGCATGCCTATTGGCCGAGCATGGGAAGCCCTTCGGGAAGATGAGATCGCTTGTCGCTCTCTCGGTCTAAACCGTACCGCCATCAAGCTTTCGGCCTTCACCTTAGGTGCATCAACCGCAGGCTTTGCCGGTTGTTTCTTTGCCGCAAGACAGGGCTTTATCAGCCCAGAGTCCTTTGTCTTTATTGAATCGGCCATTATTCTAGCGATTGTGGTACTTGGAGGCATGGGGTCACAGCTGGGGATTATTTTTGCCGCGATTATTATGACTATTCTGCCGGAAATGGCGCGGGAGTTCGCTGAATACCGCATGTTGCTTTTCGGTCTGCTGATGGTGGTCATGATGCGCTGGCGCCCTGAAGGACTGGTTCCGATGAAACGTCCCAATCTGGAGTTAAAACAACAATGAGTCAGTTACTGCTAGATGTAAACGGCCTGACGATGCGCTTCGGCGGTCTGGTAGCGGTAAACGGCGTGAACCTGAAGGTTAAGAATCGCCAAATCGTTTCTGTGATCGGCCCCAATGGTGCGGGTAAAACAACGGTATTCAACTGTTTATCCGGCTTTTATATCCCCACCGAAGGCAGCGTTATGCTGAAGGACCAGCAGATTGCGGGTCTGAAAGATTATCAGATCTCCCGCAAAGGCTTGGTACGCACCTTTCAGCATGTTCGTTTGTTTCAAAAAATGACCGTGATTGAAAATATGCTGGTTGCTCAGCACCGGCATATGAATACCAACCTACTGTCCGGTCTGTTGAAAACGCCCAATTATCGCCGCCTAGAAAAAGATGCGATGAACCATGCCGCTCACTGGCTGGAAGAAGTGGGCTTACTGGAGTTTGCTAACCGCGAAGCAGGTAACCTCTCATACGGGCAGCAGCGCCGTCTGGAGATTGCCCGCTGCATGGTCACCCAACCAGAGTTGCTGATGTTGGATGAACCGGCAGCTGGTCTAAACCCCAATGAGACCAAAGAGCTGGATGAACTGATCATCAGGCTGCGTGACGAGCATGAGATTTCTATCCTATTGATTGAGCACGATATGAGTTTGGTGATGGGTATCTCCGACCATATCTATGTCATTGCACAGGGCACTCCCCTCGCTAATGGTACTGCCGAAGAGATCAAAGGGAATTCCGACGTAATCAAAGCCTATCTCGGAGAAGAATAAGATGCTGCTGATCGAAAATGTAAACACCCATTACGGGCAGATTCAGGCATTGCATGATGTCAGCGTCGAGATCAATCAGGGTGAAATTATTACCCTGATCGGTGCTAATGGTGCCGGCAAAACCACTCTGATGATGACTATTTGTGGTGACCCAAAAGCATCAACAGGCAAGGTGATCTTTGAAGGTGAAGAGCTCGGTGCGTTCAATACACCGGAGATTATGCGCAAAGGCCTTGCCATCGTGCCCGAAGGTCGTCGAGTCTTCAGCGCTATGACGGTGGAAGAAAACCTCTTTATGGGGTCCTACTTCCGCACTAAAGAACAGGCCGATGAAACCGCTCAGTATGTTCTCAATCTGTTCCCTCGTTTGGAAGAACGCTATAAACAGCGAGCCGGCACTATGTCCGGGGGTGAGCAACAGATGTTAGCCATTGGCCGAGCGCTCATGAGCAAACCTCGATTATTGCTCTTAGATGAGCCCTCCCTCGGACTCGCGCCGATTATTATCCAACAGATTTTCGATATCATCGAACGTTTACGGGATGAAGGGGTAACCATCTTTCTGGTTGAACAAAATGCGAACCAAGCATTGCGGATTGCCGATCGGGGATATGTGCTGGAAAATGGCCGTATCGTTAAAACTGACACCGGTGCTAACTTGCTAACCGATGAATCGGTTCGTCAGGCTTACCTCGGGGGTTAATCCCAAGGAAGCGCCTAAAAAAACGAAACCCGATTCATGCGTCGCTTAACGGCGACAACAAAAAACCAGCCAATCGGCTGGTTTTTCAATTTATAGTCTATAATTTAACCAATAGACTCATAATACCCTGATAAAACTCATCAACATTGTGTTAATCGCACTGAAAACAGTGACTTATCTCAGCATATTTAAAATGACTCTGTTTATGTTATGATTAGTCTCATAAATGCGACACAATATAAATAATAAATGACTCTTTTTTGTTACAGCCACAAGTTCTAACCCCGTTACAGAATAAGCTCTTTCTCAACGACCGAACTGAGGCCTATCCAGAAATAGTTTTCCGAAATAGTTTTGAGGTAACACAAATGACATGTCTATGCCCACAGTGCAAGTCACTACTGGAACATCAAAGCATCAGCCTACACAGTAGATTGGTAGAGGTTAAACACGTACACAACAATACGCTGTATATGTGTCAAGATTGCAACGCACAAATTGGCTTGATCAGCGTCCCCCATCGTTGGGAGCTGCTAAATTACAAACCGGGTCAACAGGTCGCCTAATTCGCCCCCTTAATGCCTATTCTTTGTCGGCATTAAGGGATTGTGATTGTTCCTGTTTGAGAATATTTAGCCAAGTAGCCATCAGCTGCGTGTTACCTTACATCTCAACCAGCTGAATAACGGCGCCCCGCTCTCGTTGCTAACTTCTTTTGTTTGCCAGTAAAACCCCATCGTTATGAATCCCCATACGAAATAAACCATTTGGTATGAGTATCGACCGCAGGCAATAGCTTTTCAGGCATCCATAGTTAATACTGAAGTTATCACTGCAGAGTTACGGGACAGCCTAATGAAAATGCTGACACTGGTACGGCACGCTAAATCCAGCTGGAAAGATCCAACACTGTCTGACTTTAATCGGCCACTTAACAAACGGGGGAAGCATGACCTGCCGTTGATGGCTGACCGCTTACAGGCATGGCAGATCCAACCGGACTTGATTCTGAGTAGCGGGGCTCGCCGAGCCATCACCACCGCCGAGCAGATAGCCATCGCGCAGGATTATCCAACAGATAAGATTATTGAGGTGCCGGAGCTCTACCACGCCCGAGTGGAAACGCTGATCAATCTACTACAGGGACAATCCGACCACTATCATCACCTTATGGTCGTTGCCCATAACCCGACGCTAGCATTGGCCGGTGATTATTTAACCCAGGAAAACATCGCCAACCTGCCTACCTGCGGCGTTATGCAAATTGCCCTGAGTATTACCTGCTGGGAGGAGTTAGCAGAATCCTGCGGCACCCTAGAACGACTCGATTACCCAAAACTTCATCAATAAAGCATTAACTGAATATCAGCATAAGACCGAAAAATGGTAGACTCCTATTAACGCCCACCGATCAGCAGTTAGCGTAACGGACATATAGCCTTGAGCCTCTATCTAGATACACTGATTTTTACTAGCAACATCGTAACACCCATCTTTTTTATCGTGTCACTGGGCTATCTGCTCGTAAGGCTCGGGGTTATTGATCAGGGGTTTGTTAATACCTCATCTAAACTCGTGTTTACCATCACTCTACCGATGCTCGTCTTTATGAGCATCTCGACAATGGACTTTCAGGCCGTTTTCAACCCCAAGCTGCTGGGGTATTTCATCATTAGCACACTGATCAGCGTAGCGGTCATCTGGCAGGTCAGTAAGCTTTTTATCACGAAACCGGAAGACCTTGGGGTCTTTATTCAAGGTGCATTTCGCAGCAACTTCGGCATCCTAGGCTTGGCCATCAGCTTTAATATGTTTGGTAGCAGCGGTCTAGCACTCGCATCGCTACTACTGGCTTGCGTCATTCCGCTCTATAACGTCCTGTCGGTTCTGGTGTTATCACTTCCTATGCAACACCAAAATGGCCCTAGTTTCACCGCCCCTCTCAAAGCGATTGCCCGTAATCCGCTGATTATCTCGGTTCTACTGGCACTGCCATTTTCATATTTTGGTTGGGCTCTACCGGAGGTCGGCGACAAAATTGGCCATTATCTTGCTAACCTGACACTTCCCTTAGCATTGCTTGCCGTCGGCGGTTCACTCAACCTCAAAAGCCTAAGAGATACCTCGGGCCAATCCAGCTGGGCCACGCTGATTAAGCTGATCATCATCCCCTTAATACTCACCATCGGTGCATGGCTCTATGGTTTTGAAAATCAAGAGCTCGGTGTTCTGTTTGTGTTATTTGGCTGCCCTACCGCCGCCGCCAGTTTTATCATGGCAAAGGCAATGAACGGCAACGCACAGCTAGCCGCGAATATTATTTTGACCACCACGCTAGGCTCATTATTTACCCTCAGTGGTGGTATCTATCTGTTACGTTTATGGAATCTAATCTGATTCGAATAGGATAAACCCGACAGCTCACACGGGGAGATAGTGATGTTACAGACGTTTTTTGACAATCTTTTAAATCTGTTTCTCGACACAGCCATCTGGTTATTGTTTGGCTTGATTCTGGCAGCCATACTCAAAGGCTGGATCCCAACTAACTTAGTGAAGAAGTGGCTCAGTGGCGACGGTCTTGGGGCGGTTGTTCGCGCCGCCTTTATCGGCGCCCCTTTGCCGCTCTGTTCGTGCGGTGTATTACCCGCTGCCATCGGTCTACGCCGTTCCGGTGCTTCGAAACCAGCAACGGTCGCCTTTTTAGTCGCCACACCGGAAACCGGCGTTGATTCCATATCAGTTACCTACGCTCTGTTAGGCCCAGTCATGGCGGTTATCCGTCCGATTTCAGCTATCTTCAGCGCGATCGTTAGCGGCATGATGATTATCCTGTTTGATCGACCAAGCAACCGCGACAGCCAAGCAGAAAGCACGAGCAACAACGACGCTAACCCAGACTCAGTCAGCAGCTGCTGTGCAAGCAGCAAGCCTGCACCGGTGGCCGACAGCTGCTGCAGTAGCACCGCAAAAGAACCCGTCACACAGAGTTGTTGCAGTAGCCAGCAAGCATCAACCCAAACGGACTGTTGCGAGTCAGAAGATACCCGCTGCAGCACAGCGGATTCAGATATCCAACAACCGGGTATTTTGGCAGGGCTGCGGTTCGCTGTTATCGATATTTTGGATGATATTTCCGCTTGGCTGGCGGTCGGTCTGATTTTAGCTGCGGTGGTTGCCACACTCGTTGAGCCATCTAGCCTTAGCCAGTGGGGTAGCGGGCTCACCGCCATGCTGCTGATGCTGGTAGTGGGTCTACCGCTGTATATTTGTGCCACCGCGTCCACGCCGCTGGCAGCGGCGCTACTCGCCGCGGGTATGTCCCCCGGTGCGATTTTAGTCTTTCTACTGGTCGGCCCCGCCACTAACATTGCCGCGCTCGGCATCCTCAGCCGCGAATTAGGTGTACGCGCCGTCATCATCTACCTCAGCGGCATCAGTATTTGCGCGGTACTATTAGGGCTCGCAACCGATGCCCTGCTTAGCAGTCAATCCATCACCGTTGGTATCGCCATGGCAGATCATGACTCGGCGGCCTTTATGACACTCAAGTGGATCGCCGCCATCATATTATTACTACTGGCGATCAAGCCACTGCGTCAGTTGGTCTGGCGTACCGAAGGAGCCTCCTGCCCATGAACTTTTTTACCCAACGCCATCTCAATAAACTGCAACAAGCGGTAATTGAAGGGGATCTGGTGAAACTAAAAAAACAGTTTCAGAAACTAGATCAAGCGCAACTGACGGAACCTACCTTTAACCACCAAAACCAAGATTACAATTTGCCGGAACTGGCTATTAGCGCCGGCCAGGCGAAGGCGTTAGATCATCTCATTCAGGCAGGCTGTCCCTTGACCGCCAGTCAATCTGAGCCGCTGTTATATCAAGCAATACAACACCCACAACAGAGCCTAGCCTTGATGACCGTCTTACTGCAGGCAAAGGCGCCGCTGGGGTATCCAGATAGCGACCCTCAACATGCTCTCTTTGCTTGCTTTAAATTTTGCCCAAGCGCTAGCCTTATGCTTCACCTAAGTCGCCTAAATGAGTACGGTGCCGATCTTAACCAGCCTGACTCACAGGGTCATACGGCGCTTATATTAGCGCTACAGCAGGAACATAAAGGTTTGGTACAGATGCTGATCAACAGCGGCGCCCTATTACCGGCAAAAGCACAGGCGTTATGCAGTGAGGAAATGATCGGCTATGCCAGACGACTAGCCGATGATCTGAATATCAGACGGATGATGCTCGGTTAGACGAGCAACTGACGATCTATTTTGCTAGCGCAGCTACCACAGAGATTTCAACCAGCAGTTCTGGCCGAGCCATACGCGCTTCAACACAGGCACGAGCCGGTGCATAACCTTCCGGTACCCAGCTATCCCAAACCGCATTCATCGCCGCGAAATCTTTCATATCACGAATATACAGAGTTGCCGATAGGATATGTTCACGATCGCTGCCCGCTTGCTTTAGCAGTGCATCGACTTTATCCAGCATTGTTGCTGTCTGCTCAGTAATGCCATCGTTGGCATCTTTAGCCACCTGACCACAGAGGTAAACAGTATCGTTATGGATAACGATCCGGCTCATACGCTGAGCGGTTTCTTGACGTTCAATAGACATAGTTTTTCACCCTTAACAAATTAGCCATTGTATGTGATCGCTTCCCAGACACCAGATAGATCGACCTGAAATCAGACCAGCTGGCAAGAAAAAACAAGGAAGTCTCAAGCAAGACAGTAAATAAGACTGCTGCCAGCCGAAACCTGTTCGCTGGCAGCACAGGCCTCAATCAGAGGCGGGGAATTTCAATCGCAGGACAGCGGTCCATCACTACTTTAAGACCCGCCGCTTCGGCCTTCTCAGCCGCCGGTTCGTTTACAACACCCAACTGCATCCACACCGCTTTGGCATTCACAGCAATCGCTTCATCGACCACATCACCGGCCTCAGCCGAATTACGGAAGATATCCACCATATCGATCGGCTCTTTGATATCCGCTAAGGAGGCCACGACTTCACGGCCGTGAATTTTTTCTCCTACTTTGAGCGGATTAACAGGAATCACGTTATAACCCTTAGCCAACAGAAAATGCATCACCTGATTGCTAGCCCGATGCGACTTGGGACTCGCCCCTACCATCGCGATCGTTTTACTTTGCTCTAATATCTGACGAATTGCGTCCATTAAATCCGGTACCTCTTTAATTATTGTTATCTCCGCAACAGGGACACTCAGGGTCCCGTCGCAGCTTTAGTGTTCGCCAATCCATATGACGACCGTCTAAAAGTAATAATTTGCCCACCAACGGCTCACCCACATCGGCGAGCACTTTCAACGCCTCCATCGCTTGGACAGAGCCGATAATACCCACTAACGGCGCTAGTACACCGCTATCGGAGCAGGTTAAATTCTCTTCATCACCCTCGCGATATAAGCAACGATAACAGGGTGCATCTTCGCGGCGTGAATCAAACACCGCGACCTGCCCTTCAAGCCGAATAGCCGCACCTGACACCAGAGGGGTTTTATGTTTGACGCAGGCATCATTAATCGCAAAACGAGTGGTAAAGTTATCACTGCAATCAACCACAAGATCCGCCGTGATCACCTGTTGCTCTAGCGCCTCACCTGCTAACCGATCATTAATAGCATCGACTCGAATATCTGGGTTCAGTTCCGCCAATGCCTCTTTTGCCGATAACACTTTAGGCTGGCCGATTGTCGAGGTACGGTGAATAATCTGTCGCTGCAAGTTAGTCAGTTCAACGTTGTCATCGTCCACCAGCACTAACCGGCCAACGCCGGCTGCCGCCAAGTACATCGCCACAGGGCTGCCTAAACCGCCGACACCAATAATCAGCACCGTCGACTGCAACCAGGTTTCCTGACCGGCAATATCAACCTCAGGCAGCATAATCTGCCGGCTGTAACGCAATAGCTGATCATCATTCAGCATTCTATTTAATCTCTTTTTCTAACGTCAAATGATACTTAGCCCAGGTTATACGGTCATTCCCAGCATAATCCTGCGCCGATTCAATATCGCTGTATGCCAAGTCTGCTAAGAGCTGCCGCACTTTGTCAGCCTGATCATAACCATGTTCAAACAGTAAAATCCCGCCATCAACCAGAAACGTTCGTGCTTCGGTGGCAATATAACGAATATCAGCGAGGCCATTTTCCTCGGCGATTAGGGCACTCAGCGGCTCGAAGCGCACATCACCCTGTTCAAGGTGTGGGTCCTGTGGATCGATATAGGGCGGGTTGCTCACAATCAGATCGAAGACACCTGCCACCGGTTCAAACCAACTACCCTGCAAAACCGTTACATTCGTCAATTCGGCACGCTGCCGGTTACGTTCAGCCAGTTCGACAGCCTCGGCCACCCGATCAACCGCCAACAATGACCACGCCGGACGCTCTGATGCCAACGCCAAGGCGATCGCGCCAGTGCCGGTGCCTAGGTCTAATACTCTGGCCGCCAAAGGCGGAATTAGTTCCAACGCCATCTCCACCAAGCATTCGGTATCGGGGCGAGGAATCAAGGTCGTCGCATTCACCTCTAGATCCAGACTCCAGAACCCTCGGGTGCCGGTCAGGTGCGCAATCGGTTCCCCCTGCACACGTCGCTGCAGCAACTGCTCAAATAGCGATTGTTGCGCATCACTCAACAGGTGATCTCGGCGGGTAAACAGAAAGGTTCGGCTACACTGGAGAACATGGCAAAGCAATAGCTCGACATCGACCGCCGGGCTATCACTAGAGGTAGAAAGCTGGGCGGCACAGCCCTGAGCTTCAATGATATTCATGATAAGTCAGATCAGCCTTCTTCGGACAACGCGCCCAGAAGTTCGGCTTGATATTCATTGACGAGGGGGTCGACCACCGCACCCAGTGCACCTTCCATGACCTCCTGTAGTTTATACAGCGTCAGGTTAATACGGTGATCGGTAATCCGCCCCTGAGGGAAATTATAGGTGCGAATTCGTTCGGAACGATCGCCACTACCGACTAACGACTTACGGGTACTGGCCTGTGCCGCCGCATGACGTTCGCGCTCGGCGGCCTGTAAACGTGAGGCGAGCAGCGACATCGCTTTGGCGCGGTTCTTATGCTGCGAACGTTCTTCCTGACACTCCACCACCACGCCGGTAGGGATGTGGGTCAATCGAATCGCGGAATCGGTTTTGTTAACGTGCTGACCACCGGCACCGGATGACCGAAAGGTGTCCACTCGCAGGTCGGCCTTATTAATTTGAATGGCACTGACCTCATCCATCTCAGGCATCACCGCGACGGTACAGGCCGATGTATGGATACGGCCCTGGGATTCAGTTTCGGGCACCCGCTGAACACGATGCGCACCGGATTCGAATTTCAGACGGGAATACACATCTTTACCGATAATCCGCGTGATAACCTCTTTATAACCGCCGTGTTCACCCTCGTTAGCGCTGATAATTTCAAGCTTCCAGCCCTGAGTCTCGGCAAAACGGGTGTACATCCGCAGTAAATCTCCCGAGAAGATCGCCGCTTCATCTCCGCCGGTACCGGCACGCACTTCCAGAAAGACGTTATGTGAATCATTCGGATCTTTTGGCAGCAGCAGTATTTGCAGTTCCTGCGCCAAGGATTCGATCGCCTCTTTCGCTGCCGAGTATTCCTCTTTTGCCATCTCCCGCATATCCGGGTCGGAATCCTCTTGCATCAAGCGAGCTTCTTCCAAGTCGGCTTCAGCCTTCTGGTAGGCTTGAAAACACTTCACCACCGGTTCCAACTCGGCATATTCCATCGAATAAGCGCGAAACTTATCCTGATTAGAGATCACCCCGGCATCCCCCAGCAACGCCGCTAGTTCTTCATAACGGTCAGCCAAGCTTTCGAGTTTAAGGGCTATTGATTCTTTCATCACTAATCAGTCTTCTTTCAAATTGGGAGATAGTTGATACAGATCTTGGGCTATCTCAAGATAATCATCACGCCCTTCGGCACTGGCTTTGCGCAGTTGAACCGTCGGGCTATGCATTAATTTATTCGTTAAACCACGGGCCAGATTATGCAGCACGCTTTCAGCATCTTTACCATTATTCAGCTGACGCAGTGCTTTTTCCAACTCGGCATCGCGCAATTTCTCTGCCTGCTGACGCAACGACATCACAGTTTCAACGGCATCCAACGAACGTAACTGACGAATAAATTCCATCGCCCCCGCTTCCACTAACCCTTCCGCTTCTTGGGCAGCACTTTCACGGCTACGAACGTTTTCCTCGATCACCTCTTTAAGGTCATCGACGGTATAAAGGTAAACATCATCCAGATCGGCGACTTCATGCTCGATATCCCGCGGCACGGCGATATCCACCATAAATACGGGCCGATGCTTACGTTTTTTCAGTGCGGACTCTACCGCGCCTTTACCTAAAATAGGTAACTGGCTAGCCGTCGAGGAGATAACAATGTCCGCATCTTCCAATGCTTCGGGAATATCACCGAGCAATATCGCCCGAGCATTAAACTCTTCCGCCAGCAGCTCGGCGCGCGCTAATGTCCGGTTGGCAACGATCATCTGCTTGACCCCAGCCTCTGACAAGTGTCGAGCCACCAATTCGATGGTTTCACCCGCGCCAATCAATAGTGCTTTACTCTGACTCAAGTCGCTAAAGATATGTTGCGCCAAGCTAACCGAGGCATAAGCAACCGACACCGGATTTTCGCCGATGGCGGTATCGGTACGCACTTTTTTCGCCACGGCAAAGGTTTGCTGAAACAATCGGTCTAATTCTGCGCCCACCACACCGGCACTCTGCGATACCGCATAACTGGACTTAAGCTGCCCTAATATCTGCGGTTCACCCAGCACTAATGAATCCAAACCACTGGCGACCCGCATCATATGTTGTGCGGCATGCTGATCCCAGTGGGCATAGCTGCAGCTCTGCAACTCGTCTGGATCAAGGCTGTGATAGCTCCCCAACCACTCAAGCAGCGCCCGAGTGCCTTCAAGTTCTGTCGAACAATACAGCTCCGTTCGATTACAGGTAGATAGAATGGCCACCTCTTTTAGATGGGCAAGTTGACAGGCTTGCGCCAACGCATCCGCCATCTGTTCCGGTGCAAAAGCAACCTTCTCACGGATCGATACCGACGCTGTCTTGTGATTAATGCCTAACGCGAGCAAAGCCATATAGGAAAATAACACCTAGGTTGAAAATAGCGCGTAATAATACACTTTATTGACTCAAAGGTTAAAAAACCCGTGACGGATCAGATCAATTTTTTACGAATTACACCCATATATGACAACACCCCCACGATTAATCTATAGTGGAGCCATCAATCTCTTTGCGATAGCTAAATAACAGCAAAATGAAAGCATCTATGCCTATACCGACATCTGTAGCAAAAATAGCCACGCCACTGACCGTAGCGGTGATCGGCCTATTATTGAGTTTAACGGGTTGCTCTAGCCACCAGAGCAAAGTTGAAGAGCAGCTAGAAACACCGCTGCCAACCGTGGAATATCGACCCGGCGAACTCAATCGAGAGACCCTATACGATCTCATCGTGGCCGAGATCGCTGGACAGCGTAAAGCATTTGACCTGTCACTCGAGAACTATCTGCACCAATCACAGCTGACCAAAGATCCGGAAATTGCCCAGCGCGCCACCTACATCGCCCAATACTTGCAACGTCCAGATGAGTTGCTCGAGGCCGCTCGCCTATGGCAAATTGCCGAACCACAGAATCCGGAACCCTACCAAATCGCCGCCAGCCTGCTACTACATCAAGGCGATTTTGCAGCAGCACTGCCCCTATTACGACAAGCACTGAGTCAGTCCGATAAACAGACCCTCATGATCATCAGCGCCCAGGCAGAGCAGTTCAGCCCCGAAGAAGCCCGCGCCTACATTAGTCTCTTGGAAGAGCATGCCCAGCAAAATAGCAATGCAACCCTACTGACCACATTAGGCACCCTCTATGCTCAGCAGGGTAACAATGTTAAGGCCCTACAACGCTTTAATGCCGCCATTAGTGATGACCCTGAATACCTAGAAGCCGTTATTAAAAAAGCAGAACTGCTACGCAGCCAAGGGGCCTTTAACCAAGCGATCACCGTGCTCGAACCGCACATGAACGCAGATCAACCCGACCAGCAAGTATTTACCCTCTATGTACAGCTACTGTTTCAATCGAAACAGACCCAAAAAGCAGTACAACAAGCACTGCTGTTGGTAGAAACCTTCCCAGAGGAGCCCCAGTTAACCTTCTATACGGCGCTGCTCTTACTGGAAAATGATCAGGTGGCAAAAAGCCGCAACATCATGCAAACACTTCTTCAGCAGTATCCGGACAATACCACTCCGCATTACTATCTTGGTTTGATTGATCAACATGATGGCAATCGAGCAGCAGCCATCGACCACTTTATTCAGGTCAAAGACAACACCAATATCCTCTCGGCCTATCGACGCATTGCGTCGCTACTCGACCATCCCAGCGACCGCCCTCAACTGCAAACCATTTTGCAGGAGGCCCGCAACAACATGCCCGAAATTGATATTCCACTCTATGCGATCGAAGCCGAATGGTTAAATCTGCATGACTTTAAGGATATCGCCCTCAGTGTCCTTGATGAAGCCTTGCAACAGCATAGCGACAATGTGAATTTACTCTACAGCCGCGCCATGACGCTGCCACCACAGGATATCGACCTGATCGAGAAAGACCTGCGCGAAGTCTTAAAACAGGAACCGGATAACAGCATGGCGCTCAATGCACTAGGCTACACACTATCCTTATATACCGACCGTTTCGATGAAGCCTACGAACTCGTTAACAGCGCACTCGCTTTATCCCCGAACGACCCTTCGATTCTCGACAGTATGGGCTGGATTCTTCTCAAACAGGGCAAGCCCTACGCAGCAGTCGATTACTTACAGCAGGCTTACCAGCGCTTTCCTGATCCTGAAGTGAGCGCCCATCTGATTCAGGCTTACCATGCGGCCGGCGATCAAAAAACCGCTCTCGCGCTGTTAAAAAAAGAGCGACTCAAGCATCCGGGTAATGAGTTTTTGCAGGAAGCAGCAGAGTCAATTAACGCCCCTCAGGATTAAATCATGCGCTTACGAATTCTGGTTGTAGCGGCGTTGATACTGCTATCAGGTTGTTCTGGCCTAACACCACAACCGACGACAACCCCTGAACGCCCGTGGAGTGAGCATTATCAGATGATGCAAGCGACAGATAGCTGGCAGCTCACCGGTAAAATAGGCATTCGCGCGCCAGCTGAAAGCCATAGTGCTAGCCTGTATTGGGAGCAATCGCCACAGCGTTACCAAATAGACCTAACCGGCCCGCTCGGCCAAGGTGGCGCACGCATAGAAGGCGATGAGTTAGGCGTCAGCATCGACATTGCCGGCGAACAGCCTCTTTGGGCCCCTTCCGCCGAACAACTGATGGAAGACACCCTCGGCTGGCAGTTCCCTGTTCAGGATGTACGCTATTGGATATTAGGGATTCCCGCGCCTAGCAATCCCTTCGAACTCAGCTTAACCCAACAGCTTGCCGATGAAATCATTCAGAACGGATGGAAAATCAAGTACTTGCGATATAATTATCAAACAGGCCATCCACTTCCTGAGAAGCTAACCATCAGCCGCGACGACCTACGACTGACGATTATTGCGAAAGAGTGGCAAATACCACACTAAAATCAGCCCTTTTCAATGCCATTCATTTGACTTTGGCTCAAGCATCTAGGAAAATACGCGCCTCGTTTACGGGCCAGATCCGTGAATCAGAATTACTGGGGTATCGCCAAGCGGTAAGGCAACGGGTTTTGATCTCGTCATGCGGAGGTTCGAATCCTCCTACCCCAGCCACATTTAAGTCTGAGCGTTTATGTTATAGCTTCGATTTTAAAGAACTTGGCCGGGAAGCGGCTCCTGAGCCTTTATTTTGAGGTTTAAATAGAGTGCAAGCCCCGCCAAATAAGATGAACGAATCTCAATTAAACGACTGCAGATCCGAGAAGGTAGACACCGTGCCTAAAATGATGGTCTTCACTGGCAATGCAAACCGCCAGCTGGCTGAAAAAGTTGTAGAACGCCTCGATATTCCAATGGGCGAAGCCACCGTAACGAAATTTAGCGATGGCGAAATCAGCGTTGAGATTCATGCGAACGCCCGGGGTAAAGACGTATTTATCGTCCAATCTACCTGTGCGCCGACCAATGACAACCTGATGGAACTGATCGTCATGGCTGACGCATTGCGTCGCGGCTCTGCGAGCCGGATCACCGCGGTTATTCCTTATTATGGTTATGCTCGCCAAGATCGCCGTCCTCGCTCTGCCCGTGTTGCTATCAGCGCTAAAGTAGTCGCTGACATGCTAGCCGGTGTGGGTATTGACCGAGTATTGACCGTCGATCTACACGCCGATCAAATCCAGGGCTTCTTTGACGTCCCTGTTGATAACGTCTACGGCTCCCCTGTCTTGCTAGATGAGATTGCACGTCAGTGCTACGACAACCCGATTGTCGTCTCTCCTGATGTAGGCGGTGTGGTTCGTGCGCGTGCAGTTGCTAAGCAACTCGGTTGCGATCTAGCCATTATCGATAAGCGTCGTGAGAAAGCCAACGAAGCACAGGTGATGAACCTGATCGGTGACGTTAAAGGCCGTACCTGCATCCTGGTTGATGACATGTGTGATACTGCTGGCACGCTGTGTAAAGCTGCCGCCGCACTGAAAGCCAATGGCGCGGACAAGGTTGTAGCTTATGCTACCCATGCCGTTCTATCGGGCGCTGCGATCAGCAACATCACCGGTTCCGATCTTGACGAACTGGTTGTGACTGACACCATACCGCTGAGCGAAGCCGCGCAGCAATGCAGCCAAATCCGCCAGCTTACATTGGCGCCTATGTTGGCCGAAGCGGTACGTCGCGTCTGCAACGAAGAATCTATTAGCGCAATGTTCCGTTAAGCCCACGAGCTTAACGGTAGCTGATAAACATCCCTCAGGGGAAAACGCGCCCATTACGGGCTTACTGAAATAACTGCAAAGACCTGGTCGCAAGGTGTTTGCAGTTTTGTTTTTATTGAAGGTATCAAAATGACCGATTTCGTATTGAATGCACAGCCTCGTACTGACGAAGGGAAAGGTGCGAGCCGCCGCCTACGTCATGCTGGTTTTGTTCCTGCTGTTGTTTACGGCGGAGACAAACGTAAAAAGCCTGTGTCTATCTCTCTGGAAAACCGCGTACTGGTTAAACAGCTTGAAGATCAAAGCTTCTTCTCTTCTATCCTGACACTGAACCTGGAAGGCAAAGAAGAGCAAGTTATCGTTAAAGATATGCAGCGCCACCCAGCGAAAGATTCAGTTATGCACATCGATTTCCAACGCGTGACTAAGTCTACGCCTATCGAAATCATCGTGCCGCTGAACTTCGTTAACTTTAACCAGTCTCCAGCGGGTAAAGCATCAGGTAAATTCACCATCCAGCAGAACACTACTAAAGTTCGCTGCTTGGCTGAAGATCTGCCAGAAGCTCTGGAAGTTGACCTGTCAGGCGTTGATATGGATCAGGTTATTCACCTGTCTAGCGTATCTCTGCCTAAAGGTGTTGAGATTGTACAATTGCGTCGCGGTTCTGATCGTGACCAAGGTATTGCTCAGGCTTACGCTCCACGCGCAGCTAAAGCAGGCGCTTAATAGCTGAACCACAGGCTCCGGTATGCAAGACCAGATACAACTGATCGTAGGCTTGGGAAATCCAGGCCAAAAATATGACCAGACCCGTCACAACGCCGGAGCCGACTTCGTTGGGCAGCTTGCTGCCCAGCATCTTATCCAGCTCAAGCCAGATTCAAAGTTTCATGGCCTGTATGGAAAGATCAACCTGAATGGCAAAGCTGTTCATCTGTTGATCCCAACAACCTTTATGAATCTCAGTGGCCAGGCAGTTGCCTCACTGGCTAACTTTTATAAGATTCCTGCTGAAAATATTCTTGTCGCTCACGATGAACTCGACCTTCCCCCGGGCATTGCTCGCTTTAAACTAGGCGGCGGTCACGGTGGACATAACGGTTTACGCGACATTATCAGCAAGCTAGGCAACAACAAGAATTTTTATCGCCTGCGCATCGGCATCGGACATCCGGGCAGCGCGGGCGAAGTTATTGGTTTCGTCCTCAAAAAAGCGCCCGCCTCTGAATTCAGTATGACGGAAGCCGCTTGCGATGAAGCCTTGCGAGTGTTGGAACAAGCCGCTAGCGGCGACTGGCACAAAGCAATGAACACTTTACACTCCTTTAAGCCGAACAACTGACGACAGGATCATAGCCATGGGTTTCAAATGCGGCATCGTTGGCTTGCCAAACGTAGGCAAATCTACTCTGTTTAACGCCCTGACCAAAGCAGGTATTGGTGCAGAAAACTTTCCCTTCTGTACGATTGAGCCCAATGCAGGCGTTGTACCTATGCCAGATCCCCGTCTGGATGCACTCGAAGCCATCGTCGATCCTGAACGCGTACTCCCCACCACGATGGAGTTTGTCGATATTGCCGGCCTCGTCGCAGGCGCATCAAAGGGCGAAGGCCTGGGCAACAAGTTCCTCGCGAACATCCGCGAAACCGACGCCATCGCCCATGTTGTTCGTTGCTTCGAAGATGAAAACGTCATCCACGTTGCGAATAAGATCGATCCTATTGATGATATCGAGATTATTAACACTGAATTAGCGCTGGCTGACCTTGAATCGGTTGAAAAACAGCTCAATAAAGTGATGCGCATCGCTAAAAGCGGCGACAAAGACGCACTGAAATCAAAAGTCATTTTGGAAAAAGTGCTCGCCCAACTGGAACAGGGGAAACCCGTTCGCGCACTCGAGCTAAACGATGAAGAACATGCAGAGATCCATCAGTTCCATCTGCTGACCATCAAACCGACCATGTATATCGCCAACGTGGCGGAAGACGGCTTCGAAAATAACCCTCATTTAGACAAAGTGATCGCTTTGGCTGAAGAGGAAGGCGCCGCCGTGGTTGTTATTTGCAACAAGATGGAAGCGGAAATCTCTGAACTAGAAGATGAAGAGAAACTCGAATTCTTGCAAGAGATGGGCATGGAAGAACCGGGCCTTGATCGGGTGATCCGTGCAGGCTACTCCCTATTAGGCCTACACACCTACTTCACCGCGGGTGTTAAAGAAGTCCGTGCCTGGACCGTCAAAGAGGGAGCTACCGCCCCTGAAGGCGCCGGTGTTATCCACACGGATTTCCAAAAAGGCTTTATTCGCGCAGAAGTGATCGCCTATGAAGATTTCATTCAGTATAAAGGCGAAGCCGGCGCAAAAGATGCTGGCAAATGGCGTCTAGAAGGTAAAGATTACATCCTGAAAGATGGCGATGTTGTTCACTTCCGTTTTAACGTTTAAACCGGTATACAGGCGAATCAACCGTATTATTTGATGTAAATTACAGTACAAAAAATAGCCATTCTGGAGTCATTCAGCATGGCTATTTTTTTACCTCGCACACACGAGATAAATTAACGGTTTTTTCCCGCTAATCAGTTGACATGATTACCAAAAAAGAGAATAATTCGCGGCCTTGATAAGTGCTAAGGCAATATAGCTCAGCTGGTTAGAGCATCGCATTCATAATGCGAGGGTCGCAGGTTCGAGTCCCGCTATTGCCACCATTCACTTTTCAACATTGCTGGGGTATCGCCAAGCGGTAAGGCAACGGGTTTTGATCTCGTCATGCGGAGGTTCGAATCCTCCTACCCCAGCCAACTTCTTAACCTATCTATTAGGATTAAGTAGAGATTGGTAATTATTGGGATTTCATCCAAATAGTTACCCATCATATTTATATGACGGTTATTAAACCCACTGTTATATAGATGGCAATATAGCTCAGCTGGTTAGAGCATCGCATTCATAATGCGAGGGTCGCAGGTTCGAGTCCCGCTATTGCCACCATCTTTGCTGGGGTATCGCCAAGCGGTAAGGCAACGGGTTTTGATCTCGTCATGCGGAGGTTCGAATCCTCCTACCCCAGCCATTTCTTTTCCCTCTGCAATACTCAAATATAACGCCTAACTTTCAGTTTGCACAAGAACCTTTAGGTTCGACTAATTGCGAAGCAATTTGAGACGAGCGACAGCGAAGCCCGCAGCGGACTTATCGTCATCAGACGATAAGGATCAATCATCCTACCCCAGCCATTTCTTACTTCACCACTCTGCTCAAAAAATACTCTCACGTCCAATACCCATCGAGAACCTCAAGGTTCGACAAATGTTACAACCATTTGAGATGCGCTCAGCGAAGCCCGCAGATAACTTACCGTCTATAGAGGATAAAGAAAAATCCTCCTAGCTCAACATAAAGCAGATATCCCAAGCGATAAACAAGTTATGTTTTCTTGATGTGCGAACGGCGAGCAACGGCTCATCACCCGCTTTATGATGTCATACAAGTACAACCGCTTTTTACAGCATTGCCCACTGACAGAATGGTTCAAAGGAGATACACTCAAGGACTAGGGAGTTTTAACCGCAGAAGAATACAATGAATGAGCAAGCAACAACCGGCGCTCCGAGCGGACTGTTTAAAAGGATTGTTTCAGAGAAGCGCCAACGGTTACGTAAAAATGTCCATATCCTCTTTCTCAGCCTAACCGCTGAGGAGATAGATCCGATCATCACCCTGTTACGTGGCGCCAGGATGGCCCCCCGTGGGCAGCAGGTACAATCGGCTGAAGAGTTGAATGCCGCGCTGAGTGAGCGTTCCTGGGATCTGATTCTAAGCCCGCAGGTCGAAGGCCAGTTTGGCGCACGAGAAGCAGCCCAGATTATTCACCGGCTGAATAAAGATATCCCCATTATTCAACTCGTCCCCAAAAGTAGTAGCCAAGCACTCTTACAAGGCCTTAAGGCACGCATGGCGACCGTTATCTCGCTGGAAGAACAAGAACTGCTGTTAATTCAAATCCGGCGACAGTTAGAACATCTTGAGACGCGACGGCACTTACGTATTCTTGAAGCCGAACTGGCTCAAACAGAGAAACAGTGTCAGCACCTCGCCGACCTCGCCAGCCTGCCGATCGTCTACCTGACCAAAAGCCTAGCGCCTATCTACAGTAATCCGGCCTTTACCGAGCTATTCGGGCTAGAAGACAACAATCATTTAGAAAGCCAAACTCTCGATAAATTTACTGTCCTAAAAGATCGTGACCGATTAAAAACAGCGCTGCAAGATGCCCTTGATAATAGCAACCACATCATCAAAACAGAGCTGAATGCACGCCGTATCGATGGCACCAACTTTCAAGCGGCATTTACGATTCAACATGCGCACTATTTGAATCAAGACTGCCTACAGGTCATGATTAGCCCCGATAGCGACGACAACGAAACAACCTTCGAAAACCTCGACCCTACCACGCGGCTATATGATGCAGACTACATTATTAACGCCTTGGAGAAAGCCGCCCACCGTGCACTGATCGGCGGGGCCGACTGCAGTCTTCTGTATATTCGATTTGATAACTATAGTGCGTTGCAATCGGAACTAGGGGTCACCGGTAGCGACATTGTCCTATCGGATGTTGCCGACCTGCTACGACGCAAAATTAACAAAACCCATATCTGCGCTCGGTTAGAAGACGACGTGTTCGCCATTCTGTTTCACGACCCTAGTCCCGATAAAGCGATGAAACTAGCTGAGCTACTCTGTAACTCGGTTGCACAACTAAAGGTTGATGTTGCCGGCACCAGCGTACAAACCAGCTGTAGTATCGGTGTCAGCACCATTAATGATAACGCACCCCATTATATCGAGCTGATCGACCGAGCTCGACAGGCCGCCGACGAGGCTCGCCATAATGGCCTGCGCGGAAACTGCGTCAAACTGTTTGAAACACCCGAAGACGAACTAGACGAAATCGATGATTCATCTATCAAGCTGATTCAAGATGCGCTGAAAAATGATAAGTTCCGGCTGCTGTTTCAGCCCATCGTCGCACTGGCCTCCGCTAACGGCTGGGGAAACTATGAAGTATTCCTTCGACTGCAGCAGAATGATGACGATGAAGCACTGTCACCCAATATATTCCTCTCAACGATGGATCATTCAGATACCAGCATTCAGATTGATAAATGGGTCATTGAACACACCTTTAGCCGGATGACAGAACAGCTGAAACATAAGCAGCGCTGTCGAATATTTATCAATCTCACCGCTAGTTTTTATCAGGACCAAGATGAACTTAGCTGGATTGCCGACAAACTGAAAGAGCACCGCATTCCCGCAGAGTTAGTCGTATTTCAGATCAGTGAATCGGATCTGAGTACCAGTCAGCTACAGGCAGAGCATTTCAGATTTGGGCTGAAAAAACTGGGATGTAAATTCTGTATCAAGCACTTCGGCATCTCTGAAAACCGAGAACTGTTACGCATCAAGCTTAAACCCGACCTCGTGAAGTTGGATGGTTCCTATATTCAAGATCTGAGTAATTCAACAGAATTCGACAAAGCCTTTGCTTCCCTCATTAAAGATCTTAAGCATGCCAACATTAGCAATATTGCCCCCTATGTCGAGGACACTCAACTCATGGGTAAGCTCTGGAAATTTGGGGTTGATTATATTCAGGGGTATTACCTGCAACCGCCTTCTGAAGAGATGAATTACGATTTTTTTGAGTAAAAAAAACCGCCAATTGGCGGTTTTTTAATACGATACAGCAACAGCCGATCAGACACCTATAGGGTGTCCCGATCCCGAAAACCGATCAGATAGAGAATGCCATCTAAGCCCAACGTTGAAATTGCTTGTTTGGCGCTCTTGCGCACCAGCGGTTTCGCTCGGAAGGCGATACCGAGGCCAGCAATCGACAGCATTGGCAGATCATTAGCACCATCGCCAACGGCAATTGTCTGTTCCAGACGAATGCCCTCTTTTTCTGCAATCTTACGTAACAGCTCTGCTTTTCGCTTACCATCGACAACGGTGCCGGTAACATTACCAGTGACCTTACCCGCAACGATTTCCAGCTCATTCGCGTAAACGTAATCGAACCCCATCTTCTGCTGCAGGAAGTTGGCAAAGTAATTAAAGCCGCCGGACAGAATAGCCGTTTTAAAGCCCAAACCTTTCAGCTTAGACACCAGCTCTTCCACCCCTTCGGTCAAGGGTAGGTTATGGGCAATACGTTCTAATACCGCTTCATCAAGCCCTTTCAGCAGCGCCATACGGCGTTTAAAGCTCTCGGTGAAGTCGATCTCGCCACGCATTGCCGCTTCCGTGATCTCGGCTACCTGATCGCCGACACCGGCTTCTTTAGCCAACTCATCGATCACCTCAGCTTCAATCAAGGTGGAATCCATATCAAAGACGACTAAGCGACGGTTACGTCGGTAAATATCATCCTTTTGGAAGGCGATATCCACATCGAGGTCACTGGCGATACGGAGAAACTCTTCACGCAGTTGAGCGGAATCCGCTGGCGCGCCCCGCACCGAGAACTCGACACAGGCGCGGGTCTTTTCGCCGGTTTGCCCTTTAGAGACCTCATCGATAGACAAACGTCCTGATAGGCGGCTGATATTATCAATATTCAAACCATGATCAGCAGCGGTCTGAGTAACCTTACCGATATGCTCAGCGGTAATTTTACGGGCTAACAGGGTAATGATGTGCCGGGATTTACCCTGCTCATTCACCCAGCTTTGGTATTCATCTTCAGTCACCGGCTCGAAGCGGATATTCATATCCAACTCATGTGCCTTAAACAACACATCCCGCAATAGGCTGGATGCCTCGGCCTTTTCAGGCACCCCAATAAGGATGCCTAATGACAGGGTGTTATGAATGACGGCCTGGCCGATATCAAGAATATTAATATCAAACTGAGTCAATATACTGGTGATAGACGATGTGACGCCCGGCTTGTCTTGGCCGGAGATGTTAAGCAGGATGATCTCTTTCATGACCTATTCGCAATGCGTGCTAAAGATGGGCGGATTATACCACCGCTGTAATTTAATACTGTTAAAGATCGAAGCGGATACGGCATTTGAATCCGCTGTTTCACTTATTTTACCCGTGCTGACAAGGGGGATCTCTATTTCAGTAAACAGCAGAAAAGCGTTGCTACTGTTTATGTTATTGGTAGATCGCCACTATGTCCGTCAATTAAACAGGCCCGTAAACCCGCTAGGGCTTTGCTAATAAGACGACCTGAGACTTTTACATGCCCAGCCCAAACAATTGAGCAGTCGTCGCTTGCTATGGCTTGCTGATAGTCTGCGCGGTACAGCGAATACCTGCCGGAATGTTACCATCTGGATTTCGCATCACTAACTGTACACGAAAAGTACCACTGGCAGAGTCAATCAAAGGATCCACGATAACCACGGTAGCGGTGTTTGCATCAATCGTCTCTGACTCAGGCTTAATCAACAACTCTTGCTTAAGCGAAACCAGCCCAAAATAACTGGCAGGCAATAACAGATCGACATGCAATGGATCTAATGTTGCAAGGGATAAGATAGGATCCGTGTTAACAAATTCACCGGCATTATTAAAGCGATTCACAACCACACCTTTAATAGGGCTGGAAACTTTACGCAACGACAACTCCTGTTGCTTCAAGCGAAGTTCGGACTTAGCAATAAGTAATTCTGTTTCAATCTCATCCCGTTCACTCGCCGTTAAAATATCGTCGTCATAAAGATCCTGATTACGTTGTGCTTTGCGCTTAGCAAACTCAGCCCTGACTTTCGCTAATTGAACACCTTCCCTTTCAACTCCCGCTTTGAGCTGAAATAGGGCCTGCCCCTTTTCAACGCTATCTCCACGTTTAACCATCACCTTATCCAGCACCCCCATCACCGGCGAACTGATCTCCACCTTTTCACTCGGCTCTAACATGCAACCCAAGGTTGACAACCTTAGCTCTTCCTCTTCCGCCTGAAGACTACTAAGTTGAGTAAAGAAAAGGCCTATCGCAACAGTAAATATGAGAGGCTGTTTTTTCATTTTTTATCTCCAGTAAATGCCAACGTCCGTTGACGTTGAGTATCCACTTTGATGAGTTGCATACGTTGTTTGTAATGGCTTCGTGATAGTTTCTTCTGACAACTGAACTGGATGCGATAACCCAACCGATGCGGCAACAAGATACCTGTCGTGTTTATCGCCTGTATAAGCTTTCGCAGTAACGGCCCGGCCATCTTTTTAACCAACTGATCTTCAAATGATAAAATTTCACTGACAGCCCCAGGATCTCCTTGGCGCGCACTACGACCCGCTAACTGTCTGTCTATCCTAGCAGCATCCTGAAGCTCTGTAATAACAACATGTAAACCACCTGATGCGCGAGTTTCATCCGTTAGCTTAATATCCGTTCCTCGCCCCGCCATACTGGTAGCCACCATCACCGCGCCAGGATAACCCGCCACTGAAACGATATCGGCTTCCTCTTTATCTTGCCGCGCGTTCAATATCTTGTGCTCAATCGATACGTTCGTCAGTACCTCACTAATCGCCTCCGATGAAGCAACCGAGTTAGTACCGATTAATACCGCTTGGCCTTTTGCTACCAGTTCACGGGTCACTTCAGCAACCCGTTGCCATTTTTCCTGCTCGGTTAAATACACCTCACAGTAGCCTTTTTTCCTCTGACTCCTTTTCAGCAAGGGGATTGTTTCACTGCGCAGCCGATAAACATCCAATAACTCGCCTGCAACTTCGCGAACTGTACCGGTCATGCCGCATAAATGATGATACTTTCTAAAAAAGTTTTGATAGCTTATTTCTGCGTTTGTTTCCCGAGGTTTAGTCAGCTCGCAGCCCTCTTTCATTTCGATCATTTGCTGCAAGCCTTGCCCCCAACTTCGCCCCGGCATCACACGGCCGGTATACAGATCGACAATTTGGACGGCCCCTTCATCATCAATAATATAGTCCCTATCCAGATGGTATACGTGCAAAGCGGCTAAAGCCTGCTTCACTAAGGGCTCACGATAGAAACTACTATTCCATAAGCCATCCAGCGGTTCACAGCAATCGACTAATAACTTATGCCCTGCAGCAGTCAGGTGTATCTTTGAATTTTCATCCTGCTTAAAATCGATCTCTTTTTTATACTTTGTCCCTATCTCCATCGCGGTCTTTAACAAGCGTTCTTCCCGTTGACCAAACTTTTCTTGTCCAGAGATAATCAATGGCGTTCTGGCCTCATCAATAAACACACTATCGGCCTCATCGACGATAGCAAAATGCAAACCTCGTAGTAATAAATTGTCCGACCAGGAGGCATCCCCCGTCAGTAATGAGGCTTGCTGAATACGTGTGGTTTTTCGATGGGCTAATACTAAGCTGTCTTTTAAAAAATCAAAGGTGAGTTCTTTATTGCTGCAATAGCATATATTGCAGGCGTATATTTCGCGCCGTTCTTGCAGCTCTCTTTCATGGATAATAATACCGACAGACAGCCCTAACGCTTGATACAGAGGCAACATCTCTTCACCATCTCGCTCGGCCAGATAGTCGTTGATAGTGACAACATGCACCGGAATACCGGCGAGACCTGCAGTCGCCGCAGCCAAGGTGGCCGCCAAGGTTTTCCCTTCGCCTGTCGACATCTCAGCAATGCCGCCGCGCAACATCGCTAAGGAGGTCCGAATCTGTGTATGATGGTGACGCATCCCCAATACGCGACCACTAACCTCTCTTATCACAGAGAACGCTTCGATAATCGTTGCAGTATTGATGCCTTCTAACCGTAATTTCTGACGACTAGTATCCAACGCTAACGCAAGCTCATCCGCTGTATAGTGTTCGAGCGCCGCCGAGCGTTTGAATATTGCTTTCACCATCCGTTCATTGCGTCGCAACAACTTGCCGCCTAATTTTTTTGACCGCTCCTTTGATCTCTTCAGAAAAGTATCGAGCCAATTACTTTCCTGCCATTTATATTCGTTGCGTAAGCCTGCTATAACCGGTTGTTTACTCGCATATTCAGACATCGAAGTACTCCAAGAAAGTACGCCGAACCACGCGGTACAGCCTATACATAATAGCTTCTGGCGGATGCTCAAATTTCAGATGGATACGCTCATCAACAAACACCATGGGAAAGTGCCCAAACTCCAACGCAACGATAAAGTACTGCCTCAGTGATTGCGGTGTGTCCGAAGTAGAGGAAGAAGGATCCATAATGATGCTCCCTCCCGCCGTTTCAGTCAGTATTCCACTGACAGGCTCTTTAGTCGCCGCAGGGAAAACCGACCAACTAGTGGGTGTTAACTGTGTATTAAGATCCGATGTTTGCAACGCAGATATAGCCACTGATTTATCGCGCACTAATTCAATATCAGCTTCCGGCACCATACCCAGAATAGAAACATGATCATTGGTTATAACATGGCCGATAAGATCACCACGTTTCAAAAACATACCCACTAGATCCGCTGCATTTCTGAGCGACCAAATGCCATCAGACTGAGCATAAAGATTTAAAGATGCTAACCGCGCTTCGCTCTCTTTCAGCTCCAAATTGAGCCGTGACAGTTGATCATCATATATTTTTAACTGCACCGGATCATTCCAGACGCCTTGTCGTTCTGCACTGGACTCGAGGTACTGCTGTTGCAAAACTAATTGTTCAGTACGCAACTGAGGATTGCTACAGCTGATCAGTAAATCGCCTTTCACAACAATGGAGCCAGGGGGTTTATGCAGCTGCTCGACAAAGCAATTTTCCTCGGCGAGAACTCGGCGTTGATCGTCCATCTGCACCACCCCCTCAACACTGGTGGTCAACGGCAACGGCATGACACATAAAAGAAGCACAACAATACCTGCAGCCACGGGAATCATCACGGTCGGGCTGCGTCGTCCAGTGCGAATATCCGAGTCCTGCCATGCTTTTTTTAGTAGCTTAAAGTTTGGCACGATTAAAGTACCAATCAGCGCCCAAACCGCAAGAACGATACCCACAAAGAAATATTGCTGCGCCACGAATAACACAATGGTGACCATCAAGAACATACGATAAATATACGAGGCAAAGCCGTAAAAAAACAACCACAGTGCTTCACGCCGATCATAGGCCGGTGACGCCAAGCCACTAACGCCAAACATAAAACGCTTTGTCAGCCATCCCCAGTATTGATTGGAGCGCTGACCAAGATTAGGTATCTCAATAAGATCCGCCAGTATGTAATAACCATCGAATCTAAGTAGAGGGTTGCCGTTCACCATCACGGTGGATAATCCAGCGATAAAGATAATATTGTACGCTATCGATTTGATGAGGCCCGGCTCAGCATTCACCCAGACAAACATCGCCACCGCAGCAATAAACAGCTCGACGATGATACCGGCAGATCCGACTAAAATACGTTGTTTCTTATCCGCAAAGGCATTGGTTGACGAAGCATCCACATAAGGCATGGGTAGCAGCACCAATAACATAACACCCAATTCATGAACTTCACCGCCACCTCGCTTGACACAATAACCGTGTCCCAGCTCATGAATGAGTTTTATCACGGGGTAGATAAACCATAAAAGCACTAGGTTATCCGCCGCGAGCACCCGATCGGTCACATTCGAGGTTAGCTCCTCCCAATGCTGACCCACCATAACAAGCATGCCAATAACCAAGAGGCACCAAATACATAACGCCGTAAGAGAGAAGAGAGGCTTGATATATTTTTGCGTCGCAACCAAGAAACGTTCAGGATCCAGCAGAGGAATTTTAATGGATAGCGGAGACTTCAGTTTAGACATCCAGCGCGTGCGTTCGGCTTCTTTACCACGCTCAAATAATTCACTGATATCACCACTCGTATCCATACCGACGAGGTTGGCTTGATACAGGCTTGCCAGTAATTGCAGCATCTCCTCATGCGTCGGCATCTCTTCGCCTAACCGCTGTGATGAGAGCTCCCATAACCGATCAATCGTTCGCTCGCCATTCATCAAACCAACAATAAGATAAGACTGAGGTGAAAGCCGTCTCACCTGACCGGTGACATGATCTTCAAGAACATACCAACGTTTGCCTCGATAACGGTGGGCATTAACCGTCACATGGTGCCGTAACCGCGGTTTCAATTCGGCAATTTGATACCAATCACTGGAAAACAAATTAGCACTCATGATAATTCCCTATCTGCGCACCGAGACAACGGCACTACCCCCAGAAACGCCACAATTGAAGTTTCATCCAATCAACCATGCTGCGCGTCCAGATACTGATCAACAGACGCTCATCAACATATATCTGCGCCACCCCTTCAAGGCCGACACGTAACATCTCATCCTTATTATCAAAATCAGCTTCAACACGATAAACCGTCGCCCCTTCTAGCACTTCAGCCATAGGGTTTATACGCGTGACGGTAAACGAAAACTTCTGGTCAGGTAGAGCAGACAACACCAACTGACCGGTTTGCCCTTGACGGATATCATTAATTCTAAATTCATCCACATACATGGCTAACCTGAAGTGACGACGGGGAGATAATTCAAATAATACATCGCCCTGTCGTAACAGAGTGCCGATTCTCTGACTCAAATCCCCTGACACAATCAAGGCATCAAATGGCGCTTTCATTACCGCCTGAGATATCTGATATTCAAGCAACTTTATTTCAGCCTGCGCCCGCTTACCCTGAGCATTATTAATCTGCACTTGCGTGCGCTCATTTCTCGCTAAGGCTTCTTCATACTTACGCCGCGATGTAGCCTCTTGGTTGACCCAGCTCATCAACTGCAAGCGTAATTCTCGCGTATCCAGTTCGGCTAACAACGCCCCTTGTTTTAGCGTATCCCCCGCCCTGAGTGTCGCATTCTGTAAATAACCATCATAGGGGGCAACGATAGAACGGATCTCAGCGCCCTCGATGACAGCATCCGCGCTGATATTGTAACGGCCGGGCATCAGACTAAAAAAGAGAGATAATAAGAGCAGACTAAATAGAGTAATTTTCCGGCCAAGATGACCAGGGCCAAACAGCAAACTTAATTGATTTTTAACACTACGATAAACGTAGGCATACAGAGGTAAACAAGACTGACGTTTCTCTTCAAGTACCACGCCGACAAAGTTAGTCAATGCTTCAGCCGTAAGCTGTTCTTCTTGGCTGAATGGCTGATCAATCGGCCGATCAAAGAGCACCGCACCGTAACAGTCTTCTTTATCAACCAGCGGTATCGTCATCAGAGTGCGCTGCCCTTTTTCTACCGCCAAAATACTATGCGCGTGTGTTACCCGGTTATGGCCATCCAGAGCGGGCCATACGATAGATTCTTGTTGATCAACGGCTTCCTGCATCGCCTGAGTCGTTAATTTAACTAACTCATGTTTCTTACTATGGCCGCTACTATTTGACTCAGAATGGACCTCTAACTCAGCATTTTTAACAAATCCGAGCACGACTCGTTCGGCGTCTAGATATTGCCCCATCAAATTTACAAAGCGCAGCGCTGCATGCTCAAAATCACGCTCGCCAAGTACATGGGCAATACTATCGATAACAATATGTTGCCGTTGATTATCTTGGGCAACCGTATTTAACAGGTTTCGAGATAAGCGTAACTCAAGCCATCCAGCGCAATACTCAATCACCGCCAACGCCTTGTGTAACTCCACTTCATCTGTAGCGCTCAGCAACACAGTAACGACCGCGCGCAACGCGCCATCGACAAAAACGGGGTAACTGCCAATATGATGTTTACCATCATCTAAAGGCATGATCAGCGGCTGTTTTGACTTCAGAGTCTCGTCCGCTGCATCCAGTAGTAACTTATCCTGAGTGCCCACTTCTGGCCAAACGGCCATCGAATGAAACTGTCCACTGTGTGCTTCATCGGCAACAACTAATGCGACGCGAACCTGGGGTAATTGACCGCACAGCCACTCCAGCCAGGTAAAATGCCAATTATCATGATGGGTATCCAACAACCCATTCAGCTGCTGAATAGAGTCAGGCAACGAAGCAGTGATCTCACCCATAAATAGATTCTTTTTTATGTGTCTAAATATAAAAATGCATCGGCATGCCAAAACATACCGAAGCGTTTATAAACTAACCCACTCTTGACTCATTAGTTTTTATTTACGCCGGTATCATCAAGCTTACCAAAACGCTTTTCATATTCTTCCACAACACCATTCAACAACAGCGATAAACGCTTCGCCGCAAAAGGGCTAACAATCATACGATCCGTTAACTCAATACCGACTTCTTTTTGACCTGCACGCCATGCTTGGTTGGTACCAAACAACAGCGTCACTTCCTCGCGTGTACTGGAAACATTACACACATTGGCGTAAGTACTACGCATCTTGCTGTCGTCCCAACGAATTGTCGGTCCACTTGCTTTCTTATTTTCTACCGTATCGCCAGACATCTTAATTCCTCAATGTTTTCGTTTAAATAACTTCATGTTAAATCCTTTTTCTGCCAGATCGAATACTTCCGACTGAACTGTGCTCTTCGCAAGTCTTGCAAATCTCCCTGAATAACATTGTCTTCATTACTTAAGCGCCCAAGTCGCCATCCTCGCTGCCCTGCTACATTAGCCGCTAACAGCAGACCAATGGCCAATGAATCCGATAAGGGTTCACTTGCCGGTGTGGCATACTCACGGTCCAGCTCCGTTGCTTCACAATCAACACTCTTTTCAGAATCGCTAGCGGTTGACAGCCAAGACCTATCTTGCGCTGGCCGTTCATTCATCATAGCCACTGGAATTATGGCATCATCTGGCGCGACAGGAACTGCAGGTTTCTGCTCTTCGACTGGTACGCTAACAGGTGTAGATGTATGACCCGATCCTCTTCGTTGCTCAACTCCAAGCAGTGGAAGATTCCGCAAAAACTCTTGCAGCTCTTGATCAGACAAGCGGGAAAGCTCTTCGCCATTCAACAATGGCGTTAAACGCAAGGCCGTATCAATACGCAGTGGCTCAGCGTCAGAGTCCCCAGAGTCCCCAAAGTCTATAAAGATGTCATCATCCTCTTCTTGCGCTATATCCGTATTAACACCATAGATGCTAAACAGGCTAGAAGATATAACTTCACGGTTAGTCGGGTCAGAAACAATCAATAAAGAGGTGAAGTCTGCGGAATCCTGAATACGCGCATAGTTACCGATAATGACATCGGTGATTAAACTACCATCGAAATAATCAAAGCCACTACCACCGACCATAATGTCAAACCCGTCTCCGCCTGACAGAATGTCACTGGCGCCAAAGGTAGGTAAGGTAGACTGGAAATCCCTCAGCCCTGAATTCGCTATTGTAATATTAACAAAGTCACCAAAGATGGCATCCTCGCCCTCCTCGCCACGAATCGAATCAGAACCGGCACCACCAAGCCCAATATCATTACCAGCACCCAGATTAACAATGTCGTTCCCGCCTAAATTCGCATCGACATCATTTCTGATTAATACGGCAGGCTCTGAGGTAAAGTTATAATTCAGGACACCGGTATCGGCAATCACAATGTCGTTATCTGCGCCAGAGTTGATAACATCACTGCCCAAGCCGCTAAAGATAATGTCATCGCCAGCATCCGTGTTGATATGGTCTTCACCATCGCCCTCGTTGCTAGTCACAATCCTTTGTAGTCGGCCCGTTTCAAATAGCACCTCACCGGTATCGCCTAGAACGACATCGTCACCGATACCCGTGACAACGCTATCCGCCCCGGGACCAGCCAGAATAACGTTATCACCATCTCCGCTTTGAATAGTGTCAGCACCACCGATTGAGGTTTTCGCTGACGTTACTCGCGTAATAACATTATCAACATAGATCAACTCACCGGCATCACCCAAGATCACATCCACACCATCGCCGGTGGTCACTCTATCGGAGTTGAAGCCGCCGATCACGCGGTTACTGCCATCCCCTGCATCAATGGTATCTAAGCCGGTGGTTGTCTCATCGACATCCGTCGACAGCAAACGTACCACCACCCCATCAACATACTCAATCAGGCCATTATCGCCGAAGATATCATCATCACCGGCACCCGCCGTGACTCGGTCATTACCCTGACCGGCCAGAACAGTATTGTTACCGCCTGTGGTGATAATGACATCATCACCGCCATTGGTAATGCCGGTAGTCTGAATCGTCTGGATCACGCCATCGTTTCCGATAACGATTTCACCGTTATCGCCTATAATACGGTCATGGCCAACACTCGTCTCGACAAAGTCTGCGCCTTGACCGCCCATCACAATATTATTACCTGAGAGACTTCCCACGCGGATATCGTCATCACCCCCCTGAGCGCTACTTGAGCGAACCAAGGTAACAACACCGGCACTAATGGCGCTAACATCGATATAGTCGATTGCGCCTAAGTCACCCAGCACAATATTATCGCCGCTCATATCAGTGACAACGTCGCCACCTAAACCGGCCATAATGCGATCGTCGCCTTCACCACCATCGATCGTATCGCTGCCATCAGCACTGAGGTCATCGCTGGTAATCAATGAAAGGTCATCCAACTCACTGGCGAGCAAATCATTGCCTGCAGCGTTTTGTGCCGAGCCATTTTCACCAAAGATAATGTCGTTACCGCTGTCACCCAAGATGACATCGTCACCCGCATTACCTCTGATAATATCGTCTTCAGAACCGCCTATTATTCTGTCGTTACCCTCGTCACCCTCTAATGTATCGCGTCCCGCATTACCGTAAACGATATCGTTACCTTCATTCGCGTAAATGCGATCATCACCTTCATTGCCATACAGAATGTCATCGCCTCGGCTACCGAAAACTAAGTCATTATCTTCGTTACCATATACACGGATGGCCATCGTAGCGGCACCCGCATAAACGTTATCGTCACCCTTGTTACCAAAGATATCTAAACGGCGAGCTTCACTGTCACTAAGTGACGCCAACGCTGTATGAGCTGGATTCGACAGGTTATCGCTAGCTGTTACCGTAATAATATCGTCACCATCATTACCATATAGAGAGGTTGCGCTAACACCTTCAACATACACGCTGTTAACCAAGATTTGATCGGCACCTTTGCCGGCCCAGATCACTAAGTCGTTATTATAATTACCGTTGGTCGCAGTATAGGTAATATCGCCTAAAGCCATGCCGCTAAGACGTTCACGACTCAAGCTCACGTTATCAGCATCAACATCATCAAAATCACTGATATACAGCGCGTTTTCATCACTTCCCGCATCAATATTCAACAAGCCATTAATACCATCCAAAGTACCATGGGCATCAGACTGATTGGTCAAGTCTGCGTTAGCATTGCTGGTAACGTAGATAGAGTCTTCACCCGCAAAAGTGTTAATGCTGGTTTCTGTGTTTTGATGGGACGATTGAACATTGACGATATCACTGCCACTGCCTAAATTAATATCCAGCTGGCTAATATTGTAATAGTTGATGCCATCCATGCGTTTCTCAACGGTAGCATCACCAACAACGCTCGTAATTTCAACATCCGCATAGGCACCTCGGAACTGAATCAGCCATTCATTACCAACTCGAATAACTGAAATATTGTCGGTGTACGGCAAGTAATCCTGTTGATCCGACAAGTCATCGTTTACAACCGAGACGGGCTTGTTATTCGGATTCAGTACTGGCCTTAACACTTCAATAATTTCCGCCTGAGTGGCCGTAACAGAGATTGATGCGGTTAATTGACCCAGAATTTCTAACTGATAAGCGCCTGAGGCTGCTGGGGTTACTGTTTGAATCAGTCCAGTTTGAGCGGTTAACGAGCTTTCTCTGACGGTACTGGTTTTAACCTCTACGGTCGCATCAGCTGCCGCATTCAATCCCGCTATATCGGTAATGGCCAACGGTGAAATAGGCTCACCGGCCAATTCACCACCGAAGGTGATAGTGAAGGTATAACCATTCACAATATCCTGTCGTTCAACCACTAAGCCTGGACCTGCACTGAAGTGCGTTTTCAAAGCCGCCAATAACGTCGCTTCGTCTAGATCGGGAATACTAATAGCTACACCATCAATATCGAGAATATAACTTCCCGATACGGCGCGTATGTAGAGTAATTGAATTTCCGCCAACGATGGCATATCCAAACCGGTGATGCTGTCATCAGTAACTAGTACGTCGTTACTATCAACATCACCCGTATCATTTACGATCAGTTGGTTATCACCTTCTCCACCATCGACCACTAACAATGCCGCGATCTCATCCGCTAATTGTTGCTGGCTACCTACGGTAATAACATCGTCTCCTTCACCGGTTCTAAGTGTCAAAGCACCCGCCACTGTTTCAACGCTAATTTGATCATCGCCTCCACGAGTATCAATTGTTGTACTACCTATATGAGTAGACTGAATCGTCAAATCATCAACACTGTCGCCCAATTCAATCGACAGCGTTTCAATATTGGCATAACGAATTCCGCCGGGAATCTCTTCATCACCCAGCCTGATGTTATCTCCCATACCAAAGCCAGTGATCGTATCCGCCGTTAAGGTACCACTTTCTGCTGCGGGGCTAGCGCTGTTATACAAATTAAGCACATCAACTTGAGTGACTTCAGTCACCCGTGTATTCATATTGACTGGGTTGATGTAATAGTCACGCGTCATTGGTGCAATACCATTTGGCCAGTCTCCCACTAAGGTTAAGGTTTGACCATTTTGCGCTGCGATCTCCATGGTGACCTTTTCACCACTAGCATTATCAACCATAACCAATTCAAACAGCCCATTCTCAATGTCTAAATTAAAACCAGGATTGTGTGTAGATGAGTCTTTATCCCAATATTCAGCAGCTATGTCAGTCACTACAATATGGCCGCCAACATTATCGATCGATGCGAGCGTACCTTCAATTTTGTACCAGTTGTTTTCTTCCGGTAATAGCAATGGGTTATTTAGGGTTTGAGCGGCGCTATCCGCCAAGCCACCATCGATAGAGATCGGCCCGCGAATGCTATTAAGACGCTCGCCTAACGGAGCAAATACTTGGGCATCACCGCCATCAATAATGTCGTCATCGGCCGCTGACAAGGTAATCGTTTGAATATCATCCCAAGCTACTTGGCCGGCACCGGGCGTACCACCTACAAAGGTAATACTCGATGTGTCTGTGCCTACCTGAACCTGATTATGCTCGGCCGTTTTACCGTCTTCGAAGGCGTAATTACTATGATAAGTCCGTGTTTCAATACCGGCAAAATCAACGGTAACTAAATCCGGCACCAGCAAGCCCGTGACTGGATCAAGCACCATAGGTGCACCCGACAAGACCACTTGATAAGAGTCATCTTGCCAGCTTTCATTAGCGTAGCCATCCACACCGCTCATCAGATAACTCACTTCGAAACGATCACCTGCGCTCAACACTAGATTGGACTTGAGATTATAGGTATCGGTTAGCGCGTCATAGCTTTCGATAATGGCTGTCTGACCTGCGTTATCACCCGACGTCACCGTCAATAACATGCCATCCATCTTCACATAATTACTATCGGTGGCATGACCCTCGAGCGAAATATTCAGCTTATAGTTCTCTGTCATACCTTCTAGGTAGGTATTTGAATAACTATTACCGTTAGTGGTTACCGATGTATTGCTAGTGGTATTAAATAACGATCGCTCCAGCGTAGTAATTTCCGTGCGCACATTCACATCACTGGTATAGGTAACCGAATAACCCACTTCAACTCGATAAGTGCCTTTATTAGCAAACAGGAACTCCAACATAGGGTCTCCCTGACTGCTGCTGCCGTTGTCCGCCAGCCAGCTAAAGTCTTTATCAAAGGTCATCTCTGTGCCATTAACAGCGCCAGACGTCATATCAAACACTTTCATGTACGGCAAATAGGATTGCGTAGAGGTCACCCGTGTTTCTACTACACGCTTGGTCTCTGTGACAGTCGTAAAAATATTACCTGAAGATGAAAATGACTCACTTTGATAGACGTTAGTCGAACTGTTACTAAAAGAAGAACCGTAATCGATATCGAACAAGCCCTGAACCTGAGTCTTACGTCCATTTGAAACAAGGGCGTCATCGACCGTATCAATCAACACCCGATTGCCGATGGTTGTTACAGTGCTACTCAGGCCTGCAGCATGAAGCAGGTCCATCAAACCGGTAGCAACCTTGTCATTAATCGACTCAGGCGCATCAATATCACTTTGGCTCACGAGATACGTATAAGTGATGCCATTAACCGTAATCGACCAAGCATCACCCACCGCGGGTAGAGCATCATCAGTAAGATCTAACGCATAGGTATCCCAACGATCTCTATCGTCGACCTGTGGACCCTGTAGAACTTCGATATTTTCAATACTCAAGCTCGCAGAGACGCGGCTCTCATCATCGGCAACAAATACTAAGGCACCCGTATCGACGGTTACCGTAATCCCAGCTAAACCATTGGTCAGTGCTGTCGCTACACCCGCTAATCCACCAGCCGCTCCAGCAATGCCATAAATGGTCGACAATGAAGCGCCGCTGTATGAGACATCATCACCGTTACTATCCTTAACCGTTACTGTCCAAACATCACTACTGCTATGGCTGTAACCAGAATCGATAGTTAAAGCCTGAGAATAAACCGTCACATTAACGGTGCTTTGAGACGCTTCAGTATCTTCAGTCACCATCGCGTTCAACGTCAAATCTGGGCTGGCACCATTATCTCGGGTTATCATCAGTGTATTACTCGAGGCTTCATAATGAGCAACATAATCACCTGCGGTCAGCTGTGTAGCGAGATCCGCACCAACAATGTCCACATCGGTAGCTGAAACATTACTGGCCACCGCGCTAGCGCCCGACAATACGCGCCAGTTTTCAGCAGTAAGGGTGCTATCCAGCACCAGTTTTTGTTGATGTACTTCCTGTGAAGTAGAGAAACGCGCATCGGATGTCGTCATGCCGTTGCCATCCGAGCGTTTCACGACAAAGGATGTATTACCACTGGTATAGGTAATGCTGTAGTTACCATTTAACTTACTATCCAGTTGTGCTTGAATATTGTCCGTGATTTCAGCCAATGTTGGCGCATTAGCGGCATCGGTATAGCTACTCGTGTACTCAGCCGTTTCTCCATCGACAGTAACAGACCAAGTACGATTGTTGGCAACACCTGTGTCGATAGTGAACTTACGCTCAATTAACTGGGTTGAGCCCGCATCAACAGAGCGATCATCAACCACGCGAACGCTGACCGCTTTGCTGGCATCGTCCGTCACGGTGAGGGTTTTGCTAGCATCGTCGTATTTAATACGATAATCAGTACCTAGCACATCCTTAACCGCGCCAACTAAACCAGCGCCTACGGTATTGAGGTTGTTAGCACCGGACGATTTATCAAAGGTGTAATCCTGACCATCTATGGTGACTATCCAATCCTGTCCATTTTCCACACCAAATGATGGCGCTTTTAGCACGACATTGGTTTCTTGCAAAGAGATCGAGGTTTGATCAGCGGCATAAGCCGTCTCATGGATAATAGACAGCTTAAAGCCGTTTTCGATATTCGTTATCACTACATCGTCGGCAGAACTCCCAATAGCTGCGGTAAAGAAGCTATCCAAGCCGTTCAGTTGAGTTAACAATGAGGCAGCCAGGTCAGCACCACTGGTGCCCATCGCCTCAACATCATAAGTCACACCAGAAACAGTCACATGCCACTGGTCTCCCACTTTAACCGACGCTGGGAAGTTTATACCCGCAGAGGTGTACCAACCGCTTTTACTGCCTAAGTTGGAGTCGTCCGCATGAACCGAGCCCGCGGGGCTGAACAACATATCATCCGTGACTTCGAAGAGGTAACTATCCGCTTTATAGGAGCCACCACCTTCAATGGTGATGTGTGACATCGAATCATTAATGACACCGCCTACGTCGGCATTACCAATGAGAATGTTAGGATCGGTATACCAGCCCTTATTGTCACTCCCCGTACCACTAACGCCATCAATATCACTGATAAGCTGACCGCCGACGCCATTAGCAAAACCCGTTTCATTCTCTATTTCGAGTAAAGGTGACTGGCTGAAATCGAACTCCGTAGTGACCTGCTGCGGCAGGCTGAGATGCAATTTATAATCAGCACCTTCAGGTACACCTTCCCATGCTGGATTGGTATTGCTGATATTGCCTTCAACCTCGACAAAATAGGTGCCCGCTTCGGTAATCTTGTAATTAATGTAACTGTTGTTGATATAGTTCGCCGGCAACACCGACGTTTTACCCTGTGCCAACGTCAATAGGTTAGTTCTACTCTGCCAATAAACACTATCACCGGAGGCATAATCGGAATCTACCTCGGCCCAGAAATCAATTCCAGCAGAACCTGCGTTATCAATCATTGGCTGGGTAACGGTGAATTGGAAATAATCTTTCGAGCCATCACCCCGACCATTAACGGTAATGTGCGGCGCAGCTATAGAATGGGCAATCGTCGGATCGGTAGCGGTTGTCCAACGGGCGGCACTTAAATCCTGAGCTGATTTGACGGTGTCGTTGCCTTGCAGCTCGTCCACTTCCGCCAAACCAAAACTCGCCTGCACCGAAAGCCCCGTACTATCAACCAGCACCATGCCTTCACCGAGAACACCCTCAGCATCGGTTTCTGTCACCTGCGCACGACCATTCTCTTGAATAATCAGCAACGTGGGTGATTCATCATCCGCAATAGTCACGTCGACCACACCCATCGCCAGACCGTTGTAGTACGGATCAGCACTGCTCACGGTATGACTCAAGCGACCATAATGAATACCTTCAACATCCGTATCATCGATGGCGGTGAAGGTAACCGTTTGCGCCTCACTCCAATTGCCGGGCGTAAATGTCAACTCAGTAACATCGGTGGCTAACTGACCATCGCTCGCAATGGTAATCGTCACATTGTCAGACGGTTGATGGCTTAACATCACCTCATAGCTATCACTGCGCAAAGCGGCTACCGCTTCAGCAACCAACGGTTCACTACTACTCTTAGCGATTAAGATGGTTGGCGATACCGAGCGCACATCGAGGCTGCCCATGACCTGCCCACTAAAGAAGGCATCATCGGTAATCACTAAGTGAGAAATCAGACCATCCGGTGCACCGCCACTAGCATCACTGTAGGCGACCACTTGTGGCCCCCAATCTGCTGCAGTAAAGGTTAACGTTGTTTTATCCGTCTCCATTGAGTCTGGCGTTTCGATCTCTATCACAACGTCCGCCGTAGGCGCTTGCGATAACGCGACCTCATAACGATTATTGCTCATTAAGGTCACGGCAACATCGGGGTTGGCATCAATCACTTTATGGGATGTTAAATCATCATCCACCACTTCTGCTGTAATCTGCCCCACCAGAATACGATCATACTCATCGCCATCCTGATCAGTATCACCCTCTTTCACCGAATGGCGGATCACGATATTACGGACACCTTCAGCCAGATCATCATCGGGCGCGGTGACCGTCACCAACTGTGGAATAAACCAATTGGTACGATCGAACAATAGCGTGGTGGTGTCTTCGCTACCATTCAAGGCAACGCCTTTACCACCCTGTTTTAATTCCAGTTCTGTCGCCAAAACGGCACTGGCAGTCACCCGTACAACATCCTGCGGTGCTCGGGTCAAAACCACTTCATAGGTGTTATTGGTTTTATTGCGATCGGCTAAAACAACGCCGACGGTTTTCTCGTATGTACGTATTGATGAACCGACGGGACGAACAATAACGCCGGCTTCATCATCGTCCATCACATCGACAGAGATGGTTTGGGTCAATGCCTGAAAGCGAGTATCGCCCGTGGTTAAGGTGTGTTCCAACAAGCCACTATGGCCTTGTAGATCATCCGCCACCACGGTAATCGACTCACCGTCATTACCGCCAGCGGTATTAAAGGTGTCGCTGCCTAAGCCACCGATCAGGTTCAGATCGAGGTTTTCACTGGTACTATATACATAGAAGTTATCATTACCTTCCATGCCATTAATAATTAACCGCTCAATGCCCTCAAAACCAATAAAGCGACCCGCTCCAAAAACGCCCTGTTCGGTAATGACATAATCATCACCAAACTCAGTCCCCAGAATAGTCACGGTATCTAAACCATCGCCGCCACGTATATTAACCGGCGCATTCATCGCGTAGTTGATGAAGTCAGCGCCCTGACCACCATTAATATTGGTAACCGGCGCGTTTTCATCATCGGGATCAACCAGTACGAAACTGCGAACTAAGAAAGTATCGTTATCTTCATCACCGTTGAGATCAACAGAAGCGACATTGCGATAGACAATAAAGTTGTCCTCGCCAATACCGCCATTAAGAGACGTATCATAGCTAATACCATTACTGATATAGCCCTGCGTTACCAAGGTTGTATCAAAATAATCCTCAGGCGCCAGACCAGATTCAACATTATTTCTAGCCGAATTAAATACTTGACCCACTTGGAAGGTATCGTCACCGGCATCGCCATAAACCGACATCTTCGCAGTGGTGTCATCAAAGGTGAAGCTGTCATGTCCATCACGACCATAGACATTGATTTCATCATTACTATCGATGTTGTAATTAACACGTTGAATAGGCGCACCGATCAGTGGGTTGCCATCGGCATCCACCTCTAGTGCAAAAATAGTATCCGGACGGAATAAAAAGTTATCCGCTTGGTCAGTACCCTGAATTGCGACCCGATCAAAACCGGTATCAGCCGCATCGTCATCAATACTAATAACTGACTCACCTTCACCGGCTAGGCCAATGTAATACCAATCGGAGCCCGCTTCGCCGCGTAAGACGAGTTCACCAGCAATACCATTCAAATTGGTTTGCAAATCAGTAGCGTTGTAATTAACCCGAATCGTATCGTTATCGGCTCCCGCATTGACTTCAGCGTATGTGCCGGTATCAGACAGGGTGATGAAGTCATTACCCTCACCCGAGTTCAATTGAATATTCTCCGCACCCGCGGCTGAAACAAAAAGCTTGTCGTCACCAGCACCGGTATTCACCGTAATGTCCGTTGCGTGATGCAGGCTTTCAACCGAGACCTTATCAACAATAACCTGACTGTTGTCATTGGCATCATCGGCATTCAGGTTAAGTACTATGTCTTCTACACCGACCATGCGGACGGCATACTCCCCTAAGCCTTGCAGCGTATCGAAAGCGACAACATTCTCAACGGCGCCTTTACCGGTAACAAACTCATCGGTGACCACCAGCGTTTCGTTGATCGTCATGATTATTTCTACCGACTCGGCCAAATAGAAGCCATAGTCGTCTTGCACAGCATTGATATTTATCTCGTGATCCACGGCAGTGCCATTGATATCACGGGTAATGATTAAGCCATCCAGCAACGGTGCTTCTACGTCAGTACGCAGAGCCTGCCCACCATCAAGGGTTTCGATTAAATGCGTAACGTTGGCATCGTTGAAGTCAAGATCGCCCAAGGCACCCTGGCCAACAGCAATAGCGTAATCCTTCCAGTTATCCGCGGTGAGATACACGCCGTCATCTAATTGATTGCTCGCCGCCACATCATTGGCACTGCTATCCTGATTAAAGCGACGTAGCGCAACCGCTTCCAGAATTTCTTCGTGCTGAGCACCAACCCCGTAGTAGGAATAGCTGTAATAAGAATGATCCAGATTATCCACGATCTCTGCATACTGATTATTAAGCAGAATATCTTTACCCCGGGTCGCATCGGTATTACCCACCGTACCACTAACCCAATTGACCCCTTCGATTCCTGAAGTATCTCCAACAGTGTAATGAATCGCCAGTACTTCACGGGTATCAATCTCACGGACAACGTTATAGTTGGTTTTACCGACTGTACTATCCGCCTGCGGGCCATCCCCATAACCATTATCATTACGTGTTAGTGCTTGCACATCATCAGCGTTAGGGTCTAAACGGCGAACATACTCGCCCAACGACGCATTCCAATCATAAGCAGCATCCCAGGTTTCGTTATCCCAAATATTCTGAGAATATTCATAACTCGTTGATCGTATTGAGGTATCCAGTTGAGTCTGCTTATACACTCTAAGCGCAGAGTCAGAGGCGATGTCATAAACTCGACCACCCGGCAAACTGCCATCTTTCAATTGCGCACGGACACCGGACAGATCAAGATAGCTTCTCAAGCCTTCAAGGCGAGCCACAACATCGCTCTTCAGACTAGAAGAAGATATTTCATCCAGCATCGGGTCAATCAGCAAAGCATCCAATACATCGAGAGAGAAATCATAGGTGCTAATCAGGTTTTCACCCATTAGCTGCAGACCGCGCTTCACAAACCCATCTAAGCGATCAATAAAGGTCGTATCCGAGACAACGGGATTGGTGTTAGCCAATGCCGTGACAGCCGCCTGCAATGGGTTGAGGTACTCGAGTGCGGTAAACTCCTCAACCAACAAGTCTTTCGACAAGGTAACGCTGGCTTCGGCAACATCACCATTGAGTAGGTCATCCAGAACACCGACTTGGGTGTCGTTATGAGCGCGGATTAAAGCACTCTTCAAATCATCCGGCGTAAAGCCGGTACCATCGGTCAATTCTGCTAATTTGGTGAGATTAAAATCAAAATCAACCGTTTCTAATGCTTGTTTCTCTAGGGTTATATCCAAACCCGCGTTATCTCGCGCGTTAACGGTCACCGTATCAGTACCAGCACCACCCACAACTCGAACCAAGCCAGCAATACGCGACATATCGTAGTTTTCAGGCAATATCTTAAGTACGCTACGCTCAGGTAAATTATCAAATTTATACGCGGCAGTACCGGTCACCTCATCGGCGCTATAATCTTGCACGACGTTAATAGTCGTATCGCTTTCCTTCTTCGCCTCAACATCATAAAACAGCGAAATCATATCCCAGAACATATCTTTGCCAGGGGTTGTCCCTGCTACACCGATACGATCGTTTGAAGCGTACTTCTCTTCGCCGACACCCGTCACCCCCTCCCAAGCCGTGGTATAGGTATAGTGATGCGTGCCAAAGAACCAGTAACTCGCCTGATGATAAACCGGCACATTACGCGTATATAGATCCGTCAAATACAGATCGGGGTCATAGCCCCAGTTATCAATCTCTGGGTCGTTATTAGATGAGCCTAAACGAACTCCATCACTTTGAATAATACTGCCGGTGACTGTCTGGCCTATTACCCAGTTTAAGTAGGTGCCGAAGAAAACATCATCCAGCGTGTTATTACCGGCATTGATCGACCCCGTATCAGCGAGACTATTGAGCAGGTCAAAATCAATTTCATCCGGCAACGCTGGCGCGATCGCATGCCCCAATTCGCTAACTTTGACATCTTCGATCGGCGCGTAACTGGCGAAGTAATTTTCCCAATCGCCATCAGAGAAATTTTGTCCCCATTCTTGACCCGTAAAGTTCAACGCTTCTTCGAGCAAATTGGTATTTAGCACATAAGCATCAACGGCTGCGGTATTGTCCTGACGAACAGTGAATGTCCAGGAATCGAAGTTTTTCCTTTCGAGGCTAGACAAGCTGACGCCATTCACCGGGTAGTAGCGAGCCCGTTCAACACCCTGAGCGAAGAGCTTTAAAGCAACGGTTAAGTTAGCCTCAAATAACCGCCAATGGGCCTCATCAATAACAGGATTGGCATCTGCCTTCACCCATTTTTGGAAGAATGCTTCCCATGCGGCAGCATCAAAACTGTTTTCCCGCTTCGAAAAGACAACTTCATTATTAGTCACACTTTGCGCATCCAGTACGTCTTGCAACACATCCTGCTCAACCGTGTAAGTCGCATTGGATTCAGGATAGATAACTTCAAAGGTGTCTGCTGCACCACCGTAATTGATGTGGTCATCACCAGAACCCAAACTCAATAACAGTGTGATATCGGCATTCAAGCCATAGAGGTTAATAACATCCTCACCTGCCCCGGTGAGCAAAGCTAATCGCTCAATGCCGCTAACACCTTCAATTTTAAGGCCTGCACCATAGATGTACTGCTTATCGTTTTCGTCAGTGAAAATATTAAACTCATCACCCTGACGTGTGCCCGATAGAATCAACGTATCGAAACCAGAACCACCATAAATAGACACACGATTATTCTGCACGTAGTTAATCATGGTGTCTTTTTCATCTTCGGCAGTGAGATTATTCTCATCGCCTGCGCCAGCAACAATACCGCCACCGCCGGTGTCATTTACCACACTTGAAGCCGATACCCCACTTTGTAAATGGGATTTCAGGAAGAAGGTATCGTCATCCGCTTCACCGTATAAGGACAGCTGACCAATATTATGGTTAACCTCAAAATAGTCGTCGCCGATACCGCCATAAAAGAAGCTATTGTCATTAACACCGGCGGTAATACCATTCAGCCCCTTGACCACCTCAATTAACTCGCCATGGCCATCATCAACAAAATGCGTGTCAATAACCCGTCCGATTAAGAAGTTATCATCACCTTCATCACCAGAAACATTCAGAGAAGCCATCGTGCCATCGACAACGAAGGTATCGTTACCGCCGCCACCATGCACCAACACAGTACCTAGACCATCAGTGTAATAAACCCGTTGATAGAACTCTGGATCTGCCATTGAGATTGAGGGTGTCGTACTGGCAATCGCATCCGCAATATCAACCGGTTTGTTGATCAGCGCGGCATTGTTCGATTGCAATACATAGAAATTGCCTTGGATATCTTGCGTCGCATCGTTAATGCTGACATACCAAGGATCGCGGCTAGTCCCCGTACCTTTTATGTTCAGCTCTCTGATGACATTCTCACCGCTCGCTGGGTCGATGAGCGACAACAGCGCCGCTTTAATAGCAGCTGCATCATCGGTGCTACTTAATAAGTCGGTTGTGAAACCATCGTAACTCAAGGTATAGCTGCCGGTTTGGCCCGGTAATATACTGTAAACCTGAATCTCATTATCTTTGCGCTCGAACATAGCATCGATATCGGGCTTACCCGCTAGCAACGTATCACCCGTGCCATCTTCGGCCAAACGCTCGACAAATGAGCGAATAACAGAGACCGAAGCCGCCGCGGCATCCGACACCTCAAAACGCATGAATTTTTCTTCTGACGTTTGCGGTGCGGTTATCAGCTCGATCATCAGCGCATCGCCGCCCACCTCGGCCACGCGAGCCGTGATACCCGCATTCGCCAATGTAGTTTGTAGGCTGCTGGCCGTATCAGTGGTAAGGACATTGATGCTTATATTGTCATAGCTAAGCACAAAATCGCTCAACGCATCGGCTATTGAATCTCTCGCTCTCTCTAACAGTTGATACTGAGTATCGACATCTAGGTGGAACAGATCATCCGCATCATCGGCACCGCGAATTTCTAACGTATCGCTCTCAGTGGCCCCCGTGCCACTGTCCATGATATGAACGTTTGACTGATCATCGACAACCCCACTCAGGGTCGTCACATAGCTATCGGAACCAAAGCCACCGTCGAAATAGGCGCCTTTGGTAAAATCTAAAACGCCGTAGTTATTGCTGCTCGCCCCGCCGTATATTTCAAACTGCTCAAACACGCCAACGCTGGTTTCATCTTCATACACAGCAACGTCTTCTGTCGGATCAAGCAATGATTGCTGCTGGCCTGTTACCTTGAATGAATCATCCGACAAGCTGAAGTTCAAATCACGTTGTTCTATCAAGGTGTCAATGTCATTATCATCAAGATCGACATCTTCAAAGATATCGGTACCACGGCCACCCGTAATAACATCATTGCCCTCACCGCCATTGATACGATCGTTATATTGACTCCCGATTAAACGATCATCTCCGTCACCACCGCTGAGGCCAAGGTTATCCACCGCACGGGACAGTATGACCGAATCAGAATTAATAGTGTTGCCCAGAATATTCTCTTCATTTGGACTAAAGCCGGCAATAATGAAATCGTCACCGCCCAAGGCATTAATATTAATGGTGTCGAATTTATCGGTGGTATCCGCTTCATCCGCTTTGCGATCGATGCCGCGAATCGTGATCGTTACTTGACGTTCGCTGAGGTTATCCGCTTCGGTTAAATCAACCCGACGGTGAACAACCTGCACAGTATCGGTATTTTTCTGCAGGATAGGATCGAGGCTCGCATCAACAAGACCGGTGTCTTGCAGCTCGTGACCGACCGTAAAGTAATCTCGGATACTGGCATCATCGCCACCTTCAATTAACACGCTATCGTTAGCGTTATCGGTATTGTAGGTAGGATCTTCAAACCAATCAGTGCCTCCGTCCAGTACAGCTTCACCACCACCGTCAGGGATCGACCACGTTGGCTTCTCAATCATACGGGGTACATTTTGCTCAATGGTCTGGAACGATGATAAATATCCCTCAGCCGTGCCTGTCGATGAGTTAAGCGGTAACACGGCGTAATCACCGGCACCATCGAGCTCAATGTTCCAGTTACCTGCAGTGTCCACCCGCTCGATAACTTTGTAGCTGGATGAAATATTATCAATCAGTGCCTGTACACCTGGACCGCTGAAATCATAGGTTTGAGTGATCGGTGTCTGTGATGAGAACCCGTTTAACTCAATAGTAAACATCGTATTTCGGCTTAAACCATCACCAGCAACAATGATCTGCGTCGCCACACCCAATTGATCAACAGCACTCCAAGCACCAAACTGAGCTTCGAGATCCGTAACAACCGCATTCGCGGCCGCAGTCATTGCAACGCTATCTCCTGCGGCTTTAGCTGCGTTCAGCGCGGTCAAATCAACCGTAATTGAAGCATAGTCTGGGTGAGTAAAGGTTGTGCTGGAAACACCCAAAGGCAGCGTCATTTGGACATTAATGTCCTGCGCTACCGTTAACTTATCAATTAAACCGCCCCCTGCAGGGTTGACCATAATGGCCTGACTCGCGGCATTGACAAGCTCTATCCTGAAAACGCTAGTTTCATCATAAACAACGACATTTATGCCAGCGTTAATCAAAGCCGTTTGCAAACCCGCCGCCGTTAGATCGGCGGCCTTTAGTTCAACACTAAAATCACCGTAATACAGATAAGTCCCGGCAACAACATCTGCCTTATCGATGTATTGCTGCTGTTTGTTATCAGCCGTATTTACATCCGCTTTAACTTCCATATTCTGGATATTAATAAAGCGTTCGAATACATAGTTAGCACCGCTATTCTGGTCTGCATCAATGATGGCAACGGTCCATGGGTCATTTTCAATACCCGTACCACCGACCCAAACATCGGTAATGGTATCAAGCGTTTCAAGATACAACTCCACTTCAAGCGCGCTCATATCACGCTGTAAGACTACCGACTCGCCGTTGTAGGAGAAATAAGCATGATCCTGCCAGTCTTCCAGATACAACGTTTGTGTCGCAGCAACGCCGTTGCTCAAATCTCGTGAGAACGCAGTTGAAGCCTGAATGACCGAACTGTTCAATGTGTATTGGTCGGAACGTAACTGCAGATATGAACCATCATCCGACCGTTCTGCTTGCAAGAAAGTAACCTGCCAGGGATCGGAAACCGCGCCTGTTCCTGTGACATGCACGTCATCAATTGAATCAAATTTCTCTAACGTCGTTTCTATCGCTGCAGCGCTCAACACACTGAGATCAATCGCTTTATCACCATACCAAAGCGAAACAGGGCCGCCAGCCAACGTGAGGTTCTGAACCCGCCCAGCATTTTCCAACACCTGTGACTCAATACTGGCTTGATCAACAACCGCAACAGACGAGATTTCAGCCAACTTCATCACGTCATAAGAGATATTACTCGCATCCAGAGGCGAGAACGTCATCGTCCAGTCAGGGTCACCCAAACCATCGACCGCTTGAACAACCGCCACCGTTGATGCCCTTAGAGCATCTATGCCATCAAATGCAGCCAAAATATCGGCCTCGCTCATACTGCGATTCAATAACACTTTCTCTGTACCGTACCAGACCATCGCTGTGTCAGTACTAAAGTTGAGTTTCTGCTCACCATTAGTGAAACTGTACACCGCATCTGCGGGATCGCTAACGCCGTCAACATAGCTTGGGTTTTCTAACGTTGTAGTACTAGCCGGAACTACCAATGCATCAGCGATATGCTCTGATACAGTCAGGCTCAAACCAAAGAAGTCACCCTGCCCATCCGTGGCAGCATCCAATAATTGTACAACCCACTGACCGGGCTCAGAACCCGAGACCGCTTTAACCGCACTAATATCGGGATGGTTTAGCAGTGCTGCTTCGATGGCGTTAGCCGTGGCTTGTGCTAATGTCACCGTTTCTGAGGCTTGCAGATCTAAGGAGATCGCTACCGTCTGACTGTTATAGGCGAATTCAGCGGCAAAAGCATTGGCGGGAATAGTGAGCGCCTGACGATCATTAGCTGGGAAAACCACATGGTCAGTCAGCGTCGAAGATATCGCCGTTTGTGTGCTGACGCCAGAGACACTGTCCACTAACTCAAAATTCAAGAGACTATAGTTACCATCAGCATCAGTAATAGCATCCAGTATTTGGACAACCCAACTGCCGGCAGTATCACCCTCAGTCACGACCACATCATCAATACCGAAATGCGCTAACAATGCCTGTTCTATGGACGCTTGCGTATCATCAGCATCGACGGTCACCGTGCCGCCACCGTAGCTGACAGCCGTTATTTTGCTACTCGCAGGAAGCGTAAATGACTGCTCGATATTAGTCGGAAGATTAATATCATCACCCAATACCGTTGTTTTAGTGATGATTCCAGCGTCTAAGACATTACCACCGACAACAAATTCGAGGGTATGGAAGTTACCATCCACACCTTTGGTGGCTTCATCCGCCGACCCAGACGGGTTATCAGAGTTATCAGAGAAGCGAATCAACCAAGGATTATTCGTCGTTCCCTGTCCACTCACGCCCACACTGTCGGCAGGAATATCGGTCAGGCTTTCGAGTGCAGTCTGCACTTCGTCTGTTGTCATTAATGACGATACAGCAACACCTTCGTTGTTGTACCAAACAATACCATTCACCTCCACAGGTGCGTCTTCGTTGTAATCCAGCACATCAAAGGCCAACAGCTGCGCACCATTGCGTGGGACTTCACTCATGGTATCGGTGATGGTGGTGACATCAGGGGTATGATCAGTATTCGACAAATAGTCAGCACCCACCACATCCAGATGATACAGATACTGCTGCGCACGCGTATCGTCACGCTCAGTCATTGGGCCGCTATGCTTCTGCACTAAATACTGATGCGCCAGAACTAAATAGTTACTGTTCAAATCAGTGGTCGCACCGTCAAAGGTAATCACCCATGGGTTCGCTTGCGTACCATGAGTGCTTTCAGTTGCCGCTGCGGCAGGCGTAACAGTCACGTTACCCACGCCGATAGCGGTTATAGACTCAAGTGCAGCTTGCACCTCTGCGGCACTCATACCGGCAGTAATCGTTGCTGAATTGCCCGCTGTACGGCCGTCGTCGGCTTTGGTCTCATCGTAACCGTAAAACAGCGTCACGTTATCCAGCCCGTCAGCCAACCATAGTTCTTGCTGGTTATTTTCAGGTGACGACGCTAAATAATCGGCAACATTGACAATCGATTCGAGTACCGGGGCACCATTGGAGGTGGTCAGATACTGGCCTCCCTCTTGTAAATCGAAACGATAGAAGTATTCGCCCTGACGCACATTGGTGATGTAGCTCTGAGGTTCTACCGGCACATAAATAACGTTGCCATTAGAGTCTTTGACCGCATCCCCGTTGTCATCCAACTGAGGAGTTTGTGCAAGGAAGGCGGAGTAATCCGCAGGATAAACCTGATAGTTACCGTCAACATCACGGTCTGGCTGCCATTCTCGTGCTTTATCCTGACCTAGAGTGATATCGACACTGAGCAACCCAGTATCCATCAAATCGCCAATGGTGATGTCATCACTTTCTTTCTGAGTATCGAGTTTTAATGACTCGATATCATCCATAATAATATAATCAGACGCATAATCGATGGTTAATTTAGCCCGGGTATCTTTGGTCACCCCATCGGCTAAGAAAAGCGCTGCATTGAGCTTACGTAGATCGACATGACTAGCATCGTCATTCACCGTGATATCAAAGCTATCGGTACCCAAGCCGCCCAGCATAACCAGATTGGCGCCGGCCGCTAACGGTGCATAATTCCAGACCACGGTATCATCACCATCACCGGCATCAACATTAACGGAGCCGGTGCCAGCATTAATGATATCGTCTCCAGCATTACCCTGAATATCATTCACCCCACCCAGAATAGGATTACCGTCATCATCGACACCACCCACCGATATCTCATCATTACCGGCACCACCTCTGATAGTGTTATCGCCTAAGCCACCGTCAATGTAATCACCAAACTGGGTTCTAAACTGTGAGTTTTCTTTAGTCACCGTTAAAGCAGCCCCGCCCGCACCGTCAGTTGGCATCCCTTGATCGTTATAATGGGCGTAAGGCGTACCATCCAATTGATAGATTGGCGTTAACCGTAGATTGCCATCCGGATCGGTAAAGGTCGCTATATCAGTGCTTATATTTTCATCGCCACCTTCAACATAATCATTACCACCATACGTGGCGATGGTATCGAAACCGTCACCACCAAAGACGCGATCGTGACCTTCACCGGTAAAGATAATGTCATCACCGGCATTACCCCGAACCGTTAAGCCGTCGTAAGCAAAATTTTCACCGGTCACCACCACCTGATCATTACCGTCACCGGTGACGATTTCATAAGTATCATTAGCATTACCGGAGCCGAAATAACCCGCATCGACAGAGATAACATCATCTTCAACCCCTGCTACCAATGCAGCACCGCTATTCGCACCACCACTGATATACAAACCGGCCAAGATCTCCGTATTCTCAGTATCGGCAATCATCTCAATGAAGTCGCTGCCACCGCCGAGCTCCACATCAATATAATCGACTCGACCATTTAAGCGTTTTAAGCTATACCGGTCGTTACCGGAGGTGCCCGCAATCGTTAATGTGCTGACATTTTTAGCAAGATAGACCTCGGCCACAAGCCCGGTACTCACAACAATAATATCTTCACCCGGGTTGTCACTTTTCAAGGTACGTATACGATCACGCAGCGCGGTTTCTTCCGCTTTGGTGTAATACTCCGTATCGAGATATCCCTCTTCTGACAGCTTCTGTAGGGTTAAATCGATATCCGGCGTAATAACATCAACCGTATAATTGTGAGCATCAGCATCCGCACCTTTGTCATAACTTAAGATCAGGTTACCCGTGCTTTGGTCATCATTCTCCCAAGAAGCGATATGGTCCGGCGCGTGATGAATACACTCCAGCTCGAACGTTGCCAACACTTGATTCACAAAACGGTTACGCGCTTCGAACAGGGTGATCTTACTGATACCGGCATCAATCCCGACCCATAAGAAAGCTTCTAAAAATAGGTTGAGTGAACCCGTCATATCAAACAGACATTGCGGGCCATGGGTGATACGTTCAATCAGTTCGGAGCCATAAAGCTTGCCATCACCGACCGGCAAGTCGTCGAGGAAGTTGGTTTCCATATCGTTAAGATCAAAACCAATAATCGCTTCAATGCCTCCTTTAACGCCCGCCTCAACTAGACCACCAAGCCCCAAACTAGCGATAACACCGACCGCAGCGCGCAGTGTTACTTCAGCTTGATCCTCAACGGTATTTTCAATGCCGTGATCATCTAAATAGAAACCATTAAATAAGCGCCAGGTTTCAGCCACATCAAAATCGGTTTCCATCCATTCACGGAATCCACGGGTATCAAAGCCAAAATCAAAGTTAGTGCTGGCACCAATTTCGCCGAAAAAGCCGACATTGAAACCCGGATAAACGGGAAAGGTTTTCTGATATTCAAAAAACAGATCCAAATCAGGTAAGTCGTACCAAAACAGATCGACTTCGCCACGACCGGTAATAAATTGCAGCAAACTGGCAGGATCTTCCAGAATCGGAATTCTGAAGTTCTTCTGTCCTGCGGGGTTACCAAAGGTGGCCCGATTATTAGTTGACGACTGATTGGTACTGGATGTGCCACCCTCTACACCCTCTTGTGACGGACCGGCAATGGTTGACGCATGAGAACCAAGCTGTGCATTACGGTCAGCTTCCGATTTAGCTCCGGCGATATTTTGTGATGTGACGGCCGCGGATGTATCCGTCGCATAGCCACCGGTTAAATTAAAATCACCAAAATCGATATAACCGGCCGATTTTAATGTTTGTGCTTTCTCTAAGAAGTCGATGGTAGCGGCCAGCGCAGCGATCACTTTCTTCGCGGTATCAACGGTTGTGGCTGGCAAACGAAGGTAAGCAATATCTAGAATCTTAAGCTTAGCCACACCCATATCGATCTCGGTATTGAGCAGATCGATAACCGGCTTAAGAGGCAAAATAATATCGGCAATGGTCTCGAAAGTATCGCCGAGGAAGCTTTCAAACACCGAGCCTGCGTCTAAGCGTACATTTTGTAGAGTGATATTCGGATCGCCAAACGAAATACTCGCACCACTCGTCGTAGATAGTGAGCCGCTGGCTAAATCTTGGTAGTAAACGATGGTGGTATCGATAGATGGCAACACATCGGCAGCCGACGTTGATACCTTAGTAAACAGCTTCGCCTCAGCATAGGCATTGGCGTTGATAACCAATTCAACTTTTTCGCCTAACTCCAAACGCCCATCAGCAGCGACGGTTCCGGTTTTCCCACCTATATCTTTAATATCAAAACCGAAGTGGCCGCTAATGCCTGCACCTTTGTCATTGATGACATTGCCCGCCGCATCATATTGCAGCACTTCACCAGCCGTTTGGTCAGTCACATCAACCTTTAGGAAGCCCAATGTCCCCTGTGCAGTGGAACCATTTTTAAGACGTGCATCGACATCGAGCGCAATCTCTTCACCCTTCGCGTTAATACCCGATGTATCGAGGAACAGGCCAAAATCTGGTCCACTACCTACCGCCGCCATATTACCTAAGCCAATCCCCAAGCCCATCAGGTAATCAATTTCAGCAATTAAAGCGGCATCAATATCTAAGCCTAAACCGGGCATACCCACAGTGAAATCAACCGGAAGTTCACCATCAACCAACACACCGCCAAACTTGATATCGAAGCTTAATAAGCCATTAGCTGAGAAGGTTAACTCAATATCATCTGCACTGGTGGGTAAGCGTGTTTTAATCTTGCCGTTTTCATCATATTGAACGGCGCCGGAAGCATCTAACAATGGCACCACAAAGGAGAACAGTGGGCTATTGATGGTTTTCAGCCCGTCATAAAGCCCTTGGCGGACCTCATTGAGCAATGTTTCAAAAACTTTGCCGCCGACCGCCTCAAGATCTTGTAATTTTTTGCCTAACCCGTTGATATAACCGCTGGCATCTTTTTCACCCAGCACACTGGTTTCAATGCTACGCAGGCTATTCGCCAGATCATCAAACGGTTCACCGCCCACCAGCGGCAGTTCGATATTATCGATGCCGTTAGCCACTTCGTTGATCGCTGAGAACGCACCCTCCAGACCTTCCCGAACCGTTTTCGGATCATTCAACAGATCCAATAACAGTACGATAACATCGAAATTCATATCGAACTTCGGCAGGTTATAATCGAAGGTACTCACAAAGTTCTGACTTTGATCGATACTAAATGCTGCTTTGGCAAATAGGACGTTATCCGCAACGCCATCAGCATCAAGGTCTTTATCTGTTCCGCCCAGAGGCAGTGCTTCAATCGGGAAGAACATCGGTAGGTTCAGGTCAGCAGAACCAAAAGCCGAGGCTTGGAAACCATCTGTCACTTCGGTTAAATCTAGATAGCCGTTACCATTCGCGTCAGCGCTAGGATTGCCCATATTGGCGTAAAAACCTAAATCGATATTAGCACTACCCTGTTTGCCCAACAGACCGATGGTGCCCAACGCGCCTGCGTCAAAGCCTAGCTCAATATCGAGATCGTCAACCCCGCCATGCAATGAAGCATGGATACCTGTCATTTCATCGATGTAAAAAATCGGTGTACGTACATCGCTTAAATCAAAGCCAAAGCCGAGATCTAAGCCAGCTTCAGCCCTCAGATCTATTTTCGCATTCGCTTCCACATTGATGGCATCTAAGGCACCGGCCGACAGGCCTAACCATGTGTCTAAACCAAGATCATCAATATCGAGTGCGAGGTCGAACTCTTTTTCCGCAATCAGGTCTAGGTTTAGATCGAAATCAAACGCTGAATTGAGATAACTCATATCAACCATGTCGGCGTCTGAGGCAATACCCAGAGGCGCCAATAAAATGCGCAGCTCTTCGTTGAGCATATCTTCCAGCTGCTGAACATTTCGCGCCGCATCACGCACAGTGCTGACGGCACTACTCAGGCCCGCCGCAAAACTGACACCGCTATCACCTAAGATATCAGCAAGACTGGCGTCAATGAGGGCGATTTTGTCATAGAGCACGCCATCCTTAATGTTGAAGCGCGACAGAGTTTCGCCCGTCGTAGAGGAGTTATCCGTTGTATCGATAAAGGTAGCATCTGTTACCTCATTTTCGGTAATCCGCTCAACCAAGACATCGTCAGCATCATAGCTACCCATTAATTCCCATGCCGTATGGACGTAGGTTTGAACAACACGCACATCGCTTTCGAATAGCTCAACACCCCAGAAACTATCGCCACTGTCTGTATCTGTCCATTCAAGCAGGGTAATGCCTTTACCATCTTCAAGAATTTCATAACGACTGGCCTGTGGACCACCGACCGGAGCAACTTTATAGCTGTCCGTCGCCAGTGTACCCCCCGCCCCCCAGCGCTCTTCATAGAAATTAACGGTATTACCGGTCTGCTGACCCAATACTTCGCGATCGGTGCCGACAACATCTTTAAGAAGTTCATCGATGCCACCGATAATCATATCGAGTGACAAGCCACCTAATGAGAAGACCTCTTCTAAATTATCAAACTGAACCGAGCTTGGAATACTGGCAAGGAACTGCGCCATGGAGGCATCTTCAGGCAAACCACTGCTGCTAGCGGTGATAAAACCGACTTCATTACTAAAGCCGTCCAGCGCACCCGAGAGTGATACCGGCAATAACACCTCAAAGTGAGCATCACCTTCTAAGCTCGGCAATCCCATTAGCGATGCAGTGTTATCGTTGAGCATGTCCTGATAATTCAGCACACCATCGAAGCCCATACCAATCGATGCACCTAAGGATAGCGCTGCGTCATTCACCTCAAAGCCAACTGGCCCTAAATTAACACCAAAATCGAAGGCTTTTATCAGATTCCCAGCAATCTCATCGGACAGATCTGAGGCTGAAATTTCCTCTTCGAGCGTAATGATCGTCGAGTTACCATCGGGACTTAATTCTATCGCTGCAACCGTGTAGAGCTCATCGGTATAGCCTGACCCCTGTAGGTAAAAGCTATCACCGACCATAAATTGACCGGCACTGGTACTTTTTATCGCGCCGACATGATCACCGGCAATAGTCACAGTTGCCGGTGTGGTGTCAGCAGAACCCGCCGTCATACCGACAATATCAATATATTCTTCGCCAAAATTGAAGTGCGCATCTAACCCAGGGTCTCGAACATAGAAGGCGCCGTCATCGTCAACACCAAAGTTAAACATAAAGTCGATACCGCCACGGATCACCAGAGGCTGAGACTGAGTAATATCAATCGGCAAATCAAAATCAAAGTCACCAAATGAAATCAGTTCATTCAGATCCAGATTGACCAATTCACTAAAGCTTTCGAGCGTCAGCGCAACGCTATACTCTTTTAAATTCGAGGATGAGGCGACATTGATGGCAAAGCCATCAGTCGAACCGATGGTTTGTAAATGCTCTAAGAGGTCTTTGGTCGTGGCCGAACTATTTAGGTTGAGATAAGCATCAATGGTGTCGACAAAGGACTGCACTTTGGTTTGAATCGTGCCATCTAAATTGGTAACTTTATCTCCCAATAGGTCAGACAACGATAAATCAGTAAACGGAATAGCCGTTGAGTCATCCAGATAGTTATCAATTTTAGTGCCTATATGCGATGACCAAGTGGCCAGTTCGCCCAAGCCAATACTTAACTTGGTTTGATCCGACAAGCTCTTAAAGTGATCCGATGTTGGCAACAAACGCTGACCTTTATCAATCTCTTCCATCATCAGATCGGTGGTAGCGAAATCAGGGTGACTCATGCCTAACACATGCCCCATTTCGTGCATTAATACCGTCAGCAAGTCAATGCCATCATAAACACCATCATCGGTGTCATCGCTTGCCGTTGTGTCTAAATACCAAGTCGCACCGGCGGCATTATCATCAAGCGTAATGGTGTAATCCAAACCATTCGTGCCGGCTGCACTCACCGTTCTACCGACAACATTTCCACCAATATCCCCCACGGCAACCGTAATATTTTGTAAACCGGTCAATGCTGCCGCCGGCAATACCTCTGTCCACCGGGCAATTGCTTCAGTTTTAAGCGCGTCTATCGTCGCTATATCGGTTGCAGCGGTCGCGTTAAGTGTCGCGCCACTCCCTACGGCTGCGGTCGTCGTTACAATATCACCAAAGCCTTGAGATGATTTGAAGGCTGTCCACAACCCTTCTCCTGTCGCAATATTCCCTAGACCTTTTGTTTCGAAGGTGCCGTAAGCTTTGACCTCATGGAGGGTGCCGGATTCGTCGCTGTAAGAGTATGAGGTATATTCACCATCGGCATCTGCTTGCGGTGCCGACTGAGTAATCGTTTCCGCGATCGAAGAAAAGTCAAGCACATCTGATGTGCCGGTGGAGAAGACCTGATCCTGACCAAATTTGTCATTAAAGGTAAAAGTGGTTTTAGCCAAATCCACCTTAAAGTCGCTCACCACAGGGGCAGGCGAGGCTGAAAATAGCACCGTAAACTTACCATCAACCGCGCTACTAACCGCAACCGTGATACCCGCCAGCTCATCCAGTGCCGCTGTTATATTACTGAGTGTTGCCGCATTGTCAGCACCAATAGCAAAAACCGCCGCCAAACGCGCGGGATCGGGTGTCACACCCGCGGTTGTTTCAAAATTGGCAAAAGACAGGGTGACTAATTCACCTTCATTAAAGCTATTCGCAGTAAAATCTAGCTCAAACGAAGCGGGCTCGGTCGGATTTGTACTTCTATCCACCAGATCCGTGACAACCACACCACCGCTATTATTGATAAAGACATCATTGCCTTCACCGCTTTCCAAGTTTTGGATATTTTTGTAGTTGGCGACAATGATAGAACCATCCAAAACAGTGACAATGGTCGATCCATTTTCTAGGTTCCCTGTAGCCAAACTAACATTCGTCACATCAGTGTAGGCCGGGGTAATAAATTCAATATTTAAAGTGAAGTTACGCTGATCTTCTGCCAAAGCAGGATCCGGCTGAGTCACATTGACCGCCAAGTCTGCAACCCCATTCAGTTTATCTTCAATCTGCTGCATCATCGCCGAATAATCGGCCAATGCTGGGATAACAGCGCTGACCAAGCCACTCGAACCATCGGGGTGATCAAAGCTAAGCGTAAACTCACCGCCGCTCACCTGACTGCCTAAAGCAATCTGATGAATGTAGTTTCGCTCAGTACCATCTAATGGAGACTGCGCCGCAACCGCCGATTGAACCGACGTATCGCTCGAAGCCGTTAAGTGGGTTGGAGTAAAGATCAGCTGTTCGGGATTATCAAATCGATCCAGATTCAAGAAGGTAATCGCAAACTTACCCGCCGTCACGTCATCGGGGGTTACGTCGACATTATTAGCCCCAAGGAATAATTCAAGCGCAGTTTTAATATTCGCGGCGGTCGCAATGGCATTTGCTCCAACAGCAATATCCGCAGTGGTAAAGCCACCAACCGCCGAATCATCACTTGAAGGTAACTCGAGGGTAAACTGGTCGCCCTCAACAGCATTAAGCACTAAAGATTGCTGTTCATCCCCCTGAGCTCGTAACGCTGTGCCCAGCGCTAAATCGATAGAATAGTCTGCACTTTGGCCTTCTAAACTAAGGGTATTGCCGTTTTCATCGGTTTCACCACCATCAATCGTATCGACACCACCCTGGCCAATGACAAAAATATTATCATTACTGTTACCAACAAAGGTGTCATCACCGCTCGAACCGATCACTTTGGTAAAGCCGGCCACGGCGTTATTAGACAGGCTATACTGCGAATCCGCAGCAACCGCTGAATTAATCAAACCGGAAAGCGAACTCCAACGCTCACCCAATACGGAGGTCGCACTGCCAAACAGGACTTTAGACTCGGCGATTTCCCCCCAAACCGGCACCTCAACCGCTTCCCATAAGGTATAAGCAATACCCGCAGTACCATCTACTGTGACACCAATAGCCTTACCGGCAGCATCAAGTTCAGTATCGTAGTTTTGATAGTTAAGGGTAATGTCGCCCTCAGAAGAGATCACGCCACGTAAACGAGCATCACTATGGAAAGTGAATATATTGTCACCACCACCGCCAACAATATTTTCAATGCCGGTAGCAAAAACGTAGTTACCCAACAAAATGTCTTCAGGCAACGGAATGCCAAATCGCTTCAATGCTGATCCGAATATCTCGTCACGGACCATAATAAAATTAGCACCAATCGATAGCAGAGGGACTTCAGCATCATCTCGACCCACGCTGATCAGATCGGTGAGTTCGCTAATGTTATCGGTGGTAATTTCCCAGATATCATAGTGCAAGGTATTTTTAACTTCACCGCTACCCAACTGACCTTTAAGACCATAACCAGCCTCAGAAAGATCTAATGTATCAAAGAAATCACTGACACCTAGAACCTGGATATCCGGTGCTTCAATAACAGCAGCAGCCCCCCATAAACCACTAAACTTATAGGTATCTGCCCCCCAACCACCCGCAAGAATATGAACACCGGGGGCCACAACATTTTCCGAAAACAGTGAAGGTTCGCCGTTAATCGCCGTAGAAAGCACTGCGTTTGCAACAAATTGTGCATAAGGGTTAGCAATTGAGTTTTCAATTAAGTTACCACCCACCTCAAATACATTGCTGCCCAATGAAGCATTGCCCAACGCTGCAACAGGGTTAAGTGTCGTATTTAAAGCGATGTTGATACCAGCACCGTAGGTCACATTATCGATATTCTGAATGCGGCCAGTAAAACCTGCCTGTTTACCCAATAAGCTGGTTAAAACCGTTTGAGTAAAGTCGTCTTTCGCATAGCCAGTAATGGCATTAGCGTTATCACCAACGACAAGATTATCCGTATCGCTAAGGCGAGTGGTTCCGGTGACTTCCAGTATCCATGACTTAGTCTTGCTGTTATCAGGATTGACCGTAACGGTAATTTTATTGGCACCTAAGGCCGCATTCAGTGCGCTCTGAATAGCGCCTTTAGTCGTCTCATCATTCTGATTAACCGGAATATCCAGCGTACTGACGCCGTTAACGGATAAACGGAAGGTGGTCAGCGACTGATCCACCAACGTAACACGTTGTTTTTCTGCCACACTGCTAGCCGCGCTGCCATTGGCAATGGTGACAATATTGGCAGCCACACCGGGGGCAGCAACGGCGGTACTCTTAACAATCTCTAAGTTTGAGCCATCAACAATAAAAGGCTGTGCAGCCGCACTGAGATCAACCACGATTTCAACGACAAACTCACTTCCCACTAAAGTGGCGGGTAAGGCATTGATAGAGGATGCCGTCAAAGCTGCATTAATATTCGTTAGCAGCGTGCTACTGTTAGCGTCATAATCAATGGAACCGGTGGTCACACCACCAAAGCTAAGCGTGAATGTCCCGCTAATAGCCTCACTGGTAACCACCGGCGGCATAGCAAATTTATAGATCCGGTTGGTCTCAACTAGAGAAGCATTGCTACTATCCGTACGATCCAGATAGGCATCAATTAACCCTACTTTTACCGGCGTTAAGGATTGATCGGTCGTGGCCGATGATAAGCCATAACCAGTGCCACCCACCGATTCGACAATATGCGTAGTAGACGGTGTCAGTTTAATCCTGAAATTATCGCCAACGAGGGTAACGGTGGCTGTCGCGTTGGTGCCTAATTCATTATTTAGTGCCGTTTCGATTCGTGTGCGAAGCGTCTCGACGGTCTCGCCTACTTGCAGTGCAACATCCACATAGACGGAGCCGGTGACCGGACTGTTATCAGCCAAGGTCTTCAGGTTGTATTTCAGCCCCACGATGCCCTGCGAGGCGCCGTTAATATTAAGAGTTTGAACCTCCTGACCATTGGTCGACTGACTGGTAATAGTCGATGTACCCAATAATACCGTTGAAAAATTGCTGTTCTTAGCCTCGATGGATGCAACAGAGCCACCCGCAATACTAATAGTGAAGGGACCAGTGCCCGTGCCCGTCACCGTCACGGTACCCGTCAAACTCGATTGCTGATTAATAAGCTGCTGTAAGGCGGCCTCAATAGCATCCTTATCGGCATCCTGAGCTAGATCTACTGTTTTATGAATACCAATATATAAATTATAAGGATCAGTATTGGCACCGTGAGTAATAGTAATTGAGTGGACTTGTGGCGCAGTCATCGCTGATGGCGTTAAAACGAGATCAACCGCTGGTGCAGAAAGAGAAATATTAGTCAGCGTAGTAACCGCTTTATCCCCCTCCACACGCCAGCGCAGATCAAATGTTCCCGCGTCACCCGCCGTGACTAAAATCGCTTTTGGCGTACCCGCAGGCAGAGCCATCGCAGCGTATATCGCGTTTTCAATACGCTGTGCCAGAGCGACATCATTAAGCGATGTTGCTGTTTCTTGCGTAAATACCGCCACACTACCTGACGCAGACGTCAGGACGCCGGTAAACTCCACCATGTTATTCTGGTTCGTGTAAGCAATGAGGTAGCCTCCCTCATTCTTAGCCACCGAAACGACCTTTGAACCAGTAGCCAAACCAAACTCTGTGGCTAATTGCGTATTTATTTTATCCGCAATAGCCGTTGAATTATCACCCGTTGCGGCGCCGGTGCTTAAACCGGTCATGGTTTGAACGGTTTGAACACCAGCGATGGTTGTGACATAGGTCAGATTAAAGTCCGTCGCGTCGGTGACCAACAACTGTTGCTGTACCGGCGGCATCATATAGATAGGGGCCGTGGTTACCGTCGTCGCGTCACCCTGTACGGTTAATGTAAAACCGCCACGCTGAGCTTCGGGGATAGACAGACGTTGGACTTCAGCACCTCGATGACCATCAACAACCGTATCAACAGCAACGGATGATTTGGAGGTTTCGGCTAAATTTACATACGAAATCTTGGTCAGATCCGCGAAATTACCCCCCGATATATCAACAGTATTTTTGACGGCTAAATCAGGTGGTGTTAGCGACAAGAGATCGATCAAACCGTCAACATTGAGCTGCGCGGAGAGAGGCTTAAAGCCTGTACCACCAATAATCGTTCCTTTGAACGTCGTATTACCCGAGATGGCGAACGTATTCGAATTAACGCCACCACGCACAATGGTATTTTCACCTACATCGGTAAAGACAAATGTTTCAAAAACACTCTCACCAAGTAATGTGTCAACCAGACCCGACGCTTGAGCATCAGTGCTTAGTGCGGTAGGTCTTGGCGCAACACGCTCGACAGTAAGCGATAATTGACCCGTATTACCATCAACCTTGCCCTTAGCCGCAGTCGTGGCCAACTCAAATGCCCCCGTCACCGCTGCGGTATACCCCAGAGCCGAGCCATCTAGATTTTTCAAGGCTTTTGTTAAGACCACATCGCCCGGATTATTAAAGGTAATATTTAGCTTAGTTTGCGCCGCCGTGCTACCAAAGCGCTGCTCCTTAACGGTAACCGAGCCGTCACCCAATAATTCGTTCAGCTTATTGCTCAGCTCGGTGATATTCGCCTCTTTATTCCCTGCAACAAAGGTAATCTTATCGGTTACTTTGTGCACACCATCTTTGACGGTAGTGACCACGGAGGTCACCGTTGCAGAGGTGACTTGCAACAGATCGACATCGACCAGCTCTTTGTTGGTAAAGTTGATATTCCAACTGTTGGCTTTAAAGCTTTCGTTGGTGGTTTCTGCTGTTATAGGCGAGCCATCAACCGTCACACCGGTCACTTTCACATTAAGATTCTGAGAGCCAGAAGTGGATGTGAATGTCAGTTTATTCAGTTCGGTTTGAATTTTTAAAGCAGTGGCTTTAACGTCTACTTTACCGGTAGCCGCATCGGTAATAATTTGAATCGGCGTTGCCGTGGTTTTAACGGCGTGAGAGCCTCCAGGATCGGTAAAACTTAACTTAAAGGTTCCACTTGGCTGCTCCGCACCGGTAAAGGCCAATCGCTGAATTTCTTGAATCTTATAATCAAGCGCAAACTCACCTCCAGTGCTGCTACTGATAATGAGTGGCTGAACCTCTTTAACCGCCCCAACCTGCTCAAAATTAAAATTCAGTTCATCCGTAACCTGACTAAAATCGATATCCAATACATGGTCATTCGCTGTCAAAGTACTGGTGTCGATGGTGACAGAATTTGTTTTACGTAACGCTTCTGGAACGGCGATAGCCGCCAGCATGTCGGTTATCGACGCAGAACCAAAGATAAAGGTCGCGTCCGCATTAGGCGCCAGAATAGTCTCAAACGCGTGAATATTGCCAGGCACGCTACCATCGGCCAGAGTCGTCACACGACCCTGTAAATTATTCGTCCCGGATAGGCCTGTCACGTCGACAGACATATCCGTTACATCATTTTCACTCGGTGTTGTAAAGGTGATTTGCCACTCTTTCAGTGCATCAGTAAAACTACCGGTGACGACTTCTACCGTGTATTTCTGCACAAAATTACGGTTAAGTTTATTTAATTCCGTCTGGATAGCTAAGCGCGTATTTTCTTTTTGCTGATCAACAGATGCGGCTGTCGTATCAATAGCAATAGGGTCGGTGGAGTACTTACCAATGGTTAAAACAAAGCTACCTTCGGTGACATTATTGAGTGTCAGTTGCTTAATTTCGCGAACCGAAGAACCCTCAACAGTAGACCAGATGTCGGGCTTGCCTTTAAGTGTTGTCGCGTTAGTGATCGCGACCGCATGAAGATCACTAATTTCAGGGTTTAAGACGGTAATTTCAAACTTATTACCGATACCGGAAACCACCACGTTGGCAAATATTTGTGAGCTATGATCGTTTAATTCTTGCTGAATCTGGGCGGCAATATCGTTAGGGGTAGAGCCGGATGCGATAGGCACTGTAATAGATACAGACTGGTTAGGCGTTTCTACGCCACTCACTGTTTTAGTATATTCAAAACCTAAAGTGAAGCTACCAGATTCAGCAAGGCCTAGGTCGATATTAATAGAGCCGTTGGTGTGCTTAGTCGTTAATTGAGTCGTCGTGTCAACGGTATTAACACCCGGCACCACGGTGCCGACCACCGGCGGCGTATAGGTCAGTCCAGTCGCACTGACAATCGTCATTAATGGGATATTGGTATAGATCGGTTTTTTGAACTCAACATCAAAAGCACCGGTCCCTGCCCCTGCAGACTTAACCGATACCAGATCACCAACGGGCGCTACGCCATTATCCGTCAGTAGTGTTCTAAGCTTTGCTTCCAGTGCCGTTTTTATATTCGCCGCTGTTAGCGTCGTGTTGGCGCCGACTGTTATTGAGATCGGTGCTGTCGTTTCAAAAGTACCATCGGGTTTAGGAAAATTATTCAGTTTTACCGTGAAAACACCAGATTTAGCGCCACCTAGATATAGTCGTTGCACTTCATTCGCATTGCCTTCGCTATTTACACGCACCGTATTGGCTGTCAGTGCAAAATGACCCGACACATCACCAAATCCAGACAGGGTTTTAGTCCAGCTAGTTTTATCTTTAATGAAAGTACCAGTACCCGCCAACAGATTAGAACTATTAAATAAGTAGGTCATCTCCTGGGTAACATTGGAGAAATCGAGCACATCACCACGGGTTTCTAGTCCGGCATCCGTGGTTTTGTCATCTTTACCTGCTTGGCTTTCAATCACTTCATCTTGGCCCCAATCATTGATGAACACATAATGATCGTAGCCTTTACCACCAATAAGGGTATCGTCACCTATACCGCCATAGAGGACGTCATGACCGGTACCACCCACGATACTGTCATCACCCAGGCCACCACTGAGATGGTCATTACCAGCACCGCCGCTGATAACATCATCACCTAAGCCAGCACTGATTCGGTCATTGCCTGCACCACCACTGAGGTTATCATCACCTGCGCCACCGCCGATTGCATCATTGCCTAAACCGCCATAAAAGATATCGCCCTGAAGTGTGCCTGTAATCACATCTTGACCATCACCGCCATCCCAGACACGCCCAGTTTTAACACTGACAGCTTGGGTATAGTTATCAGAGAATATAAGGTCATCACCACTCCCCGTACTATTAACCAACAAACCAAAGTCGCCTAAGACGGTCATGCTCTTAACCGTACCCGCACCGGAATCAGTGGTACCTTTTAAACCATCTATACGATCAATGGCACCCGCTTTTAATCCCGTGTTAGCCGCCGTAAATTCAACTGCATCAATGGTTAGAGTCTTAACGGTCGTGGTCAGGGTGTAACGATCTTCGGCAGTCGGCCCACTGGATGTATATGCTTTAACGATAGTAAGAGGATCGGGATTAGTTTCAGTCTCAGCACTTAAAACAATCGTCGCTTGAGTGGTTCCCCCCGTAGTCCTTTTCTCTTGGCGAGCTTCCGCTATCAGCTTAATCTCTGGAATATTCAGTCCAGCCGATAACGATTGAAACGTAATAGTGAAATCGTAAGGCGTGGTGCCGGCAGCCGAACCACTCCCCGTAACCGTCACCAATGGTGCAGGGGTTACTGGAGTCGTTGCTGGAGGAGTTGTGCTGGTAGTCGTAACCGGCGTTGCTTTCAACACCAGAGAGTTCAGCGCAGCAGCCATCTCTGTTGCTATTGAAGCGGCAGTACCTGAATTGCTAATGTCGATGGTTTCCACTCCACCCAAAGACAACCTAAAACTGGTGATATTGGTCAGTTCTTGAGCGACAGTGGGTGATGCTTTAACTTTTGGAATTGTCAGCTTTTGTACTTCGTTGGTAGCCGTCGGAGCGGCGACACCATCGGCGGTATTAAGAATGCCAGTTACCGCCTTCTTAGCGACCCCCGGCGTTGTTTCACCTAGGTCAACCACCACATCGTTGGTATTAGTAGACTTGTATTGCGAATAGTCCAGAATATTCACGCCATCGGTTTTGGCGATATTAGCGCCAGCCACATAGACATTACCGGTCACCAAGCCTTCAGCCAAGCTACCGGTTGTCTTCGCGGTCAGAATCTTGCCCTGCAAGGCATCCTGATCTTTGAAAATGTAGGTATTTTTACCCTGACCACCAATGATGTTGGCAACGTTATCTGCGTTCACAACATAGGTGTAAGTAATTGTTTTTAAGATGGGAGCTACTGCCGTCCCAATATTAATTTGCTTCTCGACAACAGCCGTCACTTTCACTGAAGATGTTATCGTTGTGACCGCCGGTGTACCGGTAGAGATTGTGCTGACGCTATCCAACTCAAAGATTAAGTCGTGGGTGACCTCACGGAAATCCAACGTCCCTTTTTTGCTGGTCGATTGAGTGTCATCAATAAAAAAGTTAACGGTTTCTGTCAGTGCCGGCGTCGTATCCGGATAGAACTGTCCCCAGTCATTATTGAACTTATAGGTGTTATCACCCAGCCCACCGACCACTTTTTCAACATTGATGGCATTTTTTACTGAGTGTGCACTGGTCGTTACATTTGCGCCCTGGAAGACCTGCACGCCGTATTGATCGGTCGACGTTCGATCAGAATCCGACACTTCAGATACCACCGGAATAGCCGGCACTGTAGGGGTCGACAATGGTTCTGTCGATTTAACTGATGGATGAAACTCAACGGTGATAGCTTGGGTCAGCGCAGAAAAGTCCAGCATATCGGCATCGCCGCCTTTAATCACCGTTAACCCATCTTTGCTATCCGCTTGCTCGATAACCTGATCAGCGCCCCAATTGTCTTTAAACACATAATTATCGGTTCCGCCCCCCCCCTCTAAGGTCTGACTTCCGGCACCACCGACGAGATAATCCTCACCCGCTCCGGCAGCTACCGTCACATCAGTTAAACCGGTAACATCAAATTTTTGATCGCCCTTATCGGCGGTAAATGAGGCAAATGATGCGGTAGTAAAGCCCGTTAAAGTATCGACCCCCTTAATGATATTGCCCGCCGACAGATTAACGTAATTGGTCAACACCGTATTTGAAGCACCAGAGTTATACAGCAGATCAATTTTGCCGCTGTAATTCGTATTCGCTCTATCAATATCGATTGGCGCACCAATATCATCGATAATAAGTCGGGTATTCCCAGCATCCAGGGCTTTACCGATCGATAATTTGCCAATCTCACCGGTTCCGGTAGTGACCACTGCAACTGCGCTTTTAGTATCTAACTGTGTAGCTGCATCCGTTGCGGTAGGATCGATCCCCATCACCGCATAGTCTTTAACCCATTTATAGGCATCATCACTCGATAAAGCGGTACCCTTTTTACTGATAGCGATGTGGGCGGACGCTAGTGTGGATGTATCTAAAACATCTATTTTAGTCTGTAACTCAAGCTCGGTTTTATAACCAAGCCGGCCCACTTTAATGTTCTTAATAGTGGCATCATCACCGTCGGCAAACTGAAAAGTACGTAACGTATTGGGTACGAGTGCGCCCGTGGCTTCATTGACAGCCTGCGCAGTAATTTTAAATGGCGCGGTAGCGGTTTTCCCGGTCACGGTAATACGAATATCACTACCAACGCCGGTAAAGTTGATGGTATCAGTGCCTGCCGCTAGGATGACCGGTGCAGCCGTGCCATTTAACTCTCCGATAGCCACCGATTTATCGGCCGCCAACAGCCCGCTATACAGAGGATCATTCGAGGCAAAAGAGAACTGTTCAGTGGACATCAGATCAAGGGTCTGGGTGACATAGCCTGACTCAGTCTCCAGTATCCAGTCGCCACCGATAAAGCGATTGCCCGTCAAATCATCGGACGCAGCAATATCGGCCTGTGTTGCACCCGCCAACCGGTCAACAAACGCTATACCCACCTCGCCTTGAGCAATATTACAGCCATAGATTAGAATATCACCGTCTGATTTTAATGCTTTCCCCCAAGCTTCCAACTGTTGACGGTAACGCTCTAACGAAGCACTGCCTAAAGAAGCCGTACCGAGACGCAGTAAACCGGTTGCCCCATGCGATAACACATGCAACGCGGCAATATCTTCATAGGCGGAAAGAACATCGGCCAGTTGCTCAACACCATCACCTTCAGCATTTAGCAAAACAACCGTGACGCGCTCCGCCTGCGAACGTGCAACCGGCGCATCGACTAGCGCATCAGCCAACTCCGTATCAGCCACTAACGTTTCGTTAACACTCTCGTCCGCAGGATACCAATCCGCAACCAAGACATCGCCCGCACTGGTCGTTTCTGCATGCCATTCAAGATCACTACCCGCATCCCCCATAAAGGTGCTCAACAGTGCGCGATAATCCTCAACTGAACGGTCAATGACAACAAACTGATGTCCACTCAACTGTTGAATATGTTGAATCGTAACGGTAGTGGCCGCTTCAGTTTCACCCTCAGCGTTCGGTTGCCCTTCAGCCTCTTTCGGCTGCACTGCCGCTAATTTTTCTAACTCCTCAGCTGCAACCTGAAGATCGACTAGATTCAGATTTTCAATATCCGCATGGGGATCACTACTCGTATCAGCATTGCTCGAGTCATCATCATGCTGACGAACTAACTGTAGCTCTTGTGAATTACTCGCTTCGGCTAGACCTGCATCAATAAGCTGCTCGACCATGACCTCTTCGTTAAGTAGCTCGGCACTTAACGCAAGCGGGGCGGCATCTGCAGACAGCAGATAACGATTTTCCATCTGTTCCATCAGATAAGTATTACGTCGTCGGGCAGTGATTCCTTGACTGCTCCAAATGTACTGTCTTAAATTGCGGAATTTGTCATAACGCATTCGGAATAGACGGTTGAATATATACGACATAATTTTCATCCAATGATTTTTTCATTTGAAAAAAGCGGCTAACCAATAAGCTTTCTTCAGTAACTACCTGTGGTAAATAGGTACGGCTCTAGACTAAAGTGCGTTAAAGGGAAGAATTGCCTGCCCGTTATGATTCATGACTGACCAGCCAGCCATTGATGGCAGACAGATCATCTTCCTGCAGAGCGCCCACCGAAAATTTCAAGCGCAGAACATTAAGCACATAATCATAACGAGCCTTGATCAAGGCCTGTCTTGCATCGGAAAGATCCTGCTCAACATCCAGAACCTCCACGAGGCTATTTTGACCACCACGATAGCCTGCCAACTTAGACTTCAAGCGTCCTTCCTGTGCTTGCAAAGACTTGTCAAGCGCACCTATTTGCACAATAGCCTCATTGATACGGGAATACGCATCATGTGCTGAACGCTCAACAGAACGCTGTTTGTCGTTGCGATCTTCAAGCACACTGCTACGCTTTTCGATCGCTTGACGCAGCTTGGCAGAGGTTTTGCCACCTGAATACAAAGGCACATTCAACTGGACTGATATCTCGGTCGTATCGATATTACTGCCGCCACCAAAGGGCGACCCTTCAATCACTTCATTACCATGAGTTAATACGAAATCGAGTGTGGGATAGTGACCGCCGCGTAACGCTTTAACCTCTTTATCCGCTTCATCTAGGGATAGGTTCAAGGCATGTAATTCGGGGTTATGTCTGGCAGCGAGTTTAACCCACTCTTCAGGGTCTGAAGGTACCGGCATCTCAAGCTGAATATCTGGGCGTAATCGGGATAACTCCCCCGGCATAGTCCCTAACGATTCCCGCAAAGCATAACGACTGTCCATTAAACGACTTTGTAGTTCGATCTCTTTACTCAAGGCATTTAGGTAACGCGCTGAGGCATCCTGCAGATCGACCGTTCTCACAAGGCCCGTTTTATGCTTCTTTTCAGAGACCTCGAAATGTTTCAGCATCGCTTTCTTTTCAGCTGCAACCGCCCGTAGCTGATCACTACGCTCAAGCACTAAAAAGTAACTTTCTGACAGCCTTAATAACAACTGTTGTTTGGATAACGTATATTCAACCTCGGCCCGGTTAGCACTGATTTTGGACTGATCAAAGCGCTGCCATCGGGAGTAATCAAAGATTGACTGGGTAAGTGTCAGACCATAACTATCGGTGGGATAATCGGCAGAGTTACCATAAAAAACGGCATTGTCCGACTCATTGATGGTTTTACTGGTTTCTGTATGTTCGTATTGGAAGGATATCGTTGGCAATAGATCCGCTCGACTCAAGTTGATAATCTCTTGGTCTGCGCGGAACTTATGATAGGCAGAAAGGTATTTGGTGTCGTTCTCTTCAGCGACTTTCCAAACATCCATCAAGTCCTCGGCCGAGGCCTGGGTAGAACAGAGCAATACAGAACAGAAACCCGCACTAACAATAGCGCGGGTTATTTTTTTGTTTTCCATGGTTCCCCCTCGGCCTCATCCTGAGGAGTCTCTCTCTGGCAACCTAACAGGAGAGTCAGCATCCAATGCTATTTAGTTATTTTAGTTTTATAGAAGCATAGATTACTTTTTGTGCAGTTAGCAGTATGAACAATTTCTCAACTTACTACAAACAATAATTGTCAATATCATTTTATCGCCTGCAGCACGTAAAAACATTCCCAACAAATAATAGAAAAAATAAAACATAATAAAAACAATGAATTAATACTACCTAATATAAAAAAATAATTACCCATAATGGGTAATCCTCATCTAGTTCGACACTAAAACAGCGATAACAGACTGAAAAAATACCCGTTTTTCTCAACACCCAGCTATAAAACAAAAAAAGGCAGATACCACCCAAGATGATATCTGCCTTTATTTCATTGCAATGAAAGCCCTCGTTAACAACAGCCGAACGATAAGGGCGATCGAGTTAGCGGATTATTTCTCCGAGCGTTTTCCCCGCAATTTTTTCAGTTTGCGTTTTTTCGCCCGATTACTCAGCCCCTTAGCGGGTTTTCGAGATAAGCGGGTCAGTTCTAGTTCCGTCTCACTCAGTCGGGCGCCGTTTTTCGCCGGTTTCGCTTCCAGTGACTGCTGCGAGGCCTTCCCCTTAGGTTCGGCTCCACGTTTGCGGACTGGCTTAGCGTCGCGCTTATCCGACTTCACCCAAGGTGCTTCGGATTCAGATGTATGCCGAGAGCGCTTGCTCTCAGGCTTACCCGATGCTGGTTTGCCTGATCTACCGAGTGGACGGCCTGCAGGCTTGCGTCCCTGTCGACTTTCTAGCTCAGCCAGAGAAAGCTTGCCCTGTCGCAGCAGTTCCCGCTTACTCAAACGTTTCGGTTCGGGTTTATCGGCATCAGCATCGGTTTTTTCACCCGCTTCGAGCTTTTTGACCAGCTCAAAGTCGATCTTACGATCATCGAGATCCACCCTAGCGACGAGCACCTGTACCCGATCCCCTAGACGGAAAGATTTACCGCTACGCTCGCCATGCAATCGTTGCAAAGCTGCATCATAGTGATAGTAATCACCCGGCAGAGCCGAAATATGGATTAAGCCTTCAACATAAACCTCTTCCAATTCGACAAATACGCCAAAACCCGTCACCGCCGAGATCACACCACTGAACTCATCGCCGACGCAGTCCTGCATATATTCACATTTGAGCCACGACATCACATCACGGGTCGCATCATCGGCACGGCGCTCGGTCATCGAACAGTGTTCACCTAGCTCAACCATCTGCGCAAGGGTGTAACGATGCGCAAAGCGTTTATCGAGCTTAAAGTTGGCCGGACGGGTGATATGGCTGCTCTTACTATCCGAATGGATCAAGCCCCGTATCGCCCGATGCACCAACAGATCGGGATAACGACGAATCGGTGAAGTAAAGTGAGCATAAGCTTCATAATTCAGCCCGAAATGACCTTTATGTTCGGGGCTGTATACCGCCTGAGACATGGATCGCAGCATCATCACTTGGATAACATGCTTATCGGCACGCCCCTCTAAGGATTCAGACAGCGCCTGATAATCCGGTGGCGTTGGCTCATCACCGCCCCCTAAACTCAAACCCAAGGGCCCAAGATAGGTACGTAGGGTCTGCAGTTTTGAATCTTTTGGCCCATCGTGCACACGAAACAGAGCGGGCTGTTTCATACTTTGTAAGATACTGGCCGCGGCCACATTGGCGCAGAGCATGCATTCTTCAATGATCTTATGTGCATCGTTGCGCACCACCGGAATAATCTTTTCGATCTTGCGCTCTTCACTAAACAGAATACGGGTTTCAGTGGTATCAAAGTCGATGGCGCCACGCTCTTCACGGGCGCGACGTAGAGCAAAATAGAGATCATGCAGATGGATAATATGTGGCAACACCTCAGCATATTGCTGGCGCATCGCGATACCTTGCTCGGAATCCGGTTCTTCCAGCATAGCCCCCACCTTGGTGTAGGTTAGCCGTGCTTTAGAACGAATGACCGCTTCATAGAAGGTATAGTCGGTGAGTTTACCGGCATCACTGATGGTCATCTCGCACACCATCGCTAAACGGTTAACATCTGGGTTTAGCGAGCACAGGCCGTTCGACAGCACCTCAGGCAACATGGGCACCACAAACTCAGGAAAATACACCGAGTTACCCCGCAGATGCGCCTCAATATCCAACTGACTACCCGGATGCACATAGGAGGAAACATCGGCGATGGCCACCCATAAGCGCCAACCACCGGAACGTATCGGCTCACAGTAAACCGCATCGTCAAAGTCTTTGGCATCTTCACCGTCGATGGTTACCAAGGGTAAGTCACGCAGATCGACTCGATTTTCGATCGCCGAATCCGGTACCTCAAGGCCTAATTCACCCACCTCCTGACGTATCGCATCATTCCATTCATTCGGAATATCATAGTTGTGGATAGCAACCTTGATCTCCATCCCTGGAGCCATATGGTCACCCAGCACTTCGACCACCCGAGCCGTCGCCTTAGCTCGCTTAGAAGGCGGTGAGATCAACTCAACCACCACTAGCTGACCCTGTTTATAGTCTAACTTGCCGTCGGGATCAGGCAGGATTTGAATATCATTACTGATCCGCTGATTTTCCGGCGTCATATAACCGAATCCGCCATGACCTTGAAAGCGGCCCACCAGCTTCCGGGTTTTCCGTTCTAATACCTCAACAATGGCGCCTTCTGTCCGACCTCGACGATCTTCCCCAGTAGCTCGCACCAGCGCACGATCACCGTCGAATACCTGGCGCATCTCTCGGGCCGAGAGAAAGATATCGTCACCACCCTCATCCGGAATAAGAAAACCAAAACCGTCCCGATGCCCCGCGATCCGGCCAGCCACCAAATCCAACTTACTCAGCAAAATATAATGGGCTTTACGGTCACGCATTAACTGACCATCACGCTCCATCGCTCGCAGACGACGGCGTAACGCCTCGACGCTCTCTTCATCGTCAATATCCAACAATGCTTCAATCTGCGGTCGGGTCAAGGGCTCGCCTTGCTCCGCCAACAGCGCCATGATCATCTCTCGGCTGGCAATCGGACGTTCATACTTCTCCGCTTCGCGGTCGGCTTGTGGGTCTTCAGAAAAATGTTTTGAGTCTGACATGCATCATCTTCTGCTATGTAGGTTTGAAATAACGATACTTCAACAATACCTTAATCTGGCTCACTTTGCCGAACCAGAATCACGTTTAAAAGCCGGAAGTAACACTTCCCGCTACAGCCGTAATAATAGCGTCATTATCTGAGACGGCAATAATCGAATAGAAAACAAACCGACACAAAACAGGCGATGACTCGCAGCCTCGCCAAATCGAGCCAATCCGCAGGCGAAAAAAAACCGCGACAACGGTCACGGTTTTTTCAGTCGCTAGCCCAGCGGTTCAAAAAACCAAGGCTAAAACAAGAACAACCATTAAGGCATCTCGTCGACTTCTTCGCCTTCAGGTTTTTCCTGAGGGATCAGGTCTTCTTTAGTCAGCCCCATCAAGATCAGCACGTTTGCCGCCACATAGATGGAAGAATAGGTACCCACACAGACACCCACCAGCAGCGCGATAGCAAAACCAAAGATCATTTCGCCACCAAACACCGCCAGCGCCACCAGCACCAGCAAGGTTGTTAACGAGGTCACTAAGGTACGCCCAAGGGTCTGACTCAACGAGACGTTCATAATCTCGAGTGCATCACCTTTACGCAGTTTTCGGAAGTTCTCACGGATACGGTCAGACACTACAATCGTATCGTTAAGTGAGTAACCAATAACCGCTAGAATCGCCGCTAACACCGTCAGATCGAAATCAAACTGGAATAGCGAGAAGAAGCCCAGCACAATCAACACATCGTGTGCCAAGGCGGTCACCGACGCGACCGAGAACTTCAGCTGGAAGCGGAACGCCACATATACCATCACCATAAACAGTGCCAGCAACATGCCTAAACCACCCTGCTCTCGCAGCTCCTCACCTACCTGCGCACCCACAAACTCGTTACGTCGTAGGGTTAGCTCTTGGGTCTCACCGCTTTGCAGTGTTTCCAATACATGATCACCAAGCTTAGGGTCATGAGCAACACCCATGCGGATAAGGATATCAACCGGCGAACCAAAGGTTTGCACCACGGCATCGTCATAGCCAGCATTTTCCAGCTTATCCCGAATACCATTGAGATCCGGTTCTTGCTGATAGCCCACCTCGATGAGTGAACCACCGGTGAAATCCAGACCAAACTTCAGCCCATTAATCGCCAGTGATCCGATCGAAATCAGCAGTAGAGCAATTGAAAAGGCCGCTGCGATTTTACGCAGCCCCATAAAGTTATAGATTTTTTCAGTCGTCATCTTACTCTACTCCGTCAAATCGACAGTTTTTTCAGCGCACGACCGCCGTAAGTCAAGTTAACCAACATCCGTGTCACCAGAATAGCAGTGAACATGGAGGTGATAATACCGACCGACAGGGTAATCGCGAACCCTTTCACCGGACCAGACCCCATCGCAAACAGAATCACGGCCGCTAACAAGGTGGTGATATTGGCATCAAAAATGGTGGAGAACGCTCGGTCGAAACCGGCACTGATCGCCGATTGCGTCGGCAACCCATTTTTAAGCTCCTCTCGTATTCGCGAGAAGATCAACACGTTAGCATCGACAGCCATACCGACGGTCAAAACGATACCAGCAATACCCGGCAACGTTAAGGTGGCCGACATAATCGACATCACCGCCAGCAACAACACTAGGTTAAAGGTCAGCGCAATATTCGCCAGCAAACCAAAGACCCGGTAGTACGCCACCATAAATAGCAACACGAGAGCAAAGCCTATCTGTACTGACAACATACCCTGTGAAATATTCTGTTCACCCAAGCTTGGGCCGACAGTACGTTCCTCAACGAAGTAGATAGGGGCAGCCAAAGCACCGGCCCGCAACAGCAACGCTAACTCAGAAGACTCTGTGGCGCTGTCCAGCCCGGTAATCCGGAAGCTAGCACCCAGTACACTCTGAATCGTTGCCAGTGAGATAATCCGTTTCTCAACATAAGGAACCCGCTTAGCAACCTGCTCACCATCCACAGTCTCATACAGTGTCCGGTTCTTATGCTCGACAAAGAGTACCGCCATGCGCCGTTTAATCGCATTCCGCGTGGTACGGTTCATCATCTGACCACCTTTGGCGTCCAGTGAGATATTCACCTGCGGCTGACCATTTTCATCAAAGGATGACTGCGCATTAGACACGCTAGCACCGGTAATGATGATGTCCTTCTCAAGGGTCGCATGGCGACTCTGATCACGGAAGTCATAGGTCTCAGTGGTCGCCCGCGAAGCATCGGTCGTCGCTTCTAGACGGAACTCAAGGTTCGCTGTTTTACCGATAATCCGTTTAGCGGCAGCGGCATCTTGAATACCCGGCAACTGCACAACGATACGGTTACGCCCTTGACGCTGCACCAGAGGCTCGGCGACACCCAGCTCATTCACCCGGTTACGCAGGGTGGTTAGGTTCTGTTTGATCGCATAGTCTTCGATCTCACGGATTTGACTTTCCGTCAGATTGACATTGATGTAGAACGCACCGCCTTTGTCTTCACTGCTGACCAGAAATTCCGTGTAATCCTTACGCAGCAGCGACTCGGCTTGATCTCGAACATCTGCGGTAGAGAATTTAAGCTCTAGGCTGCCGTCTTCACGATGATCAACCGAACGGTAACGTAACTTCTCGGTACGCAGTTTGGTCTTAATTTCGCTAACGTAAACATCTAGACGCTGTGCAACGGCGGATACCATGTCCACTTCCAATAAGAAGTGCACACCACCGCGCAGATCGAGACCCAACTTCATGGGGCCTGCGCCCACTGCTCTCAACCATTCCGGTGTTGTCGGTGCCAGGTTAAGCGCCACAACATAGTTATCACCCAAGGTCCGGCTGATAATCTCTTTCGCTTCAAGCTGAGCACGACCATCTTCGAAGCGGATCAACCCGCCTTTATCGGTCAGTTCATCACCTTTAACACTAATATTCGCCTTCTGCAGCTCCTGCTTAACCTGATCCAGCAACGGCTGGTTAACAATATTCGCTTCCCGAGTACCGGAAAGCTGTACAGCATAATCATCAGGATAAAGGTTAGGCGCAGCGTAGATACAGCCGATCAGCAATATCAGCACGATCAGCGCGTTTTTCCACAGTGGATTTTTATTGAGCATGGCGCTCTGTCCCTAACTAGCCCAGCGATGGATAGATACATGGTTAACAACCATGCACGCCCCGCCTAGGCACCAGTATTTAGATTTAAACGGTTAAAAAACCAAGCCTGTTAAAGGCATGGTTTCATCACATCCAAAAAACGCCACGATAGTGGCGTTTTGTTACAATTTGATGCTTAGATCTGTTTGATTGTGCCTTTTGGCAACGCTGCACTGACATGAGTCTTTTGGAACGTCAGTTCAGTGGTATCGTTGACGCTAAGAACAATGTAATCATCATTCAGACGGACAACTTTACCGATCAAGCCACCAGCGGTGATTACTTCATCACCCTTAGTCAGCCCACCGAGTAGCGCTTTATGTTCTTTTGCCCGTTTCGCTTGAGGGCGCCACATAAACATGTAGAAAATGATACCGAAGCCAACCAGAAAAATCAGATTGAACATACTTGGGTCTAAACCACCCGGTCCGGCAGCGTCTGCAGCGTGTGCTGAAGAAATTAACAAGCTCATTAAGGCTTCTCCTAATACTTAATAAAAACAAACATTTAAAGTCAAACTTCAACGTTAAGAGGCGGAACATCCATCCCCTTAAGATGGTAGAACTGATCGACAAAGTCGTCCAATTTACCCTGTTCAATGGCCTTACGCAATCCAGCCATAAGCTCCTGATAATAATGCAGGTTGTGGATCGTATTTAGCTGAGAGCCAACGATCTCCTTACACTTATCAAGATGGTGCAAATAAGCACGACTAAAGTTTTGGCAGGTGTAGCAAGTACACTCTTCATCTAACGGACGGGTATCGGTTTTATTCGCAGCATTTCGCAGCTTTACCACACCGTTACGGGTAAATAGATGGCCGTTTCGTGCATTACGGGTTGGCATCACGCAGTCGAACATATCCACACCGCGACGCACACCTTCAACAATATCTTCCGGCTTACCCACACCCATCAAATAGCGAGGCTTATCTTCTGGCATTTTATACGCCAGATGATCCAGCACTTTCACCATCTCATCTTTCGGCTCGCCCACCGACAAACCGCCGATCGCATAGCCATCAAAGCCGATATCGTTAAGGCCTTCGATCGACTCGTCCCGCAGGTGCGGGAACATGCCGCCCTGCACAATACCAAACAGTGCAGAAGGACTATCACCATGGGCAGCTTTAGAACGCTTAGCCCAACGCAATGACAACCGCATCGACTCAGCCGCTTCAGTCTCTGTAGCTGGATATGGCGTACACTCATCGAAGATCATCACGATATCAGAACCCAGATCGCGCTGAACCTGCATCGATTCTTCCGGCCCCATAAATACTTTCGAGCCATTCACCGGTGATTGGAAATGCACACCGGCTTCGGTGATTTTACGCATCGCGCCCAAGCTAAACACCTGAAAGCCACCGGAGTCGGTGAGAATCGGGCCTTTCCAGTGCATAAAGTCATGCAGATCGCCGTGGGCCTTAATCACCTCGGTACCAGGACGCAGCATCAGGTGGAAGGTATTGCCCAGAATAATCTGCGCGCCAATCGCTTCAATATCTTTCGGCAGCATCCCCTTAACCGAACCATAGGTACCCACCGGCATAAAGGCCGGCGTTTCCACATCCCCGCGGGGAAAGCTCAAGCGGGCACGACGGGCTTTGCCATCGGTCGCCAAACGCTCAAACTTCATAAAACATTCTCTGGTCACAATCGTTCCTAAAAGTAAGTTTCCTCAACGCGGGTTTCGCTAAGGGCGCTGCAATCTCTTCTCTATATAAGGCTTAATTACATAAATTAAAGGCTGATATCACTATTTCCGCCCTGCAGCCGCCATTAGTTTGGCTCGCCAGCCATCACTAACACTTAAAACATCGATAAAAACCGCTTCACTTCACCGTTTGCTTGGTCAAGAACATCGCATCGCCATAGCTAAAGAAGCGATATTGCTGAGCCACCGCTTCTTTATAGGCCGCCATCATATGCTCATAACCGGCAAACGCCGACACCAACATCAGCAAGGTCGATTCAGGTAGGTGGAAATTGGTAATCAGCAGATCCACCGTACGGAACTCATACCCGGGGAAGATAAAGATATCGGTATCACCGAAAAAGGGCTCAATCTCACCGCTTTTACTCGCAGTTTCGAGGCAACGCACTGAGGTAGTCCCCACCGCCAACACGCGATTTCCCCGCGCCTTGGTTTCGCGTACCGCCTGACACACCTCTTCAGACACCTCGATATATTCAGCATGCATCTTGTGATCCTGAATATTATCTACCTTCACCGGCCGAAAGGTGCCCGCCCCCACATGCAGCGTCACAAAGGCCTTATTTACACCTTTTTCTTCCAAGCGGCGCATCAAGGCATCATCAAAGTGTAAACCAGCAGTCGGCGCAGCCACCGCACCGGGTTTTTCGTTATACACCGTTTGATAACGTTCGCGATCCGACAACTCATCTTCACGCTTCATATAAGGCGGTAACGGCATATGACCAAACTGCTCTAAGGCATCGATCAGATGCCCTTCCGCTAAATCAAATTCCAACTCAAACAGATCATCATGACGGCGCACCATCGTTGCTTTCAAACCACCATCGAGGGTCAGTTCGGCACCCGGCTTCGGCGAACGACTCGAACGGATATGGGCTAACGCCGAACGCTCATCCAATACCCGTTCAATCAGTACTTCGATCTTACCGCCAGAGGCTTTTTCGCCGAACATGCGCGCCGGAATCACCCGAGTGTTGTTAAATACCACTAAATCACCGGGTTCGAGCCATTCTAATACATCAAAAAACTGCCGATGCTCAAACTCACCACTATTGCCATCGACACAGAATAAGCGGCTATCGCTACGCTTTTCCAACGGATAGCGGGCAATCAGCTCATCGGGTAGATCGAAATGAAAATCTTTAACCTGCATAGAAAAACGCTAACCTAAACTCAGTGATTCAGCTATGACTGACTGCGCAACCTGCACTCAGCCGACAAAAGGGGGCATATTCTACCCGAGTCCCCTTTAAACTTCAGCTATATTAACGAGTAGAGTCTAATGATTTAGCAACGGGATACACCGCAATGACGGCAGGGGAGAGCGTGGGAACATACGTCTCTCACGGTTCGACGCGCCGAGAGAAAGCGCATAAAGACTAGAAGGCACGGTATTACCTTACCAAACAACCAATTAGCTACTTAACCATGCCGTTCACTCACAGCAGATGGCACCTTGGCCCCGTAAATAAACGTGAAAACGGAAAATACGAGCGCGGACCAGTATTTTCCACTGCAGCAATGTGTTATGAAATGACCTATTTAGATTTTATTGCATCGGGAACGGCTTTCACTTTAAGTTCGCGTGAAGCACTCACTTCAGCCACCTTACGCTGCGGTTTTGAAATATCAACTTGAGTATGTAGATTAAACGTGACGGAATAAGTCTCTTTTGTTCGTGAATCTTGAGCTTTGTACGAAAAAGTTTCAAAAACTTTACAGGGGTTACATCGGTTAGCGAGCAACTGTTTAAGCAGGATGTTCTGTAGTTCTTTTTCATTGTATTTTCCGCCCATGGCTTTGTTCAGCATCGGAGGAATTACTTCAGAAAGGTAATATGAGCGGGCTTCGTCTTTTAGCGCACTGACTCTTTTTAACTGAGTCTCATTTAATTCTACTTTTCCTGATACACCTGCTTCTTTAATGATTATATCAATCCCTTCAACAGGATCATTCCCGCCTTGGGCAAATACTAAAGTGGGAATAAGCAAGGTGATGCTTAATAACATTTTAAATATATTCATTATATTCTTTCCCTGTGTCATCTTTACAAAGCAGTATTGCTTTTGCCGCTAAGGCACATAACAACGAGTTATAGTGCCTATCGAGGCTGCATCCCTGCCATAAACGTACTTCAAGCATAATAGCCACATCCTGTTAAATCAAAGCGTTAATTCGACATTACTATGGCTCAGAAAAAGGAAGTAAAAATCTCCGAGCGTAAGACTGGCTTGCATAGTCGTCAACTCACGCCTTAACCTTCTTTTTAATCAACAAGTTACAAAACGCCTAATTGACTTACGCCGCAGCACATCTAAAAGCCCTACTTTTTATCCGTCTTAATAGTGCTTAGATGCGCGTATAATGCCGCCCTGATCTTTTTAACCCTTTTAATTATATCAGCCATTTATTAACCCTTTATTAACCATAGGCTCCGGACTTACGATCCGATTGGCTGAGGAGATACCATGTCACAGACCATAGTCTGCGCGATGTATAAGTTTGTCGTATTAGAAGATTTTGAAGCGCTGCGTGAGCCGCTGCATAACGTCATGTTAAACAACGATGTGCGCGGCACGCTGCTGCTGGCGCGGGAAGGCATTAACGGCACCGTGGCTGGTAGCCGCGCGGGCATCGATGCCCTGCTGAGCTGGTTGCAGAATGATCCACGGCTAGCCGATATCGGCTATAAAGAATCCATCGACGACAGCAACCCCTTTCATCGCACCAAGGTTAAACTGAAAAAAGAGATCGTCACCATGGGCGTCGAGGGCATCGACCCTAAACGGATCGTTGGCACCTACGTGAAGCCGGAAGAGTGGAATGCGCTAATCTCTGACCCTGAAGTCACTCTGGTGGATACCCGTAATGACTATGAAGTGCAGGTGGGTACCTTTAAAGGCGCAATCAACCCCAACACCAATACCTTCCGCGAGTTCCCTGACTACGTTAAAGAGCAGCTAGATCCGCAAAAAAACAAGAAGGTCGCGATGTTTTGCACCGGTGGTATCCGCTGTGAAAAATCCACCGCTTACCTGAAAGAGCAAGGCTTCGATGAGGTCTACCACTTGGAAGGCGGTATTCTTAAATACCTAGAAGAGGTTCCACAGGAACAATCCATGTGGGAAGGCGAATGCTTTGTGTTTGATAACCGCGTGACCGTCAACCACCAGCTCGAAAAAGGCAGCTATGATCAGTGCCACGCTTGTCGCTTGCCACTCACCGAAGAGCAGATGCAAAGCGAACAGTATCAACCGGGTATCAGCTGCCCGAACTGCTATGACAGCCTCAGCGATGAGCAGCGTCAACGCTTCATTGAACGGCAGAAACAGATGCAACTGGCCGAGCAGCGGGGCGAAGCGCATATCGGTGCCGACGCTAACGACACCAGCAGCAAACGACGCGAACTCAAGCAGCAACTGCGTGAAGCGCAACACGAAAGCAAGTAGACATAACCTAAGAGGGCGCACCAAGTGCCCTCTTAGCCCCTTGCTTCTTTTCTCAACTCAGACCCAATCAGTACACGCCATCAAAACGATAGCCTACGCCATGCACCGTGGTGATAATGCGCGGCGACTTAGCATCCAACTCGATCGCCTTACGTAACTTAGAAATATGCTGATCCAGCGTACGACTGTTAGCAAAATAATCCCGCCCCCAACAGTGATTAAACAGCGCATCACGACCCACCACTTTGCCCTGCTGTTCGAACAGCAAATGCAATATTTTCAGGTCTCTTAAACTTAACTCAATCACCTGACCATCCCGCAACGCACGAAACTCCGAGGGTCTGATCTCAAGATCAGCCATGACAAAGCTATCCGGCTCCGCCAGTTCAACCAGCGGACGCTGCGCCCGTCGCGTCACCGCGCGAATCCGAGCAATCACTTCTCGGCTACCGAAGGGCTTTTTAATGTAATCATCCGCGCCTAACTCAAGCCCGAGCACCTGATCTATCTCTTCCGATTTAGCCGTAATAAAGATCACCGGCAACCGTTCGTTGTGCTGGCGAATACGGCGACACACCGCATAACCATCCTGTTTTGGCATCATAATATCCAATAGCACCAGATCAGGCTGATGCTGCTGGTATAACTGCCAGGCCTGCTCACCATCGGCCGCTTCGATACAGTCATAGCCTTCAGCTTCCAGTAAAGTCGCCAGCCCCTGACGGATATGCAGATCATCTTCGGCAATTAATAATTTCATTCGGTTTTCCGTCTTATCATCGATATGGCCTAATTATTCTCGGGGCCATTCACTGGCGTGGCTAAGGTCAGTAAAAAACTAACCCCCTCGGTAAGTGGCGTTGTCGTACGCGGCTCTAGGACTAAATCCCCGCGATGCGCTCGGGCCAAATCCCGCGCCAAGCCCAAGCCAATTCCCGTACCACTCACCCCTTCCGTCAGTTTGTCGCTACCCCGATAGAATGGCTCAAATAACTTCTGCGCATCCTCTACCGACACCCCTGGGCCAAAATCAGTCACACGGATGTAGCTGCACAAACCATCCGGCTGTTCCGCCTGCCAACTATTGATATCAACAAAGCGCCCTTCAGCGGCATATTTCTCACAGTTGCTCAGCAGGTTGTTAAGAATCTGTTCTAAAGCCTCACTGTCAAACTGGCACAACTGGGTCGCCTGCCCGTTAAATCGAATGCTGAGGTGCCGCGCACTGAGCACCGGCGTGAACAACGCCACCACCTGTTCAATCACTGAATCAATGACGCCCTGATGATAGCGAACACTCACTCCTTCACGTTTAGCGCGCGAAAAACTCAGTACATTTTCGATCAAACGCGACAGTCGCCCCGCCTCACTGCTGATCACGCCCAAATAGCGCTGTGCCACCGGCTCGTCATCGGGCAGTTCCTGTTCTAGCATCTCGGTATATAAACGCACATTGGTCAACGGCGTTTTCAGCTCATGGGAGACCTGATTAACGAAGTTGACCCGTTGTTCGGCGATACGCAGTTCGCGGTTATGCTCGCGGTACAACAGATAAGCTAGACTCGACAAACCTGCGGCCAGTAACACTAATAAAACAATCAGCCCCAACCAACCGGTAATCGCAGCGGGTAACTCGGCGGCATAATAGGCCAGATGCCAGCTCGCCAAGGGGTGACTCAGTGGCAACGTTTGTAACGGTTTTTGTGCACTATCTAGCGACTGCCCACCCCAGCGATAAGCCACTTCACCCCGATCATTCACCAGCTGAATGTCACTATCGGTATCAACATCACTGAATAATGGTGCCTCTGCATTGGCAACCGCACTGGATGGCAGCAGATTGATGAGATCCGATAACAACCGCGCCGAGTTCAAGGCAAACCCGACGGTATTACCCTCACTATCCTGCCACCAGAAGATCTGTTGCAAACCCGCCTCGGCATACCAAGCTATCCATCCATGGGGTTGATCAGGCAAGCGGGGCGCTGCATTCGCGAGGGTTTGCACAGCCGCATCGGCACTGTAACGGGATTTTTGTGCCACCGAATCACTCAGCTGCGCACTCTGCAACTCGTCACGGCCCACCTTAACCTCGCTCGGGGCTGCTGTCTGCCCAACCGGGTCTAGCACCGGCATGGTAAAGCGTTCAGGCTCACGCAACAGCTTTCGGGTTAACTCAACAAAATCTTGCTCTTGCTGGTTTAACGGCTGATCGATAGGGGGAAAGCGACGCTCGCCCGTCGCCGATAAAACAAACATCTGCTTAATCACCGCCGACTGATCGATAAAGCGGCGCACCGGCCCAACGCTATACTGCCCTGCTGTATCCTGCTGCAACGCCTCGGCCTGACGAATAAAACGCTGTTGCAGTAGAAAAAAGTGCTCCTGAAACTGCTCATCAATGTTCTGCAGCCGGCTCGTCACCAAATTATTCAATTGATGGGCGACCACCTGTTGTTGATCTAACTGCAAGCGCACCCCGAACCAAGCCAGCAGCAGCAACGGCAGCGTAATAATCACAGCAAGCAATACAGGTGTTCGTCTTTTCACAGGCTCTTCCGGTGTAGCTTGGGCAAACCCGAAGATTCACCCAGCGCTATAGGTTGGCACGCATCAATAGGTTTGTTGAGTGGCACGTTTATACTGCCGTGCTTTCAGCTCTTTACGCTGTTTATTCCAATCCTGATTCGTTTCAAGTTCGTCCGCATCCTGCAGGGCTTCCTCTTGTTGCTCTTGCAAACGGGGAGAACTCAAAGATTCAGCCTGTGACCCTAAATAGGAGGCGCTATCTTGGAGAATCTTCTTCGCCCCTGCTAGATCACCGCTATCCCGTGCTTCAATGGCATCTCGGCTGTATTCATTAGCGACCTGTTCCACCGCCGCTTCCAGCGCCTTATCATCCCGAGCCGCTTCGACCTCTTGGGCAGAACCACTAAAACGAGCCATACTCTGCCCCGTTAACTGCTCTTGATGTTGAGTAAACAGGTTGTCATAAGCCACCTTCACCGACACTAATTCCAGCTCTGTTTCAGCCGCCTGCTTAGGCACTTCAACCTCAAGAATAACGAATTTCTCCTGCTCGCTATATAACTGATTCAAGCGGGTCGTGACCCGATTACCCATAATCTCACTTTCGCGACCAAGCAAGCGGATAGGCGTGACACCGTTTTTACAGTGGATCTCAATATTGACCCCCTGCGCGACAACCGACAGCACATCACCAAACTCATATTGAAACACCGACGCCAGATCTGCCGCATTTTCAACAAAGGCATGGTTACCATCACTAAAGCCAGCGAGGCGGGTCATTAAATCTTCGTTATATCCCAGCCCTAGGCCAATGGTGGTGACACTGATCCCCTCTTTCGCCAAGGAAGCCCCCAGCTCGCCCAATTCAGAAGCCGACTGTGGGCCAACATTCGCCAGCCCATCGGAGAGTAAAATCACTCGGTTGACTTTATTACGGCTAAGAAATTTACGTAGCTCATGGGCACCTTTACTGACACCGGCAAACAGGGCGGTATTACCACTCGCATGAACATCACGAATCGCATGATAAATACTCTGCTGATCACGTACCTGTGTCGCTGGCACCACCACCTGCACCCGAGAATCGTAACTAACCACCGAGACGATATCCCGTTCATCGAGACGTTTAATCGCCATAATGGCGGCTTCACGGGCATACTGAATTTTATCCCCGCCCATGGAACCTGACTTATCCAACACAATCGCAACATTCGCCGGTATCCGCGCCTGCTGATCTTGCTGCTTAAAACCTTCCAGTGACACCTTAATAAACGCACGGTGACGTTGATCGGCCTCCATCACGGGCGTCGCCAAATTAATATTGAGATTCACCTGATTCGCCTGGCTTAGCCCGGGCAGCAGGCTCAGCAACACAAAGCCTATTGTTCGTACTGTGCGTCTTAGCATCGGTTTGTCGGATTGAGTTTTCATGATCACCTTCCTGAATTGAGAGTCTAGTGGAACAAAGCCACCGCTGTATTCACTCTACGCTCAGGCAGATGTGGAAAAGTCAGATGAAATTATCGATTTTGTAAGAAATTTGTAAAACCGACGATAACCGCCCCAACCACTTGTTGTCGTAGAGATAAACGCCGCTCCATCAGCAGGCCCGTTAAACGACCATTAGGCTTGATGACACAACTCGATCCAGCGTTCGATACCCGCGCTGCGATACTTATGCCGGTTAATCACTAAATATAACTGGCGACTAAAATCACGCCCCGCCACACGCAAAGGGACTAATGTGCCCAGCTCAAAGGATTCCTGCAGGGCGATACGGGATAAACAGCCGATCCCTAACCCCTGCGTCACCGCCTGTTTAATACCCTCAACGTGTTCCAACTCTAACAGCACATTGAGATTAGGCAACAACCCATGCAACGCCCAATCAAATGCCTGACGGGTGCCTGAACCCTGCTCCCGCAGCACCCAGCGAGCGGCCAACAAATCCGTATCACTCAGCTGATGCTTACTCGCGAGAGGATGATCCGGAGCACAGAACACCTCTAGCCGATCGGTCAACCAAGGGGTCACTTCTAGATCAGGATGCTGCACCTCGCCTTCCACGAGACCGATATCCAGCTCAAAGTTCACCAACCGAGCAGCAATCACTGACGTATTAGCGACCTGCAGATCCAACTTTGCCCTGGGCTGTTCATTGAGGTACCGGGCCATCAAACCCACCGCTAAATAATTACCGATGGTCATGGTGGCACCGATTTTCAGCTGCCCAACCGCCTCATGCTGCGTCATATCCTGTTGTAAACTTCGCGCCTGCTCTAACAAAGCCTCTGCGCGCGGCCTAAGCAGCCGCCCCAATTCATTAATTTTCAACCGCTTACCAATACGATCAAACAACTGAATATCGAATTGTGACTCTAGATCACGCAGCGCACCGCTCGCCGCCGACTGTGACATCGACAAGCTCTCCGCAGCACGGGAGATGTTGTCGAAATGCGCCACCGCCATAAACACCTCTAATTGCCGTAAGGTATATTTCATAACCAGTTTTTCCGATAAGTATTATCACAATAAGCGTCTTTAACAATATAGCAGATCGGCCTAATATGCACTTAAGAGATAAGTAACTAGATTTTTATAACTTACTTACACAAATTAAGCATCAATCACTATCAACTCACCTATATGAGGTAGTTCCATGTCAAACATCGGTCGCGAAGAAGTTCTCAGCGTACATCACTGGAACGATACCCTGTTCAGCTTTACCACTAGCCGAGATCCCGGTTTTCGTTTTAAAAACGGCCACTTCACCATGATTGGCCTAGAGCACGAAGGTCGCCCACTCATGCGTGCCTACAGTATCGCCAGTGCCAACCATGAAGATACACTCGAATTCTTCAGTATTAAGGTACAAGACGGTCCGCTCACTTCCAAATTACAACGCATTCAAGTCGGCGATCAGATTCTGATCAGTCGCAAACCCACTGGCACGCTGATCAACGATAACCTGTTACCAGGTAAGCATCTTTATCTGATCAGCACCGGTACCGGCCTTGCACCCTTTATGAGCATCATTAAAGATCCGGAAATTTACGAGCAATACGATCAGGTCATCCTCACCCATGGTGTGCGTGAACTGTCAGAGCTAGCCTACGCCGATGTGATCCAAGACCATCTGCCGAGCAACGAATACTTTGGCGATATGATCAGCGACAAACTGCTGTATTACCCGACCGTCACCCGAGAGCGCTTCCGTAATCAGGGACGACTGACCGATCTGATCGCCACAGGCAAGCTGACGAAGGATCTTGGCCTACCGGACCTCAATACGGATGATGATCGTTTTATGATCTGCGGTAGCCCTAGCATGATCAAAGACACCACCAATATCCTCGATAGCATGGGCTTTACCGAAGCCCGTAACGGGAAGAGTGGCCATTACGTCATCGAACGCGCCTTCGTAGAGCGTTAGTAAAATGGTCATGAGATAAATGATTTTAAATAAATTTCATGAATCTCATTGACCAAATCAAAACGAGACGTATAATACGCTCCACGTTTGGGCCAGTGTGATGGAATTGGTAGACATAGGGGATTCAAAATTCAACCCCTCTAGCAAAAAAACTGCTGCAACAATTTGATTTTTATAGTAAATTGTTAAGTTCAAGCGTTAAAAATGGCATGTAGAGCCATGTAGAGTTTAAGTGTCTGCGCCAGTGTGATGGAATTGGTAGACATAGGGGATTCAAAATCCCCCGCCCTTAAAAGCGTGCCGGTTCGAGTCCGGCCACTGGTACCACTTAACTCATTGATTCAAAACTACTAAATAGATAACCGAGTGCTGACTTAGCCCTCGGTTTTTTTATGTCTACAGAAAAATCCATGTAGAGTTTGCATGAAAAATAAGCCATGAAAACACCCTCTTCTGTGTAGTTTTTCAAGTAGAGCGCTCAGTTCTTACTTCGATAAAATATCGTTATTCAGACTCGCCATCACCGACGCCAACAACCGCTATCCGACATTAAATACCTTTTTCACACCCAACGGATATGACAGACGATAGCCACCAAATATAGCGGGCACTTTTTCTATTCAGAACTAGCCAAGTTTCAGGTCAAACACCCAAGACATTCGAAGCTCATGGTGCCCTATAGAAAGCCTGAAATAGCGTGCGACCTACTCAGCAGAGAACAGTCAAATACAGCATCGAAAATCAATCATTCTAAAGATGGTGACAGAAAGTGACGTGCTGTCTTTTCTATGACCATGGCGAACATTGTTTTTTAATTTCTTATCTACGTGACAGCCCTTCACCGTGATCAATTAACACTCTACATGTGTACACATGTAGAGTGTTTTTCAACATCGTTACCGATGTTAAATAACATCAAAGTTGTATCGGCGTGTAAAGCCTGACGAACAGGTGAAAACCGTATCCGACAGCCATATCGCAAAACAGAAGCAAGATCGTTTACAGGGGCAATAGAATCAATCCACTCGCCCCTACAAAAGAGCACCCATAACCACTTAAACGGTCATTCGTTACCGATAAACCAAAGCACGCTCATCGACAGTCACAACAAACCCTCGACCTTTCAGCGACTGTCACTGTTCGTGATAACTGAGCCAAGGCGGCCCGTATGCTATGGCTATGCCTCTATCGCACTATCCACTAGCGCATCGGCCAGATGCAATTGGGTTTGCTGGGCTTGCTGTAGGCGGGTTTTCAGTTGGTCACAAAGGGCCATCAGTTGATCGACTTTGGCGACGATACGGTGTTGTTCAGCAACCGGAGGTAATAACAACGGCATTTTATTCAAGATACCATGATTCAAATTTACCATCGTCGTACCAATTGATTTACCTCCCAAATATTCCTTAATCCATGAAGTTCTAAAAAGGAGAAGTATGTAAGGTCTAGAAATAGTCTCACTAAACCGTAAAACAAAACTACCAGTTCCACATAACCAGAGATGTTCACGTTCAGTTACTAATGCGCACCGCCCCATTTCGCCACGCCTTGCCATAACAATATCCCCTTTCTTAATTTTATATGAATCAAGTTCTTGGGCTTTTTCTTTAGTCACAGAGATAGATGAATCTTCATATATTTTTGAATCAACCATATGAGATGGATTTATTAAAGGCACACCTCCATCTATATATTCTCTTTTATTTATCATGGAACCAAATGGGCCAGTAGCCACCTCATTCGATAATAATGAGAAACGCACCCACTCCCACCCTTCCGGCAGCGGAAACGGCTTCTCATCCTCACCAATCGGCGGCAGTGGTTTCTGTTTTTTTATCTTTTTATCTTTGATCAACTGCGCTTTTTCGGCGGCGATTTTTTCCAGCAGCACGGCGGCGGGTTCGTCGTTGGGGTCTTGGGGGACGAGTTTACCCATCACCGCCAGTTGCAGGACGGTTTGTTTCAGCTGGTCGATGCTCTGTTCGGTGGTGAACAGGGTGTCGAAGTGGCCTGCAAGGCGAGTCCAGTTCTGTTCCAGCTCCGCGGCATCGGCGCTGTTGGTCAGGGTTGCTAGTAGGGTTTCCACCAGCGTGGCGTGGGCCTCGATACTGGTTTCCGTTTGCTGTTCCAGTTGATCGCATAGCGCCATTAGCTCATCGACTTTCGCCACGATACGGTGTTGTTCGGATAGAGGAGCTAACGGAACAGGTAGAGATTCCCATTTACCTTTATTAATAATTGCAATCGTAGTACTAGAAGAAAGCGCCCAAGCGGCTCTCTGAAAGTAATTTGCAGATAATGTATTGAATAGGAATGCCGTAATATCAACGAAAGGGGTTATTGAGTTAATTTGCTGATTAAAGGTACAAGGTCTATCGATATAATAGCATTTACCGATAGTACCTATACATACCATCAGAATGGAGCCCTCAGGAGCAGTCCGACCTAAAGCGGTCTCTCCTGCATGAGAAAGTCCTTCATTATCGTACTTAATACCACTTACTTGAATGTCCGCAGGTTTTATAAACGGAATATCGACTCCAAAATATTCAGAGTGATTCTTCTTAGGTGTTCCACCCGTTTGGGTATACCCGACGGCACCAAGTCTCGCCCATTCCCATCCAACTGGAAGTGTAAACGGCTTTTCATCCTCACCAATCTCCGGCAATGCCTTAGGCTTCTTTATCTTTTTCTCTTTTACCAACTGCGCTTTTTCAGCGGCAATCCGTTCCAGTAATACCGAGGCAGGTTCATCGTTGGGATCTTGCGGCACCAGCTTGCCGCGCACCGCCAATTCCAGAATCAACTCCCGCAGTTTCTTGATGCCATATAGATCGAGCTTTTTACTGCTGCCCCGCCCCACTGAGGAGCGGGTTTTAATGGCCGAGGTCCAGATATCAATATTGTCGGTAATGATACTGCTCATGCTCACGCCCCCTTACCAAGGGCATCAGCCAGAATCGCTTTAAGCTGATTACGCAGTTCGCCGATCGCTTGTTGCTGTGTGGTGAAATCGGTCAGCAGTTGGTCAGGGTCGTGAATAATCTGTTCACCGACATGGGGGTTTTTAATATCGAGGTTAAAGTTGCGGGCGATCACCTCGTCGATACTCACCTTCCACGCCTGTTCGTTTTCGACCCGTGCAGCAAAACCATCGGCCTCATCGCCCCACCAGTCGATCTCGGTCTGGAACTCTTCAAAACGCATCGGTTTGGTTTTGTTGTAGTTCTTTACGCCTTCTGGGTACGGGTGTTCATAGAACCAGATATCTTGAGTGGGCTGGCCCTTGGTAAAGAACAGGATATTGGTTTTGATACCGGTATAGGGGTTAAACACACCGTTAGGCAGACGCACAATGGTGTGCAGATTACACTCTTCGGTGAGTAGTTTTTTGATCTTGGTTTTCACCCCTTCGCCAAACAGGGTGCCGTCGGGCAGTACTACCGCTGCGCGTCCGCCTTGGCCATTTTCCCCGCCTGCCAAGACCTCGATAATCAACTGTAAAAACAGATCGGCGGTTTCGCGGGTTTGCAGTTCGGCGGGGAAGTTTTTCTCGATACCATCCTCTTCTGTGCCACCAAAAGGTGGGTTGGTGACGATCACATCGATCGCTTCATCCCAGCTAGAGAGCGGTTTATTGAGGGTGTTGCCGTGTCTCACTTGCACCGGCACCTCGATGCCATGCAGTAGCATATTGGTGGTACACAGCAGATGGGGCAGCTGCTTTTTCTCCACCCCGTGAATCTGTTGTTGCAGGGTTTGGTGGTCGGCGGCGGTATGGACGTACCGCTCTTTCACATGATCGAAGGCGCAGGCTAAAAATCCACCGGTGCCACAGGCCGGGTCCATAATACTTTCCCCCAGCTTAGGGTCGATACGGTTGACCATAAAACGGGTGACGGCGCGGGGGGTATAGAACTCACCGGCGTTACCAGCGCTTTGCAGATCACGCAGAATCTGTTCGTAAATATCGCCGAATAGATGACGTTCGCTGGAATCGGTAAAATCGATCTCGTTAAGCTTGTTGATCACTTGGCGCAGCAGGGTGCCGTTTTTCATGTAGTTAAAGGCATCGCTAAACGCCTCTTTCACCACAAAACCCCGTGGGTTCAGATCCACTGGCGCGGCAAGGTTTTTCAGATCACCAAACAGGTCATCATTAACAAAATCGAGCAGTTCATCACCGGTGATCCCCTGATCATCCGCCGCCCAGTTACGCCATAGGTATTTTTCAGGAATAGGAAAACGGTAGTTATCCATTTCCATCTCTAGCTCTTCTTCCTGAGCATCGAACACTTTGAGAAATAGCATCCATGAAAGCTGGCCTAAACGCTGGGCATCGCCATCAACGCCGGCATCTTTACGCATAATGTCTTGAATAGATTTAATAGCAGAACTGATCGACATAATTCTCTCTTAGAAAGCTTTCTTTTAAATAATCAGGCTTCAATCACCCACATCGCCTGATGGCTGCCACGGGGGATAAAAAACAGGTGTTAAGCGGAACGGGGTTCTGGGCTATAGATCTCGGCCTCTAACTCACTCACCGCATCGAGATAGGTTTGTTTGTTACCAAAGCCTTTTTTAACGATCTCGATAGGCCGCCCGAGCTGATCAAAGGGCTTCACCTTGAGCACATGGATGTTTTCAATCTCCTGCACCCCTTCGTCAGCGTATTTCTCTAACAGGCTGCTGAGCACGGTCTGAGCGGTATCGCTGTACTTAGTGAAATAGTTACGCTTTTTGACGTTATCGGCCCGCTCTTGACGGGTAAGCGGCGGCTGATCATAGACCACATGACAGATAAGATCGAATGGATCGAGATCTTTACCGACCTCTTGCGCTAACACCTCCCAGAGAATACCTTCATCGGCCAGTTCGTCGATGATGACCTGCTTACGTTCCGCGGCGTTCCAGCGTTTGGTAAATTCATCCAGCGAGGTGAACTGTTTAGCCATCGCTTTACGGGTGTAATCTTTAAAGGATTCGGTAACTAATTTGCCATCGGTGTCGTAATATTGCACCCGCTCGGCAATCGCTTTTACCTTGACGCCATTGACGTAATATTTGCTGACTTTGGATTCACCCTCATCCCATTCACCATCGCCATGATTACCATCCCCGATAACAGGATCATAAACACCAGACGGCTCACCCACACCTTCGTCCCCATCGACGGCGCTATCGGTATGTTCCGTATCAGCCCCGTTAATAATGTCATCTAATTCAGCACCGCCCTCAATGATATCATCGGGATTGGCGATCATTATCCGCTCGGGGACACCGTCGAATCGTTCATCGGCAAACAGCTCGGTGGCTTTCTTAAAATCGAGGATGGTAAACCACAGTTTGTTATAACGATCATCAATACGGGTGCCACGCCCAATAATCTGCTTAAACTTGGTCATGGATTGAATCGTTTGATCCAATACCACCAGCTTGCAGGTTTTGGCATCGACACCGGTACTCATTAGCTCAGAGGTGGTGGCGATCACTGGGTAGGGCTTTTTAGGATTAATAAAGTTATCCAACTGCGCCTTACCGATCTCATCATCACCGGTGATCTTCATCACGTACTTTTCGTTTTTGGCGACCTGTTCAGGATTCAGATTCACCAATGCACGACGCATACGGTCGGCGTGGTCGATGTCATTACAGAAGACAATGGTTTTCGCCATGGGATCGGTGCGCTGTAGGTAGCTGGTGATCGTTTTCGCCACCAGCTCGGTACGTTCATCGATCACCAGTGTGCGATCAAAATCTTTCTGGTTGTAGATTCTATCTTCCAGCAGCTCACCTTTTTTATCCACCTGCCCTTTGGTGGGCCGCCACCCTTGCAGGTCAATATCGATATCCACCCGCACCACTTTGTAGGGGGCCAGAAAACCATCTTCGATGCCCTGCTTAAGGGAATAGGTATACACCGGCTCACCAAAATAATCGGTGTTAGAGACCTCTTCCGTTTCCTTCGGTGTCGCGGTTAGCCCCACTTGGGTGGCACTGCTGAAGTATTCCAGAATCTCGCGCCATGCACTGTCATCCGCTGCACTACCACGATGGCACTCGTCGATGATAATAAGGTCAAAGAAATCGGGATCAACCTGCTTATAGGCTTTCTGTGATTCTTCTGGGCCGGTGAGCGCTTGATACAACGCAAGGTGAATTTCATAGGCTGGATCAACCGTACGGCCAGTGATCTTAGTCATCGCTTGACCGAAGGGCTGAAAATCATTGATACGGGTCTGATCGACCAGAATGTTGCGATCGGCCAAAAACAAAATACGCTTCTTATGTTTAGCCTTCCATAAGCGCCAGATGATCTGAAACGCGGTATAGGTTTTACCGGTGCCGGTAGCCATCACCAACAATATTCGATTTTGGCCGAGGGATATTGCTTCTAGGGTTTTGTTAACCGCTTGCAACTGATAATAACGGGGTGATTTTCCGCTGCCATCATCATGGTAGTCTTGGGTAATAATCGGTAACTGAGCGGCCGTAAAACCGCGCCACTCGCAGAACTTCTGCCAAAGTTGAGCCGGTGTCGGAAAATCATCTAGGCTGATCTCGGCTTCCAGCGCTTCGGGGTTAGTCTTATCGTGAAAGACAAAACCGTCACCGTTGCTGGCAAACACAAAAGGCACTTCCAGCAGAGCGGCATAACCTAGCCCTTGCTGCATCCCTTTGCCGATCTCATGCTTATTGGCTTTGGCTTCAATCACCGCCAAAGGCAGGCCCTGCTTGTGATAGAGCACAATATCAGCTGACTTGACTTTCTTACGCGCCGCGGTCTGACCACGCACAATAACCTTACCATCACGCAGCTTCACCTCTTGGCGAATCTGGCTCATATCATCCCAACCTGCCGCCTTGACCGCTGGAAGGATAAACTTACTGATGATATCCGTTTCGCTAAGTTTCTTTTTGTCCATGCCCAACGTCCTGTTTGCCCACGACACGTTTATTCGATGAATAAATATAACACCGCTTGAAGCCAATCTAAATTGCACAACAGTAAATAGAGCTGCCGCTATTGATAACAAGTAAATTGGAACAGCAATAAATGGGCTTGAGTGGAATTAGTCAGCAACCCAGCGACGGGTTTCACTCAAGCTCATAAAAACAATATGGCTGGGGTTTGCGCGTTAAAAATTAGCGCGAACAGCTTGCTGACCATCCGGGCAGTAAGTGGTGAGCATGACAATAATAACGCCGATATTATTGCCACCAACAGGCATACTTGCACCCAACCGCTCTAACCATACTTGCCATGGCAAGTATGGGGGTGTTCGACGGGTACCGGCGACGGAATCCCCCGTAGCGACGAAGGAGCGAAGAGGGGTGAGAACCCCCGCCCTGAATGAAAATGGATGCGGAAAGGGTCAAGCTGGAACGCAAAAAATCACGCTTTTTGTGATTTTTGAGTAGAGCTTGACGCTTGGAGCAGCCATTGGAATGGCGGGCGCAGCTCACAGAGCTGCTAGTTGGGTGCAACAAACATACAAAATTGACAGCTTAACCAGAAGATAGCTAATGCAAAAAAGACAGTGGCTAAGCTTAGCACTCGTTCATAATGCGGCTTCCACTACCCATTGATCAGGCATTATCTACGCATGGTCAAAATAGCTTAAATAATCGCAATATTTGAGTTTATTTGCATATTAGACGCTAACACACCAATAGCACTCAGATGTACTGAAATCAGCATTTTTTTGATGTTTTAGCGACACACTCAAAGTGACCAATCCAGCTAAAAAATAAACACAACCTTTTGAAAATTAAGCACTATACTAATTTTTAACGACAAGGATGTCGCCAAAAAACAATGATATGGAGTGTCATCATGAATGAAAAAACAAAGGAAGAATACAGAAGACTAGCAAAGCATTTTTATACCAAGCACGGAATAGTGAAGCCTACGGCTAAGACCGTTTACGATGCGCTAAAGGTCTGCGCAACCGACTACCGTCCGGATTATTGGAGGCGCTTACGCGCGGCTCTGTCCCTCGTTGCAAAAGAGAACGGCTTTTACAAAGCAGCCGATAAGATTCGAGCAACCATTAACCCCATCACTGCCGACCGCAACAAACGCAGCCAAATAAAGCCTAAGCAAAAAAGACAGAAAACCGTTAATACCGCCGATGAAAAGCAACTTCTGGATTACTTAGTTAAGCAAAAAGAAAAGACGGTTTTTGCCGGAGTGTCACTTGTTAGCCACTTGGGTTGTCGACCCGCTGAACTCAGAAATCTTCAGTTCATTGGAAGCTGCTACATAGCCATACCTTCCGCTAAAAAGACCGTGATGGCACAAGGGGGCTTGATCGTATCCTTGAAATAGAAGACAGCTCTATGTTTAACAGTCTAAAAGAATGTCATGAGATGTTAATAACCGCGCCTTATGTGGATCCTGTCCGCTATGTGCAAAGACGGTTAGAGACGTTAACCCAGCGACTATGGCCAAAACGGAAAGTACACCCTTCACTATATTCATGGCGCCATCAAATGGGCGCTGATTTGAAAGCCAGTGATATGCCTCCCGAAGCAATTGCAGTAATAATGGGTCATCAATCAGTCAGTAGCGTTGAAGTTTATGGAAACCCTCGTAGCGCTCAGCATGCACGTTACTATCTGAAACCAGACCGTAAAACGGTTCAACAAGTAGAAAAACGCAACAAACACCGTCTGGCGAAACATAAAAATGAGCCAATCACGCTCAACAATATAAGCCGATGGATCAAGCAAAACTATCATGCCGCAAGGGGACGACCACAGTCTGACATAGAGCCGCATTGATAAAGATTCGCTGTTCGAGAAGGTCTAAATTTAAGTCGTGATAGGCAGGTTCTCAGGGTGTCTCTTCGATAAATACAATGATTCGGTCGTGCAAAACGATCTTGCGCATCGATTACGAAGAGATTCTACTTTTGAGCACCGTTATTTACCGGGGGAGGGTTACCCTAGTTTCTGCTGCCTCAGAAGGCAAAGCCAACGACTGAGCAGCAGAATCTAAAAAACATCCCCATAGATTAGAAATAGCCCTCAATGGGTGTTGAATGTGCGACGACTTTAACCTTACAGTTACTCACATATCCTGTGGATAACTATGTGAGGACTCTCTGGACTTCTCTGTTATAGCCTTGCGGTATAGTCGCTATAAGGGACTGGATGAAATCCAACCAATTCGGCTCACCATCTACTCAATACCCCCTACTTTTAGTACCTGCTAAACAGTGAGGGTTACCCTATGTAGACTTCTTTAAGCTCGGCGCCCTAAATATTAACTGCCTAAGAATAAGGGCCTGCCCGTATTCCTTAACACATAGATAAATACCAATTAACATCATACATTTTTATTAAATTACAGTGTAATTTAACATCAACCTTTCCAAATAACACGGCATTATCGATAATATAAAATTGACACAAAAAACAATTTTTTTATATTAAATAATACCTATAAAATAAATTAAAATAAGACTATTTTTAATAAAAAATGCAAACATATAAACAATGTCATGAGTAAATACTACAGATAATTTATGGAATATAAATACCATATAGAATACAAATAATAAACACAAAATCACCACAAAAAATATATACAATATTAAACTCTTAAAATCCATCAACATAAAAAAATCTACAACGCCTCGCAAAAAAAATAAGGCCGTATAAAGTCAAGGCCGTCATGCCTTCACATTTAAAAATAAAAAATTAATTAATATATCCTCATTTCATCATCGTCGCTATAGCTAAAAAAAAGTCGCTTTAGAAAAAACAAAAACACCTCAATCAGGTAAAATTAAAACATCAAAAACAGTCCATCCAGTGTAACAAACCGGTGCTTATCATCACTTAAAAAGGGATTAAAATAATAATGACTAATATTATCGACGGCAAATCAATAGCTGCCAAATTAAGATCAAGAATCGCAAATGAAGTAGAATCGCTTAAACAACAAGGGATTCATCCAGGATTGGCTGTAATTTTAGTAGGAGATGATCCCGCAAGCCAAGTTTACGTACGCAGTAAAGGGAAGCAGACTAAAGAAGCGGGAATGAATTCATTTGAATATCGCCTAGCTGATAATACTCCTCAAGAAGCATTATTAGAATTAATCAGCAAACTAAATCAAGATAATTCCGTTAATGGAATACTCGTACAACTCCCATTGCCAAGGCACATTGACGAAGAAGCGATCATCAATGCGATTGCGCCGCAAAAAGATGTTGACGGATTCCACCCTATCAATATAGGACTTTTGTCTACAGGTGGCAAAGCAACGATTCCATGCACACCGCTAGGCTGCCTAATGATGTTGAAAGATCAATTGGGGGATCTTAGTGGGCTCAAAGCGGTGGTTCTTGGCAGATCAAATATAGTAGGAAAACCAATGGCTTCACTCCTCATTAAGGAAAACTGCACAGTCACAATAGCTCATTCTAAAACAACGTGTATTGAAGACGAATGTCGTCAAGCTGATATTTTAATTGCAGCAGTAGGCAAGCCTGAACTAGTTAAGGAAAACTGGATAAAACCAGGAGCCACTATTATTGATGTAGGTATAAATCGTATAAAAGATACTGAAAATAATTCAAAACTAGTGGGCGATGTCGATTTTATAAACGTCTCAAAAAAATCTGGTGCAATCACTCCCGTGCCTGGGGGTGTTGGACCGATGACTATTGCTTGCTTACTTTTAAATACACTTACCATTACCTTACGTCAAAACAACCTTTCTATACCAAAATGGATCATTAACCAAGAGTAAAACGTCATTCCATACCTGTGCCGATCAATAAAAAATAATCGGCACGTTCAACAATACAATTTAACCTCCACAAAAACGCATAGAGCCAATATACTTAAAATATAAAAAAGCCAGACATAGTCTGGCTGATTTTTAAAAACATTAAGTTTATCGCAAAACTACTGTTTTATTACCCTCAAGAAATACTCTTTGTTCGATATGTAATTTTACAGCCTTCGCCAATGCTCTAGTTTCAGTATCTCGTCCAACGGCTACTAACTCTTCCGCATAAAGAGAATGATCAACTTCTTGTACTGACTGAGTAATAATTGGCCCTTCATCGAGATCCGCTGTCACATAGTGTGCGGTAGCACCAATCAGTTTCACTCCGCGATCAAAGGCTTGATGATAAGGTTTTGCACCTTTAAATCCTGGCAAGAAGGAGTGATGGATATTAATAGCCCGTCCCCTAAGCTCCTTACACAAATTATCAGTCAATACTTGCATATAACGAGCTAACACTACAAGATCCGTTTCCGTTTCTTTAACAATATCAAGTAACTTATTTTCCTGATCAACCTTATTTTCTGGACTCACAGGCAAGTAGATGAACCGAATACCTTCTCGTTCCACCATTGGCCGCAAATCAAGGTGATTTGAAACCACAGCGGTAATATCCATATTAAATTCACCTTTATGGTAACGATACAGTAAATCATCTAAACAATGATCAAACTTCGACACCATAATTAGAACTTTAGATGGAATGTTAGAGTCACGCATTTTCCAACTCAAACTAAACTTTTCGGCAACTTCGGAGAAACCATCAACCAAATTATCAAAATTATACTTCGAATCAGGCATTATATTGAAAACAATACGCATAAATAAACGACCAACACTCTGGTCGTCAAATTGAGCTGATTCAACAATGTCGCATCCTCTCTCTGCCAAATATGTACTGACTCCGGCAACAACACCTGGAGCTGTAGGACAATTAATAGTCAATGTATAACGAGTAGAGTGTTTTTTATTAATTTTCATGATCATCAAAACCCAAATTCAGCACTAAGAAAAAGCTTTTAGTTTAATATAAATAAACTCATAAAATCAGCATAAATATTCACGAACCAACCAATCAGGTTAAACTTATACTGACAATTAAATTGTCATTACATTCAACTAATGTTATTTAATTAAAGCATTAATAGAAAGAAAATACTTTATTATTACCGGCAATGATTTAACAGAAACGACCTAATAAAATAGAAACACAACAAAATAAAAGCAAATATTAATAGTTCATATTTCAACAATAACAGTCTGTTTAAAAATGCACATAAACGACATTGATTTTTTAAAAAATTCAGACTACTTAAAAACTAGAAATACTTCTCAAAAAAAATATAACCTAACTAGGCTATTCTACGTTACTACTAGCGATCACTATTCATCCTATGCACTGTTTTAATCCACACTTACATTGACAGAGACAAGTCAGTCATGCAAAAATTAAGCTAAATGACTTAGAACACTATCAATGACAACTATTGTGTACACCGAGCAAAGCGAAATTAGCAGAAAACGCATCATGATGGCGGCTTTGGATCTATTTGCCGAGAGTGAGCTAGATGCAGTTTCGATGAGAATGATTAATAGGGCTGCTGGATACCGTAATAATTCAGCACTTCACTATCATTTTGGCAGCAAACAAGGCCTTTTTGAATCTCTGGTCACCTTTATTCAGGAATGGTTTAACCGTGCTCGAGAAAAAGCACTAAAAAGTGCGGAAGCTAAAGCTGAATTATCCGGTAGTGTTGATGCACATGATATAGTAGAAGCCTTTATCACCCCTTACATTAGACTACTAGAAGAAGAGGAATGGGGGTATCCTGCCATTCGATTTTTAGCTCGAATGGAATTCGACGGTGCATCCGAATCTTATGCATACCTTATTCGTTTAGCCGAAAGCCAATCGCTTAGATTTCAGGCTCTTTTAGCCGTATGCCTACCGCACATACCGGAAAAGATACGTCATCAAAGGTTTAATTTTTTCATCACCAGTGTGATGCAAGGTTTAGCTGAATATAAAAATTTGAATCGTACATATATGAATGATATTGACGCGGCAAGTTACAGAGAATACGCGGAGATTATAATAGATTACTCTGCAGCTGGATTAGAAGCACCTTTGCAAAAACAATCCAATGAAAGTGTCATTGACTTACCTGTAAAAAACAATCTGTCATATTAAAAACAGCTAAATCTATAATCAAATAAAAATATTATTCAGCATATACCTTTATTTAATCAATACTCACATCCCACCTAAACTTCCTATATTTAAATTACAGACTCCATATAGAGTCTGTAATTAACTTTACTATCAACTATCCATAATACTTTTCATTTTACAATTCCAAAGCAGCATCTTTGAGCCGTTCCCAGAAAAATGTAGCTTGTGATCGATCAACATAAAATTCAAACATTGATTCTTCCAAACGGACAATCATTACTGCGATGCCGACCATTCTAGTAATAACACAATGATCTATTGGAAATGATGTCAACTCCAGATTCAAAGTACATATTTTACTGAGTAATTGCTCAACTTTATCACCGGAAATGGCATATACAGCTCGACTATCTGTAATCATAGTCGCAAGTGCAGCTCGCCCCACTGTGATAGGTTGCAGTTTTTTTAGAACTTCAACCTCTTGTCCTTCAGTCGTTACAAATAACCATTCATTCGGCGTTAGCCAAAGACATCGTAGCTCATTTGTAACCGCTGTTTCACTAGGCCCAGGAAGGTTGACAATTTCAGTTCCTACGAACTCCTTAAATACTCGATCATTTCCAGGGCCTTGCAGCCGAACCATCCCAAAAGAACTGACCGGATTAATACGAATTCCACTGATATTCACCTCTTCATGTCCTAGAGATGTACTATTCAAGGTTGTCTGCAATGCTAACTTATCCATTCAATCTCTCCCCTTTACTATCAAAATGAGAAGGCTGAACCAATTTGACTGCTATAGTCTTGCCATTTGAATAAACAAATGTCTCCTCCCCAGCCCTTGCGGAGGCCCCTTCAACCAACCCAAGCCCTATGCACTTATCTAGATTAGGACTGTAATATGACGAAGTAACATAGCCCATTGTTTTCACCGGAATAATAGGATTAGCTGAGTTAACAAAATGTCCACCGACAGGTAATGAATCACTTGGGTTGACTACCTCAATACCCACAAATTGAAAGCGATCATCTCTTGTATCATTAGGTCGACTTAACGATCGCCGCCCAATGAAGTCGACTTCTTTCTTAGCGATAGCTCGACCCCACCCAAGATCTAGCGGGTTGGTCGTTCCATCGGTATCAACGCCAATATGTAAATACCCTTTTTCTGTTCTCAATACCAATAAAGATTCAATGCCATAGGGCGTGATACCATAGGCTTCTCCTGCTTTATAAATAGCCTCCCATAAGCCTTGCCCATAACGTGCTGGAACGCTTATTTCGTATGAGATCTCTCCTGTAAAGCTTGCCCTTAGCACCCGAGCATCAACACCATTAACAGTACCTATCCGAACTTGCATATGCGGAAAGCTTTCACGACTAAAATCGATATCTGATGCCAATAACGCCACAACATCTCGAGCTTTTGGACCACTAACCGTCACATTTGCCCACTGCGTAGTCGCATTACAAATAACGACTTGCAAGTTAGGCCATTCACATTGCAGCCATTCCTCCATCCACAGGCTTATACGTGAAGCCCCAGAGCTTGTTGTATGTAATAAAAAATGATCATCGGACAATCGAACAAATACACCGTCATCCATGACGACACCGTTCTCATTACACATCAGGCCATAACGAGCAAAGCCAGTTTTTAAGCTCTCAACATTATTGACATAAATTCGATTCAAGAATGCAGCAGCATCAGGTCCTTTAACCTCAATTTTACCCAGCGGTGAACCATCAAACATTCCAACGCTATGGCGCACGGCCAAAACCTCTCGACGAATAGCATCCTCTTCTGCTTCCCCTGACTGTAAGTAATATTCAGGTCGTTGCCATCCGCCCATATCTTCCATATGTGCGCCATTGGCAACATGCCACTGATGGGCTGGCATTTCGAGCCGAGGCGAATAGTTTTCCCTAATATCACGTCCCGCAAATGCTCCAATAGTGACCGGGTGATATGGCGGGCGAAACTTAGTTGTACCAACCTGTTCTATTTTCTTACCGCACAGCTCAGCCATAACAGCGAGTGCGTTAACATTACTCGTCTTACCTTGGTCAACGCTCATCCCATTCGTGGTAAAACGTTTAACATGTTCGATAGAAAGAAAGTTCTCTCGATTCGCGAGCTCAATATCTGACACTTTCACATCATATTGAAAATCCAGCCATTGCTTTTCTGAATTCTCATTTTTGGTATACCAATAAGCTTCACTTGGTTCTTCTGCGAACTCATCACACGCACTAATATTCAACTCTGGATTAACTGTAGTACCTAATGTCTTAGGTACTACATGTAATCCATCCGTTAAGCACTCTTCAAGATGAAACCGTCCATTAGCTGCCCCTATAACCGATATATTCTGATCGCACCGATTAGGAACAAAACACTTAAGCTCATCATTAAAACTTAATTGCCCTCCGGCCTGAGAATAGAGGTGAATGGTTGGCGTCCAACCAGCAGACATCGCCACTAAATCACACTCAATAGTTTTAATGGTTTTACCTAAGTGACCGTCACCATTATGTGCAGCAATAGATACGGCTTTTACCTTTCTGCGTCCGTGCACCTTACGAATCATGGTTCCCGCATACAGCGGAATGCCCATTTCTTTAATTTTGGACTGAAAAGGGCCATTAACACTGGCACGCGTATCAATTAAGGCTGCAACATCGACCCCCGCATTGGCCATATCAAACGCGACGCGATACGCATTATCATTATTACAAACAACAACTGCACGCTGTCCTGCTTTGACGCCATAACGATTCAAATAACACTGAACACCGGATGCCAGCATAATTCCAGGGCGATCGTTATTAGGAAATACCAAGGGGCGCTCAATGGCACCTGTAGCTAATACAACATGTTCGGCCCTAATACGTAATAACCGTTCTCTAATTTTCTTATTCTCATTAGAGCGCCCTAAATGATTTGTAACTCGTTGAGAGCCTACTAAGAAATTCTGATCGTAGTAACCACTAATCATCGTCCTTGATAACATGGTTACGTTAGGCGCCGCTTGTAACTGAGATAAAGTATTCTCAACCCATTCAAGACCACTTTGGCTTCCGATACTTCTATTTTCACCCAAAAGACTACCGCCGAATTCTTCTTGGGCATCGACTAGTAAAACTTTTTTATCGGTATGAGCAAGCGCTAACGTTGCAGCTAAGCCTGACGCACCCCCGCCACAGATAAGCACATCACAGTGTATATTTTGTTTTTCATAATGCTGTTTATCAGGAAGCTCAGGCAACTTACCAAGGCCCGCCATTTTTCGAACAAGCCCCTCATAGAAATGCCAGCTTGGCCACATCATTGACTTATAATAAAAAGAGGCAGGAAACATTCGGTGAAATAAACTCAACACGCTAAATACGTCACGGTTGACATTAGGCCATGAGTTCTGTCCCTTAGCATTCAGCCCTTCGTATAGAGGAATGAGCGTGGCACGCGCATTGGGCTCATCGTATCCCGAACCTGACTCTAGTTGAATCAACGCATTTGATTCTTCAATACCGGCACTCATAAGCCCTCTAGGACGGTGCAATTTAAAGCTTCGTCCAACAACCGTTACATCATTCGCTAACAGGGCTGAAGCTAGAGTATCCCCTTCACAGCCCACATATGTTTTACCATCAAATTTAAATGATATCGGTTTAGCAGGATTGACTCGGTGAGCGTTAGTGACACGATCGAGTGGATTAATTTGCTTAGATAGGTTCATGCCTCTACCTCCTTCACGACATTTTCAACGTTCATTCCATTAAAAGAAGGAAAGCTTCCCATCGGGTATATTTCAATAATTTCATGAGACACGGTATGACGTGCCATATTGAACCATTGCCGACATCCATAGGTATGACGCCAGCGCTCTAAAAGAATGCCTTTAGTGTTAACCTTGTTAAATAGATAATGACTCCATTCATCATCACTCAAGTTCGCAGGGTTTTCTGGCCGCGTAACATGAGCTTCGCCACCACAATCAAATTCTTCTTCATCACGGATACCACAGAATGGGCAATTAATTCTTAACATTTTTTATTCTCCTATAGTCCGTAGCCGTTAGTGTGCTACACCGGCGGCTGCCCCTTCATCAATAAGCGATCCTTTTGCGAATCTATCTATTGAGAACGGTTTTATTAACTCATGTGGTTGATCATGGGCAATGGTATAGGCAAGAGTGTCTCCGCCCGCAGGGATAGCCTTAAAGCCCCCTGTCCCCCAACCACCGCTGATATACAAACCTGTTACTGAGGTCTTACCAATGATCGGGCTAGAATCAGGTGTTATATCTACAATGCCAGCCCACTGGCGCATTAGCTTAAGACGGCTAAAACTCGGGTATAGCCCTAGAGTCGCAGTAACCGTTTCTTCTAATACCGGCAGATTTCCACGCTGACCATATGATGGATAACGATCTGCACCTCCACCAATGAGAATTTCACCTCGGTCTGACTGACTAACATAGGCATGAACTAATGGAGAGACAACCACACCTTCTAAACATGGCTTAATGGGTTCACTAACCATTGCCTGCAAAGGCTGACTTACAATAGGAACAGAAAAACCAGCCATTTCAGCAAGTACACTAGTATGTCCAGCAACAGCAAAGGCAACTTTATCAGCCCGAATAAACCCTTGATTAGTAGATACACCCGAAACACTATTACCTGAAATTTGAATATCAGTGACTTCACAGTTTTGGATAATATCCACACCGAGACTGTCTGCTGCACGCGCATAGCCCCAGGCAACAGCATCATGCCGCGCAACACCGCCCCGTCGCTGTATATAACCTCCCCATATAGGGAAGCGAGCATTTTTTGAGATATCTAAGAGGGGATTCTGTTTCTCTATTTCTGCACAGCTGAGCATTTCAGCATCTACGCCCTGTAACTGTAGTGAGTTAGACCAGCGTTCTAGCATTTCCATATCATGACGACTATGCGCTAGAACGGTCATTCCGCCTTGACTCAACATCACATTATAATTGAGCTCACTTGATAAATTTTCATAGAGCTTCAAAGAGTGATCAAAAAAGTTTGTGCTTTCAGGATAGAAGTAATTCGAACGAACAACCGTTGTATTACGACCTGTATTGCCGCCACCAATCCAGCCTTTTTCAAGCACAGCAACATTTTTTACACCATATTTACTGGCCAGGTAATACGCAGTCGCCAACCCCTGTCCACCTCCGCCAACAATAACAACATCATATGTTTTTTTAGGCTCTGGGCTTCGCCATTGAGGTGACCAGTTTTTATGGCCTTTTAGAGAGTGTTTGGCCAACTGCAGTAATGAAAACTTATCCATATGGCTTACCTATTTATTATTCAGTCTCAGCTACTAACTGCTATGAGCAGTCTTGATATTTTTACAATCAAAAATAAAAACCAGCCTCAATTAAGTCATACAGCTTACATATAAGTCAATAAGCTTAATGCCAAAAAAAATCATATTAATCCTGTTGACTTACAGATAATCCGTATGGCTTAATCGAATAGCAACAATTTTCCGGTGCTTCAGTATTTCAAATCAATGCTGACTGGGAGCTCAATAAATACAAAGAGGAGTGACCTATGAATATAAAAAAAATTCTTCAAGGAACAATAGTTGCAGGTTCTATGCTGCTAAGCATGACGACGATGGCTGCATCATTGAAGATAGCAACAGACTCTGGAGCAAAAGGCTCGCCTGCAGGTAATGCCATAGAGTATTGGGCAGAGCTTATCAATAAGGAAAGCAACGGTGATTTACATGTAGATGTCTTTTACCAAAACCAGCTGGGTGGTCAGCAAGAGGTGTTCGACCTTCTTGTCGCTGGAGAAGTTGATCTTATGCTCAACTGGCCAATGACTTCATATGATAAGCGTCTTTCCGTTTTATACACGCCATATATGTTTTTCAATTGGGATGAAGCATTAACAGCTTATGGTCAGGGGGGGTGGGCCAATAACATGCTGAACGGAATCTACAATGATCAAGGCCTAAAGTTTCTAGGAGCTTGGCCTGAAGGCTTCGTTGGCGTTGCCACCCGAGGATCATATGCTAAAAATATAGCTGAAGCTGAAAACCTAAAAGTAAGAACCCCACCTTCATTTCCCTTCCCTCAAACACTGCAAGCACTAGGTTATCAAGCAACAGCCATTGACTGGGGTGAAGTATTCACCTCAATTCAAACAGGTGTTGTCGATGGCGATGCAGGCAATGTCATCTACTTCGATTATGAATATTTTCGTGATGTCTTAGATTATTACGTACGTACTAAACATCTGTTCAGTACCGGCGCATTAACAATGAATAGCGAGTCATTTGAAAAGCTTACAGATGAACAACAAGAAATTGTGAGAAGTTCAGCTCAAAAAGTCATGGAAAAACAGTTTCAAGATGGTAAAGCATTCGATGCATTATACGTACAAAAATCAAAAGAATCGGGCATGGAATACATTGAACCACCTGAATCCACAATCCACGACTACGCTACAGTAGTACGTGAAAAAGTATGGCCTTTAATGGAAGAAGCTGTCGGAAAAGAAATCATGGACACCATCAAAGAAAATGCCACAGCGTTATAATTAGGAGTTAAATTAAATACGCCCTTTGAGCTTTCATTGGGCGAACAAACCATATACATAAACTCTATAGCACGATTTTTAATAGTAAAAAATCATTTCCACAGTTAATAAGAATTCAAATTATCAAAACTGGGCCAAAAATGAGTACCTTAACAAAACAAATAGACGTCATATTCGAGAAGTTATTAATCTTGATAGCAGTGATCAGCACGTTGACTGTTGCTGGATTAATGATATTCATAGTCTTTTCACGCTATGTAATGGGCTGGTCTATAATTGGCCTTCATGAAGTGATACTCATGTCAGCAATGTGGCTATACATGAGCGGTTCGATGATTGCCAGTAGACGTAATGAGCACCTTACAGTAGATCTTTTATATCAAAAAATAAAATCACCTTTCTGGCAAGTTATTCATTTTAGACTGGTATCTTTAATTACAATAATAACTTGTATTTTCTTTATGACCTGGGCATATAAGTTATTAGGATGGGCAATAAAAAGACCTCAAAGCACTCCTGGCTTAAATTTACCCTTAATTATTCCTCAAGCAGCTATTATTGCTGCCAGCGTCTTTTGCTTTATATATGGCGTTCGCGATTTCTTACGAGGATCCCCATATAACAACAATCATAAGGAATTATAATAATGGCTATTTTGGCAATATTTATTCTTATAATATTAATGATTTTAGGCGTCCCAATAGTTTGGTCTTTTGCCGCTGTATTAGCATATTTAACTTTCGTTTTCGATTCAAACCTTACTACGTTATTACTTCAAGGATTTCGTTCACTAAACTCTGTCATTTTATTAGCACTTCCTCTGTTTATATTTGCAGGTTATCTAATGCAGGTTGGTGGAATTGCATCTCGGCTTGTTAATTTCATTGAGGTTCTAGTCACCGGTCGCAAAGGCGGTCTAGGCGCCTCAATGATTTTTACCTCCAGTATTTTTGGCGCTATTTCTGGTACATCGACTGCCGCAGTTGCAGCCATTGGCACAATAATGATCGACCCGCTTGCTAAAAGAGGCTATCCCAGAGGTTATTCTAGTGCTCTCTTGGGCATTTCATCTTTGCTCGGCATACTGATACCCCCTTCAGTTACGTTAATCCTCTTCGGTGTCGTCACACGTCAATCAATAACAGCATTGTTTGCAGCAACACTAGGCCCAGCACTACTGTTAATTATTGGCTTAGTCATATTCAATCGTTTAAGTATAGGCCGCACATTCAACGAAACATCTCCACCAGATGTATCTGCTAATAAAAACCTCCTCAAGAAAAACTTCTTATCCGCCATGCCAGCATTATCAATGCCTTTAATTATTCTTGGAGGAATTTATGGTGGAATTTTCACGCCAACTGAAGCTGCAGCTGTCGCTGTTTTAGTCGCTATAATTGTTGGATTCTTTTTTTATAAAGAGTTAACTCTATTTAAACTTAAAGAAAGCATAATCGCCTCTGCAGAAACGACAGGTACTATTATTTTAATCTTACTATTTTCGTTTATGATAGGAAGAATTCTCGTTTCTGAACGCGTACCCCAAGAGTTAAGTGACTTCATAATATCATTAATACAGAATAAAATTATGATCCTTATCATCATTAATTTAGTTCTTATTGCAGCAGGGGCAATAATGGACGATGTTTCTGTTACTGTAGTGCTGGCGCCTTTATTTATGCCTTTAATGATAAAAATAGGAATCGATCCTGTTCATTATGCATCGATTGTTGCTTGCTCCGTTGTCATTGGAGCCAATAGTCCACCCGTTGCACCCATTTTATATATGGCCTGTAAAATCGGGAAGGTTTCAATTCATGAAGCGATATTACCCGCTCTTAGCTTGATTGCTTTTGTTGCTATCCCTGTAATGTTAGTGACGACATTTATACCAGAGTTATCGTTATTCATTCCTAGAATTTTAGGATTTATGTAATCATTCGAAAACTTATCGCTCTAAATAAGGGCAGTTACATGCCCTTTTAAATATAAAAATGGGAGGACTGAATATGGAACCAGTAAGTATAAGCACCTTAAATCAGTTACGAAACCCAATAAAAAAACAACCACTCTTAAACAAAGCACACATAATAAATAAAAAAACACATTCTGATTCAATAAAAAAAGGCACTAAGCCGCATCGTTTCTGCTTTCTTGTGCAATCAGAATTTTCGGCTTCTGACCTTGTCGCTACCACACACGTATTGAGTTTAGCAAACCGGGATTCTCAAGAAAACTTATATGACTGGGTCATTGTTAGCAAAGGCGGAATTAGCCCCTCTTCATACGAAGGCCTAGGAATACAGGTTGACAAAGATATTCAATCTGTCAATTTAAAAGAAATCGATACACTGATCATATTTGGTGGTCAAAAAATAGAATACAAAGATCGTGAAATAATTAATTGGATTATTTCCGCAAATTCAAAAAAAATAAAAATCGGCGCCATAGGTTCTGGAGTATACCTTCTTGCTTTAGCTGGACTGTTAGAAGGACAGCCTTGTACTATTAACCGAGAATATTTACCTGCATTTAAAAAAACATTCCCGAACATAGAGATTTCTTCTAATCTTTTTGTTCAAAACGAAAAAATATTTTGCTGTTCAGACAGAAATGGCATGGTAGATTTCATGCTTAAAATAATAATTAATCAGCACAACCCATCTCTGGCTATGAAAATAAATAATCAGCTTAATAACCAAATAATTCAAGACCATCAACATCCTTCACATTCTATTAATGATGAAAACACCCCTATAAAAATAAAAGACATAATTTCTCTAATGGAAAGTAATCTAGAAGAACCTTTAAGCATGGAAGACCTATCAAAATATACAGGGGTATCTAATCGACAAATTGAACGGCTATTCAATAAACATTTAAAAAGCTCTCCCTCAAAATACTATTTAGAGTTACGGCTCACCAAGGCAAAAAGTCTAATACGTCACACTAATGATACTATAACTGATATTTCAATCTCTTGTGGCTTTAACTCAGTAGCGCATTTCAGCACATCTTATCGTCGACTTTTTGGTCTTCAGCCGAGAGAAGAGCGCAGCGCATCGATTATTTTTAATCATTAAGATTGTTTATTTTTCACACATTAAAAAAATTTAATAGCGCCTTTCAATTAAATTATGATGTAAAGCCTCTTCTTAAAGACCCTTTTCACCCATAGATTTCTAATTTTCACAGACACTAAAACTATCCTCATTCTTCCATCGATTAAATTAAACCTTAGTCCCCGCCTCTGTATATAAATAAAAAATATTCTCATTTTACAAGCAAAAAAAACTGTGTCATTCGACACAGTTTTGTACTCAAGCATTTACCTTTCATAGGACTCTACTAATCGTTACTCAGTGGAGGGTCATAGACTGTTATTTCTGGTAGTTCACCTTCAAATTTTTCTAGCTCAACTAACGCACTATGTGCTGCAGTACCTTGCGAAAGTTTCGACGTCCTTTTGTCATGCGTAAGCATATTAGGATTCCCATGCTTATCAAGGCTCTTAGTCTCTCCAGGAGTTGCCGGGTCATACCACGCCCCCGTGCACAAATAGATTGTTCGCTCTCTGATATCTTCAGTAACGACCGCCCCTGCAAGGCAAGCCCCTCTATCGTTAAACACCCTTACGACATCACCATCCTTAATATTACGCGCATTGGCGTCTTTAGGATGAATCATTACCGGTTCACGCCCCTTCACCTTAGAACTTTGGCTATATTTCCCAGCATCAAGCTGACTATGGAGCCGAGTCTTTGGCTGACCAGAAATCATATGTAACGGAAAAGAACGAGCTTGTTCAGAATTAAGCCATTCAGTAGGGGGAAGCCAAGTAAATTGACCAGGACAATCCGAATATCCAAATGACGCTATCCGATCACTATAAAGTTCAATTTTTCCACTTGGCGTTGTTAGTGGATTTTGTTCTGGGTCACGGCGGAACTCAGATAGCAAAACAGTTTCAGGGTTTGGATCTTCAAATTCAATAATATCACCGGTTAAAAACGACTCAAAATTCGGCAACGTGATACCCACACCAGAGGACATGACACAAAGATCTTGCCACATTCCTTCCAGCCACTGTCGTGACGTTTTATCTAACGTAAAATCCTTATCAAAATTCAGACGTTCAGCGATTTCAGTAAATATATCATATTCATCACGTGCCTCCGCAACAGGATCAATCACCTTAGGCATGGGTATGAGGCTATTATCTCGCTGCCCTCCGCCTATATCTTCGCGCTCGAGCGTCGTGGTTACTGGGAATACAATATCAGCAAACCGTGCGGTAGCCGTCCAGTTGATTTCGTTTACAATAACTGTTTCAGGCTTTTGAAAGGCCTTTATCAATCGGTTAATGTCTTGATGATGATGGAAAGGATTCCCACCAGCCCACCATATCATACGGATATCGGGGTAAGAGAGATCCTTACCGTTGTATTTATAATCCTCTCCAGGGTGCAACAACATATCTGAAATACATGCCACCGGGATAAACGTCTTAACTCTATTTTTACCCTGCGGAAAAGATGGCCATCTCAAAGGGCGGTTCATCAACCCAATACCACCATCAGAGCCATAAGCTATAGCAAATCCACCTGCGGGCAAACCAATTTGGCCGAGCATTGAAGCAAGCGTGATTGTGCCCCATAGGGTTTGCTCCCCATGCTCTGCTCTTTGCAAGCCTGCAGCGGTACAAATGAAGGTACGCGAACGAGCCATTTGTCGAGCAAGCTCTCTGATTCTTTCTGCTGGAATTTCTGATTGTAAACTAGCCCATTCCGCGGTTTTAGGCACGCCATCTTTTTTACCTAGTAAGTAAGACTTTACCTCATCAAATCCAACCGTATACCTTTCAAGAAAGGTCTGATCATGTAAATCTTCAATCAGCAAAGTATGTGCAAGCCCTAGCATAATCGCGGTATCTGATCCTGGTATAGGAGCTAACCACTCAGCACAAATTTCTGCCGGTGTATCAGATTTACATGGATTAAAGTCGATAAACTTTACACCCGCTGCATGACAAGCCAGTAACTCGCCTTTTAACCGGTGACGCGAACATCCACCAGGTGAAACTTGAGCGCTCTTAAGAGGAATCCCTCCAAACATAACGACAAGTTCTCCCTCCTTAGCAATCGTTGACCAACGAGTACCATTTCGAGTCAACCCTTCAAAATCCCCGACAATATGAGGTAACAAAACTAAAGCAGTGTTATAGCTATAGTTACCTTCACTTCGTACAAAACCACCAGAGCAATTTAAAAATCTCTTCAACTGACTTTGTGCATGATGGAATCGACCGGCACTGCCCCATCCATATGAGCCACCAAAAATGGCCTCGTTGCCATATTTTTGTCGGGTAGTGTCGAGAGCTTTCGCGGCTAAATCTAACGCCGTCTCCCATGACACTTCAATAAAGGGCTCTTCACCTCGTTTATTCCCTCCATGCTGGGGGCCATTTTCAAGGTAGCCTTTACGTACAGCAGGCTTTTTTATGCGTGCAGAACCGTAGATGGAATCTACAAAATTATCATTAATCGGTGACGGATCGGGATCGCCAGGGTGACCACTGACGCCTGTCAATTTACCATCTTTAACGTCAGCAATCCCTGCCCCCCAATGGCTTGATGTTACATGCTTAGTCATTTCAATCCACCTCTAATTTTTATTCTTCTCAACTGAACTGATAGTACTTCAGCAGTTAAAGTAGCCCTTCAATTCTTCATTCTGCTATCTAGCCCCCCCCCCCTATTTAGTGCGGGTAGCCCTTCATAACAAAACCACATTTGTATCTGCTATTAAGTTCTTACGGTTTTGGATACCCACATATCTCGCATTGAACCTCGAGGGATCTGAGTCGGGTGAACATGTTCTTCTGGGTCGACATAAATATTAACGAAAACAAGTTTATCTTCTATCGCGAATGCCTTTTCCAATACCTGATCTAACTCCTCAGGTTTCGACACTTCTAACCCCACATGATTATAAGCTTCAACAACCTTAACAAAATTAGGTAGGGACTCCATATATGATTGAGAATGCCTGCCATTATAGTTAAGGTCCTGTAACTGACGAACCATGCCTAATGATTGATTATTAAGACAGATGATTTTTATCGGCAGGTTATACTCCAAACAAGTAGACAGTTCTTGAATATTCATTTGTATACTTCCATCACCGGTCACGCACACCACAGTTTCATTCGGAAGGTTGATCTGTACCCCCATAGCAGCAGGCAAGCCAAACCCCATCGTTCCAAGACCTCCTGAATTTATCCACCGTCGCGGCTTATCAAAAAAGTAATGCTGTGCTGTAAACATCTGATGTTGCCCAACATCAGAACAGATATAAGCATCGCCCTTCGTGACTCGATATAACGCATCGATCACTTGTTGCGGTTTTATCTGTTCATCACTATGACTTTGATATTCATATGTCCGCTGACGCTCACGCCATGCTTTTATTTCTTGCCACCATGGTATGAGCTCTTCACCGTTAACGCTATCCGTATTCTTACGAATAAGACGTAACATCTCTGTTAATACATATTCAGCCGAACCCACAATAGGCACGTCTGCTCTGATCGTTTTAGAAATTGAAGCAGGATCTATATCCACATGAATAATACGGGCTGTTGGGCAAAACTTATCTGTGGCGTTCGTAATCCGATCATCAAGACGTGAACCTATATTCAAAATCAGATCACTATGATGCATAGCCATATTCGCAGTATAACCACCATGTAAACCAATCATACCTAAATATTGCTCATCTTGACCGGGATAGCCCCCCAACCCCATTAAAGTACTGGCCACAGGAAGACCAAGGTGTCGCGCAAACTCAGTGAGGATAGCTGAAGCTTCTGCGGTAATGACACCTCCACCCGTTAAAATAACAGGCCTAGTAGACTGCCTTAACAAGTCCACCGCTTTTTTAATCTGTCCCAGATGCCCTTCGGTTTTTGGCTTATACGAACGCATAGAAAGGTTGTTAGGTATACAGTACTCCGCACGTTCATCTGGCAACGTCATGTCTTTTGGTATAACAACAACAACGGGGCCAGGCCGCCCAGAGGAGGCTATGAAAAAGGCCTTTTCCAACACGACGGGGATCTCTTCAGACGATCTCACCGTCAAACTGTGCTTTACGATCGGTTGTGTAACCCCAATCATATCTGTTTCTTGAAAGGCATCTTCACCGATTTGATTAGTCATGACCTGCCCAGCAAGCACAATCATGGGAATAGAGTCCATATAAGCTGTCGCTATTCCTGTAATAGCATTAGTACTACCGGGACCAGACGTCACTAAAACAACGCCAGGTTTACCTGTTGCCCGCGCATAACCATCAGCCATATGCGTTGCCGCCTGCTCATGTCTCACCAAGACGTGCTGAACCTTTTCCTGCTTAAACAGAGCGTCATAAATATGTAGTAAAGATCCACCGGGGTAACCGTACACATATTTAACCCCTTTATCGGATAAATAACGTACAACCATTTCTGCGCCACTTAACATTTCAGGTTGAACTGTTAATTCATTACACGTCTTTGGTACTTGGCTCATAATTAAATCACTCATTAATATAAGTCTTAAAACTCCTGAAAATTACAGAAGGTTATTCCGGATATCGACTAATGCTTCGTGAATAAACCCCATGAATCGCCCAGCATCTCCGCCATTAATTGCGCGGTGATCAAAAGACAGACATAACGGAAGCATAACGCTTGGTTCGAATTTAGAACCATCCCATGATGGTTTGACTGTTGACCTTGCGATTCCAAGAATAGCGACCTCTGGTCCGTTTACGATCGGGGTAAACCCTGTACCACCCGTTGGTCCTAAGCTCGATATGGTGAAATTCCCTCCCTGCATCTGCTCAGGTTTTAACTTACGTTCACGAGCTAAGGATGTTAATTCAATGATTTCATTAGCTAACTCAACAATACTTTTTTGATCGGCGTTACGAATAACAGGCACCACTAACCCTGAAGGTGAATCAATGGCAATGCCTATATTGATATAGGCTTTTTGAATGATTTTATTATTCGCGCTATCAATCGAAACGTTAAATTGTTGGTGCGCCTTTAAGGCTTTAGCCGTAATCATGACAATAAAAGGAAGTATCGTCGGTTTACGCAACAAGCCAAGCTTTTCCGGTTTCAGATTACTTCTGAATGCTTCAAGATCCGATATATCCACTTCATCAAACAATGTTACATGAGGAATATTCAGCCAACATCGAGTCATATGAGCAGAGGTTGCTTTCGCAATACCACTCATGCCTTTCTCTTCTATCTCTCCGTAACGAGAGAAATCAGCTAGCGGTATCTGAGGAATCCCCGTCATACTGCTCTGCGCTGGTTGCTGACCAACCTCTATCGACGTTTTAACCGCTTGTTTCGCAAACGAAATAACATCTTGCTTCATGATACGACCGCGTGGGCCACTGCCGCTCAACAACGCCAGATCAATACCAAACTCTCGAGCAGCCTTTCTTGTTGCAGGCCCTGCATTAAAGACGTTTCCATCACTCTTTATGCTTTGCTGTACTGGTTCCTTAAAATCCACTTCTGATGGTTTTAATTCTCCATTGCCATCCGTGTTCAGTGCAGCCATCTCCACAGGCTTTAAAACATCGGTTGTCACTTCTGGAGGTTCAACACTATCAGTAACCTGCATTTCAATCAGTGGCGTGCCTTTATCAATCGTACTGCCTACATCGACTAACAATTTCGTAATGACTCCAGAATGCTCTGCAGGCACTTCCATCGAGGCTTTATCCGACTCAGCAACAAATAAAATATCTCCCTCACTAACTAGGTCGCCAATAGCAACACAGGCCTCAACAACCTCACCTGTACCACCAGCATCAAGCATTATTTGGGTGATGATCACGGCACTATTATCTGGCGCTATAGGGTCAGGCTCTCTCATGCTAACCTTATTGTCTGATGTCTCCAGTAATTGATTCGATTGAGCGTTTATGGCTAAAAGTGGGGTGCCCGTTTCAATTGAATCACCTAGCTCTATCAACCACTTATCGACAATACCCGAAATAGGCGACGGAACCTCCATAGAAGCCTTATCTGATTCCAGCACTAACATTGCATCACCGATTTCAACCTGTTCGCCAGGCTGAATGCAAAATTCAATAACCTCTCCGCTGCCATCAACTTCCGGCATCAAAATCGTTTCTGTCGTCATTTTATTTTTCTCCTTTCGGCTTTCTCCGCCCAGATAAATCTAGACGGATAAAACCTCCATCATTGGCCTTTTAAATCAGAAAGGTGTGCGGTTTATAGCGAAACAGGATTCAACTTCATGGTAGGTATACGTAACGTGGAACGTACCTCATCAAGTTTTTCCTGAGTAATAGAGCCTTTCTTATATAGACCAACCAAGGCAGACCAAGCGATGTAACGCGCATCTACTTCGAAATGATCACGCAGTTCAGGTCTAGCTTCACTAAGACCAAAACCATCCGTTCCGAGAGCGGTAAAAGAATCAGGGAACCAGCGAGCAATATTATTCGGCATCGATTTCATATAATCACTCACCGCAACAAAAACTCCTTGTTCACTTTCCATCAACTGCTCAACGTAGTTTTTAGAAGAGTTTTCCGGATTAAGCATATTCTGCCGCTCAACCTCCATCGCCTCCCGAGCCAATTCGTTATAACTGGTGACACTCCAGATATCTGCGCTACAACCATGCTCTTGTAAAATATCCGCAGCCTTTAATACTTCCTGCATCAGGCTACCGCTGCCAAGCAAGTGAACTTTCATACCAGATTCGTCATTTTTCTTAAAACGATACATACCTTGAAGAATATTTTCTTCAATCCCCTCTGGCATTGCAGGCATAGGGTAATTTTCGTTATACAGCGTCAGGTAATAAAAAATGTTCTCGCCTTGCTCAAACATCCGCTTAATACCCTCTCGCACAATAACGGCTAACTCATATGCAAAAGCAGGGTCATAGCTCTTCATATTAGGTACCGTGGATGCTGTCACATGAGAATGCCCATCTTGATGCTGAAGACCTTCACCATTCAAGGTGGTACGTCCGGCAGTTGCTCCTAACAAAAAGCCCCGTGCCATGCTGTCCGAGCAACTCCAAACCATGTCGCCAACACGCTGAAAGCCAAACATAGAATAAAAAACATAAAAAGGAATCGTGGGTACTCCAAAGTTTGCATAGGCAGTTCCTGCTGCGAGAAAAGATGCCATCGCTCCTGTTTCACAGATACCCTCTTGAAGTAATTGACCATCTTTAGCCTCTTTATATGGCAGCAATGATGATGCATCTACGGGTTTGTATTTCTGCCCTTCGCTGGAGTAAATACCAAACTGTTTAAACAGAGACTCCATACCGAAAGTACGTGCTTCGTCCGGAACAATAGGAACCACATAGCGGCCAATATCTTTATCTTTTAATAAACCGGACAGCATCCGCACAAATGCCATAGTTGTTGATTGCGCTCTGTCAGTTCCTTCAACAGCACCCTTAAACAAACTCAAATCAGGTGTCGTCAGAGCAGGCGCTCGCACTTCACGAGCAGGAAGGTAACCATTTAGTTGATGCCGTTTCTCGTGTAAATATATCGCTTCAGGACTCTCAGGCTCAGGAAGATAAAGTTGCGCCTCAGCCATGGCTTCTTCCGACATTGGAATGCCGAATCGCTTACCTATCGCGATACGTTCTTCAGCACTGAATTGCTTTTTCTGGTGAGCAGTATTCTGGCCTTCGGCAGAATGTCCCATACCTTCGCCTTTAACCGTTTTCATCAAAATAACGGTAGGCTTATTGGTATTTTTTGACGCCTGATCAAACGCAGCGAAAACCTTATTCCGATCATGCCCGCCGCGTCGAATACAACGAATCTCTTCATCGCTAAGCGTTTTCATTAACTCTTCTAAGCGGGGATCTCCATCGATCCAATGATCACGAACAGTTTGTCCATCAGATACAGTGTAAAACTGGTAATCACCATCAACAGCACGATCCATACGAGCCTGCAGTACACCGTCAACATCCCGAGAAAAGAGTTCATCCCACTCACTTCCCCAAATAACCTTGATAACATCCCAACCGGCACCCCGATAACTCCGCTCAAGCTCTTGAATAATCTTGCCATTGCCTCGTACAGGGCCATCAAGTCGTTGCAAATTACAGTTAACAACCATAACTAAATTATCAAGGTTGTCTCGGGTCGCCATATTAATGGTTCCCATCACCTCGGGTTCATCAGACTCACCGTCGCCAATAAAGCACCAGACTTTTCCGCCGTTCTTAGCTTTAAGTCCCCGGTTCTCGAGATACTTCATGAAGCGGGCCTGATATATTGCCGTTGGCGTGGACAACCCCATTGATGCCGTCGGGGACTGCCAAAAATCAGGCAAACGTCGAGGGTGGGGGTAAGAAGGAAGACCACCTCCATCGCCAAGCTCTCGACGAAAGTTATTTACTTGCTGCTCAGTCAATCGACCTTCTAAGAAGGCCCTTGCATAAACACCTGGCGAAGCATGTGCTTGTACCATAAGCATATCGCCACCGTATTCTTCACTACGGCTACGAAAATAATGATTAAAACCTACCTCTAACATCGTTGCTGCCGACTGATAGGTCGTTATATGCCCACCGACACCACTTCCATTATCATTGGCTCTCAATACCATCGCCATCGCATTCCAGCGAATGATATTTTCGATCTTCTGTTCGAGCTCTATATTACCTGGATATCGCGGTTGTTCATGAGTCGGGATACTATTCCGATAAGGAGTGTTTAGCGTTGCCTCAGCCAAACTAACCCCTTTTGTCAGCAAATGGTTTTGCAGCATACGTAACATTTCACGGCTACGATCCTTTCCTTGCTCGCCGAGCAGATACTCCAGTGCTTCTAACCATTCTTTATTTTCCAGCGCTTTTTCTTCTTCGGTCAAAGGCTCAAAACCAGTTTCTCTGATATTCATTACAACACTCCGGTAAGAGTTCTTAAATCAACAGATTCAATAAGCCGCAATTAATCGGGCATATAATCTAAGATAAAGATCGGCTTACAACACAGCTGTATTGGTATTGTAAGCCAGGTCAACTAAGCGTTAAGACATTAACGCTTGATTAAGGTCGGCAATAATATCTTCTGCCGCTTCAAGGCCTATCGATAAACGAACCAGTCCTTCAGTAATACCATGTTTAGCTCGCTCTTCTGGCGTATAAGCTGAATGAGTCATGCTGGCTGGATGCTGACAAAGTGTTTCTGCGTCGCCAAGACTGACCGCCCGCTTGATCAGATTTAAACCATCCAATAATTGAATACCCGCTTCCATTCCACCTTTTAGCTCCAGAGCAATCATTCCCCCAAAACCACTCATTTGCTGAGTGGCAAGTGCATGGTAGGGGTCTGAGGCTAAACCGGGGAAATAAACACGCTCAACCGCTTCATGCTGGTCAAGCATATCTGCTACTTTCTGAGCATTGCTACAATGACGCTCCATTCGAAGCTCTAACGTTTTAAGACCCCGTAAAATCAAGAAAGCAGTCATTGGTGCAATAACAGCACCCGTCATATCTTTAATGCCATACAGTCTAATATTGGTAACCATATCTGTATCACCAACAACAACCCCAGCGATTAAATCACCGTGACCACCTAGATATTTAGTTGCAGAATGCACAACTAAATCAGCACCAAGCGTCAGAGGTTTTTGTAAATAAGGTGTACAGTAAGTGTTATCAACAATGACTTTAATTTCAGAATCAACCTGTTTAACGAGAGAGCTTATTGCGGCAATATCAATAATTCTCATATTAGGGTTTACAGGTGTTTCAAAATAAATCGCTTTAGTTTGACTATTTATTTCAGACTTCACCGCATCCAAATCAGTGAAATCAAGAAAACAAACATCCACCCCAAACTTCTTCAGACCGTGCTCCATAAATGCAAAAGTACATCCATACAGCGTCTTATCCACCAAAATTCGATCACCAGGAGATAAGATTGTCCAAAGCGTTGCCGTGATTGCGCCCATACCAGAGGCACAAGCTAATGCAGCTTCCCCGTCCTCAAGATCTGCCATTCTTTTTTCTAGGATTTCTTGCGTTGGATTAGAAATACGACTGTAGAAATGCCCACCTTCTTCGCCGGCAAAACGAGCACCGCCTTGGGCAGTACTATCAAAAGCAAACGTTGAAGTCATGTAAATCGGTGGATTCAAAGCACCTTCACAACTCATTGCATCGTAACCGCTATGAATAGAGCGAGTAGAAAAAGCAAGTTTATTCTTATCGTGCATGTTCGTTACCTCATGACAGAACGTCTGCCAGTCAATTATCTTGGAAAGTGAATGAATTAAACAAAATTCATCTTAACCAAATAAACGAGGAGAACTCTTGCGTTTTTAACCCTATAATAACGAATAATTAGAGACTATAGCCCCAAAAAAACAAAAAAGGAGTGAAACATGCCAAACAAACCTCTTGATCGTATTGACCGTCGAATTCTCGAAGAGATTCAGGCTGATGGAAGCATCAGCAACTTAGAACTCGCCGAGCGTATTGGTCTATCACCATCGCCGTGCTCCCGTCGCGTAAAACAACTACAAGATTCCGGCATCATTAAAAACCATGTTACCCTTCTAGACCAAGCGGCTTTAGGCTTACCTATCAGTATCTACATTTTTATCAGCTTAGACAGGCAAGCACCTGATCGACTAAATACCTTTGAAGACAAGATCCGCACGTTTCCAGAAGTTATTGAGTGTGCATTAATCACAGGTGGTGATGCAGACTATCTGATCAAAGTAGTGATGCCTGATATGTCGTTCTATCAGAGCTTTTTACTCGACAAGTTAAACAGAATAAACGGTGTTAGCAGTATCAAAACCAGTTTTGTATTACGGCAAGTGACTCAAACAACAACACTCCCCCTTACGCATATTCAATAACGGTATTTCATACGTTAATATCGGAAAGAATAGTCGAATCGTATTGCCAGCGAGAGTCTGCAGCCTAGTTTCTCCAGCCCTTCGCGTAAGTCTGTAGGGGTTTTATAGTCCGCAATATTACCAGCGATATATTTCGGCGCTTGGTTTAACAGCTTCGCTTTTTTCTTATAGCTTATAGTTCGGGTTCGCTTGTAGGAAACCTAGCTTCTCAAGCCCCTCTCGTAAGCCTGTAGGGGTACTGTACTCAACAATATTACCAGCGATATGTTGCGGTGCTTTGTTCAATAGCTTCGCTTTTTGATAGTGGGCTTCAATCACTTGAATCGAGTTACCACAATGTTCAGCGATGTCATTGTGGGTGATATTGGCTGCCAATTGGTTATTGATATAGGTATGTCGAGCACTGTAAGTCACATACTTGTCATGGTGTAACTTGTCACTGACGTAATCCAAATACTGCTGTCGACTGAAAATTCGCTCGTAGGCCGGATAAGTATCATAAACATAGCTTTTAAACACAAAACGATCTGGGTAATTTTTAATCAAGTAATCCAAACGCTCTGCCGTTTTCAAGCCCATCAGCGTTTTACTGACATGCTCGATTGCCTGAACCGCAGTGGCATCAATCGCAATATCTCGATACTTATTTTTACTCGTTTGCGTTTTGCCTTTGTGTAATCGAATCACATAGTAGTGATTGCCACTCTCTTTATCTAAATGCTTTGATATGTCCTTAAACGCAATACCTTTAGGCTCCTCACCCGGTCTCACACCGGTGGATAACAGGAAGCTAAAGTAGTGCTGAAATGCTTCACGATAGTGCCTTGTTTGCCTCGTCCGGCTGGCTTCAATAAAGCTAGGATAGTTATCCCGAAGCACTTTTAGATCATGCTCACTGAATGGTTGAACATTATAGTCCGGATCTTTAATAACGATATCGGTTGGCATGTCAGGGACCAGTAGCGCGCTCACCAGTCGTTTTTTCACTGCGTAGGCAAAGACCTTACGAATACAGGTCTTTTGCATAACAATCCGAGACTTCGAACGCACGGTCGTTTGCTCGAAATACTCCATAAGCATCGGATAATCGACATTCTTGATATTGGTATCGCCAAAAAACTCAATAATGTGGTTTTGCAGTAACGAGATATAGTCTTTGTATGTCGTATTTTTTAATGTTGGGTTATCGATGACAGCCTGCATCTCTGCAATGGTTTTGTTAGCGACGGCTCTGAATGTCAGATCAGAATTCAAATCAAGTGAGTAACCAGACTCAACCTTGCCCATCAACTTTAAACGCTGCTCAGTAGCGAACACTTTAGCGTCTTCAAGGTGCTCTTTTTTGGTAGTGAAACGCTTTTCTTTAACTTTGCCATCCACATCGATTTTGATCCTAGCAGACCAGAATTTTGTTCTACTTTTCTGCCGATACACTGAGATGTACTCATTGACATGAATCCAATCAGTATCTTTTGAGGATGTTAGATTTGCATCCGTCTTAGGAGATAACACTTTGCTCAGATCCAACTGAGACAGCAATATCTGGTACTGTTTTTCATCCATTCGAGTAACGAGTTGAATGAAATCCAATTTATCCATGCGGGCGCCACTCCCTAGCCAATCATATGTAGACAAACCTGTAGAGTTCACAATAATACCACCTAAGATACTGAAACTTAAGTAGTTATCGTAAACCAATTAGATTCAAAATCCCCCGCCCTTAAAAGCGTGCCGGTTCGAGTCCGGCCACTGGTACCACTTAACTCATTGATTTAAAACTACTAAATAGATAACCGAGTGCTGACTTAGCCCTCGGTTTTTTTATGTCTACAGAAAATCCCGTGTAGAGTTTGCATGAAAAATAAGCCGTGAAAACGCCCCTTTCTTTGTAGGTTTTCAAGTAGAGCGCTCTGCTCTTCCTTCGATAAAATATCGTTATTCAGACTCGCCATCACCGACGTCACAACCGCTATCCGACATTAAATACCTTTTCCACACCCAGCGGTGGTAAACCACCGCTGATGGTCGCTTAACTTCTACTTTTAGCACCTATTAAAAAGGGGAGGATTACCAGTACGCCATGTTATGCGGCGGGACTTAATCAGACTTTCCCTAGACACAGCTATACTCTCCGGTTCTAAGTCGGCATATAGCGGTCGCTCCACTGGATAGCCGCCGCACCCTCCTCAATCATCTGCTCTATCTCACTGTCGCTGAATTGCAGTTGCTGCAGTAAGGTAACGGTATGCGCGCCGTATTTTGGCATAACAACAGGCACCCGGACTTTCGATCTCAGTGGCCGGACTGAATTAGGTGCGATCAGCTCCAACCGATAACCACAGGGATGATCCGCAAAACGAATAAAGGCGACACTCTGTGCTCCATCCAGATTAGCTTCAGATTCATCCATTATATTCTGCTCACGCAGCTGACTCATCGTTACTAATGGCTGACAACTAATATCCAACGGACAGAACAGCTCCTCCCAATAACGCCTTGATTGCGTGATAAACAGAGCTTCAAGCAGTGGATGACGATCAGATTCCATGCTGATCTCAAGCTCAGGCAGATTCAACACACATTTGAAATCCTCTATCTGAGTTTTCTTATTCAGCGCCAGAAAAAACCAACCATCAGCCGCCTGATAGCAACGATACAGTGGATCGGAGCCTTTAACTTGACGACCAGAAGGCTCATTAAACGGTTCACGGTTTACGTAATCATACATAAACGGAACCTGAATCAGCTGACCGGCTGCGATCAGGGAACTGCGCGCAACACTGCCGCCATTGCCTTTGGCGCGGTTAACCAGTGCCACCGCAACCGCCTGTGCAGCGCAATACCCGCCTAAAACGTCAATAGTACCGAAGTGTGCATGCTCCTCTGGAGTATCAATACCCCCACCAAAACGCGACATAATACCGGTAGTCGCCTGAGCCAGATCGTCATAACCGGAGTAATCGCTTCGAGGTCCCGCTTTCGGACCACTGTAAGCATCAAACTGACATAGAATAATCTCCGGATTAATTTCTCTGAGCTCTTCATAACTCAGACCTAGCCGCTGAAGCTGGCCATCGTTAGCATTGATAGTGATCACATCAATATCCGGCAATAGCCGCAGCAGCACTTCACGCCCAGAGCCACTCTTCAGGTCAAGTAGCGCACTGGTTTTACCCTGATTCGCCTGCATTCCAAAGACAATGGTGTTCCATGGATCCAGCGTCGGTATTGGGGGGTCGATACTGATCACTTCAGCGCCAAAACGTGCCAGAGTAGCGGCAATCGTCGGTCCGGCTATTACATTAGTCAGATCAAGAATTCGGATACCGTCTAACCAACCCTCAGGCTCTGCTTCTGCAGCTACCGATATTACTTCTCGGGTATCTTCTGCCCACCCCTGTAACACCTGTTCAACGCTGGTCGGCTGAGCGCACTGTTTATCCATCACGGAAGTGTCTCCCTGCAACCAACAGGTATTGCCGAATTGAAGCATTGGCCCATATTTAGGCTCATCCACCGTAAGCATCAAACCGGATGCCAGCGCGTGTTCGGAATGGATCCACTCCCTTGTAACGCGGTGAGCACTGCCAGGTACACCAGCCTCTCCGAACAACGTCTCCCATTCGTAAGCGGTACGGGTTTTAAAAGCAACCTTCATTTTGGTAGAAACATAGTCGGCCCAATCACGGGATAGGGGGTATGAAACAATGGTGCAATCAGCATCCTCCGGCCAATCTTTAAGATCCTGATAGGCACTGTGAGTTGGAATCCCTGCCGCATCTATCTCATCCCAGATACCCAGCACCTTCAGGCAATCGATAGGATGTCGTGTATGAGAAGAGCAGACGGTATAGAAAGGACGACCATCCTTACACTCATAGGTCCGATAAAACGGATCGAGAAACTCCTGTAAGTCTTCATAGTTAAGGTTGAGCGGCTCTCCTGCCCGGCGACGACGCTGTATCTCCAGCTCCCGAGGGGACTTATAGCGATCGGGCAACTCATCTACATACATAGAGTTATAAGCCAGACCTTCCATCAGAGCTGCGGATATGGGTACTTCAATCACCTCACCACGACCGCTTTTCTCGCGTGCAAACAGCGCTAGGTTAACCGATGTCGCCCCCAGCACCGAAGCATATGCTGATGCCAGCGGCAACGGTGAAAACGAGGGATTAATCCCCATCAAAATACGATTCAACCCCATATCCGTGAACTGCCCTACCGCAGCTGCTATAACACCTTCCCAGGCCGGAATTGCAGATTGAGACTCATCCTTGGCAGAAAAACCTGGCAGTGAGAGGTAAACCAGCGCCGGATTGATCACCTGCATCGCGACAGCACCCAAGCCAAGCCGATTCATCACTCCCGGCCGAAAGTTTTCGACCACTACATCAGCCTGACGTATCAGTTGAATTGCCTGCTGCACTCCCTCCTCAGTTTTAAGATCCAGCGTGACACACCGCTTGCCTCGGTTAAGGATTGCTTCTGCAGGATTATCCCAACGGGCACCACCCGGCGGATCGATATGCACGACATCAGCCCCCTGATCAGCTAACATCATCGCCACCGCTGGACCCGCAATATATTGGCCAAAATCTACCACTCGATAACCTGCTAAAGGCCGCTTACTTTTGCTGATCATAATTACCTCACTTGTCAGAACTTTATTCTTATATCTAGCAGTATATGCACTTCACCTGAGTACAGGTATCACAACTTTCAGCACATAGCGTTCAAAAATTTTGTACACTAAAACTTCAAGATTATTTATTGGAGATACCCCATGGAAATGCAGCTAATCCGGACATTTCTCTCACTCGCAGAGGTAAAACGCCTGAGTTTATGCGCAGATTTACTCTGCCTAACCAAATCTGCTGTCAGCTCTAGAATCCGACAATTAGAAAATCAGCTGGGAAAACCTCTCTTTTCTGGCAGTAACAGCGGCATGGTATTAACAAAGTATGGACAGTCTTTTTACCCACACGCTGCAGCCCTGCAACAGCGCTGGGAACAGGCCCGTCAGGAAATGCAGCATAACAGTGAGGAGATACAAACCCTGCGCCTTGGCAGTCACCCGGCACTGGCTCACGATATTCTGCTGCGCTGGACCAGTTATATGTGGCAAGCAGACAGGTCGCTGAACATCCATATGGCTGCTCACTATTCTCAGGAAATGATTAATGAAGTGGCGATCGGTAACGTCGATATCGGTCTGATCTTTATTACTGATGCGACTTCCGGGCTAACTATCAAGCCCGTAATGGAGGATAGGCTCCTGATGGTTTCAACAACTGCGGGCCTTAACATCGGACAAGTCGACGCCAATGACTATCTCTATCTGGATTGGGGCTGGGGTTATAGCGCAGCTCACTCGGAGCGATTACCACAACTGCAACAACGCAAACTCTCCTCAGGTCATGGTGAACTGGGCTTAGACTGGCTATTACTCAATGGTGGTACCGCCTACCTTCCTGAACGTACGGTACATCAGGAACTGGATAACAGCACACTGTTTCAGGTCGCCGATGCGCCACAGTTCAAACGTCCAATTTATGCCGTATACCCTCGTCAGAGTAACCGTAAGGCACTCATTGACCAGTCACTGACTGCGCTAGGTAATTTACACGCGTGAATCTCAGTCTCGCAACAGCCGTTGCACCTGACTACAGATGCCGTAGTAGAACTACACCGCCCTTCTCGGTACGGAATACTGATCTGAGCCGCCCATGCACCATCCCCCGAACCAGCTGAAAACTGAATGCCACATCAGCCCTGGCAAGTTGTTCTGCATAGCTGCGAGCATCACCCACCAGTGGTGGATATGGCAGCTTTAGGTAAGTCGGAAAAATACTCGACCTCCAATGGAAATATTTCAGCTTCAGCTTGGGTATCTAAATGCAGCGCTGTAGGGGTACTGTAATCAAGTAATATGTTGCGGCGCTTTGTTCAACGACTTCTTCGCTTTTTCATAGTGGACTTCAATCACTCGAATCGAGTTACCGCAATGCTCAGCAACTGCTTATCAGTACTCTACAAACCGAATAATCAGGTCGCTAAAAAACTGAAAATTGGACTTGTGCGTAGCTTCCCTTTACTCTGGCCTCCCCTTTTTATTAATCGGTGGATGAAGACGCCGTCTCAAGAGTCATATTGAGTACAGCTAGAATTAAATTGGTCATATAAGCACCTAGTCTAGCGACCTTATTCCGCAAACCGCACCCACACAGATACAACTTCATAAGGATTATCCATAATGGAAGTACGAAACAAGCACAATCGCCGCCTACGCAAAAAACTGCACCTGGGTGAATTTGCCGTTAATCTCTTTGAGATACATGTAAAGCTATCCACTAGCAACGAGAGTGATCTGGACGCGTTCATTGCTAGCTTTGTGAACCAGCTTGAAAAACAAGGGCTGACCTACTTTGGGTACTCAGATCCTGACGGCATTCAGGGTCACGTACTCTCTCAACAGCGCTATGAGTCCCCATCAGAGAGCCAGAGACAAGAGTTGTCTGATTGGTGTGGCGCTTACTCCACGATTGAGAGTTACGAAGTTGGCGAGTTGATAGACATTAACCAAGCTTAACGCTCTGGCATCTGCTGTCTCAGAAGGCAAAGCCAACGACTGAGCAGCAGAATCTAAAAAGCATCCCCATAGATTAAAAATAGCCCCTCAATGGGTGTCGAATGTTTCGACACCCGTTTTCAAGAAGCTGACGGCTTCTGCTGATCCACTGCGTCCATTCCACTCAGCAAGAGGGGAAACGGTCAAAAGCGAACATCCTCTACGGCTACCACTAGCTACTGCAACCTTAGAGTTACTCACATATCCTGTGGATAACTGTGTGAGGACTCTCTGGACTTCTCTGTTATAGCCTTGCTGCATAGCCCCTATAAGGAACTGGGTGAAATCCAACCAACCCCGCTCACCATCTACCCAATCCCCTCTCTACGACTTATGCCGCAGACAGATTAGCTTTCTGAATAAAGTGATAATACCGACTGCCGCACAAACCATATCTTGCTGAGGCGTCCAGAACTCAGGCCGACACCGCCTACAACTTCACCATTAACGACGATAGACAAGCCTTTACCGATAACGCATAAACGATCCGATAACGCAGTATGAATGCCACGACAGCAACCGCACACGTTAGAACGGATAGACACTCAATCGCCCCCTTAAAATAACTTTCCCTAATACTTCTATCGGTTCAGGTCTTTATTTATAGTCTAATCACGCGTTTATCATGCTTAACACGACTTATGTTAAAAACTCACATCAGATCACTCTCTGGCTATATGCCCATAAAAGGATGAACAATGAAACAACGGTCACAATGGGTCGAAGACTTCGAAGGCAACAATGTTCCTGAAACCGTCGTCAGTTCAGGCTGCGGAGGATGGGTTAATATCGAAGGTAAAGAACGTGCTTATGAAGCGGTTTCTGGTCACAGTTGTTTAAACCTAGGGCATGGTCATGCAGAACTGGTTGACGCCGCCGCAGCATCACTCAGCAACCTCTCTTACTGTTCCCCTGAACACCTGAGCCCCTCTAGCATTGCCCTATCTGAACGACTGAGCACATTGTTAGGTGGCAACTACATGATCAAGTACTCGCTTAGCGGGTCATCATCTAATGAGATGGCACTTAGCATCGCACGTCGACGTTGGCAGGCGCTTGGGCATTTAAACAAAACGGTCTGCATATCATTAGATAGGAGCTATCACGGCAACCTTGGACAAGCACAATACATTACTGGTTTTGAAGCATTTCGAGTAGAAGGTCGACCAGACAACGCAGACTTTGTGCATATTTCTAGTGCTCGAAACGCTAAGACTGACGAACTATTTTCGCTCGCTGAGATACAGAAGCAGATCGAAACCACCGTTGATGCCATTGGCTCTGAACGAATTGCCTGTTTATTTGTTGAACCTGTTAATTTTGCGGGCGGTGTCATTGTTCCACCTAAAGGCTACCTTAAACTGTTACGGAAGCTATGCGATCAATATGAGATCACATTAATCGTCGATGAAGTGATTACAGGCTTTGGTCGCTCAGGAACCTGGTTCGCTTTTCAGCAGGAAGATATTCGCCCTGATATGGTGACCCTTGGTAAAGGCATCACCGCTGGCTATTTTCCTTTAGCGGCCGTCGCCGTTGATAAAGCCATCTATGATGACCTGCAACAACATCAGGTGCCATTGAAAATGGTCATTACGATGGCAGGTCATCCTGTCGGCTGCAGCATTGCTTTAAAAGCGATAGAAATAGTCGAACGAGATAATCTGTGCTCTCAAGTCACATTAAACGAAGCGGTCATTCGCTCGACATTTAATCTTATCGCCGACGCGCCGATTATCGGTGACATCAGAGGCTTCGGACATATGTGGGGGCTAGAGTTTTGTGACTTTAATGGACATTCATCGGCGACTATCGCTGCAAAAGTCGCACAAGAGTGTGAGCACAATGGTTGTATTGTGGCAGCTGCTGATGGGATTATCCGCATCAATCCGCCGCTGAACATGAGCCAAGATGAATGTGACAATATGCTCCAAGTAATGATTAATGCCGTTAATAATGCTGCCTCTCAATTAGTAGCAGGCTAAGGGCTGGAGTATTTCCGCTTCAGCGCCGGACAGTACTAAAAATAGCACTCGAAACAGGATGAGCTCGATGTCCGGCGTTGAAATTTTAGATCCTTACATTCAGGTCGGCCATGAGTCGTCTTAAGCCCGTCATTAACAAAAGATAGATGCCAAAGCAGTCCGGATCTGCGTGATGACGTAGATAGGGTAACCCCCAAAAACGACCGAGTCCTGACACTATGCTCCCGTAAGTAACATCCAATCAACACATCGCCCTTTATTGCTCAATACATGACAGCTTATGTTATGATATAACATCTTTAATTCTAGAGGTGCTTGCCGTGAATGCTATGGAACGGGTAGAAGATAATGGTTATTTAACGGATTACCCAAATGGCACCAATGCTGTCATCGGGGATTCACCTGAGACGATGACCGCGATCTACGAAGAACAGATAAACCTAGTGGTTGTGCAGCGATCACTACCTGATGAAATCGCTCATTATTGCCAAGAACTCGTCGATACTAAGCCAAACTTCAATCTTCGCTTAGCCATCAACCCTGAGCAGGCCGCTGAATCACTCACCTCCCTACCGAACTTAACGGGACACGCTGCCTTTGTTGATGACCTTGTTTTGTTAGTGGATATGTATAGCTGCTTATTCGATCTTGATGAAGTCGGTCTGAGATTACAGGTATTAGACCGCGCCATGTGTCCCCGCTTCCATATTGATAGATTGGGTTGTCGTCTGGTGACCACGTATCAGGGGCCGGGAACAGAGTGGCTCCGTAATGGCGATGTGGACCGCAGAAAGCTCGGTGCCGGTAACATGGGATTAAGCGACGCAGAATCCGGCCTATACTCAGATGTAACGGACATTCAGCAGGTCAACAAAGGAGATATCGTTCTGTTAAAAGGCGAAGGCTGGTATGGCAATGAGGGATTAGGGGCGGTTCATCGATCCCCTTTCATTACACCAGCGGAGAAACGTGTCGTCGTCACGATGGATTTTGCTTGAGTAGAAGCACTTTCTAATTCAGCTAGGTAATACACAACAGAATCATCACGCAATCAGATATAGCAGAGTGAAAAACACCTCACTAAACATGAGATGAATGTGCACAACCATGTACAAAACTAGTTATGATTTTACAATCACGGACAGTCATATAAAACCAAAGGTGGTAACCGTCACTGGTGGCCACTTAACATCCTTCTATGGTGCTCATGAAACATGGTTAGGTTGACCTAACCACTTATATTTTCAGGACTTTCACCCCATAACCAATCTAAAAAATGTTGTTTTGCATTTACAAGCTCATTTGGCCGAGGCTCCACAACATAATAACCACGATCAGAACTCAAACTAAACTCTCGTAACCCCACCAAGACCTTGCTATCAATCAAATCATCCACCAATGTCGACCATCCCAACCCCACACCTTGACCGGCTATAGCGGCCTGTATCAGCAAGGTGTAGTTATTGAAGGTCAATACCGGTTCTCCCGGAACAATCTGACTGCGACGTCCTTGAAAGTAGCTATGCCAGTCAAACCAACCTTGACCGGCATCAGCTCCTAATTTCAATAATGGCATGGACGCCAGTTTTTTATGGCTCCCTATGGGACTGCTGTCATGAAACAACTGGGGGCTACAAATAGGAAAAACCTCTTCATCGAAGAGCTTAAATACATGCGAATGAATTGAGTTTGCCCCACCAAACACAATCGCGACATCAACATTCTGCCCAAAAAAATCATGCTGCCCTTGTGATGTAATAATACGCACATCAATTTTCGGATGCAGCTCTCTAAAACGAGGAAGCCGCGGTAACAACCAATAAGCGGCAAAAGCAAAGTCGGTAGCGACATTAATTACTTGATGTAAACGAGTTTTTTGTAATGTTTCTAGACAACTGGCAATCCCCTGAAACCCCTCCTGGACAGCCTTATAAAGATGTTTCCCCTCTTCAGTCAGCGCCACCCCTCGATAGATACGACGGAACAGCATTATACCCAGATAGCTCTCTAGCCCTTTAATTTGTTGGCTTACGGCGGATTGAGTTGACTTCAGCTCCTGAGCTGCACCCGTAAAACTCTTATGACGGGCCGCGGCTTCAAAGATAAGCAGACTCTGAGCTGAAGGTAATCTTTCAGAAAGAAACATAATCTCAACTTATATATATCATTAGTTTTTAACCCGTTTACAGTATCTTTTTTTCTGTTAAAAATCTAACCCATCAAAATAAAAACGTATTCATTAGTTCCGAGCTAATCACTACGAGATAACCGAGGTTTAAAGATTATGATACAGGATCAACCGAATATATTATTCATCATGGCAGACCAGTTAGCCGCTCCTGTTCTATCAATGTATGGAGGAAAAACGGCCAAAACGCCTCACCTTGATACATTAGCTAAGAATGGGGTTGTTTTTGATTCTGCATATTGTAATAGCCCTCTGTGCGCGCCAAGTCGTTACGTACTAATGAGTGGCCAGCTACCGAGTAAAATAGGTGCGTACGATAACGCCGCCGATTTTCCTGCCGATATTCCTACATTCGCTCACTATCTCCGCTCTTCTGGATACCGCACTGCACTTTCAGGCAAGATGCACTTCTGTGGCCCTGATCAGTTGCACGGTTTTGAAGATCGCCTTACCACGGATATCTACCCTGCTGACTACGGCTGGTTTCCAAACTGGGAGGATTTTGAGAATCGTCCAACCTGGTATCACAATATGTCATCGGTAACACAAGCTGGGCCGACCATTCGCACCAATCAATTGGACTTCGATGATGAAGTCATATTTCATGCCGAACGCTACCTATTTGATCATGTTCGTGGCTCTGATAAGCGCCCATTCTGTCTTACCGTGTCGATGACGCACCCCCATGACCCTTATGCTATTCCCCAAGAATATTGGGATCGTTACACGAATGAAGAGATTGAACTACCGTCTTTTGAGCTACAGCCCGAAGAGCAGGACCCACACTCTCAACGTTTATTGCACGTATATCAGATGGATCGTAATAACATCAGCGACCAACAAATACGTAATGCCCGTCGCGCTTATTATGGGGCGGTCAGTTATGTTGATGATCAGGTGGGTCGATTACTGAAAACATTAGAAGATACCGGACTCATGGATAACACCATCATTATATTCTCCGGTGATCATGGCGATATGCTCGGAGAGCGAGGCCTGTGGTACAAAATGAGTTATTTCGAATGGTCAGCTCGTGTACCGATGCTAATCTGTGCACCTAAGCATTTTGATGCTAAGCGAGTGAAGGCGTCTGTTTCCACTATGGATTTGTTACCGACCTTTGCTGAACTAGCCAATAATGGTAAAGCACCGGAATATGCGATGCCAATTGATGGTCGTAGCCTTATGCCACATCTAACGGGCGATAAAGGTCATGACGAAGTCATTGGTGAATATATGGGAGAGGGCGTCATTGCACCAATGTTTATGATCCGTCGAGGTGATTACAAGTTTATCTGCAGCCCAGCAGATCCCGATCAGCTGTTCAACCTAAAAGATGATCCGCAAGAACGTATCAACCTAGCTGAACTACCGGTACACACCGAACTACTCAATACATTTCGGGAAGATGCAGCTAAACGCTGGGATTCCGATGCCATTACGCGTGATGTTATTAACAGCCAAAAGCGTCGCCGTCTAATTGCCGCGGCTCATAAGTTAGGTAAAGAACCAAAATGGGATCATCAACCCATTTTCGACGCCAGCAAAATGTACATGCGTAACAATGTTGATCTGGATGATCTCGAAAAACGAGCCCGATTCCCTCAAGTCAATGACTGAAAGAGAGCCATAAGAAAGAGTCACTGCCCGTTGGCTTTAAACCTAAAATGCTCTATCAACCGCTTCGCCATTCAATAAAAGATATAAGGAATGTTCTATGTTTGCATTTTACAAGGCAAGTAAGTTACTCAGTATTATCAGCATGGCTAGCTGCCTGTTGGCAGGCAATATCGTAGCAGCAGAGCCGTCTCAATGTAAAAAAGTACGATTTACCGACCCTGGCTGGACTGATATTAACTCAACCAATGCATTAACTAGCACCTTATTGGAAGGTCTAGGCTATAGCACCGAAGTGAACATCCTCGCTGTACCCATCGGCTTCGAAGGCCTAAAAAACAATGAAATTGATATATTTCTAGGCAACTGGATGCCTGCGCAACAAAAATTTATCGATAAATATGCCACACCAGGCGACATAGATATCATCGGTACCAACCTCACTGGTGCTAAATTCACCTTGGCCGTACCACGTTACGTACATGACGCTGGCGTAAAAGACTTTGCCGACTTAGCGAGATTTAGCCAAAAGTTTCGTAAACGTATATACAGCATCGAAGCAGGATCACCCGCCAACCAATTATTACAAAGAATGATCGACAGCGAGGATTTTGATTTGAATAACTGGCGTCTTGTTGAATCGGGAGAACAAGGTGTTATGAGTCAGGTTAAACGTGAGATTAAGCGTCAACAATTTATAGTATTTCTGGGCTGGGAACCCCATCCGATGAATACTACTTTTGACATGGCCTACCTAACAGGTGGAGACAAATATTTTGGGGCCAATTTTGGCGGCGCAACAATACGGACGGTTACCCGCAAAGGCTATCAGGAAGAATGCGGTAATGTCGGTAAGTTATTAACTAACCTAAAATTTACCTTATCAATGGAAAACCAAATCATGGATCTCATCATGAATGGAGAGATGTCACCGATGGAGGCCGCACAGACATACCTTAAGCAAAATCCTGACGTACTGAACCCTTGGTTAGAAGGCGTTACAACTACCGACGGTAATAACGGGCTAAGCGCTGTTCAAAAGCATCTTGGATTATAAAAAAATCGCTGAGACCAATCGCAACATCAGTGCGCATTTTACTCATGTTAAAATTGATCTCAGCATTTCCAAGATAAATTAGGTAGCGTCTCGCTCCAACCGCTTATCGATAAAAGAAACCACTAGCTCCCTGCACTATATCCGTTAAAACTAAACAGTCTCATTCAAACATCGGGACATAATCTTTTGCTTTAGGTAAGGTCTTAATGATCTGCTGCGAATACATAAACTCGGCATAATCATCATAACGCTTTAGGTCGATGGCTGATGGGCGTAAGGCAAAACGGGTTAAGGTATCGCTCCAAGCTCTTTTGTTAAGCTCATTATTCAATGTGTCCGGTGCATACGCGACAAACTCTTTCCATGCGTCCTGTGGATGGTTAACGATATAAATCGTCGCCTGCTCGATCGCTTTATTAAAGCCGATGATGGCCGCTTTATCGTAACTGTTCGCATTAGCCACAAAGATCAGCTCATCATAAACGGGTACGCCATGCTCTTCTGGGAAAAAGGCCTTCCCTTGAAAACCTTCAAGAGCCAGTTGATTGGTCTCAAAGTTACGCAACCCACCCCAGATAGCATCCACCTTGCCAGAAGCCAGTGAGGCTGACAGCGCCCAGCCAACATTGATGATATCAACGTCGTCATAGTTAACATCAACGGTGTTCAGCATAGTGCCGATGCTCGCCTCTTCAGTACCCGCGATTGCGATACCGATCTTCTTTCCCTTAAGGTCTGCAAGCTCATTAATCTTGCCGTTATCTAGCACCATCAACATATTCAACGGTGTTGCAATCAAGGTGGCCGAGCGGATCAACGGCAAACCCGCCGCGACATCGATCGTCAGATTTGGCTGATAGCTGATCGCTAAATCGACCTTGTTGGCAGCGACTAATTTAGGAGGCATATTCGGATCAGCAGGCTCTTGAATCTCAACCTCGAGACCTTGGTCGGCAAAATAACCACGCTGCTTCGCAATAATAATCGGGCCGTGATTCGGGTTTACAAACCAATCCAGCATCAGGCTAAGCTGCTTCGTTTCCGCCTGAGCCGTCGCCGACAGCAGCGTTGCGGCCAGCGCCAGCGCTCCAACAAGAATACTTTTTTTCATGAAATGTCCTTTCATATGATGATTGTTCGATAAGCATCCTATAGATGCCTTAATAACGACCCAGGGAATTAAATTTCCCAGGGAATTAGTTTTTTTAATAACCGATCGGCCACAAAATAAAGCGTGATCGATAAAGCTGATAATATAAATAAAGCGGCAAACATCTCATCGATCATCATCCGCGCGTTGGCTTGCAACATGAGGTACCCCAAACCTTCACTGGACCCCACCCATTCACCGGCAACCGCCCCAATGGGCGCAATCACAACAGCCACACGAATCCCCGAAGCGAGCGCAGGCAAGGCGGCTGGAAATTGAATATGACGTAACATCTGCCATTTGCTTGCTCCCATCGTTTTGACCAAATCTAGATAGCCCACAGGAGTATTCCGTAAACCGTCATAACAACAGATGGTAATCGGAAAGAAGATAATTAATGCCGCCATCACGATTTTTGAAGCGATACCGTAACCCAACCACAACATTAATATCGGCGCGATGGCAAAGACCGGAATTGCCTGACTGGCGATTAACAGTGGTAATAACCAGCGTTTCATCGGCTTAAACAATAGCATCTGCAACGCGAATAACAGCCCCATGGTTAAGCCAAACGCCAAGCCCAGTATGATCTCCTGAGCCGTCACCCAGCTATGCTTGAGAAGAATTGAATGTCTTTCCACCAGCCGATCAAACACATCCAGAGGGCTGGGTAAAATAAAGGCCGGCATCTCAAATATAACGACTATCGCTTGCCAAAGACCAATAATCACCATCGCACTGATCAATATCCGTATTAACGGATGAGAGAGCCGTTCTTGGCTGTTGACCTTACGGGAGATCGCATCCAGCTGAATCAGATCACTCATAGTCTTGCTCCAAACGCGTCATAATAGTTTGTTGAAGCACAACGCATTCAGCATCAAGACGGCGCGGCGTTTCTGAGGTAGGCACGACTAATAACTCAGCAAACGCAGGCTTCCCCTGCATGATGTAGAGTCGGTCAGCTAAACGAATCGCTTCCTGGGGATCATGGGTGATTAACACCACCGTTTTATCTTTTAATAACCGGTAGGCGAGATCTTGTAAGCGGTAACGTGTAACCGCGTCTAGCGCGGAAAATGGTTCATCCATCAAGACGATAGACTTGTCTTGCATCAACGTCCGCGCCAATGCCACACGCTGACGCATACCGCCGGATAGCTGTTGCGGCAAGCAATGGGCTTGATCCGCCAACCCCACTTGTTGCAATAACTCCTGCGCTTTAATCTTCAGAGCCGCTCTATCGCCTGTTTGAATATTGGCGCCCAACCGAGTACTGAGCAGCACGTTATCTAATACCGATAACCACGGCATTAATAGATCCTGCTGTGCCATATAGGCAATCTGACCCTTCAGATCACATAGCGGCTGTGTACTTAACTCACCGCGCCACTCCGCCTTATCGTCAAGCAAGTGGGCTAAATATCGCAGTAGTGAGCTTTTACCGCAGCCACTGCGACCCAAAATACAGGTCCATGCTTGGGCGGGGATTGTAAGATGAAGGTCGCTGATCGTCGCTTCAGCGACGTCAAGATAACGCAGATAACCCCCTGAGATGTCGATACTAACCGCTCTGTTATCGACCGGCAGTGACCGACAATCAACTGACATCCGCATGCCCATTAAAGAAATGATTGACCGGCCCATGGCCTTGGCCAATATCTAGCTCATCCGCGTGGGCAATCGCCTGGGAGATATACTGTTTAGCTAACTGGACCGCCTGCAACAAATCATAACCTTGCGCTAAATAGGAGGCTATCGCCGATGAAAGTGTGCAGCCCGTACCATGGGTATTACGGGTATTGATCCGTTTCGCCGTCAAATGGTGAACATTATCAGGGAATATAAGTAGATCATTACTGTTTTCATCTTTCTCTAAATGCCCCCCTTTCAGCAACACCGTTTTGGCACCCAGTTGCCTAAGGCCGCTGATCATTGCCTCCATACTGCCTTCGTTGTTGGGTACCTCACTACCGATCAACGCCGCGCCTTCAGGTAAATTCGGCGTAATAATATCGGCTAGGGGTAATAATTCTGATTTGAGCGTATTGATCGCCGAGGCTTGTAACAATAAATCGCCACTCGTCGCGACCATAACCGGATCGATCACTAAAAATGCAGGCTGATACTGTTTTATTTTAGCCGCCACGATTTTGATGATCTCAGCATCGGCCAACATACCGACTTTAACGGCAATAATATTCAAATCGGTAAAAACCGCATCCAACTGTTTTTCAACATGTTTAAGCGGGATAGGGAAAATAGCGGAGACACCTAGGGTGTTTTGAGCGGTAATCGCGGTGATCACTGAGCAAGCGTATCCTCCCGTTGCCGAGATCGCCTTAATATCCGCTTGAATACCCGCACCACCACCACTATCTGAGCCCGCAATCGTTAACACTATAGGCGTAGAAGCTGATGAGACTGTCGGGACTGCGGTACTATTAGACATGGAAGTTGACATAAAAGCTCCTAGCACGGGCAGATAGGAACTTATCGAGCTGAAGATTTCACGACACTTGAGGAGCAAATCATACAAAGCTAGATGTATAGTTCCCTACGCCAGTGTTAACTGAATCAGGTTCAACGGGTTTCGGAAAATTCAATCTCAGCCTAATGGCCCCCCGACTATATGATGGGATGATAACAAGATTGATTGAAAGAGCAATATAACAATGCTAATTGCCTGTCATGCTTAATGCGCAAACCTATTACTTCTAATAACACCAACAGCTGAATAGAAAACGATAAAACCAAGACACAGCACAAAGCTTATCAACAAATCCTAATACGAACCGATAGACGACATGCGCGCAAAACAATGAATAATATATTCCCAAAGAGAATCTATCGTCACCCTATTATTCATCAGGGTATTCGCAGTGATTAGAAGCCAAAGAATAAAGAGTCTATTTAACGCTTAACACCATAATTAACAGGCACCCGTAAAAGTAGTCAAAAAATTAATGACGTTTTATACGTTCGAGGCTACTTAAGACGAAATTTACCAGTACAAAATATTTTCATTTATCGACAAAAAATAGTCGATAAAAAGCAATGCACTCAGATGGCGCAATCAATAAATTAAAATATTATGCTAACTATAATAAAAAGCTTTCTGGCACATTAACTATCGTTTGTTTTTTTGATATCTCGCCATATCTTTGACTAAACCACCAAAATCATAACCTAATGTTGCAGCTTCGGTGAGGACTGACCTTGCTTTTGGCATATCGACAGCAACGCCGGATCTTGCCAATTTCCTTGAAAGGTATTCCTCTCGTTTCCTTTGTTTTTGCTTACCTAAGTCGGGTATTCTAGCCAGAATAGTATCGAGTTGTTCGCAGGTTAAATCCGTTAAGCAGTCTTCCAAAGTAACACTTTTATCTATCTTCATTCATTCCCCTTACATCATTGCGGTAATTACGGCATAGCTTAATGGATACGGCTGAATTTTTCACCTGTTGAATCCATATACTCATGCAGATTGTTAGGAAACAAAGCATTCACCGTAAACTTAAGCTCCACTCCCAAGCATCCGCCAAAACCTTTATCATCAACCGAAAGGTAACTGCAGCCGTGTAGGATAAACGCGCGGAACATCTCGCTCAAGGAGTGAGATAAAATACACATAAACATGAGATGGAAACCTTCTGATCGCGATGAACGTAATCGAATCGTTCAAATGACAGAAGGTTCCTTCACCCTAATAACTATGCGCTCGTTATCCCTTGAGTACAACCTATCATTTAGTCACTACGGGCTTGCTATCCAGCCCCAGCAATCGATCGATCGATAGAATACCCGGCCCACGAGCCACGATGATTAATAAAGAAATAGCCCACCAAGATGCGGGGTTAATCCAGTGATCCCATGTAGGGAAAACCGCCAGTTGAATAAACATTGTCATACCGATCAGACCAAGCGCCGCAAAACGGGACAACAAACCGATAATCAGCAATATAGGCAATACAACTTCGGCAATACCCGCAAATACGGCGAGCAGTTCTATCATGCGCACCACAAATGAGCCTTCAACATAATCGAGCGTTTCAGGGTTACACAACTGCAACGCCCCGGGCCTGACAGGATCAGGGCAGAAAAATTCATACATAAACAGGTCATATTTATCGACATTAAACTGCAGGAAGCCATCCCACTTACTCAAGCCGGAATCGAGAAAAACCTTCGCCACCATAAAACGAAGAAAAAACAGGGCCAGGGGCTCTAAAAACCGAGACAGCTGCAAACCCATTTGCACATATAGCGCGCGAAACTTCTCTACCATCTTCATGTTAATGTCCTAACTTTTATAATTATATTTCGTCAAATCAATATCTAATATTTCATTCTGCAGGCAGGCAGAGAAAACATCGCTTACATCAAAACTGGGGTCTAAAGCCAACGCGGCATCAAACGCTTTTTCCAGCACGCCGTCATCCTGTAACACTCGCATCAATGCCACTTCGGGAGCTGACAGTAAGCGTGCTTGCACTGCACCGTTGAGCTGCCAAAACATCACCGTATCAACCGCTATCGAGCTATCGGCTTGCGCCAATTCAGACAGATTCATATGCCCTTCTGGAGACAACTGTAGTGGCTCGACATCAGGGCTGTTCATTTTAAAACCAATCCATTGATTCAAGGTGCCGGGATTAAACCGCAGCAGGTCAACACTGGCATTTAATGTCACCTGCGCTTGAGTAAAATCCTCACCCTGTTCAACCAACCAAGTAATTTTATCGGCGGTTAGCGTCTGCGTCGTACCAGCACTCATCAAACTCGTTAGCCAGGCATAATCCAAGCGCGCCAAATCAACTAGACTCGCGGGCAAGAGCATCGGGCCGCCTTGCTGTTCTAATTCCGCCAGCAGATCCCTAATAAAGTAAGGGAAATATTCACCATAGCCGACCAGTGTGCCAATCTCCGGCGGGTAATGATCCACATAAAGGCCGGCAAACTGGTTAAAGTATTCTCGCCCTAGGCTTTTCTCGCACACCGGAAAATTAGCGGCTAGTGCGTCAATACAGCCTTTATAAAAACCATTCCGATAAATTGCTAATCGCTTTATCTGCGTTGCATCAACGCAATAGTCATTCATGCCGCCGGCATCACCGGTACGCAGGTAGTCTGTAAAAGCATCGATATAAGGGCTAAGTGACATTACCGGGTTCCTCCTAGAGAAACGTTAGCAGAGGCAACTTCATAACGGCATTGATCTAAGTAACCTTGTGCTTGCTGACGTTCATTCATTAATTCAGCAAACGGCGGTAGATTGGCATCTCTTTCCACCAGTACAGGGCGGTGACCGAACAGTGTTAACGCATGTTGCAATAACTCCCATACTGGCAAATCGACGGGTGAGGCGTGGCTATCGATCAATAACGCTTGGCCTAACTCGGGATCTGGATCATGGCCGGCTATATGAATTTCGCCAACCAACTCAGCGGGGATCTGTGATAAATACTGCGCGGCATCAATACCGGTATTTTTACTGCTGAGATACAGGTTATTAATGTCGATTAATAAGCCGCAACCGCTACGCTGTGCCGCTTCGACTAAAAACTGGGGTTCATCCATTTCGCTGGTAAAATCCAAATAATTACTCGGATTTTCAATTAAAATACGCCGCCCTATGCCTGATTGATATCGATCAACCCCGTCAACTAATGACTGTAAAGCATCCTGTGTTCTAGGTAACGGCATCAAATCGGCAAAATACGCACCGCTCGCCCGTGACCAAACGGCATGTTCGGAGATCAGCGTTGGCTGAAATTCATTAATTAACGCTTTAACCTGCTTGATATGTTCAGGCATCGATTGATGATCATAACCGAGTGAGCCCCCTACCCCATGAAAACTCAGATCGTAATTCTCACGGATTGCTCGGAGATAGTTTAGCCGAGGCCCGCCCGCAACAAAGTAGTTCTCTGTATGGACTTCAAACCACAAATGACCACCAGTGCAGACCTCTTCGCCCGTCGGCAACGCTAAAATATCATCCAGATGCTCAGCCTTTAAACCAAGGCCGGCACCAAGATGCGCCCCCGCAATCAACGATGGCGGAGGCGAGGGGCATTCATTAACCTGCAAGAGAACCTGTTCCATTCGGTGTAACGATGGATTCACAAGTACCTTTAGGCGCATAAGTCCAAGAATTCGCTTGGAAATCTTGAGTCGAGGTACCTTCACAGCTAGTACCTGCACCGGCAGCACAATCATTCTCACCCGCTAGCGCAATACCAAAACACTTATCTTTACGGCCGCTAATTTTATCGCCGGCTAACCAACCATTCACTTTCGCCTGAACTTCAGCCGATGCGGTTTCAGATACTTTCAATTGACTGTTAGGGCCGGCAATCGTACCTGTGCTAAGAAGTGCAGTGGATGCGCCGAGAAGTAGTGCTGCTGCTAAGTTTGCCTTGTTCATTGTATTACTCCAGATGAAATCGATAAGATTACTTTAATTATTTTTACAATTAACTTTTCAGTTAAACATTCATTCAAGCTCGCCATGTTTTAAGCATCACACACCATTTAATTAACGGTTATCTGTAGAGCGGCTTCGTTAAGCCTAGACCACTAATGCTCTTTTATAAGCAACTACATCAAACCGGCATATGAACAACTACTCATTTTGACATTTGGTTGTCGCTGCTTGATGATTCACACTTTAGAGGCTAATACTGAAACTAAACTGAAAGGACAAAAATAATAATCGAGCACAAAACAAGCATTCAGAACCACACGAAATCACATTAAAAACACCGATATGCCGCCAACATCTCCAAAAACCAATAAAACAAAGCAAAGTCTAGTTTTGCTTTTGCAATAGAAACGTTGATAAACCATAACAACGCTTTAAATTTAACGCGTCTTATATTTATTTAGACCGATATATTTCATCGCAGCCGAGATCATATAGACTAAAGTAAAAAAGTAGCAGATCTCATTATTATCACTCGCAAATCGCTAAAATAGATAATTTATCGCTATGGCGTGTTCTTTCGAATAAAAACGCATCGCCATGCAACATAAAAATACGACGGTATACGTAAAGGAAAAGCCACCATACTGGCACGCTCTCAAGGTAAATAATATTGAGTCATCTATCCTATATTTACCGGTTCAATGACAGAGGCAATATAGACACAGTCGCCAACATCATTGCCAACTCACAATAGACCTTTTGAAAAATTCACGGGCTCCTCTGTACCGGTCACGTTGACATAGTGTTGTTGTAAAGGGGTTCTAGCGATCACCACACCACGCCTGATAACGAATAACCGATTGGGCTTTAACTGCAGCGCTTCGACCGGGCTGTTCGCCTGTAGGATAACCAGATCGGCGTGACAGCCAGGTTCAAGACCATAACCCTCTAGCCCCATCACTTTAGCGCCATTCACCGTGACCGCATCATAGGCCTGCTGCATCCCCTTCAGGCTAGTCATCTGAGCAACATGTAACCCCATGCTCGCCACCTCTAGCATGTCGTGAGTGCCCATGCTGTACCATGGGTCCATCACACAGTCATGGCCAAACGCCACGTTGATACCGGCGTTAAGCAACTCTGGCACCCGAGTCATACCGCGGCGCTTAGGATAGCTATCATGACGCCCTTGTAGGGTTATATTGATCAGAGGGTTCGCCACCGCATGAATACCCGCTTCACTCATCAATGGCAGCAATTTACTCACATAGTAATTATCCATGGAGTGCATCGAGGTTAAATGAGATCCCGTTACCCTACCGTTAAGGCCTAGTCGCTGGGTTTCACTAGTCAGGGTTTCAATATGGCGAGAGTTGGGATCATCACTTTCATCGCAATGCATATCGACCCGCAGACCACGCGCAGCGGCGATTTCGCACAGCTCACGTATCGCTATGGCGCCGTCGTTCATGGTGCGCTCAAAATGGGGGATGCCGCCGACTACATCGACTCCTTTATCGAGGGCACGTAATAGGTTTTCCCGCGAACGGCGATAGCGCAGAAATCCATCTTGCGGAAATGCCACCAGCTGTAGATCGATATAGGGTTTCATCTCTTCGCGTACTTCGAGCAGTGCATCGACGGCGAATAAGCGATCATCACAGATATCGACATGACTGCGAATACACAAGGTTCCCTGAGACACCGACCAGCGACACATATCTAAAGCACGCTGCTTAATAGACTCAACGGTCAACTGAGGCTTCAATTCACCCCATAACTCAATCCCCTCAAGGAGAGTACCGCTTTGATTCAATCGGGGCTGGCCAAGACTGAGCGCAGAATCCATATGAAAATGACTATCGACAAATGGCGGAGATGCTAAATACCCCAAGCCATCAATCACCTTAGCGGCTTGGCCCTGTATCGCCGGAGCAACCTCAAGAATCTTGCCATCCTTGATCGCAATATCAACACCTTTACGCCCATCCGGTAGGTTCACATTCCGCACCAGCATATCTAACATAGATCACTCCTTAACAGACGGCCTCGCCAAAACAGCAGGTCTATCAATATAGTAATGTCGATTAGTCGATTAAAAGGCATCGCTAAAACACCAACAAACGTCAGCCGCTAGCCATTTAGCCTAACGCTTTATCCGCATAAAACCCGGCAGCCTCGGCGATCGTTTTCTCTTATCGGAAGAGTGAATCGCTAATGATTAAACTGCTCAACAAACAGTCTAAAATCATCCGCAGCCAGCGGCTTACTAAAATAGAACCCTTGAATAAGGTCGCTCTGAGTCCCTTGCAGCAGGGTCAATTGTTCTTCTGTTTCAACACCTTCGATGACCACCGATAGCCGCAGCGCTTTTGCCATTGCGATGATAGCCAAGACAATCCGCACCTCATCTTCGTTATCCGGTATACCGGTGATAAATGAACGATCGACTTTTAGCTCGTCTAAAGGAAAACGTTTCAGGTAACTCAATGATGAGTAGCCCGTACCAAAATCATCAATCGATAAGCCGATCCCTAGCTCTTTTAAACTGGAAAGTAACTTAACGCTCGCCTCAACATTGTGCATAGCGAGGCTCTCCGTTAGCTCTAACATTAACAAAGAGGGCGATAAGCCAGATGCCTTAAGCGCGGTTTCTACATGCGCCTTATAGTTAGCTTCTTGAAATTGTGGGCCGGACACATTGACAGATACCTCGATATCCCCAAGCCCAGAACGCTCCCACTCCGCTGCCTGCCGACAGGCTTCATTCAATACCCAGTCACCGATATCAAGAATCAAACCACTCTCTTCCGCCAACGGAATAAATACAACCGGCGAGATCATGCCTTTCTCAGGGTGTTGCCAGCGGATTAATGCTTCAGCGGCTCTCACTTTCCTCGTTAGAAGATCAACCTTTGGCTGATAATGCAGTAACAGCTCATTGTTTTCGAGCGCCTTATGCAAAGCCGTTTCTAATTCGATTTTCTCTTTTAATTCATGGCTATTGGTTTGTGAATAAAAACGGACAGATTCAACATTCTCGACTTTTGACTGGCGCATCGCCGTACTGGCGGTGTTGATCAACTCATCGCTCAACAAGCCATCATCGGGCGCCACCGTAATACCGATACGGGCATTCACAAACAGCTCCTTGCCATTAATATTAAATGGTTTGGAGATCCCTGCAATAATCTGTCGAGCAATCGACGCCGCATGATTTCGCCCATTGACCGAGGGGATGAGAACACCAAATTCATCACCCGCCAGCCGTGCTGGATAGATCTCTGCTTCAGAGCGATCAAGACCGAGCAGTTTGTTGCGACTGGCCACGACATCGTTAATGCGTTGCGCCACCTGATAGAGCAACACATCACCAAACTGTATGCCGAAAGATTCGTTGACCTGACCAAAGCGATCCAAACCAACACTTAACAGAGCGGTTTTATTTTCATTTAGTTGATCAAGCTTTAATGCCCAGCTCATTTTTTCTCGAAGTGACTTCCGGTTGGCTAGCTTCGTCAGCGCATCAAAGCTCGACAGTTGATCCACATAGGCTTTCAGGGTCAGCGTATTACGCAATCGAAGTTTTAGCTCGCTGGCATCCACGGGTTTAGCGAGGAAGTCGGTAGCGCCAATCTCTAATGCTCTTAACTTCGAGAAGGAGTCCGAGGATGATGTCAGAACAATAACCGGTAGGTAGGCAAACTCTTGATGAGCACGAATGCGTTCCAGCACATCAAAACCACTCACTTCGGGCATGACTAGATCGAGAAATAAGATATCGGGTCGTTGATGCGCTAATACATCGAAGGCTTTGGATGAATCTTCAACACTGATAAAGCGGGAGTAGCCAGCCTCTTCTAAATGAGCCTGAACAATTTCCATCATGATAGGCTCATCATCAACCATCATAATCAGTGCATTCTTATCCTTTCGTACCTTCATAAGACCATCTCGGACAACCCAATATTCAAACACTTATCCTATCATTAATCTGCTTAATTACCTTGAGTAACGCGGCGCACTCCGACTGACTCTCCATGCGTGACGCTTTTTCTAAAGCGATAGCGATATCCGTAAATATATGGAACCCAACTGATCCACCCGCGCCCTTCAACCAGTGAGCATGATCCTTCAACGCTACAAAGTTTTGCCGTTCTACAGCCTGTTCCATCTCTTCGATTCTTGGCCCCAGCTTAACCACAAACTTTTTAACTATTGCCCTGAATTTTTCGCCATGCTCAGCCAGATCAGAGGTTACCTGTTCAGGCACTGTCCAGTGGGCGGGCACAGCGGGCTTACTATAGGGCGCTGGCGAGTAGTGTTGATCACTCATTTCGCGCTGACCCGCTAGATTGATCTGGGCGACAACGCGCTCTATCGCTACCATCAGCATCTCAATATCGGTCTGATTTCCATCCGCCAACGCCTGTTCCAGCTGTTTAGCCAGATCGGTTAATTGTGGAAATCCTATCGAGCCAGCAGACCCCTTCATCCAATGCGCATGACGCCCTAATGCTTCATCATCATTGTCTTGAAAAGAGGCTTGCATCGCGGGGAAAATATCATTTAAACGAACGATAAAATGCTCAATAATGGTCGCGAATTTAGGGTTAGTTGTCGGCAGCTCTGAATACAGTGGCGTTAAACCACTTAACGTTGAAGAGACCACTTCGGCTCTTTTCGGCGGCTGCCCCGCACTAAACACATCACCGACGGCTGTGTCAGACAGACTATCCGCCTGTTTAACTGCGCCTAACTCTTTCACCAACAGTAGTAATAATTTATCAATATTGATCGGCTTACTCATATAGCCGGTGTAGCCCGCGTCAAAGCATCGCTGTTCAATCCCCTTCATGGCATGAGCGGTCAGCGCGATAATAGGCACGTTGAGCCCCTGATCACGTATCGCCTTCACCGCACTATAACCATCCATACGCGGCATCTGCACATCCATCAGAATCAAATCATACTGCTGCGAGGCGACTTTCGTTAACGCCTCTACACCATCTTCGGCTTCATCTGTTTCAATCCCCTGTTCTTCGATCACCAACCGCATTAGCTCTCGGTTTTCAGCCCCATCATCCACCACTAAGATCTTTGACTTTGGAAATATCCAACGGGATGCTTGGGCAACACTGAGTCGGTCTTGCCAGTTGAGAATGCTCTGTGCATTAATGAGGGTGACAGGGCCATCGGTTTGTATATCCAGTTCAAGGAAAAACTGACTGCCCTCGCCGACTTTGCTAGTGGCATAAATATCACCATGCATCGCCGTGGCAAACTTTTTACTAATGGCTAAGCCTAGCCCCGTTCCACCAAATCGACGTGTAATCGAAGCATCGGCCTGAACAAAAGGATCAAATACTAAAGCGGCCTGCTCTTCCGTCATACCGATACCCGTATCGGCCACTTCAATCACCAGCCGTTTGCGATTATCACTCAAGCGGGTAGACACAACGACCTCCCCCTGCTCAGTGAATTTAATCGCATTACCGATCAGGTTGGTGACGATCTGACGCAGGCGCGCGGAATCACTCAATATCGTTTCAGGAATGTTCCCCTCTGGCTTATATGTCAGTACCAGTCCTTTTTCCTTCGCCTTAACGGACAGTACCTGAATCACCTCTTTGATAATCTGGTACGGTTGACACTTAGTGGATTCGACTTCCAGATGGCCCGCTTCTACCTTCGATAAGTCGAGAATATCGTTGATAAGGTTTAATAGGTGTTCGCCATTAACCAGAATCGTGCTGAGATAATGATCATTTTTCTGCTCATCCTTGCCATACCCTCTTCGCAAGGCCTCAGTAAAACCAAGAATCGCATTCATTGGCGTGCGTATTTCATGGCTCATATTCGCCAGAAAATCACTTTTCGCCTGATTGGCGGCTTCCGCTTCCTCTTTTGAGCGCCGCAGCTCGATCTCTTTCTCTTCTAACTCGGTGATATCATCAAAGCTCACCAAAACGCCGCTTGGCTTCCCTTTATCAGCCAGCACTGGAGAGCAGTTCACCATAAAAGTACGCACACCCCCCTCTAACTCAAGACGCACGATACTATTCATAACCGTCTCACCGCTAACAAGGGCGGTCTGCCAAGGGAAGTCCGCCGCATCCGTTTGCCCCCAAGGCAGGCGACGCACTTCATAACCCATGAGCGAAGTGGATGAACGGCCTAAAAGATCAGAGAATGCTTTATTCGCCAAGACCACCTGAAATTTTCTATCAAGAACAATTAATCCCTCTGCCATGGTATCCAACGCAGAGCGCACCCGATCCGGTATCGCTTGTGATGGATCGAGCTGTTTCAACATTTTTCGTAAGTAGAGGAAATACAGCAGATAGAGAATAACGGAACAAAACAGTAAAAATTGCACGGTAGGACGTTGATAAAAACCAATAAGACCCTCGCCATAAAGTGGTTCAAAGCGTAGCTCTAACGCACCCCAGGGTTGATTGCCCGCAACCAGAGGTACACTCATCTGCTGATCAATAGGACGATCTTCGCTACTCTGCTGCCAAGTATTTCGATGATTACCTACTTCGACAACTAACCGCTGAGCCCCATTGCGAATACCCGCCGATAAAATATCATCATTGCGTTCGACAACCAGTGTTAATACAGACTCAAGCCGGATCAAATCTGATTGCGTAATCAGTACAGAACCGTTTGCCGCAACAGCTTCCGCTAATGCCACACGATCCTTTAAACGAGCGCCTAAGAAGTCAGGCAGAATACCGATAATGATCGCAACCAGCGCGACACTGATGAACATACTCACCTGACCTAGTGCTATTCGACTGGTGGTACTTCGCGCAGAAAGAAGCCGTTTAAACCAATTCATGGACGGTCTCTCTTATCAGTATCATCGTCTTCATCGGACTCCTCATCCGTATGCTCTTCGTCGGAATCTTCACCGCCCTCAACCATCGAACTCAGCGATTCATCAGGCTGTTCCGAATCTTCGGCTGCATAACCCGTGGCACTAGAAGCCTTCGATAAAATAGGCAGGGGATCAATAAAGCGCCAAGCGGGTAGTGACGTTAACACCGTACTCAGCAACACACCACTTCGAGCCAACCAGATCACATAACCCACAGACAACCCCGAAGACACCGCAATCCCGCCCCCCATCATCATCGTTTGCAAAGCATGCTGTTCTTCGGTTTCAGTCTGAAGCTGGTCAATACCGCTCATAAACTGATCGAAGTGCTGTAACGCTAAAGGTTGCGTCATCGTATTAAGCACTGACTGGAATCGTAGTGTATTAACCTCTTGGGCAATCGCTTTATTCAACGGTGTAACGCCAAACTGCTCCCTTTCATTATTAGCAGCATCAATAACAAACTGGGTTGCCTCTGAGGGCGCAATAGCACTGGTCGAATCCAACGGCACAATAGCAGATTCAATGCTTTTTATGACATCCGTCGCAGCCGCCACAACGACCTCGGGCGCCTCAGACGCCTCAACTTCAAGTTCTGAAGTGACAACTGCAACACTCTCAACTTCTGGAACGCTAAAGAAAACCATATTACTCGTGACGGATTCAGTACGCCCCTCTAGGTCGATATAACGAGCCGTCACGTAGACCTCTTTACCCACATCGGCTGCGGTCAGCACGTAGTTTTGACCCGTGGCACCGCTAATCACCACGCCATTGCGATACCATTGATAGGTTTTAGCAGTGATGCCATCGGCATCAGTAATCGTATCATCCAGCGTTAACACTTCGCCGACAGCCACATTGCCACTAATAACCAGATCACCCTCGTAAGGACTATTCATGGCAATGATCACATCGGTGGCACTGCTGATTAAAGGACCTTCGGCAAAGCCTTGATCATCGGTAATGCTCACGGCTACACGGAGGTATTGGCCCACATCGGCATCATCCAACGTGTAAGTAGCGTTAGTTGCACCGGCTAGGTCGCTCCAGTTTGCACCATCGGCGGAACGCTGCCATTGATAATTGAAACTATTGCTGAGCCCATCCACATCACTAATACCGCTAGTATCGGCAGTGAGGGTTTGATCCTCTTCCGCTGTGCCGCTAACCGTTGGTAAGCCGGCAATCGGGTCATTCACAGCACCGATCGCAGCGGTAGCACTGCTGATTAAAGGACCTTCATCAAAGTTCTGATCATCGGTGATACTCACGGCCACACGGAGGTATTGGCCAACATCAGCATCATCCAACGTGTACGTCGCCGCAGTGGCACCGCCTAGGTCGCTCCAGTTTGCACCATCGGCGGAACGCTGCCATTGATAATTGAAACTATTGCTGAGCCCATCCACATCACTAATACCGCTAGTATCGGCGGTGAGGGTTTGATCTTCTTCTGAGCTACCGCTGATCAGCGGCAAGCCGACAATCGGATCATTCACCGCACCGATCGCCGCGGTGGCACTGCTGATTAAAGGACCTTCATCGAAGCTCTGATCATCGGTGATACTCACGGCCACACGGAGGTATTGGCCGACATCCGCATCATCCAGCGTATAAGTAGCGTTCGTTGCACCGGCTAGGTCGCTCCAGTTGGCACCATCAGTCGAGCGCTGCCATTGGTAACTAAAACTATTGCTGAGTCCATCCACATCACTGATGCCGCTGGTATCGGCGGTGAGGGTTTGATCCTCTTCCGCGGCACCATTGATCAGCGGTAAGCCTGCAATCGGATCATTCACGGCACCGATCGCAGCGGTGGCGCTGCTGAATAAAGGACCTTCAGCGAAGCCTTGATCATCGGTGATACTCACCGCCACACGAAGGTATTGGTCGACATCGGCATCATCCAGCGTGTAAGTAGCGTTCGTTGCACCGGCTAGGTCACTCCAGTTGGTGCCATCGGCGGAACGCTGCCATTGGTAGTTGAAGCTGTTACTGAGTCCATCCACATCATTGATGCCACTGGTATCGACGGTGAGGGTTTGATCCTCTTCAGCGCTACCACTGATCAGCGGTAAGCCTGATATCGGATCGTTTACGGCACCGATCGCCGCGGTGGCACTGCTCACTAACGGGCCTTCGGCAAAGCCTTGATCATCGGTAATGCTGACCGCTACACGAAGGTATTGGCCTACATCGGCATCATCGAGGGTGTAATTCACGCCGGTGGCACCGGCTAGATCACTCCAGCTCGCGCCATCAGCGGAACGCTGCCATTGGTAGCTGAAGCTGTTACTCAAGCCATCCACATCACTGATGCCGCTGGTATCGGCGGTGAGGGTTTGATCTTCTACAGCACTGCCACTGATCAGCGGCAAGCCGAGAATAGGATCGTTGACGGCACCGATCGCCGCGGTGGCACTGCTGATTAAAGGACCTTCGGCAAAGCCTTGATCATCGGTGATACTCACGGCCACACGGAGATATTGGCCGACATCGGCATCATCGAGGGTGTAATTCACGCCGGTGGCACCACTCACATCATTCCAGATCGCACCATCGGTGGAACGCTGCCATTGGTAGCTAAAGCTGTTGCTGAGTCCATCCGCATCGCTGATGCCGCTGGTATTGGCGGTGAGGGTCTGATCCTCTTCCGCTGTACCGCTAACCAGTGGTAAGCCGGTAATCGGATCATTCACGGCACTGACCATACCGACAGCACTGCTCACCAAGGGGCCTTCATCGAAGCCTTGGTCATCAGTAATATTCACCACAACGCGCATGTATTGCCCAACATCCGCGTTGCCCAAGGTGTAATTCACCTCGGTAGCACCGTTGATATCATTCCAGTTCGCGCCATCAAGGGACCGCTGCCACTGGTAACTGAAACTATTGCTGAGTCCATCCACATCGCTAATACCAGTCGTATTAGCCGTCAACTGCTGGTTTTCTTCGCTAACACCGTTAACCTGTGGCAAGCCACTGATCGGATCGTTGACCGCTTCCACAGCCGCCGTCCCAGCACTGACAACGACCTCATCTGTCCCACCGCCATCCATATAACTAACGACAACACTGATTGATGTTCCAACATCAATATCATCCAGTTGATACTGGTTAGCGGTCGCCCCAGCGATAGTATTGCCATCACGTTGCCATTGATAACTCAATGTACCTAAGCCATCGTCATCCGATAAGCTGCTCACATCAACGGTAAGAACCTGATCTTCAGTTGCTGCCCCGACAATGCTAACGCCACCTGTTGGAGCTGAGTTAGCAGCCCCTTGGAAGTCGTAAAAACTAATAGCATCAAGGCTATCACTACTCTCCTCTAAGCCTATATCTGAGCCATCGAAGAATAGCGAAGCGTTTATTGTTGTTGACGACATATTCAACGCAAAAACATCCTGACGTTCACCTGACACAACATTATCAGCGGATACCCCGTGATCACCATCTAGGGTGATCAGGATCGTACCCGCTTCTAAGTTAACTCCGCCGACCAAATAATCATTTTCAACCAGCTCTATCCCGGTCAACTTATCCTTAAACAGGTCATGACCCGCTAGAATTTCTTCAGTGCCATCAATGAGTGTCTTGACGGTACCATCCCTCGCATCAGCGGACAGATCTCCGGGATTAAAGATATGAATTCCATGATCATTGCTGCCATCATCGTCAACCGTGAATAAAAAAGAACCGGCTTGCAGGCTTGTATCGCCCACCACGGTTGTCTCTTCAACTAAGGTTATCCCCGTGATGTCTTTATCTGAGGGATTAGTAAATAACAAAGAAAAAGTACCCTTGCTATAGTCGCCTACAGTATCCGGGCGAAAGAAGAAAACATCCTCTTTTTCAACCTCTAGGCTAGATGAATCTGAACTGTCTAATGTTTGATCATCAGCCAATGAAAGCAGGATATCGCCCGCCTTTAGTTCAATCGGAGTTCCTGTACCAATACTGATGTCAGTGGTGACATGATGAATCGCATCAATATTCGTATCTTCGTCATCGATAAAGCTTTCAATATCAAAACCCGTTACCTCGATACTGCCGCCAGTAGAAGTACCAAACCCCCCAAGCCCAAGAAAAGAAATGGGCTCGAAATTAACAATATCAGTATCATTCCAAGTAATAGGCTGAGGTATACTATCCACATCACCTTCGGTGGAGAACCAGAGATTACTTGCCAGCACTCCTGACCAAGCCTCAGACGCTAGATTGATAGGTGTCACTGTATCGACTTCACCCACCTGATACTCGAGTTGCCAGTCGCCACTGAGCAGCGCATCACCGGTTAAATCATCACTGGCAGCAATATCTGCAGTCGTTAGGCTCGACAATGCTTGAACAAAGGCTTCGCCTTCTGCTGACTGGGCAACATTACAACCGTAAATAAGGATATCCGCGGTATCGGTTAATGAGTTCCCCCAAAGGTTAAGTTGGTCTGAATACTGACCTAAGGTATCGCTATTTAAGGTGCTGTTACCTAACTGAAGCGCGCCATCAGCACCGTGGCTGATCAGATGTATGGTTTGTATACCCGAATAACCATTTAATGCAGCGGTAATGCTATCGACACCGTCATGGTCTGGATTAATGAAGATCGTCAAAGCGTTTTGACTATTAGGACTAATACTTTCAAGCAGTGTGGCCGTATCGGTAACGCGACTGTCAACGATAATCAGCTCAGAAACGGACGTTGAGGCATTCAAACCATTCTCTGGACCGGTCAGCCCAACATCTGGCGACAACGACTGGGGATACTCAATATCAGACTGCGTGAGCATATCAACGGCAGGGGTATTATCAGGGAAGTCGGTCATCACGAGCTGGTCAAGGTTAACCAGAGTGTCGCTGTCGATATCATCCGAGAAATCCATAGCAACGGACAACACCGATGTCACAGGGTCCGCGGACAATAACAACCGAGGCTCGGCCTTCTCCAGCAAGAGCATGGCTGGGGCCTTATTCATCCGTAATTCTGACATCAGACCTCCCGTCTATTACATGCATCAGCATGACAATCAACCTATCCAAGCTTTTGCTTAAGAAACAGCAGGTCTAATTTTTTACACCACTAACGCCTTCACAGTACCAGCGAACAAACAGTCATCATAACTTCATTCACCCACTCCGCCTTTTGAGGCGTAAACCTACTCTGACACCTATGGCTAAACTTTTCCGAAAACAGACGAAAGCAGCCTCAACACTTCATTGTACCCGCCTCAATCAAGGTGTCCGCCGTTCTTTACCTCCGCACATCTCATATTGATGACTGTTTTTAAAGGCCCACTCGCAACGCCCTACCTTTATTCTAACGGAGCCGCATCTTGCTCATTCAGCTGTTCAGATACCTTATCAGCAAACTTTAAATCACACTTAATACCGGCTGGAATAGTTAGCTCGGGGTTGTCCATTTCCAACTGTACACCAAATGCACTACTACCGACGTCACCCACAGGGTCGATTGCAATCACCCGCGCAACCCGCGCATGCTGAGCATCAACTTCAGGATAGACTTCGGCAGTATGACCGATAGTTAACTTACCAAAATACTGCACTGGCACCATCGTCTCAATATGCAGAGGGTTTAAAGCCACAAGCCTCACCACAGGATCTTCATCCACATATTCCCCTTGATACTTCAGGTTGCGCTGAACAACACCGTCAATAGGGCTGGTAATGAGCCGTTGTTCAAGCACTGCCTTTGCTCGCGCCAACTCTAACCCTCTTATTTTCGCCTGCTCTTTAGCTTGCTTAACCGAGGCCGATGATAATTTTACCGCCCGCTCTGCCTGCTCTTTATCCTGAGAAGACGCCGCGTGGGTCAAAAACACTTCACTCACTCGAGTAGAGGCCAGACGATCATAGTTCAGGTTAACCAATCCACCATCCAGATCTGAACGGATAGCCGCCCGTGCCTTAGCCAACTGGACCGACGCAAACTCAACACGATCATCAAGCCGAGCGATTGGCTGCCCTTTTGTCACCCGCTCTCCCCGCTTCACCAACACCTCGGTGATCACGCCTGGAGAGGAGCTACTCAAATCAATACTCTTAGACGGGCTGATAATACAATCCAATGCCGGTAGTGTGTCATTTTGTTCAGACTCCGCCATCACTGGGGTAAAGACACCCAGGCAGATAAAAAAATAGATCAACGGTCTCAAATCAAACTCCTTTGATGGTTTTGCATCATCCGATCAACCACAAACTAAAGCATTTTTTCAAACCAAAACTCACGTGCCCTATAGGCTAGCTCCCGGGCTAAACTATGAGGACTATGTGTAAACTTTACGAAAACCGTTTTTGCTGGCACTCGCTCTCTAAATACCCCATCAGTCAAAAAAACCTCACTACTGGCGACAGGCAGATCTAAATTGAACTGAAACATAGGATGTAACGTTTTTACCTTAGATTCATCCGTCATATCCACTAATATATCACCTCCATAGGCTGAGCCCAGTACGGCATCGGGTAAAAAGTCGATAGCTTGAGGAACCGCTCTAATATTTTCCACCCTAATACTCTGATCAAGATAACTCGCGAATCGCACCTCCGCCGTCACGCCAGCCTCCTTTAGCATCTCAGCCTGAGCCACCGAAACCACCACCTGTACCTCAAAATTCCCAGGCTGATAGACAAACCCCAGCAGCTCGCCTTTTTCTACATAACGCCCTTCGAGGTCCTGCCAGCGATCAATAACCAACGTCCCCGACTGCGAAGCTCGAATCGATAATCCACCGATCTCCTCAGCCACATGAGCAAGGGCTTTATGTAAAGCGCCTATCTGTTCAACTAACAATGAAGCGCGTTGCGACTTATCCAACAGGGCTGAATGACGTAAATTCTCTTTTATCGTCAACTCCGCTTTGAGCTTCGCCTGCTTTGCCAACAGATCGGGGTTATCCAAAACAAAGATAGCATCTCCCGCGTTGACATGGCGACCCGATGCGTCCAATCCGGTTACAAGGCCATCAGTCATCGAGCGTAACTGAGCCTGTTCAGGTAAGACAATGACGCCTTCGGTCATAAACGTCGTTTTAAAGGGAACAAATAACGCCAGCAAGGCAATGAGTAACGTCGATGACAGTACAACAACAGGACGTAAAACGTTATTTTGACGACGAGCCATAACCCAAAGATCATAGACGAACATGCCACAGGGTTTGAGCAACTGAAGCCAAAGAGCCCAAATCGCGATACATAGCCCCAACCAGAGAAAGTAATCACTTACTAAAGCGACGATGACCACAATAATAAACAATCGATAACATAGCGCAGCCGGCCCATACGACAACAGCCACTTCTGCTCCCGTGGCTGACAGACCACGGGCGTTTCAACATGAAGACCGAATACTCGACGCAATACTAGCTGACGAAAATATAACTGCGCCCGAGACGCGAGGTTGGGCACCTCTATCCAGTCTGAAAAAAGATAATACCCATCGAACCGAAGCAAAGGATTGGCATTAAACAGAATAGTCGATAGCGACCCCGTTAAAGCCACAATAAAGCCTATTTCCTGCAAAATTGGTTGTTCACTAACACACCAAACCACTAACCCAATAGCCGCTAACAACATCTCAGCCATCACCCCGGCGGCGGCCACCAGCATGCGCTGCCGTTTATTGGCGAAGTGCGAGCTATCCGATGCGTCGACAAAAGGCACTGGGATAAACACCAACAACATCAAACCGGCTTTTTTGACCCGACCGCCACCTTTCCAGACAGCCAGTCCATGGGCTATTTCATGCACCAGTTTTAGAACGGGATAAACCGCCCAAAACCAGAAAAGATAGATAGGATCGGTCGCCCGCATCTGCAGATAGGTATACAGCTCAGACTTATGTTCCAGCCATAGGAATACCCCCAAGCTGATCATCAAACACCAGATTAGCGCAAACGAGGGGCGAAAAAGCCAAGGAATCAGCGGTGATAGTCGTCGCAATAGAAGGTCAGGATTAAAGGTATAAAACACAAAACTCACGGGATTCAAGGGCCGTTTTGTTTGGCCCGTTTGATGTTCGACCGGTTCTGCACCCTTAGCAACGGGGACCACAATGCCTATCTCGATTAACCGCGCAATCTGCTTAGCCAAGGCATCTTTAGGGACAGTAACCTTCTCACTCAGACAGATCTGCTGCAGACTCATACGTCCATTTAAACGCTGTAAAATCGTTCGCGTCACATCATCAATACGGTACTGGCTTTCAGTGCCCGTCGCTTGAATCAACCACCAAGACTCTCCGCCATCAACACGCTGACTAAATTTTATATTCGGCACACAGGTTAACTGAGCATTTTTCAACTGCTCCCACAGGCCATCCGCCGTTAACCCTATCTTTTTTTCGATCATGGCAACCACTGCCACGCTTTAAAGCGCACCCATTGAATCAAGGGACCAAATAAAACATCACCGAGTCGTGTGCGGCCCACCCTGATATCAGCAACCCCTTTCATCCCGGGTCGAATATCCGGGCTTTCCTCCCCTTGTATATGACCTTCAACACGATAAAAACGTTGCCCTAATTGCGCCGTAAACACCGATGACACCGTATCCAATACCACCGGATAGGCTCGATTCCCCAGCCCGGTTAGCAGTATCTCGCCTTTATCGCCGCCGCTGACATAACGAATATCCGCTTCATCCACTTCAAATACGATCCGGTATTGCCCAACGGGAGCCATTTCAAACAGCACCTGCCCCTGTTTCACTACAGAACCAATAGCCCGCCCCATATCACCACTGATAATCTGCCCGGTGATGGGAGCCCGCAACGCCAATCGATTAAGCTTTTGCTGTAGCCGTTGAATATCAATTTTGGCAATATCCGCCTGCAGTGAAAACTGCTGTGCTTCCGCATAATTAAGCTGCGACAGTGCTTGGCGATGTTGTTTTTCAGCCACCGCGACATCATTTTTTAGCTGATCGAGCTGTAATCGAATATCGGCATCATCGAGAGACGCAATCAACTGCCCCTGCTTGACCACATCGCCCGCCAACACATCAATACTCTTAATAAACCCGTCCACCGGAATCGTAATAGAGCGTTGAACACGCCCTTCAACAACCACCGGCGGCTTGATGGCGTGATCGACAGGCAGATATAAACAGAACAGCAGGAAAAGCAGACCGGCTAACAGGTAGAAACGATGAGCTTTCACCCGTTCATAAAGACGCTGAAGCCAAGACGTCGCCTCTCGCTCAGGATCAGCTGGCCCTTCTAATGGCGTCTCTATGGCTACCGGTACATTTCGGGCCAAGAGTTGATACCAAACGAGGCTCCAATCAATCAACGAGAGTTGGTAACGAGGGTTCACATCGGCACCGCTAAAACAAGCCAAAAACACAAACCGCTGTCCCTCGGGGTCGGTAAATTTCTGACTCATACTGCAAATCGAATCGCCGTTTACATTCAGATAGCTAATCACCGGATTATCGCTGGCAACCGCTAAATCGACCTGTTGGATAAAGGGAGACAGGGCATCCTCTTGATCTTCAGGCCAATGGCAGATCAGCTCAGGCATTCCCGTGGATACCGAGAAAACACCCGCCGATTTGACCCCACTCAACATTAAACAAACCGTCTTCAGCCAATCATTCAGCATTCAGCTCCCCAATTCGACGGATAACACACAATCTCGACGTCCGCCGTTATACACTTATTCAATTTAAACAATGCGATCGAGCGACTTAAGCTCAATCAGACACGCCATGGTCATTAACCTACTTTAACCCATATAACAGGGTGTAAGTATGTTCTATTAGCCCAAAGTGATATATAAAGCCAACCCAATGATCGTCTCAATGGCGCGCGCAGGATTAGACCTGATAAGAGAACGAAAAAGGTCATTGATCACTCATACCGACAAGCGTAAATTACATCAGCCTTGCTGATACTCAGCGTCAACATCGCGATTAAAACAACAGGATTTCAGCTGTTAACGTGCCGCAGATCAAACGGGGATAGGCTTATGGAGTTAGATGTAACACTCATCATCTTATTTATTCTGACGGGACTCGCCGCGGGAATTATCGATGCGATTGCCGGTGGCGGCGGGATGATTACCCTACCGGTACTATTGATATCCGGCATGAGCCCCGTAGAAGCATTGGCGACCAATAAACTTCAAGGGAGCTTTGGCACCTTTGCCGCCTCGCTATACTTTGTCCGCAAAAAACTGGTCGACCTATCCCAGATGAAGTTGATGATTGCCTGCACCTTTGTCGGGGCCGTAACCGGCACGGTGATCGTACAACAGCTGGACACCAGCCTACTCGCCTCGATCATGCCTTTGTTGCTCGCGGCGATTGCCCTCTATTTTATGCTGTCTAAGCAGATCGGCGATACCGAAAAAGCACGCAAGGTCAGCGATGCCCTCTTTGCCTTTACCTTTACCGCGGCCATCGGCTTTTATGATGGCTTTTTCGGGCCCGGTACCGGCACCTTTTTTGCGCTTGGCTTTGTTTCACTACTGGGTTTTAGTATGGCGCGGGCCACCGCCCATACCAAGATACTGAATTTCACCTCAAATATAGCGGCGCTTATCTTCTTTGCTATCGGCGGGAACATCATCTGGCTGGCAGGCTTTATTATGGCGGCGGGGCAGCTAGTTGGCGGACAAATTGGCGCTCAGTTAGTCGTCAGTCACGGGGTTAAACTGATTCGACCATTGGTTGTTATCGTGACTCTGACGATGTCGGCCAAGCTGCTGTTTGATCAGTATCAAAACAGCTCGGGCATGCTTTTCGGCCCTTGGCTTAATCTATTTAATTAACACAGACAAAAAAAGAGGGCTCATCGGCCCTCTTTCCACATTTCTACCAGCCTATTCGGCGGTTAAATAGCGGTGATGGAATCTCATCTGCGCTTCAATGAAGCTGGCAATGAAGTAGTAACTATGATCATAGCCCTCATGCAGCTCAAGTTGCAGCGGATAACCCGAATCGGCGGCCGCAGCCGTTAATTTCTCCGGCTGTAGCTGCTCCGCTAAGAAGTCATCGGCCAGCCCCTGATCGACCCGCGTTGGTAGAGGTTCAGGATTATTGCGCAACAACACTGTGGTGTCATACTGTTGCCAATCATTCTCATCCGCCCCTAGGTAAGCGCTAAACGCTTTACGCCCCCAAGGGCACCTCATAGGATTGCTAATCGGACTAAAAGCCGACACCGACGTGTAACGGCCAGGATTGCGCAGGCTAATCATCAACGCGCCATGCCCACCCATTGAATGCCCTGCAATCGCACGCCGCTGAGTGACAGGAAAGGTCGCCTCAATCAACTGGGGCAGCTCGTCAACGATGTAATCATACATCCGGTAGTGCTCTTTCCAAGGTGCCTCTGTCGCATTGACATAGAAACCCGCGCCCTGTCCCAGATCATAGCCATCATCGTTTGCCACGTCATCGCCACGAGGGCTGGTATCCGGTGCAACAATGGCAATACCCAGTTCAGCAGCTACCCGCTGAGCCCCCGCCTTCTGCATAAAATTTTCATCGCTACAGGTCAGGCCCGAGAGCCAGTACAACACCGGTACCTTCTCACCCTTCTGAGCCTGTGGCGGCAGAAAGATAGCAAACCGCATGCTAACACCCAGCACCGATGACTGATGGTTATACTGCTTATGCCAACCATCAAAGCTCTTCGTCTGGCTTACCAGTTCTAAACTCATAAATGCTCTCCTCCGCTCGAGTTAAGAGCGGTACATCAGGGCTGCCGCATGACGCAACAGCCACATGACTTACCGTTACTTATCGTAGTGAATAACGCTGCGGATACTCTTGCCTTCATGCATCAGATCGAAAGCCGTATTAATATCTTCAAGACCCATGGTATGGGTGATAAAGTCATTCAAGGCAAACTCCCCTTGCATGTAGCGCTCAACGATCTCTGGCAATTCAGAACGCCCTTTAACACCACCAAAAGCAGAACCACGCCAGACTCGCCCAGTCACCAACTGGAACGGACGGGTAGAGATCTCTTGTCCAGCACCGGCTACACCGATAATCACCGACTCACCCCAACCTTTATGGCAGCACTCCAACGCAGAACGCATCACGTTGACGTTACCAATACACTCGAACGAGTAATCCACCCCCCCATCAGTCAATTCAACAATCACCTCTTGAATCGGCTTGTCATAGTTTTTCGGATTGATACAGTCGGTTGCACCCAGTTTGCGAGCCAGATCGAACTTAGATTCGTTGATATCGATGGCAATAATACGGCTAGCTTTCGCCATCGTTGCACCGATAATCGCGGACAAACCGATCCCACCAATACCAAAGATAGCGACAGTTGCGCCCTCTTCTACCTTGGCAGTATTCATCACGGCGCCCATACCGGTAGTAACACCGCAACCCAACAGGCAGACCTCTTCCAATGGCGCTTCTTTATTGACCTTCGCCAAAGAGATCTCTGGCAGCACGGTATATTCAGAGAATGTAGAACAGCCCATGTAATGATAGATCGGCTGACCATCTTTATAGAAACGGGTCGTACCGTCAGGCATCAAGCCCTTACCTTGAGTTTCACGAATTTTTTGGCACAGGTTCGTTTTGCCTGATTTACAGAACTTACACTCACCGCATTCAGGGGTGTACAGCGGAATCACATGATCGCCTACGGCAACGCTAGTAACGCCTTCACCGATCTGCTCAACGATACCGCCACCTTCATGACCGAGAATCGCAGGAAAAATACCTTCAGGATCTTCGCCCGACAGGGTGAATGCATCCGTATGACACACGCCGGTAGCAACAATGCGTACCAACACTTCACCCGCCTGAGGAGGCATCACATCAATTTCTTCAATAGACAGGGGCTGATTCGGGCCCCAAGCAATAGCAGCTTTCGATTTAATCATGGTCATTTTATTCAACTCTTTGCGGGTTAGATTTCAAATTCGCAGACAAACACACTTAAATAGTCAGCAATCATTGTAGTTGTTTATGAAAACAAGATAATCTAGCTTTTTATCAATATACTTTTACGAGAATGTAACAATGAGCCGTTGGGAAGGGGTTTCTGAGCTGGTTGCCGTCACCGAAACATCGAGTTTCACTGCTGCCGCCAAAAAACTGGGCGTCTCGACCGCTCAAGTCAGTCGTCAAATCAGCGCGCTGGAAAATCGACTCGGTACCAAACTGTTTTATCGCACCACCCGAAAAGTCACCGCCACCGAAGCCGGCCAAACCTACTATCAATACTGTCGGCAGTTGTTAAACGGGCTTGAAGAAGCGGAACGCGCGGTTACCAATCTGCAAAACACGCCCCGTGGGAAGTTAAAAATCACCGCGCCGGTCACCTATGGCGATCAAAAGATAGCGCCATTGATTAATGACTTCCTCTGCCTTTACCCCGAACTGGAGATACATTGTCATTTAACCAATCAAACCGTCGATTTAGTGGCCTCTGGTTTCGACCTAGCTATCCGCCTGGGTAAGCTGGAAGATTCCAGCATGATCGCGAGGCAATTGATCTCCCGACACCTCTACGTTTGCGCCTCACCCGACTACCTCACCACTCATGGTGAACCCCATGTACTCAGCGAACTAAGCCACCACAACTGTCTACTCGGCACCTTAGAATATTGGCGTTTCCATGAACAAAGGCAGGAGCGAAATATCAAGGTCAGCGGTAACCTTCATTGCAACAGCGGCCAAGCACTCTTAGATGCAGCCCTGAAGGGCATCGGAATCGTGCAGCTGCCCGACTATTATGTCGAGCACTACCTACAAACGGGCGAATTACGCCCATTACTACAAAATTACCAACACTCGGGCGAAGGCGTATGGGCCCTCTACCCTCATAACCGCCACCTGTCGTCGAAGGTGAGAATGTTGGTGGATTATTTAGCCGAACATCTACGCTAACAGGCTAGAAATTCCCTTGTGGATAACCTGAGCAAAATGAGATAGATCGCAAGATAGCGGTTTATTATTCCGGCAACTGAGTGATATAACCGTTTCCTACCTTAAGGAAGGCCGCTAAATCATCGGCTTTTAGCGGACGGCTAAAAAAGTACCCTTGTACTTCTTCGCAGGCATGCTGCTTCAAAAAAGCCAATTGCGCTTTCTCTTCTACCCCTTCGGCCGTAACGCTCAACCCCATATTATGAGCAACCGCAATAATTGCCTGAGTCACCGCCGCGTCGTCATGATCCGTGGTGACATGGGTAATAAAAGAACGGTCAACTTTTAAGCGATCAATCGGAAAGCGTTTAAGATAACTCAGGCTAGAATAGCCCGTACCAAAGTCATCAATCGCCAGCTGTACACCCAGTGCTTTTAAGCGGTGCAGGGTTTCGACTGAGCCTTCGACATCATCCATCAACATATTTTCGGTAATTTCGAGTTCCAAGCAGTTAACCGGTAAGCCGGTATCTTCTAACACCTGAGCCACCAGCTGTTCGAGGTGCTGTTTCGCAAATTGACGCACCGACAGATTCACCGCCACCCGGATGTGCGGTAGCCCGTCCAGTTGCCACTGCCTAGCTTGCCGGCAGGCTTCCCGCATCACCCATTCGCCAATAGCGGAGATCAATCCGGTTTCTTCTGCCACCGAAATAAACTCAACCGGCGACACATCCCCCAGCTGCTCACTCTTCCAGCGCAACAAGGCCTCGACCCCAACGATCTTACCACTGCGCAGGTCCACTTGAGGCTGGTAGTGTAATGTCAGCTCGTTATCTTCAATCGCATGACGTAAACCCGTTTCTAACGCCAGACGCCGTTTAGCCACCACATTCATCGAATTCACAAACAGCTCATAGCCATTTTTGCCGGCGTGTTTCACGTAATACATCGCCGCATCGACGTTTTTCATCAAGCTATCGACGCTCTCCCCATGATGGGGGAAGATAGCGATACCGATACTCGGAGTGATCACCACTTCCTGACCGGCTAGGTCGATCGACCGACCAATGGTGTCGAGTATCCGCCGAGCAATATTTTCAGCATCCTGTATCTGCTCTATATGGGGTAGCAACACCGTGAATTCATCACCGCCAAACCGAGCAACCTGCGGGAGCAAGCCGCCCTGATCCTTATCTCTAACGTCAAGACTGAGCTGCCCAGTGACGCGAGGAATATCTGTAGGGGAGCCATCGACCGGATCAGTCTCGTGATCATCGACACATACACTCTGAAAAAGGCGGTTAGCCACCTCTTTCAACAGGAGATCGCCCATGCCATGACCAAAGGTATCGTTGATCCGTTTAAAATTATCGAGATCGAGAAAGAGTACCGCGCCCAGACTATCGTTCCGCTCAGCCTGATCCATGGCCAGTTGCACACGATCACTAAAGACACTGCGGTTTGATAGCCCCGTCAGACTGTCAAACCTCGCCAATTTCAGCACCTGCTCTTGAGCCTGCTTAAGCTCGGAAACATCCAGCATAGTGCCGGAAATCAGCGCGACACGGCCCTGATCATCACAAAACACTTCAGCCTGATGCTGCATGTTTTTAATCGGCTGACCCGGTAAGCAAATGCTGTGGTTAATACCCGACATAAAACCAGAATAGTGGCAGTTGAGTAGTTCTCGAAACCAGTGCCGTAACTGCGGCCATTCATTTACCGGCACGCAACGCAGAAACGAACGAATCCCTCTCGAGGTAACGCCCTGCTTTCCCCCCTGCAAATGATAAAACTGATCAGACCAATACACTTCCCCAGTGCTTAGGTGCCATTCCCAGTTACCGAGTCGAGCAATCCGCTGAGCATTCCCCAAACGAGCTTCGCTCTTCTGTAGCTGACGTAACTGCTCATTGGTGTTACTCGCCCGAATCATATAGTTAAGACGATGACCCAGTATTTTCCAGTTGAAGGGTTTAGAGACAAAATCCGTGGCGCCTGCGGCATATGCCTCGCGTACAGAATCCATATCATCCTGCCCAGTCGCCATCAATATCGGCACCAACTTCCCATAAGGCATACTGCGTAGCTGACGACAAACATCAAAGCCATTCAGCTCGGGCATCTCGACATCCATCAACACAATGTCAGGCTGAGTCTCTTGGAAAATTTGAATCGCGGTGACACCGTTATCCGCCAGCAAGACATCAAACCCTTCTTGTTCAAGTGAATGTGTCGCCAGTATGCGGGCGGTAAGATCATCATCTACAACCAACACCCTAAAAGGTGTCGAGACTTTCTCAATAGTCACCGGGTTAGATCCCTTCTGATTTTCTGATGGATATTAATACTTGCTTAGCTTGTCGGTATTCGGCCTTAATCTCTTTCAATAAGTCAGCGGCGCGTACAAGTTCGCCACGTCTGCCCATCTGCTCAAGTTCTTTACATAGTTCCGCTAGGGTCAACGCACCCAAATTGCAACTACTTGATTTAAAACTATGGGCAGCCAATCTGAGCATATCAGCATCCTGTTCTACGACGGCCTGCTGTAAACATTTTAGGTCATCAATTGATTTTTCGAGATACGCATCGATAATTTTGTGCAGAAAAGTACCGTCCGTATCCATCTCAATCAATTGGGAGATGATTTTCTTATCAATCGCGGTGCTATGAATAGACACCCGAGACTCATGGTGGTCAGGGGTCGCGCTGACAACGCTATCGACTACGTCATTTTGCGGCAACCAACGTTTAAGCATCTGCAGAATCTGTCGTTTATTAAACGGCTTCGCTAAATAGTCATCCATACCGGCTTGCAAACAACGCTGCCGATCATCCGCGACTGCATTGGCGGTCAGGGCGATGATTGGTAGGTGTTTAAGCCCTTCTTTCTGTTCTCGTGCCCGAATCTCTGCGGTCGCCTGATAACCATCCATTTCAGGCATCTGGCAATCCATCAACACTAACTGATAATTCCCCTTACGAAGGCACGCCAGAGCCTCAACACCGTTAGCCGCAACATCAACGTTCACCCCTAAGCCTTTGAGCGCCTGACATGCATATGCTTGGTTCACCGGATGATCTTCCACTAATAAGATGTGCCCAGTCAGGCTCTCACCCTCGGCCAACGGCTTTATCTCCAGAAGGTTTGAGAGTGGCGCCGCATCTGTTTTCCTGAGCCTCAGCGTAAACCAAAACGTTGACCCTTTATTCTGCTCGCTGCTGAAACCAATGGTCCCGCCCATCATCTCCACCAGCTGACGACAGATAGCTAACCCAAGCCCAGTACCACCAAAATGACGGGTTGTGGAGCTATCGGCCTGCGCAAAAGATTCAAAAATAACGCCCTGCTGCTCCGGTAAAATACCCACGCCGGTATCCACCACCTGCAGCTGAAATTCAATCTCCTGCTCTGTATCATGCACCCGTTCAGCGGATACCCGAACAGCCCCCTGCGACGTAAACTTAATCGCGTTACCAATAAGGTTAGTTAATACCTGCCTTAATCGTAGACTATCCCCAAGCACCACTTGGTTGAAGTCTGAAGGTAAGTCACAGCTAAAAGCGAGCCCCTTCTGCTGGGCCTGCAACCCCAGAACAGAGGCGTGAGTCTGAATCAAAGCCGCTAAATTGAGCGGCTGATAGTCGAGTTCTAACTTACCGGCTTCAATTTTAGAAAAATCCAAAATATCATTAATAATATCCAGCAAGCCCTCGCCAGAATAACGGATCATCTCGACAAACCGCCGCTGCTCAGGGCTCAAGTCGGTTTCCAATACGAGGTCCGCCATGCCGAGGACACCGTTCATCGGTGTGCGAATTTCATGACTCATGGTCGCCAGAAACTCACTTTTTGCTTGGCTGGCATCAATGGCCGACTGTTTCTCTTTTCGCACCTGCTGAATTGTGTTCCGGATTGCCTTTTCCATAAACAGAAAAGATTCCGCCAGCCGACCAATCTCATCGGATTTTCTCTCGGCCAAGCGCTTAACATGACAGCTCTGTTGCGCTGGCCGAATAAAATCTTGATCCGGCAATGATTTCGCGTACGCGGCAAGGGTATTGAGTGGCGAAGCCATACGGTAGATAAGAATAAAGGCTGCGCCGATACTGGCTAAAAAGATTAATCCAATAATAAGGCTTTGCTGGGCCACTACCGCCCGACCCGGCGCCGCAATTTCAGACACCGGCAGCACCACCGCAGAATACCAATCGAACGCTTTAAAGTAGTTAAAAAAGATCTGGACTTCGCGACCACCGGTGAACTCCGGCGATGGACTAATCGCGCTTTCCCCGCGCTCATACGCAGCGATAATCTGCGCCCAAACACCGGTTTTATTCCATCCCAACACACTCGCATCTAGCGATGCGGCAGAGGGCTCAATCAGTGTGTTTTGATCGCCATCAAATAAAATAGCAAAGCCGCTTTCGGCCACCTGAAGCTTATCGAATGTCAGCTGCAACGCATCAACAATAAGATTCATATGCTGATGCCCTTCCTGCTCCACCTCGGCGAAATCAACAATCAATGCAACCGTCCAGCCCCAAGTCTCCAATGGCATAAAATAGCCCATATAACGGTCATCGGCGGACTTCTCTGGCTTTTGCCAGAAGAAAATAGCGCTATCGCCTTCAGGGCTCAACCGATCAAATCGCATAGCACCACTGAGTTCTCGACCTTTCAGGTCGCGCACCCCTTTAATAGAGAGATTGGACAGGTCTCTATCGGTAGCCCCCACAATCACCCCATCGGGGTTAAGTAAAAGAAGGTCTGCATTTTGCACCGACACTTCGAGTAACCACTGCCGAGCAAGATTTTTAGCCTCGGCTTCACTGATTAACCCCTGCGCTGCCGCAGCAGCATAACCCTTTAGTGTTGACTGCCCCATGCGCGCCAATTGCTGCATATCCGCTTTGGTTTCATTAAGAATCGCCACTTTCTTACTGACCAACTGATTATAGCCCGCACGAATATTCAAATCGGCCAGTTGTAAAACGTTACGCGCAGACTTCTGCTCAACAACCAGCATAGCGTGACTCACCCCCCGTTGGGTGAAATACATCACCCCGGCGGCGGTACACAACAATATCGCCATAATCAGAGCGATAATTTTAAATTTGAAACTGGACAACATACTCAGCACTCAAGGTTGTTTTACCTGCCAATAAAACGGATAAAAGCCGCTGACAAACCAGCACCCGATAAATGCTCTGTTTGCGCAGCTATTTAAAAGCTTAAAGCCTATTCTCTTAACTCTTTTCTACTCCACCCTCATCTAATCTAGGTGCCCATCGCCCTAGCGGTTAACTAAAACGTCACAAGCGCTATCATTGGCTAGGGATATCCCGATACACCTCATCGGCGGCACCTAGTAAAAGTAACGGCGGATTAAAGCCGACAATTTCTGCCGTTTTAAGGTTAACGGCCATACGGGGCGGCTCTTCAAAAAACTGCGTTAGTTGATTAGGCAACGCCCCGTTAAAAACCTTAGCAAAGGTTTGCGCATGAAACTCACCCACATAGCGGAATCCCGCTTGAGAGAGACTAAACAAGAAACCTTTTTTCACCTCTTCCGATCCTGATTGAGAGAAAGTTGGCACACCGTGGTCATTGGCAATCTTCACCAAGGTGCCAATACTCTGTTCATTAACGCCGCCCTGAACCGTGACATATATCGCATCCACTTTAGGGGCTAACTGGCGAAAACACTTCTCAACACTCGCTTCCGCTAGTTTTATATCTGTCACGTCACTCAGGGTATGACAACGAACAATATTAAATCCTCGTTCAACACTCAGCCTTTCGATCACATCCATCGCGGCATAGCTACGCCCGTTGGCTGAATCTTCATAGGCAACACCCAGATTTTTAAAGTCGACGATATCGTGAAATACCCTCACTTGACGGTCGTAACGATTCGGATCAACGGTCGCGTGTATATGATCATAGCCCGAGTCCGAAATACTTTTGATAATACCTGACGTTAAGGGATCACTCGTTGAGAGAATCATGGTTGGCGTATGATGTCGATTATTGGCTAACGCCTTACCCGCCCATGTCCCCATCGCAATCATCAAATCTAAATCACCCTGATTAAGACGTTTAATCACCTTGTCCGTTACCGAATCTAAAACGTTCTTATTCCACTGCGCCGAGTAGTGCGCATCCGGTACAAATTCGATGTATTCACTGTGCGCCTGCTCTAGCCACTGCCACAATTGAGCCGTCTGCTCACCCTGCTGCTCAGGAATATCTGTTTTCTCGATCCAGCCGAGCTTCATCAAGCCCTTAACAGTCTCAATGAGTACTTTCTGATAGTCGGTATACTCACCACCCTCAAAATAGCCAATACGCCAGCGCTGTCCATCATTTAACACTGGAGCCGTGGAAAAAACGCCCTTATCGGCAGGGACTCCCCCAAACGCGAGTGGAGCCAACATACAGATCCACATCACACACAGGCGCTTAATTAATCCCATCACTCACTCCTTTCACTACAGTAACAATACACTATTTTATACAAGCGTTTGAATTTTAATATGCTTCAATTTAGCTGTCTTAAAACAACCTTATCTAACAGTAACGACTTTTGCGCTATCGTCAACGCCTCTCTGCTCTCAGATAATAGCGTTTGCGGCATAATATCGGCTACCGTTTCGACCAATGAAGCACAGTGGGCATCTGACACAGTAAACCGAAGCTTAGAATAACAAGGTTTTAGTCAACAAGAAGGGACGAAAGAGGACGGTAGTTAATCCAGTTAAACAACTATATGAACAAACAGCTTAGCGGGAAACGTTCTGTTGAATTCGGCGGGCAATCATATCCACCATGATATTCATCATCGCGGCGATCACAATGAGCAGCAGGGCAACATCGAAGCGGATCTCTTGAATCGCACTATCGACAAAAAAGCCGATGGTTTGAATACCTAAAATCCCCAAGATGGCCGTTTCTCGCATAATAACTTCCCAGCGATACAGCATAAACGACAAAAACGCGGGGTAAGTACGCGGCAATAACTCATAACAGTAACGGTCAACCCGCCTTTCTGGTGCAGAAAGCCTCAGCTGAATCTCATTGCTATTGCGGCCAGTCAGATAGCCGATCAAAGCACCATTATGAATCGCCAGCGCGATCACCGCCGGTAGCATCGAAGGGCCTAGCAGTTGTAATAAAATATAGGCCAGCAGATATTCCGGTGTCGAACGGGCGATGACCAATAAAATGTGCCCAGGCATACGCCCGGCCGCGCTAAAGCAATGACGACTAATGAGCGGAAACAGACATAACGCAAAGATACCGGTCACAGCCAATGCTATCTGTGACAATATCAGTGTATTCCAGATACCCGGCAATGCCTGTTCTAAGAGAATATTCGAGCTCCAGTCGGCAAATGACTGCCATGTCGGATCACTCCCGCGCAATGGCGAAGGGACAATATCCTGCGAGAAAAAGCGCCAAACATTTCCCCAAATAATCGGCATCCCTTCTCCCATAAAAAAGGGCGACCCAATAATAAAGACAGGCAGCGTCCAGCGTCGTAGCCAGAGCTTTTTCGTGGCCACTAACAGATAAAACAGTATCAATAACGCCGCCACCTCGGGGTAATACCCCTGAGAAAACGATGATTCGAGATAGTAGCCCAACGTCGGTAAACCAACAAAACCTAAAATCGCACTGCTGCGAATACCGCATTCGAGACGATAGGAGGCATAACTCACCAAATGGGGCCAAGCCAACGGTAAGCGTGTGTAAAACAGAGCACTCAAATAACCACTACGGGCAGGCAGTGCATAGCCAGGCTGTTTAGGCACCTGATCAAGAATTTCCGCAAACATGCGGGCAAAGATGCCAGAATAAGGCACCGCTATCGCTAATAGTCCGGTTAATGGATGAAGACCAAAAAACTGTAAGAAGATGAGTGCCCAGAATAACTCATGCACTGAGCGCATCAGGGCACAGAACCCCCGCATCAGAGGGTGATGAAACGCCAACGCCAGCAAAAAGCCACAAACCACGGCCAATGCAACTCCCGCAAACGCGAACGCTAGCGTTGCCAATAGGGCTTCAATAACGAGAGTAGGCTCCATCAACTGAGGAGAGATAAAGCCTTGTAGTAAGCGTCCGAGGTCGGTCCAAGGATCGAGGCTGGACACCTCCAAGTCGGCAAAGGGCACACAGCATAAAGCGATCAGCAGAAACCAGAGCCCGGTGCGCACACCACGAGGCCAACGATAGGTCGGTATTGCCATCGCCTTAGTAAAACGCATTCAGTGCACTAACAGAGAGTCGTGCGGCCGGTTCATCTAGTACCAAAGCGCCATCCTGGATCGCAATAATCCGTTGGCCATATCGCAAGGCCCGTTCAACATCATGCAATGTGATCACCGCGCTCGCAAAGTGCTCACTCAGTAATGACATAACCCGATCGGCTTCAGGCCCATCTAAGGCAGACACAGGTTCATCGGCTAATAGCACCGAAGCCCCCTGATACAGAGCGCGGGCCACCGCTACTCGCTGTTGCTGGCCGCCCGACAGATCCGCTACCGCCGAGAAACATTTATCACTCAACCCTAGCCTTTCGAGCAGAGGCAGTATTTCAGCCACCCTTGCCTCAGCAGGCACCACGAGATTACGCAGATTATGAAACACACTATGACGAGATAAACGGCCCATATAGATGTTATGGAAAACACTCAAACGATCCACCAACCCTAACCCCTGAGGGATAAGGGCGCATTCATCTCGGTTTTCTGTATAGATATGATTGAGTAGCGTTGATTTACCGCAGCCACTCTTACCTAACAGAATCAGGTGCTCCCCCGGCTGGATATCCAACCGGAAAGGTCCCAGAACGGTTTGTCCCCCGTACCCAAGGCCATCACTCTGTATCGTCAATGCTGACATGCGTCTTAATCCAGCAAGCCGACCGCTTTAGCCACCTTACGTACCGGCTCAAAATCATCATTGGATGCCGGAATAAAGCCTGAACGAGGGAAGCTACGTAACAACTCGGGATCCGTCATTTTTAATAGCGCCTGTTGCACCCGATCAGAGAAACCCTCACCGTAAACCGCATCCATATCGCCACGTAATGTCCACTGGTAATCAGGATAAGTCGGTGTTTCCCAGATCACCTGCACTTTCGATGTATCGACATTACCGTCCGCGACGGCCGCTTCCCACACTTTATAGTTCAGTGCACCTAACTGATAAGCACCGGATTCAACCAAGGCGATCGTACGCGAATGGTTACCACTGAACCCTACTCGGCTAAACACATCGTTGGGGCTTTCACCAAACGTTTCACGTAGATAATACTCGGGCATCAGTCGGCCGGATGTCGACCCCTTTGAGCCAAATGTAAAGGTCAGATCCCGTACCGACTCAGGCAGGCTATCGGCAGGCATGAGTCCGGTACTGCTATTGGCGATGAAGAATGATTTAAATTCAGGATCTTCAATGCCCTGCGCCAAGGCGATAGAACCCGGCACCAGTTCCCGTGCCTTCACACCTGACAAACCACCAAACCAAGCCAGCTGTACCTGATTATTCCTAAACGCAGTAATCGTTGCGGCATAGGACTTAACCGGTACAAAGCGCACCTCGGTTTGCAGCTCTTCTTGCAGGTAATCGGCTATCTTCTGAAATCGTAATTTAAGCTGGGTTTCATCCTGATCAGGAATCGCCGTAAACACAAACACAGGAGCGGCATTAACAGCACCCGTCAGTAACATCAGTAATAATCCACGCACTAAGATCCTGAACATTTTAACTCCAGAGCACACTATAAAATTAGGGTCGCCATTTTCGCACAATACCCCTTAAAAAAGCAGCGTGTTTAGTGTGATCCACTCAAATAACCGCTAGAATTCGCAACAGAAGTGCGACGGCACTTCATCATTTGACTCTATTGTTGGCGAGATAACGATGTCTTTCGAAAGTGCTATCACCTTTTTTATCGCTATTTTTATCTTTGGTATCACCCCAGGTCCCGGCGTATTCGCTATTCTTGCAAAGGCAATGGTTGAGGGTAGCCGCCGCTGTTTTATGTTGGCGCTTGGCATGGTGCTCAGTGATATCCTCTATCTCACCCTTGCATGCCTCGGCTTAGCCACCATCGCGGAGCACTGGGGCGAACTATTTACCCTGATACGCTGGGCCGGCGCCGCCTACCTCATCTGGTTGGGTTTTAAGCTATTTACCGCTAAAACAGATACTCAGCCACCCACGCCTGCCGCCAAGCGTTCGTCAATGGAATTGATACAAGGCTTTCTCATTTCAGCTTCTAATCCAAAAGTGATCCTGTTCTATATCGCTTTCCTACCCACCTTTATGGATCTGAGCCGCCTTAATGGTAATGATATCGTGCTGGCTGCGGGGTTAACCTTGATCGCCCTGATGATGGGTTTGATGCTCATTGCCACCCTCGCTCACTGGGCCAGCCAACGGTTACAATCCCCCAAAGCGATGCAGCGACTGAACCAATCCGCCGGTGGCATTATGATAGGGGCTGGTGTTTTTCTGGCCAGCCGCAGTTAATTCTTTATAATCAGCCGTCAACACCCAGAATCATCAACAAACAGGATCACGATGGAAACCCTCGCAGTCCCTCAAGGCACTTTTTCACTAGCTCGCTACCCTATTCGCCAACAGGAAACCCTACGAGCCTGGGATGCGGCAGATGAGTACCTGTTGAACTATCTGCACGATGAACAGCTGCTCACGTCATCCAGTAACATCCTGATATTAAACGATAGCTTCGGTGCACTGGCCTGTGCCCTCGCGGACTATCAGTCGTCATCCATCAGTGATTCATTTATTGCCTATCAAGGGATGCGCAATAATCTCAAACACAATAAACAGAACCCCGATGCCGTTCCGTTCAGGCACTCGCTGATGGCCTATGGAAACCCCGACCAGCCCTATGACGTGGTGGTACTTAAAATCACCAAAAGCCTCGCTCAACTGGAAGACCAACTCCATCGAGTTAGACCTTTTATCGATGAAAACACAAAATTCATTGCCGCCGGCATGGTTAAAGCGATTCACAGCTCTACGCTGCAACTGTTTGAATCCCTTATCGGCGCCACCACGACCTCATTAGCCCGTAAAAAAGCACGGCTTATTTTCAGCACCCTAAATCCAACACTCTCGCGCCCAGAAAACAGCTATCCTAAGTCATACACACTAGAAAACACCCAGTATCAGATTCTTAACCATGCGAACGTTTTCTCTCGCGAGCGATTAGATATCGGTACCCGCTTCTTCATAGAAAACCTCCCCGCTGATGAACGCTATCAACAGATTGTCGATCTAGGGTGCGGCAATGGTATTGTCGGGCTGATGGCCGCCGCCGCAAACCCTATCGCCACCATTAGCTTTGTTGATGAATCTTATATGGCTGTCGCGTCAGCAGAACATAATTTCGCGAATGCATTCCCCGAACGTCAAGCTGAGTACTCAGTGACCGATTGCTTAAGCAATATGCCTTCTGACCGCTACGACCTAATTCTTAATAACCCTCCTTTTCATCAGCAAAATGCGATCGGTGACTTTATCGCTTGGCAGATGTTCAACGACGCCAAAGCCGCATTAAAAAAAGGGGGCGAATTATGGGTCATCGGCAACCGCCACCTTAATTATCACCTTAAACTGAAAAAACTCTTTGGTCATTGCGTCACTGTCGCAAGTAATAAAAAATTCGTCATCCTCAAAGCGATAAAAAAATAATCATTCCGTCTTAATCCGAATCGACCCAGATGACGATATCCGGTATATTTACTGGCTTTGTACCTATTAATTCAGTCCCGCCAGTGACTTATCAGGAATAGATAAACAGAAAGCAGGCGCGGAAAATGCAATGGATCGTCGAACATAACGGTTTTATTATCGAAGCTGTATTAATGGGTGTTGTTATTATTTGGGTTGGTACACGGATTTAATCAAACCTAAAAACGGGTACCGCTACGACCATGGCATTTTTAAATTTCCGCAGAGCGCTTAATAGCCTGTGCATAAGCTTGCTATGCCCTGCAGTGGCACTCTGCACCGAATTAAATGAGCTATCCGAGCTTGATTACCTGAATGATCTGCCGGTCACCTTCTCTGCGACACGACTGCCCCAAACACTCAACGAAGCACCTGCATCCATCAGCATCATTGACCGGCGCATGATCGATGCCTCCAGTGCGACCACCATATCCGAACTGTTAAGACTCGTGCCAGGTATGCAGTCCTATCACATCGCTACCAACGCCTCAGCGGTGGCCTATCACGGCATGAGTGATAAATTCCCCTCCCGCATGGAAGTGATGATTGATGGGCGATCGGTATATATCCCATTATTTTCAGCGGTCATTTGGGAAACATTACCCATCACTATTGCGGATATTGAGCGTATTGAGGTCGTCAGAGGGACCAATACGGTTACTCAGGGTTCTAATGCTTTTCTGGGTGCCATTAACATTATCACCCACACCCCCCTCAGCTATCAGTCAGACGCTATCCACTATACCCATGGCGAATTTAATACCCGTAATATTCAAGCTGAACATAATCAAAAAACAACGAATGGACATTACCGAGTCTCAAGCGGTATCTCAGGTAATGATGGCAATACCTTTGCCAGTGGTGCACAAGACCCATATTTTAAACGTTATATTAATTTTAAAGGCACCACCTCACCCACATTGCTCGACACTATCACCGTTGATCTAGGTTACTCAGAAGGTTATAGCTCCGTTGGTGACAACGGTCCAAAACCTAATGAAAACTACAAGCGTAGGGAGTTTGAAACAAACTATCAGCAGATTAATTGGTCTCACATCGTCAATGGTTCAGATGAATTCAAAGTGAGCTATGCCCACTCTGTCAATAATTTTGATGCTCGGGCAGTAACGCCTGAAGAGGTCGCACACCTGCTATCTCAACCATTAGGTGTAACGCCAGCTCAGGTATTGGGATCAGGGATTGCTCAGGCATTTATAGACGCCAACGATCCAACATTAATTACCACTGAAACCGGTAATATAGAGCAGCATAACTTAGAAATAACACTGAAACAGCAACCGTCGTATAACTCTCAACTCATAACAGGTATCGCTTACAGTGCGGGCAGCGCGAAAAACCGCCAACTTCTGAATACCAACGACTGGGTAAAAGAGGAAAGCACTCGCTTATTTACTAACTGGGAATACTCAGGATTTACTGACTGGACCGTCAATACAGGCGCATTACTCGAACATAGTAGCAACGGCGCTACCCGGGTATCCCCACGTGCAGCCGCTAATTATCAATTATCGGAACGTAGTTCGATAAGAACTTCCATTAGTAGGGCTTACCGAATGCCTTCCCTCCTAGAGTCCAATTTTGAGAGGGTGATTTACATTCCTGCACCTTACACAGGTACCTATGGCGAGGTTTTTGATTATGAATATCTAGCCAATGAAGATCTTTCACCAGAAAAACTCGACTCCATTGATCTAGGTTTCATAATCCGCTGGCCTGAATACCACTCACAACTCGATACGCGGATTTTTTATGAAGAAATAGAAGATGGTATCACTTCCAGCTACCTACTTCCCGACGCGACTATGCTGGCAACAGCACCTAATGACAATGTCTATCGCACTTATATGAATCGCGCGCAGTGGAACAACCAGGGTATAGAACTGCAATACAAATATCAGTCTGAAAGCCCTCTAAGACCATTCGCTGTTTTAAATTATGCTTACATAAACAGCGATGGTTATCGCAACGATGGAAATCAAAATGGTAGCGCAACCGATGTTACCGACCGTCTAGAAACCCGTAACCCGATGCATACCGCTTCCGCACTGGTCAGTATTACATTACCTAGCCGCCTTCAGATTAGCTTAAGTCACTATTATCTAGGCTCAGTTCGCTGGCAAGGAGCAGTGAGTGATTCAAATCCACCAAACCCACACTATCACCGTACCGATCTCAAAATATCTAAAGCGTTTAAGCTTTCACCCGAAAGCGATCTAAAGATTGCTGTTATTGTGCAAAATTTACTCGATAAACCCTACTCAGAGTTTTATGCTGACAATATGTTTGAACAACGTACCTACCTACAAGCCCAGTTAAGCTTTTAATTCGCTGCATTAACGGACGATGTTGAAAACTACACGGGAAGTAGAAACAAGCGCAAAACCTTACTATTGGCCCCTCTATTGGCTGATAGTACTCATGCTTGTCAGCAGTAATGTCAAAGCCGCTGAAACTCTGCTGCTACTCAGCTCCGATAACCCGGCCTACCAAACGGTTGCGACCTCAATTATCAGTCAGGGGCCGACTATCCCCATCGATACGTCATATCCAGATAACCTAAGCAATAATACAACCAGCCATCTTACCGGTTATTCACTATTGATCACGGTTGGCAGTAAAGCCACTGAATTTGCCATGCAATTCGCCGCCGAAGATAGCGTCATTCTCAGTACTTTCATCCCCAGCCAGGGGTATCACAAGCTATCAGAGGAGTACGCAACACAGCTCAATGCGCGCCGCATCAGTGCCACTGCTATTTACCTGGACCAACCATTAGAGCGTCAGTTAAAGCTAGCCACACAGATAAAGCCTGATTTGAAACGACTCGGATTCTCCCTCGGGCCTGACTCACAATACCTGCTGCCACAGATAGAAAGCGCAGCAGCCAAAATGAATTTAAGCCTCACCTATCAAACACTGACACTTGAGAGCAATCCCATTCAGCGGATTCAGCCAGTAATGGAAAATTCAGACCTGTTTATGGTCATCCCAGATCAAAGTACGCTCAACAGAACAACCGCCAAATGGCTGCTCTATATGTCATTAAGGAATCGAGTACCCCTATTAGCTTTCTCGCAGAATTATGTCAAAGCGGGTGCGGTGGCCGCCTGTATCACCACACCGGAAGAGATCGGGCGCTACACGGCAGAACAGCTACACAGCATCATGCAAGGGACTGTTCCGCTGCCATCCTACAGCCCATACTTTACTATCATTACTAATCCGCGAGTCGCCAGAAAACTCGGCTTAAAAATAAAAACCGCGGATGAACTCCAGCAAACTATTGTGGAGAGCGAAGCGCGATGATCGATAACAAATATTTCAAATATGGAATACGCCAGCAAGTACTCTTGATTACTCTGATTCCCTTAGTACTGATGACATTGGTGCTCGCCGGCTACTTCATTTCAACCCGCGTAGATGACAACAAAACCGCTCTGATTGAGCGGGGCGAAACCATGTCAAGACTACTTGCGCAGGCTTCCGAATTCGGCCTTATATCAGGACTAACCCATCAACTCGAAGCCCTTAGCCAAGGCCCAACACAGGAAGACGATGTCGCAGACGTTATTTTTTCCGACACAACAGGGGAGATACTCTACCGCGCTGAAACCTTTACCCTGCACCTCGATCTTAAAATGCAACCGAGTCATCACCTAGGCGATGATATCTGGTTATTTACCACTCCGGTAACCACCCAAGGTATCGTTATTGGTGATTCGCCAGAAACAAAATCCACTCAAGCAGAACAGGAATTATTGGGGTGGGTTACCGTTGCGATGTCGACCAAGCCAATGCACCAACGGGAAAGTTTTATCGTCACCAATAGCCTGCTTATACTGCTCGGCGGGCTCATCGGCACCTTTATTATCGCTGCACGATTTGCCGAACGACTAGCAAAACCAGTAATCAATCTCACCTCAGTGGTTAAAAAACTTGAAGAAGGCCAGTTGGATGCCCGCGTTGACACCCAATCATATGCGGAGCTTGGTTTACTGGAAAACGGCATTAATCTACTCGCTGAACAGGTTCAAAGCTCCAAACTCGTGCTTGAAAGCCAAGTAGAAAAAGCGACCGCCCAATTACGACAAACCATGCATAACCTAGAAGTGCAAAACTCAGCATTGGAGTTTGCGAGACAGCATGCAGATCAGGCGAATAGGGCCAAAGATAATTTTCTGGCGCGCATGAGCCACGAACTACGCACACCGCTCACCTCTATTCTGGGCTTCACCAATATGCTGAGACAGACGGATCTCAGTTTTGAGCAACTGGAACACTGTCGAATCATAAACCAAACCTCGACCATGTTGCTGTCCATTATTGATGACATTCTTGATTTTGCCAAACTCCAGTCTGATGCCATCACACTAGAGCAGGTATCGTTTAACCCCGAACTGGTGATCTTTGAAGCGCTGGAGATGCAGTCTCAAAGCGCTGCGGCTAAAGGGCTAGAACTTGCCTACCAGATAGATGAAGCCGCCTATGAAGACGTGCTAGGAGACCCCACAAGGCTACGTCAGATAGCGACTAACCTGATCAGCAATGCGATAAAGTTTACTGATTCAGGCCAGATACTCGTTTTTCTGCAAGTGATTGAAGAAGATGCCGAGAATAAAAAAATGAGACTCTGTATCAGAGATACAGGCATCGGCATCACAGATGAGCAACAAACATTGTTATTCAACGCTTTTGCCCAAGCAGACTCGTCGATCACCCGTCGGTTTGGAGGAAGCGGACTAGGGCTAGTGATCGTCCAAAAGCTCGTTGAACTGATGCAAGGACAGGTTGAACTCAACAGCCAGTGGGGCAAAGGAACCCAGGTTTGTTGCGACTTTATGGTCAAAGTGAATCCACAACCGTCGCTAGAACAAACAATACAATCCGCACAGAACGAAGTGATCATCTTTGACCGTCACCCCGAGAGTCTAACATCGCTTTGTGACATAGCCCGCCCACTCACGGCGAAGGTACATGCTTGCGCAACCCTTCAGAGTTTGGAAAAAACCTTGGCTCAGGTACAGGAACAATCATCCGCATTGATTTTTGGCCTAAGCGCTAACCCGGATATCGCGAACCAACAGAAACTTAAAATAGCCGGCCTCTTTTCATCATTCAAAGGCAATATCCTACTGTTAATGCCAGCACTCACCGGTAATGTCAGTGAGTACACACAACTAGGCAACTTTCCGCATCTAACGATCAAAAGTAAACCACTGCACCGCACCGCCTTAAAAAGATGGCTAGGGTGCGCAATAACCAACAGCGATCAACAGCAGCCATCAAGTAATACACAATCCTTATTAGCTGAAACAACCGCTGTCATCGCAGAAGATAATGACTTTAACCGGTTACTCTTAAGAAAAATCCTTGAGTCGGCCGGTGCCACAGTCATTGAAGCCAGTAACGGCCAACAGGCACTTAGCCGTATTCATGAGGTGCAACCAGACATTGTTATCATGGATGTCCACATGCCCGTTATGGATGGTATAGAAGCCACTAGAGAAGCGAGGAAAAGCTTCCCACAACTTCCAATTGTCGCGCTAACCGCTGATGTGATTACGAGTGAAGAACAAGCATTACGTCAGGCCGGCGTTAGTCAAATTGAATATAAGCCTATCAATGATAGCCGTTTACTAAAATTGTTAGCCAACTTGTGTCGCGAAAATAAACCACTAGACATGAATAACTTTGATGAAGAGCCCGCAGAAACAACTAACCTCATCAAATATAAATTAAGCAAAGAAGACTTACACGAGGAACTCTCAACCCAGATTAACAGCTTACACCAAGCCTTTAGCCGCACTGATTTAAAAGGTATACGTGATCACAGTCATCAACTCACGGGCCTCGCGGGCCTCTGCGAATTACCCGAGCTTGAAAACTGTAGTATAGAGCTGAATGAAGCAGCCAAAGCGGGAGGTCTACGTGAGATATGGCAGGTCTTATGGCGTTTAGAGCGACTGATCACCCATCAACAATATTAAAAATCGACCGATAGGGGCTCATTGCGAATAAACAGATCAAACTCTTCAGCTAACGCTTTAATATAATCACGCCCCTTTGGGTCATAGAGATAGCCATTGATGCCTGCTCTTGATTTAACGCCCATAACCTCCCCTTGATCAAACTGATAACAACGTCGGCGAAACGTCTCTAAATCCATATCATGGGAGATCGGGGTATGGATAAACAGACTCCATGCTTGCTCTGTCGTCGACCGGTCTTCGACGCCTTGTAGCAAAGCCAATATATAGGCGCGATCAGGCCGATACGTGGGCGCTCGACCAAATAGCAGCCCAACCACCAAGAACAAAAGCACAAGTAAACTAACGAGAAAAACAACGATAAATTCCATCTAAACCTCAATGATATCGATTGAAATCCTGAGCTAACAAACTCCTAGCCGCCGTTACCAACTGATCATTATAATCAGACTCCAAGGCTTCCATATGCGCCATAAACTCAAGCTTCTCCGGGCCTTTAAGAGCCTTCCAAGCGGTCAAACGGGGAATGTGTTTAGTCTGCTCAAACACCTCGTTAAACACCAGATAGGTTTCTGACTGGGCCAGCACTGGATCTAAATTATCTAATAGCACTTTACAGCGAATGCTCGCCTCCGTCAGCGGAATATCTTCATTAAGAATCGCTCGACTAATCACTTGTAAACTTTCAATCAGATGCAAGCGGTGCTTACTCACCTCAGCCGCTATCTTTTGCAACTTAACCTCGGCGTCTAGACGCTTTTGTTTCTGTTGCTTTAGTAACCGCAAAATATAAGTCGCCAGTCCGGCAACAATAATCAGGTTTATCGCAATTAAAATATAAAGCGTTGTTTCAGACATGAATGGTTAATTCCCACAATCAAAACAGATAGAAAACTACAGTGTTGCAGCTTTCCGCTAATTATCAAACATGGCTACGCCACTTGCCAGAAAAGATTTGCATAAACACCATACCAATATCCCTTCGTAGGAGCCCCTTCCCGAGGCGATAAACCTCAGCGCGTAGATACCATCTCTCACCACCGGGTTCAAACTGTTTTTTAAGCCGTTTGAACCTGGAATTCACTTTGATTCTTAACCACGCCAAAACATACCTGAACAAGCTTTCTCATGGCCGCTCCCAAAGCGGACATTTTCGTTTTACCCGCCGCAAGCAAGCGTTCATATTGTCTTCGGATATCTGGATTATGCTGCTTGGCTGTTACCGCCGCCATATAGAGCTTGGCTCTAAGATGTGAGGGGCCAGTTTTGCTCAAAGCGGTATAGCCCTTAATCTTGCCTGACTCCTTCAGCTTCGGAATGAGCCCCATATAGGCTGCGACCTGTTTTGCCGTTTTAAATCGCTTGGCAGCAAACAGATAGGTCAGTTCCCGAGACATTACTTCGCCTATACCTTTGATGCTCTCTAGTAGTTGACGGTTTTTCTTCAGCGGTGGATGGCGGTTAATATGCTCATCAATATTCTGTTTGAGCTTTTCGATCTCGACTTCGATAACCGTGATCATTTCATGCAATGATTGCCTGACTCGATCAGATGTATCGCTGATTTCACAAGACTCAAGGCGGTTGTGTTCGCGCTGTTTGTCTTTTTCTAACGCGCTTAATCGTCGCATTAAAGACTTCAGCTCACGCACTTCAGGCGCTTCTGGTTGCCACAACCTGATATCTTGAGGTTGCTCCTCGCCATAGTACGACAGCATGGCGGCATCGGACTTATCTGTTTTATGGGTCAAGCCTATTGATTCAGCATACTTCTTGG
>NZ_RQXW01000043.1 GCF_003957515.1 Amphritea opalescens
TCTTAAGCTGCCTTTGACAGCGGTTCCTCAAAGACCAATGGCGCAATATACCCATTGGTTGAGTGAAGTCTCTCTCGGTTATAAAACACCTCGATATACTCAAAAATAGCCCGCTTTGCCTCTTCTCGGGTCTGGAAGTCTTCACGATGGACCCGCTCTGTTTTCAAGGTATGAAAGAAGCTCTCTGAGGGAGCATTGTCCCAGCAGTTTCCCTTTCGGCTCATACTGCATCTAAAGCCTAGTTGATGGAGTAATCCCTGATAGCTCGCTGATACATACTGGCTGCCTCGATCAGTATGGACCAGAAGCCCTTTCCTCGGTTGGCGTTGCCAAACCGCCATCGTCAGGGCGTCTGTCACTAATGAGGCCTGCATCCGTTTGTTCATAGACCAACCCACCACAGCCCTTGAATACAGGTCAATAAAGACCGCTAAATAGAGCCAGCCTTCTCGCGTCGGGATGTAGGTGATATCACCAACGTACACCTGATTTGGTTGTTCAACCTGAAACTGACGATCGAGTAAATTCTGAGCCACCGGCTTGTTATGCCGAGAGTCTGTCGTCACTTTAAATTTACGCCGAGTTATGCAACTCAAGCTTTCCTCTTTCATGAGTCGGCTAATCCGGCGACGACTGACGGTTTCGTTTTGTTTCGATAAGTCCATTTTAATTCGCCGGGTTCCATAGACCCGACGGCCTTTCTCATGCGACCTTTTGATTTTAACCTTCAATGCTTGGTCTTTCTGCTCTCGCTCGCTCAGAGGTCTTGATAACCACTCATAGTAACCACTACGAGATACTGAGAGCACTCGGCATAGAGCTGAGATTCTAAATAGTCCCTGATGCTGTGCGATAAACGCGTATCTCAGCTGGATTCCTTGGCAAAGAAGGCGGCCGCCTTTTTTAATATGTCCCGATCCTCTTTCAAGCGAGCATTTTCGCGCCGAAGTTTTTTCAGTTCATCGTAGAGATGTTCATCATCAACTTGAGGAGCGTCACCAGGATTCTTACGGCGATAATTATTGATCCAAGTATGCAAAGTATTAACGTTAATTCCCAGCTCTCTGGCGGTTTGGGTTACCGGTTGACTGGA
>NZ_RQXW01000044.1 GCF_003957515.1 Amphritea opalescens
GCGTAGATACCATCTCTCACCACCGGGTTCAAACTGTTTTTTAAGCCGTTTGAACCTGGAATTCACTTTGATTCTTAACCACGCCAAAACATACCTGGACAAGCTTTCTCATGGCCGCTCCCAAAGCGGACATTTTCGTTTTACCCGCCGCAAGCAAGCGTTCATATTGTCTTCGGATATCCGGATTATGCTGTTTAGCTGTTACCGCCGCCATATAGAGCTTGGCTCTAAGATGTGAGGGGCCTGTTTTGCTCAAAGCGGTATAACCCTTAACCTTTCCAGACTCCTTCATCTTCGGGATTAGTCCCATATAGGCTGCGACCTGTTTTGCCGTTTTAAATCGCTTGGCAGCAAATAGGTAGGTTAATTCCCGAGACATCACTTCGCCTATACCTTTGATGCTCTCTAGTAGTTGACGGTTTTTCTTCAGCGGTGGATGGCGGTCAATATGTTCATCAATGTTCTGTTTGAGCTTTTCGATCTCGACTTCGATAACAGTGATCATTTCATGCAATGACTGCCTGACTCGATCGGATGTATCGCTGATTTCGCAAGACTCAAGGCGGTTGTGTTCGCGCTGCCTGTCTTTTTCTAAGGCGCTTAAGCGTCGCATTAAAGACTTTAGCTCTCGTACTTCAGGCGCTTCTGGTTGCCACAACCTGATATCTTGAGGTTGCTCCTCGCCATAGTACGACAGCATGGCGGCATCGGACTTATCTGTTTTATGGGTTAGGCCTATTGATTCAGCATACTTCTTGGCCTTACCCGGATTCGCCATAAAAATAGTGAAGCCTTGTTCATGGAGATAATAAACCAGCGCTTCATGGTAAACACCGGTTGCCTCGAGCGTAATCTGAATATCCTGAGGTTCTGCCCCAGTATTACTCAATACCCATGTGACCAGCTGGGCAAAGGAGGCTCTTTGGTTTTTAAATACTTTACTTTTCTTTTTACGTGTTTGACGATCTCTCAACCAACACAGATCTAGTTTTTCTTTACTGACATCAATTCCGATAGATTTGCGCATCTCTGCCACTTCCCTTGTACATGCAGCATCATCTGAACAATCAGAGTGCTTGGATACCATAC
>NZ_RQXW01000045.1 GCF_003957515.1 Amphritea opalescens
CGGGGATTCATATAATAAGTGCGACACTTTTTGCTAAAGGTGGAGAGGTGGTCAACTGCTGACCGTGGTACGCTTCTTCTCGCCAAAGACAAAGTGTATCACTATGACATATCAACAGTTGACCGAAGGGAAACGATACCAGATATCGATTCTTCTTGCGCAGGGTTATCGGCCTGCTTTTATCGCTAAAACAATCGATGTACATCGCTCAACCGTTTATCGAGAACTCGACCGAAACGGATCAAAGGATGGTTATCATCCTGAACAGGCTCAGCAGAAGACTCAAGAGCGCAGGACTTTGGCAGCTAAATACAAAATTCCAGCGCTAACGGTTGAGTATGTTGAACTTGGTTTGTCACTTCACTGGAGCCCAGAGCAGATTAGCGGTGTTGGACATTTAATTGATATGCCTGTCAGTCACGAGTGGATCTACCGCTATATCGCTGCAAATAAATCCGCTGGCGGAACACTTTACAAAGCGCTACGGCAAGGACATAAACGCTATCGACGAGGCGTGAATACAAAGCGTTGTGTGATACCCGATCCTCGTTCGATAGATGAGCGACCTGAGGTCGTAGAAAATAGAGAACGCTTTGGCGATTGGGAAGTCGATACGGTTCTGGGCAAGCAAGGAACTGGGGCGCTAGTCACGCTGGCAGAACGTAAAAGTCGCATGTACCTAGTACGAAAGGTAGCGGCTAAGCGAGCAGCAGATGTGCGAGATGCAGTAATAGATATGCTGAAGCCTTATGCCGCATCGGTGCGAACAATCACTGCCGACAATGGTTCGGAATTTGTCGAACATAAGGCAATAGCTGATGCGCTCAATATAGATTTTTACTTCGCTCACCCTTACTCATCGTGGGAGCGAGGGTTGAATGAAAACTTCAATGGATTATTGCGACAGTACATCCCAAAAGGTATCGATCTACACCTAGTGAGCGATGAAGATGTGCGACGAGCAGAGAAAAGATTGAATTTAAGACCAAGAAAGTGCCTTGGATTTAGGCAGCCAGAAGCCGTCTTTCGGGAGCTGCTTCAGGTTGCATAGTTGTGTCGCACTTCGGTGTTGAATTCGCGC
>NZ_RQXW01000046.1 GCF_003957515.1 Amphritea opalescens
CGCTGAGCGAGTCTAACCCTGCCTCTGCAACCGCTGGCACCGACTACACCAATGCGATGACCGTCACTGTCGTGGGTGGTACTAACGATGGCGACACGTTAACCCTCAATGGTAGTACCGTGACCGTACCGGCAGATGCCACCGGTCTGACGATTGCCGTGGACACCACCGATGATGCGGTCTATGAAGGGGATGAGACCTTCTCGATCTCTGGTCAGACTGGCAGCATGACAACGGCCACCATCGCGACAGGTACTATCACCGATGATGGTACGGGTCCTGACGGCAATGATCCGGGAACGGATCTCGATAATGATATTCCGACGCTCACGGTTAGCAGCCCAAGTGTGACCGAAGGCGGGCAGATGGAATTCAGCATCAGCCTGAGTAATCCGAGCACTGAAACTGTTAGTGTTAGTGTTGCCACGGTTGATACCGGCAGCGCTACCGATACCACGGATTACACACCAAACCTCGAATACTTTGATAGTGTCTCTGGTCAGTGGGAAGCCGTAACGGGTGACCTAAGCTTTGCGCCAGGTGAGACCTCTATTCAGGTACGTTCTGCGACGGTTTCAGATAGCATTGCTGAGGCGAATGAGACCTTTGATCTGACAGCAACAGTTACAACAGGTACAACCACGAATACCAGTGCCACAGGTACGGGTACCATTAATGATGATGATGGTGTACCAAGCATCAGCATTGCCGATGCGAGCATGGAAGAGGGCAGCACGCTGACCTTCAATGCGACGCTAACCGGCTCTTCTGCCATCGCTTACGATGTGGATCTCGCGCTGAGCGAGTCTAACCCTGCCTCTGCAACCGCCGGCACCGACTACACCAATGCGATGACCGTCACTGTCGTGGGTGGTACTAATGATGGCGACACGTTAACCCTCAATGGTAGTACCGTGACCGTACCGGCAGATGCCACCGGTCTGACGATTGCCGTGGACACCACCGATGATGCGGTCTATGAAGGGGATGAGACCTTCTCGAT
>NZ_RQXW01000005.1 GCF_003957515.1 Amphritea opalescens
TAACACGGGCAACTTAACGGATACCAGTACTCTGGATGCGACTGCACCGGCGGCGCCGATCATCGATCCGAGTAATGGGACGGAATTAACCGGTACCGCCGAAGCGAATAGCACGGTCAATATTGATCTCGATGGTGATGGCCTGACGGACCTGACTGCGAACGCCGATGCGAGCGGTGACTGGAGTGCGACGCCGACGACACCGATTGCTGATGGTGTTGAGGTGAGTGCTACCGCGACCGATGAGGCAGGTAATACTAGTGGCCCAGGTACTGTGATTATCGATGCGATCGCCCCAATGAATGGCGACGGTAGCAACAGTATCGTCTTTGATGATGACTTGATTAATGCAGCGGAAGCCTCAAGCGTTACTCTGAGTGGCCAGGTTGAAGCCGGCGGTGTGTTAGGGGCGATTAGCTTGACGGATGGCACCACCACGCTATTGGTTGATAGTGCCGATGTGAGTGTGGATGCCAGTGGTGTGTTGACCGTCAGTGGTCAAGACATCACCAGCCTGAGCGATGGTGACATTACCGTCACGATGGCAGTGACGGATCTTGCCGGTAACACGGGTAACTTAACGGATACCAGTACTCTGGATGCGACTGCACCGGCTGCGCCGATCATCGATCCGAGTAATGGGACGGAATTAACCGGTACCGCCGAAGCGAATAGCACGGTCAATATTGATATCGACGGCGATGGCCAGACCGATCTGACAACGACTGCCGATGCGAGTGGAGACTGGAGTGCGACGCCGACGACACCGATTGCTGATGGTGTTGAGGTGAGTGCTACCGCGACCGATGAGGCCGGTAATACTAGTGGCCCAGGTACTGTGATTATCGATGCGATCGCCCCAACGAATGGCGACGGTAGTAACAGTATTGTCTTTGATGATGACTTGATTAATGCGGCGGAGGCCTCAAGCGTTACCCTGAGTGGCCAGATTGAAGCCGACGGTGTGTTAGGGGCTATTAGCTTGACTGATGGCACCACCACGCTATTGGTTGATAGTGCCGATGTGAGTGTGGCTGCGAATGGTGTACTGACCATCAGTGGACAAGATATAACAAGCCTGAGCGATGGTGACATTACCGTCACGATGGCGGTGACGGATCTCGCCGGTAACACGGGCAACTTAACGGATACCAGCACTCTGGATGCGACTGCACCGGCTGCGCCGATCATTGATCCGAGTAATGGGACGGTATTAACCGGTACTGCCGAAGCGAATAGCACGGTCAATATTGATCTTGATGGCGATGGCCTCACGGATCTGACCGCGAATGCCGATGCGAGCGGTGACTGGAGTGCGACGCCGACGACACCGATTGCCAATGGTGTTGAAGTGAGTGCTACCGCAACCGATGAAGCGGGTAATACCGGAGCGCCAGGCACCAAAATTATTGATGCCAGCGCGCCAACGAATGGCGACGGTAGCAACAGTATTGTCTTTGATGATGACTTGATTAATGCGGCGGAAGCCTCAAGCGTTACCCTGAGTGGCCAGGTTGAAGCTGGCGGTGTGTTAGGGGCGATTAGCTTGACTGATGGCACCACCACGCTATTGGTTGATAGTGCCGATGTGAGTGTGGATGCTAGTGGTGTGTTGACCATCAGTGGACAAGACATCACCAGCCTGAGCGATGGTGAAATTATCGTCACCATGAAGGTTACCGATGCTGTTGGCAATAGCGGGAGCCTAACTAACACCAGTGTTCTCGATGCGACTGCACCAGCGGCGCCAATTATTGACCCGAGTGCGGGTTTTGAGCTTAGCGGTACCGCCGAAGCAAATAGCACGGTTAATATCGATATTGATGGTGATGGTCATACTGATCTAACAACCCATGCGGATGCTGATGGTGATTGGAGTGTCACTCCGTCTACGCCGATTGCCAATGGTGTTGAAGTGAGTGCTACCGCGACCGATGAGGCGGGTAATACGGGAGCGCCAGGCACCGAAATTATTGATGCCAGCGCGCCAGATAATGGCGATGGACTCAATAGCATTATCTTTGATGATGACTTGATTAATGCGGCGGAAGCCTTGAGTGTCACCCTGAGTGGCCAGATTGAAACCGGCGCTATGGTAGGTAATGTCACCTTAAGTGATGGGACAAATACTCTGTTGGTTGATAGTGCCGATGTGAGTGTGGATGCCAGTGGTGTGTTGAGCATCAGTGGTCAAGACATCACCAGCCTGAGCGATGGTAAAATTACTGCAACGATTGTCGTGACTGATTCTGACGGTAATGTGGGTGACTTAACCGCGACTAGTACCCTTGATGCCACGGCACCTGCCGCGCCGATCATTGATCCGAGTAATGGGACGGTATTAACGGGTACCGCCGAAGCGAATAGCACGGTCAATATTGATCTTGATGGCGATGGCCTGACGGACCTGACTGCGAATGCCGATGCGAGTGGAGACTGGAGTGCGACGCCGACGACACCGATAGCCAATGGTGTTGAAGTGAGCGCCACCGCAACCGATGAAGCGGGTAATACCGGGGCGCCAGGCACCGAAGTTATTGATGCCAGCGCGCCAACGAATGGCGACGGGCTCAACAGTATTGCCTTTGATGATGACTTGATTAATGCCGCTGAAGCACTGTCTGTAACACTGAGTGGTCAAATTGAAACCGGCGGTGTGGTAGGTAACGTCACCTTAAGTGATGGGACAACTACCCTGTTAGTTGATAGTGCCGATGTGAGTGTGGATGCTAGTGGTGTGTTGACCATCAGTGGTCAAGACATCACCAGCCTGAGCGATGGTGACATTACCGTCACGATGGCGGTGACGGATCTCGCGGGTAACACGGGCAACTTAACGGATACCAGCACCCTTGATGCCACCGCCCCCGTCATCGTTGATCAGATAAAGCCGGTTGATGAGGGTTCTGAACTTAACAGCGCTGTTAATGGCCAACTGGTTATCAATGAGTCTTTAGATTCTGTATCGGTTAGCCTGACAGGCGATGCTGTTACATCAGGTGGCGAGCCGGTCAGTTGGGTATTGAACGTTGATCAAGCCACCGGTCAGAATATCTATACTGGATCGACAGCAACGGGTGTTGTTGCAACCTTAGAAGTAAATACAGATGGAAGCTATCAGTTTAATCTGCAGCAGCCTTTAGATCATTCGCAGTTAGGAAGTGATTCGTTAGCGCTGGAGTTTGCTATTCAAGTGGACGATCAAGCCGGAAATAGCAGTTCTGATGGTCGTATCATTATCGATGTGGTGGATGATGTACCCGTCGCTAAAGCCTATACACAGTTTACAATCACGAATATTAACACGCCGGTATCCGGTAGTTTTGTGGAGGAGGCTAGTGTCGATGGTACGAGCGTATCGAGCATTACCATTGATGGCTATACATTTGAGTACGACGTAGACACAAATAGCGTGAGTACTTATGGTGGATCCGACTTGGTACTCAATTTCAATGCGAGTGATTTTGATGCGGCTACGCAAACATTAGTTATTAATACGATTAAAGGCGAGAGCATAACGGTTGATCTTGCGGCAGGAGATTATAGCTATACCACGACGGGTGTGGCTGTTGTTGACCCTGAGGTTCAAGAAGCACCGACGGCGGCTCTTGGCGACAAAAGTGCACTACTCGGACTCGTTGGTGCTGATGCACTAAACCTCATCAATCTAAGTGGTTCACAGGCTTTTTCTGTTAACGATGTTAATAACGATATTACTAAGGTAGCTATAGAAACGTCGGGGATAACTGTCGCATTAGGTTCAATTAGTTTCGAATATTCACAAGCGCTTGCTACTGAGTTTGGTTTATCCGTTACGACCAAGGACATTAATCTACTGAGCCTTGGTGCAGGGGCTTCTATTACCATTGAGGCTTTGGATGGCGGCACTATCGATAATCAGATTATTAATGAGTTTTTAGGGACAGTGTATCGTAATAACCAAACGCTATTGGATTTGGACGCTATATCCTCATTGAGTATCGAGGTAACTGATTCTTTAAATAAGACGGTAATAGAGACGTCAGGAGACCTACTCGATTTATCGGTACTAAATGTTGATGCAGCTTCGAGTGATCTTTTTGAGGGTGATAGCACCGGGAATTCCATCGATGGAACCACCGAATCAGATCGCCTATACGGTTATGACGGTGATGACACGCTTAATGGCGGTCAAGGTGCTGATATTCTGCGTGGTGGTCGCGGCGATGATGTGTTAAATGGCGGTACTGGGAATGATATTCTAGTTGGCGGCTTAGGGAGTGATACGCTAACGGGAGGCTCGGGTTCTGACGTTTTCCGCTGGGAAGAGGGTGATACCGGCAGTGCAGTCGATGCGTTTACAGATGTGATCACCGATTTTGATAATAGCCCCGTCAGTTCCGGTGGTGATCTGTTGGACTTCAGCGGTGTGCTTGAGGGCGAAGGTAAAATTGGCACCTCTAACGCGGGTAATTTAGCCAACTACTTACACTTTGTTTATAACGGTGCGGATACCATTGTTTATCTACACACAACCGGTGGCTTCCGGGATGGTTTTAATGAGCTTGATGCACAACAAAGTATTGTCATTCAGGGCGTTGATCTAGTCGGTAGTTTAACGAGTGATCAGGATGTTATTGAGTCACTGCTAGCGCAGGGTAACCTTTTAGTTGATGATGCCGATGTCGATAGTGATCTGCTGGGTGGAACCACTACCGTTGATGTTGAATTAGTCGATGGTGATGGGGATACAGATACCACTCGGGTGGATTTTGAAAGCTCCAGTGCAGCCCCTGATTCCGATACGGTGGCTAACAATACCGCACCCACTATTCAAGCAGACTCTAGTGCTTTAGGCGGTATCGCGGGTGTGAGTGCTTTGGGCGTACTGGACTTTAGTGGTCAGGATGTCACGGTGTTTGATTTGGAAGGAAACTTACAAAGTGTTGAAATTGATTATCAAGCACCGATTAGTATTAATTTAGCGCCACTGAACTTAGCGGTGTCAGACCGGTTAGCATCAGAACTGGGACTTAAGGTTGAGGTTGTTAATGACACGGGTGTACTGGGACTTCTGGGTGCTTCATCGACATTAACGATAACCGCAATCGATGGTGGTGATATTGATAACGAAGCGATTAATGAACTGTTATCAACATTAAATATGTACGATAATCTAAGCTTACTCGCGGGTGTGTTGTCTTTAGATTTGCGAGCCGAGGTGCTTAATAATATCACCCTTACCGCGACCGATAGCTTGGGCGAAAGTAGTTCTGAATCGCTGGGTAATTTGGTTGATATTAATGTAGCTGAGGGGCTACTGTTTGATAATGACGCTTCAGTGGTTGAAGGAACCGATAATCAAGATCTACTCGATTATTCATCTGAAACCGATGATCTCCATATTTATGGCTACGGTGATAATGATGTTATTAGTGGCGGCTCCGGAGATGACCTCATTAGGGGAGGGTCTGGTGATGACATTATTGATGCTGGTGCGGGTGATGATGTCATTATTGACGGTGTTGGTGCCGATACGATTAATGCTGGTGAGGGCGATGACTCGATCTACCTACTAGGTGCTGGTTTTACATCAATAGATGGTGGTGATGGGACAGATACGCTTGTTCTGCCAACAAATCTTAACCTTGATTTCAGTTCTAATACATTGGGATCAGTCACCAATATTGAGAAGCTGGCATTTACGGAAGACGAGACTGCCAATACGCTTACGTTGACAGAGCAAGCGGTCAAAGAGCTAACGGATGTTGATGACGAACTGATCATTAATGGTAACGATACAGATACGGTTCAAATCTTGGGTGGTGCTTTAGAGGGAAGTGTGACACTCGATAGTGTTATCTATTCAGAGTATTCATTAGGTTCAACAACGCTTTATATCGATGATGACGTCAATGTCAGCGTTTAAACGCTTTTCTAGTGTTGCGTTAATATTGGCAAGTGCATGTTTGTCTTCTCCTGCTTTTTCTGAACAAGAGGAGAAGACCGCATTGGCTGATCTTGTCAATCTGGGGTTAAGCCTAAACCCTAGAGTGCATGCAGCGGTGGCGGAACTCAATAGTGCAAAGGTCAATATTGAAGTTGAAGAAGGCGGCTATTGGCCTTCCCTTAGCATTTCAGCGGGGCCTGAAAATGGCTTAAGCGAGCTTGGTTATGACCTTGCTTTAACGCAAATGCTCTATGACTGGGGTGAAACTGACAGTAAGGTTGATGTTGCAACTGCTCAGATGAAACAGAAAATCTACTCGCTGTTAATGGTGCGTTCCGATGTGTCTTTAGAGGTTATTGAAGCCTCTTTAGACATAGCGCTCGCCAATAAACAATTAACACTCGTCGGTGATTATACGGAACGATTAAAAAAAATATTATCTCTTGCTGAAAAACGAATGCGAGGTAATTTTAGTGATCGAGCCGAGTTAAGCCGAGTGAGACAGGCGATTAGTTATGCTGGGCAACAACAAGCATTTCTGACGGGTGAACTCAAAGATGCAGAGTGGCGTTATATGAATCTGCTTCATCGTCAGCCGACCGATCTGCCTCTGTTAACCGAGATGAACGACCGTCTGATTGATAAGCTTCCCAATGAGGAGAGTATTAAAAAACTTATTGATGCATCTCCGAAATATATGGAAGCCAGAGAGGATTTGTATATTGCAGTGGCGAATGTACAAACAGCACAAGCGGCAGAACGGCCTAACTTGGTGTTGCAGGCGCAGGCACAGCGGCGGGAAATCGATGGTGAATTAACGGATGATTCCTCGGTCGCGGTCAGGTTTCAAATGGAGCTTGGACAGGGGCTTTCTAACTTTAAACGCACCGATATGCAGCGTATTCAAGTTGAGGCGGCCCAATGGAATCTAGATTCGGTTGCTTTAGAAATGGAACGTGATATCTACTCAAATAAAGAGAGTGTTACCGCGTTATATCATCAGCAAAATGCCATTAAAGAGCAGCTGCAACAAACAAAAATACTCATACATACCTATCAAGCTCAATTTAATGCAGGTCTGCGTACCATTGAAGAGTTGCTGAGTGTAGAGAGGGAAAATTACGAGTTAATCAGTCAGCTGGTCAATAATATTATTGAATCTTATCGATTGCCTTATCGGAGCGCTTCAGCGTTGGGCATTCTTCCTGAGTTATTGATTGAGCAAAAAAATACGGCTTTAAATTAATGGATACTAACAAGGTGAGTGAGTCGCAAGGTTCACCGGGGACCGCTCGTCGCTTTGCTTTTAAAAAAGTTAAACAGGATAAGTTAAGACAGAGTTTAGTTCGCTACAGTGCGTTGTTTGGCCGTAGTACGACAGAATCCGAATTAGCCGATGGCTTTCCGCTTGAAGAAGGGCGATTGCCCATCGAGCATATCAGTCGTGCGCTTAAGCGGGTCGGTCTGAGTGCGAAAGTCACGGCAATGGATCTGAATGACCTCAGCGAAATACATTTCCCTGTTATCTTAATTACTCATGATCATGATGGCCTCATTCTGCTTGAGCTGAAACAAGCGATGGCGACGGTGTTAGAGAATGAGAGCGGCGGAAAAGTAGAACTCAGTATTGATCAATTAGAAGCACTTTATAGTGGCGTTTTGATCATAGGGAAGCCTGAGTATGTCGCTGATAATCGGGCTGAAAATTTTGCTCAAGCGAAACAGAAGCATTGGTTAAAAGATAGCTTAAAAGCCTGTTGGCCAACCTATCTAGAAGTCGGTGCCGCATCATTGGTGGCTAACTGTTTGACGGTGGCTACCTCATTATTCGCATTGCAAGTGTATGACCGCGTGGTACCAAATGATGCGTTTGATACGCTATTTGTCTTGGCATCAGGGGTAGTACTGGCGATTGTGCTGGATTTTGTCTTACGCTTATTGCGAACACATCTGTTAGATATGACCGGTAAAAAATTAGACCTTGAACTGTCATCGGCACTGTTTAATCGGGTGTTGCAGATTCGTTTATCTGCTAAACCTCGATCTACAGGCGCTTTTTCTAGTCAGCTTCGAGAGTTTGAAAGCGTGCGTGAATTTTTTACCTCGTCCACGGCAAGTACGATTAGTGATTTTCCCTTTATATTTTTATTTCTATTACTGATTGGTTATTTGGGTGGCCCTATTGTTTGGGTGCCCTTAGTCGCCATCGTTTTGATGTTATTACCGAGTCTATTAATGCAGGGTAAATTAGCGGCATTGTCACGTGAAAATATCCGTGAAGGGGCGGTTAAATATGGACTAATGCTTGAGGTTATTGAGAACTTAGAAAGTGTTAAGGCGATTAAGGCCGAAGGCAGAAATCTAAGGTTATGGGATAACTTATCCAACAAGCTGGCCAGCGATAATATTAAACTGAGACGACTATCCTCCTTTTTGAATCAGGGCGCATCAATGGTTCAGCAGCTCTGTTATGTTGCGGTTGTGGTGGTTGGTGTTTATTTAATCAGTAGTGGGGAGTTAACCATTGGTGGACTCATTGCTTGTACGATGCTCGCTTCACGGACTATCGCACCAGTCAATCAGATGACTGGGGTGTTAGTGCGTTGGCAACATGTCAAGGTTGCGTTGGAGGGCTTGAACGACCTGATGAAAGCCCCGATTGAAAGACCTTTGGGGCGTCAGTTTGCACGTAAAGAAACACTTGTGGGTGATTACCAGCTAGAGGGCGTTAAACTACATTACAATCCTGATGCACCGCCGGCACTGAATATCGCCAAATTAAATATTACGGCGGGTAGCCGAGTTATCTTGTTGGGTAGTAATGGGGCTGGTAAATCGACTCTTTTGCGGGTGTTGTCGGGGTTGGAAGATATCCAAGAAGGCACCTTTCTACTCGATCATATTGCGATGTCTCAGTTGGACCCAGCAGATCGACAGAAAAATATTGGTTATTTACCACAAGATGTTGCCCTTTTTCATGGCTCGCTCCGTGATAACTTATTGTTGAGCGGTAATATTTATGACGATGACGTTCTTTATGAAGTACTCGATGCGATTGGTCTAGGCGTGGCTGTTCGGGCTCATCCCCAAGGGTTAGACCTGCCTATTTTAAGTAACCGTAGTTTGTCGGGTGGGCAACGGCAGGCCGTTGGCTTGGCACGCCTTATTTTGCAAGACCCCAAAATTGTTCTACTCGATGAGCCGACCGCCGCGTTTGATCAGTCGACCGAAGAAAACGTTATCCGATTTTTACAGACCTGGTTAAAAGGCCGTACATTAATTATGGCAACCCACAAACGAAAAATGCTGGTCTTAGGCGATAGAGGCATTGTATTAGCGAATGGTAAAATCCACATGGATGGTACGTTTGAAGATTTAATGAAACAGCAGGTTGTTAATAAGGCGTCTTGATATGTTGGAACTCGATAGACTAAAAGGCGCAAAAGGTGCTTCTAAGGTACGTCCGGCACTCTGGTTATGCTGCTTCGTCGTTATTATCTTTATTGTTTGGGCTGCTTTTGCAAAGATCGATGAAGTGACTCGAGGAGATGGGCGTATTATTCCATCCAGCCGGTTACAGCTGATTCAAAGCTTAGAGGGTGGGATTATTGATAAGCTTCTGGTGCATGAAGGCGAGATGGTTGAGGCTGGCCAGCCGCTAATCGAGCTGGATAAAACACGTTTCTTTTCCGCTTATAGGGAAGGGGAGAGCCAATCTTCATCATTAAGAGCCTCTATCGCACGATTAGAAGCCGAGGTGCAGAATCATAGCCAGGTCACTTTTCCAGAAGATCAATTGATTGATAGTAAGGATATTGCTGTCGAAACATCGTTTTTTGAGGCCAGAAGAGAAAAGAAACAACAAACGATTGCTTCCTTAAGACATAAAATGTCGCTTGTTAGGGATGAGTTAAAAATTATACGCCCCTTGGTGGCCGATGGTGCGGTGAGTCAGATGGAACAACTTCGTCTCGATAAAGAGGTCGAAGATCTTAATGGCCAGATAGTAGGAACCAATAAAGGTTATATGCAAGATGCTTATGCCGAACTGACCCAGAAAAAAGCTGAACTAAATGCATTGACTGAAAAACTGGTACAGAAAAAGGATCAGCTTTTACGTACAGTCATTAAATCACCGGTAAGAGGCATGGTGAATGATATTTTAGTCACTACCAAGGGAGGGATTGTTCAACCGGGCGAGGCCATTATGAAGGTGCTCCCTATTGATGAACAACTGGTTATCGAAGCCAAAATTAAACCAAAAGATATCGCTTTTTTAGCTCCGGGTATGCCTGCAAAAATTAAAATAACGGCTTATGATTACACTATTTATGGAGACTTAGAAGGAGAGGTCGTGCAGATCAGTCCGGATACGATAGAAGAAGAAACCGCGCAAGGTAAAGAGTTTTATTATCAAATATTAGTGCATACCACTAAAAATTATTTAGAAAAAGAAGGCGTTATGTTACCTATTCGTCCTGGAATGATTGCTCAGGTTGATATCTTAGGTGGGAAGCGAACAATATTAAACTACATTCTCAATCCACTATTAAAGGCTCGATTGAATTAATGAGTTATTAGTTTTACCCATTAATGTTTGCCAAATAAAAAAGGCCTGCGGATAAGTTACCCACAGGCCTTTTTTGCTGATCAGAGGTTTACTGATCAGGCATATCTTTTTTCATATCGTGATGCATCTTCATATTGCTCATGCCGGCCATAACGTCCATCACCGGAATGTCGAGTTGTTCAGAGCTGCCATCACTGAAGTTAAGCGTCAGGTCGATCATCTCGTCTTTCGCAAGGTTATGTTCAAGGCCGATCAGCATGATGTGTAAGCCACCCGGTTTTAATGCGACTTCGCCATTAGGCTGTAAGGTGATTTTCGGCACCTGACGCATTTTCATCACCCCGTTATCATGGATGTGGGTATGGAGCTCTACCACCTTCGCGACTGAGGAGGCGGCCGATACCAAGGACACCTCTTCGTTACTGTTGTTTTTTAGTGTCATAAAGGCGGCGCTATTCGGTTGCCCAGGCGGTACCAAGCGGGCATAAGGTTGATCCACCGTTACCTCGGCAAAAGCCGAAGCAGATAACGTCAGTGCAGCAACTAGCGTCAATAGTTTTTTCATAACAGTCCTATGTTCATTACGGTTTTCTGTACAACTGTATTTGTCAGTCGAGGTTTAAGGTAATCGTTGGATCAATGTCCCGCGCTGCCTGTCAAAGTAAGGTTTGAATTTCAGCGATAACTTGATCGGGAGGTGTGCCGTGGGGAAGAGCCTTGGCTAATTCACCTTGTTTATTGATCATATAAATTCGTGATGAGTGATCGATGGCATAGCCCATAGCGGAATCTTGCATATCGACGATACGGTAGAAAGCACCATACTGAGCAACGATATTATCAATGTTATCCCGATCGCTTGTGGCGCCGATAATTGAAGGGTGAAAGAAGTGGCTATATTCCGCTAGATGCTTTGGCGTATCACGTTCTGGATCGACACTCATAAAGATAGGCTGAACCTGTTTTTGTTGATCGCTATCTAGGTTTTTCATCGTTTGGGCGATGATAGCGAGGGAGGTTGGGCAAACATCTGGACAGTGGGTATAACCTATGTAGAGCATCACCACTTTGCCTTTAAAGTCATGCAGTGAAATGTCACCCTCTTCGCTTTGCAGAGTGAAGTCCCCACCGAGCTTTTTCAGTAGGGCAGTGCCCGCGGCGTTGTTTGGTTGTGGGGTTAACAGATAAGCAGTGACAATACCGGCCAGTAGCACGAGTGTCAGAAGTAATAGGTTACGTAGTGTCGTCAGGTTATTTGCCATTATTTCGCTCTAAATTCAAACAATGTGTTGAGTGGCCCAGCGGTGGTGTCTGCTGAAACGGTTAAGCGCCATAGCATCTCACCGGTGGTGCAAACGGCTAATTGGCCTGCTCCTGTAAAGCTGCCTGGCTGACCTTCTACCGCGGTCAACGCTGTTTGATTAATCCCCATAAACATCTCGCTACCCTGTAGGTTGATCAATACGCTGCTGGTCTCAACGCCGTAGATATGTACTTGATAGCTGAGCGGTGTCATCGATTTGATGGGCCGCGGCATAATATCCAGTGATAACGTCGCCTCGCCTATCTGTACCGTACAACGCTGCAGGTTTAGGTCGCACTGACTCGCCACCGCATCCTTATCCTTCGCGGGTAGACTGAAAATGGATGTTCCTAACCAAACCGCGACAATAAATCCCACCAGTAGTATTAGGTAAAGGTAATTTGGTGTGCTTTTTACACTGTCTGTATACGCCATTGATGGGGCTTTCCTCTGGGGTGAATTGTCACCGATCCGGACGGGGATCTGAATGTGGCAAATTGTCGCATTATCGATGATGTAGTGGAATGCTATTCGGTTAAATTCAGTTGGCTAAGGGTGAGATGGCGCGGATAGTCGGTGATCTGAGTTGCTATTAAGATTCGCTGATGGTTTCGGGGGATTTAAGGCTGAGTTGGACGGTTTCAGGCGGAAGGCATCGAGCATCATGATAGGCCTGTAAAAACGTTCAGCTGACCGAGCATCGATTAAGCTGAATGATGCTCTTTAGGCATCGCTGAGACCTTTATGCACCGGTGCTTATATGACATGACAGTACTTTTCACAGGGTATAACAGATCAGATGGAATACATATTTTGATGCCTAGGCGAGGATCAGCAAAAGTGGTCTAGAGTGTAGAGTTGTGCAAGCCTTCAGTATCGATTGATTTGCGCGGGGTGATATCGCACACTGGCACTAACATTAATGGATGGGTCGAAAAGATGGAGTGGGATAAGTTACTGACAACCAAGCGTTATGGTCATGAATATCTAACCCCGAAAGAGGTGGGTAGGAGTCATTTCCATAAAGATCATGACCGTATTGTTTTCTCCAGCGCGTTTCGCCGTTTAGGGCGTAAAACGCAGGTGCATCCTTTATCCCTTAATGATCATATTCATACCCGCCTAACCCATAGTATTGAGGTGGGCAGCCTTGGGCGGAGTCTCGGTATTCGCGTAGGGGAGTTGTTGCAGGATCAACTACCTGAGTGGATCAGCCCCCATGATCTTGGCACCATTGTGCAGTCGGCCTGTTTAGCACACGATATTGGTAACCCGCCTTTTGGTCATGCCGGTGAGTACGCGATTCGTGATTGGTTTAAGCATAAAGCGCCTAAACACTACCTCGAAGGTCTCTCTGCCACAGAGCTATTAGACCTGCAAACCTTTGAAGGTAACGCGCAGGGTTTTCGCGTGGTGACACGCATCGAAAATCATCTGTTTGATGGCGGCCTTAGACTCACCTATCCCACCCTCGGTACCCTGTTGAAATACCCTTGGACTGTTGAAAGGGCGGGTAAGAAAGGCAAGTTTAGCTGCTTTGGCACTGAACGTGAGATTCTAAACTCTCTGGGGCGTGAACTAGGCTTAGTTAAATTAGGTGAAGATTTTTGGTGTCGCCATCCACTGGCTTTCTTGGTGGAGGCCGCCGATGATATTTGCTATGCCATACTCGACCTTGAAGATGCCATCGAGCTGAATATTCTCGGCTTTGATGATATTAAACCGATCATGCTGCAAATTTGCGGTGATCTTAACTATGAAGATCAGATCTTTTTTACCCAAGCCTCAGCCCGCCGAAAGATATCGGCTTTGCGGGGGATGGCGATGGAAAATATGGTCGAATCGACGGTATCAGCCTTTATGGCAAATCTTTCTGCGATTATGGCGGGTGAATATACCGGCGAGCTACTGGCGGATGGCGATCCCGGCGTGCGCGAAGGGTTGGAAAGGGCGAAAACGATCGCCCGTGAACGGGTCTTTCCCGATAACCGTAAAGCTGAACTTGAAGTCGGTGCTTACAGTACCCTCGGTGGGCTATTAGATGCTTTTTGTGCCGCGGCCTATGAGCAACATACCCAGAGCGCTGAGCAACTGAGCTATCGCAGTGAAAAGATCATTAGTCTGATGGGTATACATAGCCCAGAACCGGAATGGCCTCTTTATCCCTCTTATATGCGGGTACTCGATTTTATCGGCGGGATGACTGATAATTACGCGGCTTATCTGGCTCGCCAGATCGGTGGTATGTCTGTTAACTAAGCTACACTCAGTAAATGAAAAAGGGATAGCGTTGTGTCAATGCGTGATCAGTTAAGTGGCCTCGTCTTTTCGACTGAAAAAGGTCAATTGTGTCCGGGATGTAAAGAAGCGGTCGATCAATGTATCTGCGATCAGCTGGCTGATCAGCAGCGTCTGGAAGGCCTCGATGGTGTTATTCGCATCCGTCGAGAAACCTCTGGTCGTAAAGGTAAGGGGGTCACCACGATTAGTGGTATTCCGCTGGCTGAAAAAGCACTCAAGGCGCTGGCAAAAACACTCAAACAGCAGTGTGGCACGGGTGGCTCGCTAAAGGATGGTATCATCGAAATACAGGGTGATCATCGGGAAAAACTAAAACAGCTACTCGAAAAGCAGGGCTATACCGTGAAGTTGGCGGGCGGGTAAGATGAGCAAGCCAAAACGAAAGAGAGTGTGTAGATTCTGCATGATGATGCGCTTCATGTTGCTGTTTCTAGCGATTGTTGCGGTTTTCCTGTTAAATGGGATTTATCAGTTTTGGAATTGAGCCATCATATAACGGCAAGGTGCCGGTGATGCAATAACAGAGAGTCGGTTCGATGCGCAGATCCTTCTATGCCTTATCTTGTATGCTTTGCTTGATTACACCGTTTTCATCCATGGCTGTTGCGGAAATTTTTCATTATACCGATGGCAATGGCCGCAAAGTCTATGTTGATAGCCCACATAAAATCCCCCCTCAGTATCGTCAAAAAAGTCAGACAATTACCACAGAACAGCGTACCGACGCGGAAAAACAGGCCAGTCAGGAAAGTCGGCAACAGACCAGTAATGCGTTTCAGCGTAAACAACAGATTCGTAAGTTAGAACAAACCATCGAGAAAATGACAACCCCAGTGAGAATTATCGGCAACCAAGTATTGGTGCCGGTCGATGTTGTATGGGGCGGACGTAAAGCCAGTCTGCATCTACTGCTCGATACCGGCGCCAGCATGACCGTGCTACACCGTGAAGGGGTCAGTTCACTGAATATCGCCAGCCGCAACTCCAGTTATGCACAGGTGGCCGGTGGCGGCATTATTAAAACCGAACGAGTGGTGTTTGACCGGTTAGAACTCGGTCCCTATCGTATTGAAAATAAATCCACCGCGGTGATTGAAACGACCGGTCAGCAAGCCTTTGATGGCCTTTTAGGTATGGATATCCTCGGTGGTGGCCAATATAAAATCGACTTTCAGCAACGTAAAATCATCTGGTCGCCGGAGAAATACCAGCAGATGCAAGAGGTGCTAGAACAGTTGAAAGTCGGTAAGGCCGAGGTTGCGACAGAATCTGCAGGGGCGCCAGAGGGGGCGAAGGCGCTGTGATTCTAAGTGGTGATAGCGGTTGGCTTAATAGCTGAAAGCGATATCAGCACAGGGCGTACCTCCTACGGTTGTGGCGTAGGAGGAGACACGATCAAAGCTCTAATTCAGCGAGTTTCAAATCCAATGTGGCTTTGAGTAGTTTATAAAGCCGGATCGCCGCGTCGATCTCTTCTTTTCGGTTGGTCAAACTTTCGATGTTCAGCCCCAGAGGAATACCTAGGCCGCCACAGGCTTCAAGAATCTGATCGAGATTGTTGCGGCAGATACGGATCGATTCTCCCAGTGGGTTATGCGCATCGAGAATGCGATGGCAGGTTGCTTGGGGGACTGAGATGCCGAGCCATTCCATAAATTCCAGTGTTTTTGCGCTACCGCAGGGCGTAAAGGTAAGAATGATGCGTTTTGGTGTTAGGCCACGCTCTTTGCATTCACGGGCATAGGAGCTGAGCAGATCAATGGTTGCCTGTGGGTTGTATACCGCTTGTGAAACGAAAAACTCGCAGCCTTGGGCGCTTTTCTCTAAGAGTCGAAGATGTTCGTCGCCTTTGCTCGCATGACGCTCTGCGATGGTTACCCCGCCTAAATTAAAGTTGAGGCTATGTTCTTTCATTGTCGCGTAGGCTTGCGACAAGGGGAGTTTGATCTCACCCTCTGATGAGGGACTGCCGACCAGTACCAAATCCCGGACACCATGGGGACACCAGGCCCGATCGAGCCATTCATCAAACTCTTCGCGGCTACGCTGGGAAACACTTTTGTAGGTGATGACTGGGCGACCAGATTTTTCCCGCAGGATGGCAGAATAGTCCCGTGGGTCATGGGTATTCATAAAGGGGAACGGGCGGGGTTTATCGATGCGGCTGCTCTCATCCTGAATGTCATACACAATGAGCCCGTCAAAATCGATCTTGCCTAGACGTTCGAGTAGTTTGTCGCCTATATCGGATACCTGTGCCATAGAAACAGAAGACTTCGGCGGGGTGGTGCCAATAAAATAGACGCCGCGAGATGGGTCGGCGAATTTCTGTTTCAGTTTTGAGTCGCTCATGTGGGTATCCGTTAGTGTTTACACTAGTGCATGTATCAGGGGCTTAAGCCCAAACCGTCTTATCAGTGACGTGTTATTGGACTGGTTGAATCTTTGCTTTTTAAGTACCATCTATTCTAACAATGAATGATGTTCATATGTTTAAGTTATAAGGTGAAATTTAATACAGTCAATATGAGCCGATTTAATGTCAACTGAAATACAATACCGATAACCCTGTTTCAGATAGTCAAGGAGCCCTCGTGAGCGAAAAAAAACTGGATCTGGCATCCCTTCAGCAACAGTTGGGAAATGAACCTCAAGAAAAGCGTTCTTTGCCACCGGTACATCTTTGGAAGCCTGAGTTTTCAGGTGATCTAGATATACAGATCACCCGCGATGGACGTTGGATTCATGAAGGCGGTGAGATTAAACGTCCAGCCATGGTTAAGCTATTCTCGACGATTTTATGGCGCGAAGGAGATCGTTATTTTTTAGTCACGCCGGTGGAGAAAGTGGGTATACAGGTTGAAGATGTGCCGTTCTTTTTTACTCGGCTGGATGTCCGTCAGGGGCCGCAAGGGCAGGAGTTAGTGTTTACCTCATCCACGGATGATGAGGTGATCGCCTCAGCGGAACACCCTTTGCGGGTGGAAACGGTGCCCGGCACGGATGATGAGCCGGCTCCCTATCTGATGGTGCGTTACGGGATGGAGGGACGACTCAATCGTAATGTTTTCTATCAGCTGGCAGATTTGGCAGAGGAACATAATGGGGTCTTCGCCGTACAGAGCTGTGGTCAGTGGTTTGTGCTTGAGTAGTGCCTGTAGATCGGCTTACTAGGTGCAAACCAACGCTAGTTATAAAGCAGCGACAATGGACGATAAATACGATCGAATAATCTACAGTTATCGACGCTTTAAAATAATAATGAGTTAGTCAAATGTTACATTGTTGGCTGCATGTAACATAACGAAAGGTTGGTATATGAAACGGCTAGATTTTAATCAGTTAGCGACCTTTGTCGCGATTGTAGATGCGAGAAGTATTACCAAAGCGGCCGCCTCATTGCACCGAACTCAGGCGGCGATCAGTATTCAGTTGAAGAAACTGGAAGAGGGGATGGGCAAGCAACTGCTCAACCGCAGCTATAACCAATTTACCTTGACGCGCGAAGGTGAAATTCTTCTCTCTTATGCCCGTCGAATTCTTAAGTTATCTGAGGAAGCGTTTAATGCTGTCAGTGATGAAGAGATCACTGGGGTAGTTCGATTTGGTATTCCAGATGGCTATGCTCGGGCGTTTATACAGAATGTACTGCGACAGTTTATCCATCGATTCCCTAAGATTCGCATACAGATTAAAAATGATGACAGCCATAATTTATACAATAGCTTACACCTTGGTGACCTCGATCTTATTCTTGTTACTCGGCATCTAGATGAGTCGGGTGGTGAGCTGATCCGTAGAGAAAAAATTTGCTGGGTGGCCGCTAAAGATTACCAACTCGATATGAATCGTCCCCTCCCGCTTGCACTCTATGAACAGGGCTGTACTTATCGCAAAAATATTGTGGATAAGCTTAATCAAGCGGGTAAGGATTGGTTTGTTTCGTTTGAGTGCCAGGGCGTTACTGGGTTTGATATCGCTATTTCTAATGGCCTTGCTATCTCGGCCGCATCGGAATCATTGGTAAAAGAAGAGTGGCGCATTATTAAACCCAATGAGGGTTTGCCGGATCTGGGTAATATCGAAGTTGAGTTACACCGCATACCCGGTGAAGGAAGTGAAGCGATTCGCTGTTTTGCCGATGAGCTAACACGTCAAATCAGCAATATTCATATGGATGGATAAAAGTAAGCCCTGAGTCTTCCTTGCATCAGAGCTTATCCTAACCTTTGTTTAGGCTGCCTGAGTGCCTTCATCTGAAGGTGTTCGAGGCACCAGTGCTCTAACGAGGTCTTTCATGCAGATAGTCCCGATGGCCTGTTCGTCTTTCATTACCTGATACACTTTGTTTGTATCGCCATCTGAGTGAGAGATAACGCTTTCCAGTGTGTCATTGTAATCAACTTGGCCTACGGTTTTAATGGATGGTTCAGCTAGCGGGTGCATAACTGAACGAACCCGCAGCACTCTAGCTCGGTTGATATCACTGACGAAATTTTCAATGTAAGGGTCTGCGGGGTTGAGCAGAATCGCCTGTGGCTCTCCTTGTTGTATCACTTCACCATCTTTCAAAATGACCAGATGGTCAGCAAGCTTTAACGCTTCATCCAAATCATGACTGATAAAGATAATGGTTTTATGTAGCTCCTTCTGTAATTCGAGTAACAAATCTTGCATATCAGTACGAATCAGGGGATCCAGTGCCGAGAAGGCCTCATCCATCAGCATCACCGCTGCATTGGAGGTCAACGCTCGCGCAATACCAACACGTTGTTGCATGCCCCCCGAGAGTTGGCTTGGATAGTGATTTTCAAATCCGGATAAACCAACGCGGTCAAGCCATTTTATCGCTTCAACATCCGCTTCATTGGCGCTAATACCGCGGATTCTTAAGGCGGTGCCCGCATTTTCGAGCACCGTTTTATGAGGCAGTAAGGCGAACTTCTGGAACACCATCGACATATCCGTTTGTCTCATTTTGCGGAGATCATCGTCAGACAGTGTCATCACATCAACACCATCAATCAGAATCTGTCCGTCCGTTGGTTCAATCAATCGATTGAAGTGACGGATCAGGGTCGACTTGCCAGAGCCTGATAATCCCATAATTACCGTAATATCACCGTCTTTCATATCGACGTTGATATCTTTAAGGCCCATGACATGGCCGTGTTTTTCCATTAATTCATTTTTTTCAACGCCCTGTTTCGCAAACTCAAGTGCTGTTTGGGGGGCAGGGCCAAAAATTTTGTATAGATTTTTAATCGATACTTTAATCATCTTAGTCATTTTGGTTTGCCTCAGTGGCTATTGTGAGAAACGTTAACGCGAGCCAGTGCTGCTTTGCTGACGCGATCTAAGAGAATGGCAAGAATGACAATACAGAAGCCAGATACCAACCCAACGCCTAATTCTAGATTGTTAATACCACGCAATACGAGGACGCCTAAGCCAGGTGCAGAGACTAATGAGGCGATAACCACCATCGCTAATGACATCATGATGGTTTGATTGACGCCGGCCATAATGGTGGGCAACGCGAGGGGCAGCTCAACATTTAATAGTTTCTGCCGTGCTGTCATGCCGAAGGCATTGGCCGCTTCGATAATATCTTGATCGACCAAGCGGATGCCTAAATCCGTTAGACGAACCACAGGGACGATGGCATAGAGAATAATCGCAATACCGTAGAGTTTGGATTCGGTCACGCTAAAGAGAAAGATTAAGGGGATCAGATAAACGAAAGTAGGTAGTGTTTGCAGCATATCTAATACAGGAATTGCTGACTTCTGTAGTCGATCATACTTTGACATTGCGATCCCTATGGGCACGCCTATGAGCACGCTCAAACCGGTACAGATAAAGATGATCGCCATCGTTTGTACCGCATAGGTGTAGTGATCGATAAAGGCGAGAAATAACCAGGTAATAGCGACGAGTAAAGGGGCGCCCTTTGAGCGTGTTGTAAAATAAACGGCTAAGATGGTTAGGCTGATCAATAACCACCATGGTGTCGCAACAAAAAGCCAGAGGGTGCCATCGAGAAGCCAGCTAAGAGGCTGCGTTAAGGGGTCTAACACAAACTGTAGGCTGCTTTTGATGCTCAGAAAAAACTGCTCTACACCGTTAGTCATATCGCGGGTGCGGGGAATCGCACTACAGGCTGCATGCAAATTATCTAATGAAGGAAAAGGCATATCCCATAACGAAGTATCTGCCTCACTGGTCTTGTTACTTTTAGCCAGTAATTGGGCCATGGTCATGGGACCGTCTTGCTTGGTGGTGCCGCACCAGTCCTGCAACCCCAATGTGCTAAACATCGAGTCATAAAATGCCATAACGTTATTCCTGTTTTATTTTTAATACTCGGTAACATCTATTGTGCTTGGCTATGCTCATCTATAAAGCATGCAATGTAATGCACAATGAATTACCCATGTCGTCAGAAAATGGAATCCCTTGCTGTAGCGGATTCCATGAATAGAATACTTTAATTCAGCAGCGCAGTGAGTTTTGCGCGAGCATCATCATTGATCCAAGAAGACCATTTATCTTGCTGTGTAGTAATGAAATAGACAGCCGCTTCTTCTACTGAGGATTTGTTCTCTTCTTGCCATGCGAGCAGTTGATTCATTTCATCCCCAGTAAAACTAATATGTTTCATTAGTTCATAAATATCCGGCTCTCGGGTGGCGAAATCAGTCGTTACCCCCGTGATAACGGTTCCCGCCTTAATAGACGTTTTTTGAGGGGTTGCACAATCTTTTGATTCAGCGCATTTGTATGCGTCGGCGTCGAACGGTCCCAAATCCACAGCGACCATGGGGTATTTTCCTAGTACAGCGGTGGGTGCCCAGTAGTAGACGAAGATAGGTTCTTTGGCTTCGTTCGCGGATGCGATAGCTGCTGCCAATGTTTCCCCTGAACCATGATTAAATACCTCCATACCGTGGCCGGCAAAATCGAAGGCCTTAATCAAATTATCGTTAATGATGCGAAGTCCCCAGCCATCGGGGGCGTTGTGAAACTTGCCGCCAACGAGTTCTGGATTAGCGAGAACGCCATCGATGGTTGATAGCTGTGGATACTGGTCCACTAAGTATTGAGGTACCCACCAAGCATCTTTGCCGCCGTCAGAGATGACCTCTGTGGCGGTGAGCACTTTGCCTTGTTGTTCAAGTTCGGTATACAGAGGCACTGAATTGAGCCACAGCTCGGTGACTATGTCCGGTTTGCCGGTTTCAGCAATGGAGGTAACCGACGGCACTGTTGACGTCGGTACGGTTTGTACGGTGCAACCATAACCTTGTTCCATCAGAAACTTAGAGACGGACGTTACTAACTGGGAAGATGACCAGTTCATCTCACTAATACTGACTTCACCGCATTGGGCATAGACAGATGAAGACATAATAGAAGTACTAGCCATAAGTGCTGCGGCAGCTATAAACGATTTTTTCATTCTATATACCCTTACTTGGATTATTTTTATCTAGGTTCAGTGAGTGTGCCAAGGGTTCACTAACATAAGAGATATGTATTCGATGGATCCGAAAACCTCTGATACTGATACTAGAGCGATAGCGAGGTGCTTGTTAAATTTATAATTCTTTCAAAGATTTTAAATAGAATTTATGAGCAATGAGGAGGTATTCGTAACTGTTTGATTTTTATAGTAATTATTTTATTCAGTCAGTGGGTATAAAATTTATTTAATAAGTTGTTAAATTGAATAAATTTCAGTTGGGTTCTGGGGTGCTCTAGGATGGCTTCAATGTTACCGGAATGGCAGGCCTGAAGGTTACGGTTTATAGGATCAGATGGGTATGTATTTGTCATTTTTGTCCGGAATAAAGTTGAGTAAAGCTATAAATCTGTTGCTGACAGGACAGGAGTGCATGTGAAAATAACGAATATTGAAACATTGAAGGTTGAGATTCCGCTGCAAAAGCCGTTGATTACGGCCATTCATAAAACCGAAACGGTTGGTGTGGTGGTTGTCAGGATCGAAACAGATACCGGGCTTGTCGGGGAAAACTATGTTTTCACACTTAACAAGGATCGTTTGGTCGTATTTGAAGCGATGATTCGTAGTTTGAGTCCATTTCTCATCGGTCAGAACCCAGTGTATGTTGAAAAAATCTGGAGCGACATGTGGAATGACTGTAATCCTGTAGGCCAAAAAGGCATTTCTATCTCGGCGATCTCTGCATTGGATACCGCATTATGGGATCTGTTAGGTAAGCAGGCTAACATGCCGCTTTATCAACTCTTTGGTGCCTGTCGCGATAAGGTGAAAACCTATGCCAGCAGTGGTTTATGGTTATCCGCGAGTATTGATGAGTTAATCGAAGAGGCGCACGGTTTTATCGATCAGGGATTCCGGTCGATGAAGTTGCGTTTGGGTAAAGAAAATCCTAAAGAGGATGTAGCTAGGGCGAGCGCATTACGTGATGCTATTGGTGATGATATCGAGATTCTCACCGATGCAAACCAGTCACTGACCCCCCGTAAGGCTATTTCGCTAGCAAGGCAGTTGGAAAGCCTAAATATCGGTTGGCTGGAAGAGCCGGTACCCGCCCATGATCTTACAGGCCATGCGAGGGTTTTAGATGCGATCAATATTCCCGTGGCGAGTGGCGAAACTGATTACACACGGTTTGGTATGAAGAATATCCTCGATAGTGGAGCAGTCGATGTGCTGATGCCGGATTTACAACGCATCGGTGGCTTGAGTGAGTATCGTAAAACGGCTGCTTTAGCATCTGCTTACAACATTCCTATTTCTACCCATATATTTACTGAACAAAGTCTCAGTATTGCGGGTTCCTGTGCAAATTGTATTTCCGTTGAGCATGTTGATTGGTTTGCGCCGATCTATCAGGAGAAAATACAGATAAACGACGGATATATTGCGATACCGCAGTCACCGGGACTCGGTTTTAATTTCGATTACGATTATATTAATAGCCACTTGTGGACCTAAGAATAGCGTAAAACGGAGCGATTAAGCTCCGTTTTTGGATCTGTTGTTAGTCTGTTGATCAGCCCCATACTGTTGGATAAAAGGCGTTGCTTTCAGTCCCTCGATGGCTTGGCGAACAATCGCCTCGTTTTGGCGATTGTTCGCCACGGCTAAGCTGATAGTGAGGCTAAACTCAGTTGCGCCCTTTACCTGATATAACCGGCCTTGTTGCAGAAGCGGCTGCACGGTTGAAAAGGCGAGGTAGGCAGAGCCTCCACGCTGGAGGATCTGTTCCAGCGCCTGTGATTCTAGTGCCAGCGTAATCCGGTGGTGTGGGACATCGGGGTACTCTCGGTTATGTTGTTCTTGAAATTGATGCCCCCAGTTAACATAGATATAACCGTCGGCCTGTCCAGTACCGACCTCTCTAGGTTCTGATGAAACCAGAATCAACGGTTCAGAAAACAGTGTTTCATAATGCACATTGGGTATCTGTTGTGGTTCAAATACCAGTGCTAGATCTAATAGCCCCTCCCGCAATTCATGCAATAGAAACGATGAATAGTCTGATTGAATCCGAGTCGCGACACCGGCTGCATTGAGATTCATCCAGTCTAACCAGTCTGAATAAAGCTTGCTCCAGTAGTGAACGGGAATCCCTAGGCTGACAATACCGTCGATATTGGGTGGCAGGGCAACCTCTTGTTGCGCCTGTTGCCAAGTTTTGATGACTGAAAGGGCATAGGGGTAAAACACTTTGCCGCCATTGTTGAGTGCGACGCCATCGCGTTTACGGGTGAACAGTTCCCTATTCAAGTGAGATTCTAATGCTTTAATTCGCGCACTCACAGATGACTGAGTGATGTGGAGGTTTTCTGATGCTTTTTGAAAGCTACCGGTGATGGTGACTTCTAAAAATGCACGGAGATTTTCTATATTCATACCAGCCTTGAATGTCTTTTGGCAACTGATCTAGCTTTGAGATTAACTAAGTTAGTGTCAGGTCAGTATCTTAGGAAGGTGTGAATAAGTCCAGTTTGCTTTCAGGAAGAAGAAGCTGGCAGGTGACTGCCAGCTGGATAAGCTAGCTGCGTAGCGGTTGAGCCGATTGTTCCTCAATTAATTTGAGAACGCTCAGGTGGGGTACTTCTGGGCCATACTTTTCGGTGGCTATTTGATAGGTGGCATAGACCTTATCGGCCAAGGTCATCTCAATACCGAGGTGGCTTCCCAGTTCGGTGATGAGACGCATGTCTTTAGTTGCTAGGCCCAAGGCGAAGGATTGGTCATAACTACCATCCAGCACTTTAGGAATATAATTATCGACGACGTAGCTTTGTGCACAGCTGCTTTGTAAAACATTATGCAGTACTGCCAGATCAAGCTGGGCTTTCGCGCCCATCATCAATGCTTCGCCGATCCCTTGTGCGACCAGATAATTCAGGTGTAACTGGGCTAACTTTGTTACATAACCGGCACCGGCAGGCCCCATGCGAACAGCTTTCTTAGTGAAGGCGTGAAGTAGTGGTGCCCATTGTTCTAACACCGGCTCATCAATACCCAGCAACATGGTCAGGGTGCCTGCGGCGGCACCTTCTGATCCGCCGGTCACGGGGCCATCAATAAGAGTTAGATCGGCAGGCGCGGCATTACGTACCTTTTCCCATTCTGCTAATTCATTAGTGCTGGTTTCAATCCAGGTAGCGCCGGGTAGTGCATTTTCGAGAATGCCTTCGCTACCGAAGGCGATTTGATTCACCTGTACTGAGCTTGGTAGCGAGGTAAAAATCAGATCGCATTGTTGGGCAATCTTTTTGACCGTTTCGCCCGCAGAAGCCCCCTTGCCAACAAAGTGATCCACCACTGTTGGGTTAAGGTCCAATACGAATAGCTCAAACGCATTAGATTGACAATACTTCAGCAGATTAGCTGCCATGCCTGAGCCCATGTTGCCCAGTCCGATAAAGCCTATTTTCATTGTTCTATGCCTGTGAATTTAGCTATTTAAGGGCAGACGGCTGTTTTCATCTGCCCGTAAAACATCATGCTGTGTCATGGAAGATGACTCAGAACTTGTATGATGGATCTGCCCGGTCGCACTTGCGCAGTAGAGCTGGCCATTCATACTTACCTGGCGAAAACGCTTCATATTGCTTCGATGCGAGAGCCCACAAGGCAGGATCACCATATTCAAGTTCGAAACCAGAAGCCGTTGCTTGCAGTGCGACTTCACAGGTGCGAATGAGGTAGTACATGTTCATGAAACATTCGCCTGCGGTTTCACCAACGGTCAAAAAGCCGTGATTACGCATAATCAGACAGCTGTTGCTACCCATGTTTTCAGCGATGCGATGGCGCTCGTCAGGATCGACTGATAAGCCTTCCCAATCATGAAAGCCCACTTTCCCATAGAGCATGGAAGAATCCTGAATTAGAAAGGGTAGCTCTTTAAAGGCGGTGGCCGCGGTACAAGATTTTGGATGAGCGTGAAACACGAACTTATTGTTTCGATGCTGTTCGCTCAGGTGAATAGCGCCATGGATGATAAAACCCGCGGTGTTCACATCGCTAGGGCCTTCTAATACATTACCTTCTTCGTCAACCTTAATCAGGTTAGAGGCTGTTACCTCTTCATAGTTAAGACCAAAGCAGTGCATATAGAAGTGGTGCTCAGAGCCGGGTACTCGGGCAGTAATATGATTCCAGATAGTATCGTCCCAACCAAACATATTGGTTAAGCGAAACATGGCGGCTAGGTCAATACGAACCTGTTCCTGTTGCTGTTCGAGCGTTAGTTCACTGTTTGTGGTCATGCTGGAAGTCTCTAATTGTTATGGTTAAACGTTATCCGTCACGACTCGCTTAACGAAGGGAGTCAGTTTTGGGGTGTTGATGCATAGGAAAGGGTTGTTCGCCGTTTTCAATGCGTCGAATATTGTCGGCAATCAGCTTTACCGCAGAGCGGGCATAGGTTGCACCTGACATGTGCGGGGTGACTGTCACCTTAGGATGCTGCCAATAGCATGATGACTGTGGCAGTGGTTCTATTTTGAAGGTGTCGAGTACGGCCCGGCTAAGTTGTCCGTTGTCTAGGGCGCTGAGTAGGGCTTCATCATTGACGATGTCTCCACGGCTGATATTGATCAACATGGCGCCAGCCGGCAACTGGTTGATCAGATCGTTGTTGATGAAGTGCTGTGTCGAGTCATTCAAGGGGAGACAGTTGACCAGCACATCCGCCTGCTCAAGCGCTGTAGGTAGTTGATCCGTTGAGTTAAAGCAGCGAATATCATCTAACTGTTGAGGGTAGGCATCCCAGCCGGTGACTGAAAATCCGTTCACATTAAGGCAGTTAGCAACGGCTTTACCGACGGCGCCTAACCCCAGAATCGTTATATTGAAAGCCGCGGGCTGACATATGTTATGACGACACCAGGTTGCTTGTTGTTGCTGTGTTCGGTAAGTGTCATATAAACGGTGTTGATCCATCACCCAATAAAGTACATACAGCCCCATATCTTTGATGACTTCAGGGTCGATCAAACGAACGATAGGGACATTTGGTACCTCTTTATCAGCATCTATATGCTCAGTCCCCGCACCGAGTAGCAGAATGCCTTTAAGGTTGGGGTAACGCTGCAAATCGCCAGGAGGGTGATTCCAAATAACGGCATATTCTATCTCGTGGGCAACCTCATCTAGGTTGTCTGTTTCAGGATAGATATACAGGGTTTGCTCAGGCAGCGCGGTTGTTAGTGCTTGATACCAGCTTTGATTGTCATAGCCGTTGTTATTGAGCAGAATGGACATTGTCGGTCTCCACTGATTGATGACTGACCTGGTGCAGGCCGATAACGCCAATAAGAATTAAGGCAATAAAGAATAGTTTGGGCAGAGTGGTTGGTTCAGCAAAGTAGAAAGTTCCGATTAGGCTGATGAGCATGATGCCGACCCCAGACCAGACCGCATAAACCACACTGACATCAATCGTTTTTGCACTGAGTGTGATTAAAGTGAGCGCGATGCTGAAAAAGGCAAAGGTTAGCACCGACGGCAATAGGTGACTGAACCCGTCAGATAGCTTGATACAGGTTGTACCTGCCGTTTCAAAAACGATGCCTAAAAGTAACAATACCCAGCCATTCATCCCATCGTACTCACAAATAATTTAATCGTAATATCAGCTTATTCAGGCTATCTGTAAAACGGAAAATAGTGTTCAGGGGTATCGATAAAATTTGAGGCTCTCAAGGAGATGGCATTAACAAGATATTGTGCCCTGAACATGAGGCCTGTCGGTGTGAGAGTGACATGCGGGCGAGAAGGTGACTGGTGAAGACTAAAGACGTGAGGGTGCTTGGCCTTTTAGTGGTAAAGGTTAAGTGTTTAATAAAGGATAGGGTGCGATATAACCGTGGTGGTTAAGCCGACATTCGCTGGAGTGAATGCCGGGCTTTGAAGCTAACGGTATCTAAGTGCTTAGTTATACAGTTGCAGTGAGGGTTCTTGCAGGGCAAACAGTTGCTCTCTCAATTCGAGAATATGTTCGCTCCAATAGCGCACCGTATTAAACCATGGGAAGTTATGCGGAAACGCGGGATCTTCCCAGCGTCTAGCGACCCAAGCGGCATAATTCATAATGCGCAGCGTGCGGAGGGTTTCGGTGAGTCGTAGTTGGGCTGGGTTAAAGTCACAAAATTCGCGGTAACCCTCGATAATTTCTAACAGCTGAGCCTGCTGACTCTCACGTTCGCCGGAGAGAAGCATCCAGATGTCCTGAATAGCGGGGGCCATACGTGCATCGTCGAAATCAACAAAGTGCGGGGCATTATCGCGCCAGAGCATATTGCCGATATGGCAGTCACCGTGCACTCTAATATGGTTGATGGGTTCGCAAAGCTGCCAGTGATTTTCCATCAGCTTAAGAAGATCGGCGGTGAGTGTATCGTAAGAGGTTTTCAGTTCAGCGGGAATGAACTGTTCGCTGATCAATTGGGCGCTTTGATGTCCGTAGCTGGCGATATCAATGGCGGGCCGGTGGATAAAAGGGCGACTGGCACCGATGGTGTGGATGCGGCCGAGCATACGTCCAAGGGTGAACAGGTTGTCCATATTATCCAGTTCGGGGGCGTGCCCGCCTTTACGAGGAAATAGGGCAAACATGAAACCTTCATAATCGAACAGGCTAACGCCGTCACGCTTGAGCGGCGCCACGACGGGAAGCTCCTGCTCTAGAAGTTCAAAGCAGAACTGATGCTCTTCGAGTATCTGCTCTCGGCTCCAGCGGGCGGGACGATAAAACTTAGCGATTAAAGGTTCACTGTCATCAATGCCAACCTGATAGACGCGGTTTTCATAACTGTTTAGACCAAACACCCGTCCATCACAGAGATAACCGAGGCTTTCGATAGCATCCTGAATAAAACTGGGGGTCAAATGTTCAAACGGGTGGGCTGTGCTCATCGGGACTGCGCTCATGGGTTACCAGTTTTTGAAAGGATGGGTCAGTAGGTTGGAGTTGTAATAGCGTTTGTCGCCGGTGACTTCTTGGGTGATCCATTCCGGCAGTGCGGGTTGTTCGCTTTCGCTATCCAGTTCGACTTCGGCCACGATCAGTCCCTGATTGTCACCGCTAAAGATATCCAGTTCCCAGAGGTGCTGTTGATGCTGGATCAGGTAGCGTACTTTATCGACCACCGGCCCTGTGCAAAGCTCATCGAGCATCTGACGGGCATCGCTCAAGGGGATCTCATATTCAAACTCACTGCGAGAAAAGCCGTGGGTGGCGCCCTTGAGGGTGAGGAAGGCTTTGTCGCCCATGATACGCACACGCACGGTGGTTTTATCGGCCGTTTGAATATAGCCCTGGCAGATGGTGAGTCCCTGTTCGGGTAGTTCGACCTTATCAATATCTACCAGAAATTTCCGTTCAATTTCCTGTGCCATACCGTTTCCTCAATCAATAAAAAAGGCACTCTGCAGTGCCTTATAACGATAACATATCAAACATTAACCGGATGTGGGTTACATGATACGCATGCCAGGCTGAGCGCCATCATGGGGTTCGAGGATCCAAAGATCTTTTCCACCGGGGCCTGCGGCTAACACCATCCCTTCAGACATGCCGAACTTCATCTTACGTGGCGCTAAGTTTGCGACGACCACCGTTAGTTTGCCTTGCAGATCTTCTGGGTTGTATGCCGATTTAATGCCCGCGAATACATTGCGGGTTTCACCGCCAAGATCTAGGGTTAACTGAAGCAGTTTATCGGCACCTTTAACGTGTTCCGCTTTCGCGATCAGCGCAACCCGTAGATCGACCTTGGCGAAATCATCAAAGTTGATCTCATCGGCGATAGGGGCTTTCTCCAACTCGCTTTTGACGGCGGTCGGGGCGGCTGGCGTTGTGGCAGCGATAGCCGCCAGTGTGGCTTTACTATCTTCGATCATCGCTTCAATGCTGCTCTCTTCAACCCGCTGCATCAGCGGCTTAAATTTGTTGATCTGATGATCTAGCAGCGGTGTTTTAATCGCATCCCATGCAAATCCATCGATGTTCAGGAAGGCGGCGGTATCCTCTGCCACCTGAGGCAGTACGGGTGCCAGATAGGAGATAATGACCCGGAACAGGTTAATGCCCATGGTGCAACAATCTTGAACCTGTTGCTGTTTATCTTCCTGCTTCGCTAAGACCCAAGGCTCGGCGGCATCGATATATTGGTTTGCTTTATCGGCCAGATGCATGATTTCACGCATCGCTTTACCGTATTCGCGGGCTTCATAGGCATTGGCGATCAGTTCACCGGAGGCGATCGCTTCGTCGTACAACGCCGGTTCGCTTAATGTGCTGCCTAGCTGGCCATCAAACTTTTTGTAGATAAAGCCGGCACAGCGGGAAGCGATGTTCACCACCTTATTAACGAGGTCGGCGTTTACCCGCATACGGAAATCGTCCAGACTCAAATCGATATCATCGATACCGGAGCCTAACTTGGCGGCGAAGTAATAGCGCAGGTATTCAGGGCGCAGATGTTTAAGATAGGTCTCCGCCATAATAAAGGTGCCGCGTGACTTGGACATCTTCTGACCGTTAACCGTCAGGAAGCCGTGGCAGAATACTTTGGTGGGGATGCGGAAACCCGCACCTTCCAACATGGCTGGCCAAAAGAGGGTGTGGAAGTAAGCGATATCTTTACCGATGAAGTGATATAGCTCGGTGTCGGAATCTTTATTCCAATACTCATCGAAGTCGGCACCGTTTTTATCGCACCAGTTTTTAAAGCTGGCGATATAACCGATCGGGGCATCCAGCCACACATAGAAATATTTACCCGGCGCATCGGGGATTTCAAAACCCCAATATGGCGCATCACGGGAGATATCCCAGTTTTGTAAACCGGATTCAAACCACTCGTTGAGCTTGTGGATCATCTGTTCTTGAACGCAGGTATCGACCCAGTTGCGCAGGAACTTTTCGAAATCACCTAGTTTGAAAAAGTAGTGTTCAGATTCTTTTTCAATCGGTTTAGCACCCGAGACCGCGGAATAAGCGTTCTTCATATCGACCGGGCTGTACGTTGCGCCACAGACTTCACAGGAATCGCCGTATTGATCCTGCGCGCCGCATTTAGGGCAGTCACCCTTGACGAAACGGTCTGGCAGGAACATCTCTTTTTCAGGGTCGTAGGCTTGTGTGATGGTTTTACGGTCGATATGACCAGCATCACGTAGGCGGCTATAAATCAACGATGAGAAGTGTTTGTTCTCTTCTGAATGGGTGGAATAGTAGTTATCAAAACCCACCATAAACCCTGCGAAATCACGCTGATGTTCTTGGCTTACCTGATTAATCAGTGCTTCTGGCGTGGTACCCATTTGATCTGCTTTGAGCATAATGGGGGTGCCATGGGCATCATCGGCGCACACATAGGTGCAGTGGTTGCCGCGCTGGTTTTGGAAGCGAGTCCAGATGTCAGTCTGGATATACTCTACCAGATGTCCCAGATGGATAGGGCCGTTGGCATAAGGCAGAGCGCTGGTAACAAGAATCTTACGTTGTTTGTCAGTCATGATTCAGAGCAGGTCTAGGTTCAGAGATAAGCGCGCAATTTTACTCTTAAATGATTGAGAATACAGCCATAAAGGGGATCTTTTTTGCTCGCCAGAGGAATCCAAGTGCAGCGAATATTCTCACTATAGTGGGCAGTCATCATTGGCAAGTCGGGTAAATAAGACTACAACTTAATGAGTATCAGAATAATGCTTCTGAGTTGTAGGTGCCTATCTCAATACCTTTTCTGTTTCAGCAGTAACTGATGGCGGATGGCTGTGGGGTTGAATACAGGAGATCGCGCTATGAATAGGTGGAGACGATTATGTTCGAATATATTCTTAAGGAAGATCAGGTTGCCGTGCTGTGGCTCGGTAAACCGCTGGTTGATCTGAGCATTATCCCCGCCGAATTAGAGGGTAAGATTAGCATCGATCTGGTAACCGCGCCTGAACAGGCGATGGAGATGCTCGACAAACAGCACTATCAGGTGATGGTTATCCAGTTAGGCGTGGGGGATTTTGAGTTACGTTACCACTGGTTGCGTCAGGTTGTGGCAAAGCACCCCGGTGTTATACGCATTATGTTGAATGATGGGTTGCAGCCCTATCAGGTGGCCAAAGCGTCGGAACTCTGTCACCGCTCGCTCTTAATGACTGCCGGTGTGACCGAGTTGTTTAATGAGGTGAGTGAGAGTTTTCACCTGATTCAATCATCTAATAAGCCGGTTGTAAGGGAGTATGTCGGGGCGATCGAGCGGTTGCCCTCTTTGCCGGGCGTTTATGTCGCCTTAAATGATGCCTTAGCATCGGATATGTCGGAGGCCGCAGATATAGCGGCGATTATTGAACGGGATCCCGCGATGAGTGCGAAGATCCTGCAATTGGTGAATTCTGCCTTTTTTGCCCTGAGTCGCAAGGTGTTTAAGATTAAGGATGCGGTGGTGATGCTGGGGGTGCGACAGATTCGTGATCTGTTTTTAGTGTCCCGTCTATTTGAGCATTTTCCGCAGACACAAAGCTGGTCGGCTTTCTCATTTGAGAACCTGTTCGACCGTTCGATGGTCGTGGGGCGTTTTGCGCGGGCCATTTGCCGTGAACAGCGAGTCGGTGCTGATATTGCCGATAAAGCCTTCTTAGCCGCGTTGTTGCAAGATATCGGTATGCTGGTGATCGCGACCCGCGAAGCTGAACATTATGCTGAGGTGTTGCGCGAAGCCGCATTATTGAATCAACCTCTCTATGCGGTTGAAAAGCTCCGTTTGGGGGTGACGCATATGGAGGTGGGGGCTTATATGTTAGGGCTGTGGAATCTACCACCGGAGATCGTTGAGGCGGTGTTGTACCACTCCTTCCCAAATGCCACGACGAGTGAAAAATTCACGCCGCTCACCGCGGTGCATTTAGCGGATTCGATTTTGCCCGATGTGGTGAATATCAATGATTGTCGTATCTGTAGCCAAGTCAGTATGAAATACCTAACCCGCTTGGGGTTGCAGAATAAGTTGCCTCTTTGGCAGCAGATGTCTGAAGAGTTTGCCTCGCAGCTCTATTCGGGGGCTGGTCATGGGTTTTAAACCCGATAGAACGCTTGGAGTGGTGGGGGTGGGCTGGTAGAATGCGCGACCTATTTCCCCTTACATATTTTCGAGGTTTAGATGGCGCTGCCTGTTGTTGATCCGTCCCGCTATGATGCTCAGCTGAGCGAAAAGAAAGCTGAAATCGAACAGCAGTTTAGCGATTTTTGTCTGCCTGATATCGAACTGTTTGAATCACAGAAAACCGCCTATCGCTTACGGGCCGAGTTTCGTCTCTGGCATGAAGGCGACGATCTTTACTATGTGATGTTTGAGCCCGGTGATAAGCATAAGCATAGCCGCTTAGAAAGTTGCCCGATGGTGTCTGAGCCGATTCAGCAGGTGATGTTTAAGTTGTTGGATTATCTGCGGCCGAATGAAGTACTGCGCCGTCGCCTATTTCAGGTGGATTTTCTCAGTACCCTATCCGGTGAAGTGATTATCAGTTTGCTCTATCACAAACCTTTAGATGAGGCTTGGACCGAGGAGGCGAAAAAACTTAAACAGCATTTTGGCATTCACTTTATTGGCCGCAGTCGCAAAACCAAGATTATTCTGGATCAGGATTATGCCGTTGAGCATATGCCTGTTGGTGGACGCGAGCTGATCTACAAACAGGTCGAAAATAGCTTTACCCAACCCAATGGTGGTGTCTGTATCCAAATGCTGGAATGGGCACAGGATGTGACCCGTGATGCGGGTGGTGACCTCGTTGAACTGTATTGTGGTAATGGCAATTTTACCATGGCGTTGGCGCAAAACTTTGATCAGGTGATTGCCACTGAGATTGCCAAAGTGTCGGTTGAAGCGGCGCAATATAATATCGCTGCCAATCAGGTGGAGAATGTTAAAATTCTGCGGATGTCCAGCGAGGAGTTTTCCCAAGCCCTGCAAGGGGTGCGTGAATTCCGTCGCCTGAAGCAGAGTAAGGTTGATCTGAGTACCTATAATTTTAGTACGGTATTAGTCGATCCACCCCGCAGCGGGCTGGATGATGAGACCGTTAAGCAGGTGGCCGAGTATGACAATATTGTCTATGTCTCCTGTAATCCTGAAACTCTGCATTCCAACCTACAGCAGCTGACGCAGACCCATGAACTGCAGCGTTTTGCCATCTTTGATCAATTCCCCTATACCCACCACCTTGAGTGTGGTGTTTACCTGACACGGAAATAATACCGTATTGGATTAAACGGCCTCTAGGGTGTTTACTCACCCTAGGGTATTGTCTAGCAATACCTTTGTCGCATTGGTCGTATTCATAGCACGATAAAAAGATACTTCTCGAATCATTTTATTGGGAGGTCGTGTTATGCTCAGTTTAACTTCAGCGCCGGTTGTCATGGCATCGGTATTCGTCACTGCTTCATTCTGTCAGGGAGAGTAGGATGTCAGCACTTCTTCGTATCAATGGTTTTCTCGCCTTTATTGCTATCGCGTTTATCAACGCATTCGTCGATCTTGGACATAAGATTATTATTCAGAATACGTTGTTTAAAGCGTATGACGGTGATCTACAGATTGTCTTGACCGCGGTGGTCAACGGTTTGATTTTGCTACCTTTTATTATGCTGTTTACCCCGGCTGGGTTTCTCGCCGATAAATATCCGAAAAACCGCGTGATGAAGTTGTCCGCTTGGGCGGCGGTCGCTTCAACCTTGCTGATAACGCTCTGTTATTTTCAGGGTTGGTTTTTAGCCGCCTTTGCGCTGACCTTTGTGTTGGCGCTGCAAAGTGCTTTTTACTCGCCGGCTAAGTATGGCTTTATCCGCGAGCTGGTGGGCGAAGAGAATATCACCGAAGGTAATGGCTGGGTTCAGGCGGTTACCATGGTGGCGATTCTGTCCGGTATTGCCGTGTTTTCGTTGCTGTTTGAGATACGGGTTGAGGGGGCTTTTCAGCTAACCCCCGAAGAGAGTCTGCAAAAGATCGCCCCGCTAGGTTGGTTTTTGGTCGCGGGTTCGTTGCTGGAGTTAGTGATGGCTTATCGCTTACCGACCACACGGGAGACCGATCAGCAGCTGCATTACGACTGGAAAGCTTACCGCACCGGCAAAACGCTGAGCCGAAATGTATCAGCGATCTATCATAATCGTACGATCTGGTTGTCGATTATCGGTGTCTCTCTGTTTTGGTCGGTCAGTCAGGTGATGTTGGCGGTTTTCCCTGCGGTGGCTGAATCCCATCACGGTATGCATAACACCTTTGTTATTCAGGGCACGATGGCCTTAGCAGGCGTTGGCATCATGGTGGGCTCCCTATTGGCGGGACGCTGGTCACCTCACTATATCAATATTGGTTTGATTCCTTTGGGTGCGGTGGGCGTTGCGACTGGGTTGGTTTTGCTGCCTCAAGCGGCTTCGGTATTGTCTCAAGGGAGTGTCTTTTTTCTGATCGGCTTGAGCGGCGCGTTGCTCAATGTGCCGCTGCAGTCTTTGATTCAATTTAATGCTGGCCGTCAAGAAACAGGTAAGATTTTAGCGGGTAGTAACTTCATTCAAAATATTGCCATGCTCGGTTTTCTCTGCCTCACGGTGCTGGTTGCTTGGGCGGGTATCGATGGTTTATGGCTGCTGTGGTTGCTGGCCTTTCTGGCGGTCGTTGGGGCGTTGTGTGCGATTCGGATGTTACCCCAGGCCTTGGTGCGGGTGCTGGTGGCGGGACTGATTAAGCGTAAATACAACTTGCAGGTGTTGGGCTTTGAAAACCTGCCGCGTGCCGGTCAGGGTGTTCTGTTGTTAGGGAATCATATCAGTTGGTTGGACTGGGCGATGATCCAGATGGCCTGCCCACGTCATATCCACTTTGTGATGGAACGCTCAATTTACGAACGCTGGTATCTGAAGTGGTTTTTATCGATGTATCGCGTAGTGCCTATCTCAAAGGGCAAAAGTCGTGAAGCGCTAGATACCGTGAGAGCCTTGATTAGTGCCGGTCATGTGGTCTGTTTATTCCCAGAAGGGGCGATTAGCCATACTGGTCAGATCGGGGAGTTTAAGCGTGGTTTCGAGCATGCCTGCGAAGGTGCGAACGGTGTGATTGTACCGTTTTATCTGCGCGGATTGTGGGGCAGCCGTTTTTCACGCTCGACCGATAAGATGAAAACGATTCGTCGTGGTGGTTTGAAACGTGACGTCATTGTGGCTTACGGCCAGCCAATGCCGATTAGTAGTGAGGCTTCAGAGGTTAAAAAGAAGGTGTCTGAGTTATCGATCCATACGTGGGAGCGATACACCCGAACCTTAAAGCCGATACCCCAGAGCTTTATCCATACGGCAAAATCGCAACTGTCTGATATGGCGATTGCCGATGTGCAGGGTGAACCACTGAGTTATCGTCGTTTGCTCACGGCGGTGGTGCTCTTTAGTCGCCGTTTGAAAAAGACACCGGGACAGCGTTTAGGCTTGTTACTGCCGACCTCCAGTGCTGGGGCGATTGCTAATTTGGCTGGCCTGTTTGCAGGGCGGGCATTGGTCAATCTTAACTTTACCGCCAGTGAAACCGCACAGTTGGCCGCGTTGGAACAAGCTGAGGTACGTACAATTCTGACGGCGCATAAATTTGTCGCCAAGTTGAAAAGCCGTGGTATTGATCCTGAGCCATTATTTGCAGGGCGGCAGGTGCTGTATATGGAGGATCTAAAAGCGGATATCGGTAAAGCGGAAGCGTTGATCACGATGGGATTAGTGAGCCTATTGCCCGCCACCTTTCTGCAGGGCTGGTTAGTTGCCGGACATCGAGTGGAAGACACGGCAGCGATTATGTTTTCCTCCGGCAGTGAAGGGGCGCCGAAAGGGGTGATGCTCAGTCATCGGAATATACTGGCTAACCTGCGTCAGATCGCGGATGTGCTGAACGTTAGAGAAGATGACTGCATCATGGCAACGCTGCCGCTGTTCCACGCCTTTGGTTTGACGGTGACAACCTTTATGCCATTGATTGAGGGGATTCCTGTGGTGTGCCATCCCGATCCTACCGATGGCTACAATATCGGTAAGGGTGTGGCGAAATATCGTGCGACGGTTATCTGTGCGACGTCGACCTTTCTTCGGTTATATACCCGGACTAAGAAGCTGCATCCGTTGATGTTGCAAACAATTCGAGTGGCGGTGGCGGGGGCTGAAAGGCTTGATCCTGCAGTAAAACAAGCATTTGAAGCGCGCTTTCGGGTGCCGATCATTGAAGGCTATGGCTCGACAGAGACGACGCCGGTGGCCAGTGTTAATTTGCCGGATCATCTCTCTGTGGATGGCTGGTTTGTGCAGGTGGGCAGCCGTGCGGGTACTGTAGGGCTTGCTTTGCCCGGTTCGACGTTCCGTATTGTCGATCCCGATACCTTGGAAGAGCTCCCAACCGGCGAGGATGGTTTGATTCTGATCGGTGGCACACAGATTATGCAAGGCTACCTTAATGATCCAGAGAAAACCGCTGATGCTATCGTCGAGATAGATGGCTTGCGCTGGTATAAAAGCGGCGATAAAGGGCATCAGGATGAAGATGGCTTTCTCACGATCGTGGACCGTTATTCACGGTTTGCCAAGCTCGGCGGGGAGATGGTTAGTCTCGGCGCGGTCGAGCTCGAGGTTAGAAAGCGCCTTCAGCAAGAAGATGTAGGGCTGGTGGCTATTAATATGCCGGATGCACGTAAAGGCGAGCAGGTTGTGTTGTTGATTGATGCCGAGGTTGATGTGGATAACTTTCGACAGATGTTGACCCGTGAGGGCGTTGCCCCGTTGATGTTACCGGCGAAGGTGTTTCATGTTGATCAGATACCCCTATTAGGCAGCGGTAAGGTGGACTATCCGGCGGCACGTCAACAGGTTGAGGCGTTGATGGCAGCGAGTTAGTTTTGAAAGGTAATGGCGTCCCATAAACTGGCCCACAGGCTTAGATAGCTGTGGGTCATTTTTATGTCTGCCGCTATGAGTAAAAATCTCTGGTATGCGTTTATTCGCAGCCTCATAGGGCGTTAGGTATAGCCAAACGCTATCCTGTAGCGCGTGTTAGATCCGCATCACTGATCAAACAACGATTTTATCTCGGCCACTATTTTTGGCTTCATAGAGTTTTTTATCGGCTTGTTCAATCAGTTCTTTGGCTGAAATGGCCGAATCCGCATTCGCATGGACAACGCCAAAACTCATGGTGATATGTTGATGATGAACCACTGGGTTGCTTTTGAAGTGATCACGGATGCTGTTAAGCCTCTGCATCACTTGCGTCACCTCGGTATTAATAAAGACCAAGACAAACTCTTCACCGCCATAACGGGCAACAATATCTTCAGCAAGGCGGGTGTGGTTTTTAAGGTTGGCGGCCACTGCCGTTAAAGCAAGATCGCCGGCGGTATGTCCGTACTCATCGTTAATCTGCTTAAAATGATCAATATCACATAGCACTAAGGTGATTTTCTGGTGATGTTGTTGAGCCTTGCCTAGGGATTGTTCTAATACCTGCTTTAACCCCCGCCTGTTATATAGCTGCGTTAACTCATCGGTGAGCGAGTTTTCGAGCAGGGAGTCATTCTCGCCTTGTAAAACCGATGTTCTTTCGGCGACCTTTTTCTCCAAATTCTGCATGATATCGAAAAGATTATCGGCCATAGAACGAAGCCCTTGGCTGAGGGAGTTGATCTCTCGGATATTACTCAACGGGTGAGGTAGCTGTTGAATACTGGTGATATTTTTGTTGTTAGCGGCTTCGTTAAGACGGTGTATGGGTTTGCCGATATACCAAGCGATTAATGAACCCATCAAACCGGTACAAAGAAACAGTGCCAGCGTAATCAGAATGGTGCTCTGGGTGTACTCGGCTAAAATACTCTTGTGGTAAGCGCTAGGGATGAGAATACCGATGAGCCATTTTTTTCCATAGTTTAACGAGATAGCGCGGACAAAATATAAATATTCCTGCCCGTCCACGTTCAATTGGTGGGTGCCTGTGGCTAACTGGCCACTGGCTAATTGCAACACTTTATTGGGGTGGCTATTAAGGTTGACGCGAGTCGTTAAGCCTTCGGTGGTGCGATACAGTTCGCCACCCTCAGAGGTAGCGATCAATGCGCCATTCTCTTCGGCTAAAAAGATATAAGCCCCCTCAACCAGTTCTAGTGATTCAAGGTATTTATCTAATTCACGTAACGCGATGCTGGTGGCTGTTACGCCTAGCAGAGTACCTTTTTGATCATAAATGGGGGCGGAAAGTCCGATGCCGAGGGTTGGGTAGCCGTAATAGGGGTGGATAGCACTCCAGGTCATTTTATTCTCTTTTATGGCGTCGAGATAAAAAGGCCTTGTTCTTGGGTCATAGCTAAAGGTGGCATCGGACAGTATTTTCGGGCCAATAAAGTTCACGGGGTCGTATTCAAAACCTTCCATTGTAAGTGGTTGGTGAACGAAGTTGGCTGCAATATTGTGTTTGCCTCTGTTGATGGGATCCTGTGCTGAAGAAACATAGCGGCCATCCACCGTCGCCGTGGAGATAAAGGTCATCTGGTTATAGGGCGTTGCTTGTTCGTAAAAGCGGCCTGCAATCGGGGTTAAATCATCGAGTAGTGCTGGGCGGTGAGAAAAGGCGTGGAGGTTCGTGTCGACAATATTGCTTAACGGCTCCATGAAGTTTTGTACGCGGTCATAAATGCGCCCCTCAACCTCTTTGATATATTGTATGCCGACCGTATTGGCGATATTGGAGATAGTGATGGTGGATACGAAATACAGGGTTATACCGGAGATCAGTGTCAGCACGATAAAGGGGGTAACGATTAACCAACGTAATGGAACAGACTTCATCAACGGTGTACTCATTCTATGGGTATCGATTTAACCGGAACTGCAACTTTTAAGTGGTAAGCGTTACTATAGCTATTAATCGATGATTTATCTTTTGTCGGTGTGTAATTTTATGAAAAAATTGATCTTTTTACCTATATTCATGCGTTGAGTCAGCATTATTTTTATGTCTGGGTTATCAAACTCTCTGATCGCAGGCAGGACTTTAGTCTTTTGCGTATAGAAAAGGTTGAGTAAGGATGGGGTTACTTCGGTTGCTGGCCGTTTTTCGAAATCATGGGTCAGGGTGTTGTTGTTTTCGTTATTATAGTGATTTTTTTCGTCATGGTATCCGTTGTGTAAAAGTGGTGTTGTGTGATGCTTTGGTGCATAATTCCGACTAAATTGGTTGGTTATTATAGACGGCAATAGTGATGGCCGTAGTTTGAGGTGTTTCTGATGCAAAATATTAAGAATATTGTGGCGGTTGCGTCCGGTAAGGGTGGTGTCGGTAAATCGACAACAACGGTTAATTTAGCCTTGGCGATGGCCGCTGAAGGGTATCGTGTGGGTGTATTGGATGCCGATATCTATGGCCCGAGTATGGGCACAATGCTCGGCGTTGCCCCAGGTACTCAACCAGAGCCTGTCGGCGAAAACGGTATGAAACCGCTGATGGCCCACGGTTTAGAAGTGATGTCGATTGCGTTTTTGATCGATGAGACTCAACCGATGGTGTGGCGCGGGCCGATGGCTAGTGGTGCTTTGCAGCAGTTACTGACACAAACCCAGTGGGGCGATTTAGATTATCTATTTGTTGATATGCCACCCGGTACCGGTGATATTCAATTGACCTTGTCTCAGAAGGTGCCCGTGAGTGGCGCTGTGATTGTGACGACGCCGCAGGATATTGCTTTGTTGGATGCCCGCAAAGGGATTGAGATGTTCCGCAAGGTAGAGATTCCCGTGTTGGGTATTGTGGAAAATATGAGTGTGCATATTTGTAGCCAATGCGGCCATGCCGAAGCGATTTTTGGTAGTGGTGGTGGTGAGAACCTAGCACAGACTTATGGTGCACCGTTGTTGGGCCAGTTGCCGCTTAAAATGTCGATTCGCGAGGCGGTTGATGGTGGCCAGCCAACGTTGGTATCCGACCCTAGCGGTGCTGAGTCGGAAATCTATCGTTCCACGGCCCGTCAGGTGGTTGAGGCATTAAAGGCGCGCAGTGGTGCACAACAGGCGATGCCCAATATCTCGATTAATCAGGACTAAGTCGCCGATCTTTCACCGCCATTAGCTAGCGATCGGCTCGCCGCATTTTTTTTAGTAAAAATGCGGCTTTTTTTTGGCAAAAACGATATTATGTGCGGCCGCACAATCAACATAAAACTGGAACTGAAAAGATGGGTATCAAATCTGACAGCTGGATTCGTCGTAGGTCTTTAGAAGAGCGCATGATTGAGCCTTTTGAGCCGGGTCAGGTACGTCGTCGTGGAGAAGAACGTCTTATCTCTTATGGTACATCCAGTTATGGTTATGATGTGCGTTGTGCGGATGAATTTAAAATCTTCACTAACATCAACTCCTCTATCGTTGACCCGAAAAATTTCGATGATGGTAGCTTCGTTGATGTGAAATCGGATGTGTGTATTATCCCGCCAAACTCCTTTGCGTTAGCGCGTACGGTTGAGTATTTTCGTATTCCGCGGGATGTGCTGACCATCTGTCTAGGCAAAAGCACCTATGCTCGTTGTGGCATTATTGTGAATGTCACCCCGTTGGAACCCGAATGGGAAGGGCATGTGACCCTAGAATTTTCCAATACAACACCGTTGCCTGCTCGCATCTATGCTAACGAAGGCGTGGCTCAGATGCTGTTTTTAGGTGCCGATGAAGTGTGTGAAACCTCATATAAAGATCGTGATGGTAAATATCAGGGTCAAACCGGAGTGGTTGTACCTCGTACATGATTGAAGCAAGTAAAAAAATTCAGAGTTTCTGGCAGCAGGTCGAGCAGACGATCGAACGTTTGTTAATCAGCGAGACAGAAAGTCAGTTTGAAAATGAATCATTGTTGCTGGAATACAGCAAGAGCCTAAGAAATATCGATGCTAACCTGACCTTTCATTTCGAGCGTGAAGAGGGGGAGGGTAATGTTGAGATGGTCTTTGGTTGTGATGGTTATCCCGAGTCGATCAGTTCGGTGCTGACGCTGGTGGGCGCTGCGCCGGATATCGGTGGGGTGAGCTTTGTGGCGTTTAATAATCGCTACGACCCAGTGCCGGCCACGGTTAATTTTGGCGATGAACAGTTTCAGTTGGATGAGTTCTGGTTTGGTTATCGGGTAGAGTCCGGCCGCTACCATCTGGATATTTATATGCAGGATCTGCCAGCGTCGCTGGATATGGAGCCGCGTATCGAAGCGGTGATGATCTATCTAGATGCTTTGATTGGTGAGTACGACCTGATGACCCGGGTATCGACTCTGGATTGGTATAATCTGCCTGTCGATCCCGTTGATTATGCGTTGCAGCCGTTATCGGTGTTGCGCAGTTGTTTTGACCAGCGACGTCATCAGATTAGCCCGATCGGGCTAACCTATCATTAAATTCAAGCATTCGGTGACGTTAGTTATCCGATAGTATGTAGATGTTTCCCTCTTCGTCATCTTCGCCCGTTGTGCTGCTCCAGAGTATTTTGCTCGACATAATTCATCCTCTTATTGTCTTTATTCTATCGAGGTCTGGAGCCCGCGACGCCTATTAGGATTCCTACCTCTTTTTATGGCTTCGGCAGGCGGCGGCGAAACATTAGGCTAGATGGGAAAAAACGCTTTAGCAGTCGATATCTGAGGCATCTGAGTAGCCAGACTTAACGGTTACACGGCGATGCGCAATGGAGCATTTTGTTTCGCTAATCGACAAATATTAATAGGTTAATGCTGTGGGCTGCGGCATAACGGAGAGTGATATGAGCCAGTTATTAACAACGCTGATCGCGCAGGTGCGAGCCGATTATCTTGATTTGATGGAAACCGGCGGTGGACGTTATCCCTACACCACTGCCGAGAAGCTGTGTAATGATCAGCTTTATCTTGAGGCGGATGCGTTAGCGCAGTTTGTTGCAGAAGATCCAACACTGTTGGCCGCCCGTCGTGGAGTGCTGGTTGTCAGCGAAAGTGAGCAGGAAAATCCCAGTGTTGGCATGATTATCAGTGCCAATATCGCGGCGGCGATGATGGAAGGGTTGATCGATATCGCCTTGGAAAGCGGTTGGCTGAGTCTCGGTGACGATGGCCGTTTACAGCTAGATGCTGAAGAACTAGCGCTGCCTGAGTTGGCGGTGACCGATGTTGATTATAGTCATTCGCAGACCGCCCGAGATAACCTAGTTCGTCCGGGCAACAGTCTGCTGACCGAGGTGATGAACCGTGCAGAGTCGGCTTATCTGGAACGGCTGAAAGGTGCGCAGCAAAACCCCTATATGCTGGCGCTTGAAGTGGCTTCTGAATACTCACTCTTTGCGCCCGATGATATCGCGCCATTGGTGGAAGAAAATCCATTGCTGTTGGGGTTGCGCGGTGATGGTATGGTCGATGAAGCGTTGTTCGAGGGTGATCCGCCAGCGGGGATGATTATCAGTGCTCACCTGACGCAGATGGTTGTGTCTCAACTGCTGGAAGTTGCCGTCGAGCAGGGCGTATTAGGCACGGACAGTAGTGGTCACCCGTTGTTGCCGGGCAATGATAGCGATGAGCCGGTGATTCACTGAGTGACTGATGACGATGCCTATTGAGCAACTCAAGCGGCATCGTTATTTTTTAGCATATTCCTGCTGATTTCGATCGAGTTCCCCGATATCCAATAGTGGTGCGGCATCGAGGTGTTGTGCGTTGAGCATAAAAGCGATTCGCTCTAGGCTCGATACCACCATTGATTGCTCCCAATTTTGCATATCCTCAAAGCTTCTAACAAAAATATCTTGTTGTGTGGTCGGTGCGCCTTTCATGAGTTCGGTGCCTTTGTCGGTCAGGCTGACCCACACTTTTCGTTTATCCTCTTTGCCCCGTTCGCGGGCAACCAATTCCTTTTTTTCTAACCGGTCAAGAATGCTCGTAATGGTGGCTTGGGTGAGCACCATCTCTTTGGCCAGTTCTCCGCTAGTGAGCTGAGTGTGCTCGCGTAGGGTTTGCATCACCATCAATTGTGGTGGAGTGACCCCCGTACCGCGGCTGATCTCTTTATCCTGCATATCGGTTGAGCGGATAATTTGACGTAGCAACACCAGTGCTTTCTGGCTGTTTTCCATGGTTAATCCTGTATCAATTTTGGCTGATTATTCTACGGATATCCGTCCCTTTAATCTATGGGATTGAACGGGACGATGCTCTGGTTTTCAATATATTTTGAATAGCTAACTAATTTATTGTCTATTTGTGTGTTATATTGACGCAAGTTTTACGAAAACAGCCTGTTTTGTGGCTTTTGTTGGTGAAATTTTCATCAAAACGACGTTGTTTATCTGTTTTTAGTGTGTTTTATAATAGATAAGTAAATTGTAAAGCTAAATAAATGTAAATCTAAGTATTTGAGGGTCGATGGATATCGCAAGCGTAGTCTTACGCAAACCTGAAGCTGAAGATGGCTTCTTCGTTAACAAACTCATTAGTGAAATTCCCGAATTAGATAGTAACTCCTGTTATTGCAATCTACTGCAGTGTAGCCATTTTTCCGATACCTCGGTATTAGCGGAAATAGAGGGCGAAGTGGTCGGTTTTATCAGTGGCTATCGTAAGCCTAACGACAGTGATGTACTCTTTGTTTGGCAGGTGGCAGTAGCACAAAAAGCCCGTGGAATGGGGCTTGCTAGTAAAATGCTTCAGCAGTTGCTTCAGCGAAAAGTACCTTCTCCTGTATCCCATATTGAAACCACGATCACCGACGACAACGAGGCCTCTTGGGCGCTGTTTAATCGTCTGGCGAGAGACGCGAATGCCACGCTAGTGCGTTCGTTGATCTTTGATCGATGCGATCATTTCAACGAACAGCATGATTCTGAGTTTCTGGCACGTATTGGTCCCTTTCTGCCGTAATACTTCGAATAGCTATGTAATTCATCTTTTTTAAATCATTCGGTTTTAACTAACTAAGAGTACTGTTATGAAAATTTTTGAACAGATTGAATCTGAAGTTCAGTCCTATGCTCGCTCATTTCCCCGTGTATTTAACAAGGCGCAGGGAGAGCATCTCTATGATGAAGATGGTAATCGCTATCTTGATTTCTTGGCGGGTGCCGGAACGCTTAACTACGGTCACAACAACCCCGTATTTAAAGAAAAACTATTGGAGTATATCCATAGTGACGGTATTACCCATGGCTTGGATCTACATACCAAAGCGAAGGGAGAGTTTTTGGAAGCCTTCAATGAGAAGATCCTTAAACCACGGAACCTTGATTATGTGATGCAGTTCACCGGGCCGACCGGTACTAATGCGGTGGAAGCGGCCTTAAAGCTGGCACGTAACCTGACCGGCCGAGAAAATGTCATCAGCTTCACCAATGGCTTTCATGGTGTAACGATGGGGGCACTCGCAGCCACTGGTAACTCCCACCATCGTGGCGCGGCGGGTGTAAGTCTGAGTGGCGTCAGCCGGATGCCATACGATGGCTACCTTGGTGATGATATCGATACCACGGTGTATCTCGATAAGGTATTGAGCGATTCCAGTAGCGGTATTGATAAGCCTGCGGCGGTGATCGTCGAAACGGTACAGGGTGAAGGCGGGATTAACGCAGCGAGCTTCGAGTGGCTACAAAACCTGGATAAGGTGTGTAAAAAACATGATGTCTTGCTGATTGTCGATGATATACAGGCGGGCTGTGGCCGTACGGGTACCTATTTCAGTTTTGAGGAAGCGGGTATTAAACCGGATATCGTTACCTTGTCTAAATCCTTAGGCGGCTACGGTTTACCTTTTGCGGTGGTGCTATTCCGTCCCGAACTTGACCTGTGGAAGCCCGGTGAGCATAACGGTACGTTCCGAGGCAATAACTTCGCCTTCATCACCGCGACGGCTGCGATCAATAGTTATTGGTCGGATGATAGCTTTTCAAAAGAGGTGAAAGAAAAGGGACGTTATATCTCTCAGCGACTGGAAAGTATTGTCGAAGAGTATGGTAACGGTAACTTTACCACCCGAGGCCGCGGTATGTTTCAGGGTATCAGCTGTGTTAATGGTGAGTTAGCGGACAAAATTACCACCATTGCATTCCAGAATGGTTTGATGATTGAAACCAGTGGTGCAGATGGTCAGGTGGTGAAGTTGCTTTGCCCGTTGATTATCACTATGGAAAACCTAGCTGCCGGTATCGATATTCTCGAAAGCGCGATTCGTGATGTTTGTGCGACAGAAGACCGTATTCCAAAACATAAAAAGTATTTTGACCCTATCTCATTAGCCAGTTGAGCAAACTGTTGATGGATTGATTCCATCGGCGCGGCTTATCGAAGCGCCGTTCGTTGTGGGGTTTAAGGGATGATTGAGGGTGCTGAATAGTGCCCGTTCTTATAGCCCACAGCCGTTACTGATAATTAAACTTAAAGGAAATAACATGATCGTACGTGATTTAGCTACCGCCGAGCAGAGTAACCGTCGCATTGTATCGCCGGATGGCAACTGGGAAAGTACTCGGATGCTATTGAAAGACGACAATATGGGGTTTTCATTTCATATGACCACTATTTATAAAGGCGCCGATTTCGGAATGCATTATCAGAACCATCTGGAATCTGTGTATTGCGTCTCGGGAGAAGGGGAGATCGAAACCCTAGCCGATGGCAAAGTTTATCCGATTAAAGCGGGTACACTCTATGTGTTAGATAAGCATGATAAGCACGTGTTACGGGCTTTCGAAGAGCTGAAGTTGGCCTGTGTGTTTAATCCGCCATTGAATGGTAAAGAAGTACATAACGCAGAGGGAGCCTACGAACTGAATGCGGATACTGTTTCGGCATGAAACCGAATGAGAATCTGTTTGTAGCACCACCGCTGAGTGAGGATCTATATCCTTCTCGGCAGGGGGTGAGTCAATGTTCTGAGCGACGGGATCCTGTGGTATATGCCCCCGTCGATCGTCCTATGCCGATAGATCAATCGCAGCTTGAGGCTTATGCTGAACATGGTTTTCTTGTCTTGGAAGATCTGTTTTCGGATGTTGAAGTGCGGATGTTTCAACAAGAGATGGAGCGTTTAAGTGGTGATCCTGAGGTTAGAGCCTCGGGAGAGACGATAACGGAGCCGGGTCATGGTGATGTGCGCTCGATCTTTCGCGTGCATCAACGCAGCGCCTTATTCAAGAAGTTAGCGACTGATCCTCGGTTAGCCGAGTTGGCACGTTATATTCTCGATGATGAGGTGTATCTTCATCAATCTCGGCTGAACTATAAGCCGGGATTTCGGGGTAAAGCATTTTATTGGCACTCCGATTTTGAGACCTGGCATGTCGAGGATGGCATGCCGCGAATGCGGGCGCTGAGTATGTCGATCACACTGACCGAAAACGTCGATACCAACGGCCCCTTGATGTTAGTGCCGGGATCGCATCGTCAGTTTGTTGCTTGTCAGGGAGAGACGCCAGAAAACCATTACAAAGCGTCATTGAAGCAGCAGGAATATGGTATCCCCTCTGATGACCAGTTAAAGCGGTTGATCGATCGAGGTTCAATCGTGACGGCCAAGTGTAAGCCGGGCAGCGTGATACTCTTTGATTGCAACCTGATTCACGGCTCAAACGGCAATATTACCCCAGCGCCCCGCGCTAATGTCTTTTTCGTTTATAACGCCTTGAGTAACCGAGTCGTAGAGCCTTTTTGCTGTCGGCGACCGCGACCGGAATATATCTGTAGCCGTGAACATATTGTTCCGCTGTCTGATTGATCGACGAATCGCCTAAACGGTGCATGTTAGATGCGCCTTAGGGCGATATTATGATTATCTAAAAGTTCTGAGAGTTATGCATACTATAGAAAAAATCGGCGGCACATCGATGTCTGATTATGTGTCGGTACGCGATAATATTATTTTTAAACCATCGAACCCAGAAAGCCTTTATCAGCGGGTATTTGTTGTCTCAGCCTACGGCGGTATTACCGATAAACTGCTGGAGCATAAGCGTAGCGGTCAGCCGGGTGTTTATGGTCTATTTGCCAGCAGTATTGAAGATCGCAGCTGGCTGGTGGCGTTAGAGCAACTTAAATGTGAAATGTACGATCATAACCTGCTGTTGTTTGGTAAAGGCGAGGCGCTGATTCGGGCGAATAACTTTATCGATGAGCGGCTGCAGGATGCGCAGAAGTGTCTGACGGATCTTCATAGCTTGTGTATGCATGGGCATTTCGCCTTGGATGCTCACCTAACCACCGTGCGGGAGATGCTCGCGAGTATTGGTGAAGCGCACAGTGCGTGGAATATGGTTGAGCTGTTAAAGCGGGATGGTGTCAACGCCTGTTATGTGGATTTGACTGGTTGGGACACCGATCGGCATATGTCCTTAGATGAGCGTATCTGCTCTGCTTTTAAGCATGTAGACCTGCATACGCAGTTACCGGTTGTGACCGGTTATGCCCATAGCCAGGATGGTCTGATGTCCTCCTTTGATCGGGGTTATAGCGAGATGACCTTTAGTCGTTTGGCGGTGCTTACTCAGGCCCGTGAAGCGATTATTCATAAAGAGTTTCATCTTAGCAGTGCGGATCCGCGGCTAGTGGGGGAAGATAATGCGGTGCCGATTGGCCGGACCAACTACGACGTAGCGGATCAGTTAGCTAATCTAGGGATGGAAGCGATTCACCCGAAAGCCGCCAAAGGCCTGCGCCAGCACAATGTACCGCTACGGGTAAAAAATACGTTCGAGCCTGAGCATACCGGTACGTTGATTACCGGTGACTATGTGAGTGATACGCCGCGGGTAGAGATCATTGCCGGCTGCCGTGGAGTGTATGCGTTAGAGCTTTTTGATCAGGATATGGCCGGTAGTTTAGGTGAGTATGATCGGGAGATTCTCGCGTTGATCAAACGTTTCAGGGCGCATATCGTCTCGAAGGATGTGAATGCCAATACGATTACGCACTATCTGGCGACGAATCTGAAAACCGTTAAGCGTATACGGGCGGCCTTAGCTGAACGTTTTGCCGATGCTGAATTAGATCATAAAAAGGTCGCTATCGTGTCGGCGATTGGTAGTGATATGGAAGTCCCCGGTATTTTGGCAAAAGCGGTGTGTGCGATTGCCGAGGGTGATATCAGTGTGTTGGCTATTCATCAGTCGATGCGCCAGGTGGATATGCAGTTTGTGATCCAAGAAACGGACTATGAGGCGACGATTAAAAGCCTGCATAAAGCATTGGTCGAGGTCCATCATCATGGCCGTGCGATCTGTTTATCGAGTTATTCTGAGCACCGGTTAAACTGAGACTATGTTCGATTTTGTCAGAAACTGATAAGTTAGCAGAACGAATGTTATTCCGTCGTTAAATCAGGTTGTTATATCAGGCGGTGACGCGCTAACGGATAGCGGTTAACGCAACAGCGGTAATGATGTTCAGTCAGTTAGGCAATCAGGAGCGGTATGCATGTCCCAGGTAAATCTACGTATTGATCAGATCCATAAGGCGATCGAGCGAGAAGACGAGGTCACACTCAATAATCTGCTGGCCGAGGTCAGCGCCAGTGAAACGGCTCGGTTGATTGAGGGCTCGGCCCCCGAAAAGCGGATCATTATCTGGGATGTGTTGGATGTCCAAAAACGCGCCGGTGTGCTCAAGAGTGTTAGTGGGGATGTACGTCAGTATCTGATTGATAACACCTCCCACGATGAACTGTTAGAAAGTTTGTTTCTGCTGCAGCCCGATGAACTGGCGGATATTGATGAGGATCTGCCCGGCACGGTGATCAACGCCATGATCGCTGCGATGGATGAGTTGCGTAAACGTCGCTATAACAGCGTCAAGCATTATCCTGATAATACCGCCGGTGGTTTGATGGATACTGATACCACCGCCGTTAGGGCCGATGTGTCGATTCTCTCCGTGTTACGTTACTTGCGGTTGCTGCGAAACAAAGAGGGGGATATGCCCGAGCAGTTAGATAGTTTAATGGTGGTCGATCGCACCAATAAACTGTTAGGGGTGTTGCCGCTCAGCGATATTGTCTCCCTGCCTACCGATACCTTAGTCGCCGATATTCTTGATCATACCTTTCAGGCTATTCCGGTCGATGCCAGCCAAGAAAAAGTAGCGCGGATATTCCAGGATTGCGATCTGCTCTCTGCCCCTGTTGTCGATGGTAATTACCGTTTGTTGGGGCGTATCACCATCGATGATGTGGTCGATGTGATTCAGGCGCAGGCCGATGCGAAAGTGTTGAGCTCTGCCGGTTTGAAAAATCATACCGATATGTTCTCGCCTATCTTGAGCAGCGCCTATAAGCGTGGCTACTGGCTAGGGATCAATCTCGTAACCGCCTTTGTGGCGGCGTGGGTGATCGGGCTGTTTGAAGCGGTTATCGAGCAACTGATCGCACTGGCGGTCTTAATGCCCGTGGTGGCGAGTATGGGCGGGGTGGCCGGCTCGCAAACACTGACCATCGTCACCCGAGGGTTGGCATTAAATCAAATAGGCCGGACCAATATTACCCAGTTAATTATCCATGAAGCCTCTGTGGTGTTTCTGAATGGTATCGTTTGGGCGTTAACGGTGGCGGCGATAGCGCTCTATTGGTTTGGCGACCCGATGCTGGGCGCCGTATTTGGTATCGCGCTGATGATCGTCTTGATCACCGGCGTGGTGGCGGGGATTTTTATTCCGTTAATTCTGCAGCGGATGTCGATCGATCCAGCGGTGGCCGGCAGTGTGGTGCTCACCACCTTCACCGACGCGATTGGTTTTTTCTCTTTTCTCGGCTTAGCTAAGATTTTGATCTGATTGGCCGTTTCGCGTAGAGGGCCAAAACGTTTACCGCCCCAGCGCTTAATCCTTTAAGCACTGGGGCCGGCCTATTTAAACCTGAGCTAGACGGCTCTTGAGTAGATCCAACAAGAGATCATCGGTCATCGGTTTAGCTAATAAGTAACCCTGTATCATCGGTGAACCATACTGCCGCAGTATATCGAGCTGTTCCTGTGTCTCCACGCCCTCGACGATGGTTTTTAAGGAGAGAGAGTTGGCCAGTGAGATAATCCCTGATACCAGCGCCTGATCATCCTTATCGGTGACGAGATCATCGATAAAGGATTTATCAATTTTTAACCGTTTGACGGGATATTTTTTGAGATAGCTAAGGGAAGAATAGCCGGTACCAAAGTCATCGATAGCGATATCGATGCCTTGGGAGACGATGTTGTCGAGTTGGCTGTAGATCCTTTTTTGATCCATCATTAACGCGCTTTCAGTGATCTCGACTAAAATATCTGTCCCATTCAGTGACAAGGCTGCGAGCTCTCGGTTTAATATATCGGCGACGTTACCTCGAAGGAACTGAGCACTCGAGATGTTAATGCTGACCTTCGGTATTTCTACTGGCGCTTCACCGAAGCAGGTACGTAGTTGTTTAACAAACCGACAAGACTCTTGGATAATCCATTCCCCGAGACTATGAATCAAAGCTGACTCTTCGGCCAGCGGAATAAATTCCAGCGGTGAAATCGTGCCTCTTTCCGGGTGTAGCCAGCGGATAAGGGCTTCTACCGATTCTATATTCTGCCCATCCGTTGACCAGATAGGCTGGTAGACCAAGTAAAACTCACCCCGTTCCAGCGCTTTATACATGTTCTGCTCAAGTAAACTACGTTTTCTTGAGTCTTCATTCATATCCTCATTGAAGTAATCTCGGGTATTACGTCCGGCTTCTTTCGCCTTGTACATGGCGTTATCGGCATTGATCACCAATTTTTCGCTGATGGCGCCATTGTCAGGGTAGATAGCGATACCGATACTGCAGGAGATATAGGCCTCATGGCCATCAAGCTGGTAGGGAAGGGATAGCGCATGGAGTGCTTTGTCTGCGATATTATCGATGGTTGACAGCTTCTCGAGTTCGGGCACGATAATGGCGAACTCATCACCGCCGAGTCGAGCAACGGTATCACTTTTACGGACGCAGGCCTGCAACCGTTCAGCGACCTGCTGCAGTAGTAAATCGCCGGTGTAGTGGCCAAAGGTGTCGTTGACATATTTAAAGCGGTCGAGGTCGAGGTATAGCAGCGCGGCTTTGGTCTGGCTGCGTTCTGAGAACGCAATGGCTTGATTCAAGCGGTCCTCGAAGAGATTCCTGTTGGGAAGTCCGGTCAGTGCATCGTAGTTGGCCTGATGAATGATCACCGCTTCATTATGTTTACGCTTAGTAATATCGCTGAATAGGGCAACATAACCTTCAAGGTCACCTTGAGGGTCAAAACGAGAAGAGATGACCACCCACTGAGGGTAGAGCTCACCGTTTTTACGTCGATTCCAGATCTCGCCTTCCCAGAAACATTTCGCTTCGAGTTCTTCAAAGACGGTTTTATAAAAATGTTCGCTGTGTTTGCCTGATTTTAGAATGGCGGGGGTTCTGCCTAACACTTCCGACTGTTGATAACCGGTGATCTGTTCAAACGAGGGATTTACCATCTGAATACGGGAGTTTCTATCCGTGACCATGATCGCTTCAGCCGCGGAACTAAAGACATCTGACGCGAGTCGGAGTTTTTCTTGGGCTGCTTTTTCATCGGTGATCGGGCGTTTGAGGGCGATAAAGTGTGTAATAGCCCCATCTTCATTAATGAGAGGGCTGATGGAGGCATATTCCCAGTACAGCGTGCCATCTTTATGCTTATTGTGAAACTCACCGGTCCAGGTGCCACCATCGACCAATATCTCCCACATAGCCTCATATTCATTGTCAGGGGTGTCGCCCGATTTGAGTACGCGAGGGTTTTGGCCAATGACTTCGTCGCGGCTATAACCGGTAATGTTTTCGAAACTTGCGTTGACATATTCTATTGCGCCATCGGGGTCGGTAATCGCAATAATGGTTGGGCTGTGTTCGACGACTTGGGATAGCAGGTGAACCTCGTCTTTCATTTTGAGTGCGCTTTTACTGGTGCGCACGAGGAAAAAGGTACCGAAACTGAGTGCGGCTATCGCGATGAAGAGAATAAAAATGAGCCCGTTTTTCTGCTTCAACCACAGGATTAATGAGTGTTTATGATCCGTGACCACCGAGACGGCCAGCGGATATTTGGATAGTAGTTCTGTACTGATCGTCGAAAATTGAATCGGGCTAAGTGAGCTATCGGCATTGCCAACATCGGCGTTCTCGGCTAACGCGGCTTTAATATTGCTGATCACTCGGGGACGGTTAGGGCCGTAAAGGCCTTTCTGCAGTACGACGTTACCGTTAAAGTCGGTGAGGTAAACGCTATCCGCTTTTTCAAGGTTTAGATCATTGATATAACGTTTGAAATAGCTTGGGTTAAAGGTGGCGATAATTAATAGTTTGTCACCGTCAGCCGCGCGGGTTTCAAAACCGATCGGGATTAAGCTGCGGATGCTGCCTTCTTCGGGGAAGTAACCCTCTTTGGGGAGAAAACGTCCCTTGAGCGGCGTGCCGATCATCAGCCCTAAAGAAAATGGGTTTGGGTAACTATCGTTTAATCCGAGTATATTCAGGTTGATGTTGTCGTTGGCGTCGTTGTGGGTATCAATAATGGTGTTACTGCCTTTAACAACCGTAATTTGTCGAAGCTGAGGCGCGAATTTAAGCGTTTTGAGTGCGCGGTTATGCATATCATTAATATGCTCAGGGCTCAGGTTACCCGCGCGCAGATCATCTGAGAGCGAGATAAGGGTGATCTCTAGGGCTTCAAATGTCCGCGTGATGGTGCTTTGAATCATGCGAGCATGCAGTGCTGAACGCTCGTTTCTCTCATCAACACTCTGAAGAAAGCTGAGCCACAGCGTTATACCGATAAGACTAATCGCACAAATCAGTCCTCCGTAGAGCCATTTTGTGAAAGAAGGGGGCTTTTTTACATCATATTTGCGCATATATTTACAACTTAACTCAAAGAAACGCTACAAACGCGGCCATAGCTCACATAAGATATTGTACCTTAGAAACTATTTGATACCAGCCACCCTTCAGGAAGTTATGTTTATGAAGAATAAGTATCGCATCCCTTCATTATTGTTTGCCACTGTTATGGCCATTTCCGTTGAGTCGGTGCTAGCGAGTGAGCGGGCAGAGAAGATCAAGATGGCGGGAGAGATTAAGGTCTGTATCTGGCCAGATTATTTCGCGATCAGTTACCGTAACCCCCGTACCCATCGCTTAGAAGGTATTGATATCGATATGGCCCGTGAGCTGGCCAAAAGCATGAACGTCAAGTTGACCTTTGTGGACAGCTCGTTCTCGCTGTTGGTTGAAAATATGCAGAATAATGCCTGTGATATTGCGATGCATGCTATTGGTGTTCGTGATGATCGCAAACCCTACATGGAGTTTTCACAGCCCTATCTTGCCAGCGGTATCTATGGGGTGGGTACAAAAAATAATATTGAGTTAGACCGTTGGGATAAGATTGACCGAGAGGGCGTGGTCGTTGTGGTGCAAAAGGGCACCTATATGGAACCCGTGGTTAAGGCACGCTTTAAGCATGCAGAGGTCTCCGTGGTGGATAGCTTTAAAGCGCGTGAGCAGGAAGTGCTTAGTGGTCGCGCCGATGTGTTTATGGGCGACTACCCCTATGCAAAGCGGATGGTCACATTGACGAATTGGGCCGTTTTGCTGGCACCGGATCAACCTTTTGCAAAAACGAACTATGCCTATGCGGTGCCTAAAGGTGAAACCGACTGGCTAAAAGAGGTAGATGCTTTTCTGCTGAAAATGAAGGCCAATGGTAAGTTAGCCGAATATGCCGAGAAGAACGGCCTCACTGAAATCCTGGTGCAGGATTGATCTTTCAGTGATGCCGATGTTGTCGTAGGGCTGCTAAGCTAATGAGATGAGCTAAGCTAATGAGCTAAGTTATTGTCTAAGTGGTTGCGATGTTGAGTATGCGGTTGCCCGAAATAAAAAAGGCGGATATCAGTGATATCCGCCTTTTTTAATGGTTATTTCTGTTTGTGGGAACAAATAACCTTAGTCTTGTTTCATCCACTGATCGAGGCCGATCACATCGTCAGGGCTGAGGGTGCCGATCTGCTGCTTAAAGTTAAACAGGTTCTGGATATATTCGAAACGGGCATCGGCATAGTCGCGCTGCGCCGTATACAGCTGCTGCTCTGCTTGTAATACATCGACCACGTTACGAGTACCCACATTAAAGCCTTCTTCGGTCGCTCTTAACGCGGTTTCACTGGACTTAATACTCTGCTTACGGGCCGCCACACTCAATACACCGGTCTGAAGGTTGCGTAGCAGGTTGCGGGTTTCCAGAATTACCCCTCGAAGGGCATCATCCTGATTATATTTGGCTTCGCTAAAACCGTATTTCGCTTGGCGGCTAAGGGAGTTGATGGAGCCGCCGGAATAGATGGGCAGCGATAATGTTAAGCCGATCTGATTGGTTTCCCAGTCACCATCGGGGTAGCTAGCTGAGCTGCTGTCCTTATCATGGCTAGCGGTAAGTGACAGGGTCGGTAGGTGGCCACTGCCGGCGGCTTGCGATTGACGACGGGCCGCTTCGGTGGTCGCTTCGGCTACTTTTAGCGCGAGGTTACCGGCTTGGGCTTTTTCTATCCATGCCTCTGGTTCTACCGGACTGATGTTTTCTACCGGGTAGTTTGCCGCTAGCGGGTCAACGTTACCAACGGGCTGTCCGGTCAGTCGTTCCAGTGCTTGAAAGCTGTTATCCAGATCGCCTTCAGCGAGAATACGGGTGACCTTGGCATTATCATAGGTAGCCTGAGCCTCCTGAACATCGGTAATCGCGATAAGGCCTACTTCGAACTGTGCATTTACCTGATCGAGACGACGCTTGATCGCTCGTTCTTGGGCTTGTGATGTCTCGAGTGCGGTTTGTGCCCGCAAGACGTCGAGATAGCTGCTGACGACGCGCAGAATTAAGTTTTGCTGTGCCTGATCAAACTGCAGTGATGCCGCTTCAGATTGGGCGATACCCTGCTTGTAGGTAAACCATGCCGACGCTGAAAACAGCGGCTGGCTCAGGCTGACGGTATAGCCATTATTGTTATAGTCGATGGAATCGTAATTGACCCAAGTGGTGTTACCCGTCAGAGAAAGCGTGGGTAATAATCCGGCACGGCCTTGGGGCAGGGCTTCTTGGCCTGCTTTCGATGCCGCTTCTGCCGCTTTCAGCTGTGGGTCTTGGGCGAGGGCTTGTTGATAAATATTAGCCAGTGCACCGGCACTGACTTGCGGAGCAATCAGGGCACAGCTGATGGCTGTCGCCATCAGAGTACGATGAAGGGTACGTTGAATGACTTTCACTTCTCTGATCCTTGTTCCATAAGATGAATGTCCGGCTCTACTTTCTTGAACAGACGCCGGCCTAAATAACTGTAAACGGTCGGTACGATAAATAAGGTTAATACGGTGCCGAATGTTAAGCCACCGACGATAACCCAGCCTATTTGCTGGCGGCTCTCGGCACCGGCGCCAAAGGCGATAGCCAAAGGTACCGTACCGAGTACCATCGCGCCGGTGGTCATCAGAATAGGGCGTAATCGCATGGTGGCCGACTCAATAATGGCCTCCTGGAGATCGCGTCCCTGATCCTGAAGTTGATTCGCAAATTCTACTATGAGAATACCATGCTTGGTAATCAAACCTATCAAGGTAATCAAACCTATCTGGCTATAGATGTTCAGACTGCCGCCGGTAAAGTACAGGGCCGACAGACCACCAAACAATGCCGGTGGCACGGATAGCATGATAATCATCGGGTTACGGAAGCTTTCAAACTGCGCTGCTAACACCAAAAAGGTGAAGATGAGTGCTAAGGCGGCGGTCAACATCAGGCCACTACCGGACTTCTTAAACTCACGAGATTGCCCGCCGAAATCGTATAGCGTTTCTGGGCTGATCTCAGCCATTTGCTGTTCAATGAAATCCAGCGCATCGCCGACACTGTAACCGGGCGCCAGAATCGCTTGAAACTTAACCGCTTTCATTTTATCAAAGTGATTGAGTTCTTTCGGCGCCACACTCTCCTTAATATCGACCACTGAGCTCAGCTGAACCATATGGCCATCATTAGTGCGCAAATAGAGATTGCTTAGGTCGCTTGGGCTGCGACGAAGCGAGGGCTCTACCTGCAGAATAACGTCGTACTGATCACCATCCTTTTTAAAGCGGGTGACATTACGGCTCGCCATATAGGTTTCGATACTGCGACCGATCAGGTTGATATCCAAGCCCATTTCCGAAGCTTTATCCCGATTGACGTTGAGAGTCAGTTCCGGTTTGTTCAGCTTGAGGTCGATATCCGGTTGAATAAAGCCTGGATTTTTCAAGATACGCGCCATCAACTGATCAGCGATGGTTTTCAGCTCAGCAAAATCGGTATTGGATTTAACAATGAACTCTATTGGACGGGAGATAAAGCTCTGTCCGAGGGATGGTGGGTTCATTGCAAATGACATAGTGCCGATGACACCACCGAAGAGTTGAGGCGTCAGTTCAGCGACGATGCTTTGTTGTTTTTGCGACCGTTCATCCCAAGGCTTGAGGCCGAGGAATGACATTGAGTTGGTCTCGGTGGGGAAACCCACGATGGTGAAAAAGCGATCAGCGGAAGGCTGTTTCGCTAACATCCCCTCAACCTGTTTGGCATAACGGTCGACATAATCGACAGAGGCGCCATCAGGGGAGATAGACATCGCCAGAATCGTACCGCGGTCTTCGACGGGGGCGAGTTCCTGTGGCAGTTGGTTAAAGAGGAAACCAGCACCGGCGAGACTCCCCACCATCATCACCACCGCCAACAGACGTGAACGCAGCACTTTTTTCAAGAGTGACTGATAGCCGTTGGTTAAGCTGTTGATCCAGCCTTCGATCAGATTGAAGATGTAGCTGTGACGTTTTTCATGGTGCAACAAACGAGAGCACATCATCGGAGAGAGCGACAGGGCGATAAAGCCGGAAACCAGCACGGCGCCTGCCAGTGTGAGGGCGAATTCGGTAAAGAGTTTACCTGTCCGGCCCGGTGTAAAGGCTACCGGTGCAAATACCGCTACCAAGGTTAGGGTTGTGGCGACAATGGCAAAACCGATCTCTTTACTGCCTTTAAAGGCGGCCTGTATCGGTGATAAGCCTTCTTCGACGTGACGGTAGATGTTTTCTAGCATCACGATCGCATCATCGACCACCAATCCGATCGCCAACACCATCGCGAGCAGCGTTAGGGTGTTAATACTGAAACCCATCATCAGCATCAGTGCAAAGCCACCGATCAGTGATAAAGGAATGGTGACAATCGGAATTAATGTGGCGCGAATATTACGCAGGAAGAAAAAGATAACCGCGACAACCAGCAGGCTGGCTTCAAAAATAGTCTGAAATACCGATTTGATGGACTCAGAGATAAAGATCGATGAGTCATAGGCAATATCAATATTCACCCCTTCAGGCAGGGCGGCTTTAATCTGCGGTAGGCGTTCTTGAATCCCGCTGGAAACATCCAGAGGGTTCGAGGTGGATTGTTTGACCACCCCCAGTGCGACGGCAGGCTTACCCCTGAAACGTGATTTTTTCCGTTCATCCTCAGGGGCAATTTCCACGCGAGCGACATCTTTAATGCGTACCGGGTAGCTGTTTTCATTCCGAATAATGATATTTTCGAACTGTTCCACGGTATTCAGATCGGTACGAGCGAGCACGCTAAATTCACGCTGATTACTCTCGATACGGCCGGCAGGAATTTCGATGTTCTGGCTACTTAGGGCCGCCTCGATATCCCGTGGAATAATTTGATAGGCCGCCATTCGAGACGGGTCTAGCCAGATACGCATGGCGAAACGACGATCACCAAACAGCATCACATTGGCCACACCATCGACGGTTTGCAGCGGGTCTTTAACCATCCGGTCGGCGATCTCAGAGATCTCCATCATGGAGTGGTTATCGGAGGATAGCGCCAGCCAGAACACCGGCTGGGCATCGGCTTCGGTTTTCGCCGTGATGGGTTCTTCGACATCATCCGGCAGGTTGCCGCGCACTCGACCTACACGGTCGCGGACATCACTGGCGGCATCGTCGGGATCGCGACTGAGTTTGAAGGTCACGGTGATCTGGCTCGATTCGGACCGACTCACCGAGGTGATATAGTCAATGCCTTCGATACCCGATAAGGAATCCTCAATAATCTGGGTCACCTGAGTTTCGATAATCGATGCACTCGCACCGGGGTAGCTGGTTTCAACCGTGACTACCGGTACGTCGATTTTAGGATATTCTCGGACGGTCAGGCGATCATAGGAAACCGCCCCCACGAGTAATATCAACAGACTCATGACGATCGCGAGTACCGGTCGCTTGATACTGATTTCAGAAAGAATCATGCTCAGGCTCCAGGCTGTTCAGCCGCTGGGGCGGAAGGTGGTTGGGTCCCATCAACGAAAACCGGAGTAACGGGGGAACCAGGGAATAGTTTCAGCTGACCGGCGGTGACAATCACCTGATCGACCGATAGGCCAGAGAGAATGTTGACGGCGCCGTCACGGCGAATACCGAGCTTAACCGGCACCATATCAATCTTCTCGTCGGTGACGGTCATAACAAAGAACTGATCGTTTTTAGGGATGATAGCCTCTTCTGGCACCATGATCGCGTGATCATCGATATGGGTAATAATCTGTATCCGGGCAAATAGACCGGCGCGTAGCAACTGATCTCTGTTTTCAATTTTGGCGCGGATAGCGATGTTATGGTTACGGGCATCGATGTTGGGCGATATGGCGTAGACCTCACCCGTGAAACTTTCTCCCGGTAGTGCATCAACGAGGACCTTCACCTGCTGTCCGATATGGATATTAGGCAGTTGGTTTTCCGGTACTTTGAAATCGACCTTCATAATGCTGATATCGGTCAGTTGCACTAGGTCTTGGCCAATATTGACATAGTCACCGGGGCTGAATTTACGTAAACCGATAACGCCGTCAAAGGGGGCACTGATGGTCATTTTATTCAGTTTGGTTTGTGCCACGGCCTGTTGGGCTTGGTTAACCTGTAGTTGAGCTAGAGAGGAGTCTTTATCTTGCTGAGAGCCCACCCGTTTTTTGACTAAGCTATCGGCACGTTGATAGTCGATACGGCTCAGATTGACGCGGGCTTTGCTTTCTTGCAGCTGGGCTTTATAGAGTGACGATTCGAGCACGATCAGTTTATCGCCCGCTTTAACCGCACTGCCTTCGGTGAACAGCACTTTTTCGATGGCGCCGCTTTGTTCGGGACGCAGGATGATTGACTCATTGGCATTGAGTGTTCCAACCGCCTCGATCCGATGCACCAGTGGTGCACTTTTGACATGAACAACTTCCGCCGGAAGGCCCGCCGCCTGTATAGGCGCCGTGATGGTCAGTGCCACACCGATAATGACGGGGGCTAAAAGGTGATTAATTTTTATCATTGGAGTCATCCCTGTTGCTCGGGGTTAAGTGGTGCAAAGAGTGTATATAGCATATCGGCGGCGTCACTTAAGGGTTGGGTCGAGGCTTCTACTTTAGTGCGTAGTAGCGCGCCTTGCCAGCAATCCCAGAATAACTGAGCTAATGCCCGTGCGGGAAGGTCGTCACGAAAGCTTCCTTCCTGTTGTGCGTTTTGGAAATGTATTTCAATACAGTCGATAACGCGGCTGCAGGATGAATCGATAATCTGGCGAAATGAATCACTCGCATTACCGATCTCGCCCATGAGATTGGTGAGCAAGCTACCGGTGGTGATCGGGTCCTCTTTATATTCCTCGATGAAAAGGTTGAGTGACGCGCGGAACTGGGTGCGTATATCACCGGTTGAATGCGCGTTCCATGACTCCCATTTTTCATCGTCCAGTTGGTGGCTATATTCTAATACGGCCACGGCGAACTGTTCTTTACTGGCAAAATAATTATAGAAAGAACCTTTAGGCACCTGACAAGCATCCAGAATCTCTTTCAGTCCGGTGCCGTGATAACCTTTACGGTTAAACAGCTCCATGCCGGTCTGCAGGATCCTTTCCTTATTGTGTTCATTTCTCTTGGGTCGAGTCATTCTGATTAGACCGGTCGTCTTGAAATTATAAGGGCACGATTATAAGTGTCGTTTAGGTAAAAGCAAACGAAGATTTTAAGATAATTTTTAACCGCCTGTAAACCGTCAACGATGGTGCGCAAGAGGCATTGTGTTAAACCGGTTGCACAGTTATCGGGCGAAAAAAAACCGGGCAAGCCCGGCTTTCATAGAGAAAGGGAGCATTACTTCTGCAGTGCTGCCTTGATACGGCTAATCGCGTCTTCAAGAATATCCAGCGAGGTCGCAAAGGATAAGCGCATATTGCCCGGTGCGCCAAAGGCTGAACCCGGCACCAGTGCAACACCGGCTTCCATTAATAGGAATTCAGCTAGGTCGATATCATTGGCAAACCGGTCATCATTATCGATGACCTGCTGAAAGCTTGGGAACGCATAGAAGGTGCCATCAGCGGGGATGCACTCAACACCGTCGATCTCATTGAGCTTTTCAATGACGAAATCGCGCCGCTGTTTAAAGGCTTGAACCATCCCTGCAACACAGCTCTGATCACCATCTAGGGCCGCTTGGGCAGCAACCTGTGAAATAGAGGTCGGGTTAGAGGTGCTTTGCGATTGAATCTTCTTCATCGCGCCGATCAACTTAGCAGGGCCTGCGGCATAACCGATACGCCAGCCGGTCATAGAGTAAGCCTTAGATACACCGTTTAGCACAATGGTGCGGTCATAAAGCTCGGGGGCGACGTTGAGGATGTTGATGAACGGGGCATCGGTATACAGGATGTGTTCATACATATCATCAGTGGCGACGAGCACATCAGGGTGTTTAGCTAATACATCGGCCAAGGCACGTAGCTCAGCCTCGGTATAGGCAACACCTGTCGGGTTGGATGGGCTGTTTAGCACCACTAGACGAGTCTTGGGGGTAATGGCCGCTTCTAGCTGTGCGGGGGTGATCTTGAAGCGGGCTTGCTGGGTGGTAGTCACAATGACCGGCACGCCTTCACCCATCAACACCATATCGGGATAGGACACCCAGTAAGGCGCAGGGATGATCACTTCATCGCCGGGGTTTAATAGTGCGAGCGATAGATTGAAGAAACTTTGCTTACCGCCACAAGACACCAGAATCTGATTGGCTTCATAGACAAAGCCGTTATCCCGTTTGAACTTTGCAATAATCGCTTTTTTCAGACCAGGCGTGCCATCAACCGCTGTGTATTTCGTGAAGCCATTGTTGAGGGCTTCAATTGCAGCATTTTTAATATGATCCGGGGTGTCAAAATCAGGTTCGCCGGCGCCCAGGCCAATAATGTTTTTACCTTCAGCACGTAATTCAGCAGCGCGGTTAGTCACTGCCAGAGTGGGAGAAGGTTTGATGCTGTTAACGCGATCGGAAAGTTGCATTGTCCTAGCCATATCCTCTGAAAAAAAAGTGGTTCTGTACCACGGTGTGTTCAACCGATAAATAATACCGGAATCTTGTGGCCGGAAAAATCACTTTCTCAGTCGAAAATGGCGAAAAATAAACTTTATTGCAATTAAGTGTCGCATAGGAACAATTTCAGGTGTTTTTTCTTTCATTGCTCGATCTATCAGCAGAAAATTTTCCATAAGCGTATAATGTCCCGCTCAGTTTTTTCCTGTTATCAACGAAGAACATCGAATATGAAACAGCGCTTCCAGTTACAATCCAAATTTCAGCCCGCCGGTGATCAGCCTGCCGCGATAAAAGGCTTGGTTGATGGGATTCATGCCGGTCTTGCCGCGCAGACATTACTGGGCGTAACCGGCTCGGGTAAAACCTTTACCATTGCCAATGTGATTGCTGAGTTGCAACGGCCCACCATTATTATGGCGCACAACAAAACCTTGGCGGCGCAGCTGTATGGTGAGTTCCGCGAGTTTTTCCCGAACAATGCGGTTGAGTATTTTGTTTCTTATTACGATTATTATCAGCCGGAAGCCTATGTGCCTTCATCCGATACCTTTATCGAGAAGGATGCATCCATCAATGAACATATTGAGCAGATGCGGTTATCGGCCACCAAGGCGCTGCTCGAGCGGGATGATGCCATTATCGTGGCCACGGTATCAGCCATCTACGGTTTGGGGGATCCAAAATCTTATTTAGGTATGATGCTGCATCTGGATCGCGGCGATCAGGCGGATCAGCGCACTATTTTGCGGCGTTTGGCTGAACTGCAATACACCCGCAACGATATTGAACTGCACCGAGGCACCTATCGGGTGCGTGGCGATGTCATCGATGTGTTTCCGGCGGAATCGGAAAAAGAAGCGGTTAGGATCGAACTATTCGATGATGAGGTTGAGAATCTTAGCTATTTTGATCCTCTTACCGGTGCCGTGTTGCGTCGGGTACCGCGGGCGACTATCTATCCAAAATCTCACTATGTTACCCCAAGGGAAACCCTGTTAGCCGCGGTGGATAAAATCCTCGCCGAATTGCATCCCCGCTTAGAACAGTTGCGCAGTAACGATAAGTTGGTGGAGGTGCAACGCCTTGAGCAGCGGGTGATGTATGACGTCGAGATGATCAAAGAGCTGGGCTATTGTTCAGGAATCGAAAACTATTCCCGTTATCTCTCCGGACGAGATCCTGGCGACCCGCCGCCGACACTGTTTGACTATCTACCCGACGATGCTCTGTTGGTGATGGATGAGTCCCACGTGACCATTCCACAATTAGGCGCGATGTATAAAGGTGACCGGTCGCGCAAAGAAACCCTAGTGGAGTATGGCTTTCGTTTGCCATCGGCGTTGGATAACCGGCCGATGAAGTTTGAGGAGTGGGAGCGTCAAGCGCCGCAGATGATTATGGTGTCTGCCACGCCGAGTAAATATGAAGCCGCGAATGCGGGGCAGGTCGTCGAGCAGGTGGTGCGTCCCACCGGTTTGCTGGATCCCATCGTTGAAATTCGCCCTGCGGTCACCCAGGTGGATGACCTCTTGGGGGAAATAAATAAAGTGGCGGCTTTGGATCAACGTATTGTGGTGACCGTGCTGACGAAACGTATGGCCGAGGATTTGACCGAATACTTAGATGAGCACGGGGTGCGGGTGCGCTATCTGCATTCGGATATCGATACGGTGGAGCGGGTTGAGATTATCCGCGATCTACGGATCGGTGAGTTTGATGTGCTGGTGGGGATTAACCTGCTGCGGGAAGGTATCGATATGCCTGAAGTGTCGCTGGTGGCGATTTTGGATGCCGACAAAGAGGGCTTTTTGCGTTCAGAAACGTCGATGATCCAGACCATTGGCCGGGCCGCGCGAAATATCAATGGCCGTGCGATTCTTTACGCCGATCGGGTGACCGGTTCGATGCAACGGGCGATGGATGAAACCGAGCGCCGGCGTAACAAACAGATTGCCTATAATAAAGAACATAATATTACCCCCGTGGGGATTCAAAAATCCGTGGCCGACATTATGGAAGGGGCTTCGGCGATTCCGGGACGTAAAACTCAAACCGGCCGTAAAGCGGCAGAGCCAGAAGCCGAATATCAGATTGATCCGAAGAAACTGAGCACTAAAGAGTTGGCTAAAGCGATGAGTCGCTTGGAAGATAAAATGTATGAGTCAGCCAAAAACCTAGAGTTTGAAAAAGCAGCTCAGTATCGTGATCAATTGGAAAAACTCAAACATAGTGGGCTATGATGCGAGGCATAATGGTGCGGTTCGCCAGCGCACGAGCCTCCAAATAACCGCGGATAGGTAGGGTGTGGTGAAGCATGAACCGCACCGCTGATATAGCCTCGAGTCGTGGCACAATGGTGCGGTTCGCACAGCTCACCGCACCCTACGTGAAATGGGCTTGTGTGTGGGAGCTGCCTCTGGCTGCGATGGCTGTGTATTCGCAAGCGCACGAGCCTCCAAATAACCGCCGATAGGTAGGGTGCGGTGAAGCATGAACCGCACCGCTGATATAGCCTCGAACCGTGGCATAATGGTGCGGTTCGCACAGCTCACCGCACCCTACGCGAAATTGGCAGGGGTGTGTGGGAGCTGCCTTTGGCTGCGATGGATGTTTTGGTGTGGTTCGCCAGCGCACGAGCCTCCAAATAACCACCGATAGGTAGGGTGCGGTGAAGCATGAACCGCACCGCTGATATAGCCTCGAACTTTGGAACAATGGTGCGGTTCGCACAGCTCACCGCACCCTACGCGAAACAGGCTTGGTGTGTGGGAGCTGCCTCTGGTTGCGATGGGTGTTTTGGTGTGGTTCGCCATCACACGAGCCTCCAAATAACCGCCGATAGGTAGGGTGCGGTGAAGCATGAACCGCACCATCGGTGCCGATTATTCACCACCCCATTCGTTTCAATATCGGTGCGGTTTCATTGTGCAGGGGCTATCGCTTCCATGGGATCTAAATAGTCATAGTTGAGTGCTTGGGCAACCGCTTTGCAGGTGATGTTGCCTCGGTGCACATTCAGCCCATTCATAAGATGAGGATCATCCTGCAGTGCTTGTTGATAACCTTTATCCGCCAGAGCCAAGGCAAAGGGGAGTGTGGCATTCGTCAGAGCAAAGGTTGAGGTGCGAGCCACACCTCCGGGCATATTCGCAACGCAGTAGTGGATCACACCGTCGATTTCATAGGTTGGCTCCTCATGGGTGGTGGCATGGGACGTTTCAAAACAACCGCCCTGATCAATAGCTACATCCACCAATACCGCACCATTCTTCATCGTTTTTAGCATCTCCCGAGTGACCAGTTTAGGGGCCGCAGCACCGGGTATCAGCACGGCACCAATCACTAAGTCGGCATGGGCGACTTCATGTTCAATGGTTTCCACGCTGGAGTAGAGGGTTTTGAGTTGCGGGCCGTACTGCTCATCGAGGGTTTTTAAGCGGGGAATCGATCGGTCGAGAATGGTCACGTCCGCTCCCAGTCCCATCGCCATGCGGGCGGCGTTAATACCCACAACGCCACCACCAATAACGGTGACTTTCGCGGGTGCTACACCGGGTACGCCACCGAGCAAAATACCCATACCACCCTGCGCTTTTTCTAAGGCATGGGCGCCGGCTTGAATCGACATTCGTCCAGCGACTTCACTCATGGGGGCTAACAGCGGCAGGCCGCCTTGTGGGTCGGTGACGGTTTCATAGGCGATGGCGATGGCATCGGAGGCTATTAGTAAGCGGGTTTGTTCCGGATCGGGTGCTAGGTGAAGATAGGTAAATAACAGTTGCCCCGGTCGCAACATCTTACATTCGTCCGGTTGTGGCTCCTTTACCTTGATGATCATGTCGGCGCTTTTGAATATCCCGGCGGCGGTATCAATCAGGGTGGCTCCCGCGGCGGTATATTGTTCATTCAATAAACCGATAGCCGTACCGCCATCACGCTGCACCATCACCTGATGACCGTGGCTGACGAGCTCACGCACGCCGGCTGGCGTCATGCCTATCCGATACTCGTTATTCTTAATCTCTTTGGGGATACCGATCAGCATACAGAACACTCCTCTTCGGGGATGTAACATCTTTATTATGATTATTTTTAGGTAGCTGTCTTTAAATTAGCACTGCTTTAATAGATTTATACTCTGTAAATCATTTGTTAGAAGAAATATATCGGCATCGATTGCCGAAATACAGTTATAACAAAGGGTGAAATTTCCCCAATGGGTGCTATGGCGAGCGGTTAAAAGCGGCTGTGGGTATCATCCGCTTAACAAGGGCTAAAATTTATTGTGTCACGACAACAGGGAGACGAATCTCAAAGCAGGTGCCTTGGCCCTCGGTGCTGGTCACATTAATACTGCCTTGGTGATCTTGAATAATGCCATAGACGATGGATAAGCCCATACCGGTACCTTGGCCGACGGGCTTTGTGGTAAAAAACGGATCGAAAATAGATTTTAAAACCGTTTCGGGTATGCCACTGCCGTTATCTTTTATCCGAATGACAATGTTGTCGTCTTCAGTGTCCGTGGCGATGTCTATCTGTGCATCTCGGGTTTCGGACAGTGCATGGCAGGCATTCATAATCAGATTTAGAAAGACCTGATTTAGCTCTCCAGGATTGCATTTCGTGGTAGGAAGGGTTGCTAGCTGACAGCGAACCTTAATATTATTTTTTAGCTCGCTTTGCAGTACTGTCAGGGTACTGTCGATACCCTCATTAAGATTGTATTGGGTGCGTTCGGTATTGCCGTCATGGGAGAAATTACGCAATCCTTGGACGATATCTCGCAGCCGAATCAAACCTTGATCGGTATCGCTTAGCAGTTCGGCCACATCTTCACAGATAAAATCGAGATCTTGTTGCGTGATGAGTGCTTGTAATTGTATCAGGTGGTGATGAATTTACTGGTCAATGCATCCCATGCAATTGAAGGGCAGGGGGATATCTATATTAAAACCCGCTGTATTGATGCGACGGTGCAGATTGAGATACGGGATACGGGTTGTGGCATGTCGGCCGAGGTGGTTAATCAGCTGTTTGATCCGTTTTTTACCACCAAAAGTGTTGACCAAGGGACGGGGCTGGGGTTGTCGATCAGTCATGGTATTGTGCAGAAGCACGGTGGTGATATTCAGGTGGTGAGTGAGCCAGGACAGGGTAGTTGCTTTACCGTGATTCTGCCGCTTGATGAGAGCAATGATAATAATATGAGTAAGGACTTGTGACGGGGTTGCGGCGCTGCTAAAAGAGTCACCATTAAGCGAGCCAGTAGCGGCTCACTTAATGGCGACTTGGGCATCTATTTATGCGGCTGTTCTTTTGGTGTGCCCACCGGTGATATGTTGTATTTCGTTGCCCGTCAGGCCATTACCCGCAAGGGTATAGGCTCTGCCAAATCCTTTGACATAACGGCCACCGGTGGGTTTTAACTTAAACAGTTTAAAGTCATCGAGTTGGCTTAGTTTATTGATTCTGTCGCCATGACGGTTAGCCAGCGCATTAATACCCTCAGCCCACGCTTCGGTTGCGTGGGTTAATAAGTCCGCCTGTATCGAATAGTTAACCCGTTGGCGGGCAAACAGTTCTTTGGATGTATCTTCGTCCGCGATCACCATCACCGCTGCGGTTGGGTTTTGTTGCAAGTTATTGGCGTGTACCGCCATCTCGCTCAACAACACATAGAGGCAGTCATCCCCGATGGCAAAAGGGGAGTAAGACGCATAGGGCTCGTTGTGTTCCCCTACCGTCGCCAGCTGCAAGCTGTAACGACTATTGATAAAGGTGGATACTTCTTCTTGTATTTTGGCTTGCAATGACTCTTTGCTCATGGGATTTCCTAATCTAAATTTAAACGAAGCTGTTGTTGGATAGCTTTAAAGCGAGTGACCTGTTCCGCGATCAGTTCACCATCTTCTTGGCGGCCTAAAAACACTTTGAAAATATTTTGGTTGTTTTGATCCTGAAAATTAAAGGCATAACTTTGGCGGCCTCGATGGGGTTTATCCTGAAAATCGATGTGATGGATGGCGGCTAAGTCGATATGCCCATGCAAGCCGGGAATCGGTCCATCTAGGTTGTAATAACCATGGCCGATGCTGCCTTCGGGAAAGCAGCCCTTAAACTCAAATACACAGCCACCATGTAAAATAATGGTGGTGGTATGTCCCCAGTTTGCCAGTTCTCTCAGTAGCGCTTCAGCTTGGTCGCCCGCAAGGCTCTTACTGAGATTATTGTCTGCGTTCATTAAGAATATTTCTCCGCTAACCATTAACAGTACGACTCGAAGGGGAGAGTCGCCTGTTAATGGGGTGTTATTATTTAGAACTTGTAAGTAGCTGCTAAGGATACTTCTCGCCCAGCCTCGTAGAGTTCAGACCATGCGCGACGGTAGTATTCGTCGGTGACATTGTTGACCGTCAGGTTGAGGGTTAAGTTGCGAATGGCAGGCGGTTGCCATTCGGCATAGATGTCGGTGAGGGTGTAATCATCATAGGTATCACCGGTTGATAGCGACTGTTCTTCCGCATGTAGCAGGCGAATACCGGCTTTTAGCTCTTGGTTAAAGAACGCGCGGTTGAGGTCTGCCGTCCAGGTATCGGCGGGAATATTGTTGAGCGGGTCACCGGTTGATTGGTCTTTACCGCGGGTTTGGCCATAACCTAGGGCTAAATTCAGATTGTCTTGGCTGTAGAGCGCGCTGACTTCAAAACCATAGAGTTTGGCATCATCAACATTTTCCCAATAGGTATTCCCCGGGAAAGGTGAGAGTGAAACGGTTTGTTCAATAAAGTTATCGACACGGTTTTCAAACACCGATGTTGTGATCGACCAGGCCGGATTAACATTCCATTTAGCAATAAACTCGGTGTTTTCTGCTTTCTCGGCGTCTAAATCAGGGTTGGGCAGGAAGGTGTTACACATCCCCGGTCCCATGCAAAAGTGAGTGCCGGTACTGTAGAGTTCTTCCGCTGTCGGGGCTCTAAAGGCTCTGTCATGGCGCAGCGTGAGTTGTAGGTTTTCAGTGGTTTGCCAGATCAGTGCGGCAGAGGGGGATAAAGCGCTATCTGAACGGCTTTCGCTGAGATTTTTCGCATCGACGGAGAAATCATCATAACGTGCGCCCAATTCTACCGACCAAGTAGAAGATAGCGGGATATTGGCTTGGGTAAATGCGCCCCACATATCCATATCGGCATCCGGTGGTGTCGGACGATCAGTGCCGCCACGTTCTGTTGTAAAGGTGCTGTGTGAACCATCAACACCATACAGTAGGGTGATGTTACCAAACTGAGAAAGGTTATTGATATTTAAGCCGAAAGTTTCTTTTTCGGTACTGTCTGCACGATCATCGCTCACCCGGGTTTCATCGATGTCGATACTGTCCCAATAAGCCATAAACTGTGCATTCACCAGTGGCGATTGGGTATTGATCTTATAGTCGACTGAGGCGCCATCATTGACTTGATCTTTGTCTAACAGAAAAACACTGCTGCCATTGACTTCAGACGTACCATTCGACGGAACACCGCCTTCGACGGTGGCGTGACGTAGGTTGAAGGCGAGGGACTGATCTTCATCGATCTGCCAGTCCAGCTTTGCTAACGCGCCTTGATCTTGTGAGGATGAGTTTTCCAGTGCATCCCCATTCCCCATTTCAAGGTCGTCAGAATCGCGATAGTAACCACTGAATAACCAGTCGACAGAATCGGTACGACCGGCGAGCACCGCGGTGGTGGTGCTCTGATTGTTATTAAAGTTAAAGCCGCTTTTAATCAGCCCGCCGAAATCATCACCCGGCTCTAAAATATCCGCCGCGCCAATGGTGGATTGCGCCACTACGCCACCTAAAGCACCTGATCCCCAGAGACTACTCGCAGGCCCTTTAATCACCTCAACGGATTTTAATAGGATAGGGTCTAAAAAGTAGCTAGGGCGGTGACCGGATTCAAAATCTTGTCGTACGCCGTCGACGGTTTGTAATATCTGATTACCACCAAGGCCGCGAATATTGACGCTTTGATAGCCCGGACGAGAACCGCCTTCAATCAGAATGTTGGGCTCATTAGCTAATACCTCAGCGACCGACTGGGGCTGCATCGAATCGATAGCCTCTTTATCAATGACGATCACCTCGCGTGAAACGTCGTCAGCGTCTTGTTCCATTCGGGTTGCGTTAACAACCACTTTGCCGACGTTAAAAACGGGACTGTCGGTCGAGGATGCGGCCACCGCTGGAATCGAGATGATGCTACTGATCAGCACCGCTAAAGGATTAGGTTTCATGAATTCCCCTGTTCGTTGATGAGGCGTAAGTTAATAAAAATATGTTTGTCAGCAGAGAGTTGCGTACTGAAAACGTCTGTTTCTCCTCATGCTTAGCGGGATGGTGTCAGCCATTTTGCGTCAGCGTTGATCGAGAATGAGGGGATGTTACCTGTCAGAAAAGCGAATGTAAATGATAATGATTTGTATTTGCGTTCAATAATTGGCTGTTCTATGATGGCTTCTTTCTCGCAAAGTAGAGGCGAGTTTGATGTTCGTTAAGGTTAACGTTAGACGCAGGATGGCTGAAATTCATGACTCAGACGATGACAACAAAATGGGGTTTATTCGGTTGGCGAACGACGTTTGTCGTTGTACTTTTTCTGTTACAGGATTGGGCGTTTGCTGCATTAGGTGAGTCGGGCTTAATTCAGGGTAATACTGCGGAGAAGACAGGCAATATCTCGCTGGCGATCTCTTTTAAATCTCCTGCACCCTTAGCGGTGAGTGAAGCCCATGCAGTTAATGAAAGTCGTGAGGCAAATAAAAACAGCGCGATGCCGTCCACGGAGATCTCCGCAGCCACTCAGACGTTACCCGTGCCGGCGTTAAAACCGACCCCGAAGTCGGCGAAAGCGGAAGTTGAGCAAGCGCCAGCCGTTTTAAAACCTAAGCCAGAGTTAACCGCTACTAAAATCGTACCTAAACAGCCGTCAGTAACATCGGTTACGCCTGTAAAAAAGGTGGCTAAGCCGAAGCCTGTTGTTGCTGCCCAGGCGAAACCCCTGTCTAGCGATAAGCCCAGGTCGAGCGATGTGGCAACCCGCCCTCAGGCTGAAACGCCCGTGTCCAGAGCCTCGCATTCTGCCGAATTAACCGCTGCACGCCAATCGCAACCGACGAGTCATCCTGCTGCCGGTAAGCGAGATCCCATTATCACTGAACCGGTGTTTGCTGCCCAACCGAAGCCGCCACGTTATCCCACGGTGGCGCGTAAACGGGGCCAAGAAGGACGGTATGGCTGGATATCTGGCTCGATGAAAAAGGTAATAAATCTAAGTTGGAAATCACCCAGAGCTCAGGCTTAACCCTGCTGGATAAATCAGCTTTAAAAGCCGTCTCGGGATGGCAATTTAAACCCTATGAAAAGAACGGCATCCGTATCGCCTCCCGCGTGCGTATCCCTGTTGTTTTTTCGCTTAATTGATCTTTGTTACAGGTTTTAACTCACACTATGAATATTTTTGCTTTAGCTCAGCAATACCTTGGCCCCCTAGGCATCCCATTATTAATCTGCTGTGTACTGACATTATTGATTTTGCTCGAACGGATCGCGGTGCTTTGTTATCACAGTATGCAACGGAGCCTGCCGACCGGCGGTATGACACTGCTAAACCAACATGCCGATCAGCCGCACAATATGCGCACGGATATCGCGGCGATCTGGTTGCATCACCGGCAACGGCGGTTGAGTCACGGTATTCGGTTATTACAAATCATTGCGCTGGTGGCGCCGCTGCTGGGATTACTCGGCACCGTTATCGGGTTGATTCAGGTATTTGATTCACTCGGCGGCCATAAAGGACCGATTGATCCTTCGATGATGGCCGAGGGCTTAGGGGTGGCGATGAAAACCACCGCCGCGGGCTTGATTATCGCTATACCGGCGGTGGTCGGTGCCCACGGCTTTCAGCTCTGGGTGGATAAGCTGGTAAGTATGGCCGAACAAGTATTGAATGTTGGTAACCTAAGAATAGAGGGCGTGTCTATTGAGGCGCTCAAATGATCCGCATGCCACAAAAAGCGGCGATGAGCACCAGTTTAGAACTCACACCGTTAATCGATATTATTTTTATCGTGGTGGTGTTTTTATTGTTAACCGCCAATACCCGTCTGTTATCGCTACCGGTGGATATCCCGGATAGCGATAGCGAGATCAGTCAAGACGAAAGCCCGATCACGCCTTTAACCATCAGTTTACTGAACGAATCACCCGCTTATGCCATAGGCGAACAGCGGTTTGATGAGTGGTCAGCCTTTAAATCGGCGTTACTGATCAATATTGCGGACGATAAAGAGCGTCCGTTATCGATCGCCGCCGCCCACGATGCTGACGTCGAACCTCTATTAAAGCTGCTGGCATTACTGAATGAACAGCAGATCACCAATACTCACATTTTAATGGAAGATGCACAGCCATGAATTCATCGCCGTTCCAATCGTTGACCCGAATAACAAGATCATTGGCTGTTTTAGCCTGGATGAAAGTGATCCTATTGATCGCCATGCCGACCTCGGTTTATGCAGATACACCGCGGGTGATCAGTACCGATGCGGGGGTGACCGAACTGCTCTTTGCGCTGGGTATGCAAGAGCATTTGATTGCGGTGGATGTGACCAGTCAACTGCCTGCAGATTATCCTAAGTTACCCAATATTGGTTATCACCGGACGTTATCGGCGGAAGGATTGTTGAGCCTGAACCCTTCGGTGGTGATCGGTAGTGAACATACCGGCCCAGCATCGGTGATGACGGCTCTGCAACAGGCGAAGGTGAAGTTTGTTCAACTCAATAGTGCTAATAATAGCCAACAACTTGCAGAGAATGTGACCAGGTTATCGACGGCGTTAAATCAAGGGGATAAAGGTCAGGCGTTAGTGCAATCGATCGAACAAAAGTTGGCGCAAATCGCACAGGCTAATTTAGCGGGGGAGCGCGTCGCCTTTTTGCTATCGATGGATGATAGCAAGTTACGCTTAGCCGGAAAAAGGACCAGCGGCGATGCCTTTGTCAGCTTGATGAAGGGAGAGAATATCGCGGCATTCGATAACTATCGCAATGTATCCGCGGAGTCTCTGCTACAGATGCAGCCAAGCGTCATTATTGTCGCGGGCCGAGAAGTGGCCGATGCGGTGGATAATCTACTGGCTGCGAACCCCGTGCTAGCCCATACGCCGGCAGGCAAACAGCGACGAATAGTGGCGGTGAATGGTGCAACCTTGGTGGCAGGTTTGAGTGTATCGGCGCTTGATGAAGCGATTCGTCTAACGCAGCAACTGTCGGGCAGCCCCGCCTTAGCGCAACAGGATAACCATTGATGCAGCGCTCGGTTTCTCTCTGGGCTTTCGCCTTAGTCTGTTTGTTGGTTATCAGTGGTCTGTTATCGCTGGTAGTGGGGGCGATGAATGTACCGATACTCGATAGTCTATTGCTGGTGGTCGATAAAACCTTCGGCGCAAATTTTAGCCAGCTACAAGAGTATCAAGAAGTGGTGGTACTCGAACTGCGATTGCCTCGTTTACTATTGGCCATTTTTGTGGGGGCGATATTAGCGCAGTGCGGTGCAGTGATTCAGGGGCTCTTCCGTAACCCCTTGGCTGATCCGGGGATCATTGGTGTGTCCTCCGGTGCGGCGGTAGGGGCAATCGTGGCGATCGTTTTATTTCCAGCGGCATGGGGAAGTTGGACGATACCCACCAATGCCTTTATTGGCGGGTTACTTACCACCTTATTGGTGTATGGCTTTGCCCAATCAAAAAACGGCACCTCGGTGTTGGTGTTGTTATTAGCTGGGGTGGCCATTTCCTCGTTTGCGGGCGCCGCCATCGGCTTTTTAAGTTACTTTGCCGACGATGCGAGTTTACGCGAACTTAGCGTATGGCAGATGGGCTCATTAACCTCCGCGAGTACCGCGAATCTATGGTTAGCCTTCACCACCATGGTGCTGTTGATGATCGCCTTTCAGCGCCGGGCTCAAGCGTTAAATGCATTGTTGTTAGGCGAGCCTGAAGCGCGTCATCTGGGCATCAATGTTGAACAGCTCAAGTTGCAGATGATCATCCTTACGGCTATTGGTGTGGGGGTGGCGGTTTCCTGCGCGGGCATTATTGGTTTTGTGGGATTAGTGGTACCCCATCTAGTACGTTTGGCGACTGGACCGAATCATCATTACCTGCTGCCGTTATCGGCCTTGCTCGGTGCGGTACTGCTGATGTGTTCTGACCTATTGGCCCGTATCGTCGTACAGCCAGCAGAACTTCCTGTGGGGTTGGTAACGGTGCTGTTAGGTGCGCCTTTCTTTTTGATTTTATTGGTACAGCAGCGCAAAAACTGGAGTTGATGATGTTGCAGCTTGATAGGGTGAGCTTTACGCCGCAGGGAAAAACATTATTAGACGAGGTATCGCTCTCGGTTAACGCTGGGGAGATGTATGGTCTGCTTGGCCCAAACGGGGCGGGTAAAACCACCTTGTTAAAGGCGATCAGTGGCGATATTAAAGCCAGTGGTTCGATTCAGCTTTATGGTAAAGAACTAGCCGCTTGGGATCGACGTGAGTTGGCCAAGCATCTGGCGGTGTTACCACAGGCTAGTCAGTTAGCATTTCCTTTTAGTGCGCGAGAGGTGGTCGCGTTAGGGTTAACCCCTCTGACGCTCTCACGTGAGCAGGCAAAGGCGCTGATTGATGAAAAGATGCACGCCACCGACTGCCACGGATTTGCCGATCACGCTTACCCGTCACTATCCGGTGGTGAGCGACAACGGGTGCAATTGGCGCGGGTATTGTTACAGCTGAGTCAGGCTAGTCATCCACCGCTACTGTTACTCGATGAGCCTACGTCGGCGCAGGATTTAGGTCATCAGCATAACCTGTTAACCCTCGTGCAGCAGTTGGCTAAGAGCGAAGGTTTTGCGGTGGTGGCGATCCTACATGATCTTAACCAAGTGCTACGTTACTGTGATCGCTGTTGCTTATTGGACCGGGGGCAGGTGTGCGCGATCGATAGTCCAATGGAGGTGCTTTCGGATGAGCGCATCAAGCAGCATTGGCAATACCAATCCCAGCGAGTGGTATTAGAAAGTGGGCAGGTTGTTTTGGTCTGAGGGATGATCGATCCAGGATGCTTTATCATTTTTATGGCTAGATCATTAAAATCGTTACAAAAATGTAAATTAGGGCTTGAACCCGTTTAATGGCTGCGTATAATAGCCAGCGTTGTTTCACAGCGTGACTCAACCACTTTAGGACTATAGCTCAGTTGGTTAGAGCGCTACCTTGACATGGTAGAGGTCCCCAGTTCGAATCTGGGTAGTCCTACCAAATACAGAAAAGCCTCGCGAATGCGGGGCTTTTTGCTATCTGTTCAGGCAGATGTAGAACTGCCCAGTTCGAGCCGAGCGGAGCGAGACAACATCGGCGCCTGCGACGATGGCCCGAAGGGTGAACAGCGAAGCTGTGAATCATCTGCCTAGTCCTACCAAATTTATACAGACTGTTCAGTAGCTTAGAAGCCGAATCTTGTGATTCGGCTTTTTTGTTTTTGGCCATGTGCCCAAATTGTGCCGTTCAATAGCAGTATCGCGATTGTTTTTTGACTTAAAATCTAGGTAACACTAAAGCAATTCATCTATTTCTTTATGTAAACGCTATTAAATCAAGTTAAACCGCTTCGTATTTCGCTAGGTTTAAAACCGTATGACATGATGTTGCAGGTCGGTATTTTTAGGGGCGATACGCCGATCAGACAGCTGGTGGTAGGGTGCTGGTGAGGAACGAACCGCACCGATGGTGCCCCCATACCTCCAGCGGACTTCCCATCGGAGGCCGGTAATTAACGAACCGCACCGATGGTGCCAATGATGCAGTTGGCGCTGATGTCGATGGTGCGGTTCGCAAAGCTCACCAAGCACCCTACGGTGCAATATCGGCCAACCGCCGTGAATAATCTTGCGAGCGCACCAACACACCCCAACAGCCATCGCCGCCGGAGGCAGCTCCCACAACTCCGGCGGATTTTCCGTAGGGTGGCGGTGAGGAACGAACCGCACCGATGGTGCCAATGATGCAGTTGGCGATGATGTCGATGGTGCGGTTCGCAAAGCTCACCAACGCACCACAACAGCCATCGCCGCCAGAGGCAGCTCCCACACCTCCAGCGGATTTCCCGTAGGGTGGCGGTGAGGAACGAACCGCACCGATGGTGCCAATGATGCAGTTGGCGCTGATGTCGATGGTGCGGTTCGCAAAGCTCACCAAGCACCCTACGGTGCAATATCGGCCAACCGCCGCGATGACTCGGCTCCCACATCACTCCCACCCCGAGTTCCCTCCTGCAAACAAAGGCACCGATGAAGCATGCACCGCACTATGGTGTGATATGTCACCCAGTCTAGCGTAGCGAGTGACGCTAGCATGCCCTCTGGGCACCTCGTCACGATTGAATCCATATTTGCTGAGCAGTGAGCCAACAAAGTATCGAACCGTCATTTTGATTTAATGGCATCTGGCTATTATGATTGAGGCAATTTTATGGCATGGAAGCAGTCTCGACCGGCACCATCGTTCTATAAGGTGCCTACTTAATGATCGTTTATCTGCTGATATGAAGTTCGCCTTTGCCTTGCCATATTTCCAGAGTCATAGAGCTTGGGAGGTATAGTGCCAAACAGCACTATACTTGGCTGTTATGTTTCTGCGGCGCAAAGGGCGTGGGTGATGAAATGACATTATATATTTACAGGCAACGTTATGAATATTATTCAAACCGATAGCGGAATGACAGATGAGCAAAGATCAAAGGTCATCTTTGCAGGTGATTTGATTGTTTTTCAACAACTACCCGCAATGTTGGAATTATGCCAATACACCGATCAGCTATTATCAGAAGCCTTGAATGGCCTGCATCCAGAGCAAGCTCAGTACCATTTAAGTGAGCAGGATTATCGAAGATTTGTTGCCGATACACAGAAAAGAATTCAAGCTGACGATAAAGCTAAGGCGATGTTTTTTCATGCGTTGCAGGAAGCCGGTTTAGCGCTAGATTCGACCTATTATGATTATTTTGCTATGCGAGTAGTATCGGCCGAAAAGGCCTTTACGGATGGTTTGCGTACCGTCGTTGGGCATCATCGTGATACATGGGGAAGCAATATACAAGCGCAGACCAATTGGTGGGCACCTATTTATAAGATAGAAGAAGAACGGAGTATTGCCTTTTACCCAGACCATTGGGAGCATCCAACCATTAACGATACCGCGGAGTGGAGCTTTAAAGAATATCTTGCTGCGCGCCGCGAAACGCCTGAAGGTGTCGCGGTAAGCTACTCTCCTGCACCTCAGTTATTGCGGCCAGTGGATGAAAGCAAAGCGGTAAAAATAGTGATAGAACCAGGTGATATTCTATGTTTTTCCAGTGCTCATTTACATGCGAGTGTGCCTAACACGACCCAGTTAGCACGTTTTAGCGTTGAAATGCGTACCCTTAATCTAACCGATTTGGAAGTTGGCCGTGGCGCACCAAATGTCGATAATGCTGGCGATAAGCCGCAGTACCAGTGGTATCGACACGCAGTTGATCAGTCACCATTGAGTATGGCGATGGAGAGTGTATGAGCTGTTGGTGAGTACGCCAAGAAAAACATTAAGTCGTTCGCTGTGCTTGCTGGGATGCTCCGCTCGCACCCCTTATGTTGGCTTCATCTTTCATTAGGAAATTAAGTTTATGGCATGGATATTTCAAGGAAATCCGGCTCGATATGATATCGATGGTTATTTATCCCGCTACCCCCAACGTATCTACTGGTATACGAATAGATACATCCATGACATATCTATCGGCGATGTTGCTTTTATCTGGCGTGCGGGATCTGATGCTGGAGCTGTTGCTATTGGCCATGTCGTCGAGCTACCGACACCCGTTCAGTCAGTAAAGTTTCCAGAGGCACTTGGAAGTGACTTGTGGAAAACAGATGAAGAAGCCGCTGATGGCCTCAAGACGGGTATTGAGCTTACCGACATTCGCCTCACTGTAGATGAAGGTATGGTTTCAAGGACACAAACAAAAGCTGATTCCGTTCTCCGCTCTTCAACCATCATTCGCATCCCGAACGGCACGGTATTTCGTTTAGAGAATGAAGAATTCACTGCATTGACGAACCTGTGGGGTTTACCTGTAGGGACTGTACCGCACGCGAGTGCAATAGAAGGGCAACGGCAGCTTCGCTCGCACTACGTTCGAGAACGCTCATCACGCTTACGCCATGATAAACTCCAGGCGTTTCGTCAGAAGCATGGGGGGTTACATTGCGAAGTTTGCGGGTTCAGCAAATCGGCTCAGTTTCCGGCCCCCTTTACGGACCGTGCATTCGAAGTTCATCACAAAAAGCCATTGGCTGATGCCGAAAAACCTGTGCAAACTCTTCTGAATGATCTAGCGGTATTGTGTGCAAATTGTCACAGGACAGTTCACTCAAACTCTGAGGTAGAGAAAAACTACAGCCTCCTTGTAGGAATTTACGAGAAAAAAAGCTAACAAGTTGCAGCATCGGAAGAGCTACTTAATTACGCTGGCATTTTACCGCTGGGCAAGGCGTTAATTGCCTTTAAATAATAGTATTTTTGCTTCAGTTCATAACATTAAACATAGGTGAGATTCATATGGATATTGAAACTTGGTTAGCATTTGTTGCCGCATCATTCGTACTCACGATGACGCCAGGACCTAGTATTTTATTGGGCGTGGTACACGCAATGAAGTATGGAGCACGTAAAACGGTCGTCACCGCTTTAGGGGATATATCGGCTAATTTTTTACAAATGATGCTCGTTGCAATCGGTTTGGGTGCCGTTATCGCAAGCTCTGAGTCGGCTTTTTTAGTCATTAAATGGTTTGGTATTGCTACTTTAATATACATGGGACTGAAGATGATTTTTGGCAAACCACCCGAAATTAATAAAGTAAGGGAAGAAGAGGCTATACCTATGCATAAACTTTTTCTCAGTGGCTTTCTTGTCGCCGCCGGAAACCCAAAAGCCATTGTCTTTTTCACAGCCTTTTTCCCTCAATTTATAGACCCAAGCCAGCCTTTATTTCAACAAATGGCCATTATGTGCCCAACAATGGCTATCTTAGATTTTTCATGGGTTATGATTTATGCGCTATCAACTAAAAAGTTTTTAGGATTCATGAACACCCATCCAATGGTTTTAAATCGCGTAGGTGGCTCAGCACTGATGAGTGCCTCTGTTTTCTTAATGTTTAGCAGTCGCTCTTCTCAGACTTGAAACCGTTAATTGATGATTACTTCATAGCTGGGGACAATTAACCAAACAAGTGCATTAAATCGGAACAAAAACAGTTGGCTATGTTTCGTCCCACAACAAATTTTAGTCAACTATTTTGGTTCGTTTATACGAACGTTAGTAAACCCTCTACATAGCATTGCGTCATTATCGAGGCCGTCATGGTTAAGGATAGGCGGCTTTCTCGATTGATGATGCGGTTATGCGTCAAGGCCTTTTTCTATAAGGGCTGTAGCGATTCAAGCCAGCGTGAGATCGAATCTCAACCTTCATTCAAATGATCAAACACCAATATCAATGTTACGTCAGATAGTGGTTTTGTATTAGTTGGATCTAATATAAGATGCTTTATAACAATATCTCGATAGCCTTTGAGCCAACTAGTTGAAGGCTTTGATGTGGGTTTTATGTGTGGGAGATATAGCGCAGGTAAGGTCTCTTTCATCATACGGTCGTTGGGTGATTGAGGCGCTACTTGGTGGGGCATAGGTCTCGAGCGGTTGGCTTGGTCGAGTTGCACCCTGTCCTATGTGTGTTTGATGGAGAAAATGGCAGGGGCAACGTTTTGCTACTAGCCTGAGATAACGATCAAGAATAAGGAGATTGTTGATGTTAAGACGAGACCCTAGTCAACCCTGGCATCCTAGCTATTGGTTGGCGGCGCTTGGCGCCGGTGGACTGTCAATTTCATTTTTCATGTATCTGATGTGGCTGGTACCTCATCAGGGGTTTTCGATGCCGACTTGGCAACACCTTGAAGCATTATTAGCCGGTACCACGGTATTGCCGACAGGAGTGCGTTCGGTAGCGATGCTGGCGACCCTGTTTATGCTGTTGATGGCTGTATTGCATTTTGTGCTGGTGATTTGGAATTTTCGTGAGTTTCGTGCCGCGCGTATGACGGAAGCTTATCAGCGTTTGCTTGGTTCGCCGAATGAGGTGCAGTTGATGGCGCAGCCGTTGACTCTGGCGATGACGGTCAATGTCTGTTTTGCCCTCGGAGCGCTGTGTGTGCCCGGTTTATGGTCCATTGTTGAATACTTATTTCCCGTTGCATTATTGGCCTTTACGGCTATCGGTATCTGGTCGCTCAAACTCTATGGTCGCTATCTGAGTCGGATGTTGGTGAGCGGTGGTTATCGCCACGAAGAACATAATCATCTATCGCCGCTGATGGCGGTGTTTACCTTTTCAATGCTGTCCGTGGGCTTTGCTGCGCCGGCGGCGATATCGCATTCGGTCTTTGTGGCCGCGTTGGCTGCAACACTCTCTATTTTGTTTTTGGTTATCGCGGTTGTTACCGGCGCATTGATTTTGATATCCGGTCTGCAAGCGATGCTGCAATATGGTTTACAGTCACAAGCCACGCCCAGTATTTGGATGCTGGTGCCGATTATGACGTTGCTTGGGATCGAATGGGTGCGCTTGCAACATGGCTTGAGCCATCACTTTGCGATGCCGGTTGAGCAGGGGAAGTTGTTTGTTGTTTTGACGGCCATTTTTATGCTTCAACTGGGCGTTATGCTCTTGGGTTATCAGGTGATGCGTCTCAATGGGTACTTGGCTGGGCATCTTTTGGGAGATCAGCGTAACCCTATTAGCTTCGGGCTTATCTGTCCCGGTGTGGCGCTGTTTGTGATGGGGATGTTTTGGTGGCACTTGGTATGGGTGCAGGGCGGTATTGTGACGCCATTCAGCTTAGTCTACTGGTTGGGTATCGGTGGATTAGCAACGGTGCAGTTTATCACGCTGGGAGTGTTGCTCCGCCTGAGTCACCGTTTATTGAGGCACAAGCCGGTAGCGGCTGCAGTATGACAGTAGATATCCTGTGACTATCGGTGTGATAGTTAAATTTAAACAGGGTAAAGCGGACAACCGCTGACATTTCTTTTAATATTAGATAAGTCTAATATTAAGAGGCAGGAGATATACCATGAGTAACGTTCAAGTTTCCCCCTGTGTGCCTCAGGTAAAAACCTTTTTCGATGAGCCGACGAACACGTTCAGTTATGTGGTGCAAGATCCTAACTCCCAAGCGTGCGCTATTATCGATTCGGTGTTGGACTTTGATTATCCCAGTGGCAGTACCGATGTGCGCTCGGCTGATGAGATCATTGCCTATGTACGGGATAACGATCTCAGTGTTGAGTGGGTTCTGGAAACCCATGTCCATGCGGATCACCTGTCGGCCGCTCCCTATCTGCATCACGCCTTGGGAGGCAAAACCGGTATAGGCGCGATGATTACCGTGGTGCAGGACACCTTTGGTAAGGCATTCAATGCCGGTACTGACTTTGCGCATGATGGCAGCCAGTTTGATCATCTGTTCGAAGAGGGTGACACCTTCCGTATCGGCAATCTTGAAGGCTATATATTGCATACGCCGGGGCATACGCCCGCCTGTCTAACCTATGTGATCGGTGATGCGGCCTTTGTGGGCGATACGCTGTTTATGCCTGATTATGGCACGGCTCGTTGTGACTTCCCCGGTGGTGATGCGCGTACGCTGTTTCGTTCGATTAAAAAGGTACTTAGTTTGCCGAGTGAAACGCGTATCTTCCTCTGCCATGACTACAAAGCACCGGGCCGGGAGGAGTACTGCCACGAAACAACGGTGGCAGCTCAGCGGCAAGAGAATGTGCATGTACATGAAGGTATTACGGAAGCCGAGTTTGTGCGTATGCGTACTGAGCGTGATGCGACGTTGGCGATGCCGACACTGATCTTGCCATCGGTACAGGTCAATATGCGGGCGGGCGAGATGCCGCCGGCGGAAGACAACGGTCAAGTGTATCTAAAAATACCAATTAATTTATTCAAATAACGCCGAGGAATCTATGGATATTAAAGTACTTGAACCGGGCTTTTCCATCTGCCATGCGATCTATCCACGTGATATGGCAGAGCTTAAAGCCCAGGGATTTCGTTCAATTATTTGTCATCGCCAACCGGGTGAAGCGGAGGATCATATCGATGATTCCGAACTGCGCCAAGCGGCAGCAGCAGAGGGTATTGAGTGGGTTGAGATTCCGGTGACGCCGGGCGAATACACCACCGAAGCGATAGAAGCTTTTGGTGCCGCGATTGAAAGGTTGCCGACGCCTATTTTGGGATTCTGTCGAAGCGGTCGCCGCGCGGTGTCCCTTTGGGTTCATAACCAAGCGAAGCAGCAAAGCTGTGATATAGGGCAACTATTGCAGGCGGCCCATGCGGCTGGCCATGATTTGCATGCCGAGAAAGATAGCTTTATTAAGAACTGACTCTGAGGGCTCGGGCGTTCAGTTAAAAAGGGCGTTCAGGTAAAAGAGGCTTAGGTTAAATAAGGTCTTGGGTTAGTAGCGATTTAGGTTAATAGGGGGCTAAGTGAGTATTAAAAAATATCTCCCGATCCTGAGATGGTTGCCGAATTACCGTTTGGCAATTTTCAATCAAGATCTGATGGCAGCCATGATTGTGACGGTGATGTTAGTGCCTCAATCATTGGCCTATGCCATGCTGGCGGGCCTGCCACCTGAGGTGGGGCTTTATGCCAGCATTGCCCCTTTATTGATCTATGCGTTGTTTGGCACCAGTAGTGCTTTGTCGGTTGGGCCTGTGGCGGTGATTGCTTTGATGACGCTCACCACGGCGGGCAATATCGTATCTACAGAGGGTGACGCATATCTTACTACCGTCATTTTACTGACCTTTATCTCCGGTATCATGCTGACATTGATGGGGCTGTTTCGTCTGGGGTTTCTTGCCAACTTTCTCAGCCATCCGGTGATTTCTGGTTTCATCACGGCCTCTGCCATCATTATCGCCGTCAGTCAGCTCAAACATCTGCTGGGTGTCTCGGTGAGTGGGCATAACCTTCCTGAACTGCTGTTGGCTTTGGTTAAAGCGCTGCCAGAATTGAATCTGGCAACTTTATTGATGGGTAGTGGCGCTTTGTTGTTTCTCTATGCCAGTCGGCGGTGGCCGCTGTTAGCGCAACTGGGTTTCAGTCATGGTGTCGCCAGTGGCGTGGGACGCTTGGCGCCGATTTTGGCTGTCGTTGTGACCACATGGTTGGCTGCACAATTTTCGTTGATTGAGCAGGGGGTTGCGGTTGTGGGGGATGTACCCGCGGGCTTGCCGCCTTTAGTGATGCCGTCTACCGATGTCAGCCTTTGGCAGCAGTTGTGGGTGGGGGCTTTATTGATCAGTATTGTCGGCTTCGTCGAATCGGTATCGGTGGGGCAAACATTAGCGGCGAAACGTCGCGAACGTATTGATCCGGATCAGGAATTGATTGCCCTTGGCTGTGCTAACCTTGGTGCAGCGGTGAGTACGGGGATGCCGGTAACGGGTGGCTTTTCTCGCTCGGTGGTGAATTTTGATGCCGGCGCACGTACTCCCGCCGCCGGTGCATTGACCGCCTTGGGTATTTTGGTGGTGATTCTTTGGTTTACGCCCCTGTTGCAGACACTGCCTATCGCAACATTGGCGGCGACGATTATTATCGCTGTGCTTTCGCTAATCGACACCCATGCGATTAAGCATACTTGGCGTTATTCCAAGGCTGATTTTTCGGCCATGTTGTTAACGGTTGTGATTACGCTGTTGCAAGGGGTCGAAGCGGGTATTCTCGCCGGTGTTGGTTTGTCATTGGCGTTACACATTTATCGTACCAGTCGGCCACATACCGCCGTTGTGGGGCGGGTGATGGGCACTGAGCACTTTCGTAATATCGAGAGACATAAGGTGGAAACAAGCGCGAACCTGATGATCATCCGGGTTGACGAAAGCCTGTATTTTGCCAACGCCCGTTATCTAGAGGATCAGGTACAGACGCTTGTCAGCGAAAGCCCAGAATTGAAGCATTTAGTGATCAGTTGTCAGGCGGTTAATCTGATCGATGCGTCGGCACTGGATAGTTTGGAATCGATCAATGCACGCTTGAAAGATACCGGAGTGAAACTTCACCTAGCTGAAGTGAAGGGGCCGGTTATGGATCGATTAGCACGGGTCGATTTTCCTCGAAGGCTCAGTGGTGAAATATTTATGAGCACCTTTGACGCTTGGCAACAGCTGAAAAACTGACCGCTAAGAATAGGGCTGCGCATGCACTTAGGGTGCATGAGGGTTATATTATAAGTTTCTACTATTAAGCATATTGTTAGGGTTAATTTCCTATAGTTATAAGCTTATATTAATATGTAATTAATCAAGGGCAATGATGCCCAGCAAGAAACACAATGGAGAAATGAAAGATGGCACTTCGAATCAATGACATCGTACCTAACCTGGATTTGAAAACCGATCTAGGCGACTTCAAATTGCATGATTTTATCGGTGATAGCTGGGCTATTTTGTTCAGCCACCCGAAAGACTTCACGCCTGTTTGTACCACTGAGTTTGGTGCAGTGGCTCAGCTAGCAGCTGAATGGGAAAAGCGTGGCACTAAAGTTATCGGCCTGTCTGTAGACGGTGTTGATGAGCATGTTAAGTGGAAAGCCGATATTGAGAAATACTCCGGCGCACCGGCTAAGTTCCCGATCATTGCTGATGACGATATGGCCGTTGCTAAGGCGCTGGATATGTTACCAGCTGATGCTTACCTACCCGATGGCCGCACGGCTGCTGACTCTGCAAGTGTGCGTGTGGTCTTTATCTTCAGCCCAGACAAAAAACTGCAACTGTCCATGACCTACCCAATGTCTGTTGGCCGTAACTTTGCTGAAGTCCTGCGTGCGCTGGATGCACTGCAAGCAACCGCTAAAGGACCTATTGCGACACCCGCTAACTGGCAATCAGGCGAAGATGTTATCGTGGGTCTGTCGCTGAATGATGAAGAAGCGAAGGCTAAGTTCGGTACTATCGACGTAAAACTGCCTTACCTACGTACAACTAAACAGCCTTCTTAATGGCTCATTAGTTCGCAGGGTAAGACCAACACGCTCTGTCTGCAGCTTCGGCTTGCAGGCAGGGCGTTTTTTTATGGGTGCGCTTGCCGGTTGAAGTGCAGCATGCCGCTATTCTTGAAAGGGCTATTGTTAAAGGGATCTTTTTTTAAAGATCTTATTGTTGAAGGATAAGCCGAATCAGCAGAGCGCCTCGCTACTGTTCGTCGCTGACGTTTTAAATAGCTAATAGGCTTGTAGCAGAAACAGAAAAGCCTAGGTCGAAGCCCAGGCTTTTGGTTTGGCGAGACCTGATTTTTGATCCTCAGGCGAATAAAGGCTGGTTAATTAAGCGTTTTTTTCATCGGTTGCATCGAGCCTTGATGGGTTTGCGGACGGGCATCGGTGATGTGCTTTTTCAATGATGGAGCACAGAAGATTTGACGCTCTCCGGTTTGTAATCCGTTACCTTCAAACTGATTGTTAATCTGTACTTTCAGGCTTTTAGGCGAGCTCTGTTTAAGGATGTTATAGCAAACCAGGTGACGCTCTTTATTTTGTATGCGGTAGCTTTTTTTACCGTGAATTTTAGCTGACGGGTTACACAACATAACGGGTTGCCCTAATACCACTTTATCGCGACCAAACTGGTCCTGAATGGTAATTTCAACCGGCTTTGATTTTTCTGCAGGTTTCACGTCGTAACATTGGAAATGCTCACCTTTCACATCGACTGGGCCGCCGTAGGGGTTAGGATCGGGACAGGTAACCGTGGTGCGTAATGTTACGCTATTAACGGCGGTATCATCTTGCAGGTATATGCTGAAGGTGCCGTCATTGAGTGTATTCAAGATAGAACCCACTCCCGGCACGGATGCCAAGTTGTAGGACAGATTTTTTGACGCGCCACTGGGATCATTTTGATTCCAGATAGAGGTGCTAAAAATGCCTTGGGCATTATTCAAAAAACCTAATTTATCATTAACCGGTACCTCAGATCTCCCCAGTGCTGTCACTTTCATGTTTAAGGTTGCTGCCGATACGCTACATCCTTTGCCGACCTTAATATTAAAGGTGTGCATAAACATTCTATTAAGGCTGGTCTCGTTAAACGTGGCAGGCCAGCGATCACTTATCTGAGTTGGATAATCATAAACACCGGGAGGGAACTCGCTAGGTGTAATGCTGAGTGGGCCTGAGTTCTGCGTTGAAGTATAGGAGACGCTTTGAGCATTCACTAATGTAGGGCTGGCAATTCCCATTGTTGTGATGCCTAGGACAAGTAGATATTTTTTCATGATTAAATTCCATTTTTCGTTTATTGGCGGTATGTCTATTAATCTACAAAAGTTCTCGCAGTGGGGTAACTGTCGTGAACGACAGGTTAGGGCCGGTTTTATTCAAACAACCGTTTTGAGTCCCTCAATAGGGTATTCGGGCGGTTGTCAGCGCTATTGGCCGATGGTTTGGGAGTTAACCAGTAAGAAAATATGACGTGCTACTGTGACCTTGTGGGCGTTATAGGGTAAATTATGTGGCCGATAGGCTGCGTCATCCCTTGGGTGAGCGTTGATTTGATAACCCTAACCTAAGGTTCTTGTATGTTTTCAGTGATCTTTTCTATTTTGATGCCTGTTTTTGTTTGTGTCGGGATCGGCTATGGCTGGTCTAAAAGCGGAAAAGATTTTGATACCTCGTTGGTGACAGCCATCGTTACCTATTTCGCGACCCCCTGTTTAGTTTTTTATGCCTTGGCGAAGGTTGAGCTCCAACCCTCCTATTTATCGGATATGGGGTTGGCGGCGATAACAGCGATTACCGCTTTTTCGCTGATAGGCGCGGGGGTGTTGGCGCTGTTTAAGCTGCCGCAGCGGGCATTTTTGCAAGCACTCACTTGGCCGAATGTCGGCAATATTGGTCTGCCTCTATGTATGCTGGCGTTTGGGGAAGAGGGGCTGGCGTTGGCGGTGACTTTTTTTACCGTCTATGTGGTGGTGCAGATGACCCTAGGGGTGGCATTTGTCTCCGGTAGTTTCTCGCTTAAATCATTATTAAAGATGCCAATTATTCCAGCGACAGCGTTCGCCGCGGTGTTTCTATTTAGCGATCTGAGCGTGCCTGATTGGTTATTTAATACCACTAAGCTGATTGGCGATCTAACAATACCGCTGATGCTGTTTACCCTTGGCGTATCACTCGCCAGCCTGAAAATCGGCAGCTTGAAAGTTGCCTTTGGTTTATCGGTATTACGATTATTGATGGGGTTTGGCGTGGGTTTGGGGATTGTCTGGATGATGGGGCTGACGGGTCCAGCGGCGGGGGTCATTATTTTACAATGTTCTATGCCCGCGGCGGTGTTCTGTTATCTATTTGCCCAGCTGTATGATCAGCGGCCTGAGGAAGTGGCAGGATTTGTGATCGTCTCAACCTTTATGGGCTTTGTGACACTGCCCGCGTTGCTTTGGTATGTGCTTTAGTTCTATTGAGAAGTGCGTAAGCCTGATCGACCATTATTTAAGTTCAGTGATAATGGCCGATTAGACGTTTCTTTAAGCTGTGTCTGACGTTATGCCAGTTAAACTGGCAAGCTAAATAGGTAGTACACCCAACCGGCACTGATGGCGATACATAGCGTCAGTGCAATAGGGTTAATTGCACCCCTTGGTGTGGCATTGCCTAAATCTTTTTTCTTACCCGTTACCATCGCTGATACCAGTTTTTCTTTAAACAGAATGCTGTGCAGGATGACGCCAAGAATATGAAAGCCCACCAGATAAACCAGTATCGATTGAACGAGGTGATGAGTTTCAGCGCCTAGACTGGCGAGTTCATCACTGACACTGGCGTAAAATGGCCCTTCCCACAATATTTCATCCGAGGTAATTAAACCCGAAGCAACTTGTAGCATCAGTAAGAGGATCAGCATGATCACCATCATGGCACCGGCCGGATTGTGGCCGTAGAAATGCTTTGCCTTACCGGTGAAAGTGGCTTTTAGATAGCTGATACCCTGAATAGGCGAGGTAATGAAGGAGCAGAACCGAGCATAATGTGTACCGAAAATGCCCCATAACACACGAAAAAGAATCAACCCCGACAGTGCATAGCCACTATAAAAGTGCCACTGCATTAGGCTGTCATCCCAGCGACCGCTATAAATTAGAAAGGTGAAGAGAGCAACAAGTACCCAGTGAAAAATTCGAGTCGGCAGGTCCCAAATTTTAACCATCAATTCGATACTCCTTATGCTATTGAGGATTGGGGAAGCGGTAGCTTTATAGCAGCCTATAAAACTACCGTTGTGGTTTTACTTAGCGCGGTAGTCGGTGTGACAAGATTTACATGACTTGCCTAAAGGACCGATTGCACCACGAAGGGCATCAAGACCTTGTCCGGCATTGGCAGCCATGGTTTCAGTGGCGGCGGCGAAGTCTTCAAATTTAGCACCCACTTCAGAGTCTGCTTGCCAAATATCAGCTTTCGCTTTGGTGTGGCCAGAGAGACCGTCGGCATCCATATCGGAACCTTTTGGCCACATCAGACTATTGTCCATCGCGCCAGCATTCTTCAGGTTATTAGCAATCGCTTGAGCTAGGTCAGCATCATAATCGCGTTTGCCTTTAGCCATTTCGCCGAGCACGCCCATGTTGAATTTAACCATTTGAAAATACCCCTGACGGGCTTCAATTTGGTCTTTAAATGCGAAATCTTCAGCCACGGCAGGTGCTGCGGCAGCGGTTAACGCGGTTGCGCACAATACGGCTTTAACAAACATTTTCATTGATCGACACTCCTAGTCTGATTGAAAAAACAGGCATAATAATAGCACTCCTCGCTATATGAGACGAGTCCCATATAAGGGGTAAATTTGTGAAGTAGTGTAAAGATTCATGGGCCGTCCTCTATTTGCACATGAATAATGTGGAAATACCGCTAAGTGATTATTTTTGCTTGAATTGTCGGTTTTATATCAGCGCATCTTATGGCTTTCGCGCGGGTTAGCCGTTAACGGGTGAGGAGAGCAGCAGCCTCTTGTTGTGAGAGGCTGCTCAGGGGTAAATAGCGCTCAGGAATCAGTGCTTCTCAAGAGTAGAGCACAAGCTTATTGTAGCGCTAACGCCTGCTGTTGCTTCTTCTGGTTATATGGGCTTTGAGGACGAGCCATTAATCGTTCATTGACCAGTGCGGTGGAGAGGTTTTTCTTACCTGCCCGAATCGCCGCTTCTAGCAAGGTACGGGCAAAGATATCCCGTTGAGCGTGGCTGCCCCCGAATTGGGCGGTGGTGTTACGAATGGGCATCAGTTTTTCAACGGTGGTGTTGTAGTCACCTTTTGAAAAGGCAAAGATTGCTTCACAGATGGGTAAACCTGTCTGTAATGACATGGCATGGTTGGTGACATCGGAGTCACCGGAGGCGATATAACGGGTTAGATCAGAGAGTAGGTTTTTAGCGGCCTGCTCATCATGATTGATGGCAAAGGCGATGATCGCATGGGCATCGTTAAAGGTATAAAACAGCTGATCGCTTTTCTGTTTCCACGAATCGGTGAGGGTTTGTGCACGATCACCTAGGGCTTCATCTTCAAGGTATAGCCGCCATAGGACAGAAGAGGCATCCACCAGTGCCATCGGAATAGGGTCGATGCCGTCCCAATGAACAAAGTTGTCGTAGATCTCAATCGCTTTGTCCATCTCGCCGGTTTCTAGCAGGAACAGATCATGGTGAATCGCATTATGTGACACCATCACATTATCGTTCTGCCAGTTTTGTGCGTAATCCTGCATGAAACGAGCACCCTGTTCATACTTATTTTGCATCTCCAGAGCATGGGCCACGGCATGGATACCCCAGACATCCTGAGGGTTACGCTCCACCGCTTCCATGGCGGATATTTCTGCTTGTTCATAATGGCCTGCTTCCTCTTGACCAAAACTGAGCATGCCGAGCAGATAACCATACAGTGGATGCTCTTTGTCCCAAGAGGGTAAAACGCGGTAGACACGCCCCCGCAGGTTGGCTGCATCACCGAGGAAGAAATCCAGTTGGTGACCACTGAGTAGGGCTAATATATCCAGCGGGTATTCGATCAGGATTTCATCCAGTAGTGCGGATGCTTTGACGAGGTTACCTGTCGCCCAGGTTTGCAGGGCGGCAACGTGCATCCGCTCACGTCTATTAAGACCCGCGGGATCAATGCGGGAGATGGTGGCTAAGCTTTCTAACGACCATTGCAGGTCATCACGGTCGGTGGTCCAAAGATTAATATGCCCATTAAAGACCTGCCCCATGACGAAGCAGGGTTCCGCTTCAAGCACCTTCATGGTGAGGGGGACAGGGTTTTTAAAGCGACAAAGATCGGCAACGACGGTGTTATAGAGGTCTAGGGTTGATTGGTTATGAACGGTGATATCTAAACCGGTTAAATCCTTCACAATACACTCTCCTTAGGCTCCTCAGGTAATGACGTTTAGGCTGTCATTAAGATAAATTATCCTTTTTAACCCTGAAATGACCGCCCGGCAGGCGCCGAGCGGTCAAGTACCCTGATTATTTTGTTTCAGGGAGTGATGCAAAGACCTCGCCAAGTATGGTCAATATACGCTCAAGTTGGGCCTCGGTGATACAGAGCGCCGGACTCATGTTGAGTATGTTGTTGTATTGCTCGAAGCTGCGGTTGGTACGACCAATCAGCAGTCCCGCTTGTTTACAGGCGTTGGCAACGTGAATGGCCACCGATTCGTCGACCGGTTCTTTGGTGGTTCGATCTTTGACCAGTTCGATACCGCAGAACAAACCGAGACAGCGGACATCACCGATAATAGGGTACTTGTCTTGCAAGGCTTTTAAGCCTGTCAGGAGTTTTTCGCCTAAGGTCGCACAGTTTTCCAGTAGATTTTCATCTTCGAGAATCTTCATATTAGCGGCCGCGGCGGCAGGGCCTGCCAAACAGCCACCATAGGTTGAAATGTCTCGGAAATAGCCCATTTTATCCTCTGACGAATCCTCCTGTAGGCTCTGATAAACGGCTTCTGTGGTGACGGTACAGGAGATCGCCGCATAACCCGAGGCGACGCCCTTAGCCATGGTGACGATATCGGGCTGGATATCGTAATGCTGATAACCGAACCATTTACCGGTGCGACCTAGACCACAGACCACTTCATCGATGATAAGCAGCACATCGTGTTTTTTACAGATCTGTTCGACCGCTTTTAAATAACCTTCAGGCGGAAGAATCACGCCACCGCCGGCGGTGATCGGCTCGATAATCACTGCGCCAACCGTATCGGGGCCTTCCCGTAGGATGACATCTTCCATCAGCTGTGCGGCTTTTAGGCCGTAATTGTCGGTTTCATCAAACTGGCTGCGATATTCGAAACAGTGCGGGAACTCGACAAAATCGGGCACGAAGGGGCCAAATTGCTCCTTACGTTGTGACTGGCCTGTGGCACTCAAAGCAGCAATGGTGGTGCCGTGATAATCCCGTTCACGGTAGAGAATTTTGTTCTTTTTACCCGCGTATTTTTTGTGTGAGATCTGGCGCACCATTTTAAAGGCTTTTTCGTTGGCTTCAGAACCTGAACTAGAGTAGAAAACCCGCTGCATACCAGGCATTTTTTCGATCAGTTTTTTGGCAAAGATAGCGGCGGGTTTACTGGCCATTGAGCTGGCAAAGAAGTTGAGCTGCATCAGTTGTTCGCTGATCGCATCGACAATCTCTTTTCGGCCGTAGCCCACATTGGTGACCCAAACTCCGCCTGCGGAGGCATCGAGGTATTGGTTGCCTTCGATATCCCATAGGTTTAAACCCTCTCCTTTAACAAACAGAGGCATCCCTTTTTCGGCGGCAGCACCGGGGGTGAGATGGTGCCAGACATGCTCTTTGTCATGGGATCGTATTTGTTCAGTATTATATTCACTGTACTGTGACATCGGGTGACTCCTGTTGTACGCGTTATTCAGGCATCGCGGTTAATTGAAAAAGGTGCCCAGCTTTGACTGACGGGCATGATTTCTAACGTATTGATATTCAGATGAGCCGGTAGCTGCGCAATCCACAGCAGCGTATCGGCGATATCGTTTGGTTGAATGGCTTCGGTACCTTTATAAAGGGCATCGTAGGCTTGTTGATTACCGCCGGTTCTGACCAGTGTAAATTCACTTTCGGATAAGCCTGGCGCTAGGCAGCTGACACGCACGCCGGTGCCAGCGAGATCACAGCGGAGTGCCAACGAAAATTGCTCAACAAAGGCTTTGGTGCCGCAGTAAACATTGCCGCCGGGGTAGGGCCAATTCGCGGCAATGGAGCCAATGTTGATGACGCTGCTGCCCCGGCCGGAGGCGATTAATGCTGGTAATAGGGTATGCGTGACGGTGGTTAACCCCTTGATGTTGGTATCAATCATGGTGTGCCAATCAGACAGGTTAGCTGAGCTGGCCGGTTCGGTGCCTAGCGCTAATCCCGCGTTGTTAATCAACACGTCAATATGATCAAAAGGGGCGGGTAGCTGCTCAAATGCTTGGCGTACCGCATCACTGTCACAGACATCCAAGGTGATCGCTAACACACTGCATTTAACCGAGAGCTCGGCGACGATGTCGGTCAGCCGCGCTTCGCGACGACCGGTGAGGATCAGATTCCAGCCGGCATCGGCAAAGCGATGGGCGGCAGCTAAACCAAAGCCTGAAGTAGCACCTGTAATAACAACGGTTTTGTTCATCCTGAGCTCCTTAACCAAAGATCGCTAGACTGCTGAAGTAGAGGCTGGTGGTGGACAGCAACATAAGAATGGGTAAAGCAATAGGTCGAAATGATTGAGGTGGTTTTCGATGGAAAAACCACTGTCCTAACTGCACGCCGATGATGACCGGTAATAATAGCCATAGAGTGGGTTGCAACAGCGCGTGAGTCACGACGCCACTACCAGCCATCAAGCCGATGGAAATAAGGCCGGTCGCACTCAGAAAGATCACCATGGTGGCTCGTTGCACCTGAGCGACATGGGCGGTCATCAGTAGATAGCAGACAATCGGTAGCCCGCCGACGGATGCGGCGGCGGTAAAGGCACCGGAGATTCCACCGATACCGCTGGTCTGCCAGTGATTCGTTTTTATCTTGAGATTACGGACACACAAAATCCATAAGGCCATGCCTAAAATAGCGATGCTGATAACGAATTTAAGAATGGGGTCCGGTACTTGAATGAGTATGGTCAGCCCAAGGGGCATGCCGATAATGGCGCCGATACTCAGGTGTTTCAGTAGTGTTCGGTCGGCCGACTTCCAAGCGCTGGCCAACATGCCGATAGCACCGGCGGCATCGATAATAAGAATCACCGGCACACTCACCTGTGCTGGCCAGATAAGGCTTAACCCAGAGATCGCAATGGCGGCAAACCCAAAGCCTGTATAGCCACGCACAAGGGCAGCGACAAAGACTAATAGTATGGCCAGTTCCAGGTGGGGCATGAGCAGATCTCCGATATCAAGGACCCATCAAACACTCAGCATGCTGATTGGGTCGCTAGATATAAGGTAGATGGGAAAGGGTGATCTGCTATAGGTCCAGCTCAAAGAGAGTTTAGTACCAGCGTTCTAAAATTGGGCAAAAACCTTTTTGAGTGCCGCAATGCCCGGTTCGATTTTATGGTTAGCAATGGAGGAAAAGCCCAGCCGAAAGTAGTTCTCCGGCGGATTTTCATAGACAAAGTGGATCGCGCCCGGCTCCATCAGGATACTCTTACGGGTGGCGGCCCAAGATACTTCTTCGGTGTTGACGCCTTCGGGTGCCTTTAACCACACAGAGGAAACGCCCTGATTGATATCTTGAGCGGTGCGCATCTCGGGAAAGTGGCGGTTAACCGATTGCACGATACGTTGCAGTTTAGAGGAGTTGATCTCACGAATTTTGCGTAAATAAGTATCGTAGTAGCCGAGTGATAGAAACAGTGCGAGGTGTCGTTGATTATTAACGGGGGGGTGGCGATACATTAAACGACGCAGTGCGCGTACCTCCGAGATGAGTTCTTCATCCGCCACCATATAGCCGATTCTGAGGCCGGGTGAGATCGATTTTGACATACTGCCGATATAGATGACGCGGTTATGTGGATCATTTGCCTTCAGCGCAGGTTTGGGATTCTGCTTCATATTGATTTCGGCATCGTAATCATCTTCGATCACAATCCAGTCTTGGTTGACCGCCATCGCCATCAGTTGCTGCCGACGTTCGGCGCTGAGTTCCACCCCCGTCGGTACCTGATTGCTAGGGGTGACAAAGACATAATCACAATCGTTTAGCCGCTCATCGAGAATGATGCCATCTTCATCTATGGGTTGTTGATGCACTTGGCTGTCAAACAGCGAGAAAATATTAAAGGCATCGCGAAAACCAGGCGTCTCAACCGCCATGCGGGTGCGGCTGTTACATAACAGGTTAGCGAGAAGGTAGAGCGAGTTCTGCGTACCGATGGTAATGATGATTTCGTTAGGCTCTACGTAGATGCCCCGTCGTGGTAGTAGGCGGGTACGTATCTGTTCAATCAGAATTGGATCATCGGTATCGACCATATCATTGATCCAATATTTATTTCCCCGCCCGCTCATACTTTTTCGGACCACGTCGCGCCACTGCTCTAAGGGAAAGAACTCATGCTGGATCTGACCATAGATAAATGGATATTCAAAACTCTGCCAATCGTTGGGTTTGATGATATTGCGTCGAGTACTGGGCTTTTTTTGAAATCGTTGAGACCAGTCAGGCGAGTGGTCATCTGCTTCTTGCACCATGTTGGTGCTAATGACCTCTGGGTTCTTAAAACCGTGGGCCACAAAGTAGCCTTTTCTGGCGCGAGCTTCGATAAAACCGCTGTCGACTAAACTCTCATAAATGAGCACGATAGTATTACGTGAAACCCCCAGTAGCTGGGCTAATCGGCGGGATGAGGGCAGTGGCTGATTGAATGGCAGCTTGCCTGAGAGAATAAGGTTAACCAAATGCTCGCGGGTTTGCTCCTGAAGGGTCCGTTCAGGGTCAAATTCGATAAGAAAATGTTGTTCAAGCATGTTTTGCCCGTGTTATGAAATGGCTTTGCTCCAATCTGATGCAAATTATAGTCCATTCACTCTCTCTGGACCTATTCTTTTGAATGCTTGGATCTATCGTTTGCAACACGTCTGCTCCTAATGTGAATACAGATCAACCGACTTCACACCTCTAGGAGTATTAACATGAGAGCAAGAAAGATTACCCAGTTTGTTAAAAAAGCAGCCACGCTATCGGTTCTTGCAAGCGGATTTGTATTTTCCAGCCTAGCCAGTGCCGATACGGTCACCATTGGCTATCAAGGAATCATGAACCCTTGGAAATCGGTGATTGCAGAGAAACAGTTAGAAAAAGCAACCGGCATGGATATTGAATGGCGTCGCTTCGATTCAGGTGCCAAGGTGATTACCGCTATGGCATCCGGCGATATTGATATTGCCACTGCTGGTTCTAGCCCCATTGCGGCGGCGGTCAATCGCGGACTGGATATCGAACTGGTCTGGGTTTTAGAGAACATTAATAACGCCGAAGCATTAGTTGTGCGCGATGGTTCTGGTATCTCTGCACCGCAGGATTTAAGAGGCAAAACCATCGGTGTGCCTTTTGTATCAACGACTCACTTTCACATGTTGTTCGCTATGGAGCAGTTTGGCTTAACTGAGAAAGACGTTAAGTTGATCAACATGCAACCCAATGCGATTAATGCGGCATGGGAACGCGGTGATATCGATGCGGCCTTTATCTGGGATCCAGCGCTAGGACGTATTAAACAATCGGGTCATGTTCTGTTTAGTTCTGGCGATCTAAGCCGTTGGGGTAAAGCGACCTTTGATGGCGTCGTCATTAACAAGTCTTTAGGTGAAGAGAAGCCAGCGTTTGTCGCTCAGATGATTAAGCTGATTGCGGATGCCGATGCGTCTTATAAAGAGCAGAAAGATGGTCTGACGGCCGATGCGCCATTAGTACAGTCTATTGCGAAGATGACCGGTGGTGCTGCCACCGAAGTGCCGGGTGTATTGGCACTGTATGACTTCCCAAGTTTGACTGAACAAACCAGTTGCACTTGGTTGGGTTGTGGGGCTGAAGGTGGCGCATCTAAAGCGTTGCAGTTTACTTCAGAGTTTTTAAAGCAGCAGGGCAAAGTACGTGCACTGGCTGAAGATTATAGCGTGTTTGTTAACCCATCCTTCGCTGAAGCCGCTGCCAAGCTTTGATCTAACCGAGAGCTGTTTCGCTCAGTTTGACGGTCAAATGTTTGATACAAACTGAGTGAGATAGCTTGAGTTATCAAGGCTGTTTACAGGAGATTTAGGTATGAGCCGATTACAAATTCGTGATGTATCCGTTCTTTATCCGGGTGTGAATGGTGGTGAAGCCGTCACCGCACTTTCAGGTATTAATATTAATATCGAACCGGGGGAGTTTGTGGTTGCATTGGGGGCTTCCGGGTGTGGTAAAACAACCCTACTCAATCTGATGGCGGGTTTTATCCAGCCCTCTGATGGATATTTAACACTGGGGGATAGCTCTATTGCGGGTTTACCTCGGGTTGCTTGTGGCTTGGATCTGAAAGATCAGATTTCAGGGCCGGGCAAAGATCGTGGGGTCGTGTTTCAGAAGCATGCGCTACTGCCTTGGTTAAATGTGTTAGAAAATGCCGCGTTTGGTTTGAAGCTGCAAGGGGTTGGCGAGAAAGAGCGCAAGGCGCGCGCCGCGGATTACCTTAAACTTGTTGGCTTAGAAGATTTTCATAACCATCCCGTTTATCAACTATCTGGCGGGATGCAACAGCGGGTAGGTATTGCCCGTGCACTGACCAATGATCCACATATGCTATTACTGGATGAGCCACTGGGCGCACTGGATGCACTGACCCGTGAAGTGCTACAGGAACTACTGCTGGATGTTTGGCAGGAAACTCAAAAGATGATGTTCTTTATTACCCACAGTGTTGAAGAGGCATTGTTTATGGCGTCACGGTTGATCATTATGTCACCGCGTCCTGGCCGTATTACCCATGAATTCCCGCTGGAGTTTAATAAGATTTTCTTGGAAAACCGAGATGCTCGGAAAGTGAAATCGATGCCTGAGTTTATTGCGATGCGTGAGAAAGTGTTGGGTATTATTCATGGTGATGAAGTCGCTGGTGGAGGATTACACTAATGAACCAGACAACAGCCGCTACGACGCCGGTTAATACAGAGGCGTCATTCAACACAGTCGTTAAACCAACGATTCTAAAACGCTGTTTATCCATATTTGCTGCTGGGCCAGTTAAACCGGGTGAGTCTTACGGTGCGCCGGGGCAGGGTAAAAGCTTGGCGATCAGCCTATTTACGACGGCGATGCTGATCGGTATATGGTATATCGCTACCTATTTTCAGTGGGTTAAACCGCTATTTCTACCCTCTCCCGGCGCTGTTGTGATGCGCTTTTGGGAGGTGGCGACCGAAGGGTTTGCTAACGCCACGCTGCTAGAACATACCGGCTGGAGTATGATGCGGGTGTTCTCTGCCTTCTTGTTAGCCTTGGTAACCGCCGTGCCGATCGGTATCTTTATGGGGGTTAACCGTATCGCTCGGGGTATCTTTGATCCGATTATTGAGTTCTACCGTCCACTGCCGCCATTGGCCTATTTACCACTGGTTATTATCTGGTTAGGTATCGGTGAAGTATCTAAAATCGTACTGATCTATCTAGCGATCTTCGCACCGATGGCTTTGAGTGCTCGGGCCGGTGTTAAATCCGTCGCCATGGAGCAGATTCATGCAGCTTATTCGATGGGTGGAAGCCGCTGGCAGGTGATTCGTCATATTATTCTGATCAACGCACTGCCTGAGATTCTGACTGGTATGCGAATCGGTATTGGCTTTGGCTGGACCACCTTGGTGGCCGCTGAAATGGTAGCAGCTCAGGCGGGTTTAGGCTTTATGGTTCTCAACGCGGCCGAGTTCTTAGTCACTGATATCGTTATCATGGGCATTATCGTGATTGGTATTATCGCCTATCTGTTTGATATGTTGATGCGTTACCTCGAGAAAAAACTGGTCCCTTGGAAAGGGCGCTGATCAACCATTAAGCTTCATCGTTAAGAATAATCATTCATCAACGATGATCACAACCTATAAAGACAGATAAACCGCTCGCCGTGTTTATCTGTCTTTTTTTTGTTCTATAACCTTTCTATATTCAGCTCGCTTAGGTTTATTGATCAGGCCGTAGGTCTTTTCGCATAGGCTTTCATAACGCAGTTAACATCACGTAGCTAAGCCTTCCTAAGAACACCTAAGCCTGTCTAGCATACCTTTCTCAGTCTTCACGCATCACAAGGTTAATCGTGCTTTAAAAGCCTGTATGCGTGGCTTTTCGGTAATAGATATTGAGGTCGAGGTCGATGGTTGTCTGAACGGAATAATTAAACGGAAATGTTAATGGAATGAGCAATAGGGGTTGAGACAACATCATTGCTGTACAGCGAGCGTCGTGCAGAAAGGCCTGATAGAAAGAACGGTATAGAAAGAACCGTATAGGCAGTGTCGTATAGGGGGACGTATAAAAGAGGCGTATAGATGAGGACGTATAGAAAGCGCCGGTAAGTGGTCATACTTATCCGGCCGGTTTCATGAAGTTGTTGTTTGTCTGCGGGTGAAGCTGATTTATGACTTATTAAGCACGAGCCGGTTGTTAGCATCGCGGCTCTGTTTAATCAGATCGGGGTCTATCTGACGGTTCTGCTTGGCCATGCGATCATAAAGTAGCACATTAACCGTTGCCGCTAAGTTCATACAACCGTTGGTGGGGATATAGACCACCGCATCGGCGGCATTAACGGTGGCTTGATCAATCGAGCTATCCTCCGGACCAAAGACATAGAGGGCATGCTCTGGGTGGACGAAGTCGGGCAGAGGGGTGGCACCTTCGACGAGTTCGATACAGACCAGCTTCTGCGGTGCCTTCGCTAGGCCAACAAAGGATTCAACAGCGGTCAGTGGCACCTTTAAGTGAGCGTCACGGGTGTCGGTATGATACTTAGCCGCTCTTTCAAAGCGGGTGCCGTTATAGAAGATCGCACAGGCACCATAGCAACCCGCGGCTCGCATGACCGCCCCAACATTGGAGGGGCTTTTAGGGTTACACAGTGCAATGGCTGCTGAACCTAGGTTTTCCACAATACAATCCTTATCCAATCAGGTTATCCAAAAATCGACCAACCGGTGTGCTGCACCAGCTTTTCCAAGGCTTCGGTGCCCAGTTTGCTATTACCGACGTTATCGAGCCCCGGCGACCAGACAGCGATTGAAGCCTTGCCGGGGGCAATCGCTAAAATCCCACCACCAACGCCACTTTTGCCCGGCAAACCAACACGGAAAGCGAACTCTCCTGAGCCGTCATAATGACCACACATTAGCATCAGGGAGTTAATCCGACGGGCACGTTGGGTGGAGACTACCCGTGTACCGGTAACGGGGTTACGGCCGTTATCGACCAAAAACAGACCGGCCTTTGCCAGTTGTTGGGTATTCATGGCGATTGAGCAGTGATGGAAGTAGGTGCCCAGTACGCAGTCGACGGGGTTGTCTATGCGTCCGAATGACGCCATAAAGTGGGCAAGGGAAGCGTTACGGTCCCCTTTGCTCTGTTCTGAGCGCGCCACTTTTTCATCGATACTGATGCTGTCGTCATCGGCGATAAAACGCACAAACTGTAAGATCTCCGCCAGGGTTTCTTTTGGCTGGTGGCCCATCAGGATGGCATCAGCGACGGCGATGGCACCGGCATTTATAAAGGGGTTGCGGGGTTTTCCATGTTCATGCTCTAACTGCACGATAGAGTTAAACGGATCTCCCGAGGGTTCTCTGCCCACCCGTGCCCAGAGGGCATCGCCGAGTTTGCCCAGCGCGATAGTGAGGGTAAAGGCTTTTGAGATACTCTGTATCGAGAACAGCTGTTGGCTATCGCCGGCGCTAAAGACACGACCATCCGCCATCGCCACAGTGATGGCAAACTGATTAGGATCGATACAGGCCAGTTGAGGAATATAGTCTGCAACTTTGCCCCGTTCTTCACTGGCACCGATGGTGGCAACGATCTGATCTAAGATATCCTGCATCATTGCGCTCCTTATCGTCTGCGTGAGCGGCCGGCTGGTTTGCTATGTCGGCTATTGCCGCCGCGCCCCTTTTTTTTCGTTTGGCCGAAATTCTGCTCGAGGCTCGGCTCATAGCCGGGAAGCCACTGCTGCATGAGGTGGCCATCGAGAATTTTATGCACTTCATCCAGTAGCCATTTCTCATCGGCACTTAGCAGCGTAATCGCCACACCGGTTTCACCTGCGCGGCCGGTACGACCAATCCGGTGGATATAATCTTCGGCGTTGTGGGGCAACTCATAGTTGATTACATATTTGAGTTGCTGAATATCGAGGCCACGGGAGGCGACATCGGTGGCAACCAAGACACGAATCGAACCCTCTTTAAACCCTTCTAGCGCTCGTTCTCGGGCACCTTGGGATTTATCCCCATGAATGGCAACGGTTTTTAAGCCGTCTTTACACATCTCTTTGGCAAGATCGTCGGCACCTTTTTTAGTGCGGGTAAATACCAGTACCTGCTGCCAATTTTTCGAACCGATCAGGTAGGAAGTGATCTCCCGTTTACGGTGCTTATCCACTTCATAGGCGATCTGTTCAACCTGAGTGGCGGCGGCATTGCGCTGATCGACCTCAATCAGCTGCGGATTATTGAGTAGCTGTTGGCTGAGTTTAAAAACCGCATCATCAAAGGTGGCGGAGAAGAGAAGTGTCTGGCGGTTTTTGGGCACGGCGCGAAGAATCCGCTTAATATCATCAATAAAGCCCATATCGAGCATGCGATCTGCTTCGTCTAATACGAAGAACGCCAGTTGGCTGAGATCGATCGCCCCACGGGACAATAGATCCATCAAACGGCCCGGTGTGGCCACCAGAATATCGACACCTTGGGCAATGGCATCTAACTGTGGATTAACGCTGACACCGCCATAGGCCACCACTGTGCGCAGTGAAAGGTGTTTGCCATAACCCTGAAAGCTTTGTGCGACCTGTTGCGCCAGCTCCCGCGTAGGGGTTAAAACCAGTGCGCTAACGATATTAGCGGGGGTTTGCTGATCGGCTAAGGTATGCAGAATAGGCAGGGCAAAGGCCGCGGTTTTACCGGTACCTGTTTGCGCGCCAGCCATGAGATCCTGCTGTTTGAAAATAGCGGGGATCGCTTCCTGTTGTACAGGGGTTGGTTGGTTATAACCCTTTTCTTCAATGGCTTGCAGCAGTGAAGGGTGTAAACCAAAAGATGAAAAACTCATAACCGAAACCTTAACGTTTTAATTGGCGCGAGTTTAGCAGATAAGCGGTATGTTTGCGGCTCAAAAGTGACTAAAAATGATACTGAGGCATCGCTAAAGTATTCGTGTTAGGCGCAAGAGGGTAAAAATGAGGAGAGAGTCTTTTAGCGCAAAATGATAGCGGGGCCGAAACGCTATGTGTGGCCCCGCATCAGCTTATAGATCGTTCATTAAGCCTTCGAGGGTATGATGAACTTTGTTGACCCATACTCGACTGCGTTGTCTTTCCATTAAGCCCAGATGAGGGGCTTCATTATCTTTCAGGTTTGCCGCGGCCCAAAAGCTCAGACCCAGTTTCTCGATCTTCTGCATGGTAGGGGTGTGTAGTGCGGGGATATAAAACTGCGCCACCGGTTTTTGGTTTGTATCAAACCCCTGTAACGGTGCTAAGGCTTCAATATTGCTAAAGTCGGTGCCCCGGCCTTGGTTTTTGGCCACAATCACCGATAGCTGATGGCTGTATTTGTTGAGGAAGTTGTCCAGTAGATTTACTGAATCAGGGCCGCTATCGACGGCATACCAATAAACGAGTTTAATGCCCATCTCTTGGCACATCTCGATAACGCCGTTCTCTTCGATCCAGCGGTCGAGAAAACGTTCGCTTTGTGCGGGAAGATCTATCAGCACATTGCAATCATCTTCTAACGCCAACTCCATAATCTGATCGATGCTTTCAAAGTGATCCAGATTGATGGTTCGGGTGTAATCGAGGTAATAGCGGCTCAGTGTCGGGTGTGACTGATCGGCATCCAAGCCGACATAGGGTTGTGATTTATCCAGAAAATACTGTGATAGCAGACGGGATAATACCGATTTACCTACCCCACCTTTTTCACCACCGACAAAATGAATCGTGCTCATGAATTTAATACCCGTAATAATCGTTTAGTGTAAATACTGAAGTATAAAGTGCGCTAATGAATAAGGTATTTCAAGCCTATTGTGTTAATCATTGGTCTGAGGAGGTAAATCCGGCTAAACGCACTAAAGCGGGGCGAGTTAGAGGGCCAATTCAGCCAAGCGAAGAGAATGCTTTGAATCTTTAGATTAAAGGATTCCTACCCATCTAATAGGAGCGTGTATAGATAGAGGCGTGTATAGATAGGGGCGCGTATAGACTCGCTGACGGGCAAATCTTAAGCGCGAAGATAAGACCAACCAGCGGCTTGTTGATGAGCAAGATACTGAACGGCGGCGTCAACCAGCTTAACGTCTGCCTGAGCGGTCAGGGATTGCGCTTGTAAGCTATTACGACACATCACCAGTCGACTTAGAATATCGGAGTCTGTCAAGGTGACCGCCACTGCCATCGCGGGGCCATTGACGACGATTTCTACCTGGGCATCCGGTTCTAATTTAAGTAAATTGCGGGCATTGTTTTGTGCTCGTTTCAATGCATCTACTGTGGGTGCGTGGATCAATAATCGTGTAACGGCCATGAGGGTATCCTTCTAACAATTCTTCTGAAAATTAAAGTGCGTTTGCGATCTCTTGAGCCATTTTTTGCAACTTGTCTGTGCCACGATCTCTTGGGCGAGGCAGATCAATGGGTTTATCTAACACGACGTTCGCCGGTGAACCCGATAATACAATGACTCGATCGGCTAAATACACCGCTTCTTCAATATCGTGGGTGATAAACATTACCGCTTTGCGCGTCTGTTCCCAGATCGCCAGTAACTGATCTTGCAAATGTTGGCGCGTGATGGCATCGACCGCACTAAAAGGCTCATCCATCAACAATAAGTGAGGCTTGACCGCCAATGCTCGGGCAATACCGCCCCGTTGTACTTGGCCACCGGACAACTGGTGTGGCCAACGCTCAGCCAGCTCGTCAAGGCGAGTCAGTTTTAATACTTCGTCTATGCGGTTGTGTTTTTCTTCGGCTGTCAGTTTGAGCCCTGTCAGCCCATACGCTATATTGCTGCGCAATCGACGCCAAGGCATGAGACGACCATCTTGAAACACCACGCTGCGAGAGCGGCGGGTTTCGTCTTCCTCGACGTTTAGTGAAATAGTGCCATGACTGGCTGAGGTCAGGCCAGCGACACAACGTAACAGTGTCGATTTACCAACGCCTGAACCACCAACGACGGCAATAAACTCGCCATCTTCTATTTGAAGATTCAAATGAGCAAAAACGGGGTCAGGATTGTTCCCGTAGTGATAACTCAGATCTTCAATCTTTAGGATGGGCGCCATGTTAACACTCGCTTTTCAATCAAACCAAATAGGGTATCACTCAAGGTGTAAACCAGAGAAATAATCAGCATGTAAACCACAACCACTTCATAAGCACCGACGCCGGCGGCGGAATTCATCTCTTGTCCCATGCCGGGAACACCCAACAATTCAGCGGCGATCAAGGTCATCCACGCTTGTCCGATACCGGTACGAATACCCGAGAAAATTCCCGTTGCCGCTCCCGGTAAGGTTACTTGAAAGGCTTGACGAAAATAGCCATTTTGACCAAACGCACGGGCTAGGTCATAAAAACGAGAATCCACATTGCGTACCGCAGAATAGGTTGCAAAGTAGTTTACCCAGAATACGCCTATGGCAATCACGAAGGCGGCGCCCGCATGGCTTACTTTAAACCAAGCGATGGCAAAAACCACCCACGCCAATGGCGGAATCGGACGTAGAATCCGCGCTAGCAAAGCGTGTAAGGCGTCTAGCAGCGATGAAGACGCCGCTAATGTACCCACTAAGAAGCCAAGAAAAGTACCAATCGCCAAGCCCCAAGCGTAATGCACTAAACTTGAGAGGACGGCTGGCATTAAACGCTCGGATGTCCACTCATCAACCAGTGCTTGTGGCAGTTTAAAGGGATCGGGAATGGTGCCAGCTGCCGCCCAGCCTGCCGCTTGCGCGTATTTCCACAACAGTACAAATGCTGCTACGCCTAATATTCCCAGTAAAGCACGCCCCCATTGTGAGCGTGTTAAAGGGTGAGTGTGTGATTCCATGAGGTGGAATTACTCCCTAATGAGTTCGTTATAAAAACGAACATCAAACAGTGCGTCTAGGTCAACGCTTGCTTTAAGCGTACCTTGGCTGGATTGAAAATCACGCATGGTACGAGTGCCATCTATGATCGCATTAGGATCTGCTTCAAACTGATCGTGTGAGTTGTGCAGCGCATTCAAAACAATCTTGCTGGGTAAACGACCACCACCGACGTATTTACCCACGGCTTTGACCGCTTTTTCTGGGGCATCACGCAGTTCATGGGTGGCTGCGATATGGGCTTTCACTAGCGCTTTTACCAATTCAGGATGCTCATTGATCAATGATTCACGCACGGCTAATACCGCACCTGGTTGATGAGGGAACATACCTGAACCTGAGGCCACGACGGTTGCATCGGATTTTTTATCACGAATAATACTAACAACCGGCTCTAAAATAGCGGCGCCATCGACCGCTTCGGTCATCAGTGCTTGCTGTACCTGAGCCGCGCCTTGGTAAATGATGTCGATGTTTTGTTTGATCTCATCGCTGCTCATACCCAGTTGTTTTTGTAACCAGTACTGCAACACTGTTTCTGGCACTGAACCTCTAGGGAAGGTGGAGATAACGGCTTTACGGCCTTTATCCGCTTTAAAACGGGCAAACGCTGTTTTTGCATCACCATTATCAAAGTAAGGAGACAGTTCGCCCAAGGCGACCATGCTGATTTGCTCAACAATGTTAGAGGCAACCACTTTAATGTCAGCGCCTTTGGCACGGGCAACCATGGCAGGTCCAATACCAAGATAGGCAACATCTAATTGACCGGCTAGGAGCGCTTGCACAATAGCGGGGCCATTTTGAAATTGAAACAACTTAGGATCGCTAACGCCGGCCTTTTCCAAGGTGTCGCCTTCCAAAACAATAAATGCTTGGGAGATCGGAATAATGGGCATATAGCCAATTTCAAGGTTTTTGTCGGCCGCAGTCACTAAACTACTCCAACCACACAAGAACAAGGTCATCAGGGCCACGAATCGGGACATCAGAGTACTCCAGAGAATTAAAATTTGAGCGTGAATTATATATAAACTAAAAGAATATCAAAGCTTATTTTAAGATCATTTAGAACTAAATAAATAAGCATATTTTATGGGCCGGGGGTTCATATAATAAGTGCGACTATTGAATGTGCTGATGAATAAGCAATCTGGGTCTCGTCAGTCGGTAAAAAGATTACGTATAAAGAGCTGCTCGAGATGGTAGGCAGCATTTCCTCAGCGTCGAAAAAGAAAAATTTCATGAAAGTATCATTTTACTTTTTCTAATCTGAAAATTATTGCTCAATGCAGACAGTCCTGTGGAAGGTGTTGTAGACCTTCCTTCAGCATGATACTTATAAGTACACCCATAGCTTACCGAGCGCTTTAAAGCTCAATTTATGCGAGAAATCGTAATGAGGTTATTTATGGGCCCCAAGGACAAGCCATCAGTGATTGCTCTCTTGGCGCTTCAAGTCATTTCAGGTAGTGCTTTCATTTCCCCTTATGGGGATAGTTAATTTGCTTCTAACGAAGCGAGTTAACGAAAACTGGGGTACTTAATTGGGTTGGGGTGGACACTAGACTAGAGCCTGGCGGCACTTTAGGTGCCGCAAGCCCTTTTTATTAGTGCGTGATTTATAGTTGTGACGCTTTTAAAAAATCATGCTGGTAAATTAAAAATGTTATAAATATCAATAGTTTTAAGGTTTATATTAAGTCCACTCAATAATAACAGAGCTTACGGAAAAGTTATGTCTATCCCAAAATACAACGAAATCATGCCGAATATTCTGCGCTACTTGAATACGAATGGTGAGCAGAAATTCAGGGATCTGGAGCAGCCTCTGGCTATTGAGTTTGGTTTATCTGATGCCGAAATTATTCAGGAATACGATTCGGGTAATGGCACTGTATTTCTGGATAGAATCAGCTGGGCATTGAGCTATTTAACCAATAGTGGACTGACGGAAAGGCCGCGCAGAGGCGTATATAAGAATACAGAGTTAGCACAGGCGTTCTTAGATAAACCTACAGAAGAGATTCAGATATTTGTTAAACAACAAATGGCCTTGAGGACAGCGAAGCAGAAAGCAGAGAAAGCAGAAGAAGGGCAGCTTGATGAGTCTTCTGATCTTCTAATGGAAAATAATCAAACTCCTCAAGAAATGCTGAATACAGCGCATGAGAGCATCCGCCAGTCCACATATGACCAGATTATAGATACCGTACTCAGTAAAACGGCAACAGAGTTCGAAGGCCTTGTTGTTAAGCTGATGGAGCGTATGGGCTATGGAGGGCAGGTAAAAAACGCTGGAACGGTCACACAAGCCTCAAATGATGGCGGCATTGATGGGATTATTAGAGAAGATGTCCTTGGTCTCGGGAAAATACATATTCAAGCTAAGCGTTATGCAAAGAGCAATACTGTAGGCCGCGAAGAAGTTCAGAAGTTTGTTGGCGCTCTGGCGGTGGCTCAATCGAATAAAGGTGTGTTCATTACCACTTCATCATACAGTGCTGGTGCAACGGCTTACGCTGAGAGTTTAAACGGTACCACCAATTTGGTTTTGATCAATGGTGAACAATTGGCTAAGTATATGTATGACTACAGCCTCGGAATGCAGACCAAGCAGCATATCGAAATCAAAGAGATGGATTCTGATTTCTGGGATGGAATGCAGAACGACTCAAAGGTCGGCTAGAGCGAGGTCGCGATACGTTGTTTTGTGACATTCTAACCACGAAAAGATATTTTACGAAGCTTTCAAGGCTATAAGTGCCCACCAAATAAGAGTATCAACCTTAAACATCAGCGACATACAATTTATAGCTATGAAGGACGCTAGACTATGCTGACAAGTTTAATGAATGTGTTGCAGCGATCCACTGAATCCACGCATAAAGAAGACATATTATTGAGAAGCTAAATCTTTCAATAATAGCTTTATCAATCAAGGCTTTAATAGAGTTGCTCAAGCTTCCCCTCAATAGCGAGGTTTTCAATGATCTCACTTTAAATTCTAAAACTACAATTTCACGCTACCCTCCAATATTCGTTGTATCCTTAGTAGTACGTGCTCTTCAGCAATGTAACTAAGCATGAGATCAAATCTCAATCTCAACTTACATCATCACAATTATCATGCTAAATATTTATTAAATTAGCATATCGTGTTGTAACGATATATATTTCGTTATATCGTGTTTTAGCGATATTGTAAGTATTGATGAATTCACGCCCATGGCGCTCGATAGTGCGGGGTGTTGAGTTTGTTATGCAGAAGCGAAATCTTGTGAAAACCTGCATTCATCGCCAAGTTAGTTCTATGTGATGAAGCCAAGTTGTAAAAATGACAGCCCGAGAATAGCAAGAGGAAGGTTATGAGCGCCGCTGAACTCGATGAGATGATAAAGGCGTTATCGCATCCGTTACGCCGAGATATTTTACATTGGCTAAAACAACCTGAACTGTTTTTTGCTGATCAGGAACACCCGCTGAGTTTTGGTGTGTGTGCTGGGATGATTGACCGACAAGCGGGTGTATCCCAGTCAACAGTGTCGGCTCATCTGGCAACGTTACTGCGGGCTGGATTTATCAGCAGTAAAAAACTGGGGCAGTGGAATTTCTTTATGCGTAATGAGGCTGTGATTCAGCAGTTTATTGCGCGTCTAAACGAACAGCTTTAATAAACGTACCGATAGGAGACGTTAATGCCTACTCTTTTTGACCCGATCACCTTGGGTGATCTAACCCTTAAAAACCGTATTCTTATGTCACCATTAACCCGTTGCCGCGCCGATGAAGGTCGCGTGCCGAATGCGTTGATGGCTGAATATTACCGCCAACGCAGTAGTGCTGGTTTGATTTTGTCGGAAGCGACGTCAGTCACGCCGATGGGGGTGGGTTACCCCGATACTCCGGGAATCTGGTCCGATGAGCAGGTAGCGGGTTGGCAGCTTGTCACCGATGCGGTTCATCAGGCGGGTGGGCGTATATTCCTGCAGTTGTGGCATGTGGGGCGTATCTCCGACCCACTGTATCTTGATGGTGAGCGGCCGGTGGCCCCGAGTGCGGTTAAGCCTGCGGGCCATGTCAGCTTAGTTCGGCCGGTAAAAGATTATGTTGAGCCCCGAGCGATGACATTAGCAGAGATCGAAGGGGTTATCGGCGATTTCCGTCAAGGCGCGGTGAATGCTAAAGCCGCTGGTTTTGATGGTGTGCATATCCATGGTGCGAATGGTTATCTGTTGGACGAGTTTTTGCAGGACAGCACCAACCTGCGTGATGATCAGTATGGCGGTTCATTAGAAAACCGTGCCCGCTTAATGCTGGAGGTCACCGATGCCTGTATCGATGTTTGGGGTAAAGATCGGGTGGCGATGCATCTAGCACCACGAATGGATGCCCATAGTATGGGTGATTCCCAACCCAAAGAGACCTTTAGCTATGTGGCGACCGAGTTGGGTAAGCGCGGTATCGCCTTTATCTCTACCCGAGAGCGCGCCGCCGATGACAGCTTAACGCCGATGCTAAAAGAGTGTTTTGGTGGCCCTGTGATCGCCAATGAGAAGTTTACTAAGGCCTTAGCTAATCAGTGGCTAGCCGAGGGTAAGGCTGATGCCGTGGCTTTCGGTATCCCCTTTATTGCTAATCCCGATCTGCCAAAACGGTTAGAGCTGGATGCCGAGCTTAATCCCGCCCGTCAGGAACTGTTTTACGCTCATGGGGCAGAGGGGTATACCGATTACCCCCGCTTGAGTTAACGACAGCGATAACGACTGCTGATGAATCTCTACTAAAGCCTGCTTATGCAGGCTTTTTGCTTTCTGGCAATGGGCTCTGCGAGTAGCCTGTTTTAAGTTGTCTAGTTTCGCAGAGGTTTTCGGTTATATCGGGCTGAATGGGTCTGAAAAAGATCGTTGATGGGGATACAATATGCGCCCGCAGTCATTCCCGATACGGTTAGGCGTAAAGGGTGTGCCATCGTGAATTCAAGAGTAAAGCTGACAAGATAATATGGATACGAATATTTTAATGACGATCGAGTGGTTGCAGTTGTTGGGTAGTACGCCGCTGGAAATACTGGCTACTGTCAGCGCGATTCTGGGGGTGCTGCTGATCGCTCGGCAAAATATTCTCGGTTGGCCGTTAGGCATTCTATGGGCGTCAATTTCCGCTTGGCTAGCGATCACCGAGTGGCAGTTAGTATCGGACGGTATTCTCTATCTGTCTTATATACCGATTCAACTCTACTGCTGGTGGGTTTGGCTAAAGGGCGGCGCCATTCAATCACAGCCTTTTGTGCCACAGTGGTTGTCGCAGCAACGGCAACTGTTATTGGTGCTGGCGGTCGTTATCTGTATTGCTGCATGGGGGCAGGGCATCAGGGCGTTGGCAGCAAATGTCAGCTGGATTCCGCAGCCTTCATTGTTATGGCTTGATTCCATTACTACTGTATTAAGTTTTTTTGCGCAGTTTTTACAGGCCCGCAAACGGATGGAAAATTGGTTAGGTTGGGTGATCGTGAATGTGTTGGGTATCTATATTTACTGGCTTAAAGATGCGCCGATCTACTCCGTGCAATATGCCATCTTCCTCCTGTTGGGACTCTATGGTTGGTTTCAGTGGCAGCGATCGATTAAACAGAACGCAGATGCGAAGAGTCAGTGATCATGCGTATTGTGCTGACCGGTGCGGAATCGTCGGGTAAAAGTACCCTAGCCGAGCAGCTTAGCTTGGTGTTGAATATCCCCTTTGCTCCCGAGTATGCGCGGATTTATCTTGAGCAAAATGGTCCGGATTACGATCTAGCGCAGTTAACTCATTTGAGTGTGTTACATCAGGCTTATCAACAAACTCAGGTGCCGCTCGAAGCGCCGCTGGGTATTTACGATACCGATTTGATCAATTATAAAATCTGGGCCGAGGTGGTGTTTGGCGTTTGCCCTAGGCAGATTAGGGAAGCGGCGGCGCAGGAATCAGATCATGTGTACCTACTGTGCAACCCCGACCTTCCCTGGGAGCCAGACCCTCTGCGAGAAAACCCCCGTGCGGATGAGCGCGAGTGGCTTTACCAGCGTCATTTGAGTGAAATACAGCGACTCAATCGACGTTATGAGGTTGTTGAGGGAGTGGGTGAGCAGCGTTTGATCAATGCACAGGCGGCATTTGAACAGCTGCTTTTGGGTTAGCCGGGCTGTTAATCCTGCTCAGTAAGCGCCATAAAGATAGCTTGCTGTACAACGAAATATTCGTGTTGTACTCTTTCGGCCACAAATCGGTTAGGATGGAAAATCTATTCTGAAGTACTCACTCTCGACCGCGTTAATAGAAGGCGATTAATGATCTGCATCCGCTCCCATGCCGTTATTTCATTCCTGTTGATTTTGTGTGTTTGTCTGTTTTCTCGCGCGTCTTTCGCCACGAACCAAGCTCAAATCCCCACCCAGATTATTAGCAACGATACGGTCAAACTTGAGTCGTTCAGAATGGGCTATTTTGTTGATAAAACGGAAGCCATGACGTTTGCAGATGTGCAACCGCAAACCTTTATACCCTCGGCCAATGGGTTATCTTTAGGCACGACGTCGAAGGTGACTTGGGTAAAGATCGAACTAGAAAATGCTAATACCTCGCCGATTAAGGTTTACCTTCACCACCCGTATGCCTATCACAACAGTAAGGTTGAGCTTTATGAAGTGGTCGATGGCCAGTTAACGCGGGCCCGTTTGCTGGATATGGATGATAAAACAACGTTGCAGTGGATGTATCGTGGTAGCGCGGTGTTTGATATTGAGCTGCAGGGGTGGCAACATAAGACGCTGTTTGTCAAAAGCCAAGCGTTTTCTCATCAATGGTTTAAGCTGAACCTTTACGATGAAAATCAATCCAAACGGGCGCTGCTAGGTCTGTATACTGATATTGCGCTCCTAGTTGGGATGATACTGGCGCTCATTATCTATAACTTTTTGCTGTTCTTCTCTTCGCGGTTAAGAGAACACTTTTTCTATGCCTGTTATCTGGTTTCAGGCGGCTTTTGGATAGCCCTTTCTTATGGCTTGCTGGCCGATCTGTTTGATGTCTATGGCAGTATTACGCTGAAGTGGCATCTATCGTTAGTGTCTATGCCGATTTTTATCTTGCTGTTTATGATCAATATTTTTGAAACCAAGAAAAAATACCCCGTTGAACATTGGGCGTTGCTCTCCATTCTGACATTGTTAATCGGTGAGTTTATCTATGGTTTATTTGATATTGTCACCGCACTAAAGTATTCCAGTACACTCGCCGCGATCATGATGCTCGTGACGCTATGTGTGACCCTGTCGATGCTAGTGCGTAAGCAATCTATCGCTTTATTCTTTCTGTTGGGACATGGCCTATTTATCGGTTTTAGTGGCTTAGCCGTTTTGTTTTATAAGGGTAAAGTCCCCTTTAATTATGTTAATAGCCACGGGGTAGGTATTGGCATCGTGCTTGAAGCATTGGTGTTGGCGCTGATCATTGCCTACCGTATTCGCTCCTTGGAAAGTTTAAAAGCGAGCCAAGCGGACCTTCAGCTATTAGCTTCAACAGACCCCTTAACACAGCTGTTTAACCGTCGTCATTTTAGTCTTGCCGCGAACCAACTATTAGAGCAGGCGGCACAAGCACAGCAGCCAGTCTCCATCGCTATGATTGATATCGACCATTTTAAGGTTATTAATGATACCTATGGGCATGCACTCGGTGATAAATCCATTAAACAGGTTGCCGATGTTATTCGCTCCCAGTGTCGCCACGAAGATCTACTGGCTCGTTATGGTGGCGAAGAGTTTGTGATTATGATGCCAGATACCTTTGGGCAAGAGGGCTTTTCACTATCTGAACGCATCCGCCAGACAATCGAAACCATGACCTTGAAAATAGGTCGCGAGCAGTCGGTCAGCTTTACCATCAGTGTGGGTATTGCCGAAGTTGACGCTGCAGACCCGGATCTACACGACGCCATTAACCGAGCGGATAAAGCGCTCTATCAAGCGAAGAATAACGGTCGTAATCAGTCGCAGTTGTTTACGGAGTAAGGTGGGTCGTTGGTGCTTCAACGACTGGATTGCTGTTGAATACGTGGGTCCGGCTTATGATGTCAGCTAAGTGAGTGTTCAAGGCTGAGCATCTCTTAGGTTAATGGTTCTAAAGCCATGCGGAGCCATTGTTATACTCTTTTATTGAGCAATCGGTTAGGATAGATAACATATTATCAAGTATGTTCTATTCATCCGTCATAGAAGATGGCTAATGACCTGTATTCGCCCCTATTTATTGATGCTTGTGTTGTTATCGCTAAGCGGGTTATTTTCTGCGGTGAGTTGGGCTGCGGTACCTGTGCAGGTGATTCAGGGAAGTGGCGTTAAGCTTGAACAGTTTCAGATGGGGTATTTTGTTGACGAAACACAGCAGATGACCTTTGATGAAGTTTTGCAGCAGACCTTTAAGATATCAAAAAACAGTATTTCATTAGGTACCCATGCGAAAACCACTTGGGTGAAAATCGAAGTAGAAAACAGCAACGCTACCCCCTTTGAACTTTACCTCCACCACCCTTATGCCTACCACAACCGTGCGATCGAACTTTATGAAGTCGTCGATGGTAGGTTGACCCGCGAACGGGTGCTGGATACGGATGATAAAAATACGCTGCAGTGGATGTATCGCGGTAGCGCCGTGTTTGATATCGCGTTACAGCCCCATCAGCGCAAAACATTGCTAGTCAAAAGCATCGCCTATTCGCATCAATGGTTCGCGCTTAATCTGTATGATGCCGACCAATCCAAAAGAGTCTTATTGAGCCAAAGTACCGATATTTCATTGCTTGTCGGTATGTTGCTTGCTCTGATTATTTATAACCTCTTGTTGTTTTTATCATCCCGTTTAAAAGAGCACCTTTATTACGCCTGTTACCTAATTTGTGGCGGGTATTGGATCGCGCTCTCATATGGTTTGATCGCCGATGTTTTTGAGGTATATGGCGCTACCGCTTTTCATGGCCACTTGGCCTTAGGCGGCATACCGATCTTTCTATTGTTATTCATGATGACAACGTTCGAGACGAAGCGAAAGTACCCTATAGAGCACAAGGCGCTACTCTGGACCCTTATTATATTGGTGGGTGATACTCTCTACGGTTTATTTGATATTGTCAGTGCGCTGCAGGATTCAACCACCTTTGCTGCCCTCATGATGGTAGTCACCTTGTCGGTCTCTGTATCGATGCTGATTCGTAAACATCCTGTTGCCTTGTACTTTTTATTAGGCCATGGACTCTTTGTTATTTTTAGCGTGCTAGCGGTGTTGTTTTATAAAGGTGAAGTGGAATTTAACTATATTAATACCCACGGTGTTGGTATCGGTATTATGCTGGAGGCCTTGATGCTTTCACTGATTATCGCCTACCGTATTCGCTCGCTTGAAAGTATGAAAGCAACCCAACTCGACCTGCAACTGTTGGCCTCAACCGATCCCTTAACACAGCTGCTTAACCGTCGCTCCTTTAATACGGCTGCGAGCAAACTGTTAGAGCAAGCCGTCCAAACAGGGCAGCCGACGTCTGTGGTGATTATCGATATCGATGACTTTAAACGGATTAATGATAGCTACGGTCATGCTGTGGGTGATAAAGCGATTAAACAGCTCACCGATGTGATTAGATCGCACTGTCGTTGCGAAGATGTGCTAGCGCGATATGGCGGTGATGAATTGGTGATTTTGATGCCGAATACCTTGCAAAAAGAGGGGTATATCGTCGCTGAACGTATACGACAGACTTTGGAGCATACGGCTATTAAGGTGGACCCCGGTGAATCGGTTTACATGACCATTAGCATTGGTATTACGGAGGTTGAAGAAAATCGACGGGATGTCCAAGAGGCCATTAGTCGAGCCGACAAAGCGCTCTATCAAGCGAAGAATAATGGTCGTAATCAGTCGCAGTTGTTTACTGAGTAAGACCGCTCGTTGGCGCTTTAATGGGCTGATTATCGTCCTGACTGCTCAATAAGCGGAAGCTTCTTCTTATGTAGGCTGGTTTTATAAAGCTGTTTTTTATAAAGGCATTTATATAGAGGCATTTATATAGGAGCATTTATATAGGAGCATAGGCGCCGAGCGGTTAGTCGATAAGGGGCGCTGAGATCGCCCCAGCTCCCCGTGTGTTACAATCCATCCGCTTAGTATTTGCCCATTTCTAATACCGTTGTTGCGGTGACTTTATCATCCTGCATCGCTTTGACCGTGACGTAATACGCATGACCCTTACCGCCAGAGCAGGGCGGCATGTAGGCTCCGGCTTTATCCCAGCCAGGGCTGCGATGTGCTTCAATGCTTTTAAATCCTTCAGGCAGGTCAAATGAATGCCCCGCGACGGAGGGGATAGTCACTTCGCGCTCGCTGCCATTAAACATAAACTGCATTCGCCCATGTCCACCGTTATCCATTTTTTTAGAATCACGGTCGCTGTATTCCAGCACGATGGCATGGGTGCCTGATGGAAGATCACTGACGATCAGTGCTGGTGTTGCGGGGTTATGCCCACCAAATTTCTGACATTGCTGTCCGGTCGGTACTTGGTTGCCGTCCCACGCCGTATCAGCAAACTTTGCATCAAGGGCAAATGCATGAGTACTAACGACGGTCGCCACGATCAGTGGTATAAAAAGCGTACTTTTCATCATGATAATCCTTCCTATAGCCTGTGATTTTTAGTGCATAACTGAAGTGAATACTATGCCATGAAACTATTTTTGTCGTCCCGATCAATGCTGTTAAGGTAATTTCTCGAAAAGTAATCGGATGAGGAATGGCTGGCTAGATATCGATTCAGCGTTGGATTCGGTTGGGGATGGGGAAGAGAAAGAGTGGTAAACAATGAGGGTGTCGAGATGGGCGAATGACGCTAATGCTAGCGTTGTCTTGAAACGGGTGGTGGGCATAGATAAAAAAAACCTGACGTCGGATGCCGAGGTCAGGTTTTTTTATTCAGCACTCAAACCACATGGTGGATTGGGTGCTGGGCTTACTAAGAAAACTTACTAATAGCGCTTACTAATAGCGCTTACTAACAGATCGACTAGCAGCGCTAGCCGAGCTTAGTAGTCGAACTTAGCAGCGGTGTAGATGTTGAAAGCTTTTTCCCAGATTTCGCCAACTTCACCATTACCGACAGGCTTGCCGTCTAGTTTAGTGACCGGAGCGATCTCTTTAGATGAGCTGGTTACCCAAACTTCGTCAGCATTACGGACTTCATCCATGGTAACGGTACGTTCTTCTAGTTTCAGAGAACCGTCCGCTTTGATGCTGTCGATGATGATGCGACGGGTAATACCCGGTAGGATCTGGTTGTCCTGAATAGGGGTGCTAATAACGCCATCTTTAACGATGAATGCGTTACATGAACTACCTTCAGTCAGTTCGCCTTTGGCATTGTAAAGCAGTGCTTCGTCATTGCCGCTTGAGTGGCCTTCCTGATAGTGAATAACGTTACCCAGCAGTGCGGTAGACTTGATGTGGCAACGCTGCCAGCGCAGGTCTTCAGTGCTGATCAAGCTGTACTGATGCACTTTAGTGCGATCAGCAGGTTCAGGTGACTTGATACCGAAGGCAAAACAGAAAATAGTTGGTTCAACATTTTCTGGGTAAGCGTGGTTACGCTTGGTATCAGTACCACGGGAAATGTGTACGTAAACACCCAGATTTTCACCGAGGTCGCTGTTTTTAGCGATCAGATCATCAAGCAGTGTTTTCCACTCGTCAGCAGTATGGCTGTTTTTGATCTCGATGATAGATAAGCCGTTGATCATACGGTTGATATGAGGCATCAGGCCTACAGATTTACCGTTGTAGTATGGAATAACTTCGTAGATACCGTCGCCAAATAGGAAACCGCGGTCGAGTGGAGAGATGCGGGCTTCTTCTAGCGGCAAGTATTCGCCATTCAGGTAAGCAATGCTCATATTAACCTTCCTTAAACGTATTAGGGACCATGCGTAACAGGCAGCCAGAGATGATACTCGGGCGCTATAACCATATTGCATGTTCCAGAGTTATTTGACACTGAGTTGCTGAGTAATTTTGATCGTTAAAGCGATCGGAGAACAGCTTCTGGGTCTCGTGACTGTACAGTCAATCACGCTCTGCTTGTGGCGTTGAGCGAAAGATAAACTGCAAACTGACTTTTTGGGTTGCACCCAGTTTCTTAGAAAAGAGGAATAGTTGCAATAGCTGGAAAAAGATAAGAAAAATAATCTGTTTATATTGGTTATTTAGCTGAATTTTTTTAAAAATCATCCGAATCGGGATGAAAATACTGTTGTTTTTCGACTTGAAGGCCGATGGCTAGGTTGTTCAGGCGGTATTAACAATGATCTCTCGACCGCTTTTTACCAATAGTTGGGGCAGTATGCGGTCATCGTCCAAACACCAGCAGGCGCAAAAGGCCAGTTCCGGTGGCTTTGGTCCGGGGTTGACCAGCACCAGCCGTCCCTGTTCTAGGTAGGGGCGAATCACCGGTGCTGGCAGCAGTGCCATGCCGGCACCTTCGAGGGTCAGGGTGAGTAGGTTGGCAACGGAGCTACAGGTGTGAAATATGGGTGTCTCTTCCAGTGGCCGAAACAGTGACTGTAGGTAGTCCCAAGGGCGGGTATCCCTTGGAAAGCTAAGAATAGGCGACTGACATAGGGTTTCGACACTGTTAACGGGGTTGTCCTGTAGGCGTTGAGGCGTGGTACACCAAGATTGTGGAAAACTACACAATGGTTCTGTCACCAGCCCCGGCTGATTGTTATCCCCCGCAACCATCAGGGCGAGATCTAATTGATTCTCTTGCAGTTGGCGGGTGAGTGTCGGGGTGACATCGCTGATGAGCTCGAAGGACATCAGTGGGTGTTGCTGTTGCCATTGTTGTAACAAGGGCGATAGGTATAGGTGCCCTAAAGTATCGGTAATGCCGATTCTAAGGGTGCCTTTTTGTGGGTTTTGATCGGTAATCTGCTGTTTCATCTCTTGGCTAATCGCCAGCAGTTTTTCGGCATAGGGGAGCAGCTGCATTCCGCGGGATGAGATGCGGGTGCCGCTCTTATCACGAATAAACAGTTGTGCCCCAAGCTCTTCTTCTAAGGCATTGATTCTGGCTGAGATGGCTGGCTGGGTTGCATGCAACTGTTGGGCGGCAGCATGAAAACTACCCAGTCGGGCTACTTTTACAAAGGTGTTTAAATTTCTCAGGCGCATAGGTCAGGCTCGGCAGATGATGTTGTCACTATATAGAAGCTTGTTGGCGCTGCAAAGCTTCGGGGTAAAGTCTCAGCAGTGACTGAGGGGTAATCGGGTTGAGAACTTAATCTCTTCCATCGCAAAACTAGAGGTAACATCGGTGAGCCCCTTCACGTCGGTGATGAGTTTTTTATAGAAACGGTCGAAGGAATCGATATCGTTGGTGACCACCCGCAGCAGGTAATCCCACTCCCCGGCCATACGGTAGCACTCCATCACTTCTTCGAAGCTTAAGACCGCAGCGGCAAACTGCTTTAGCCATTGTTCTTCATGTTGCTGTGTTTTGATCTGCACGAATACCGATACGCCTACGCCAATTTTTTTGCTATCTAGCAGGGCAACACGGGCTTTGATGATACCGGCGTTTTCTAATCGCTTGATCCGCTTCCAGCAGGGTGTTGTGGATAGGTTGACCTGCTCAGCAATCTCGGCAACAGAGAGCGTTATGTCTTGCTGTAAAAGATTAAGTATCTGCTTATCTATGCTATCCATGACATTTTTATCTTTTATTAGTTTGATATGAGAAAAATTATTCTATAAATGACCGGTTATTGCCAGTAGAAAGCAAAAAATATCTATTCGTTCGGCTCTATACTTTTGGCTGTTGAATGATAGCTAGAGGAATAATAGAGATGAATGCTTGGATACAGCAGGCGGTAGCGTTGATTAAGGCGGATGCACAGCGCTCGGCGGATACCCATTTGATTAAATTGGCCGTGCCGTCGTTGACGGGAATCGACCTCTATCTGAAAGATGAGAGCAGTCATCCGACCGGTAGTTTGAAACACCGTTTGGCCCGTTCGCTGTTTCTCTATGCTTTATGTAATGGCCAGATTCGACAGGGCACTACGGTAATTGAGGCGTCATCAGGCAGCACCGCGGTGTCGGAAGCCTATTTTGCGCGCATGATTGGGGTGCCTTTTATTGCAGTGATGCCGCGTAAAACCGCCAAGGCCAAGATCAAGCAGGTTGAATTCTATGGTGGACGCTGTCATTTCGTTGAGTGCGCCACGCAGATGCATGATGCGGCAGCCACCTTAGCCCGTGATTGTCACGGGCATTTTATGGACCAGTTTCGTTATGCTGAACGGGCGACCGATTGGCGGGGTAACAGTAATATCGCCGAAAGTATCTTTAGGCAGATGCGTCTTGAGCGCCATCCGGTACCGGCTTCGATTATTATGAGTGCCGGTACGGGAGGCACCACGGCGACGCTTGGGCGGTATATTCGTTATAAAGGGTTTGATACGACACTGCTGGCGGTCGACCCCGAGAATTCGGTGTTTTATGACGTGTGGCAAACCGGTGACCGGTCGATTGAGATCAATCAGGGTGGGCGGATAGAAGGGATTGGTCGCCCGAAAGCGGAGGAATCTTTTCAGCCGAGTGTGATCGATCGTATGTTGCAGGTACCCGATGCTGCGTCGGTGGCTGCGATGTATTGGTTGGAACAGTTGATGGGGCGAAAAGTGGGCGCGTCAACGGGGACGAACCTATGGGGGATGTTAACCCTCGCGGCTGAGATGCGAGAGCGTTCAGAGCAGGGCTCTCTGGTAACCCTTATTTGTGACAGTGGTGAGCGGTATCTCGATAGTTACTATGATGCGGAATGGGTTGCGGAAAATATCGGTGATGTTGCGGTTTATCAGCAGTCATTAGCCACACTGTTGGATGGCGGCTGTTCCTAGCTTTAATGCTTAGATCGAATTTTTATAAATTGAGCTCTTAAGTTGAACTCTTAGATTGAGCGCTTAAGTTGAGCTGATAGTGATGATGGCTGGTTAAATTGTAGGGTGAATTGTCGACAGGGGCTGAGCCTATGTCCGTAAGAACAGTCTGTAAGAACAGTCTGCAAGAACAGAGAGGCGGCAGAGCGATCTGTTAAGTGATCGATGCCGCTGAGCAGACGCAGTGTTTACCCTGTTAAGCTGCCCTTTGATTATTCCTGTATTTTCAACGCTTTCGCTTTGGGTAGCGCTTGCATCTTTGTCTTATTGTTAGGGGCTTTCTCAAGCGTGCCCCCAGAAGTGACGGCTGGATTTAATCTCTTATTATTACTTGCGGTGGCGGTGCAGGTGCCCGTCGATGGATGTCTATCGCTGCAGTCATCCACGGTTACACAACCACTGGAGCCACACCAGATATCGGCAGATGCCGGAAGGCTAATAGCCGCCATACAGGGGAAGAAAAAAACGGCTATATATTTTTTGGGTATGATATTCATTGAAAATACTCATGCGTTGGTTGTTTGATCTTATTTGAGCATGAATATCGTAGTAATCATAGCGCTTGGCACAATGGTGATATCAGGGCATAAAACCGGTATAGGTGCTTGTGATTTGGCTAATTGAGGACTGATAGGTTCTTTTCAGCATGCTTAAGACAGGGTCTATCGATTGAGCATGTTGCGAGGTGAGGTTAGATCGCGAGTCATTAAAAAAGGCTGATGAAGTATCAGCCTTTATTGAGTATCGCAAAAACAGCTAAGTATGACAGTCGTCTACGAAGCGGTTTTGAGGTTTTAGTCGGTATAACCGATCAACGCCCGTAATCCGGCAATGACACTATCGCCTTCTTCTAACGGCAGGCCGTCTTCGGTAAGCTGATTGATGCGGGTGACGCCATCAACACTGCCCAGCTTTGATAGGTATTCGATAATGGCGAGCGGGTCTGTTTCGCCCAGCAGGTCGCGACCACTCCACAAACTGAAGAAGCTGATCAGGCCGTATGCGCCCCAGTTAGACACATCCGCAATCAGCAATTCATCCACGCAGGTGGCGGCGGGCATGATATCCAGTTCTTTGATCGCTTCGGTAATATTTCCCATACCGATCTCATTACCGCCATCACCAATGCCGATGGTAGGACATTTCGCGTTATTGACAAAGGTGTCAAAGCAGGCGGTGCGGGCGCTGATACTTTCGCCACGCATGTTGTAGTAATCACCGTCTTCCGCTTGTCCTGGGCGTTCAATCGACAAAACCGCATCCGGGTTGTAGTTGTAAAGCGCTTGGAAGGCTTCGAGGGTGCGTTCTTGGTGTTCACCAACACGGATCTCATGGACACGGTATTTATCCATAAGAGCTTGTGAGACGGGTGGTCCACAGACCAGCACGGGGGTTGCACCGAGCTTTTCGAGGGCGTTGTACAGTGCAATAGCACCCAATGGGCCGTCGGTTTCAAAGGTGTCTACGACGGGGAAACCGGTGCCGATGAGCACATGACCTCGGCATTTATACAGGGTGCGGGCAGCGCGTAGGTAGTAACCGGTCGATAGGGCAGGCTGAACGGTTTTCATACCGCGTAAATTACGTGCAACCAGCAGGTCTTCTACCTGTTTACTCAGTGCTGCTTCGTTAATCTGATTCTGTGACATTAGTGAGTACTCTGTTAACCATTTCGTTATAAAGCCGGTGAGAAACGATGCCGGCGGTGAGTGACGGTATTATTGTTAGTAACGGATTTAATTCACCTGTTCCGGCTCGGTGTTGTTAAAGCGAACATGGGCTAGGCAGTGCAAGTTGTGAGCTTCATCAATACTGATCTCGTCAAATGAGATCCGTGAGCCGGGCATTAGCTGTGCCATGCGAGCGGTATCCATTGCGATCATGGAGCCGATTTTGGGGTAGCCGCCGATGGTTTGACGGTCATTGAGTAACACAATCGGTTGGCCGTCCGCAGGGATCTGAATTGCACCATGGCAGATCCCTTCCGATAAGATACCATCGATGGTCGGTTTGACTTCCGGCCCCTGTAAACGATATCCCATGCGATCGGCGCGATCGGTTACCTTGTATTCGCTACTGAAAAACAGCCGTTTTTGGTAATCACTAAAGGCATCTTGTTGATAGCCGGTAATCACCCGCAGGTTAATGTTATCGGCATAGTCAGGCCGATGCGCGTCGGCTAAACGGAAGCCGCGATGCTCAACCGCCGGCTGGCAGCTTAAAAAGTCGCCCTGTTGAAGTTTTTCACCGCTCAGGCCGCCAATACCTTCGCGGGTCACGGTGGCGCTGCTTGAAAAGCTGTGTTCCACCTGAAAGCCACCGCTGACGGCCAAGTATGCCCGAGCGCCCTGAGCCGAAAAGCCCACCTCGATCTTATCGCCGGCTTTGATCTTGTGAGCATGCCAGCGGTCTTGCTCGACGCCGTTAATTTTCAACGGCATTTCACCGCCAGTTAGTACAATCTGGGCATCGGTGTCCGCTTGCAGTACTAGTCCGCCAAAGCTGATCTCTAAGGCGGTGGTGTTCAGTGGGTTGTCGACCAAACGGTTGGCCCATTTAAAGGCCTGTGAATCGAGCGGGCCGCCGGTGGTTAAGCCGATTCGGTGATGACCAAAGCGGCCAGCATCTTGAATCAGGGTGAGCAGGCCGGGTTGGATAACGTTAAAGCCACTCATTTAATCTCTCCCAGTTCGCCGCCTTGAGCGAAAAACTCTTCTCGACTGATAGGGTTGAATTTAATGCGGTCACCTACCTGTACAGGCATAGTCGGTGTTGCTTTTGGATCGAACATGCGGGTAGGGCAGAGGCCGATAAGATTCCAGCCGCCAGGGGATACCGCAGGATAAACAGCGGTCTGACGGTCGGCAATGGCGATCGCGCCACGGGGTACTTTCATGCGTGGTGTCGAGAGACGCGGCGCGGCGATGCGCTCATCCACTTCGCCCAAGTAGGCAAAGCCGGGAGCAAAACCGATAGCATACACCCGATATTCCATCTCGCTATGAAGCTTGATCACTTCGTCGATACTGAGGTCAGCGCGCTGCGCCAAAGCTTCAAGATCGGGGCCGGATTCGGGGCTGTAGTAAGCGGGCAGAATAACTAAGTTGCCTTCGCTACTGTCACTATCACTGAGTTGGCCTAAGACCTTGCGTATACAGCGGCGGACTTCAAAGTGATCGGTCGCCAATTGATCATAGATGACCAGCAGAGACGCATAGGAGGGCACCATGTCGATCAGCTTGCCGCTCAGCTCTGATTCGAGAATGGTCACGGCTTGCTGTACTTGGGCAGACACCCGAGGGTCGGTTTTCTCACCGAAATAGATAATCAGGGCGTTTTCCCCGGCGATCTCGATGCGCATAGGGTTGGTTGAAGTCATCATTGGCGAATCAGCTCGCGAATATCTTGGATCGCGTTAACACCATCCATATTATCGCCATGGACACAGAGGGTGTCGGCGCGCAGGGTCAGTGTTTGACCGCTAACGGTGGTGACGGTGCCCTGTTCTTTCAGTTGCTTCACCTGCGCCATCATCTTCTCTTTGTTATGCACCGCGCCCGGTTGGGTGCGGGACAGTAACTTACCATCGTCGTCGTAACAACGGTCGGCAAAGATTTCAAACCAAAGTTCGAGGCCAATACTATCGGCTTCCTGCTGATGACGTTCCGCTTGTGGGGTGCTTTGCAGCATCAACACGAGGGGGCGGTGATATTCTGAGACCGCCTGCATAATGGTGGCACGGATAGTCGCATCCGCCATCATATCGTTATACATGGCACCGTGGGGCTTCACATAGGTCAGCGTTTGGCCTTGGGTGCTGGCCATGCCGTCGATGGCGGCTATTTGGTAAAGCACCATGGCTTTAAGCTCTGCTTCGCTGGCCTTTATGCTGCGGCGACCAAAGCCGACTAAATCGGGATAGCCGGGGTGAGCGCCAATGGTGACATCGTTTTGCTTCGCTAGCGCGAGGGTTTTTTGAAGTACCAGTGGATCACCAGCATGAAAACCGCAAGCGATGTTCGCCTGATCGATATAGGGCATGACGGCTTCATCGAGGCCCATCTTCCAAGAACCAAAACTTTCGCCTAGATCACAATTGAGTCGTAAAGACATCGGTTGAGCTCCTTTTACAAGATTGCTAGACGGCTATTAGGCAGATCGGTAATCAGCATGTGGCCAGGGCTGTGCGTGATACAGAAGTCTGGTTTAGCTTGCTCAATCGCTACCTGAGGGGTAACGCCGCAGGCCCAAAATACGGGTAATTCACCCTCTTTAATGGTGACGGCGTCGCCGAAATCGGGTTTGTTGATATCGTTAATGCCGATTTGATCGGGATCACCGAGGTGCAGTGGCGCGCCATGAACCGATGGGAAACGGGTGCAGATCTGTACGGCGCGGATGGCATCGGCTGCTTTCATCGGACGCATACTGACCACAGTGGTGCCACTGAAACGGCCGGCACTCTTACAAGGAATATTGGTGCGATACATCGGCACGTTAACGCCTTCGGTAATATTACGGACCTCAAGGCCATCGGCAATCAGTGCTTCTTCAAAGGAGAAAGAGCAGCCTAGCACGAAGGTGACAAGGTCATCGCGCCAGAAGGACGTTAGATCGGCCACTTCTTGGGTTAGAACCCCTTTTTCATAGATGCGGTATTTCGGTACATCACTGCGGATATCGATATCTTGGCCAAGATCCGGCAACATAAACTCACCGGGCAGATTGGACATGCCGACGATCGGGCAAGGTCTTGGATTTTTTTGACAGAACTGGAGAAAGTCATTGGCCCACTCTTTTGGCAAGATGGCTAAGTTACCCTGGACAAAACCCTGGCCGTAACCCGAGGTGTTGCCGGTAAATTCGCCACGACGAATCTGTTGACGGATCTCAAAAGGTGTCATTTCTTTGTTCATCAGTTAAACCTTATTCTGCGGGCCGCTGAGCGGCGATTCTTGAATTATCTTAACCTTTAGTGCTATCGCTTCATATAAGGAAACGGTATTGGAGCATGATCAACGGCGAAGCGCAGTTGATAATATCTGTACTGCAGGGGCGTAGCTTAACCCTGCGTGATAAACGGATGCAGGACGCTGACGAGAGTGCCTGAATGGCTGGGGATGACTGACCAGGATCGCTGGTCAGTCGGTTAACTGACTATCTACGTATGTTGAGAGAGCAGTTAATAAACCTGTTAGCGGCTACTGCGCCTGTGCGGCCACCCACTGATCAACCTGAGTTTTAGTGCGACCGAAAAAGACGACCCGAGCAGTGGTATTAAGTGTGCCGTTATGTCCGATCGAACGACGATAAACCCACCAGCTATCGGCTGCTTTCTCAATGATTTCGTCGACGTGACGTAGCTGCTGAAATTGGTTCAGCGGTATCATTGTGCTCATGGTATTTGTCGTGCTCCTGATTTTAATCATCACTATTATCAATAAGTCATTATTGTGGCGGTGCTGCGGTGAGCTGTCTAATGAATAATCGCTTATAGATCTGATAACAATTCTTTATCAGGGTGTTTAGCCGTTATGCCGATATTCTCGTCATGGTTTCCAGTACCCAGCCTAAACTGTCCTGATAGGTTTGATTGAGCTGTTCAGGTTTGTAAGTTGAGGACAATTCATCCCACTTGCTGAGAATAAAGTTATCAACGGTAGTTAATAGCTCGCCATAGGGGCCGTGGCCTTCCCGGATGGCTCGTTCAATGTCTTCGTTGAGGACGACCTGTTTTAGAATATCGTCTTTAGGTGTATCTAGGAGAGTGTCCAATCCCGCAAAGATGCCCATCATAAAGGCGCTAGAATCTGATAAATTTGGCTGATTTTGAGCCAGTAATTCACACATTCTGGCGCGTAGCAGTGTATGTCGTGTTAATTCGTCAGGCTTACCATGTTCGCCGGAGACCGCCATCAGGGCGCACCAACGTTTTATTTCGACGATTCCCAGTAGGGTGACAGCCTCTTCAATGCTGTCTATTTTTCGGATCAGGTTAAAGAGTGGCGAGTTAACGATACGAACGATTTTCAATGTTAATTGAGGGTCTCGTTTAATGATCTTGCCAATGGCCGCAGTGGTGGCGAGCGGGTTGGTTAACAGCGCCATTAACTCTAACATCACCGCTTCATTTGAATTCAGTTTTCGGCCTTCGACCAGTTGGGGTTTGCAGAGGAAATATCCCTGAAACAGCTTAAACCCTAGCTCTTTGCAGCGATTAAACTCCTCTAAGGTTTCGATTTTTTCGGCTAAGAGCGTCACATTAAACTTCTGAAGCAATTTAACGTGCTGCTCTAGTTCTTCATCGGTTAGCGCGAGTAGGTCAAGCTTGACGATATGTACCATCTCGAGAATCGGATCGTATTCGGGGCTATAGATGAAATCATCCAACGCCATCCGGTACCCTGCATCGATATAGTTCTTCACCGATACAATCAAAAGGTCATCGACCTCAATGTCTTCAAGAATTTCAAGCACAATATGTTTACGAGAGAGTTCGGGAATATGTGACGCTTCGAGCATCTCTTTGGTCATATTGATAAAGGCAGGCACGGTCGTCATTTTGCTGGAATGACAGATGCTGGTGTAGTTGTTGAGTAGCACCTGCGATGTTGCACTGTTACCATCGGTTAGCAGGCAGGGCGCCCGGTTGTTGGTGTCTCGGTACAACAGCTCATAGGCGACGACATTAAGCTTGGCATCGTAAATTGGCTGGCGAGCCATTAAGATATCCTGCGCCATGATTGCTCCTTAGAGTGGCCGAATCAACCTTTACTAAAATAGAATGTTTATGACTGATGGGTTTAGTATAGCGCCTTTTGCACTGACAAAACCTATCTATATGACTAAAGTCATGCTTCAAAACAAGTGATTGGCTGAGTATGGTTTGCTCGCCGTGAGACAGTTGATATGATGGCTCGCTATGTAGTTGATAATGAAGGGTTGAGTTAGGTGAAAATTATCATTTTAAGATCGCTAGTATTCGTATTGGTTAGTCTCTTCTCTACAATGTCGTTGGCGTTTGATTATTTTATCGTCAATGCGGACTCGCCGATCTATTCAGCGCCAGACAGCGGCGGTAAACCTCTGACTCATCTTAGCCAGGGCAACGTGCTGCTGCAGATTGAGAAACAGGGTGCGTGGTCTAAAGTATTTTTTCTCTCAACCGACCGACAACCTCTGAAGGGCTGGTTGCCGAGTAATCGACTCACGGCGCAACATCAGCAGTCTCAAGCACAGGCAAAACCGAATCAGCCGTTGGATGGTAAGGCATTAATTGTCTCGGCTAACAGCCTGAGATTGCGGCAGGGGCCTGGGACTCAATATGCGGTCGTGGGTAGCCTAAAACAAAATCAACAGGTCGCAGAACAGGCGCGAGAAGGCGATTGGGTAAAAGTCGCCTATCGTAATGCAGCAGGCAAAAGGGTTGAAGCTTGGACTGCTGGACGTTACCTGCGGGCGCAACCCTAAAAAAGCGGGATCTTTTTTTTTGAGCCAGGTTGATCGGATCGTGATTAGCAGGGTAGCGGGGAATTTTAAGCGCTCGTTGTTGGCCTGTTTGGAACCCTGTTTAGAACCGTTGCGCTGAGAGCCTGTGTTGGGCGTATAGATGTTTAAATCATATCGTCAGGGGTTAAGAGCAGAGTTAAGGGCAGAGTTAAGAACGTCGTAACCCAAAGCTTGACTGCATGGATGATTTTGCATGTGATTGACTTGCTTAGACAACAAAAAAAGGCTGAACAGTGTTCAGCCTTTTTTGGGTTCTAACGAGAAGTTATTCCTCTTCGTCGAGAATCTCTTCAGCTTCATCCAGTACAGGAACAGCTGCACCTTTTTTGTTGGTTTGAATATCACGTATTTTCGCCAACTGTTTATCGATTTTTTGCGCCATAGAATCTAAGGCAGCAAATAGATTTTCTTCGCTGGCTTTTGCAAACAGATCCTTACCAGTGGCGTGGACTGTCGCCTCAACAACTTCTACTTTACCATTGCTCTTTTCAATAGTGACCTGGGCGCTGGTGATATTGTTATAACGTCTTTGACTCTCCTCTAACCAGGCTTCAATTTTTTCTCGTAATGCAGGAGAAACTTTGTCATTGCGGTTGGTAATATTGATATTCATGATGTAACCCTTACTGCAAACTATGCTTGATGTCACATCTACAGAATGCCCTTTTTAGATTTTATTGCAAGCGAATATGTCATAAAAAAATAACCATTTTGTGTTAATTGTTTTAGGTCAATTTGGGTTGGTTAAAATGTCATCAATTTTGAAGCTTAATGATAAAAAAGTGGTGAGCGGCTCGTTTGTTTAAAAGTTTTCTTCTAAGTTATCAACGGGCTATCAGAAAAGCGTTCGATGGTTGGAGGTTCGCCACCTGGTCATTGCGTGAGATGCTGCCACCCTTTATCTGAGCAAACAGCTGTTCGCCGGGGTGAATCGCTAACTCCTCGGCGGCCCAGCGGCTGATCGAGGATTTGAGGATGTGTTGGCCTGCGCGCAGCGTGATGAGACAGGCTGAGGTATTGTCGGTTGATGTCATATCCACGACGGACACGGGAATCACATTACGGATACTGCTCTGTTCCGCTGGTTGACGTACGAGTGATATATCCCGAGCATGAATACGCATTCTAACTCGACTAGCCACCGGCGCATCGATAAAGGGGGTCCACAATGACAAACGATCTCCCAACGCGAGACAACTCATCGAATAACGGCTGCTATGTTCTCTAATACAGGCTTCCAGAATAACGCTAATATCTTGCTCGGGCTGCCAGGGTAGCATCGCCTCCGAGTTCCAGATATCGGCCACCTCACCGTGGCGAATAACGCGGCCTTGATCGATCAGAACCATCTGGTCGGCCAGCCTTAGGAGTTCATCCAAACTATGACTGACATAGATAATGGGGATGTTGATCTCTTTAGCCAGTTGCTCGATATAGGGGAACAACTCTTTCTTACGCGGCTCATCCAGAGAGGCTAAGGGTTCATCCATCAGTAGCATCGCGGGATTGCTGAGTAATGCACGGCCAATGGCCACCCGTTGCTGTTCGCCCCCAGAGAGTGCGGCGGGGTAGCGGTGTAGTAACTGCTCGATACCCAACAATTCGGCAATGGTATTGAGTGATTCTGGGTCTTTATGGCGTCGGCCGTAATTAAGATTACCTTTAACTGTGTAGTGGGGGAAGAGTCGGGAGCCTTGAAATACATAGCCAATCTGGCGTTTTTGCGGCGGTAAATTAATGTTGCGTGCCGCGTCAAACACGACCCGGTCACCGATCAGGATTTTACCCGCATCGGGTTTTTCTAGCCCTGCTATGAGATTGATAATCGAGGTTTTGCCCGCCCCGGAGCGGCCAAATAGGGCGGTAATGCCGGTTTCTTGTAGGTTTAGGTCAATATCGAGATTGATCTCACCCAACTGTTTTTCTAACGTAATCTGCAAGGTCATAGGGCGAGTCTCTTCTGTGCCATGCGGGTCAACCCTTCAGATATCAGTAGCGCGGCCAGTGCTACAACGATTGAAATAAGGCACAGTCGTGCCGCCTCCGCTTCGGCGCCAGGGGTTTCAATAAAACTGAACATAGCGAGGGGGAGAGTGCGGGTTTCCCCAGGGATATTCGACACAAAGGTGATGGTGGCGCCAAACTCGCCCAAGCTGCGGGCAAATGCGAGGATCGTACCGGCCAGCAGACCGGGGACGGTAAGGGGCAGGGTGATGGTGAAAAAAACTTTTAGTGGCGAGGCGCCTAGGGTGCGCGCGGCTTGTTCCAATTTGATATCGACGGCTTGCAGTGACAGACGAATGGCTCTGACCATCAGTGGAAAGGCGACGATAGCTGCGGCTAAGGCGGCGCCTTGCCAACTGAAACTGAAAGAGACACCAAACCATTCATATAATCGGCTACCGATAACGCCCTGCCGTCCCATGCTGATTAACAGTAAATAACCGATGACCACAGGCGGCAAGACTAAGGGAAGGTGAATCAGGCTGTCGAGCAATGCTTTTCCCGGGAAATGGTATCGGGCGAGCACCCAGGCGACCAATATGGCCAACGGTAAGCTGAATAGCACGGCGCTACCGGAGACTTTGAGACTCAGCAGTAGGGCGCTAATTTCATATTCACTCAGCATGGCTAGGGTTTGCTTTGATGGGCTGGAAGCCGTAGCGGTTAAAGATCGCACTGGCCTCGCTAGAAAAGAGAAATTGATACAGCTGCATCGCCTCCGGCAATGGCTGTAGCAGTAGTGCGACGGGGTAGACAATGGGTTCATGCAGGGTGTCAGGAATCAGCTCAATTTGACTGAGCTTGGTGCTTTGTCGCGCATCGGTGTTATAGACAATGCCATAAGGGGCCTCTCCCCGTTCAACCAGTAGCAGGGTTGCTCGGACGTTCTGGCCCAGTGCTAGATGGGGTGCCAGTGATGGCCATTGACCGCTATTCTCTAGAGCCTGACGGGCGTAGATGCCGGCCGGAACATGATCGGGGTTAGCGAGGGCGAGGCGTTCATCGCCTAGTTGATCAGCCAAGGTTGCGAGGCTGACGGGTTGCTTGGCATATTCACTGCGAATCAATGCCAGACGGTTTTTTAACAGTGGTTTATTGGTGTTCGGTTGAATCGCTTTTTTATCGGCAAGAAATTGCATCCAACGGGTATTGGCGGAGATAAATAGATCGGCAGGGGCGCCAGCAGCGATCTGTCGGGCGAGAGATGATGATGCTGCAAATGAGGTAATGACCTTTTGACCATAACGGGCTTCATATTGTCGAGCGATCTCTTCGATGGCGTTAGTCATAGATGAGGCGGCATAAAGCGTAAGGGGGCGAGCCTGCAGTGATATTGACAAGGTTAACAGGCAGAAAAACAGCAATACTTTAGACATTATGAACCCTCATTGTTCATTCTCACGCTTGGTTTGTATCATGATCGGCTAAATAGCGTTTTTTAACGTAGATTTCGCTATATAATAATTTGTATAGCGATACGTTATATATTTTTTTATATAACGTCAAACGATCCTGCGTGGGGTGACAGATGATGGAATTAACGGCGCAACTGACGCTTTCGTTGGAAGAGCAGCTTTATGCCAATCCTCGGCGGATGCATTTGTTGGCCTGCATTGTTGAGACCGGATCTTTGAGTCGCGGGGCGAAACGCGCCGGTATGAGTTATAAAGCGGCTTGGGATGCGGTTAATGATATGAATAGCCGTGCAGATCAAGCGGTGTTAACACTGGCGGTCGGTGGCAAGGGCGGCGGCGGTGCACAGTTGACCCCCTTCGGCGAGCGATTAGTTAAGCTATATCAGATGTTAACCGATATTCAGAACCGTGCGCTGAAGGCGTTGCAGGATGAGTCGGTGTCGCTGGATAGTCTCTTGGCGGCGGTGTCCCTGTTCTCCCCCCAGAGTAGTGCTCGGAATCAGTTGTTGGGGCGAATCAGTGATATAGCCACAGATCAAATTAATGATCTGGTAACCATTGACGTCGGGCTGGAGGAGAGCGGTATTTGTTTAGTTGCTGAGATTACCCACCGTAGTCGGATGCGTTTAGGCTTGCATGACGGTAGCGAAGTATTGGCGCTGATTAAAGCACCGGCGATTGGCTTGCAGGCGCAGGCTGGGGGCAACGCCTTGGCCGCCACGGTGGTCAGTGTCACTGGCACGGAACATGAACAGGAAGTGATGTTAAGGATTGACGAGACAGAACTCTGTGCGGTTGATACTCAGGGTTCTGCGGTGTGGCAGGTTGGGCAAACGGTATATGCGAGCATTGATCCAAAACAGATTGTATTGGCCGCGCTCAGTGAGTAATTTGTAAGGCTAGGCTTAAGTTAGATATAGCCGCTAGGTATGAATGACTAGGAATGAATGGAATAGCATCGATGACCCAAGATCAGCAAAGAATATCAACCTCCGCTCTGGCTAAAGCGCTGGGTAAAAGTAGTCGGCAGATGTTTACTGAGCTGGAAGCGCTGGGCTGGATTAAGCGGGTTGATAATCAGTGGCAGCTGACCAGTAAAGGTGAATTTGAGCAGGGCCGCTATCGTGATAGTGAGCGTTACGGTCGTTATATTGTTTGGCCGGACAGCGTGGTGGAGCATCGGGCACTGGTTAATACGGAAGATCAGTTCACCACGGCCAAAGGTTTGGGGCTGAAAACCGGCTTGCCGGCGGCGCGTATTAATCAACTATTGGCCGATCTTGGTTGGGTAACACCCTGGTTAAAGGGGTGGCAGCTGACGTCATTTGGTACCGCGCAAGGGGGAATACAAAAAGAGGATGCCAGTACCGCGATCCCTTATGTTAGTTGGCCGAAAAAACTCACCGAGAATGCTTTATTTAAACGCAGCCTCGAGCAGTTTAAAGAAGCCGCGGCGGTAGAAACGGTGACGGGTTGCCGGGCGATGGATGGTCATCTGCTGCGCTCGGATGCCGAGGTAAAAATTGATAATTGGTTGTATCTGGCGGGTATCTCCCACGCTTGTCATAAACCTTTACCGTTAAAAGAGTCGGCTCATGCGGATTTCTATCTGCCGCAGATTGGGTTGTATATCGAGTTTTGGGGCAGCGAAAACGACCCCTCTTACCTTGCTGAGAAGATGCGCAAGAAGGCACTGTATGAACAGTATGGCCTAGCGGTAATCGAATTTCAGGAGAGTGATTTGGCACAGCTTGAAGAGTTGCTTCCCCGACAGCTACGCCGGTTTGGGTTGGCGTGCTGAAGGGGCCTGTTGAGCTTATTAAAGAAGGCTAGAGACGATTTGGCTCTCGACTATCGTTTGGCTAAGGCTAAGGCACTGCCATCCCCCGTTGCACGAATTCGATATCGCCCATGGTGTCCATCCACGCTTTGACATGGGGAAAATCCTCGAGTTGAATCTCCTGCCATTCATAACGGCAGGCCCAAGGATAGATGGCAAAGTCGGCGATGCTGAGGTCTTGATCCAGTATAAAGGTGCGGCCCGTTAAGTGTTTATCCAACACGCCCCATAATCGGCGGGTTTCATCGCCGTAACGTTTTTTAGCGTAAGGGACGCTTTCTTTCGCAAAGCGATTAAAGTGGTGGGCTTGGCCTAACATTGGGCCAAAGCCGCCCATCTGCCACATCAACCACTGTAGGCACTCAATTCTTTTCATTGGGTCTGTCGGCAGGAAATGACCGGTTTTTTCCGCTAAGTAGAGCAGAATGGCGCCGCTTTCAAAGAGTTTAACCTGTTGGCCATCGGGGCCATTTTCATCGGTGATTGCAGGGATTTTGCTATTGGGGCTGATGCTCAGAAAATCGGGTTTGAACTGATCATCGGTCAGAATGTTAACGGGGTGCACGATGTAGGGTAAACCGGTCGCTTCCAGCATAATTGAAACTTTGCGGCCGTTGGGTGTGCCCCAAGTGTATAGATCGATCATCGGTGACTCCTGTCACTGTTGCTGGTTAAAGTGGTTGTAGATATCGATCAGTTCATCTTGCGTGAAGGTGACGATAATGAGTTCTTGCCCCGGAGTAATTAGATCTGGATTTTGTCCTAGAACACCCTTGTGATAGTTGTACACATAGGTATCTTTTACCTTCTCATCGAGGATGGTGCCCAGGAAAGAGCTATTTTTATTATCGAGTCGTTCATCGGCTTCGACGGGGATGGCCGCACTGATCGTTTGTTGTTCTAGTTGAATGCCACTGGCAAAGGTGTCAATCAAGCCCTGTTGGATGATGCCCCATAAACCCTGATTGTCGGAAGCATTGACTCCGTGGATATAGAACAGGGTATCGGCACTGTTATCGGGGTTATTGAGTAGCTCTTTGAGTCTGATCTGGTCCGCCATGGGCAGTTGGCTGGCTAAGATGATGGCGTTTTGATGCTGTTGCGAGTTACCGATGGTATCGAGTTGGACGCCGAACGTGATGGCGTTACCATCGCTCACCGCTTGGGTACCGGCAGAGGCGGTGGTTTGATCCGTCGGTAGTTTCAATAGCTGGTCTTGGGTAACAAAATTATTGGCTTGGCCGATCTCGATGACCTGATCGGGTTTTGAGGTAAGGCTTTCTATATGGCGTTTAGCCGCCATTTTGGATAGCTCATCCGGTTCTACGGTTGGCGTCGCCACTGGGGTTGGCTGGGGTTGGTTAAGATAGAGATAACCCACACCTACTGCCGCTAGAATGATTAAAATCAGTAAGTTCCGCATCGTTCCCTCGTTAGAAATTATGTCTCGACTGTACTCAAGTAATAAAGAGTGGTTTATCCTTATAAGGTTCAGACTAAAACAGATTTCCTGTAGATAAAAGGTAAATTATGTCACCGTGGATGTTTCTATGGCGGTTTGATTGCACAGGCTTTACGCAACTCTTCTATACTCAGTAAGATATTGAGCAGTGTTTATGCCTTTGAAGGTAGCGCTTATGGGGAATCGATGATCTGTTTCGAATCCCCTCTATGTTTAATCATGCCGATAGCACATAGAAGCCGTACCGAGAGATCGAACATAGAACGTACATAGACGCACATAAAAAAACAGTATCGAGAGATAGCTCTGAAAACAGGCATCAGCCTTATTTTCATATCTTTACCGAGCGTTAAGTAGGTGTTGAGATGACAGAACAGATTGAGCAAATTTTACAATTCTGGTTTGGCGAACTAAAACAGGGGTTTCCTGTGACTAATCGTAAATCACTGTGGTGGTTTGGTGATGAGGCGATGGATCGACAGCTTGAGGAGTCGTTTGGTCATCAGGTAAGGCAGGCGCTTTGGGGGCAACTCGATGATTGGGCTGGGCAACCCCGTGGACGTTTGGCGCTTATTATTCTTCTCGATCAGTTCACCCGCAGTATCTATCGGGGGTCGGCGGATGCTTTTTCGGGCGATGCCCGCGCAGAGCAACTGTGTCGTGAAGGGTTGAAAAAAGGCCATGACGCGGCATTGGAAGGGAGCGAGAAACTATTTTTCTTAATGCCGTTAGAGCATGCCGAAGATATCAGTGCGCAGGATCTGTGTGTTTCCCAGTTGGAAAACCTGCTCTGTGAAACGCCCCAAGAGTACCGTCATCATATCGATAATGCCCTTGATTTTGCCCATGAACACCGCGATCTTATTGTGCGCTTTGGCCGTTTTCCCTACCGCAATAAAATCCTAGATCGTTCATCAACCCCCGAAGAACTCGCCTATCTTAATCAGCCCCATAAACGTTATGGGCAGTAGGTATTTGCATCACCTAGTAAAAAAGTATTTACTCAACCTAAATGTAGGCGTTATTTAAGGAATTCAACGGTGATAGATACCAGACAGACTGAAACCAACGACCGGCTTCAGACCATTGTCATTCTGGTGGTTTCAGTAATAGTGTTCGCTGTGCTGTATGTTGGGGGTCAGGCGTATGAAGAGCGTGTTGCGGTTCAGCATGTGCATCTAGCGATGGCGCATGAGGTCGATGGAGTTGATCCCGTAGCTGTCAGTAAAGCGACAGACCTTGATCAGTTGTGGTCTGTTTATGGTCCGCAAGCCTCCTTCACTGAAAGTGAATTTCGGCAACTGGCCGATCCTATTATGGCGAGTCATCAAAGTTATCTGCCGCTCTTTATCGCACTGGTGGTAGCGGGATTAACCTTCGCGACGCTTGGTATGATGCTGAAAATGAGGGCCTGTACACGGCGTTTCGATAGCCTTCTTGCCGCTAAGGAGGCCTCGTTGCAGCAGAGCCAAGATAAGCTGGCATCGGTGACGGTGCTCGATGAGTTAACCGGCCTGATCAATAGTCGTCATTTTAATCGAGTATTATCGACGGAGTGCCGTCGAGCCGTGAGGGAGTTTAGTCCGTTAACGCTCATGATTATTGCGGTCGATAAGCCCGATGATGAATCAGCCGAAGCGATTACCGATCAACAGTTATGCCAAGTCGCGGGGGTTCTGAAAGGAGCGATCTCTCGGCCGGGGGATCGGGTTGCCAGAATAGCGGCTAAGCAGTTTGCCTTATTGCTGCCCTCTACCAATGAGCAGTCACCGATGTTAGCGCAGCGGTTGTGTGAGGATATCAGTCAGATCGAACCGGCACATCGCTTGCGTGTCAGCATTGGGACCAGTACGTTGCAGCCATCAGCGCAGCTGACGGCAGAGAGTATTATGGCAAAAACCGAGTTGGCACTCGCTGAGGCGATCCAGTGTGGTGATGGGCAAGTGAAAGCGCACACGGAGGGCGCGAAGGAAATGCCGGTAACATTCGATCATTAACCGGTAGCGATCAAGCACCTTTGCAAAGGTAGCTTCTCTTGGATTGATTCTATTAAAAAGCCAGCGATATGCTGGCTTTTTTATGGCTCTAAATCCTGTTATTAAGCTCGTAAGTTAAGCTCGTAAATTAAGTTCGTAAGTTAAGTCCGGTGATAGGAGTTACTCGTTTCATAGGTCTATTCATTAAGTGATTTGAGATGTTGATCAAAGCTCTCTAACCAAACGCCGTAACGCTGCTGCAGGGCGGGATTGGTTGTCGGCTGAAAGGTAGTGTCCGCTTGCATCTGTCTAAGACTATTAGGCAGTGTTTGCCAAGCGGCGCCTAACCCGGTGATATCATGTTGCTCATAACGTAGCACCGGTAAGCCACTCAGATCCGCTACTCTCTGGCAGAGAGAATCATACTGGCTTGCCTGACCATCAATAATAATCTGTTTAGCGGGAGGCAGTGCCGACATCGCTTTTAAGTTGCGACAGATCAGGAAAACAATACTTTCCATCACCGCGACCATCTGCGCTTTTGGGTCACCCGCATCGTTCAGCCAACATGAACGTTCCAGCGGTTGCCAGTAAGGTGAGCCCACCCCTGCGACCATATTCATAAATAGCGGTGGATCGGTATAGTGAGCGGCCCATTCGTCGATCTGCTGTGAACCGGGGCGACAGTGATTGAACGCCCAGTCCAATGCATTGGATGCACCGCTGATGATCGCTTCGGCGCTATACAGTGGCTGCTTAGCGGCAAGAATGAGGTGGTGGAGTAGTCGCTCTTGTGGATGCAGTCCACGTTCTGTCAGGGCCCTATTCATAAAGCCGCCACTGCCTAGGTGGATATGTAGATTATCCTGTGACGGCTCGCCAAAGGCGAAAAGTGCAGCGGCCTGATCGCTGCTGACAAAGTCGAGGGGTAGGCTCAAACCGGGCAGCTTTAAGGTGCCAAAATGGAACTGGCTAAAGCGCACTTTCGGTAGCAGCGAATCGGGCAGTTGGAGTAGTTCTACCAATTCGGGGTGCCAATTACGATCTTTCAGGGAGTACAGCATGGTTCTCGCTGCGGTGACGCCATCGATAAGGTCGGGTTGTTCATGCACGAGTTGTTTGATCAGCCATGCGGAGATCGGCCCTCCTCGAATGCGATGTTTAGGGTTGTTGGCGGTCATATGCTCCATACACCAGCGTAACTTGGAGGCCGCTAGGTGAACATTCGGGTAAAGCCCCGTTAACTGCCTGATCATGCTCGCCAAGGGCATGAGCTCTTCGATGTAGGCTAAGCCGCGTTGATCTTGCCAGCAGAGTATGGGGGTTAAGGCTTTGCCGTTATCGGCATCCCAGCAGAGCGTGCTAGCCCGTTGCGTGACGAGCGCGGAGGTTCTTAGGTGGCGTCTCTGATCACGGGTGAGTTTACTGATCGCTTCAAGCGAGGCTTGCTTGAGTGCAATCAATACCGATTGGGGGTGCTGTTCTGCACGGTTGGGCGGTGTTAGCTGGGTTTTGACCGGTACTTTGCCCCAGCTTAGGCAGGTGCCGAGACGGTCATAAACCTTTGCTCGGCAATAGTGACTTCCTTGGTCCATGACTAGGCATAAATCAGCGCGCATCGCTCATATCCCCAGCCAGTAAGATTGTATTGTTGATAGCCATGATCGCTGTCGTCTCTCCATAACATTTTCGTCCTGATTACCTATATCCTGACAGCGGGGAGCGTGTAAAATTCAATTATTGATCAAGTAAAAGGTAGTGTTGTGGCAAGTCGGGAATCGGTACTGAATAATCTTGATAGGTGGTTAGAGGATGCGCAGCGCCGTTCACACCGGTTATTAGTGGTGCTAAGCGGCAGTCAGTCGTGGTGTCAGGCGCAACTGGACGGCTTTACATATCTTAGCTCTGCTTTAGACGAACGCTCGGCTAAGGCTCAGTGGCGCTGGATTGGTGACGCGCAGACGGGCTTAACACCGCCTACCGCGCTGCCGCCTATCAGTGCAAAACAAGCGCATCAGCTGTTAGGCCAAGAGTGTCAGGGTATTATTTATGATGCTTGGAGTGGTTTTAACCCTAATGGGTTTGGTCAGGTGGTCGGTACGCTGGTCGCCGGCGGGGTGTTTATCCTTGTCACTCCTGCTATCGATGGGTGTGTCGATGGGTGTATCGATAGGTGGCAGGATTATGATGATCCTGAGTACCAACATATCGCCGTGCCGCCATTTACTGCTGCCGATGTGGGGCGTCGCTTTATTCGGCATTTACAAAATACCATCGCGGCGGACAGTGATTTGCTTCACTTTTGGGAAGGTGAACAGGGTTTAGTGTCCCAGCCTTCTCTGACATCAGCGGATGTTGGACGTATAGCACAGCGGCATCCTCGGCAGAATCGATCCCCGTTGCCCGCGCCATTTAAAACTCAGGATCAGCAAGACACTGTACAACACTGTGCCGATATCCTTAATCATGCACGGGCAGTGACGGTGATCACTGCCGACCGAGGCCGGGGCAAAAGTGCGGCACTGGGTATTTTAGCGGCGCGGTTGATGCAACAACATCAAGCTACTGGAGTGTCCGCCGAGGATAAACCCTCGTTAGATCTGTTGATCACGGCGCCATCACGGGGAGCCATACAGGCGGTGGTGATGCTGTTGCAGGCGTTATTACCCATCGATCAATTAGCCTATGAGCGGGATTGCTGGCGTTATGCTGGCAGTCGGCTGCGCTTTATATTGCCCGATCAGCTGTTACAGCAGCGACCGGCAGCCGATCTGCTGCTGGTGGATGAGGCCGCGGCGATACCCGCGCCTCTATTGCTGAGCCTGCTGGATTATCCGCGGGTTATTTTTGCCTCGACCCTACATGGCTATGAGGGCACCGGACAGGGGTTTGCGGTACGCTTTATGCCTTACCTTGATCGTCGGGTACCGCAGCGACAGCTGTTGCAGATGCATCAGCCGGTACGTTGGGCCGATGGTGATCCATTAGAGCGTTTTAGCTATCAGGCCCTGCTGTTGGATGCTGAGCCGGCTGATTTAGTGGGTTATGGCGCTGAACCCCAAGATCTGCGCTGCCAAAAGTTAGACCGGGATGCGCTGGTGGCCGATACTCGTCGCTTGAAACAGCTATTTGGGCTGTTGATGTTGGCTCATTATCGGACGACACCAGGGGATTTGCGGATTCTATTGGACAGTCCGAATGTCGAAATATGGGGCGCATCGATTGAGTATCAGGGGGAGACGCAGTGGGTGGCAGCGGTACTGCTGGCGTATGAAGGCCCAATCGATACCGCGCTAGCTGAGGCAATTATGCAGGGCACTCGGCGGCCTAAAGGACAGTTGATACCGCAAACGTTGCTAGCGCACTGTCAGATAGCGATGGCGGCGCGCTGTCGAGGGCTTCGGGTAATGCGGATTGCCGTACACCCTCAGTTGCAACGACATGGGATCGGTAGTGCGTTGTTGCAAGCGGTTGAAGATGGCAGCCAAGGTCTCGATTGGTTAGGCACGAGTTTTGGGGCAACCTCGGGATTATGTCGTTTTTGGCAGCAGTTTGGCTTGCAGTTACAGCGGCTAGGGCATGGCCGCGATAAGGTCAGCGGTACCTACGCGGCGGTGATGTTACGCGGAATCTCTCCCGCAGGGGTTGAGTTGCAGCGTCAGGGGGCGGCTAAAGCCGCCGAGCAGTTGCGGCAGTTGAGTACATCTCAGCGGGCGCTTATCGGCACCGATCTGTTAGCCCTGTTGGATGATTAGACATTTCAGGGTGCACTTTGGTAATGTTCGGGCTCTCTGGTTTCCAATATCTCGAGAGGATCATTCAGACTAACAATGCCGCTGTTGAGTGCAATTAGGTTTTGGCCGAAGTGAGCCTCACCATCGCTTCCTTTGCGGTATCTCTTTAATACACTGAGGGGTTCCCGGCCAGGGTTGCGCGTCAGTGTGGTTGGGTCGGTGGTGGTGAGAATGCAGCGCCCACAGGGTTTGACCACTTCAAATTCCACATCGCCCAGACGGATACGCTTCCAGCTGTCCTCAGCATAGGTATCACACTGGTCGATCACGAGGTTAGGGCGCATCTGTTCCATCAATACAGTGCTTTGGCAGCGTTGATTCAGATCCGCTAATGATGCTTGGGAGATGAGCAGCAGTGGATAACCATCGGCAAAGGCCACTTGATGATCGGGGTGGCCGCTGACAGGGCGGTCGGATTGTTGATCGAACAGGTAAAGTTTGCAGGGTTGTTGTAGATAGTCTGTAAACCACTGTTGTGCTTGCGCGCCACCGTTGCGTGCATGGATTTGGTCCTTCCAGACATTGATCTCATCGTATTGCGAACCCAGTTGTGAATAGTCGAGTCGCAGCGGCTCAACACCTGGCGCCGAGATCAGCAAACCATTGGGTAGCAGGGCGGATTTCACCGCCAGCAATGCGGGGTGAGTGCGTGCCGTTAGAAATTTACCCTGATCATTGCAGAGTACCAGCTGGCGGTCAAAGGCTAACCCTGTCGCGGTGACTGCGCTGCGGCTAAGGTTGATAGGGGCGGTCGATTTGATGGGGTAGATCGTAATGGCACAAAGATGGGCTGGCATAGCGGATACTCTCTTAACCCGATGAGGGGCATAATGACGAGCCGTTATCCTCGCTTTGATTGCCTTAAAATGCAATTGTCCTGTTCGCCCGTTGTGCTCATTCCACCGTGATTGGGCCATTAAGGGGAAGGGTTTTAATGTATAGTGCTGGCTTTAAATCGATTCGACGATCAACCTATTGAGTATGAGGCAGGCATGGAGATAACCCCTGAAAGGCTACAAAAATTGGCCAATATGCCGATGCCGTTTGGTAAATACAAAGGCCGACTCTTGCTAGAGTTGCCGGAGCCTTATCTCGTGTGGTTTGCTGGGAAAGGCTTTCCTGAGGGAGAGATTGGTATCTTGCTGCAGATTCTCTACGAAGTGAAGCTCAATGGGCTAGAGGATGTGCTTAGACCATTAACGCAGCGATACTAAGATAAGCGATATTAAGTTAAACCCAAGAGAAGGCTGAGAAGTCCATATTGGATCTCATTGAAAGGCCGGTATAGTCGAGTAAGTGTAACGATGACCCCTGCGATTAAATTAGCAAAACGAGCAAAAATTAATTTCACCCTGCATGAATATGTTCATGACGTCGATTGTGAATCCTATGGCAATGAAGCGGCGGACGCGCTGAATGTCTCGCCCCAGCGTGTCTATAAAACATTGATGGTGGCGCTTAACGGCGATAATCGTCAGTTAGCGGTGGCGATTGTACCTGTTGTCGGGCAGTTGAACCTGAAAGCAGCCGCCAGTGCACTCAAGGCTAAGAAGGTGACAATGGCCGAGCCTCAGCAGGCGCAACGAAGTAGCGGTTATCTGGTGGGTGGTATCAGTCCATTAGGCCAGAAAAAGCGTTTAGCGACGCTGCTAGATGAGTCGGCGAAGCAGTTTGAGACTATTTTCGTGAGCGCGGGAAAACGAGGCTTGGAAGTGGAGCTCAGTCCTGCCGATCTGTTGCAGTTGACCAATGGCATGATGGCGGATATCGGTCGCTAAGAAGCATTGCGCTGATCGATATAAGGTCACTCTCTTGAATTATTTTGAGCTATTAGGAAGAGACGGGATGAAAAACAATCAAGATATTATCGTGCGACTACGTGAGCGTATTCCGTCGTTTGAATGTACCCCGGGCTGTCACGATTGCTGTGGCCCGGTTACCGCATCGTCTGAAGAGATGTCGCGCTTGCCGGTGAAGTCTGATGCGGAACATGAGGCTGCACTCGAGGAGTTCAACTGCGTACATCTAGGGCCTCAGGGTTGTACTGTGTATGGCGAGCGCCCGCTGATCTGTCGCTTGTTTGGCACCACCGCGAACATGGCCTGCCCCAACGGTTGTCGCCCAACGGAGATGATTGAGCCCGAGGTTGAGGAGAAGATTCATCAGTTGATTGCGAATACTCGGCAAGTACTGGTGTAACTGATAAGGGAGATAGCTCTCGAGCATCGGGTTAATGTGATCTTGAGCGATCTGCTGTTGATTCAACGAAAAAAAGGCCGATCTGTTGAGTATCGGCCTTAGTTGTTTTTGAGAGAAGAAAGTAGGGGTCAGCCTACTTTTTTCTCTTCTATGTACTCATTCGTTTTGCGCCCTAGCTTAAACTGAGACGCTTCTAAGTCATGCTTATTCAGCAATTTATAAAAGTCGGTACGGTTACGTTGTGCGATCTTCGCCGCCTGAGTCACATTGCCGGCGGTGATATGCATCACTTTGGTAAGGTAGCTTCTTTCAAAACTTGAGCGCGCCTCGTTGAATGATGGGATCACACGGTCCTGATTCGCAATCGCTTGATTGACTAAACCCTCGCTAATAATCGGCGCGCTAGACAGGGCAACCGTTTGTTCAACGACATTTTCCAGTTGCCGGACATTGCCCGGCCAAGCGGCCTGCGCCAAGATATGCAACGCGCCTGGCGAGATGCCTTTAACCTTAGGGTTATGCCGTTTAGCCGATTGTTCGACAAAGTAGCGTGCCAGCAGAGGGATATCTTCGGGGCGCTCGCGCAGGGGCGGCAGTTCAAGATTGACCACGTTTAGGCGGTAATAAAGGTCTTCACGGAATTCACCATCTTCCATCGCCAACTCTAGGTTACGGTGGGTAGCAGAGATAACGCGGACATCGATATCGATGGAGCGGGTCGAACCCACAGGACGGATAGTACGCTCCTGAATAGCCCGCAGCAGTTTCACCTGCAGGCTGGTCGGCATATCGCCAATTTCATCGAGGAACAGCGTGCCACCCTGAGCGGACTGAAACAGGCCTTCGTGCTGGGTAACAGCACCGGTAAAGGCGCCTTTGGCATGGCCAAAGAGTTCTGATTCGAGTAGCTGCTCGGGTAGGGCTCCACAGTTAATGGCGACAAAGGGTTTAGCGCGTCGATCACTGGCAAGATGGATCGCTTTTGCCATCAACTCTTTTCCGGTTCCGCTAGGGCCGGTGATCAGGACGCTGACATTGGATTTCGCCACACGTTCCGCTTGACTGAGACGTTCATTCATCAGCGGGCTATGGGTGACGATGGCACTACGCCAGCTATCATCCTTTGGGTGGGCAGAATCTAGGGCCGAGTTAATGGTGCTGAGCAGCTGATCTTTATCGATCGGTTTGGTGAGAAATCCGAAGACCCCTTTTTGAGTCGCTTCGACGGCGTCGGGAATCGAACCGTGGGCCGTGATAATCACCACGGGAATCGCGGGATGGTCTTCCTGTATCGCCGAAAACAGCGCCATACCGTCCATGCCATCCATGCGTAGGTCGCTGAGGACCAGATCGGGTGTTTCATGTTTTATCCGCTGCAGTGCTTCAACACCCGAATTGGCGGTGTCTATGCGAAAACCTGAAGCGCTCAGGCGTAAGCTCAAAACTTTAAGGATACCTGGGTCGTCATCAACGATAAGAATCAGTTGTTGAGTCGATTTCATTTTTTACTCCTAATCTGTCTTTCTAGCGAGACAGTTCATTCTCAATGCGAGTTAATGCTTCTATTTGCTGTTTGAGCTTATCTCGTTCGGCAGATAGTGCCTTGCGTTCAAGGTCTGCGTTATTCAGAGCCTGCTGTAACGTCATGACCGCCTGTGTGTAGTGATAGCGTACTAGTAAGTATTGCTCAGCATCACATTCAGGGTTTTGATTCAGATCGAACTGTTCAAACAGGGCAATCGATTTCTTTAATTGGGCGGTTGTATTGCCGGGCTGACTAAGTAGGATCGCTAAAGTGGCTTTTTGTTCACTTTCAATCGCCTGTTTTAGCATCTCGTTTTTAGCTGAACCTTGGGCTTGCTGATACTGTTGTTCCTGCTCTACCCACAGGTCGATATTGCCAGACAGACACGAGGGCTTGGTGCTTTTCGCGGGTGATGACAGGAACGGAAATGATAGAGAGCTCATCGTTTGGCAGCCGCTGACCATGAAGAGGGTCAATGTGAGAAACAGCGCTTTACTCATGAGTTGTCTGTCCTTGATTTGGAATGCTGATCATAAAGCTAACAAAGCCATCCTGATTACTATGAAGTTCTAAATTCCCCCCCATGGCCTTGATCGATTCTCGGGCGATGCTTAAACCGATCCCTGAGCCTTTAACCGAGCCTTGCCGTTTGTTGACGCCTTGAAAAAAGGGATCAAACAGCTGTGCTAGGTCAGAATCAGGAATCTCTGGGCCGGTGTTGCCGACCTCGATTCTTAAGCAGCTATCCTGAACCGTTAAGGATATTTTCAGTAACCCATTTTCGCTGCCATAGACTGAGGCATTGGAGATCAGGTTGCTGAGGGTCCGTTGGAGTAACTCTTTATCGATGAGCCAAGGGTGATCCTGTTTAGGTAATGTTACCTGAATCTGCTTCTGTTTGAGTAATAATTGATGGGACGCTAATGATTCTTGAATGATGGGTAAAATCGGCTGGGTTTGTAGGTCGTGCTCACCCGCGTGCTGCAACCGGTTGTAATCGAGCAATTGCTCAATGAGTGATTGTAGCGAGATGCTGTTGTCTTGCATCAGGGTGATAATCTCTTTCTGGTCGTGAGTCAGCGGCCCAGCAAGCTCTTCAGCCAGTAGGTCTGTCCCTTCTCTCAGGGTTGTTAGCGGTGTTTTTAACTCATGGGACATGTGTCGTAAGAAGGCCTGTTTTTCCTGTTCGAGTAGCTGCAAGTGGGTTTCTAGCCACTCTAGCTGTTGGTTGAGCGCAAGAAATTCTTTCGGCCCTTTGAAGGGCTTCGACATATCGAGTTGGCCATGACCTAGGGCTTTGATGCGCAACATCAGTTGCTTCACCGGCCGAGTGATGCGGATACTGAAAAAGAGGATAAGAATGGTGGACAGGGTGATCAATAATCCCGCCTGAAGCCAGAGTAGGTTTTGCTGCTCTTCTGCTTTGGCATTGAGGGATTCTAACCGTTGGTCTAATTTCTTGCGCGTGTCGGCATAGAGCGTCTGGGTAAGAGGCACGAGGGCGCTGACTTTTGCATCCGCTTCATTGTTGAGTGGTGTGGCTTCAAGTTCGGCGATCAGTGCGAAAATGGTTTCGATATTGCTGGAATCAATGAGAAAACTGTGTAACTGAAGAAGTTGTTTGTATTCGGCTAGTTGGGAGCGAAAGCGCTCTTCAATATCGGCTTTTTTCAGAACATCGTATTGTCGAGCAGAACGCACCAAATCACCGGAAAGCTCCCGCAGGTGTTGGCTGCGACTGAAAAAATCGAGGGCTTCTTTGGCGTGCTCACGCCCTTGGCGAGACAGTGTCACCATAGAATCGGTTGCTTGATAGATTAATACGCCCAGGGGTGCGACGACCAGAAAAAAAGCCAGCACCACCAGTTGCATTAATGATCGCGTTTGCAGCGAGGAACGATTCACCGTCTTTGAATTATTTATAGTATGGCCTTTCCTGGGCGGTCGATAATCATATAATCCTCAATGCTGAGAGGTTAAGGATATTGCGTAGTCCCTTTACTTCTGCCTGTAGAGGCTCTATTTCTTGCTGACTAAGCACGCCGTCATTGTTGATATCCAATTGATGAAAACGCCTTGCCAGGGAGGGGTGACGGCGCATTTCCGTTAATGATACTTCATTATCGTGATTTCTATCGAGCGATTCAAACATGGATAAAGAGCGTGTTCTGTTGATCTGCGCGGTCTCTTGAGGCATCTCAGAACGAATATGTTCAATCACTTCTATATTGGATAGCCGTTTTAATGACAAATGGTCAGTTTCCGCCTGAGCGAGTGTTGTCGTCAATGTCAGTGTTAGTAGCAGAGTTGCCGTGCGCATGCCTATTATCCAGTCATCAGTGTTGTATTAACGGGTAGTAAAGCAATTGTTGGGCCTTGTTTATAAAAAGCACATTAAAACAATAAGATAGCTTTAATTCTGCCGTGCTTTCATCCCTGCTAGTATGAACTAACTTTAGATAACTGTCTCTTAAAAGAGACTGGTATTCAGTGTGCGTTTACTATTGTTATATAAAACAATAGCTTAGGTGTTGTTATTTTAAGACACAGGCTGTGAGCTGATGAAGCTGTTGTGCTCAGGTTCCTGTAACACCGGGTTACTCAGGCGGCCAATATGTTCTATCTCGATGGTAACGCGATCACCGGGCTTCATATAGCCTCTAGGTTTCATTTTGACACCAACGCCGCTGCAGGTTCCGGTTGCGATCACATCACCGGGTTTAAGGGTGCACACCGAGGAGAGTGTGGCGACCAACTGGTAGCAATCAAAAATAAGGTGGCGGGTGTTGGAGTGTTGTCGCAGTTCATCGTTGAGCCAAGTTTTGAGTTCTAGGTTGTGTGGCTCGATGCTGTCCGACGTGACGATCCAAGGGCCCATTGGACCGTGACTGTCGAAGGATTTACCCAGCGTCCAGGTGGGTGACTTGATCTGCCAATCTCTGACGGATACATCATTAACGATGGTGTATCCCGCAATCACTTGGGGGGCATCTTCGATGCTAACATTGCGGCAATACTGGCCGATGACCAGTGCTAATTCGCCTTCGTAATCAAGTTTGTCGGAGATATTGGGACGGTAAATGGGTGCTTCTGGATGGGTGACACAGCTCGATTGTTTATTAAACAGGGTTGGGAATTCGGGTATGGCCAAACCTGTTTCGGCGATATGGTCTGCGTAGTTAAGGCCAACACCGATAAATTTTTCCGGCTGTGCAATGGGTGCCAATAATTGCACCTGATCGAGGTTGAGTGCCGCCGGTGAGGTGGCGATATAGCTCTCGAGTAAAGGCTTGAGCGCCGAAAAACGGCTGAGTAGCAATGGCATAGCGCCTGAAAAAATAGAGGCTGGAATGGGAATGATCTGTTGTTCAACGACACAGCCTAGCTGTTCTTTTCCTGAATGTATAAACCGCGCAAGTTTCATCAGTAGCCATCCCTAATTATATGAAAGTGAAAGTAATTTTAGCAGAATTTAAATTGATAATTCTGCTTGGATGATGACTTTAAGCCGAATGCATTGCAGGGTATGCTAATAGGAATTTATAGCATGATGAATGACGGAAACGGATGAGCGGCAAGGCTATTCATATTTCACCTCTATTCATGGCGTTGATAGTGACAGGATGTGCGGTTGACAAACCACAGCCTTTTCCTTCTCAGGCGCCAATTCAAGCGCTGTCTGGCGTGATCGTTGAGCGTCAGGAGCAGCTTTGGTTTCAACCCTGTCACGAGAAACTCTGGTGGCCATTACAGGATTTCACCCCACAGCAGGAGCTAACCGGATATTATCAGCGCTTCACTCAATTCAGTCATAAAGATCTGTACGTTGAGTTGCAAGGGGCGGTGGACAGCGCATTAGACAATGCCTTGTTGGTTAAACGTGTCGATACCGTCGGCGGTACGGCGGCCACCTGTCACTTTCGTCTAGATGATATTCTGTTTCGAGCGGCCAGCAGTGAGCCCCATTGGGTGGCCGATATCTTTGCAGATCATGTGCTGGTAAAGAGTATTAATCCATTGGGGCGTTTTAATTTTAAAGTCACCGATACGCCGGCAGATACCGATAGTGTTGATATCATGTTTGCGGATAAAGCCGAGGCTAACTCTACTGATACAGTGGTTGCTCATTATCGTGAGCGGCGTGAAGGTGATAGGCAGCATTTCCAATCATCCTCGCGGAAAGCGCCGTTTGATATCACCATTATCGAAAAGCGTTGTATCGATACTGAAAGCGGAACCTTACTGCCATTAACCGCTCAGATGACTTTTTTTGGCAAGTCCTATGAGGGGTGTGCCCGCCAAGGGCGTCCAGCGATAACCGAACTAGCAGGCTTCTATTGGTATCAACCTGCGAACGGGCATCAGGTGATGTTTAAACTGTCGAAGGATCACCGTGTGCAGTTGGTGAGCCGTGACTCATCGGGCAAGGCCGTCACTGAGCATGGCCAGTGGCAATATCTGCAATCGGGTAAGTTGATTTTTAGTATGCGCGATGCACAGCAGCAAGAGTATCTGATGTTATTTCGCCGTGCATCCAGCGGTCAGTTGGTGTTGCAAACCGGCTCCGACCGTTTGGCGGCGTTAGGGGCGACTTTTCAGCTGTGGCAACCTTCTGGTCTCTCGGGTGGTCAGCCGCTGCCGGGTAGCGTTAAGCCGGCCCCTCAGCCGCGATCGATGACCAGACCCGCTTCGGTCGCGGATACGCCAAGCCCGGCGCAAGAGACCTTACAAAAGCCCTTACAAAAGAGCTTACAAAAGCCCTTATCCACGCAGCCCGCTGCCTCGACCTCATCGCTGCTAACCGATGCTGTGTTCAATGATTTACCGGTGCAAGCGGCGGATATTGATGATGAACTCCTCAATGAGATTATTGTCGATGATGCCAATCATTAAAGGCTAATCAAGGTTAGTGTGAGAAGTGGCTTTTTAACAGCAGGTCTTTAGCCTGATTAATCTCTGCGGCTAGGTAATCGCTGCCGCCGCGATCTGGGTGGAGTTTTTGCATTAACCGACGGTGGGCTTCAATAATCTCCTCTTTTGATGCGCCGGGCTCAAGCCCGAGAATCTGGTAGGCCTTGTCGGTCTCGGAAGCTTCTGCAGTGCTACTATCATCTTTACGCCAACTGTCGCCAAAGCGCTTATCCAGATAGGTCTCGAGTAGACGGGCGGATTGCTCATCATGTTGGCGACAGTAGTTGAGTAAATCGATAAATTCACCTTCACTTAGGCTAGCGAGTGGCCGCCCTTGTAGCGGCCCTTCTAATACCTCGCCCTCGAGTGCGCCGCTGTCGTGATCGAGTTGCATGTTAAGAATCCGGCTTTTTACCTGAGAGGTGTTGTCTGAGGTTGATTGGTTACTCTTGTAATGTTGAAACAGCTTACCCAGCACCGGAATCATCGGAATAAGGCGGCGGGAGAAGGGGAGCAGCAGCGCGAATACGGCGCCGATCCAGTTTAGTTTACCGGTGAAGGTGAGATAAAAGAGCGCGGCGGCGAGTACGGCTACCAACAGCATGATATTCGCCTTGCGTTGATCGGCGGGAGACTTACTGCGCAACCAAAGAAACCAACCGAGTAAGAGTAAGCCGAGCAATATAAGCACAATGGGGTTCAAGGTTTGAATCCTTAAGATTTAAGCTGGTGGGTGAGTTGAAGAATGTCGGGGTGTCCCTGTTTGGCGTATTCGAGTAGCGCACGCTGACCGCCGGTGGCATAGACAGCAACCGCACCGAGTAAGGCTTTCAATGTGGCTGCGCTGCTGTTATCAAAACGACAATATGCTCCGCCGGATAGTTTAGCCATCTGCTTAAAGGCATGGGCCGCGGTGATATCTCGGCCCTCTTGGAAGATGAATAGTGGCGTAGAGTGGATGCCTAATTGGCCAGCTAGCTGGCAGAGAAAATCGACCGGCTCTTCAACACTGTCGCCAATGAAGATAATCGCTTGCACCGCCTGTTGGCGGGTTTGTTTTAAGCTATGCTGAAGTAGGCGGGCTATCTGAGTGTGGCCACCGAGGCAGTGTACCTGATTCATCTGGTTGAGCAGACTGTTGGTGTCTTTTAGCCAGCGGCTGGCACTGAACTGCTGCAAGCCACCATAATGACAGAGTTGTACCGCTAGTTTGCCCAGTTCTTGGGTTTCGAGAAACATCTCGCTCTGCAGGTGACAGGCATGGTCCCAAGTCTTTTCGCGGCTAGCGGTAGCATCCAATGCAAAGATTAACCTAGCATCGTTATGGGGGACCGCAAGCTGTTTGGCTTGCTGCAAGAAGGCTTCAATCTCCTGATCGCTGGATATCGGATTCAGGACGCGTTTATTGCTCATAGGATTCAGACCTGAATAGTGAGTCATTGAACATCATTGTCTATCCGAAAGTCTGGCAGAAAAAAAGAGGCCTTGCAGCCCCTTTGTTACTTTAATCCTGAGAATATTAGCTTATTTCGCCTATATAGCGTGCTCTTTTTTTCGCTTTAAGGTAATCCGTATCGACCAGTACCAAGCCATCAACACAGAAATTAAAGTCAGCATCGACACCGAAATCGAGAAAGCGTACGCCGCCAGCTTCGCAGATATCCGCATATTGCTTATACAGTGTGGGGACGGCGCAGTTTAGGAAATCCATCTGCTGCTTCAGTATTTTGAAGTCTTCCTTGTAGTTGTTGCCACCGAAGAGCGTTTGTAGCTCTTGGCGGGCATCTGACTGGAGGATATAAGGGGTAAATGATCTGCCGAGGTTATCGGGATCGGGAAAATAAAGACTATAAAAGTGTACCAATAGATCTTTGGCATGCTGCGGATAACGGTTGCTGAGGCTAACCGGTCCAAACATATAACGTACATTGGGGTGCCGTTTCAGGTAGGCGCCGATACCATACCAGAGATAATCGAGACTGCGTTTGCCCCAGTATTTCGGTTGAACAAAGCTGCGGCCTAGCTCGATACCCTGTTCAAAAAACTGCTGCATGGCGGGGGTGTAGTTAAACAGTGTTGAGCTGTACAGCTGGTCATCTTCGCTGTTAGTCATTCTCCAGGCTTCTGCAAGACGGTAAGCACCTACAATCTCCAGCTCCTCTTCATCCCAAAGGATCAGGTGGCGGTAATGGGCATCATAACGATCTATATCGAGTTTTTCGCCGGTACCCTCGCCGACACAACGGAATGACACCTCCCGTAGTCGGCCTACTTCACGCATGACCGCGGAGTCCGCGTGATAATCGAACAGGTAGATTCTTTTCCCGTCAGCGGTTTCCCCGAGTTGCTCCGCTTGTTTGAGTTCTTTTTTTAAGGCTTGGCGGTCCTGAGGATGAGCAATGGTTTTTTCCGTCTTAAATATCGGTTTGCGACCTTTAGCGAGGCGGTAGAGATGTTTGCGCACCATCTTGCTTTTTTCTTGGCCGGTAACAGGGAGCTTATCCAATTGGCTGTAGGGGATGGGCTCTCCGACTTTAAAGGATAGGTTCATGGCGCGCTTATTGAACATCTCCCGTGGCAGTAACACCGCGGCAAGGGCTTTATTGATACCGGAGACGGTGTAGAACAGGGATGAGTTTTTACCGCCAATGAATATCGGCAAGAGAGGGCTATTAGTTTTTTTAGCAAAATGAAGGAAGCCCTGATTCCAGTGACTGTCTTTAATGCCTGTCGGGCCTGCACGGGAGACTTCGCCCGCGGGAAACACAATAACGGCTTCTTCGTTATGCAGGGCGTTACGGATATTGGCCATATCCTGTTTGCGGGTAGCTTTATTGAGGTTATCGACCGGCAGCAACAGAGGGCTTAATTGGGTGAACGAGGACAGCATATCATTGGCGACAATGCGGACATCCTTGCGGATTTCGCCGATCATCTTTAACAGAGCTAAGCCATCTAATGCACCGAGTGGATGGTTGGCAATGATCAGCACGCGGCCACTGGAAGGAATATTCATCAGATCTTTATGGCTGAGGGTGTAGGTGAAATTAAAGTAATCTAACACCCGATCAATAAAGTCGAACCCTTGATAGCGCTGATTTTCCTCGAGAAAGCTGTTGACCTCCTGCTCATGAAATAGACGGCGTAAAACAAACAGTGCCATGTTTCGTATAGCCGATGGCTTGGAGGAAAAAGAGGGGTATTTGTGGGTGATAACCTGTTCAACATTGATCACGATCGCTGACCTTCCTATTATTGTTCACCCGAGGAATTTATGTGATTTTTGTGACAGTAGGTTGGCAGAAAAATGACTATCTGATGACAGGGGCTAGGCAGGGATGGGTAAAAGAGGGCTGGCGTGAGCAGAAGTTAGTCAATACTTGATCGGGGAGTTAGCAGGGGCGGGCTTATGAATAGAGCTTGTGAGTAGAGCTTATGAATAGGGCTTATGAATAGGGCTTATCAATAGGGCTTAGTAATCGAGCTTATCAATCGAGCCTGGCCTTAGGATGCGATCTTGTCGATGTCAGCGGCTTACATCAACCCGCTTATTCAGCTTGCGGGTCTCTTTGCTAACTATCTGGCTCTATTGGTTGATTCTACTTTAGTTTAAAAGGGGAGTTAGTTGATGGTTTTTTCAGCGTTTATCGCCCATTTTATAGGGTTTTATCGCTGTTTTACCCGTGAATATTTGCACCTGATTATGCAGGCGTCTTATAATGTAAGTTACTAAATTAGTAATTACGAATTTTAAGTGGTTAAGCTTAAATTCTGCATGAAATTCGTTTGTTTAAAGGAACATAAGTCTCATGGAAAATCTCAACAGGACGTTTGCGCGCCGGTTGTATATCTCACATCTTATCGCAACCACGGAACGTCCTAGTGTGCCTGTTTTAATGGAAATAACCGCTTGGCCGCGGCGTACGATTCAAGATGTGATTAAAGCGATTCCCGGTATGGGGATTAATGTCTATTTTAAGCAGGATGGACGGCGTAATAATGATGGTTATTATGTGATCGATAACTGGGGTGCCATTAACCCTATTTGGTTAAAAAATAATATTGATAGTGTAAAGCGAGCGTTGGAGGCTAAATAACTGTTCTTTTATACAGTGTTTCGTAGTAGGCTTGGATAAATACAAAATGCGATTGTATTAATCTGGGCCATGAAGTGACCGATACGCTGGTACGAAAAATTATTCATTGTGATTGCGACTGTTTTTTTGCTGCGGTTGAGATGCGCGATGATCCCTCCCTGAGTAATATCCCTCTCGCTATTGGTGGTTCATCTGACCGTCGTGGTGTCATCTCTACCTGTAATTACCCCGCCAGAAAGTTTGGTATTCATTCGGCCATGGCCACCGCCCATGCGATGAAGCTGTGCCCTAGTCTGACCGTTATTCCTGGTAATATGGAAAAATATCGACAAGCATCGGCCGCGATTATGGCGATTTATGCCGACTATACGGATCAGATTGAGCCGTTGTCATTAGATGAGGCTTATCTCGATGTGACAGGCTCTACCCTTAAAGACGGTAGTGCCACGCTGATTGCACAAGAGATACGTCAGCGAGTGGTAGAGCAGGTGGGTATTACTATCTCAGCGGGCGTCGCGCCGAATAAGTTTGTTGCTAAAATTGCTAGTGATTGGCATAAGCCCGATGGGCTGTGTGTCATTACGCCGAATCAATTAGAAGCGTTTGTTCTGCAGTTGCCGGTCAAAAAGATTTATGGCGTGGGTAAGGTGACAACGGCTAAATTGCTGCAGATGGGGATTGAAACCTGTGCTGATTTGAGAACCTTTAGTATGGCGCAGCTGGTGGACCGTTTTGGTCGATTTGGCAAACGCTTATATGAGCTGAGTCGAGGTATTGATGATCGGCCGGTGAGAACGAGCCGGGAACGCAAATCGATCAGTGTGGAACATACCTTTGCGACAGATCTCCCCGACCTTGCCTGTTGTCTCGAAAAATTGCCGGTTATGTTGACTGAGCTGGCGCAACGATTTGAAAAACACGCCGAGCAGCGGGAAGTCGCCGGTGCAGTGATTAAATTAAAATTCTCTGACTTTACCCAGACCACGGTTGAGCAAAGTGCTTCTGAGTGTCCGTTGGCGCTGTATCAACATCTCTGTCAGGAGGCGTGGTTTCGGGGTAAAAAAGCGGTGCGTTTGATTGGCGTAGGTTATCGGTTACAGCCCAAAAATAGTCAGCAGGCGGTGCAGTTAACGTTGATCGACTAAACTAACCCTTTAGAGAAAGAGTCTTAAATAAAAGAGTATTAAATACAGGTTATTAGATAGCGGCTCTTAGTACAGGAGGTTCCAATGGCCAAGATGCAACAGGAAGCAGCATCACCAGCGTTAACGCAAGACGATAAACCGATAACGAGTTTAATCAAACGCCTGAATCAGCTACAGCCAGATAGTGAATATCGAGATGATATTCGGGGTTTGTATGCGTGTCGTTTGGCGTTGGATGCGCTGGAGCAGGGAAACTACGGCGTAGCGGCTTTACTGGTTGATCCTCAGGGTGAGGTGGTTGCCCAGTCTGAAAACAGAGTGTTTAGTGAAGATGGGCAGGGGCGTTATCATAGTCAGGCCCATGCCGAGATGCTCTTAGTGGATCAGCTTGAGGCGGGGCTTGTCCCTTATCCCCCTGAACAGTTAACACTGCTAGTGACACTGGAGCCCTGTCCGATGTGTTTAGCTCGGTTGCTGCTATCGGGTATCGGTTCGGTGCGTTATATGGCCGATGATCAACAAGGTGGGATGTTAACCCATGCCGATAAGTTACCTCCAGCATGGCGTAATTTGATGCAGTTACAACACCATTATAAGGCGCATGTCTCTACGCCGGTAAGGTTATTGGCCGGCGATATTGCAACGACTCACCAAGAGCGGTTACGCCGCAAGCTGTTAACGTATATCCGTCCTTGACGCTGTTTTGTGCAGTTGCACAGTGCTATAATTGCGCTTTTTTGCCGCCAGTCCCCTTTTAAGACTTCAATTCAGGAAAAGTATTTTATTATGCTGCAGTTGATCTATAAACGCTCTCAAAGCATGAAATCGGATATATTGTCCGGTCTTACCGTTGCCTTGGCATTGGTGCCAGAAGCGGTGGCATTCGCCTTTGTCGCGGGTGTCGACCCTTTAGTCGGCCTCTATGCGGCTTTCATGGTGGGGCTGATTACCGCCGCTATTGGTGGTCGTCCAGGAATGATCTCCGGCGCTACCGGCGCATTAGCCGTGGTCATGGTGAGCCTTGTAGCTCAACATGGGGTTGAATATCTCTTTGCCACTGTTGTGCTTATGGGTATTTTGCAGATATTAGCCGGGGTCTTTCGTCTGGGTAAATTTATCCGTATGGTGCCTCACCCAGTGATGCTGGGCTTTGTAAACGGCCTTGCCATTGTTATCTTTTTGGCGCAGATGAAGCAGTTTCAAGTCGCCGATGCAGATGGGGTGTTGGGCTGGATGCAAGGGTCACAGTTAGTCGTTATGTTGGGTCTGGTGGCTCTGACCATGGCGATTATCCATTTTCTGCCTAAATTAACTAAAGCTGTACCATCAACCTTGGTGGCTATTTTGGTGGTAACCGGTCTAGTTGTCGGTTTAGATATTGATGCCGCTCGTAGCGTACAGGATGTTCTGGTCGACATGACCGGCGACCCTGCTGCCAGTATTGCGGGCGGTTTGCCGCAGTTTCATATTCCGATGGTAGATCTCAATTATGAGACCCTACGGATTATTTTCCCTTATGCGCTGATTCTAGCGGCCATTGGTTTGATCGAATCGCTACTGACATTAACGTTAATCGATGAGATTACTGAAACCCGCGGTCGGGGTAACCGAGAATGTGTGGGTCAGGGCGTGGCGAATGTTACGACCGGCTTCTTCGGGGGTATGGGTGGTTGTGCAATGATTGGTCAGAGTATGATCAATATTGGCTCGGGTGGTACTGGGCGAGCGTCCGGCATATCAGCCGCGCTATTTTTACTGCTCTTTATCTTAGTTGGGTCTAGCTGGATTGAGATCATTCCCGTAGCGGCATTGGTCGGGGTGATGTTTATTGTCGTAATCGGTACTTTCGAGTGGGCCAGTCTCAACCTGATGCGCAAAATCCCACCCTCTGACGCGTTAGTCGTGGTGATTGTAACGGTGGTGACAGTGGCGACGGATCTGGCGATTGCCGTTATTGTTGGCGTGATTGTCTCGGCATTGGTGTTTGCATGGAAACATGCGAAACATATGCGCATCGATACCAGTATCGAAAACAATGGTTTTTTGAAGGTTTATAAGCCCCATGGCCCGTTGTTTTTTGGTTCAGTACAGGCCTTCCGTGATAATTTCACGCCTAAGTTTGATCCTCAGGAAGTGATTATCGATTTCGCTAACTGCCGTGTAATGGATCATTCCGGTGTTGAAGTGATCGACTCTTTGGTCGAGCGATATGAGAAAGCCAATATCGATATTCATATTCGTCACCTGAGTGATGAGTGTATCCGTTTGCTGGAAAAAGCGGGCTCTGCCGTTGAAATTAATCGGGAAGAAGACCCTGATTATAAGGTTGCCGCTGACAAACTAGGCTGATAACGGCTTGTTATACCTGTAAAACCGTGACGATGATCGCGGTTTTTCTCTATTAGGAAGATGAAGAATGGAAATTGAACTGATAATTGCCTTTGTGGTACTGGGAACGGTTGTTGGGTTTTTGGCCGGATTGCTGGGGATTGGTGGCGGTCTCGTTATGGTACCGGTCCTAACGGCTCTCTTTATTTGGCAGGGGATTCCTGTCGACCAAGTGGTTCATCTGGCGTTAGGCACGTCCATGGCATCGATTGTTGTTACGTCGATCTCAAGTATGCGGGCTCACCATAAACGCGGCGGAGTGATTTGGTCGGTGGTTAAGCGGCTTGCACCGGGGATTGTCGTCGGGGCGTTTCTGGCAACATTTCTAGCGTCGGTATTGAGTTCGGCATTCTTGGGGATCTTTTTCTCCTGCTTTTTGGTATATGCATCAACTCAGATGTTTCTCAATATTAAACCGAAACCAAGTAGAGACTTACCTGGTACTCCTGCGCTGTTTGCTGCGGGTAGTGTTATCGGCAGTATCTCGGCACTAGTATCAATCGGTGGTGGTACTCTGACAGTCCCTTATCTTAGCTGGCACAATATTGATGTTAAGAAAGCCATTGGTACCTCGGCGGCGATTGGTTTACCGATTTCAGTTGCCGGGACGATCGGTTATATCGTCAATGGCCTATCAGCGGATCTACAGATCGATTATGTGGTTGGTTTTATCTACCTGCCTGGCGTTGTGTTAATCTCATTGATGAGTTCGATCATGGCCCCTGTGGGCGCGCATGTGGCGCACCTGTTACCGATTCCCGTGTTGAAAAAAGTATTTGCCTTATTGTTGTTAGGTTTGGCAATTAAGATGATTAGTTCGGTGATTTAAGCCGCGGTGTGGTTTGTCAGCTTGCTAGTGCATGGATTGTGGTGCATTCGCAGGCTCGCCGGTACCAAAATAATCGTCGATGCGTAGGGTGCGGTTAAGAATGAACCGCACCATGGGTATTCATTATCCACCACGCCTATCGTGCCAATATCGGTGCGGTTCGAAGGCTCATCTGTGCATGGATTGTGGTGCGATTCGCAAAGCTCATCGGCACCCTACGGATAGATGCGTAGGGTGCGGTGAAGAATGAACCGCACCATAGGTATTCATTATCACCACAGCCATCGGGCTAATGCCGGTGCGGTTCTTAAGCTCATCGGTGCATGGATTGTGGTGCGATTCGCAAAGCTCATCGGCACCCTACAGATAGGCATAAAAAAGAGCTGCAGATGAGTAGGGTGCGGTGAAGAATGAACCGCACCATGAGTATTCATTATCACCCCAACCATCGGGCTAATGTTGGTACGGTTCGCAAGCTCATCAGTGCATGGATTGTGGTGCGATTCGCAAAGCTCATCGGCACCCTACGGATAGGCATAAAAAAAAGAGCTGCAGTTGCCTGCAGCTCTTTCTTCGATAATCATTACCACTGAGGTGGTAGCAGATCCCTTCTGCAGCCTTTTCATCATCCTAGAAAAGGCTTCCCGTCTTTGGGTTCTTTTAGCGACAGACCTCTCAGCATCCTGCTCTAAGTCATCTCCTTATCGCTGTTCTACATCCTTGTTCCCCAGCGTATTCTTCAATCCTTGAAGAGTGTCGATCCAACGGAAGTGATTATGGCGATATTGGTATAACCTTTATATAGGAAAAAGTCCTAAAACTGTCTTTATTAGACGACTAAGGTGTCTTTTTTCCGTGACAGTCTATCGTCAAGCCGATATGAGTTCGGATAGACCGTACTCATTCAGCGATCTATTTTTTTGGTTATCAAGGGGGCTTGGTCAAAGGTAACGGCAGACCAGCCTTGTGCCATAAAATTACGGATATTGCCGTGGTCGTTGCCATTTGGATGGGCTAACACATCTTGGTGATAGAAGCGGCCAAAGCAGTTAAGGGTTTGCTGTTCAGACAGCTTATTCAATTGGGCAAAGGCAAATATTTTACAGGAACCTTCATTAGTGCCGGCTTCATTGATGAGTTGCCCATTGATAAAGCGGGTAGGGGTGTAATCATAGTTGGCTGTGATAACGGCGATGGTGTCTTCAAAGTCGATATTGGCGGGTTGATCGAGTTGTTGGATGAATTGTTGCAGGTCCATTAGGGACTCCTGTTTGCAAGCGATGGAATATAACGATATAGCGCAGTGTTATTCTTGTTGTAATAGCAGCGCGTGAACGAGCTCAGTATTGGGAACCTCGACCTTTAATTGCGCCGCACGTTGGATAACGGCGCCGCTGATGCCGCCGAGTTCGAGAGGGCGGCCCTTTTCTTTGTCGACTAACATGGAGGTTTTAATTGCATCAAAGTTGCAGATGAGCTCGAACATCTCGTCGACATCGGCTTGGCTGAGCGTGACATCATCCGCAGCTGACACCTTGGCAACTTCCTGCATCATGCGGTAGACGGTTTTGCCAAAGGTGGGGTGTGATGTCAGTGCTTGGGTATCTAGGCGGGTCAGGGCTGACAGTGGATTGACGCCGTTGTTAATGATTAATTTACGCCATAATTCATAGCGAATATCATCACTCAGTTGCGAGGGTATACCCGCTTCATTGAATGCTGCGGCAAAGGTGGCGAGTGTGGCGGCGGGGAATATCTGCTCGCTGCTCTGGTTAGGCCAGCTACCCATGACAATTTGGGCCGGGCCGGTGGCTTCAATCTTACCAGGTGCGATGATATGGCCGCCGATACGGACGGCGAGTCCGCCGAGTGTTCGCTGACGCCCCAGCGCTTGTTCGATGACCGGCTCATTATCAACGCCATTCTGTAAAGATAACACCGGTGTTTCGGCGGTATTCAGCCAGTCAGCCAGTTGCGTCAGGATGCTGGCGGTGGCGCCGGCTTTGAGTGTCAAAAGAATAAGATCGAAATCCTGACACTGAAAGCGGCTTTGTAGCTGATCAATATCCAGCGCGTCAACCGGTTGGTTGAAGTCGAGTTGGGGGTGGTGAATGCTTAGGCCGTTGTTTTGCAATGCCTGCAGGTGTTCACCACGTGCCAGATAAGCAACCTGATGACCCTGCAGTTGTAGTCTAGCGCCGTAGTAGCAGCCGATGCCGCCTGCGCCGATAACAAGAAAACGCATTGTGTTTCCTACTCATATAGTTATTTGAATGAGAGTAGCACTTTACCTTATGCGCAGATGATTTCCAGTCTGTTTATTAGCTTGAAGATCAACCGCGGCTAGTGCTAGGCGTGTTGCGTGCTGGACGACGGGCGCCGGGCTTTGCTGGTGCATTACCTGTGTTAGTACGACCGCTACGACCGGCGGGCTTAGCCGCTGTATTGCCCTGCTCTTGACGATTGCCAGTGGCGCTACCGCTACGATGGCGCTTGTTTTTGCTGGCGGGTTTGTTGCCGCGAGCAACATCGCCCGAACGCTGGCCATCCTGATGGCCATTTTGTGGCTTGGCCCTTTTTGGCTTATTCGGCTTACGTTTACGGTTGCTTAAGCTCGATTCGGGCAGATTGTGTAATGGCTGGAAGCCAAGTACTTCTTCCCGTTCCAGTATCCGACCGATGAGGTGCTCAATATCAGACAACTGATCAAATTCATCGGCGCTGACTAATGAGATTGCCTGACCGCTGGCCCCGGCGCGTCCGGTACGACCAATACGGTGTACGTAATCTTCGGCGACATTGGGTAGATCGAAGTTAACCACCTGAGGGAGTTGATCAATATCCAATCCGCGAGCGGCGATATCCGTCGCGACCAAGACTTGAATCTTACCCTGTTTGAACTCTAGCAATGCTTTGGTGCGGGCTGATTGGCTCTTGTTACCGTGAATAGCCGCGGCTTTAACATTTTCCGAGTCGAGGTGTTTACAGAGTTGATTCGCACCGCGTTTGGTACGGGTGAAAACTAACACCTGATGCCATTGGTGTTCTGCCAGTAGATGACTAAAAAGGGCGGATTTCTGTTTTTTATCAACCGGGCAGATCCACTGCTTAACGTTAGTGGCCGTGGTGTTGCGTGCGGCGACAGAGATCTCGACTGGATTGTTCACCAGTCCTTTAGCCAGAGTGCGAATCGAATCAGAGAAGGTGGCAGAGAACATTAGGTTCTGGCGCTGTTTAGGCAGCAGGTTAATGATCCGCTTGATGTCATGAATAAAGCCCATATCCAGCATACGGTCGGCTTCATCCAGTACTAGCACTTCAACTTTATTGAATTTAACGGCGTTCTGGTTGTGGAGATCCATCAAGCGGCCAGGTGTAGCGATGAGAATATCGACCCCTTTACGCAGTTGCATCATCTGAGGGTTGATACTCACGCCACCGAACACGACAGCCGAGCGTAGTGGTAGATTCTTACCGTAATCCGCGACGCTTTCAGCGACCTGTGCTGCTAGCTCTCGGGTTGGGGTAAGAATGAGTGCTCGAATTTGGGTGCCTTGGGCGCGTTCGCCTTGGCTCAGTCGTTCAAGCAGCGGCAGGGTGAAGCCCGCTGTTTTGCCGGTGCCAGTCTGGGCCGCAGCCATCAGGTCTTTGCCTTCCAGTACCGCCGGAATTGCTTGGGCCTGAATTGGCGAAGGGGTCTCGTAACCTTTATCGATTACGGCATCAAGTATCGGTGCCGATAGGCCCAGATCAGTAAATTTCATGCATACTCTCTATAACTACATTGTCGAAATGACAGGAGGGCGAAGGATACAGGAAAGGCCACTGAAATGGCAGTGATTATCCCTTTTGTCCGTGACAACTGAGTTGCCAGACTTCGACTGCACCAGCATTTAGATTAGCGATCACATTGGGTCCCATCTGGCTGAATGTTTTACCCAAAATTTTTGCCGGTGATAGGTTGGAAGTGCTTTTAACGGAATCTTCTTTTTTCGCCTGTCGTTGTCGCCATTGTAACGCTTCATCGGACCAGTTTTCAGCCCGCTCTAACTGAAAATTATTCTGCTGTAATAAGTCTCTCATCGCTTCGAAGGTGATGAGGTGGGATTGGGTTGCGCCGCTGGCCCAGGGGACAGGGTAACGCATACTATCCGGATTCGGCCCTTGCAGAACCTCATGCAGTAGCAGTGATCCTTGGCTATTGAGTACTCGGCGACATTCTTGTAGGCAGAGATCGGTATGTGGAATGTTGAGCAAACTGTGTTGGAAAATAATGCAGTCAAAGCTGTTATCGACAAAAGGCAGTTGTCGGGCATCACAGGTAAGGACGTCCGGCGATGTCGCAGGGGCTGTCAGTTGGCTAATGGCACGGTTGAGTCGATTAAAGCGATGGGTGATATCGATACCAACAACCTCAGTACTCTTGTTGGTGGTGAGCATCCGCATCAAGCCGCCAATGCCCGAGCCGATTTCTAGAATGCGCGCCGGTTTTAGTTGTTCGAGTTGCAGTAATAGTTTTTCTGACGCTTTGATGCCACCAATATGCAGTTGGTCTAGGGGGGCGAGCTGATAGAGAGAGGGGCCGTCAGGGTAACGTTCACGTAGTTGTTGCAGCAGAAAGGTTTCATCTGTGTGATGGCTGTAATGTTGATCAATATCCATCGGCGTATCCTTACTGTTGGTCATTTATAAGTTATTTAAGTGATTGTTGCGGCGATTGAACCAAAAAAAACGGGGTCATAAGACCCCGAATATTATCACTATGTGAGATTAGATATCATCGAGGCCTAGCTCTTTGATGGAAATTTCTCGCATTTTAAACTTTTGGATTTTCCCGGTCACGGTCATTGGAAACTCCTCAACGAATTTAAAGTAGCGAGGAATTTTAAAGTGAGTAATCTGACCTTTACAGAACTCCCGTAACTGGTTTTCGGTCACACTTTCCGAATCGACACCGAGTTTAACCCAGGCGATCAGCTCCTCTCCATATTTCTTATCGGGCACACCGGTCACCTGAACATCGGTGATGTTCGGGTGAGTATAAAGAAACTCTTCGATCTCTTTCGGGTAGACGTTTTCACCCCCACGGATCACCATGTCTTTGATGCGGCCTACGATCTGAATATAGCCCTCTTCGTCCATGGTGGCGAGATCTTCGGTATGCATCCAGCCATTATCATCAATGGCTTTTTTGGTACCTTCTTCATTGTTCCAGTATTTGATCATGACACTATAGCCACGGGTGCAAAGCTCTCCGATTTCACCCCGGGGTGACACCCGTCCGGTGAGGGGGTCGATGATCTTGCTTTCCAGATGAGGCTGGGTGCGGCCGACGGTGGTGACCTGCTTATCGAACGGGTCATCCGCGGCGGTCTGGGTCGATACCGGGCTGGTTTCGGTCATCCCGTAGGCGATCTGAACCTCTTTCATGTTCATCTTGGAGTTAACGGCTTTCATCACTTCTGCAGGGCAGATAGAGCCTGCCATAATACCGGTCCGTAGACTCGATAGATCATAATTGCTGAAATCGGGATGTTCTAACTCGGCGATGAACATGGTGGGCACACCATAGAGAGCGGTGGCTTTCTCTTTTTGCACCGCTTCGAGCACGGCTTTAGGCTCGAAACCATCGGTGGGATAGATCATGGTAGAACCATGGGTGACACAGCCTAAATTACCCATCACCATGCCGAAGCAGTGGTACAGCGGTACAGGAATGATCACACGGTCTTTGTGGGTGAAGTTTTGACTTTCAGCCACAAAAAAACCGTTATTGAGAATATTGTGATGACTCAGGGTGGCGCCTTTCGGGAAACCGGTGGTGCCTGAGGTGTACTGGATATTGATAGGATCATCAAACTGCAGTGTCACCTGAATGTCTTTGACTTGTTGTAAATCGACTTTATCGGCCTCTTCAACAAAATCATCCCAACGCCACATGCCGGGGTGCTGAGTATCTGACAGGTTGATAATACACTCGAGCGTTTTTAACTTGGCCGATTTGAGGTGGCCTTTTTCGCATTCATGTAACTCGGGCGCCAGTTCTAACAGCATCTGAGTATAGTTAGAGCTCTTGAATGTATCAGCGGTCACGAGGAAGCGTGTGCCGGACTGATTGAGGGCGTATTCGAGTTCATGCAGGCGGTATGCGGGGTTGATATTCACCAGAATAGCGCCCACTTTGGCGGTAGCAAACTGGGTGACGGTCCACTGCGCCGTGTTCGGCGACCAGATGCCGATACGGTCACCGGGCTCTATGCCGACAGCGAGTAGGGCGCGAGCGCATTGCTCTACCTTTTCTTGTAGCTGCGCGTAGCTCCAATGGATATCCTGATAATGGACAATGAGTGCATCATTATCGGGGTAGGTGGCGCAGGTTTCATCAAACTTGTCGCCTATGGTCATGCCCAGCAAGGGAGTGTTGCTGGCGCCGCTGGTATAGCTGGGTTGTGTAATACTCATTAAATTATTCCCACCGTTATTTTTATAAATCGAGGGTTTATCTTGCGTCCTGTTAGCTTGCTAGGACGCACCTTTGCTGTGTCATTGTTATCTATCTAACGCGTGATATTCCGGGTTAGGCTGCATATCAACCGCACCGGCTACCCGGTTCGTCATATTGTAAAAAGCAGCCACGTTAGCGATATCCCAGATGTCTTGATCGTTAAATCCGGCATCTCTGAGCGCCTGACGGTCACTCTCGATGATGCAATCCGGCGAAACAGTCATCTTAACGGCAAAATCTAGCATAGCGCGGTGGCGTACGGAGAGTTCGGCAGCACGATAGTTGGTGGCGATTAATTCGCCGAGGGCTGGGTCGCCGGAATACTTTCGCACCGCGGCCCCATGGGCAACGATGCAGTAGAAGCAGTGATTCTGTGAGGAAACGGCCACGGCGATCATCTCACGCTCAAGGGCGGTTAGATTGCTCTCGCCGAACATCAGCTCGTTATAGTACTTAGAGAATACTTCGAACTGGGCCATATTCTGGCTGTAAGCTTTCAGAACATTGGGGACCATGCCGAGCTTATCGTCACAGACGTCGAAGTATTTTTTGACGTCGGCGGGTAGTTCATCCCGTGACGGGTATTTAAGATCAAGTGCGGTAATATGATCAGGTTGAGACATTGTCTTACTCCGTATTATTTTTGTCCTTCAGAGTGCATAGCTAGACGTTTATGCTAAATACCTTTTACGCTATATACTAGGGTAAACCCTTATATTAATTCAAGGTAAAAATTCAGGTTAGCAGCTCAGACGTCTGATGACGCTCCATGGTGTGCTTAGCTGCCTTGGCAACCCATCGCTAGAGCCACCTTTGAGCCACTACTGCGTCCCAATTGTGCGCTGATCCAATGGCCTGTCAGGGCAAGTTTATGTAAGTCGACCCCGGTTTCTATGCTGAGTCCATTCAGCATATACAAAACGTCTTCCGTCGCTACATTGCCCGATGCTCCTTTGGCATAAGGGCAGCCGCCCAATCCTGCTACCGATGCATCAATCACGGCTATTCCCTCTTCAATGACAGCATAGAGGTTGGCCAGTGCTTGGCCGTAAGTATCGTGAAAATGTGCTGCGAGCTTGTCAATTGGCACCTGTTGGCTGACCGCTTCGAGCATTCGTTTTGCTTTTAGCGGAGTACCAACACCGATCGTATCGCCTAGTGAGATTTCATAGCAGCCCATATCCAAGAGTTCACGGCTAACGGCGGCTACCTGTGCGGGGGCTATCTCACCTTCGTAAGGGCACCCCATCACTGTAGAGACATAACCTCGGACACGAATATGATTCGCTTTGGCTAGTTCAATCACCGGCGCGAAGCGTTCTAGGCTCTCTTTGATAGAACAGTTTATGTTCTTTTGCGTGAACGCTTCAGAGGCAGCGCCAAACACGGCTACCTCATCAACGCCTGCTGCGATAGCCGCCTCCAACCCTTTAAGGTTGGGGGTTAGGGCCGAGTAAATAACGCCCGGCTTCCGGTCAATGCCAGACATAACCTCAGAGGCATCGCCCATCTGCGGCACCCATTTAGGGGATACAAAACTGGCGGCTTCAATATGCTTTAGGCCGGTTTCGCTGAGCCGATTGATCAGCTCAACCTTAATCGCCGTGTCAATAACGGGACCAGACTCGTTTTGTAAGCCATCTCTGGCCCCCATCTCAAACAAGCGAACTGCTGTTGGCAACGCCATGATTACGCCTCCGTAGTCTCGAGTGCATTCAGCGAGATCAGTTCGGCCCCGTCGGCGACCAGATCTCCCTCGGCAAAATAGATCTCTGCGACGGTGCCATCATGGGGCGCTTTAAGGCTGTGCTCCATTTTCATCGCTTCCATGATTACCAGTGTTTCACCGGCTTTAACGCTTTGTCCTGATTCAACTAGTACCGCCACAACAGCGCCGTTCATTGGTGCAGTCAGGCTGTTATCAGCCGCATGATCATCCGTGCCAAAGGTTTCCCGATGCTGCTCGCAAATAAACTGCTCGCCGTCGTGGAACAGGGTGAGGTGGTCACCATCGTTATAGAGGTGGACGCTTAGTTGATGGCCGTTAATGACAACCTTTAGCTGATCATCATTCAGCACCGCACTAACCTGATAGCTGGCATCATCAATTTGAATTTGATATTGACCCTGATCGTTGACGCCCTGTTCTAGCACATTGAGTTGATACTCAGTTTCGGCATGAATGAGGGTTAACGGGCGGGCATATTCAGAATTCAGACGCCAGTTATTCTGGTAGCCAAACGGTGAATAAGGGTCGTCCGGATTATTAGCCTGCTGCTTGGTTTTCTCGCTAAAGAAACACGCCGCCATGACTAAACAGAAAGCCGTATTGAGGTTGCTTGCCGGGAACAATAACTGCTCATGCTTATCAATAAAGCCGGTATCGAGGTCCAGTGCTTTAAAAGGTGCGCTACCCGCAAGGTTACGCAGAAAACGTAAGTTGGTTTTTAGGCCACTGATACGATATTCCTCAAGGGCTTGTTCCATCCGTGCAATCGCTCGGTCACGATCATCATCCCAGACGATCAATTTAGCGATCATCGGATCGTAGAACACGCTCACCTCATCACCCTCGACAACCCCCGTGTCTACCCGAACATGTAGGTTTTCTTCTGGAGTACGCAAATAGCGTAGCGTACCGGTGGCTGGCAAGAAGTCATTATCAGGATCTTCGGCATATACCCGCGCTTCTAGCGCATGGCCGTTAATACGGATTTCATCTTGCTGCAGTGGTAGGGGTTCGCCACTGGCGATCCGGAGTTGCCATTCCACCAAATCTTGGCCGGTAATCATCTCTGTGACCGGGTGTTCAACCTGCAAGCGGGTGTTCATCTCCATAAAGTAGAATGAACCATCGACATCGTAGAGAAACTCGACGGTGCCGGCGCCGACATAGTCGATCGCCTGAGCGGCGCGAACAGCTGCTTCACCCATCTCTTTACGGGTGGCATCAGGTAGGTTAGGGGCCGGAGCTTCCTCGATCACTTTTTGATGGCGACGTTGTACTGAACAATCCCGTTCTGCTAAATAAACCCCATTGCCCTGCTTATCACAGAACACTTGGATCTCAACGTGGCGGGGTTGGGTCAGATAGCGTTCGATCAGCATATCCGGGTTACCGAAGGCGTTTTTCGCTTCGCGGCAGGCCGATACCAGTGCTTCATCGAACTCTTCGATCGATTCGACCACCCGCATCCCTTTACCACCACCACCGGCAACCGCTTTCAGCAGCTGCGGAAAGCCACAGCGAACGGATTCGGTTTTCAGCACTTCGGGTGTTTGATCTTCGCCATGATAGCCCGGCACCAGAGGCACGGACGCATGTGACATAATCTCTTTAGCGGCAGACTTTGAGCCCATCGCTTCGATAGCAGCCGTTGGCGGGCCGATAAACTCGATACCATTATCGAAACAGGATTTGGCGAAGGCAGCGTTTTCTGAGAGAAAACCATATCCCGGGTGCACCGCTTGAGCGCCGGACTGTATCGCAATCTCTAGAATTTTATCACCGCGTAGATAGCTTTCACTACTCGGCGCAGGGCCTAGCAGGAAGGCTTCATCGGCCATGGCGACGTGACGGGCGTTTTTGTCGGCTTCAGAGTAAACGGCGACACAACGGATGCCCATGCGGTGAGCGGTTTGGATAACCCTGCAGGCAATTTCGCCACGGTTAGCGATTAGAATTTTATTAAACATGCCGTTTACTCCTGAATCCAGTTCGGTTTACGCTTTTGCAAAAAGGAGCTAAGTCCTTCTTGGCCTTCATCGCTGACACGGATGTCGGCGATACGGCGGGCGGTGTCATCAATCACTTCTGTCGTGATCTCTTTTTGACTAACGGCATAGATAAGCTGTTTGGCGGCTTGCATGCCCTGTGGACTATTCTTTTGCAGTGTGGCTGTCATGCGGTCACAGGCTTCGTCTAGTTGCTCAACACTGTCGACGACTTCATGTACGAGTCCGAACTGCTGTGCCTGACGCGCCGAGAATGGTTCGGCGGTGAGGAAGTAACGGCGAGACTGACGTTCGCCGATCGCCCGGACGACATAGGGGCTAATAACAGCAGGAATCAAGCCGATCTTAACTTCCGACAAGCAAAACGCACTGCTTTCGGCGGCGATCACAATGTCGCAACAGGCCGCAAGTCCGACCGCGCCACCGTAGGCTGCACCTTGGATCAGGGCGATAGTCGGTTTGCTATGGTTATTTAACCTTTCCATCAGCTTTGCTAATTGACCAGCGTCCACCCGGTTTTCTTCGTGGGTGTTATTGGCCATGCGCTTCATCCAGGCCAAATCGGCACCGGCGGAAAAGTTCTTACCGCGAGAGCGCAATACTAAAGCCCGTACATCTGGGTCTTCCTGTGTCGCTTCTAGTTGTTGGATGAGCTGTTCGATGACCGCATCATCGAAGGCGTTGTGCACTTCGGGGCGGTTGATGATCAACTCAGCAATACCGTTGCTGCTTTTTTCGAGCAGCACAAATTGTTTATGTTTGATAGACATCAGAAGCTCTCCATTACATCCGGAATACGCCGAAGTGGGTATCCGCCACTGGCTTGTTGAGCGCGGCAGATAGACTCATGCCGATAACATCCCGGGTTTGTTTTGGGTCGATAACACCATCATCCCAAAGGCGGGCAGAAGCGTAATAAGGATGCCCCTGGTGTTCATAGGTATCGATGATGGGCTGTTTGAAGCTGGCTTCCTCTTCTTTAGACCAGGCTTCTCCGGTGCGATCCATATTGTCACGCTTAACGGTTGCCAGTACGCCGGCGGCTTGTTCGCCGCCCATGACGGAGATACGGGCATTGGGCCACATGAACATCAGATTAGGGCTGTAGGCGCGGCCACACATGCCGTAGTTACCGGCACCAAAGCTGCCGCCGATCAGTACGGTAAATTTAGGCACATCGGCGCAGGCCACGGCCATCACCATTTTCGCACCATGTTTGGCGATACCTTCCGCTTCATATTTTTGACCAACCATAAAGCCGGTAATATTTTGCAGGAATAACAGAGGTATTTTGCGCTGACAACAGAGCTCGATAAAGTGAGCGCCTTTCTGAGCCGATTCACCAAAGAGAATGCCGTTGTTGGCAATAATACCCACGGGATAGCCGTGAATATGGGCAAAACCTGTTATTAAAGTGGTGCCGTATAGTTTTTTAAATTCATCGAACTCAGAACCATCGACGATGCGGGCGATGACTTCACGCACATCGTAAGGTTTTCTCAGATCGGTACCGACAATGCCGTAAAGTTCATCGGCTGGGTAAAGAGGCTCTTTGGTCGCCTGCGTCTTGATATTGATCTCTTTGCGACGGTTGAGGTTAGCGACACAGGTGCGGGCAATTTCCAACGCATGGGCATCGTTCTCAGCATAATGATCCGCAACACCGGACACTTTACAATGCACATCGGCACCGCCGAGATCTTCAGCACTGACGACTTCGCCGGTGGCTGCTTTGACTAACGGAGGACCGGCTAGAAAGATGGTGCCTTGATCGCGCACGATAATCGATTCATCAGCCATCGCGGGCACATAGGCGCCACCTGCGGTACATAAACCCATTACCACAGCAATTTGAGGAATACCTTTAGCGGACATGCGCGCTTGGTTGTAAAAAATACGGCCGAAGTGATCGCGATCGGGAAAAACATCATCCTGTTGTGGCAGGTTGGCGCCACCGGAGTCGACTAAGTAGATGCAGGGCAGATGGTTCTGTTCAGCAATCTCTTGAGCGCGAAGGTGTTTCTTCACGGTCAGTGGGAAATAGGTGCCGCCTTTAACGGTGGCATCGTTGGCGATAATCATGCATTCGATACCGCTTACTCGGCCGATACCGGTAATAATGCCCGCTGCCGGTACATCGTCATCGTAGACGTTATAGGCCGCTAGTTGAGAGAGTTCCAATAAAGGGGAGCCATCGTCCAGCAGCGTATTGATACGTTCACGGGGTAACAGTTTGCCGCGGGATAGGTGGCGTTCTTGATATTTAGCGCCGCCGCCTTGATGAATCTTGGCTGTTTTTTCGCGTAGATCGTTTACCTCGGTGGCCATTGCATCGTAATTAGCACGAAACTCCTCAGCCCGAGGGTTAATTTTTGTTGTAATGGTAGCCATTGTTGTTCCTCTGATGTTCGCCTAAGGGCGTTGCATCGGTATCTGGAATCGTTTTCTGAGTAACAAGGGGCGGGTAACGCCCCTCAAATCTTCTTACGAAGGATTCACGGATATCATGGGTCTATTTGTTCAGGAATAGTTCGCGACCGATCAGCATCCGGCGAATCTCAGAGGTGCCTGCACCGATTTCATAAAGCTTGGCATCACGCAGTAGTCGGCCGGTTGGGAACTCATTGATATAACCGTTGCCGCCCAGTAACTGAATGGCGTCAAGTGCAATCTTGGTAGCCATCTCGGCGGTGTAGAGAATCACGGCAGCGCAATCTTTACGGGATGTTTCGCCGCGCATTGCCGATTGGGCAACGGTGTAAGCGTAGGATTTAGAGGCGTTCATCAGGGTATACATGTCAGCGACTTTGCCCTGTACCATTTCGAACTCACCGATCGCTTTGCCAAACTGTACGCGGTCACGGGTGTAAGGAATGGTGATATCCATCGCGGCTTGCATAATACCCAGTGGGCCGCCAGCGAGGACCAGACGCTCATAATCGAGACCAGACATCAGTACGCGAACACCGCCGTTTAGCTCACCAAGGATGTTTTCTTTTGGCACGGGGCAGTCTTGGAAAACCAGTTCACAGGTGTTGGAGCCGCGCATACCCAGTTTGTCGAGTTTCTGATGGCGTGAGAAGCCAGGGTAGTCACGTTCAACGATAAAGGCTGTGATGCCTTTGGCGCCGGCAGCGACATCGGTTTTGGCATAAATAACGTAGGTGTTGGCATCTGGACCATTGGTGATCCACATCTTGTTGCCGTTCAGCAGGTAGTGATCGCCATTATCGCGGGCGGTCAATTTCATCGAAACAACATCGGAACCGGCATTCGGCTCAGACATGGCCAGCGCGCCGATATGTTCGCCGCTAATTAACTTAGGTAGGTAAGCTAATTTTTGTTCATGGGTACCGTTGCGGTGAATCTGGTTGATACAGAGGTTTGAGTGGGCACCGTAAGATAGGCCAACAGAGGCGGATGCACGGCTAATCTCTTCCATCGCGATCATATGTGCCAGATAGCCCATGCCAACACCGCCGTATTCTTCTTTTACGGTAATGCCTAGCAGACCCATATCACCAAATTTGCGCCATAGATCGTTGGGGAACTCGTTGTCGCGGTCGATCTGGTCGGCGCGCGGCGCGATTTCCTGAGCAGCAAAACTATTGACGTGCTCTCGCAGCATATCCAGTGTTTCGCCGAGTCCAAAATTAAGTGAGCTATACTGTGCAATCATTTTATATCCACCTGGCTTTAGGAGTTGGTAGGGCTAGTCGTTAATGGCTGTCCTGACCGTTTCCGGTTTGCGTTTATTGTTGTTAGTAAGTAACTAACCTAGCTTATTTGATAAAGGTTTGCAGTGTTACTGCGCCTATACCGACTTCTCATTATCTGTTTTGTCTGTTAATTCATTCATCGCTTCGCGACAGCGGGTCTCTGCACTATCCAGTTCCAGCTGTAGCATGGCGATATCGTTCAACTGTTGTTCGAGTGCTGCTTTCTTTTCTTCGATCTTGGCCATGAGTAAGTGTAGCTGCTTCATGCTGCCGGTGGGCGTCTCATCCCAAAGTTCAAACAGTTCACGGGTTTCGGCGAGAGAAAACCCCAACCGCTTACCCCGCAGAATCAGCTTTAAACGTACTCTGTCCTGCGCGCTGTAGATGCGGGTTTGCCCGCGGCGCGTAGGGAATAAAAGCTGCTGGTCTTCGTAAAAGCGGATACTGCGAGTCGTCACATCAAACTCGCTAGCCAGCTCACTGATCGAAAAGGTGCCGGTATTGTTAATTTTCATTCTGACCTCGCTGACCTCTTATATGCACCCTAATGTAGCGGAAGTTTACGTAAACGTAAAGTATGCGGGCGATGCTTTCTGGGTTGTTACATTTGGTATGATTTAGGTTAACTTATTGATAAATATAGAAATAGTGTATTTTCTGTAAGACCAATGGATTAGTATTAGACTAAAGTATTACTTGTTATCCAGTAGGGGAAATTGCTAACTTGGTGCCAAGGCTGACATGGACAAGATTAATTTTTTGTCCATTTGATAATAAAAACAAATATAAATAGATAAGTGGGGCTGGTTCTTCATGAGTGCCGACTATGTTCTCGAAACCAGGAATCTGGTTAAGGAATTCAAGGGCTTTACCGCCGTTGATGATGTAAATCTTAAAGTTGAGCGGGGAACAATACATGCGCTGATCGGACCTAATGGGGCCGGAAAGACGACTGTATTTAACCTGCTAACAAAATTTCTCACGCCCTCTCGGGGTACCATTCTCTATAACGGTGCAGACATCACCTCAATGAAGTCTGCAGCAATTGCCCGTAAAGGGATTGTCCGTTCGTTCCAAATTTCCGCTGTCTTTCCGCATCTATCGGTGATGGAAAATGTGCGTATCGCCCTGCAACGTAAAGAGGGTAATAGCTTTCATTTTTGGAAATCGGTCAAGGTGTTGGATAAGCTCAATGAGCGTGCTTATGAGCTATTGGATGAAGTTGGTCTGAAAGACTATGCCAATGCGCTGACTGTCGATCTTCCTTATGGACGCAAACGAGCCCTTGAGATCGCCACCACGCTAGCGCTCGATCCAGAGATGCTATTGCTCGATGAGCCAACGCAGGGGATGGGCCATGAAGATGTTAGCGTGGTTGCCGACCTGATTAAAAAGGTTTCTGCAAACCGCACTATCTTAATGGTTGAACATAACTTACATGTTGTGGCCCAGCTAGCAGATACCATCACCGTACTGCAACGGGGCGCCATCCTGACCGAAGGCGACTACGAAACCGTGTCTCAAGATCCACAGGTACGTGAAGCGTATATGGGGGTTGAGGCGGATGACGAAGTCGCTCAAGCGATTGCTGCGGCTAACGTTGCTGAAAAGGCGAATGCTGCCAAAGGAGGCACGGAATGAGCTCCACAGGTGAAAAGATCCGCATTAATGATCTGCATGCTTATTATGGTGAGTCCCATATTCTGCATGGTATCGATATGACTATCATGCAGGGTGAGTTGGTGACTCTGCTAGGTCGCAACGGTGCTGGTCGCTCAACCACCCTGAAAGCGATGATGAATATGGTCGGTCGGCGTACCGGTATGATCAATATCAACGGTACTGAAACGATCAACATGGCGGCACATAAAATTGCCCACCTTGGTGTTGGTTACTGTCCAGAAGAGCGGGGTATTTTTTCGAGTTTGAATGTCGAAGAAAACCTAATGCTACCGCCGAACGTACGTTCCGATGGCATGAGCGTTGAAGAGATCTACGACATTTTCCCTAATCTTGCTGAGCGTCGTTATAGTCAGGGAACTCGTCTTTCGGGCGGTGAGCAGCAGATGTTAGCCATGGCTCGTATTCTGAGAACCGGTGCAAATATCTTGTTACTGGATGAAATTACCGAAGGCTTGGCGCCGGTGATTGTGCAAAAACTGGCGGAGGTGCTTCTTATGCTCAAAGAGCGGGGTCTAACGATCTTGCTCGTTGAACAGAACTTTCGCTTCGCCGCACCGATTGCGGATCGGCACTACGTTATGGAACACGGACATATCGTTGAAGAAGTTCATCAGAATGAACTGGCCGAGAAAACAGAACTGTTGAATACCTACTTGGGTGTTTAAGGTTTAGAAAACGTGTAATTAAAAGCTCTAAAAATGAAGTTCGATAAAAATAAAAAGTTCTCAAGCAGGAGTGACAACATGAAAGCAATGAAGAAGACCCTACTGGCTGTAGCAATGACTGTGGCTGCAACCACCGGTGTTCAAGCTGCCGGTATCTCTGATGATGTCGTTAAAATAGGTGTATTGGTCGATATGGGCGGTGTTTATGCCGATATCTGTGGCCAGGGTTGTGTAACCGCTGTCGAAATGGCGGTTGAAGATTTTGGTGGTACTGTTTTAGGTAAGCCTATCGAAATCGTTAGCGCTGATGATCAAAACAAGCCTGATGTGGGCTCTGCTAAAGTTCGTCAGTGGATCGAAAGTGAAGATGTTGATGTGGTTACCGGCTTGGTAGCGTCATCAGTAACAGGTGCGGCGACTAAAGTGCTGACCGATGCGAAAAAAATCGCCCTAATCTCAACCTCTGCAAGTAACGCTTTCACCACTAAAGCCTGCTCTCCTTATAATGTTCATTGGACCTATAACGTTGCGGCATTGGCCAACGGTACTGTTAAGCCGATGGTGGCTGCAGGTAAGAAGAAATGGTTCTTTATTACAGCGGATTATGCCTTTGGTCATGCGCTAGAAGGTATTGCGACTAAGGTAATCGAAGAGAGTGGCGGTGAAGTCGTCGGTGCGGTTCGTGCACCTTTCGGTACAACCGATTTCTCATCTTACGTTCTCCAGGCTCAAGCATCAGGGGCTGACGTAGTCGGTCTAGCGAATGCTGGCGGCGACTTTGTTAACTCACTGAAAACAGCCGCTGAGTTTGGTTTGACTGAAACGACCGATGTTGCTGGTCTGTTGGTATTCACCAATAACGCCTTGGCACTCGATCCTGCTATCGCCGCCGGTATGAAAGCGACCTCTGGTTTCTATTGGGATATGGATGATCAAACCCGTGAATGGTCTGCCCGCTTTAAAGCACGCCATGGTGTTATCCCGTCAATGGGACAGGCAGGTCAGTACTCAATGACCATGCACTATCTGAATGCGATCAAAGCGGCTGGTACCGATGAGTCTGATGCGGTCATGAAGAAGATGAAAGAGACTAAGCCTGATGACTTCTTTGCCCGTAATGCAACCCTGCGTAACGATGGTCGAATGGTTCACGATATGTTGCTGGTAAGCATTAAAGATGCTGCAAGCCGTGCTTCTTCAGATGATATTTATAACATCGAAGCGGTCATCCCAGGTGATGTTGCCTTTAACCCTATGTTGCCTGAGTGTGACTTTAAATAAGGCTCGTTAATAATCTTTAAAGGTTTATTTGAAACGAAGGGTGTGGTGATTTCGCCACCCCGGTCTTATCTGAAAAGATAGTTTGAAAGGTATGCATGTCATCGGCAACAGGTCGATGACATGCCAGACCTTTGCTTCTCTGGGTGATGTTATGGCGACGATATTTGGTCTTAATCTGTTTGCGCTGTCGGGACAATTGTTAGTGGGGCTGATCAATGGATCATTCTATGCACTACTAAGTCTTGGCCTTGCGATTATTTTTGGTTTGTTAAAAATTATAAACTTCGCGCAGGGCGCGATGTATATGCTCGGCGCTTTCTTCGCTTGGATGGCCCTTAATTACATGGGCATCAATTACTGGTGGGCGTTGATTCTGGTGCCGATAGCGATCGGCTTGTTAGCTATTCTGATGGAACGCTTTTTGGTGCGTCCTATTGCTAATGAAGATCATCTCTACAGTCTCTTGCTAACCTTTGGTATCGCCTTGGTATTACAGGGTGCATTTACCCATATTTATGGCTCATCCGGTCTGCCTTATCAGATTCCGGCTGAACTTAAAGGCGGGACTAAACTTCCGTTTATGTATCTACCTAATTATCGTGCATGGATTATCGTCAGTTCGCTGGTGGTCTGTTTTAGTACCTGGTGGGTGATAGAGAAAACTAAACTTGGCGCTTATTTGCGAGCGGGTACTGAAAATCCTCAGTTAATGCAGGGTTTTGGTATCAATGTGCCCTTGATTACCACCTTAACCTTTGGCTTTGGTGTGGCGCTAGCAGGCTTTGCTGGTGTACTGGCGGCACCTGTTTATTCAGTCAGCCCAGATATGGGGTCGAATATTCTGATTGTGGTGTTTGCCATCGTGGTTATTGGCGGCATGGGGTCGATCGGCGGTGCGATTTTAACCGGTCTGATGATGGGAGTGGTTGAAGGACTGACGAAGTTTTTCTATCCCGAGGCTTCCACGACGGTGATCTTCCTCTTCATGGTGATTGTTCTGCTGGTTAAGCCAGCCGGTCTGTTTGGTAAAGAGGCGTAGGCGGTAAACATGAAAATAAATAAACTCTACCTGTTTCTGATTGTTGTTGCGCTGGTTGCACCGAGTCTGGTGTATCCGGTCTTTCTAATGAAGCTACTGTGCTTCGCCCTGTTTGCTTGTGCCTTTAACCTGTTGTTAGGGTTTGTCGGTTTGCTGTCATTTGGACATGCGGCTTTTCTTGGCACCGGTGGCTATATCACCGGTTATCTGATGCTGGAAACCGGTATTACGCCTGAGTTAGGTATTCTGGCGGGGACCCTCGGCGCTGGATTGCTAGGAGCCATTTACGGTAAGTTAGCCGTTAAGCGTGAGGGTATCTACTTTGCGATGGTGACCCTAGCGCTGGCTCAGCTAGCCTTTTTCTTCTATCTACAGGCACCGTTTACCGGTGGTGAAGATGGATTACAAGGGGTGCCGCGTGGGGCGTTGTTCGGTTTGATTGATCTGTCGGATAACTTCGCTATGTATTACTTTGTCTTAGCGATCTTTATCTTCGGGTTCTGGTTAATCCATCGGACGGTGCATTCTCCCTTTGGACAAATTCTGAAAGCGATTCGTGAAAATGAACCGCGTGCAGTGTCTCTAGGTTATAACGTCAACGATTATAAATGGGTCGCCTTCATTATTTCGTCAGCCTTAGCAGGACTGGCCGGTTCAACTAAAACGTTGGTATTCCAATTAGCCTCGTTGACCGATGTGCATTGGCATATGTCCGGTGAAGTCGTATTGATGACGCTGTTAGGCGGAATGGGCACTATCTTTGGTCCCTTGGTGGGTGCCGGTGTGGTGGTCTCGATTCAGAACCTGCTGTCCGGTGGTGAACTGGGTAACTACATCAATATCATCATGGGCGTTATCTTTATCATCTGTGTACTGGCATTCCGTAGTGGTCTGGTGGGCGAGTTCCAGAAGCTGATGAAGAAAAATTTCAACTAAGGCAATAATGCTAATTGTCTTAATGCGCTGCTGTTAAACGCATAAAATAATAAAAGGGACGCAAGCCTGCGTCCCTTTTTACCGTCAAGTTTACCGTTAAGGTTTAATCTATCAGGTCAGGAGTGGAGTAAGATGAGTCAGGATTCAATTGTAATTGTCAGTGCGGCCCGTACACCTATGGGCGGAATGATGGGCGCGTTGAGTGATGTGCGCTCTCCTGATCTGTGCGCCACGGCGATTAAAGCGGCACTGGAACGCGCTGGAGTTGAAGGTAGTGATGTTGATGAAGTCATTATGGGCTGTGTGTTACCCGCAGGCTTAGGCCAAGCGCCAGCACGTCAAGCGGCTCGTGGTGCAGGTATCCATGATGGTGCCGGTGCGACGACGGTTAATAAAATGTGCGGCTCTGGTATGAAAGCCGTGATGCTGGCGCATGATCAGCTCAAAGCGGGTCAGGTTGATATTATGGTCGCTGGCGGCATGGAGAATATGAGTCAGGCGCCTTACCTGTTACCCAAGGCGCGTGCAGGTATGCGTATGGGTCACCAGCAAGCGATCGATCATATGTTTTTTGATGGACTTGAAGATGCTTATGATGGCGGCTTAATGGGCAGTTTTGCTCAGCAAAGCGCCGATGATTTTAATGTGACCCGAGAAGCGATGGATGACTTTGCTATCGGTTCATTAGAAAAGGCATTGAAGGCGATTGAGTCCGGTCGTTTCAAAGATGAGATCGCCGCGGTAACCGTTAAGTCCCGTAAAGGGGATACGGTGATCGATACCGATGAGCAGCCTGGTAATGCCCAAGTTGAAAAAATTCGTAAGCTGAATCCCGCCTTTAAAAAAGACGGTACGATTACCGCTGCGAACTCAAGTTCAATCTCCGATGGCGGTTCTGCGTTGGTGTTGATGCGTGAATCTGAAGCACAAAAGCGTGGTCTTAAGCCGATGGCTCGTATCGTTGCGCATTCGACTCATGCACAGTTGCCGGCTGAATTTTCTATCGCCCCGATTGGTGCTATCAGTAAAGTGCTGGCGCGGGCGGGTTGGAGCAAGGATGATGTTGATCTGTTTGAGATCAATGAAGCCTTTGCGGTGGTATCTATGTTGGCGATTAGTGAGTTGGGTCTGGACGCCAGTAAGGTCAATGTTAATGGCGGAGCCTGTGCCTTAGGTCATCCGATCGGTTCATCCGGTTCACGTATTCTGGTGACACTGCTGTATGCACTGAAAAACCAAGGTAAGAAAACCGGAGTGGCGACGCTTTGTATCGGTGGTGGCGAAGCGACAGCTGTTGCGGTTGAAATGATTTAAGCCGCTTAATCATTGAGTGAGTACCGAGTATGTAAAAAGGCCGATGCAGCGATGTATCGGCTTTTTTGTTTGTCTGGGAGTATTGGTTTGAAGGGCGGTATGGGGTGACTGATAGGCTTTTTAACCGAGTTTGTTCTTGATTGAATCGCGGTGTGTCGTTTAGAGACCTATTGTGGTTTATCTGTACATTGGCCGAAAGTATCTTGGCGTCGGTAGAAACAACGGGGTTCGGTAGGGGGGCATCAATCTAGGCGGGTAGATGCTGGCTGAATTGAGGAGTAATGAGCGATAAAGCTGTCGTAAATGAGCATTGACCCACTCACGAGAGTTATCAAGAATAGGTTATTCATTCATAAAGATTTGGGGTAAGCGGATAATGGATATCGGTCTTAAGCTGATGTTTAGCGGATTAGCCATCGTGCTGACATTCATGGCGTTTGTCCCCTATATTCGGTCAATTTTAGCGGGCAGCACACGGCCTCATGTTTTTTCTTGGTTTATCTGGGGAATTACCACCGTCATCGTTTTCTTTGCGCAAATAGAGGCCGAAGGTGGTGTCGGTGCTTGGCCGATGGGATTGTCGGGCGTCGTGACGGTGGGTGTGGCGGTGCTGGCCTTTATTAAGCGCGGAGACATCAGTATTACACGCACGGACTGGTTTTTCTTAACGGTGGCCTTGGCGTCATTACCGTTTTGGTATGTGACCTCCGACCCGCTATGGACCGTGGTGCTGCTGACCTTTGTCGATCTGCTGGGGTTCGGGCCGACGATGCGTAAGGCTTATGACCGTCCGCACGAAGAAAGTCAGCTGTTTTTTCTGTCGTTTATGCTGCGTAGTGTCTTTGTGATTTTGGCACTGGAGCAATACTCTGTCACCACGGTGCTTTTTCCGCTGTCGATTGCTGTCGCCTGTACCTGTTTATTAATCATAGTGGCGTATCGTCGTCGGGTTCTTCTGCCCAATGCCGCAGGCTAAAGATCGCTGGCTTTCATCCGTCTGGTTACGCTATATTCGCTTTATGAAGATAAAATATTTAGTTGTTTTTAGCTGTCTATCTCTGCTCTCTAGCCCTTCGATGAGTGGTGAGGCGGATGTAATCGCGGTGAAGGTGCAGCCGCAGGCTGGTCATCGTTATGATTTTAGCGTGACAGTGAATCATGCCGACAGCGGCTGGGATCATTATGCCAACCGTTGGGAGATATTGGATGGTGACGGAAAGATCATTGCCAGTCGCGTTTTATTACATCCTCATGTGAGTGAGCAGCCGTTTACACGCAGTTTGTCCGGTGTTGAGATTCCCGCTGGAGTAACGCAGGTGAGGGTGCGGGCCCATGATCTAGTGCATCAATATGGTGGTGCTGAATTAGTGGTTGATTTAGTCCCGCAGTGAAGCCTGTTCGGTCAGCGATGCTCATTACTCTAAGCCTCTATTTAATCCTAAAAGCGTCCCGCTACACCATGAGTAACTGCCTAATTTAAGACGCTTTTTTATGCCGTTAAATGGCTTTTTTTATTGATATGAACCCTTGTGAATAATCCTGTTAACGTTAGAATGAAATCCATTCTAATGGAGCGCACAGGGATTATTGCAAATGTCAGACCAATATAAAGTCGTTTTTACCGGATCGCTTGTCGATGGTAGCGAGCCAGAAAGCGTAATATCTGTGTTTGCCGAAAAATTCAGGTGTAGTGAAGATAAAGCTCGCGCACTGATTACATCAGGTAAAGAAAGCGTTATTAAAAGTGATTTAGATAAAGCTAAGGCTGAAAAGTATCAGGCTGCGTTAATCGGAATAGGTCTTAATGCTGAGGTGGTGGCACTCGAGCCCGTTAAACCGCGGGTCACCTTTGAGCTGGAAGGTGATGAACCGGTTGGTGTAATTGAGCAGACCTCTTCAGGTTCTGCGGTCAAGACCTGTCCTAAATGCGGTTCGACTGAAATCGCGGATGATCGTTGCCTTAGCTGTAAAGTTATTATCTCTAAATACTTAGCCCTGCAATCAAACGCTGTTGCGCCTGGGGTGGTCGATTATACAGCCGCACCCAAGAGCTCACCCGCTGAAGATAATAGCGCCAACAGCGACACTGATAATGGTACAAATAGCAGCGGCTATACCAACCCCTACCAGGCGCCTGAAGCGGAACTGACCCCAGACTATGACGATAGTGAGCTCAGCGGCCCTTCATCGGTGCCGATGGGTAATGGCTGGCGCTGGTTAGCGAGCGGCTTTAATCACTTTAAACAGAATCCGGTTGCATGGATAGTGGCCATCATTGTTTGGGTGATTTTATCCACGATATTGAGCATTATTCCGGTAATCGGTTCGGTGGGTATCACGCTACTTTCGCCGGTGATTACGGCGGGCTTCATGTTGGGTTGTCAGGCACAGGAAGAGGGTGATGACTTCCGTGTTGGCCACCTTTTCAGTGGTTTCAGCAATAATGTTGGTCAGTTGATCTTAGTAGGGCTGCTCTATTTAGTCGCTATCTTTGTCGCCATGATGCTGGTCATCGGTGGGTTCTTCTTAACCGTCGGCAGTGATATGGGTAGTTTCGGACAGGATATGTCGGTGATGGTATTGCCTATGCTCATCGGTCTTCTATTGATTGTTCCGGTGGTGATGGCTTATTGGTTTGCGCCTGCATTGGTCGCACTCAATGGACTCTCCGCGATTACTGCGATGAAAATGAGTTTCAGTGCCTGCTTGAAAAACATGCTGCCGGGATTGCTGTACTCTATTATCGCTATCATCCTGTTTACGCTGGGTATGATCCCTATCGGTCTAGGCTTACTGGTCGTCATACCGATGATTGCCGCCTCTATGTATACCTCATACCGAGATATTTTTTACCAATAGACGGCGACATTGATGAGCGTAAATCAGGTGACGCCCTTAATCGATACCGTCAGAGAGCATGAAACGCCGGAGGGCATCCGGCTTGAACTGCGTTTGGCGGGGCCGGTCGTGCGGGCCTGCGCCTGGAGCATCGATATGTTGATCCGGGTGATCCTGTACGGCGGTGTCTCCGGTATTTTTGCCTTCTTTGGCGGTATCGGCACCTCCTTAATGCTGATCATGTTTTTCCTGATTGAGTGGTTTTATCCGGTCCTGTTTGAGTTATATAACGGCGCATCGCCGGGTAAAAAGGCGATGGGATTGGTGGTGATTCAGGATAATGGCACGCCGATTACGTTCTCCTCTTCATTGATCAGAAATCTATTACGCGGGGCTGATTTTCTGCCCTTTCTTTATGCGACGGGTTTACTCTCAATGCTGCTGAATCGTAATTTCCAGCGGCTCGGTGATCTCGCTGCGGGGACCCTGGTGGTTTATCGGGAGCAGGCGCTGGTGCGGGTTCAATTGCCTGAAGCCGAACGCCGCCGCCCTCCGGTGGATCTTAGTGTTGATGAGCAGCGAGAGTTGATCCGCTTTGCTGAACGTTGTCCGCAGTTGAGTCGTGACCGACAGATAGAGTTAGCGACACTGCTCTTCCCAGTAACCGGTAAACGGGGGGCGGCGGCGGTACAGGAAATACTCGGTTATGCCGCTTGGTTAACCCGGGGGAACCGATGAAGCAAGAACAGTTCGAAGCGCGCTATCAGCCATTGTGGCAGCGTTTAGATGAACAGCTTAAACAGCAAGAATCGTTTCGACTTCGCCGCAGTGCTGAGTTACCCGCCGACTTACCGCAGTTGTATCGCCAACTGTGTAACCATTACGCATTGTCTAGATCCCGTCGTTATAGCCCTCAGTTGGTTGAATACCTGCATCGCTTGGTGCTGCGTGGACATCAACAACTATATACCCGTCGGGGTGCTTGGCTTTGGCGTTTACTGACCTTCCTTGGACGTGATTTTCCCGTGAGTTTGAGAATGAATCGGGGTTATTTTGCGGTGGCGCTGGCGTTGTTTTTACTGCCTGGATTACTAGTGGGCGGCTATTGTATGCATGATGATAGCTTTATCTACAGTCTGATGAGTGATGCCGAAGTCAGTAATATGGAAGAGATGTACCGGCCTGATAACAGTCGTCCGGGGCGTACCATTGAACGCAGTGCCGATTCTGATTTTGCGATGTTTGGTTTCTATATTTATAACAATATTGGTATCGGCTTTCGCACCTTTGCGATGGGTATTTTAGCCGGTGTTGGCACCGTATTTACCCTGTTCTATAACGGTCTGGTTATTGGCGGTGTGGCGGGTTATCTCACCGGCTTAGGTTATACGGAAACATTTTGGCCATTCGTGAGTGGGCACTCTTCACTGGAGTTGACGGCGATCGTGATCAGCGGCACCGCGGGCTTAATGGTGGGGCGGGGGGTGATCTGTCCGGGACAATATAGTCGTCTGGATGCGATTAAGCGACAGGCGGGAAGTGCAATTCCGTTGGTGATGGGGGCGGGGTTGATGCTACTGGCGGCCGCGTTCATTGAGGCGTTTTGGTCCGCGAGTAATATGCCTAATGCGATAAAATATATCGCGGCGGCGGTTTTGTGGATTAGCATGATTCTTTATTTTGTCTATGCCGGCAGGGGGACGAGTGGAACTCGATAAGCTCGAAATATCCCTGCGTCGTCGCACTCCTTGGGAAGCGATAGATCTTGGCTTTGCACTCGCGCGTCGTTGGTTTATGCCGCTCTGGTTACTCTGGATCAGTAGCGCGGTGCCTCTCGGCATTGTGGTGTTTCTGTTTTCCTATGATGAACTCTGGCTATTGATGTTAATCGTCTGGTGGTTCAAGCCCCTCTATGAACCTCCTTTGATGTTTTGGTTAAGTCGCGCAGTATTTGGTGAGCGGTTGCCGGTAAAAATGGTATTACGTCAATGGTGGCCGATTGTTAAACCGCAGTTGTTACGTAATTTAACGCTACGTCGGTTTAATCCATCCCGTTCTTTTACCCTGCCTGTAGCGTTACTTGAGGGGTTGCAGGGCAAAGCGAGGCGTAATCGTCTGCGGGTGTTGTCGCGCAATCAGCATGCGGCCACCTGGTTGAGTGTTGTGGGTATCCATCTGGAAACGGTGTTGGAAATCGCCTTTATGAGTACGGTTTTTATGCTCATACCGGAGGATTTACGTTGGGCTAGTTTTAGTGATTTGTGGTTGGCGCCGGGGCATTTTGGCGACTGGCTGCAATTAGCCGGTGGTCTGCTCTGTATGTCGGTGATCGCCCCCTTTTATGTGGCGGCGGGCTTTGCGCTCTATCTTAATCGTCGTAGTGAATTGGAAGCATGGGATGTGGAGATCAGCTTTCGGCGCACCGGCGAGCATATCAAGAAGGCTTCAGCAGGCTTAAGTAAGAGTCTGGTGCTATTACTGATGAGTTCGGTGTTGCTATCGCCGCTGTTCAGCCCTCAGGCCGATGCGGCGCAGCAGATTAACGCCCGAGAGGCGAAACCTCTGATCGAAAAAGTGTTACAAGATGACGCCTTTGGTCGGATGGAAGAAACCCATTATTGGAACTATATCGGCGAGGATGAGCCCGAGCCCGATGCTGATATAGAAGATAGTGATTTCTGGGATTTTTTAGAAGGTTTTTTTGATGCGACCGCGGGGTCATTCGATGGCATCGCCGCTATTTTCAAAATCATGATCTGGATTGTGGGTGTCTTAATCGTCGCCTATCTGTTGTATCAGGTGGTTCAGCATCGCCAATGGTTGCTGGGATTTAAGCGCGATTTGAAAGCGCCAGCTAAAGCCTCAACTGTGGAATTATTTGGTCTCGATTTGCGTCCTGAACAGTTGCCGAACGATCCCGCGACAGCGGCGAGAGAGCTTGTCCGTCAAGGTGCTTTCCGCGAAGCGCTGAGTCTGCTCTATCGAGGTGCGCTGGTTTATCTGGTTACGCAACAACATCTAGAGATACCGGACAGTGCCACCGAAGGCGAGTGTGAGAGACTGGTGAAGGCGAGTCAGGGCGCGGCTAATGCTGACTACTTTAGCGATTTGACAACACACTGGTTACGCATGGCCTATGGTCATATATCCCCCGAGGAAGCATCGGTGTTACAGCTATGTGAACGTTGGCAGGAGGCATACGGCCATGTCAGCGACTAATCGAATGGTGCTTTGGGGGCTGGGCGCGCTGTTAATAGCGGGCCTTGCTTGGTATGCCCAATGGTTTTTTACCCATTATGAGCGGCAGACGGACGAGCGTCGGGTTGATGTCTCGCCGCAAGCTCAGCGTAACCCTTTGTTTGCCGCCGAGCTCTTTTTGAGTGAGTTGGGCTATGAGGTAGAGAGTTTTCGCGCCCGAGATCTAACGGCGCGGCTGCCGTCATCAAATGATGCGCTCGTGGTACGGCGGATGCCACCGGATTTGACCGATCAGCAACGGAATATGTTGAAGAGATGGGTGTCTGACGGTGGTGTGCTGATGCTTACGCCGCCATCCTTTGATCAGAATGATGAGATTAGCAATGCTTTCCTCGCCGATCTCGGCGTACAGATGCGGGCTTCACAGGAAGGTGAGGAAGACGCTGAGTGTGAGAGCGAAGACTGTCCCATATCGACGGATAGCACCGGTGAAGAGAGCACCGGTTCTGGCTACCGGACGGTGACGATGACATTGGCCGGCGAACCAGAGCCAATAGAGGCCAGTTTTCGTCAGGGGCGTTTTTTGCAAGACCGTGATCAGTGGGCGGAAGCGCAGTTTGGCTCCGGTGAAGGGGCGCAACTGCTGGAATTTGCCATAGGCCGCGGGAAAGTTTACGTCCTTAGTGATTTGGATCTGTTTACCAATGGGCGAATTAACGAGCTAGACCACGCTTTTCTCCTGAGTCATCTCGTGTCGGGCAGTCAAAAAGTGTGGTTGCAGTACGGTATTGATACACCGTCGTTACCGGTGTTCTTATGGCAGAAAATACCCTTTATCCTGATGTCGCTGGGGGCGCTGTTACTGTTAATGGGGTGGCGGTTGTTTTTATATACCGGCCCGCGACTTAATCTAGATAAGGTGCAACGGCGCAACCTGTTAGAGCATATCGATGCGACCGCCGACTATGCTTGGCGTCTCGATAAGGGCTATAGCCTGTTTGATCATAACCGCAAAACGTTAGAGCAGGCTTGGCGAAAACGCCACCCAGGGTTAAATATGATGGATAACACAGCGCGTGCCGAGTGGATTGGTGAGAAAACAGGTATGGCGGGGCGTGCGGTTGAACGTAGCCTGTATCAGCCGATAACGAAAGATCAGGATTTTATTAAAGCAACGCTGGTATTGCAGCAGCTGGCCAGTGGTTTAAAACAGCGGGAGTTAAGATGAGCGATTTGCAGGGGCAGGATCAGCTGTCAGACAAGGTGCTGCGCAAGCTCGGGCAGCTGGAGAAGGAGATCGGCAAAGCGGTTATTGGCCAGCGTCAGGTGATTCGCGATACCACGATTGCACTCCTAGCCGGCGGCCATGTATTAGTGGAAGGTGTGCCGGGCTTAGGGAAAACGCTACTCGTACGAAGCCTAGCGGCGGCGGTTGGCGGGGTGTTCAATCGAGTGCAGTTTACCCCCGACTTGATGCCGAGTGATATTAGCGGTCATATCATGTTTGATCGTAAGAGCGATTCATTCCGTGTGCGCAAAGGGCCGGTTTTCTGTAACTTTTTACTCGCGGATGAGATCAACCGTGCGCCGGCAAAAACACAGTCGGCTCTGCTGGAAGTGATGCAGGAGCAACAGGTGACCATTGAGGGGCAGACCTATGAGTTACAGCTGCCCTTTTTGGCGCTGGCGACACAGAACCCGATCGAGCAAGAGGGTACCTATCCCTTGCCTCAGGCGCAATTAGACCGTTTTCTGCTGAAGGTGTATATCGACTATCCCACGATGGATGAAGAACTCCAGATGGTGCAACAGATTACCGGTGGCTCTGTCGCCGATAAGCTCGATGTATCGCAGATTGTCGAGGTCTTGAAGCCAGAGGAGATTATCAGCCTACAGCGCTACACTGCGCAACTCGATGTCGATGAGCAGATTGTTGGCTATGCGGTGAATATTGTCCGTGCGACTCGGGATTGGAGTGGCATTGATTCAGGCAGCGGCCCCCGTGGCAGTATTGCGCTGCTCCGTGCAGGGCGGGCCAATGCGGTGTTATCCGGCCGACGCTTTGTGACCCCCGATGATATTAAAGCGGTGGCGCCAGCGGTATTGCGTCACCGGATTAAGCTCAGTGCCGATCTCGAAATCGAAGGGTATAAGGCTGATGATGTGTTAAAAGATATCCTCAGTAACGTGCAGGCACCAAGGGTATGATTCCATCCCGTCGGACGGTAATGCTGGCGGCGCTGATCTTAGCGCTGGCCATCGGTGTTGCGTTCTGGCCCGGGTTGGCAGGGTTACGCAACCTGATCGTCGCTGGGGCGGCTATTGTGCTGTTGCTCGACTTACTGCTGCATCGACGGGAACCGACCGCTCAGGTAAGCCGTGAGTTGCGTGGTAGTATTCCGGTGGGCGTTTGGAGTGAGGTGACATTGCGAGTAACCAACCTCAGTGGTCGCACTCAGCAATTGACATTGCACGACCACCATCCGGCGGACTATGGCGTCGAAGGTTTGCCACTCAAAATAACAGTGCCGGCTGAGCGCGCCGCAAAAACGGTTTATCGTCTTAAACCGGATCGGCGCGGGGATGGTGAGTTTACAGGAATTGATTTAGTCAGCGTTTCACCGTTAGGGTTGTGGCAGCGTAAGCAGTGTTTGCCATTGTCGGACCGAGTGAAGGTCTACCCAAACTTTCGTGCCGTGAGTCAGTTTACCCTGTTAGCGACGGATCATCAGCTGAGTCAGTTGGGTATTAAGCATCGCTTACGACGGGGTGAAGGTAATGATTTTCTGCAATTGCGGGAGTACCGTGCGGGTGACTCCTTGCGTCAGATCGATTGGAAAGCAACCTCCCGTTATCACAAACTGATCTCCCGAGAGTATCAGGATGAGCGGGATCAACAAATTCTGTTTATGCTGGACTGTGGCCGGCGTATGCGTCACCGAGAAGATGAGAGTGGTCACCTTGATGAAGCGCTGAATGCGATGTTGCTGCTATCTTATGTGGCCGCCGAGCAGGGCGATGCGGTGGGGTTCCACACTTTTGGTGGCGTGAAACGTTGGTTTCCACCGGTCAAAGGGGGCAGTGTGGTACGTGAGATGATTGCCGCCACCTATGATATCGAAGCGACTATTGAAGCCGCAGATTATCTCGAAGCAGCGCGGGCATTGATGCCTCTTCAGCGGCGGCGGGCGCTAATCGTGTTGGTGACCAATACCCGTGATGAAGACAGTGATGATTTGGTGACGGCGGTACGCCTACTGTCCCGTCGTCACTTAGTGGTCATTGCTGATCTGCGTGAGAAGGTGCTGGACAGCGCTCAGGCGGCGAAGGTGACCGATCTCGACTCAGCCCTGCGCTTTCATGGCGTGCAGCAATTCCTTGAAAGCCGCGCCCAGAATCATGAACTATTGCGCCATCAGGGTGCAATGCCGATGGATCTGCTCGCCAAGCAGCTGCCGGTTGCACTGATCAATCAATATCTAACCGTTAAAGCCTCGGGTCGTTTATAAGCGACCTTTAGCGATCTTAGCGTGTGCTAGGTTTTGAGCGGAACAGATTTATCTGCGAAATAATCATACCCAGCAACATCAGGCTGCAGCCGATCATCGCCCGCGGACTAAAGTCTTCATTGAGTAACCACCATCCACCGATCACCGCGAAGACTGACTCTAGGCTCATGATAATGGCCGCATGTGAAGCGGGAGCGTCCCGTTGTGCCACGACCTGTAAGGTATAGGCAACACCCACGGAGAGTAATCCCGCGTAGGCGATCGGCTGCCAAGCGAGAACGATGTTAGCCAGACTAAGGGTGTCTTGTTCGAAGAGTATCGCGACAATAAAGCTCAGTAGCGCACAGATAAAAAATTGAATAATGGCGAGTCGTAGGTTATCGAGCTGGCTGGCGAGCCTGCCGATGACCACCACATGCCCCGCCCAGAAAAAGGCACTGCCAAGCACCAGTAGGTCGCCGGTATTAATGTTGAAGCTTTCCCCCGGCTGTTGGGTCACGGTAAGAAAGTAGAGCCCGAACAGTGCAAGCAAGCCGCCGACCCAGGTATTCAAACGGGTGACATGCCCGAGTAATAACCCGATCAGGGGGACGATGATAATATAGAGTCCAGTGATAAAGCCCGCATTACCGGCGGATGTCCAGATTAAACCCACCTGCTGCAACGAAGCCCCGAGAAAGAGAAATAGTCCGGCCGTCATGCTGCCGCGTAACATCGCGTTAGGCGATGTTGATCCCGCTTTGGGACGAAATATCAGTAGCAGCGGCAGTAGCGACACCGCACCTAGTAGAAAACGTGCGGCATTGAAACTGAAAGGGCCAAGATGGTCCATTCCCAGACGTTGAGCAACAAAGGCGAGTCCCCAGATGGCGGCGACCAATAGGAGGGTAAGATCAGCACGGAGGTTGCGGGTTTCCATCAATGAAGCCTCTTAGAACGGGAACAAAGCGGCTATTGTAGTTAGCTGTTGTGTTTACGCAATCGGAAACTGTCTTTTTATAATAAAAGTGCAAACTCGGGTTAATCAGTTAACGATTTGTTCAATCAATACCGAGAGTTAGGCTCTCAATGGATGGCGCTGGAGTAACACTTATCAGTGTTGTGCACTATCCATCGAGGGGCTCAATTTAATAGGTTTAGTGAGAGGATTGCTGCATATAGCGCTCGACAGTATCGACGACCGCCTGGGTCTGGCTGTCGACCTCGATATTGATCAGGTCTCCTACGGCTGCTTGACCAAACAGGGTGACCGTTAAGGTTTCGGGTATCAGATAGACATTGAAACGGTTTGCCTCGACTTCGCCAATGGTTAGGCTGCAGCCATTAAGAGCAACGAAGCCTTTGGGCAGAATATATTTGATGATCTGCGCGGGCGCCTCGAACCAGATGATGCGGTTGTCTGCGGGTTGTTCTATCTTAACAATGCTGGCTTGGCCGTGGATATGACCGGAGAGAAGGTGGCCGCCGATCTCATCGCCAATACGGGCAGCACGTTCAAAATTAACCTGGTCGCCGGGCTGCAATCTACCTAGGTTAGTAACCCGCAGTGTTTCCATAATCAGATCAAATTGGATCTGATTGTCGTTAAACGCCGTAATAGTTAGGCAGGTGCCGTTGATAGCGATGCTGGCGCCGGATTGAAGGTGCTCGCAATGGGTTTGGGGAAATTCCAGTGTGAGCTGCATGAACTGATCTTTAAGGGTGGTCGTAACAACTGTTGCCGTGCCCTGAACAATACCGGTGAACATAAATTTTCCTGTTAAATTATCACGGGTCTATGGTTATAAAGACAGACTGCGTTGATTGCAATGCCTTAAAGGAGATCTATATGAAGGTTTTAATCACCGGTGCCACGGGTTTTATCGGTGGCCATCTAGTACCGCGGTTGTTAGAGGATGGGCATGAGCTGATCGTTATGAGCCGCTCTCAAGCGAAAGCTCAGCAGCAATTTGGTTCTGCTGTGCGCGTAATCACGCATCTGGATCAGATTCAGAGTGATGAGCAGCTCGATGGCATCATCAATCTTGCGGGGGCAGGGATCGCTGATAAGCGCTGGAATGATGCACGGAAAAAGGTTTTGATCGATAGCCGTCTCGAGATAACCGGTGGGTTGGTTTCGCTGATCAAACGGCTGGAGCATAAGCCCGAGGTGATGATCAGCGGTTCAGCCATCGGTTATTATGGTTGTCGTGATGATGATCTGTTACTGAGTGAAGAGGGTGAAATGGTCGATGACTATACACATGCCCTGTGTCAGCGCTGGGAAAGCGAAGCGTTACAGGCGCAAGAGGAGCATGTGAGAGTCTGTGTGATCCGAACCGGTATTGTATTGGGTCAGGGAGGTGCGTTAGCGAAGATGTTGCCGCCTTTTCGCTTAGGGCTTGGCGGCCCTGTGGCGGATGGGCAGCAATGGATGTCTTGGATACATCTGCAGGATGAGTTGGAGATTATTGCGATGCTGCTAACCCATGAGCAGTTTAGCGGAGCTTATAATCTGACGGCACCGGAGGCGGTGACGAGTGCCACCTTTAGCCATCAGTTGGCAAAGGCGCTTTCCCGTCCCGCTTGGTTTAGGGTGCCTGCTTTTGTTCTACAGCTGATGTTGGGCGAGGGGAGTGATCTACTGGTCAAAGGGCAGCGGGTCTATCCTCTGCGGTTGTTAGACGCCGGTTATCAGTTTGTTTATCCGCAATTGAGGGATGCCTTGCAACAGGTTGTTAACACTCGCGATTAGTCGATGGTTGATAGGCTGTTGAATTGTCTCGATTATGAACGGATATGTTCTAGTGCCTTCGCCAATAAGTCGCCGGACCACTGACCCGACTCAGAACCACTGATATAGCTTTCCATATCGATTAATAGGAGTTCGAGGGTTTTACTCTTTTTTAGATCACTCAGGTCGAGGCTGTCTTCAAAGCGGTTATGGGGCCAAAACAGTCTGGCCCAATCGAGTATTAGTAATCGGGCTTCAAGTGGTTGGTCGTTGTAGCAGGCTTCGATGGCTAAGCGAAAGGCTTGCTGCTCTTCCTGCATGATTTTGTTGAGTTTATCCCGGTTGCTGGGTCTTATCGAGTTGCTTTGAGGCTGTAAGGGTTGCAGTGGCGATATAGTGGGCTGATCGGGTTCGCCGATATCAAATTGTTTGCGTCGTTGAGAGGCGTAACTATATAACCAGCCCAGTGAAGAGATCATGGCGATGGCGGCGAGTAGCCAAATGAGTAGCTGTGCTGTTTGCTCTTTGTCGGCCCCCGTTGCGCTGACGGGGGTGACCGCGGCCTCTGTCGCTTGAATGGGGGCGACGACTGCAGGCTTGGTTGTCGCTGAGACTGGCTGAACGTTGAGGACTAACTGGGGCAGACTGGCGGTGGCACTGCTGTCCTGATTAACATTCCACCATGGAATACTGATCTCAGGCAGCGTGACTTCACCCCGTTCGGTTGGCTTGATGCGCACGGTTTCCGTCCGGCTACTGCTAATGCCGCTGGGGGTGATCTTCTGTTCTAGGCTGACATCGTCGACGCTAATCTGTGCGAGTTCATTACGCAGGGGCGTAATGGCGGGTAACTGCTTAGCGAGTAAGCCTTCAGCACTGATTTTATAGGTTCGTATCTGGGTGTCGCCCAAGGTGAGTGTATTCTTGGCGCCGCTGGTCAGATCTTCAAGGATAAGTTTGCTGGTTGGCAGCCAATAGCCACGTTTCTGTTGTGCTACCTGTGGGAATACATCGATGAGTATTGGGTCGGTATTAAGCTCGGTTGTGCCGGGTCCTGCGCTAAAATGAGCGCTGGGTATGGTGAGCTGGCCGGCTTTTTCAGGGAACAGAGCATAACTTTGCTCGGTTACTTGATAGGTCTGCCCCTTCATCTGACGTGAATAGTGCTGCGTTTCCCCTAGCGGGATGATCTGTATATTGGGAATCACCGGTTCGGAGAGGGTCGACATCGGTGGTAGGTCGTTCAGATGAAATAGGCGGGTGCTATAAAGCAGCTGGCTGTTTTGATAAACCTCGTTGCTATCGACGGAGCTTTCGAGGTAATCGTCATGGCTGACGAGCGCTGCGGCTCCGCTCGTGCCGGCAACACTGATCAGTTGTGGCTGGCTAGCCTCGTTGTTCATCTGTAATGCAGGAATATGCAGATCGCCGGCTCGGCGTGGGCGTAACAGTATTTTCCAGCGGGTGGTGTTCTGGTTTTCACCGTTGGCATAACTCGAAACGGTCATCTGCTTACTGCCGAGAAAATGAAAGTCTTGCGTCAGTGGGGAGAAGTCTGGCCGGCTGGCGGTGCGTTGATCGACTTCCACCGTAAGCAGAATGGTTTCGCCTTCGGTGATCGAGAATCGATCCGGGTAAACAGTTAATTGGGCGCATACCGGAAAAGAGAGAAAAGCAATGATGGCGGTAGCAATTAAACGGGTGTGGTGAAACAAATGCGACATAAGTGGCTTTAACTCCGGTTGTCTGTCCGGCTCCAAAAGTTATGTGGCGGGTTTTAGTGGTCCGCTGATGACGGCGACGATGCCGCTGTTAATACGGTAGCATAACTGAAAATTAGACGTAAAAGATATCTTTTGGGGTTTTATAAGCTATTGTTTTTGCTATATTCGGATTCCTTAGTGGGTTAGTGGCTAGGGTTGCTGCGACGCTTGGCGACTGTCTTGTGTCATGGTGCTATTGCGTTGTGCTGCGAGTGATTGATTTTGATGCGTTTGTCGCAACCGCGATCGTGCAGCGAGCATACTAACCTAAACATTGTTGTTATTTTATGGAATGGGTCGCAGGGTTGCTCCCGCGACTGAATATATGCAGTCTATTATCGTTGATATTAGTTTAACCACCGAACAGTACTTAGCTCACTATCGGCAGCAGGTAACGGATGTTGTCGCGAGAAGCCGTGATGGTCGTCGCGTGCGTTTTCCATCCTCATTGCTCCAGCCTTATCTGTTGCATGATGGCATTCAGGGGAGTTTTCGCATTACTTTTACCCAGTCTGGTAAGTTTAGCGCCATAGAACGGCTTTGATTTTTTTACAGTGCCGGTCACATTGCTTATAATGCCCGCTCTTTAAATTGACCTGTGGTATTTCATGCTCTATCAAGCTGCCCGATCGTTGTTGTTTAAGCTCGACCCTGAAACAGCCCATGATCTGTCTTTGAACAGTCTCAACCTGATGGCCAGTGTCGGATTAGATTCACTTATTCGTTGTAAGACAATCAGCCAGCCAGTTGAAGTGATGGGCATTAAGTTTCCTAATCCTGTGGGGTTGGCGGCAGGTTTGGATAAGAACGGTATTGCAATTGATGGTATGGCAGCGCTCGGGTTTGGCTTTGTGGAGGTCGGTACCGTTACGCCGCGGCCTCAACCGGGCAATCCGAAACCGCGTTTATTCCGTATTCCTGAACATCAGGCGATTATCAACCGCATGGGGTTTAATAATCAGGGGGTTGATACGCTATTAAAGAATATAGAGAAAAGTCGTTATGACGGTATTCTCGGGATTAATATCGGTAAAAACTTTGATACCCCGGTGGAAAACGCGACCGATGACTATCTAATCTGTATGCGTAAAGTGTATGACAAGGCAACCTATATTACCGTCAATGTCTCTTCGCCCAATACGCCTGGGCTGCGTTCTTTGCAGTTTGGCGATTCACTGAACGAACTGTTAGCGGCACTGAAAACCGAACAGGCTAGGTTGGCCCTGTTGCATGGTAAGTATGTACCCGTGGCGGTTAAGATCGCCCCGGATATGAACGAAGAAGAGTTTGGGCTGGTGGCTGCAGCGCTTAAATCGTATGAGATGGATGGTGTGATTGCCACGAATACCACTCTTTCACGGGCCGGTGTCGAGGATTCTTCAGTCGCTCAAGAAGCGGGTGGCTTAAGTGGAGTGCCGGTCCGTAATGCATCCACCAAAGCGATTCGTATACTGTCTCGCGAACTAGGTGGTGCGCTGCCGATTATTGGCGTAGGCGGCATTACCAATGGTTTTGATGCGGCGGAAAAGATCGAAGCGGGTGCTTCATTGGTGCAAGTTTATAGTGGCTTTATCTATCGTGGCCCTGAACTGATCGCTGAATCGGTTAAGGCGATTGCAGAGCTTGAGCGCAGTTTGTAGGCACACATTTGTCGTCGCATTGATTAAAGGGTTTAAAGCTATCGCTCTGTGCTCTATGCGTTAGCGTCTGTGTAGACAGCAGAAAGGCTCCTCGGGAGCCTTTCTTTGTTTAAGTCATAAGCTTTATTTTATGGGGTTATGACAATGTTGATTAGTGTAAAGATGGATTGATGTGTATAGCCGAGACACCCGACTGACCATCCCAATGAGCTTCACGACCCTCACGCCAACCACTTAACCAGTGGTTCCTGAGTTCGCCTAAAGTAACTGGGCACTCGTCTTTAGATTTACCCACGAGTCCGGCTGTAAAGCCGCGGTTGAAAAGTATTGAAGAACGATCACGTTTTTGTCTCTTCATTTAAAGATGCCTCTATATAGTGCTTAATATTTTCGGGCGGATTACTGTGCTGTTTGGCGAGGTCTCAAGCCTTCATATTAAGCTTTCAACCTGCAATCATCGCAGTAGGTCCGGTTACAGTGACATATATCTCCTGTCGTTGGTGTTAACTACTGTGATTCACAATGGCGGAAATGGTTTCCTGTGTGTAATTAAAAAAAAGTATCAAAAATCAGTTTTTAATTAAATTGTCATCAACGCATGTGCAAAAAGAACATGAGTTCAAAGGCTTGCGTTAGATGTCTAAAACAGTCAAAGCTGAATGAAATAAATTCACTTTATTGTAGTTTTCTTTGAATTGGCATCTTAGTCATTGGTCTTAAAAGCGTTTGCCGTTAATATGCCTGTTCTTAAAAGAGGTATTCCCTGAGTATGAAATTCTTTGCTACCTGCCCTAAGGGGCTGGAGCCTGTTCTATTTGATGAACTTAAGGCCCTGAATGTTGAAGCGCCAAAGCAAACCTTGGCGGGTGTGTATTTTTCCGGCGGTCTTGAAGCCGCTTATCGTGCCTGTTTATGGTCGCGGGTGGCTAACCGTGTCCTATTTGAGTTGCACCGCTGTCCGGCTGAAACTGCCGAGGCTCTTTATCGCGGCGTTCAGGAAGTTAAGTGGTTGGAACATATGCGCCCTGAGGGGACGCTGATCATCGACTTTACCGGCCAGTCTGAAGGTATTAACCATAGCCGCTTCGGCGCGCAGAAGGTTAAGGATGCCATTGTTGACCAGATTCGGGACGAAACGGGGCGTCGGCCCTCGGTTGATCGTCAGAAGCCTGATCTGCGGGTGAATGTTCACCTGCAACGAGGAGAGGCGACGATTGCCGTGGATATTTCCGGTGATAGTTTGCATCGACGGGGTTACCGCCTGCAGTCCGGTGCAGCGCCGATGAAAGAAAACCTTGCTGCAGCACTGCTGTACCGTTGTGGCTGGCCGGAGAAGGCCGCTCAGGGGCAGGCGTTGCTCGATCCTATGTGTGGCTCCGGCACCTTGTTGATTGAAGGTGTGCTGATGGCTGCGGACATTGCGCCAGGCTTGTTGCGGCGTGATTTTGGCTTTACCTATTGGACGCAGCACAATAACGTTCTTTGGCAGGAGCTGTTGGCAGAAGCACAAGCGCGGCGTGAAGCGGGGTTGAAGCAGGTGAGTAGCCGGTTCGAAGGTTTTGATGCGGACGCTAAGGTACTGAGTATCGCGCGGGATAATGCTCGCCGTGCCGGTGTTGAGAGTTTGATTCATTTGGAGCGCCGTGAATTATCACGTTTGTCACATCCCGCTATCGATAGTGCTGGTTTAGTGCTAACGAATCCGCCCTATGGCGAGCGTCTAGGGGACGAACCAACACTGTTCTTCCTGTATCAGCATTTAGGTGAGCGCTTAAAAGCGGAGTTTGCCGGTTGGCAAGCGGCGGTGTTTACCGGTAATCCTGAGCTGTGCAAGATGATGAAGCTGGCAGCGGATAAAACCTATAAATTATATAACGGTGCTATCCCAAGCCAGCTGCAAATTTTTAATATTCGTGCGCGAACCGAAGCTGAGGTCGCGCCCCGTCAATCGGTAGCCGCCCCTTCTGTTTCTAGCCCTGTTGCTAATCCTGTCGCTACCCCCATCGCTAAACCTGAGGTTGAGGCGGTCGTTGAACCAGAAGTTGCCCCTGTCGTATTGAGCGATGGTGCGCAGATGCTGGCTAATCGTTTAAAGAAAAATCTGAAGCAGTTAGCGAAGTGGGCTAAGCGTCAAGATATCAACTGTTATCGACTCTATGATGCCGATCTACCTGAGTATTCTGCGGCGATAGATATCTATAATGATTGGGTGCATGTGCAAGAGTATCAGGCGCCTAAGAGTGTGGATGTGGTTAAGGCGTTTGCGCGCTTGCAGGAAATCGTTGCGGTGCTGCCATCGGTGCTGAATATCCCGGCGGACAATATTATTCTCAAGCAGCGTCGGAAGCAGCAGGGGACTAATCAATATGAGAAGCAGGATCAAACCGAACGCTTTATTGATATCACCGAAGGCGGCTGCCGTATTCTGGTGAACCTCGATGACTATCTCGATACTGGTCTGTTTTTGGATCATCGGCCGATCCGTCTGCAGATTCAGCAAGAGGCTAAAGGCAAAGACTTTCTGAATTTGTTTAGTTATACGGGCACTGCTTCATTGCACGCCGCCAAAGGTGGTGCACGATCGACTACCAGTATCGACATGTCAGCTACCTATATGAACTGGGCCAAGAAAAACTTCGCGCTGAATGGTTTTGCTGAAGCACGTAACCACTTTTTGCAAGAAGATTGCATCAAGTGGTTAAAGGCACAGAGAGGCGAGGGTTATGATCTGATCTTTATGGATCCGCCCACATTCTCAAACTCTAAGCGGATGCATGATGTATTCGATGTGCAGCGTGATCATGCCGATTTGATTAATCTCGCGATGGGTTTGCTGCGTCCAGAGGGTAAGCTGATTTTCTCCAATAACTATCGTCGTTTTAAAATTGATCCGGCGCTGGCTGAGCAATATCAGGTGGTTGATATTACCCGTAAAACCATTGATTTGGATTTTAAGCGTAACAGTAAGATCCATCAGTGCTTCGAGATATCGGCGAAAACACCGACCGAATAGGGTTGAGTCTTTTGTTGCTCTCAAATCACGTTATATTAAAAGCCACCGCGAGGTGGTTTTTTTTGGGGCGCTGTTCTGCTTATAGTTGGTGCGTCTAAGAAGTTGGCATGGACTCTGCTTAATATAATGCGCATTTTTGGAGCGATTTTGGCTATTATCGATAAAGTCCTGTATCTGTGCTGGGTATAGGGGTTATTGCCAGCATCCAAAACTATTCTAATAAATCTATAACGCACCATTTAAGAGCCTTATATAATTTTTGGCTTTATATGGGTGCGTAATTCGGCAGGAGATCTCCGTGGAAAGCGTTAATAGTGCTGTAGAAACACTGGTTCAGAGTTCAAATACGTTGTTTATTCTGATGGGGGCGATCATGGTGTTCGCCATGCATGCAGGCTTTGCCTTTCTTGAAGTCGGCACAGTGCGTCAGAAAAACCAGGTCAATGCGCTGGTTAAAATCATGACGGATTTTGGTTTTTCGGCGGTGGCTTATTTTTTTATTGGTTATTGGGTGGCTTACGATGTGACGTTTTTCCAAGATGCGGAGACGTTGGCGCAGAGAAATGGCTATGAGCTCGTTAAGTTTTTCTTTCTGTTAACCTTTGCAGCAGCGATTCCGGCCATTGTGTCGGGAGGGATCGCTGAGCGTGCACGTTTTTGGCCTTTCTTGATTGCTTCTACCTTGATCGTGGCCTTTGTCTATCCGTTTTTTGAAGGGATTATTTGGAACGGAAATTATGGCGTGCAGGATTGGCTGGCGGCTACTTTCGGAGCGCCTTTTCATGACTTTGCCGGATCGGTTGTTGTTCATGGTGTTGGTGGCTGGTTAGGGCTGGTCGCGGTGATAATGTTAGGCATTCGTAAAGGGCGCTATCGTGCGGGTAAGTTAGTGGCGTTTCCACCGTCGAACATTCCTTTTCTAGCGCTCGGTGCCTGGATTCTATGTATCGGTTGGTTTGGTTTTAATGTGATGTCGGCGCAAACCTTAGAGGGGATTTCTGGGTTAGTTGCGGTGAACAGTTTGATGGCTATGGTCGGCGGTATTATTGTGTCATTGCTGCTCGGTAAGAATGACCCAGGGTTTATACATAACGGCCCGTTAGCAGGGTTGGTGGCGATCTGTGCTGGTTCGGATATTGTCCATCCTATTGGTGCGTTAATGATTGGTGGGGTTGCTGGAGGGTTGTTTGTTTGGATGTTTACCATCGTGCAGAATCGTTGGAAGATCGATGATGTGCTAGGTGTGTGGCCTTTGCACGGCCTGTGTGGTGCCTGGGGTGGTATTGCTGCGGGTATCTTTGGCTCAGCGTCGCTGGGTGGTTTGGGTGGCGTGAGCCTGCTGTCACAAATTGCCGGAACAGGAATGGGGATTGCGGTTGCGTTGATTGGCGGTGGTGTTGTCTATGGCGGCTTGAAAATTGTGATGGGGCTGCGGCTTGATGAAGAAGATGAATTTAATGGTGCCGATCTTTCTATTCATAAAATTGAATCGATATCGGAAGATTAACCTGAGGTAGTTAGATCGCAAGATCTGTCCTATTGCTTCACCCAAAAAACTAGGCTTGCCTAGTTTTTTGCGTTTTGTGGTGTTGTTTTATTATCTGTTGGATTGTCTGCTGGCTTATCTTTTTTGTCGGCGCTACTAGGGGAGGGAGTGTTAAAGGTATGATTGAAGGGAGTTGTTAGCCGCTTAGGCGTAGAGTGAAAATTTACTGGCAGCTTATCGTTGTTGGAGGTTGTGCTTAAGGATGTTTCCAATGATAGTGCGATGGCGTTGGTGTTTAGAGAAGGCATAAAAAAAGCCGCAGTGAGCGGCTTTTTTGATCTGGCGATTTACTTTTTAGGGTAGTCGCGCTTAACAGGTCCAGTGTACAGCTGACGTGGACGTCCGATTTTGTTCGGGCTGCTATGGAATTCACTCCAGTGGGAGATCCAGCCAATGGTGCGTGACAACGCGAAAATAACGGTGAACATGTTAGTTGGAATACCAACCGCTTTCAGGATGATGCCTGAATAGAAATCAACGTTAGGGTACAGTTTACGTTCTACAAAATAAGGATCTTCTAGCGCAATCTGTTCGAGGCGCTTGGCGATTCTTAGTAGTGGATCGTTCTCGATACCGAGTTCTGCCAGTACTTCGTCGCAGGTCTGCTTCATGACCTTAGCGCGAGGATCGAAGTTGCGATAAACCCGATGACCAAAGCCCATTAGGCGGAAAGAATCTTCAGGGTCTTTAGCGCGCTGAATGAATTCTTCGATATTGGACTCATCACCGATCTCACTCAGCATGGTGAGTACCGCTTCGTTGGCACCGCCGTGAGCAGGGCCCCAAAGTGCAGCAATACCCGCAGAGATACAGGCGAATGGGTTAGCGCCTGAAGAGCCAGCTAGGCGTACAGTAGAGGTTGAAGCGTTTTGCTCATGATCGGCATGTAACAGGAAGATCTTATCCATGGCTTTTGCCAGAGTAGGATTGGTTACATAATCAGAGCAAGGGTTGCCAAACATCATCTGCAGGAAGTTATCGGCATAATCCAGATCGTTACGTGGATACTGGAAAGGTTGGCCGATGCTGTATTTGTAACACATCGCTGCAATCGTTGGCATCTTCGCAATTAAGCGGTAAGCGCAGACTTCGCGGTGATGGGCATCATCGATATCGAGAGAGTCGTGATAGAAAGCAGACAGGGCGCCAACAACGCCGACCATGATAGCCATTGGGTGGGCATCGCGACGGAAGCCGTTAAAGAAATGAAGCATCTGTTCGTGAACCATGGTGTGGTTCTTAACAGTGTCTACAAATGTTTGCTTTTGTTCAGGAGTTGGTAATTCACCATTCAACAGCAGGAAGCATACTTCTAGGTAGTCGGAGTTCTCTGCTAATTGTTCAATGGGGTAACCGCCGTGCAGTAGAACGCCTTTGCCGCCATCGATATAGGTAATAGCGGAATCACAAGCCGCGGTAGAAACAAAGCCTGGGTCGTAAGTGAACAGGCCTTTACCAGTCAGTGCGCGAACATCAATAACATCAGGTCCCATGGTACCGGTGTAGACTGGTAATTCGAAAACCTCGTCGATGCCGTCGACTGTTAAGCGTGCTTTTTTGTCAGCCATTATAGGCTCCTATCATTTCTGTTTAATCTGAATGACTTTATAAATTGTAGTAAGAGTATTTATTGCCACAGCAGGGTTTGCAGTTAATCCTGTCAGCGTTTAGCCCTTAATAGAGTTAGTTAAACTCTAAAGGTGCATAGCTCATTACAGGACCCTGACACTATAGTGAGTTGAATCTGTTTGTCAATTCAATTGCGCTCCCATTTATTGCATTGCAGCAATGTCCTAAGCCGTTGTAATTAGGTACTAACAGGAAATTTAAATTAGCTGAATAATCATTTGGTTGTAGGTGGTTAAACCTACTTATTCAACCATTCGAATACTAGACAATAGACGTAGAAACCGTGTTGGTTAATTGTATTGCGGCGATTTACTGGTATACTCCTTTTCCAGCTTGCATTGCTCATTTCGGGATGGGGTGCAGGCTCGGACCGAGGTACTTATCTTTGTCTTTGTACACTACCTTTAACAACCTGGCCCTGCAATTGGGCTTAACATAAGTGTGAACAAGAGCCGTGAACGAGAAAAGACCCGTAAACTTAGATCTACGAACTATTAAACAGCCACTTCCGGCTATCACTTCCATACTGCACCGTGCGACGGGGCTAGCGTTGTTTTTTGGCGCTTTCTTCATGCTCTATGCACTTGGAATGTCTCTTGAATCTGAGCAAGGCTTTGAAGCCGCTGCACAGATGTTGACTGAGAGCTTCTTTGCGAAGTTGATTGCGTGGGGATTGGTTTCAGCGTTGCTGTATCACTTCTTTGCCGGTATCAAACATCTGGTAATGGATTTTGGTTATTGCGAAGAGTTAGACACTGCGGGAATTGCTGCCAAAGCAACTTTGGCAATCTCTGCTGTTTCTATTCTGCTAGCAGGAGTATGGATATGGTAACTTCAATTACAAGTTTTGGCCGAAGCGGGCTATACGACTGGATGATCCAGCGTGTAACTGCTGTCGTGCTGCTTGCATTTACAGTCTTTATGATGGGCTACATGCTGTTGACTCCAGATTTGGATTATCAGCAGTGGAGTGCGTTGTTCGAATGTACGTCAATGCGTATTTTTACGTTGCTAGCGTTGCTGTCTATGGCGTCTCACGCCTGGATTGGCATGTGGTCAATTTCGACTGACTACATTAAGCCAACCGGCATTCGCTTCTTATTTCAGGCCTTTTGCGGTCTGTTGACGTTTATATACGTCGTTTGGGGCATTCAGATTCTGTGGGGAGTGTAAGATGAGCAGCAAGATACGTACGCTGACTTTTGACGGTATTGTGATTGGTGGTGGCGGCGCCGGTATGCGCGCTGCACTGCAATTGGCCCAAGGTGGCTTAAATACCGCATGTATTACAAAAGTATTTCCAACCCGTTCGCACACTGTATCGGCGCAGGGTGGTATCACCTGTGCGATTGCAAGTGTTGATCCGAACGATGACTGGCGCTGGCATATGTACGATACCGTTAAAGGTTCCGATTATATCGGTGACCAAGACGCTATTGAGTACATGTGTTCTGTTGGCCCTCAGGCGGTATATGAGCTAGACCATATGGGTATGCCATTCTCCCGTACTGAAGAAGGCCGCATCTACCAACGTCCGTTTGGTGGTCAGTCTAAAAACTTTGGTGAGGGCGGTCAGGCTGCTCGTACCTGTGCTGCAGCTGACCGTACCGGTCACGCATTGCTGCACACGCTTTATCAGGCGAACATGAAAGCCGGTACTACCTTTCTGAATGAATGGTATGCGGTCGATCTGGTAAAGAATAAAGATGGCGCTGTTGTTGGTGTTATCGCTATCTGTATCGAAACGGGCGAAACCGTTTACGTGAAAGCAAAAGCGACGGTGCTTGCAACCGGCGGTGCTGGACGTATTTTCCAATCAACTACCAATGCTCTGATCAATACCGGTGACGGTATGGGTATGTCTCTGCGTGCGGGTGTGCCTGCGCAGGATATGGAGATGTGGCAGTTCCACCCAACTGGTATTGCTGGTGCGGGTGTATTGGTAACTGAAGGTTGTCGTGGTGAAGGTGGTTACTTAGTCAATAAAGACGGTGAACGCTTCATGGAGCGCTATGCGCCCAACGCGAAAGACCTAGCAGGCCGTGACGTTGTTGCACGTTCTATGGTTCTAGAGATTTTGGCTGGCCGTGGTTGTGGTGAAAATGGCGATCATGTATTCCTGAAATTGGATCATCTGGGTGAGGAAGTGTTGCACTCCCGTCTACCTGGTATCTGTGAGCTGTCTAAAACCTTTGCTCATGCAGATCCGGTTAAAGAGCCTGTGCCTGTTGTACCGACTTGTCACTACCAGATGGGTGGCGTTGCTACCAATGTTGGTGGTCAGGCAATTGGTCGTGATGCCAATGGTAATGATGAAATCATTGATGGCCTGTTTGCTTGTGGTGAAGTGGCTTGTGTATCGGTTCACGGTGCTAACCGCTTAGGTGGTAACTCACTGCTTGATCTGGTTGTCTTTGGTCGTGCTGCGGGTATTCAGATCGAGAAGCAGATGGCTGAAGGCTATGCTGTTGATGATGCGACTGAGTCTGATATTGAACAAGCGATGGCTCGTCTGAATCGTCTGAACAATTCTACCGGTGGTGAGCGTGTTTCTGAGGTTCGTGCTGATCTTCAGAAAACCATGCAGCTGTACTTCGGCGTATTCCGCGAAGGCGAAAGCATGGAGAAAGGTCTAGAGATGTTGAAAGATCTTCGTAAGCGTGTTGCTAATCTGCACCTTGAAGATAAGTCTCAGTCTTTCAATACTGCACGCATCGAAGCGCTTGAGTTGGAAAACCTGATGGAAGTTGCTGAAGCAACGGCTATCGCTGCATTGACACGGACAGAAAGTCGCGGTGCTCACGCCCGTAACGATTACACTGAACGTGATGATGTTAACTGGTTGTGCCACTCAATGTTTGATCCGAAGACCAAAGAGATCACTAAGCGTGATGTAAACTTTGCTCCGAAGACCATGGATGCATTTCCACCAAAAGTTCGAACTTACTAAGGGGTTGTTACGATGCTGGTAAGTGTATATCGCTATAATCCTGAGATTGATGATGCGCCTTACATGCAGGATATCCATATTGATATCCCAGGTGGTAAGGACATCATGGTACTGGATCTGCTACAACTGCTGAAAGACAAAGATCCGACGTTAGGATATCGTCGTTCATGTCGTGAAGGTGTTTGTGGCTCAGATGGTATGAACATGAACGGCCTTAATGGTCTGGCATGTATCACGCCTTTATCTGATGTTGTTGAAAGTGACAAGTTAGTGTTGCGTCCGTTGCCGGGTCTTCCGGTTATTCGTGACCTTGTTGTCGATATGACTCAGTTCTACACGCAATACGAAAAGATCAAACCATTCCTGCTCAACGATACGCCGCCGCCGGCTATCGAGCGTCTTCAGTCGCCAGAAGAGCGTGCTGAGATAGATGGTCTGTATGAATGTATTCTGTGTGCCTGCTGTTCTACGGCGTGTCCATCTTTCTGGTGGAACCCTGACAAGTTTATCGGTCCGTCTGGTTTGCTCCAGGCTTATCGCTTCTTGGCAGATAGCCGTGATACGGCAACGGAGCAACGATTGGCTGAATTGGATGACCCATTCAGTGTGTTCCGCTGCCATAGCATCATGAACTGTGTTGCGGTTTGTCCTAAGGGACTCAACCCGACCAAGGCAATCGGTAAGATCCGTAACATGTTGCTTGCACAAGCGACCTGATTGTCAAAAAGGCGGCTCCCAGTGGGAGCCGCTTTTTTTTGAGGTTTTTTTGAGTCTAAGGCAAAAGGCTTATATCTGTTTAGTTGGAAAGTTTTTAGAATTCCCTCTGCATTGATATATGAACTAAGCGTTAAAAAGCGTAGAATCACGTCCGGTATGCGTTGTACCTTTAACAGGGCATATACGTGAGACATAATAAACGGTAACTAAGCAGGGGACGGCCTAAAAGGCCAGTTGGACAGGACGTGGTGCACCTGTGCTTCCAAAGTACCCCTGAGCCAGGGTGATCAAGAATGCAAGAAGGCATAATGGAGCTGATGTGGAAGAATGCCCATCTATACGGTGGCAACCTATCTTACATTGAGCAGCTATATGAATCCTATCTGATGGACCCCAACGCGATTCCTCAGGAATGGCGTGACGAATTTGATCGACTCCCCAAAGTCGGCGACAACCTGACCCAGGATGTTCCTCATTCTCCGGTTCGGGATCATTTCCTCTATTTATCTCAACATCAGCGTCATAGCGCGGCTGCCAATGGTAGCGGTAATAGTTCTGATCATGAGCAGAAGCAGATCCGTGTATTGCGGATGATTAATGCTTACCGGGTGCGTGGCCATCAGGCGGCGGATATCGATCCGTTAGACCTAAGCAAGCGCGAGCCGGTGCCGGATCTTGATCCGCGTTTTCATGAGCTGTCTGAAGCTGATTTCGATACGACCTTCCAAACAGGTTCACTGTTTTTTGGTGGTGAAGAGGCGACGCTTAAAGAGATCCTTGATGATCTCAAGAAGACCTACTGTACAACAGTGGGTGCTGAGTATATGCATATTGTTGATACTCAGGAAAAACGCTGGATTCAATCACGCTTAGAGCCTGTTCGCTCTCATCCATCGGTGGATGCCGATAGAAAGATGATGGTGCTTGAACGACTCACTGCCGCTGAAGGCCTCGAAAAATATTTAGGATCTCGCTTTGCGGGGGCTAAACGTTTCGGTCTTGAAGGTGGTGAATCCCTGATCGTTTCACTGAATACATTGATTCAGCGTGCCGGAAAACAGGGTGCCCGTGAAGTTGTGATCGGCATGGCTCACCGGGGGCGTTTGAATACCCTAGTGAATATTTTCGGTAAGAGCCCAACTGAGTTGTTCGGTGAGTTCGAAGGCAAGAAAACGCTGGAAACATCGGGTGATGTTAAGTATCACCAAGGCTTCTCATCGAATGTGATGACCGGTGGTGGTGAAGTTCACCTAGCGATGGCGTTTAACCCATCCCACCTAGAGATCTCTTCGCCGGTAGTTGAAGGCTCGGTACGTGCCCGTCAAGATCGTCGTGAAGATGCGGTTGGTACTACGGTTGTGCCGGTGAACATTCACGGTGACCAAGCGTTTGCGGGTCAGGGTGTGGTGATGGAGACGTTCCAAATGTCTCAGACCCGTGCTTATAAAACCGGTGGTACGATTCACCTCGTGGTAAATAACCAAGTTGGTTTTACCACCAATAAACAAGAAGACTCCCGTTCAACTGAATACTGTACTGATATCGCGAAAATGGTTCAGGCACCAATCTTCCATGTAAATGGTGATGACCCTGAAGCCGTACGTTTTGTTACGCAGCTAGCCGTTGATTATCGGACTGAGTTTAAGAAAGACGTTGTCATCGATCTGGTCTGTTATCGCCGTCGTGGTCATAACGAAGCGGATGAGCCGTCAGGCACGCAGCCATTGATGTATAAACAGATCAAATTGCAGAAATCGACCCGTGAGCTCTATGCGCAGCAGTTGATCTCTGAAGGCCTGCTGACTGCTGAACAAAGTAAACAGCTAGAGCTAGATTACCGTAAAGATCTGGAAGAGGGTAAGCATGTAACCCATTCCTTGGTATTGGAACCTAACCAAGAGCTATTCGTTGATTGGACGCCTTACTTAGGACACCAGTGGTCATTTGATTGCGATACCCGCGTTGATAACAAACTGTTGCAAGAGCTGGGTACTAAAATCTGTGAAGTGCCTGAAGGCTTCCAGGTTCAGCGTCAAGTGCAAAAAATCTATGATGACCGCAAACGTATGGCGGTCGGTGCGATGCAACTTAACTGGGGTATGGCTGAATCATTGGCTTATGCCACTATCTTGGCTGAAGGCTTCCCTGTTCGTTTGACCGGTCAGGATGTTGGACGTGGTACCTTCTCTCACCGTCACGCGGTATTGCATGATCAACGTAATGGTGACGTGTATGAACCACTGAAAAACATTGCTGCTGATCAACCGGTACTGACTCTGCACGACTCATTCCTTTCTGAGGAAGCGGTGCTGGCTTTTGAGTATGGTTACTCAACTACCATGCCGAATGCCTTGGTTATTTGGGAAGCTCAGTTTGGTGATTTTGCCAACGGTGCGCAGGTTGTTATCGATCAGTTCATTACTAGTGGTGAGCATAAGTGGGCGCGCCTGTGTGGTTTGACCATGCTGTTGCCTCATGGCTTCGAAGGGCAGGGCCCTGAGCACTCGTCAGCACGTTTGGAACGTTACCTACAGTTGTGTGCAGAACACAATATTCAGGTGTGTGTTCCAACGACGCCGGCGCAGATGTTCCATCTATTACGTCGTCAGATTGTTCGCCCGCTGCGTAAGCCGTTGGTGGTCATGACGCCGAAGAGTTTGTTGCGTCATAAACAGGCGGTTTCCAGCTTGGAAGAGTTGTCCGATGGGGCGTTCTATCCGGTTATTGCTGAAACCGACACAATGGATCCTAAGAAGGTTAAACGCCTTGTACTCTGTAGCGGTAAGGTCTATTACGATCTCTATAATCGCCGTGCTGAGCTGGAAAAAGATGATGTTGCCATTATTCGTATTGAGCAGCTTTATCCGTTCCCAGAAGATCAGATGTATGATGCGATCAAGCAGTACACTAACCTTGAATCTGCCGTTTGGTGTCAGGAAGAGCCAATGAATCAGGGAGCATGGTATTGTTCGCAGCATCATATGCGCCATGCACTGGCTCGTCACAACGACAAGATTAATATGGAAGGTGTGGGTCGTCCACATGCCGCAGCTCCTGCCGTAGGTTACATTTCTGTACACCTTGAACAGCAGGAAAAACTGGTTAACGAAGCAATCAATGGCTAACAGGCCAGACAAAAAAGCCTGTTATGTAGCACTGAGAAAGGAAAAGACATGTCAATCGAAATCAAAACGCCGACCTTCCCTGAATCCGTAGCCGACGGTACTGTAGCGACCTGGCACAAACAACCAGGTGAGGCTTGTGCCACCGATGAGCTGATCGTTGATATTGAAACCGATAAAGTTGTATTGGAAGTCGTCGCACCAACAGATGGTGTGCTTAAAGAGATCCTTAAAGGTGAAGGCGATACGGTACTGAGTGAAGAAGTACTGGCTATTTTTGAAGCGGGTGCTGCGGCGTCTGCTGCACCAGCGGCCGCTGAAGCACCTGCAGCCTCTGCGGATGCTTCTGCTTCGACGGATGCTGAAAAAGTCGGTCCAGCCGCACGCAAACTGATCGAAGAAAATGGTCTGGATGCAAACCAGATCCCAGGTACTGGCAAAAATGGCGGTATCACTAAGGAAGATGTGGTTAACTTCCTGAAAACTAAACCTGCTGCCGCACCTGCTGCACCGGTTAAAGTTGATAATGCAGCCGCATTGAATATCGTTAGCGGTGAGCGAGTCGAGAAGCGTGTTCCAATGACACGTCTGCGTGCGACTATCGCCAAGCGTTTGGTTGAAGCGCAGCAAAGCGCTGCGATGCTGACAACTTACAACGAAGTGAACATGAAGCCGATCATGGAACTGCGTAAACAGTACAAAGATCTGTTCGAGAAGACCCATAACGGTACTCGTTTAGGCTTTATGTCTTTCTTCGTTAAAGCTGCGACTGAAGCGCTGAAACGTTTCCCTGCCGTTAACGCATCGATCGATGGTAACGACATGGTATATCACGGTTATCAAGATATCGGTGTTGCGGTATCGACTGAGCGTGGTTTGATGGTACCGGTTCTGCGTGATACTGATGCGATGACACTGGCCGATGTTGAATCAACGATTGCCGATTTTGGTAAACGTGGTCGTGATGGCAAGTTGGGTCTTGATGATATGCAGGGCGGTACATTCACTATTACTAATGGTGGTGTATTTGGTTCGCTTATGTCGACTCCAATCTTGAATCCACCACAAACAGCTATCATGGGTATGCACAAAATCCAAGATCGTCCAATGGCGGTTAATGGACAGGTTGAAATTCTACCTATGATGTATCTGGCGCTGTCTTACGACCATCGTATGATTGATGGTAAGGAAGCAGTACAATTTCTCGTGACTATTAAAGACCTTCTAGAAGATCCAGCACGTATGTTGTTGGAAGTTTAATCTAGTCCATTAATAGAACGAATCGATAGGTAGGAAAGAGATGTCTGATAAATTTGACGTAATTGTTATTGGTGCAGGCCCTGGCGGATATGTAGCTGCTATCCGTGCTGCACAATTAGGTTTGAAAACTGCATGTGTTGAAAAATGGATTGATGACAAAGGGGCTCCAGTATTAGGAGGTACTTGTCTCAACGTGGGTTGTATCCCTTCTAAAGCATTGCTTGAGTCAACACACCAGTTCCATAAGACTCAGCACGCGGACGTGCATGGCATCCAAACGGGTGATATCACCATGGATGTTAAGAAAATGGTTGCCCGTAAGAATAAAATCGTTAGCAACCTGACCATGGGTGTTTCCGGTTTGTTTAAGGCAAACGGTGTGACTGTTATCCAGGGTATGGGTAAGTTGCTAGCCAATAAACAGGTTCAGGTAACTGCAGCTGATGGCGTTGAGACCGTTTATGCGGCTGAAAACGTTATTTTGGCATCCGGTTCTGTCCCTGTAGAAATTCCGCCAGCACCGCTGACGGAAGGTCTGATCCTGGATAACGTTGGTGCGTTGAACATCGACGAAACACCTAAGCGTTTGGGTGTGATCGGTGCGGGTGTTATCGGTCTTGAGATGGGTTCTGTCTGGGCGCGTCTGGGTACTGAAGTGACCGTACTCGAAGCGATGGATGAATTCCTGGGAATGGCTGATAAAGACGTTGCGAAAGAAGCCGCGAAAGTCTTCAAGAAGCAGAATCTAGATATCAAGCTGGGCGCACGCTGTACTGGTACTGAGGTCAATGGCCAAGAAGTTACCCTGAAGTATACCGATGCTGAAGGCGAGAAAGAGCTGGTTGTTGATAAGCTGATCGTTGCTGTTGGCCGTCGTCCATTGACTAAAGGTCTGCTAGCAGATGATTCTGGCGTTAAGCTGGATGAGCGCGGCTTTATTTTCGTTGATGGTCAGTGCCGTACCGAAGCACCGGGTGTATATGCGGTTGGTGACTCTGTACGTGGCCCTATGTTGGCCCATAAAGCATCTGAAGAAGGCATCATGGTGGCAGATATTATCGCCGGACATCATGCGCAGATGAATTACGATGTTATTCCTAGCATCATCTACACTCACCCTGAACTGGCGTGGGTTGGTAAGACTGAGCAAGAACTTAAAGCGGCTGGCGTTGCCATTAAAGTGGGTAAATTCCCATTTGCTGCTTCTGGTCGTGCGATGGCTGCCGATGATACCGATGGTTTCGTGAAGATGATTGCCGATGAAGCAACCGATCGTATTCTGGGTGTGCATATCGTCGGTGGTATGGCGTCTGAGTTGATTGCCCAAGCGGCGATTGCGATGGAATTCGGTTCAACTGCTGAAGACTTACAGTTAACTGTTTTTGCGCACCCAACGGTATCGGAAGCGATTCATGAAGCAGCCTTGGCTGTTGATGGTCATGCTATCCATATGGCTAATCGCAAAAAGCGTTAATAGCTGTACAATAAGATTTTAAATTTCGGCCGGGTTCTTCCCGGCCGATTATTGTCGAAGGTGGGTTTTTCATCACCTGATACAATTGGGCTGCGAAAAGATACACTCTCCTATCTTTTGGCAGGTTCCTAGATAAGTGTGAAATAGACGACGGATTAGAGCATGAATCTTCATGAGTACCAAGGTAAACAGCTGTTTGCCGAATATGGTCTGCCGGTTTCAAAAGGAATCGCGGTAGATACTCCAGAAGCTGCTGCGGCAGCTGCTGAGAAAATTGGCGGTGATAAGTGGGTAGTTAAAACGCAGGTTCACGCAGGTGGCCGCGGTAAGGCTGGCGGCGTAAAGCTGATCAACTCTCCTGCTGAAGCACAAGAATTCGCTGCTAAGTGGCTGGGTAAAAACCTGGTAACCTACCAAACTGACGCTAATGGTCAGCCTGTTTCCAAAATTCTGGTTGAAGACTGCACTGATATTGCTAATGAGCTGTATCTGGGTGCGGTTGTTGATCGTTCATCTCGTCGTATCGTCTTCATGGCCTCAACTGAAGGTGGTGTTGAGATCGAGAAGGTTGCGGAAGAAACACCAGATAAAATCCTTAAAGCCACGATTGATCCAGTGACCGGTGCACAGCCATACCAGGCGCGTGAATTGGCATTCAAACTGGGTCTTGAAGGTGTTCAGATTAAGCAGTTTACCCAGATTTTCCTGGGCCTGGCTAAGATGTTCAAAGAGAAAGATCTGGCTCTGCTTGAAATCAACCCGCTGGTTATTACTACCGAAGGCAACCTGCACTGCTTGGATGCTAAAGTAGCGATTGATGGTAACTCTGTTTACCGTCATAAAGATCTGCAAGCGATGCAAGATCCTTCACAAGAAGACGAGCGTGAAGCACGCGCGGCTCAGTGGGAACTTAACTACGTAGCGCTGGATGGTACCATCGGTTGTATGGTTAACGGTGCTGGCTTGGCAATGGGTACGATGGATATCGTTTCTTTGTTCGGCGGATTTCCGGCTAACTTCCTGGACGTTGGTGGCGGCGCAACTAAAGAGCGTGTTACCGAAGCTTTCAAGATTATTCTTGAAGATTCTAAGGTTAAAGCCGTTCTGGTTAACATCTTTGGCGGTATCGTACGTTGCGATCTGATTGCTGAAGGTATTATCGGCGCAGTGAAGGAAGTAGGCGTAAAAGTACCAGTAGTTGTACGTCTGGAAGGTAACAATGCAGAGCTTGGTTCTAAGCTACTGTCTGAGTCTGGTCTGGCTATCATTGCCGCGACTAGCCTGACAGATGCCGCTGAGCAAGCCGTTAAAGCAGCGGAGGGTAAATAACAATGTCCGTTCTGATTAATAAAGACACCAAAGTAATCTGTCAAGGTTTCACTGGTGGTCAGGGTACCTTCCACTCTGAACAAGCGATTGCTTACGGTACTAAAATGGTCGGTGGTGTTACACCGGGTAAAGGCGGTACTGAGCATTTAGGTCTGCCTGTATTTAATACGGTTGCCGAAGCGGTTGAAGTAACGGGTGCTGAAGCGTCTGTTATCTACGTACCTGCTGCTTTCTGTAAGGATTCTATCCTTGAAGCGGCTAACAGCGGCATCAAGCTGATCGTTTGTATCACTGAGCACATCCCAGTTCTTGATATGCTGGAATGTAAAGTGGTATGTGACAATCTAGGTGTTCGTCTGATCGGACCAAACTGCCCGGGTGTTATCACGCCGGGAGAGTGTAAGATTGGTATCATGCCAGGCCACATTCATCTGCCAGGTAAGGTCGGAATCGTTTCACGTTCCGGTACCCTGACTTATGAAGCGGTTAAGCAGACTACAGATGCTGGCTTCGGTCAGTCTACCTGTGTCGGTATTGGTGGTGACCCAATCCCAGGCTCTAACTTCATCGATATTCTGGAACTGTTCCAGAACGATCCACAGACTGAAGCGATTGTTATGATCGGTGAGATCGGTGGTTCTGCTGAAGAAGAAGCGGCAGCTTACATCAAAGCTAACGTAACTAAGCCTGTTGTTTCTTACATCGCTGGTGTTACTGCACCTGCTGGTAAGCGTATGGGTCATGCTGGCGCGATCATCTCTGGTGGTAAAGGTACAGCAGACGAGAAGTTTGCTGCTCTGGAAGCTGCTGGTGTTAAAACCGTTCGTTCCCTTGCTCAGATCGCTGACGGTCTGCGTGAAGTAACTGGCTGGAAATAAACGCACAGCGTTTTTCGAGTTGTTATGAGTGCTTGGCTACTTGTTAACGACTCGATGTTAGAAAAACCGCCTATTGGCGGTTTTTTTGTGCCTGTTGATTGCGTTTGATTCTTATCTGCAGGTATTCTGGTTTGATCTATTAAAGGAGTTGTTATGAGTCTGTTTTCTACTATCAAATCGGTTTTTGGTGCGGCGGATAAAAAGCCGGAAGAGCCTCAAGAGTTGCCATCAGAAGAGTATCAAGGCTTCACGATTACGCCGGCGCCTGTGCAGGAAGATGGCGGCTATCGTGTTAATGGGGTAATCAGTAAGGGTGAGCAGAGCCATCGGTTTATTCGGGCTGATATGCTGCCCTCGAGTGATAGCTGTGCTGCAGAGATGGTGCGTAAAGCGAAACAGATGATTGATCAGCAGGGTGATGGGATCTTTTAGTCGCCATGACGCAAAAACAGCTGTTTGCTCGCTATGGAAAAGATCTTAAACCTGGCAGGCTTGAATGGATCGGCCTACGGCCGGGGCGTAAGCAGACGATGCTTGTGGTTGACGCTGCACAGGCGCTTGCAGGTTTAGGTCTTGAAGGTGATCATCGGTGTGCCAAAACGCCAGGTTCTGCGCGGCAGGTCACACTGATCTCCAGTGAGTTCATCGGTTTGATTGAAACCTATACGGGTATCAGGCAGATAGATCCAAGTTTGCTACGACGTAATATGGTTGTCAGTGGTATCAATCTCAATGCGCTGCGGCATCAAACATTTAGTATTGGTGGTGCGATATTCGAAGCAACGGCATTATGTCACCCCTGTGTGCGGATGAATCAAGCGCTAGGGCAGGGCGGTGCAGCCGCGATGTTAGGCTATGGCGGGCTCTGTGCGCGCATTCTGCAATCAGGACCTGTGCAGCTAGGTGATCCGTTAATACCGTTAGAGGTTACTGAGAGCGGCTTGTCGGTGTATTAACTTAAGGCTTACTCTTTAGTCGTCAAGAGAGCGACTAAGTCGATAATCGTTGATGGGCAGAGCTTTGCTTTGATGAGGTGAAGGGGCAGTAATAAGCGAGTTGGCGGTCATGCAGATAATGAGCCTCAAGCAGGTATTGGCCCTGTTGAGGCTCGTTGATAAAGCGCCTTAGTGTTGCTCAGTATCCTCGGTTTTTGCAGGTTTTATGGTTTTAAAGTAAAGCCAGGCAAAGCCGATGAGGCCGGAGATCAGTGAAGCAAACAGGATGCCGGTTTTTGCCATTAATAGATCGGATGGGTATTGGGCAAAGCCTAGCTCTGCGATAAATATCGACATGGTAAAACCGATACCACCCATAAAGGCGACGCCGATAATATGGTTGAAATTTAAACCTTTAGGCAATGAACTCACACCGAATTTAACCGCCAGCCAAGTAAAGCCCGCAATACCGATCAATTTACCAAAGATGAGACCCGCGCCGATACCGACAGTCACCGGATGTGAGATCACTTCGCCAAATTCAGCCCAGTTAATGGGTACGCCCGCATTGGCTAAGGCAAAGATAGGAATAATCAGGTAAGCCGAGGGTAGGTGAAGCTTATGTTCGAGTACCTGGGCGGGTGCTTGAACTTTGTATACCCCTTGGCCAAGCGCGCGAACGCGTGATCTTAATGCGTCATTGAGGATGATGTTATCGTTTTGTCCAAAGATGCTTTTAATATGAGCGGCACTCTCGTTGACGAGAGTGAGAAAGCGTTTCGGATCATACTTAGGTTTCATCGGGATGGTAAAGGCGAGTAAGACACCGGCAAGCGTCGCGTGTACGCCGCTTTTTAGCATTGCGATCCAGAGAATAACGCCAATCAGGGAGTAAGGCATGATACGCCTGACGCCTCCGAGGTTGAGGCCAATCAAGATCAAGATCGTAAAACCAGCGGTCAGTAGTGCCGATAGGTTGATTGTCTCAGTATAAAAGACAGCAATCACCACCACAGCACCAAGGTCATCGACAATCGCTAGGGCCACCAGAAACATCAGCAGGTTTTGTGGTATGCGGTTGCCAAGCAGTGCTAACGCGCCAAGGGCGAAGGCGATATCGGTCGCCATAGGGATGCCCCAGCCGTCCAGGGTATGACCTTCAGGATTGATAGCCGCGTAGATCAGCGCGGGCATGAGCATACCGCCGACGGCGGCAATGATGGGCAGGGAGGCTTGCTTAACATTAGCCAGTTCGCCCACCAGTAGTTCCCGCTTAAGCTCGAGGCCCACGACGAGAAAGAACAGGGCCATCAAACCATCATTGATCCAGTGGTGCAGTGTTTTGGATAGTTGGAAGCCTTCGAAGCCGATAACGAAGTGGGTTTGCAGTATGTGATGGTAACTCTCATTGAGTTGTGTGTTGGCAATAATAAGTGCGACCACCGCAAACAGCATCAGCAAGATACCACTGGTTGTTTGGCGATGAATAAACTCCTCGAGAGGGGTCAGAATAGTCGCGAAAGCTTTTTCCCAGGGTGCGGTATACACTTTACCTGCAGCCTTACTTTTACGTCTCATTGGTGACTCCTGATTTCTGTAATCGGCTATTGAATCGTGTTGCTATCATAAACATAAGTAATCTGTTGTTCTATCTATGGATGGGTGTGAAGCGATTACTCGCAAGGGTAGAGTGATTTAATGGTGTTATAGACAATCGCGTCGCGCTGCATCGTTTCGGGATAGGTTCTGCTTTCTAAGGCTTCGCTGACATTGCTAACGACGGTTTCGTCATCGATGTCTTTAGGGAGACAAAAGCCTGCGAGATAGGTCGCTTGCGAGTCGGGGTGTTTCTTGCCCAAACGTGTGCGGTAGGCGCGCTGTATAAAATCGCTTTCATTGCCTGAGTTGATATTTTTAATAATCGCACCATCGGTTAAGTTGGCGCCGGCGAGAAAGCCTGCAATGTATTCTGCAGAGATGTCGTGGTTATGTTGCTCGGCAAACGCAGTGGGAACAGTCATAAAGGTCATTGCGAAAACGAAAGTCATAGTTTTTTTCATGATGGGTTTCCTTAAATTACAATTGTCTGTTCGGGATTGCCTAGGGGTGAAAGTTGGTGCGTCAGCTTTTGAGTGTAAAAAGCATTAGAGCACAGATGTGTGGTAGGGAAGATGACATGACCGCGTTTGTTGCCCTGTTGGTTGATACGGATAGTTGAATTTCCTGTGTCTGTCGCATGATTGATAATCGATTATTGTGCTTTATTAAGCTAGAGATTAGCAGAGGGTGGCGCGCTGTTGCAACTGAATCATGCGTTAGATGGCGGATGCTTGACTTGATTGTTATTGGTTACACTTCAATACCTTGGTGACGTCTTGTTGTTGTGCTGATCAGCCTCATATTGGTGCTGAATGCCTTTATTTTAGACAAAAAAAGAGAGCCGGAAGGCTCTCTCTTATGATGCTGCTTAAGTGCGCTTAGCTATCACGACTTGGACGCGGCTTGCGCGGCGCACCACGGTCGTTTGTGCCGCGGCCTTTGCCTTTGAATTCACCCCGAGGTTTGCGTGGGGCTGGGCGAGCAATTTCACCTTCCATCAGGCTGATATCGATCTTCTTACGACAGATAAAGACACCCTTCAGCTGCTGTAGAACCTCAGTAGGCATTCCTTTCGGCAGTTGTACGGTACTGTAATCATCAAATAAGCGGATATCACCGATATGACGGCTGTTAATATCGGCTTCGTTGGCGATAGCACCGACGATGTTTTTAACCTGGATGCCGTCGTTACGGCCGACTTCAAGGCGGTACACGTCGAGATCTGCATAGTTAATGCGTTCGCGTTTAGCGCCTTTATCACCATCGCGGTCACGATCGTTATCGCGTTCGCGGCGGGCACGGGGTTCTGGCTCAGGAGGCAGAATCAATGGTTTCTCTTTCTGCGCCATAAATAGCAGTGCTGACGCTAAATCGAGGGTTTCGAGTTTAGTTTCAGTAGCTAGCTGGTCAATCAGTTCGCGGTAAGTGCTCATATCTTCGTCATTGAAGATAGTCGTGATCTGTTCGCGGAAAGATTCAAGACGTTTGCTCTGTACCATATCCCGTGAAGGAAGGTCCATCTGCTTGATTGGCTGGCGTGTTGCTTGTTCGATCTGTTTCAGCAGGCGACGTTCGCGTGGTGCAACAAATAGAATCGCCTTGCCATCACGTCCTGCACGACCGGTACGGCCGATACGGTGAACGTAAGCTTCGGTGTCATAAGGGATATCATAGTTGATAACCATACCGACACGCTCAACATCAAGACCCCGTGCGGCAACATCGGTTGCAACAACAATATCAAGTTTGGCGTCTTTCAGGCGTTGTACGGTGCGTTCACGTAGTTGCTGGTTCATGTCGCCGTTAAGTGCTGCGGCAGAATAGCCACGGGCTTCAAGTTTTTCAGCAATTTCTGTGGTGGCCGTTTTGGTGCGGGCAAAGATGATGATGCCGCCACAATCTTCTGTTTCCAGAATACGCACCAACGCGTCAAGCTTGTTTACACCAGAAACGATCCAGCAGCGCTGGTCGATGTTTTCCATGGTGGATGTTTTAGAGGCAATCTTGACCTCTTGCGGATCGCGCATATAACGCTTAGTGATCCGACGGATCTGCTCAGGCATGGTAGCAGAGAACAGGGCAGTCTGACGTTCGGCTGGCGTTTTAGCCATGATGGTTTCAACATCATCGATGAAGCCCATACGTAGCATTTCGTCGGCTTCGTCAAGCACCATTGCTTTGAGTTCGTCAAGCTTTAGTGTGCCACGGTTCAAGTGGTCCATGACGCGACCCGGTGTGCCTACAACGACATGTGGGCCACGACGCAGTTGTTTTAACTGCAGGGTATAGCTTTGGCCGCCGTAGATTGGCAATACGTGAAAGCCGGGTACGTGACGTGCATAAGCTTGAAACGCTTCAGCTACCTGAACGGCGAGTTCGCGCGTCGGAGCGAGTACCAAAACCTGAGGCTTGTTCAGTTTCAGGTCGATACGGCTCAACAGAGGTAAAGCAAAAGCAGCGGTTTTACCGGTACCTGTTTGTGCCATCCCCAGAACATCCTGCCCGTTCAACAATAACGGGATACAAGCTGCTTGAATTGGTGATGGTGTTTCATAGCCAAGCTCTGTGATGGATTTAAGAACGGAAGAGGGGAGATCAAGGTCGCTGAATGCGACTTGTGTGTCTGACATATTTGAAGGTACCGGAAGGAATGGAATTGTAAAACGCAGTATTATACGCTTGTTGTTAAATAAATGCCCGTTTTTTTATTGTGGGGGTTCAGAGTGGCTGTGTTTGCTCAGTTAAGTTGTATGTCGTCGTACCAGCTGAGGAAGCTGGCGCCCCCATTATCGCTATCCGTCATAATCGCAACGGCTTCGATCTCTGAGTAAGTTGTGCCAAAAGCGGTTTTCAGGTCGGCCTGTATGGTGCGGTTGTGTTGGGTCCACTGGCCGATTAAATCGATGCCACTATCGACAGCCCACATTTTCGCTCTGCTGGTGAAGGGATTGTCCCAGCGGGTATCGATCGCTGTATTGTTTGACCAGACATATACCAAGGTGCGCTTTTGCCAGAAAAAAGGGCCGTCAGAGACAACGATGTATATGCGAACGGGGAAGTCATCGCCTGCTTTGCTGGTTTCAATCGCCCCGGGCCAGATGGTACTGACTTTCCAGCGCCAGCCGAGCCGTGTGTCGGCGTTGATGGGGAGTTTCTTTTTGTAAAAGAGCCCAGATGCTGAGCCAACGGCGCGTGCTTCTAATATCTCGTTATTGGCTTCGTTGATGATGCGGTATTGGGTTTCATCGACAAAATTTTCGCTTTCCCACTGCTTAATGCCTTGCTGATCAACGTCAGGAATGAGTGATGTTGAGGCTCGACTGGTTGTTGATAGTAGTAGTAATAGACAAAATGCATAGACTGTTGAGTAAAAAATGGACAATTTCTGTTTCATTGTATGGCTTTCGTCTATGCTAAAGAGGTGTTTAGGGCCAATGTATCAGAGTTTAGTGCCTATTTCCCCTTCTGGTTAGGCTCTGAAAAATTAACGACGGGTTGCTATTCATATCCAGTCGAAGGTTTGCATTGGTCTGTCACGACGAGCAGAAGAGTTGTTGGTCTATTCCCCTAGATGGCAACTCATCATCGTTTTTATTTTGCTCTTTAAGGAGTCTGGGTTATTCCAGGCTCCTTTTTTTCTTCTAGCTGTTCTTCTGGCTTTTCTGCGGATTTTTTGCTGCGTGTCACCTTCAGGTATCTTATGATAAGCAGCTGGGCTCAGGCTTCTGCCTGTGCGGTTGTCGGTTATATGGGTGTCGGTATGTGGGTGCCGAATATCACTCTATGTGTGTCTTTTCGATGATTTTAGCTTTAATTTAGGGGGTAATGTGACACAGAATCCAGCCTATGAAGTGATTTGGCAGGTCATTGCTTCGATTCCGCAAGGGAAGGTGGCGACCTATGGGCAGGTGGCTCATCTGGCGGGGCTGCCTGGGGCGGCTCGAATGGTTGGTCGATGTCTTAGTCAGTTGCCTCGTGACACTAAGTTACCCTGGTTTCGGGTGGTTAATGCCAGCGGGAGAATCTCTTTGCCTGTTGGGAGTGATGGCTATTTAAGGCAGGTCGCGTTGTTACAGGAGGAAGACATTGCGGTGATGAATGGCCGAATAAGTCTGGCAAAGTTTCGTTTATGACTGAATTGGCTTGGGTTTGGACTTGTGCTTGAGGTCAGGATCAGGGGCCCGCTTTCTGGTCGCCCTGATCCTTGATTTGTCGCTCTTTGTTGATGGGGGCGGCAGTTATTCTAGGTTGCCTGCTTCCATATCATAGGGAAAGCAGCCGACAAAATGGACATACTCATCTTCAAAGATGTGGGTCTTTTTGGCGCGATACTCAAAATCAAACACCAGTATTAACCAGCTGGCCTGTTTATCACCGAGCTTCTCAATCTTTTTAATGATGGCTTCGCCATAGGAGTATGACCAAGAGCAGGGAGCGACAATGTCGCGGATTGGGGCTAAGCCTTGCTCGCAACCGTTGGTTTCCATGTTTTCAGGGTTATATTCGGTAATTTCAAAGTTTTTCGCCCAGCGGTCCAGCCCCTGTTCATCCTCTTCGAAATAGCTGTCAGGAATGCTGGAATAGTCGGTGGTTGAATACCAGACTGACACAATGCCTTCTTTTTCAAAATTCATGCCGCTGTCTCACTGAGTTGCTGCCAGAGTGAGCGAATATCGTTGATATCCTGCTCGCTGAGTTGGTCTACTTTAAAAGCGGATTCTAAACTGTGTTCCAGTTGTTGTCTGAACTGCAGTGCGGTGTCGCCTTGCTCAGCACTTACGAGGCTGATGTGCCCCAGTAGATAGCTACAAAGAAACAGCTGATTGGGTTCGGCGTCGGTTTCCATTGCGATCAGCTGGTTGTACATTGATTCAGCCTGTTGTTCGTATGCGGTCATCAGGGTTCCATAAATTCCAGTTTGTCGATGAGTAAGCTGTATTTTTTGCCGCTCTTTTCGACCTGTTGCAGTTTTACAACCATATAGCCGAGCTCTGGCGCGCACCACAGGAAGGTTTCGCGGTTGCTGTCGGGGCCTCGGTCTCGTTGAATTTTGATCGCCTCAAAGGAGCCGATGCCGGTTGTGACGTTTTCTTTGCCGACAATAATAAACGGATAGGTTTTGGTTTTTCCGCCGTCGGCGACTTGGTAGGACAGCTCTGTTTTACCAGCCGCAAGATCGAGGCGCATCTGTATCTGATAGCTGAGTTTGTCCTGTGTGCCAGGGAGGATGTCCATGGTCCAGGGCTTTTTGGCGATGTCGTTGAGTACGCTGCCGGTGTTCCAGTTGAATTGCAGTACTGCATTTTTATTATTACCGATCACCTTGCGATGATATTCATAATGTTGTGGCAGAACGTTTTGCCCCTGAAGCGTAAACTCGGTGAATTCGTCGACTTTGGCGATCAGTGCAGTGGCGCGAAGGGAGCGTTTCCAGCGATCGCCAGTACGTGTTAATTCACTGATGGCATCGCCGCCAAATGAGATGCCTACATCCCACTGTGCTTTATAAATCGCTTTGTAGGGTTTGAGTATCTCAGAAGCCTGTGTTGGTAATGTACAAGCTAGCAAAAGTGTCGAGATAAGTAGGGTGCTAAGTCGCATCGGTTACTCCTGAATGAATTGATATCCTTCAGGTTGCAGGATAGAGCCGTCGAGCTGAACCGAGCCTGAAACCGAGAGTGCTAGGCGATCTGCACAAAACCATTCAACCGCTAGCGGATAAATGTTGTGTTCAGCGTGGTGAATGCGCTGTTGCAAGCTGTCAGCATTATCCGTTGGGAGGATATCCAGCGGTGCTTGAATGGCTAAGGGGCCGCCATCGAGCTCTTCGGTGACAAAGTGCACCGTACAGCCGTGCTGGGCATCACCGGCATCGAGTGCCCGCTGATGTGTATGAAGTCCTTTGTACTTGGGCAGTAAAGAGGGATGAATGTTAAGCATCCGACCTTGATAGTGGCGCACAAACTCGGCGGAGAGGATGCGCATAAAGCCTGCCAGTACGATTAAGTCTGGGGTGTAGGTATCGATAGCCTCGATCATGGCTGTATCGAAGTGTTCCCGGCTGTCATAATCATTATGGTTGATAACGATTTGGGGAATACCGGCTGCGCGGGCACGCTCTAGGCCAAAGACACCTGTTTTATTGCTGAGTACTGCAGCGATGCGGCCATTAATCTGGCCGCTCGCAATCGCATCGATGATCGCCTGCAGGTTTGAACCACTGCCGGAGATCAAAACAACAATGCTTTTTTCAGCCATTATTAGGCCTCCAAGCCCTGTAAATCTACCTGTTCTTCGCCGTCGATAGCGGAGGCAATTTCACCCACGATAAACGGTGCTTCGCCGGCATCGGTCAGGATTTTCAGCGCGTTGTCGGCGGTGTCAGCCGGTACGCAGATAACCATGCCGATACCGCAGTTAAGGGTGCGGTACATCTCACGGGCATCAACATTGCCTAGCTTTTGAATCCAACGGAAGACTTCAGGCATCTGCCAGCTATTGATATCAATGATCGCTTTAGCATTTTTTGGCAATACACGTGGAATGTTTTCCAGCAAGCCACCACCGGTAATATGGGATAGTGCATTCACTTGGCTGTTTTTGATCAGCTCTAGAACGGGTTTAACATAGATGCGGGTGGGTTCTAGCAGCGCTTCGGTCAATGGTTTGCCATCGACAGTACCGCTCAGATCAGCGCCTCGGACTTCGATGATCTTGCGGATCAGCGAATAGCCGTTAGAGTGTGGGCCGGAGGAAGGCAGGGCGATGAGTTTGTCGCCGACACTGACCTTAGAGCCGTCAATAATGTCATCTTTTTCGACAACGCCAACACAGAAGCCGGCTAAGTCGTAATCTTCACCCTCATACATGCCGGGCATTTCAGCGGTTTCGCCGCCGACTAGCGCCGCACCGGCTAACTCACAACCTGCGCCAATACCGGTAACAACATCCGCTGCGATATCGATGTTTAGTTTGCCGGTGGCATAGTAATCAAGGAAGAACAGAGGTTCAGCACCCGCAACGATGAGATCGTTGACGCACATGGCGACGAGATCGATGCCGATGGTATCGTGTTTTTTCAGCTCCATAGCTAGGCGCAACTTAGTGCCTACACCGTCGGTACCGGATACCAGAACAGGTTTTTTGTAACCTTCTGGGATTTCGCATAGGGCACCGAAGCCGCCTAGGCCACCCATAACTTCGGGACGGGCGGTGCGTTTTGCAACGCCTTTGATACGATCAACCAGTGCGTTTCCGGCATCGATATCGACACCGGCGTCTTTGTAGCTGATAGGAGTGTTATGGTCAGTTGCAGACATAGTTTGTATGAACCTGTTCGGGCTGATTACTGATTGAAAAAATTTGACGCGTATTCTATCAGGTTGATGGTGAGGGGGCTATTGTGTGTTAAAGTTTATGCCGCTTAAAAAGTCACTTTTTTTAGGCTGCCATTCATGGCGGCTAGGCAGGAAAACGGAGTTTAACCACAATCATGATACGCAAGCTTTATAACAGCCTATTGGTGATGATGTTAGTCAGCCTATGCTCTCTCAGTCAGGCGGCTATGGTGAACGGGCTGTACAGCACTGAAATGTTAGTGCCTGAACAGTTGCCCGAGCCCTCGAATGAGCAACTGACGCAGGGCTTGCAAGCGGTATTGATTAAGGTGTCTGGGCGCAGCAACGTGATTAATAAGCCGTCGGTAATGAAGGCTTTGCAACAACCCTCGGCTTGGTTGAACCAATTTAGCTATCAGGCAACTCAAACGCCGATATCCGCTGGCGATGGGCGTGAAGTGTTGGGGCAACGGCTATTGCTGGAGTTTGATCCGGTGCTGATTAAACGGTTGTTGCAACAAGCGGGGCTAAAGGCGGTTGGTCATGCGCGTCCAGCATTGCTGGTGTGGTTAGCACAACAGCGCGGTAATACGGCTCGAGATTATGTGGCGCCGGAAAGTCAAATATATGCAGAGTTGGTCGCCCAAGCTCAAGTGCGTGGAGTGCCTCTGGATGTGCCCCTGCTGGATTTGAATGATCAAACCGCTTTGGATGTGAGTGATTTGTGGGGCTTTTTTCGTGAGCCGGTGCAGCAGGCGTCACAGCGTTATCAACCGGATGCGATTTTGCTTGGTCGATTGATACAAAGCAGTAGCGGTGGCTGGCAAACCGAATGGTTGTTGTTACAGCAGGGAAACGCTCACGCAATGAAGCCTAGCGGTGCGCTATCGGAGCAGCTGCAACAGGTTATTAACGAGTCGGCGGATACGGTTCTCGGCTCGCTAGGCACGGCTCAGTTTAATTATATAGAAACGGGTTTGCTGCTTGAGGTCACTAATATAGGTGGTGTCAGCGATTATCTGCAATTGTCAGACTATCTAGCGACGTTGCAGCCGGTTGATGCGGTGCGAGTCAGTGCTATCGAGGCTGATCGAGTATTATTGCGGGTTGAAATTCAGGGCGGTGTGCAGGCGTTGGATCAAGCGGTTCGCTTGAATCCACGGATGTCACCGGCGCCAAGGCTAAATGCCGGCGGTGCTGAAACGGTTTATTCTTATCGCTGGCAGGAATAGTGATCAATAGGGTTGCTCGCCTCTCAATAGGGTGTCAATTCTTCGTTGGGTTTGAAAGGGACTGTATATGAGTGATTCACAACGTTGGTTTTTTCTCATCCTTGCGGTGGTGGTAGCCCTGCTACTTTATTTATTGCAACCTATCTTATCGCCCTTTGTGGTGGCGGCCTTGTTAGCTTATTTAGCTGACCCTATGGCTGATAGGCTCGAAGCACGAGGGCTGAGTCGTACGTTATCGGTGGTTGTTGTGTTTTTGGTGATGACCACGGTGTTGCTGTTATTGGTGATCTGGTTGCTGCCCAAGTTGGGCTATCAGTTGCAGGTGATGATTAAGCTGGTGCCGCAGGTCTTCGCCATGATACAGACCGTCTGGATACCTTGGTTGGAATCGAATACGGGTATTTCATTGGAGGGCTTCGATCTTCAGAGTGTGCAGGCACTGATGAGCGGGCACTGGCAGCAGACCGGTAGTTTGGTGAAAAATATCTTTAGTAGCGTCGGTGAGTCGGGTTTGGCGCTGGCCGCTTGGGTAGCGAATTTAGTATTGATTCCCGTGGTTATGTTTTATTTGCTGCGTGACTGGGATGTCATGATGGGTAAAATTGGCTACCTATTACCGCGTAATTTAGAAAAAAAGGTCACGCTTTGGGCGAATGAGTGTGATGAAGTGCTGGGTGCTTTTATTAAAGGGCAGTTGTTAGTCATGCTGGCGCTTGGGATTATCTACTCGCTGGGGCTTTGGACGGTCGGATTAGACCTGGCTTTGCTCGTGGGCATGTTGGCCGGTTTGGCCAGTATTGTGCCTTATATGGGGTTTATTGTGGGTATCGTTGCCGCAGGTGTTGCGGCGATGTTGCAGTTTAATGATTTGACTATGCTTGCTTGGGTCGGTGTGGTGTTTGCCATCGGTCAAGCATTGGAAGGTATGGTCCTGACGCCCCTGTTGGTAGGCGATCGTATTGGCTTACATCCCGTCGCTGTTATTTTTGCCATTATGGCCGGCGGCCAGCTATTCGGTTTTGTTGGGATTTTGATTGCACTTCCCGTTGCGGCGGTTATTATGGTGCTCCTTCGTCACCTGCATCAAGGTTATAAAAGTAGTAAACTTTATGACTGTTGAGCGGTTGATGGATTGAACAACGAGATTTGAGGTTTAGCGCTCTGCCCTAATGAGCACAGAATACTAAGCTGCTAGCAATGATAGGTATAAAATGTGTTGCTGCGATACAGCTTGGGAAACCCACAATTTTAAACGTGAGAAAGGCCCTGTAGCTAACTGCCGGCCAATAAATATTGATATAGATGAGTAGTCCTGAGCCGTTTCAGATCCCTCTAGGAATCACCTTAAGGGATGATGCCCGATTTGAAAATTTCCTTTGTCAGGGGAATGAATTGCTTTGCAGTACCCTAGATCAGGCTGCCCGAGGAGAAGGGGAGCAGTATCTTTATATCTGGGGTAACAGCGATAGCGGTTGCTCTCACCTGTTACAGGCGGTTTGTCATGCCTCTGATCCCGTTGGACGCACCGCGGTGTATCTGCCATTGGATGAGTTAATGGATATGGGGCCGGGCATACTTGAGGGGATGGAGCATCTAGATTTGGTCTGTATTGACCATATTCAGATTATCGCGGGCAATAAAGCTTGGGAAGAGGGCGTGTTTCACTTCTTCAACCGTATTCGTGCTGAGAACAATCGTTTGCTGGTGGCGGGTGATCGCGCCCCGCGACAGTTAAATCTTAATCTTCCCGATCTAGCATCCCGCCTGAGCTGGGGGATGGTGTTTCAGGTACATAATCTTGATGATGATGGCAAGGTGAAAGCCCTGCAATTACGCGCCCGCGGGCGTGGTTTTACGATCAGTGAAGAGGTTGCGTGGTTTCTTATCCACCGGGCCAGTCGTAGTATGTCAGATCTGTTTAAGCTGTTAGATCGACTTGATTCAGCTTCATTGAGCGCCAAACGCAAAGTGACCATTCCCTTTGTTAAGCAGGTTCTTGGCCTCTGATCTTATGATGGGTAACTATGAAAATTATTCTGGCAGGTTTTTCGTCTGATGTGACTGAAAGTGAGCTTCAAGCGCTTTTGGCGCACTATACCGAAGTTGATGAATTGGATCTGATCCCAGGTGATCTACCTGAGCAGACCGTCGCCATAGTGACCGTTGAGGGGACGAACGCCGAAGCCCACTGGGTTACCCGTCACTTAAACGGACTCTTTTGGCATGGTCACTCGCTACGGGCCTTTGTGTCACTATTCTGATGTGGACACCACACTAATGTCTGCTTACTCTCTGCTTGAACAAACCCCTGATTATCTGATTATTAATAAAGCCCCAGGTGTCTCTGTGCATCGCGATCAGGCTGAGACTGGGTTGTTGCAGCAGATTTCGGAAGATCTGAAGTGTGGTCCGCTTTATCTGGTTCACCGATTAGATAAGATGACCTCGGGGCTGTTGATTCTAGCGTGCCATGCTGAAGCCGCCTCGATTTTGTCACGCCAGTTTCAGGCTAAAACCGTCGAAAAATACTATATCGCCCTCTCTGATCAGAAGCCCCGTAAAAAGCAGGGGCTGATTAAAGGAGATATGGAACGTAGCCGTCGGGGCAGTTGGAAATTGACGACGGGGCAGAAGAATCCTGCGGTGACCCGTTTCTTTAGTTGTTCGCCGGAGCCTGGGTTGCGGTTGTTTTTGTTGCGACCCTTAACCGGTAAAACCCATCAGCTGCGCGTGGCATTGAAAAGTATCGGTTCGGCAATTGTGGGTGATCAACGTTATCACGGCGCTGCTGCCGCTGCCGTCGATCGGGGCTATCTGCATGCTTGGGGTATCGCCTTTGATTGGCAGGGTGAGCGTTGTGAATACCTGTGTGATCCAACGATCGGTTCGCTGTTTCTGCAAACATCGGTAAAGCAGCAGCTAGCGCAATGGAAACCACCGGCCAATCTCGCCTGGCCAGGCACATCATAAAAAGCCGTCGGACTTTGTGAGCGATGGTAACCATTATTTTAAGTTAAGAGTATTAGATGCAAGATGAACGAATTGAGCGGGATTTTAATGTCCGTAGCGAGGAAGAGCAGCAGGCCTTTCTGCAACAAACCTGGTGTGATCATTGTCAGGAAGTGAATCTGGGTATGATCAATCCCCGCGAATATCTGCTTAAGGGCATTGTGTTTGTTGAGGGAGATTGTCTGGGGTGTGGCCATGCGGTGCTGACTGAATTGACAGAAGATGACTTTTAGGGACGATTTTATTTATGTCAGATACCTTTAATCAACGATTTGGCGGCACTCAGCGTCTCTATGGCGTGGCCGGCGTCGAGTTATTTCGCAAGGCTAATATCTGCGTCATCGGTATCGGTGGTGTGGGCTCCTGGGCGGCGGAAGCCTTGGCCCGTTCAGCGATTGGGCAGATCACGCTGATCGATCTAGATGATATCTGTATCACGAATACGAATCGTCAGATCCATACCTTAAACACCACTATCGGTGAGCCTAAAACCGAGGCGATGGCCGAGCGAATTCGGCTCATTAACCCTGAGTGCCGCGTTGAGATCGTGGATGATTTCATTACGTTAGAGAATATCCCTGAGTTAATCGGTGAGCAGTTTGATTATGTGATCGACTGTATCGACAGCGTAAAAGAGAAAGCGGCGCTGATTGCCCACTGTAAACGCCGTAAAATTCCGGTGATCACCGTGGGTGGCGCGGGAGGGCAAACCGATCCAACGCAGATCAATATTGCTGATTTAAGTAAAACCCACCATGATCCGTTGGCGGCGAAGACTCGTTCGTTATTACGGCGTTACTATAATTTCAGTAAAAGTGGTCGTCGGTTTGCCGTTGACTGTGTCTACTCTACCGAGCAACTGGTCTATCCGCAGCCTGACGGTAGTGTGTGTCAAATGAAAACAGTGGCCGATGGCAATACCCGTTTAGATTGTAGCGGTGGTTTTGGTGCATCAACCTGCGTCACCGCGACCTTCGGTTTTGTGGCCGTATCACGGGTCTTGAAAAAAATGCTTGAAAGAGCAGCGCGGGCAAAAAATGTGCTGTAATCGTGTTATTATGCTGTTTATGTCGATGGGTGTGTCTTTTGTTGGTTGATCTTTCGGCATTGCAGGTCACACTGTATCGACTCGTAAATGGATATTTGGCTAATTATGTCGCGATGCTTTCCGGAAGGATTCTATAAAGCTATTTTTGAAGGCTGTAGTGATGCTATCTATGTGATAGATCCGCACAGCTCAGCTATTCTCGATGCAAATGCCTGTGCCTCTAAAGATTTGGGGATGAGTCATGAGCAATTACTACAACATAGCGTTATCTCCCTACAGCAAGGCGTCGAAAATGAAGAGCACTGGGCGCAGATCGCCGAGCTAATTTTTTCGTCACACCCTCAAGCCTTTACCTTTATCGGTCGTCATTATCATCATAATGGCACTTACTTCCCCGTCGAAGTTTACACCTCTGTCATTGAATTTGAGGGCCAAAAGCTATTTCTTTCGGTTGCTCGAAATCTCGATCGTACCTCGTCCCAGCGGGAAGCGTTTCGTACCCGAGATGCCCGTTTAACTTACGCCTTGAATGAGGCGGCGGATGGTATGTGGGATTGGAATACCGTCACTGATGAGGTATTTTTCTCGCCTCAGTTAAAACACCTGCTAGGTTATCTGCCAGAAGAGATGGAGCCTGTTGTCTCAACCTGGGTAGAGGCGGTGCATGAAACCGACCGGGAGCGGGTGATAGGCGTATTGAAGGCCCATGTTGCTGGTGAGACCGATCACTATGAGGCGGAATATCAGCTCAAAAAACGGGATGGTGGGTATATCTGGGTAAGGGATCGCGGGCGGGTATGTCAGCGTGATGAAAATGGCCAAGCCTTGCGGGTTGTGGGCATGTGTCACGATATTACTCGCAGTAAGCAGTTAGAAGAGATGCTGAGATCGCAAGCCAGTTATGATCACCTGACCGGCCTATTGAATCGGCGTGCCGGTTATATCCATTTTGCTAAACAGCTGAGTTATGCCGAACGTTATCATCAGGAATTGACCATCTGTCTGATCGACCTTGATCACTTTAAGAATATTAATGATACCTTTGGTCATTTGGTGGGTGATGCGGTGCTGAAACATTTTGTTTCACTGCTCAATGGCACCCTGCGCCGTTCAGACTCCCTAATGCGTTGGGGTGGTGAAGAGTTTCTCTTGTTGCTGCCGAATACGGATATCAGTAGTGCGGTACGCTTGATCACACAGTTGAAAAAAGAGTTAAAACGCTATCCTGCGGTATTGGAGGAAGGTGTATGCGAGGTTGCTTACACCTTTAGTGCCGGTATCTCTTGTTACCCGGCCCATTCGTCCATACTGGATGGTTTGATTAAGTGTGCCGACGATGCGCTCTATCAAGCGAAGGGTGACGGTCGTGATCTGATTATGATCAGCCCTGAAGTGGATATCTAAAGCCGCCTTCTGTTGGCTGCCTAGCTGACAGAGTAGGCTGTTATCCTGTCAGCTATATCTGCTAACGGGGTTGATCGGCGTGACGCAGCGCCTCACTGGCACTCTTTCTGACCGTCTCAATAATCGCCTTTAAACCATTGCCTCTGGACGGACTCAGATGTCGGCTCAGTTGTAGCTGTTCAAAGTAGCCATCCATATCAAAATCTAGAATCTGTTGTGGCTGGCGGCCGTTGAGTGCCGCGAGGACTAGGGCGATCAAGCCGCGAATAACCCGAGCATCCGAGTCGGCGGCAAACCACAGGGCGCCGTTATCATCACCTTTGGCCACGAGCCAAGCATCACTTTCGCAGCCGTTAATACGCTGTGTATCGGCCTTCATCGCTGCGGTGAATGAGGGTAAGCGTTTGCCTAATAGCATGATCTGGCGATAACGATCGTTCCAGTTTTTCAGCGGCGTCAGTTGAGTGAGTATGTCTCGGTCTTTGATCTCTCGGCCAAAAGGGGAGCTATCAAAAACTGACTGTGACGGCACGGTGTCAGCCGCCGAAAATGAGCCGCCTTGGGCAATAACACTCAAGGCGGCCGCAAAGCGTTCAACATCCTCGATACTGTTGTAAAACGCGAATGAGGCGCGGATGGTGCCAGGAAGCCCTAGTGTTTCCATCAACGGCATGGCGCAGTGATGTCCAGTGCGTACCGCAATGCCTTGCTGATCTAACATGAGGCCAACATCCTGCTGATGATGGCTCGTTAGCTGAAAGGATAGAATCGATGCACCAGCGGTGGGTTGGCCGATGCGGGTGAAGCCAGGAATCGCCGAGCATAGCTCAATTGCCTTGCTCATGAGGGCGCGTTCATGTCGGGCTAAGGCTTTGCGATCCAAGCTGTTGAGAAAGCGAATCGCCTCCGCTAACCCCAGTGCGCCACTAATATTGGGCGTGCCCGCTTCAAACTTGAAGGGCAGGTCGTTGTATTCAGTGCCTGAAAAAGACACCTTGCGGATCATCTCACCACCGGCTTGCCAAGGCGGCATGGCCTCTAACAGTGCTTTACGTCCATAGAGTACGCCGATGCCGGTTGGGGCGAACAGCTTGTGACCGGAAAATAGATAAAAATCACAGCCGAGCCGTTGTACATCGATCTCTAGGTGGGATACCGCTTGGGCGCCGTCGATCACCACGATGGCGCCTTGCTCTTTGGCTTGGCGAATCAGCCCCGCGACCGGATTGATGGTGCCCAAGGCGTTAGAGATATGGGTTAAGCTGAGGATGCGGGTATTGTCATTGAGCAGTTCGCCGAAACGTTGCAGGTTAAGGTCGCCATTTTCAAGGATCGGCACTACGCGGATCTGTGCGCCGGTTTGTTCCGCAACGATCTGCCAAGGAACAATATTCGCGTGATGTTCAAGTTCCGTTAGCAGGATCTCATCACCCGGTTGTAGTCTGGGGCGAGCATAGCTTTGGGCGATAAGATTGATGCCCTCCGTGGTGCCGCGGGTCCAGATGATCTCCTGTTCGCTGTCCGCATTGATAAAATCTTTGACGGTGGTGCGAGCGGTTTCGAATGCCCGGGTTGCCTGCTCACTGAGTTGGTAAGCCCCTCGGTGAACATTGGCATTTTGCTGACGATAGAACTGTTCTACCGCGCGGATCACCGTTTCCGGCTTTTGGCTGGTGGCGGCATTATCCAGATACACCAGCGGCTGGTTATTCATCTGCTGTTGCAGGGCTGGAAACTGCTTTCTGATTGACTTGAGATCCACGCGGACTTCCCGTTAACGGTTTTCTTCAGGATTATTCGTTCAACTGTTTGTTTAACTGGCTCTGCCAGCGGGCAAACATCATCGCGCCAATAAACAGTGCCGCGACCAGCAGTGTTTCGGCTAGGCCGAGAATGGCGCTGCTATGTGCCGACATGGCGATGGTCACTGAATGCATAAAATAGACAGTGATGAAGAAACATAGCCAGATATGGCCACGTAGATGCTTTTTAATAATAGCCGGATAAAACAGTAATAGCGGTACCGTCTGGAAGGCCCAAATACTGTAGGGATTGGCATTTTCAGGTGGTGAGATGATCAGGTGCCAAGCGGTGAGCAGCAGAATCAAGCCAAAATAACTGATAAGGGTGACGGCGCGGCTAATCGCCACTTTTTTTACGAGAGTTTCCTGCATCTTTAATCCTGAATATTAAGCTGATAACTGAAGCGCCAATCGCCCGAGCCGTTTGCCCTGGGCCAGACAGAGCGCGGTCTCGGTATCATCGACCGGACGATCACTCTGCTGTCCGGCCAGATGAGTCACGCCATAAGGGGTGCCACCGCTGGTGGTGCTGATGAGTCCGGCTTCGCTGTAGGGTAAGCCGCAGATCACCATGCCATGATGCATTAAGGGTAACATCATGCTCAGTAGGGTAGTTTCTTGGCCGCCATGCAAGCTGGAGCTAGAGCTGAAAACCGCCGCAGGCTTATCGATTAGTGATCCGTTGAGCCAGAGGTTGCTGGTGGAATCAATAAAGTACTTGAGCGGTGCAGCCATATTGCCAAAGCGAGTAGGGCTGCCGAGTGCGAGGCCGCTGCAATACGCTAGATCCTCGGCGGTGCAATACAGATCGCCATGCTCGGGGATGCTGTCCTCGGTTGCTTCACAGTTTGCTGAAATAGCTGGGACGGTACGTATGCGAGCTTCTATACCGCTCTGTTCGATGCCCTTCGCTATCAAGCCCGCCATGGTGCGGGTAGCACCTTGGCGGCTGTAGTAGAGTACCAGAACGTAAGGGTTAGACACTTACAGAATCTCCAGTACAGCTTCAGGTGGCCGGCCGATACGGGCTTTGCCGTTAGTGATCACGATAGGCCGTTCAATGAGGCGTGGGAATTGCACCATGAGCGCGATAATCTGTTGATCACTGAGGCTATCATCGTTCAGATTGTTTTCTTTGTATTCTGCTTCGCCCTTACGCAGCAATTCACGGGGGGTTATGCCCAGTTGAGAGATGACGTCGGCTAACTGCGCTTCCGTGGGCGGATTTTCCAGATAGAGGCGTATATCGGGCGTAACACCGTTCTCTTCTAACAGCGCCAGTGTGGCGCGAGATTTGGAGCAACGTGGGTTGTGATAAATTTCAACAGACATGGTACTTATCCTGTTCGCAATGGCAGATGTTGATGTAAGTGCGATATTGTATACAGCTTAGCTACCAGCCTAAAGAGCGGCAGGGTATTATATCTGTTTTATTCATCGTTACAGGATCGTTATGAAGGGCAATCATCTGTATACCCTGCGGGGCATTGGGCATTTTCTGCTCTATTTAGCTCGCCAGTTTATTAACAACAAGGGAGTGCTAAATGCCTCAGCGCTCACCTATACCACCTTGTTTGCGGTGGTGCCGCTGATGACGGTTTCCTATGCAATGCTTGCCGCTATCCCTTCGTTTCAAGGGGCGGGTGAGCAGTTACAGGGTTGGATTTTTGAGAACTTTGTCCCGGCGACGGGAGCGGTTGTGCAGGAGTATCTGAGTGATTTCGCCACACAGGCCAGCAAATTAACCGCCGTAGGTTTGATCTTCCTGTTTGTTACCTCGATTATGATGATGAAAAATATCGAGGGCGCTTTTAACCGTATCTGGCGGGTAAGCGAGCCCCGCAAGGGGATGTCCAGTTTTCTGTTGTACTGGGCGGTTTTAAGTTTAGGGCCGATTTTGATCGGTTTAGGGTTGTTGGTCAGCTCCTATATCGCCTCGTTGTCGTTATTTACCAGCGCCACCGAGTTAGTCGGTCGGGCGCGGTTACTGTCGATGTTGCCGTTAGTGATGTCCGCCGCCGCCTTTACATTGCTGTATGCTGCCGTGCCTAACTGTAAAGTGCCGCTGCGTAATGCGGTGATCGGCGGGTTGGTCGTGGCTGTTCTGTTTGAAACCGCTAAACGTGCCTTTGCGTTGTTTGTGACTCAGTTTCCTTCCTACGAACTGATCTATGGTGCATTTGCCGCGGTACCCCTGTTTTTAGCATGGATCTTTATCTCTTGGACGATTATTCTCCTTGGGGCTGAATTGAGCCGTGCATTGACAGTTTATCGTGATCATCGTAAAGGTAAACATTTATCCCATCTGCATACACTAGTGGCCGTGTTGCAGCGATTGTGGCAGGCGCAGCAGTTGGGTGAGTCTCTATCGGATCGTCAGCTATTGCAGCAAGTCGAAGGGCTTGAACAAAATGAGTGGGATCACTATAACGGTATTTTACTGCATGCTTCGGTGATCAGTCGTACGGAGAAAGGGGGCTATATATTGGCGCGGGATATGGGGAGTTTTACCCTCGATCAGCTAAACCAGTTACTTCCCTGGCCGCTGCCTGAATGCTCGCCAGTGGCCTCGGTATCACCTTGGCAGCAACTGTTGGATCAACGATTAAAGCACCTAAGCGAGGTGCGTAGACAAAATCTGGGGCTGACACTAGAGCAGCTATTTACCGAAAAAGCAGAAGGTGATGCAGCGCTTAAAGAGCAGAACACACCTATTCTAAACGATGTTTCACAACCGCAAGAGGGTTCTTAAATGGTGCAATGTTTACACGCTTTTGTCAGTGGTCGGGTGCAGGGTGTTTGGTTTCGACAATCAACACTGGAAACCGCGCAGACGCATGGATTAACGGGTTGGGTACGTAACCTTGATGATGGGCGAGTTGAAGTGATGGCGCATGGTCATGAGCATGGCTTGTTGCAACTAGAAGCGTGGCTTAGTATCGGCCCTGAGTTGGCGACGGTGGCCGAGGTGAAAAGTGCGCGGGTTGAGCCAGCCGAGGAATATATTGAGTTTATGATTATCTGAAAGCGGCTATTGATACCACCTCTAGTTAAACGGGTATCGCGGTAGATGGATACGGCTAAGGGCTGTCGGGCTGAGACTCGATGGCTCTTTTTTTATGGAAAAATATGGGTAAACCATTCTGTACTATGGATCAGCACATTAAGCGATGGCTGATCTACGGCGATGGGTAAAAAGCGTCTAGGATCAGCTCAATATCACTTCATTTTTTCAGTGTTGAGCTGGTCATGATCAATCCTCATAGCGGCGTTGGCTGCGATACACTTTTTCGGGATACCACACTTTGCCATAGCTGCCGTTATAGCGGGCGAGAGCTTCGGTCAGGTTACCTTTAGAGCGCTTTAAATAGTGTTTCAAAATGGTTGCGCCGTAGCGCAGGTTGGTTTTGATATTGGTGAGATTATCGTCGTTGCGGCCAATCTCTTTCTTCCAGAAGGGCATGATCTGCATTAAGCCCTGTGCCCCGACGACCGACACCGCAAAACGGTTAAAACGGCTTTCAGTGTGAATCACGCCGAGCAGTAGGGCGGGAGGTAGTTCCACCCGCTCAGCTTCGGCGTGCACGGTTCTGAGGATCTCTATGCGTTCCCGATCGCTGTCGACATAGCGTTTGATGCGGCCGGACATATCCGTCAACCAAACTTCAGCGGCAAAGCGGTCTTCAAAGCTGCTGCTGTCAGCAAATGCCTGTTTCAGCTCTTCCCGCAGTTCGGGGTCGATTTCCTGAGTAGCGGCCAACAGTGGTAGCGCCAAAAACATCAACAGTAGTGAGATGGTCAGTCGCACAGAGGATTTCCTACAGATGATTAATAAGTTGATTATAACGGTGTTTAGATAACGGCTTCAAAGCCTTCAAACTGAGGCGGTCCCATATAGATATCTCGACGGGTGCCGGCATTGGCGTGGGCCTGTTTGAACGCATCCGATTTCAGCCAGCCATCAAAGGCAGCTTTATCTTGCCAGACCGCATGGGATGACATCAGGGTGTATTCCTCGGTGGTGTCGCCCTGCAGTAGGTTGAAAGAGACAAAGCCGGGTACGGATGTTAGGTGGCTGTCGCGATTTTTCCAGATATCGATAAAGTCCTGTTCGTGGCCGAGTTTAATCCGGAAGCGATTCATGGCGATATACATAGTCGTTCATTCCTTCTAATGTCAGTGGGATCTTTTACCGAGTGTCGATGTTGAGCCTGCACTGATGACTGCGTTAATAATGCTTGGCTTTTGTTGCGATTTCCAGCCTTGTCGAGAAGGCTGAACATAATATCGATAGATCAGACCTATTTTTACCAACATTGTTCCCAGCCAAGGGATTCTAGATGAGCTCTTGAAAAGGGCTCTTACATCAGGAGCTACCTTAAGGGTTTATATGAAGGGCTGAGATGCGGACTTATAAAAGGCTTATAAGGGCTTAACGCAGTACATAAAAGTGGATATCCGCCTTGATATCGACAGGGTGTCAGGTAGGTTTGAGGCAATAAAAAAGCAGGCCGAGGCCTGCTTTCGTTACCTAGGTGCTTGTTACCAAGTCACCTTAGGGTTTATTTAAGCGAAGGTTGAACTCATAAACGCATCTAGTTCAGTCAGTTGAATCTCTTGCTTATCGGCTGCGCGGCGGTATTTATATTCCACGGTACCGGCTTCAAGGCCGCGATCCGAGATAACGATACGGTGAGGGATACCCATCAGTTCCATATCGGCCATTTTCGCGCCAGGGCTTACCTTAGGGCGGTCATCAAGAATAACGTCATGACCGGCTGCTATGAGTGCATCATACAGTGCATCCGCTTGGTTACGAACCGCTTCGGATTTCTCATATTTAAGAGCAACCAGCGCAATACTGAATGGTGCAATCGCTTCAGGCCAGATAATGCCGCGGTCGTCATAGTTCTGCTCAATCGCAGCGGCAACGACGCGGGATACCCCGATACCGTAACAACCCATATCCATGGTGACAGCTTTACCATTCTCATCGAGCACATTGGCATTCAGCGCTTTGGCATACTGTTGTCCCAGTTGGAAAATATGGCCCACTTCGATACCGCGTTTAATCACGATATTACCCTTGCCACAAGGGCTAGGGTCGCCTTCGACGACATTACGCAGGTCAGCGACTTCAGGTAGGGCAACATCACGTTCCCAGTTAACACCGAAGTAATGTTTGCCTTCAATATTGGCACCCGCACCGAAGTCAGACATCTGTGCAACCGTACGGTCAATGATGCAAGGGATCGGCAGATTGACAGGGCCAAGGGAGCCTGGGCCAGCACCGATCAGCGCTTTAATCGCTTCTTCATCGGCCATTTCTAAGGGTGCGGCGACTTGGGATAGTTTTTCCGCTTTGATCTCGTTGAGATCATGATCGCCACGTACTAGCAAGGCGACAAAGTCAGCATCACATTCGTCAGAAGCGTTCACAAACAGCGTTTTGATGGTTTTTTCAATCGGCAGATTGTGCTGTTCAACCAATTGGGCGATGGTTTTGGCGTCGGGTGTTTCTACCAGTCTCATCTCTTCGGTTGGTGCAGCACGTTCGCCTGCTGGCGCAACGGCTTCAGCTTTTTCGATATTCGCGGCGAAATCACTGCTGTCTGAAAAGGCGATATCATCTTCACCGGAGTCCGCTAGCACGTGAAACTCATGGGATGAGTTACCACCAATAGAGCCGTTATCGGCCAGCACTGGGCGGTAATCTAGGCCGATACGGTCAAATATTTTGCAGTAAGTCTGATGCATCAGATCATAAGTCTGTTGCAGAGACTCTAGGTTGCAGTGAAACGAGTAGGCGTCTTTCATGATAAATTCACGAGAGCGCATGATGCCGAAACGTGGCCGTACTTCATCACGAAACTTAGTTTGGATCTGATAGAAGTTAGCAGGCAGCTGTTTATAGCTGTGAATCTCGTTGCGCACTAGATCAGTGATCACTTCTTCGTGAGTGGGCCCAACGCAGAATTCACGGTTATGGCGGTCATGCAAGCGCAGTAGTTCTGGGCCGTATTTTTCCCAGCGACCAGATTCTTGCCATAGCTCGGCAGGTTGAATCGAGGGCATCAGAACTTCCTGCGCGCCGGATTTGTCCATCTCTTCACGGACGATCCGTTCAACTTTGCGCAGGGTACGCAGTCCTGTCGGTAGCCAGTTGTACAGCCCCGCCGCGACTTTACGGACCATGCCCGAGCGAAGCATCAGCTGGTGGCTAATGACTTCTGCATCAGAAGGTGTTTCTTTCAGTGTTGCAATCAGAAATTGACTGGCGCGCATAGATTTATATACCTGATATCCGAAACTTTAAAGAGCAAGCATTTTAGGGGGGGGAGGCGTTTGGAACAAGGGGGCAACGAAACTATTCAATATAAAAACATAAATACTGATATCACAGGTGTTCCTTTGGCCTCTGGAGGCTCTATAATCGGCCGCTGATGTTAAAGGGGACAAACGATGCAGCTTAAAGAGATCAACAAAGAGCGTTACAGTAAACACTATAAGCAGACGATGATCGCCGTGGCGGTTGTACTGGCGGTGGTGGCGTTAGTGGTGTCTACCCTGCTTATTCAATTGTTGGGTAATGGGGATGGCAGCAACTTTTGGTTTAACGTAGCCGGCGTTGTGTGTGGTGGTTTTGTTGTGCTGACGTTGTTGCGTCGTTACCGTGGCCATGAGTATATGCATGAGATGGTGTATGTTTGGGATCTTAAACAGATACTGAACAAGATCTATCGTAAGCAGAAAAAAATCAAAGCGGCGGCGGAAGAGGGCGACCGAGACGCCATGGTGATTATGAACTGGAGCTACAGCGGTTCAGAGCAGTTATATAACTTAGATAACAACACCATCACCATGGAAGATCTGCACGAGTCGATGCGAGAGTTGCAGCAGGTTATGCAAAAGTATGGCGTCAGCGTTAGCAATGATGATTTTCACCCCGAGATGATCGATAAGTATTAAGCGCTATGGTTAGCAAAGTCGTTGGTGTTTCACCATTGGCGGCTTTGCTTGATGTGTTGCTAAGCTTCTACCTGCTGAAGGCAGTATCCCGTGGTATCGGATGAGCGCGTATCCGAGAATGCATATGACTGTCTGCCAGTAGAACCCCTTCCCATCGTATCAAACGGTGCTTTCTATATTATTGTGAATCAGCCTATGGGTGTCGTTAGAGTGCAGGTTGCTCTGGCGTTAACGCACCAAAGAGGGTGTTGCTTGCGTTTAAGCAGTCTCCAGCCTCGCGGATACTCCCTCTATAATGATGCTGTTATAGCGAAAATTTAATCGCTAAAAGTTCTAAGTTTAGTGTGATTACATGATCAGGCACTTATCCGTTATCCCCTTACTTCCCCTCTATATTTCCATATATCTATCGTTTTTAACTGCGGTTGATTTATCTGCCCAGAGTAATTTCCTGCAAAAAGCGCACCGATTTATTTGTAAATAAAATATTTGACATGCTTATTTTAAAGAGTAGCATTCCGCAAATGATAGTCATTCTTATTCGCAGTATGGTTAATAATTAGCAGCTAAGGGGTAGTTATGAGTTTACGGAAAACGTCCATCGCATTATCACTGTTTTCATCTTTAACGTTATCAGGTGTTTCACAAGCGGCTTCTAATTTGGATCAGGAGTTGCAGGAATACAAAACGTTTGCGGTTAATAAAATTGATGGCCTCGTCAATCAAACTCAGCAGTTTGTTGATTACCTTAACGCTGGAAAAATTGACGAAGCCAAAGCGCTGTATCCACTGGTGCGCATGAATTTTGAAGCGGCTGAACCGATTGCTGAAAGTTTTGGGGATTTGGACCCGCGTATTGATGCACGTAAAGCCGATTTAGAGCCAGGTGAGAAGTGGACCGGTTTTCATCCGATTGAAGAGATTCTTTGGGTAAACAATACCACCGCAGGGACTGAAAAATACTCTGTGCAACTGATGTCGGATGTAAAAGAGCTGCGTGCCAAAGTGTCTACTGTTGAGGTCACGCCTGAATTGATGGTTCAGGGTGCCGTTGACTTGCTCAATGAGGTGTCCACCAGCAAGGTTTCAGGCGAAGAGGAGATCTTCTCCCATACCGACCTCTATGACTTTCAAGGCAATATCGATGGCGCCGAAAAAATCTTTGTTATTTTTAAGCCGAAACTGACCGCACTTAATGCTGACTTAGTCAAAACATTGGAGCTGCGTTTTGCTGAAGTTAACCAGTTATTGGCGGCACAAAAGGTGGATGGTAAGTTCAAGTTTTATAATGAATTGAACAAAGATGAGGTCGCCGGCTTAGCGGAAGCGGTCAATAAATTAGGCGAACCTCTGGCACAAATGGGCATCATCCTAGGATAAGTAATGACAGTTAAACGACTAAGCAATACTGGTGAGCCTTCTAGCTTATCCCGCCGTCGCTTGTTAAAAGGAGCCGCCATTGGCGGCTCTTCCCTATTAGTAGGGAAAGCATTAGCGGCGCCATCGGCTGAACCCTTATCTCAAGCAGTAACTCAAACAGCAACTCAAGCAATAAGCCAAGAAGAAAGCAGTGCTGATTCTTCACACAGCATTCCTTTCTATGGTGAGCACCAAGCGGGTATTACCACACCGGCTCAACGGGATATTTATTTCATCGTACTCAAGCTGGATAACACGGATCGTCAAGCGGTGATCGAGTTGTTCAAAGAGTGGACAAGGCAAGCGGCACTGCTGACGCAGGGCAACAATATTGGCCCTTACAGCCATAACAAATTTATTCCCCCCGCCGATACAGGTGAAGCCGATAGCCTACATGCTTATAATTTAAGCTTAACCTTCGGTGTTTCTCCCTCTTTTCTTGAAAAATTAGGTTTGCAGGATAAAGCCCCCGAAGCATTTAAACCGCTGCCTCATTTTCCACGAGATCAATTGCAGGACCAGTACACCGGTGGTGATATCTGCATTCAAGCCTGTGCTGATGATCCTCAGGTGGCTTTTCATGCGATACGGCAGTTAGTTCGTCATGCGCGCACCTCAATGGTGTCGATGTTGTGGGCTCAAAATGGTTTTAACGCCTACAACGATGTCAGCCATACCCCGCGTAACTTATTTGCATTTAAAGATGGTACGGCGAACGCATTAACCTTAAAAGATGCTGACAAATATATTTGGGTGGATGATAAAAGCTGGATGCAGGGCGGCAGTTACATGGTTGTCCGCCGTATTCAAATGCATTTAGAAACCTGGGATCGCACCAGTTATGGTGAACAAGAAAACACCTTTGGGCGGGATAAGCTAAGCGGTGCTCCGATGGGGCAGCAGCACGAGTTTGAGCCCATCGATACGACGCTAAAAGAGAGTAATGGCGCCCCTGTGATGCCGGTCGACTCCCATGTGCATCTTGCTCATCGGACAGGACAGCAGTTACTGCGTCGCTCCTATTCCTATACCGGCGGCATCAATACACTGACGAGTCAGTATGATGCGGGGCTACTGTTTATCTCTTTTCAAAAATCGCCACAGCAATTTATTACCATACAAAACTCCTTTGGTAATACTGACAAAATGAATGAGTACATTACGCATATTGGGAGCGGTTTGTTTGCCTGTTTTCCTGGTGTAAAAGAGGGGGAATATCTTGGACAAGCTCTACTCGAAGGTTAATGTTTATCGCCTTCTTAGTCGTTTGATTATCGGTTGTGTGATTGCCTTCAGTTTGCCCCTGTCGGCCGCTGAGAAAGTGAATTTTGCGCCGGCCTATATCGCTCTGTCTGATGCGATCGGTGCCACTAAGAGTGATCAGCAAGAGGTCGCTAAACAAGATTTAGTGGCGATGCAGCGCTATTTAGATAGTTTAAATATTGCGGATACCGCGAAAAAACAGTTGGTGATATCCGCTTTGGAGAACGCCAGCGAAAATCCAACGGTGAATCATTTAACCGCGTTGTCGGCGTCTTTGATACAGCTAGAGAAGTATGTCAATCCAGTCGATTATGCGACGCTGCGTAAGCAGTTTATCAAGCGGGTAATGCCTAGTTATCATGCGATGGCTAACGCCGTTGCTAAACAAGATATGGCCGAATTGCAGTCGACATTTCGTACCTTTAATCAGGCATGGGCGAAGCGAGAACGGGTGGTTCATGAAACCAGCATGGGGCATTACGGCAGAATGGAAACCGCCCTTGCTCTGTTAAATGTCGCTAAAGCGCGAGAGAACCCATCCTGGGATGAGATTGCCGAGCAAAGTAATATTCTGGGGGAAACCCTCAGAAGCTTTAATAACGGAGAGACTATCGCAACCAGCGGTAGTGATATGAGCTTAGCTGAGGGGATTTCGTTATTAAACACCGCCCTCAGTGATTATCAGCAAAACGACAGTGAGGCCGGTAATCAGCGGGTGTTGGCGTTTATCCAAAACTGGCCTGTGTTTGAAAGTGACGTGAGTACCCGTTCACCGCGGTTATATACCCAGGTTGAAAGCCAACTACCACTGATTATCGCCGCCGATGGCGATGAGAAGAGTCAGGCTGAGCTGGGCACGCTGATTACCGAGCTGTCGGCATTGAACCCCTCTGCTAACTATACCGCGATGGATGCGGCGCTTATCTTATTGCGTGAAGGGTTAGAGGCGTTATTCATTGTGATGGCACTGTTCTCCGCGATGCAGGCGGCACAACAGCAGCGTGGGCAGCGCTGGGTTGTCGGCGGTGCGGCGATCGGTCTAGCGGCCAGCTTAATACTGGCGTGGGCGTTGGTGCGTTTCTTGCCATCTAATTTAGCTGGTAGCACTCGCGAGGTGCTGGAAGGTGTTGTCGGGTTGTTTGCGGTGGTGATGATGTTGTTCGTTGGCATCTGGCTGCATGGTAAATCCTCGGCGGTGGCGTGGAAGAAGTTTTTGCATAAGCATTCTACCGCGGCGGTTACCGCCGGTAGCTTTCTCTCTTTAGCAACCTTGAGTTTTCTGGCGGTCTTTAGGGAAGGGGCGGAAACGGTATTGTTTTATGCGGGGATTTTACCGAAGATAGCGCTGAGTCAGTTTTTCCTCGGTATTGTGATCGCGTTGGTGATTCTCGCCATCGTTGCCGTCATTATTCTTAGAACTTCGGTTAAATTACCGATTCCCGTGCTCTTTAAGATCTTTACGTGGTTGATCTATTTCTTAGGCTTCAAAATGCTAGGGGTGAGTATCCACGCACTGCAATTGACGGGTCATATCAATATCACTGTACTGGAATGGTTGCCGACCATTAACGTTATTGGCTTCTACCCAAGCGTTGAGACATTGATAGGGCACGCTATCTATCTGTTGATTGTAATCGTATCGATTGGCTGGCAGCGTAGACAGCAAAGGTGTTGATGGCGCTTTGATCGCTTCGTTAGCGCATTATAAAGCATGACAAAAAAGGGTATAAGCCATCACTTATACCCTTTTTTTATGTCCGGAGTTGATACTACGTCTGAGACGTTAGCTCTACAGTGTGGTGTACTCACAACTGAGGCATCTGTCTCTCGTTAAATTAAGCCGCTTCCGCCTTCTTGAGTGTCACTTCCCGCTGCGGGAATGGAATCTCAATACCGGCATCATTGAAGGCTTTATAAACAGCACCATTAACTTGAAACTGAAGTTCAAATAGTTGTTTTGTTGGCACCCAGTAGCGATAAGCAATATCGACACCGGAGTCGCCGAAACTGGCGATGCCTACCTGCGGGGCAGGCTCTTTCACAATACCCGGGTTGGCCTGTAGTTGTTTGCAAATCAGTGCGATGGCTTGATCGGAGTTGGCCGAATAACTGATGCCTATGCTGGCTTCGACAATGGTATTTTCAAATGAATTAATCAACACTTCGCCAACGATATGTTTATTGGGAATGGTGATAATTTCACCGTCTTCCGTCGATAGCTGTGTATAGGCTAAGCGGATCTCTTCAACCACACCGCAGACATCGTTACAGCGCAGCGTATTACCCACCACAAAAGGACGGGTCAAAATAATGGTAAATCCCGCGCCGTAGTTGGAGAAAACGCCCTGTAAGGCTAAGCCGATACTCAGTGAAATAGCACCAATCGCGGCAATAAACGGAGCGACACTGATACCAAACTTACCGAGACAGATGATCGCCACCATGGCGATGAGCAGTAGCTTAACGGTGCTGCTGATAAAGTTACTGAGGGTGACATCGACCTTATTACGTAGGCAGATATTGAGTATTAATTTTCCCACCCAGCGCGCCACGATCAGGCCAATAATCAGAATGATGATGGCGCCGATCACCTGAAAACTGTAGTTCACAAAGAAATCGATAATAAGGGTGTAAAACTTTGACAGATCTGCCAGCTCGTCTGTGATCATAGACGGGTCTCCTGTTGCCGAACGGTTGATGGCCTTGCTAGGCAAGGCGCATTAGCTGAAACCGCACGCGAGACAGGATTTATCGGTCCTGCAGCGCCATAAATTCGGTCAGCTGATCGAGTTGCCGTTCATTGTATACCGGAAAGCCTTTACGCATAAGCTCATCGGCGGTTACGCCGGAACCGGGCTTAATCGTATTGTTGAAATGACCATCATAAACTTCGTGATTACCGCAGGAGGGGCTGCGGGATTTCATCAAGGCGCAGCAGCAGCCTTCGCGCAGAGCGATCTCGAGGGTTTTCTCAGCCCCATCGAGAAACTGCGGGGTGACATCTTCATCATGAATATTGGTGATACGCAGCGGGAATTTATCCTGAATTTCTGCCGGTGCGCGGGGAGTGGCGAGTCCGCCTTCCATTTCGGGGCAAACCGGTACGAGGCGTCCCTCGTTCTCTAAGCGACGGATAAGCTCGCTGTCGATTAAGTTATCTTTACCGTCGTAACGAACTTTACTGCCGAGTAAGCAGGCACTGATGAGTATTTTATTGTTTTTCTGGGTCTTCATAAGCAGTCGCTATCAAGTGTGTGGCTGAATGACGGAGCGGATTCTAACAGTTAAATCTGACAGGGCAATTAAACTAACGTGAAAGGCTAAAGTATCGTTATATTTTTATGATCTGAAGCAGATTTACGGCGTTTTGCTGGACACTCAAGCGAACGGCATAGCAGGAAAAAAATAATTTAAGGTTTACCCATAGGTCGTATTTAGGGTATATACTTAAGGGTATACCCTAACAAGGCTTAACTATTTAATAATAAGTAGTAAGTGCCTTTGACGATGGCGCAGCCGAGAGCTTAGAAAGCAAAAGCTTAGGCTGTAAAGAACAGTTTATAAAGAATAGCTTATAAGCGCTTCGATAATAAATATTAGGAATCCCCGATGGATCTGAATCTCACCGAAGAACAACAAATGATTCAGGACGCCGCCCGCCGCTATGCGGAAAGTGAATTGGCGCCGACTGCAGAACAACTTGATCAAAGCAAAGATCGCAGCCTTTTAACCGGCCATTGCCGAGAGTTAGCTGAGCTCGGTTTTATGGGGCTGAATATCGATGCCGAATATGGTGGCACTGAAGCGGGGGTGGTTGCGTTTAGTTTAGCGGTCACTGAAGTGGCTCGCGCTTGCGCTTCAACGGCGGTGACGATGTCGGTGACCAATATGGTGGCTGAGGTTATTCAGGTGGTGGGTAGTGAAGAACAGAAACAACACTACTTACCTAAGATTTGTAGTGGCGAATATCTCAGTGGCAGTTTCTGTTTAACCGAAGCGGGGGCGGGCTCCGATCCTGCTTCAATGCGAACAAAGGCGGTTAAAACCGACAAAGGCTGGGTGATTTCGGGCACTAAACAGTGGATCACTAGTGCCGAATTCGCCGGTGTTTTTGTTGTCTGGGCGGTGACCGACCCTGATGCAAAAAAAGGTAAGGGGATCACCTGCTTTCTCGTGCCCGCCGATGCCGATGGTATTACCGTTGGTGCGGCCGAGAAAAAGATGGGGCAGCACGGCTCAGCCACGAATGAAGTCCATTTTGATCAATGTGAAGTGCCGGATTCAGCGATTCTCGGGAAACTTAATGATGGCTTCCGTATCGCCGTGAGTGAGCTGGCCGGCGGACGTATCGGTGTGGGTTCATTGGCATTGGGGGTTGGATTGGCGGCGATGGATTACGCTATTGCCTACACCAAGGAACGTCAGCAATTTGGTAAGCCGATTGCTGATTTTCAAGGGCTGCAATGGATGATTGCTGACCGCATGACCGAACTAGAAGCGGCGCGTCTGTTATTGATGAGCGCGGCTGATCGTAAGGAACGTGGCCAAAGTTTTGCCAAAGAGGCGTCAATGGCGAAGCTGTTCGCCAGTGAAAAAGCCAATCAGGCCTGTTACACCGCACTACAACTCCTCGGTGGTTATGGTTACATGCAAGAGTATCCCCTTGAACGTATGTGTCGGGATGTACGAATTACGTCAATCTATGAGGGTACCAGCGAGGTTCAGAGACTGATCATTGCGCGTGAAATCCTTAAGGCTGTTAGCTGAGGATTTAATCGTGAAAACCCCTTTGAAAGGTCTGAAAGTGCTCGATCTCTCGACTCTGTTACCCGGCCCTTATGCGACGATGATGCTGGCTGACTTAGGTGCCGAGGTGCTACGTGTAGAGTCGGCCTCGCGTCATGACCTAGTGCGTAATATGAAACCGTTGGTTGATGGTCAGTCTGCCGCTTTCAGTTATCTCAATCGGGGCAAAGAATCCCTCGCGCTGAACCTCAAACATCCCGAAGCAATCGAGCTGATCGATCAGCTGGTGGGTGAATACGATATTTTGATTGAACAGTTTAGGCCGGGGGTGATGGCGCGCTTAGGGTTAGATTATGAGCGATTAAAAAAGGTTAACCCTCAGCTGATCTATTGTTCTATTACCGGTTATGGTCAAACCGGCCCCTATCGAGATAAGGCGGGTCATGACCTTAACTACTTGGCGCTATCGGGGGCGGCTAGCCATATGGGGCGAAAGTCTTCAGGCCCAGCTCCGATGGGGTTGCAGGTGGCCGATGTGGCGGCGGGTTCTCATCCCGCGGTGATTGCTATCTTGGCGGCGGTGATTGGTCGTCAAAGTACGGGTGAGGGTTGTTATCTCGATATCTCGATGGCAGACAATACCTTGGCCTTGCAGGCATTGATGGTGCCTGCCGCCTTAAATGGCGCACCAGATCCACGGCCTGAGGGGAACTTCCTCAATGGGGGCGGTTTTTATGATTATTACCGTACCGCCGATGATCGCTATCTATCGGTGGGCAGCCTAGAGCCGCAGTTCCGTCAACGGTTGGCCCAAGCGTTGAATATTCAGGATAACCCGCCGCTGGAAGATCGTCAGTTTAAAACCCTATTGCAGCAAAAGTTTGCCAAACAGGATCTAGAAAATTGGTGCGAGGAGCTGGCCGATCAGGATATCTGTGTTGAGCCGGTGTTAACCGTGAAGGAGGCTGCTGAGCATCCTCAGTTTGTTGCTCGTAACATGATCGCGACAAAAAATAGTGGTGAACGGCAGATCGATTCAGCGCTGGGGTTTGAGCAGCAACCGATAAGACCCGCTCCCCGATGTGGTGAGCAGGGGATCAAAATCATGGAAAAATTAGGCTATAGCCAGACTGAAATTGACACGCTGAGGGAAGCGGGGTTGTTTGATTAACCCGCAGATCTCAGCTTAATGAAGTGCGAAAAATAAAGACCAATAAGGATGAGCCTGTTACTGGGACGTTTAGCGTTCTTCCGCAGGGCCTTAATAAACATAACAACGAGGCAGATAATGACTATTGAGAACTATCAGGCGTTTTACGACTCCTTCACCCCATCTATGATTGAAGATAAACTCGTGGGTGATCTTAAGCAGGGCTTTAATGCCTGTGAAGAGATTTGTGACCGTTGGGCTGAAGATGAACAACGCGTCGCGTTGAATTATGAAGGGGCTACGCGCCCAGCATCGAGCCATACCTTTGCCGAATTACAACAGCGGGCTGCTCAGTTTGCCAATCTGTTGGCGGCTCGGGGAATCGGGAAGGGTGACCGAGTGGCTTGTTTACTACCGAGGACACCTGAGCTGTTAGTGGTGGTGTTAGGTACATTGCGCGCGGGCGCTGTTTATCAGCCGCTGTTTACCGCCTTTGGTAGCGGTGCGATAGAGTACCGAGTGACTCAGGCAGAAACGAAGCTGATTATCACCAATCCGGATAATATCGAGAAGTTAGATGCGGTTAACGGTTGCCCACCGGTGATTCTGTTTGACCGTGATAACGCCGCCGCTAACTATGCGGGCTTGCCTGATTTTGATACGGAGATGGCGACACAAAGTACGGAGTTTGAGCCGGTAAGAGTGGGGGCTGATGATCCGTTCCTGCAGATGTTTACCTCCGGTACGGTAGGTAAAGCGAAGGGCGTCGCTGTGCCGACCCGTGCTCTGTTATCTTTTTATGTTTACATGCGTTATGCGGTGGGCCTACATCCAGAAGATCGTTTTTGGAACGTAGCGGATCCGGGCTGGGCGTACGGCCTTTACTATGCGGTGGTTGGACCGTTGCTCTTGGGTAACACGACCCACTTCAATGAGAATGCCTTTACCCCAGAAACAACCTATAAAATGCTCAGCAAGTATAAGATTACCAACTTGGCTGCTGCACCCACGGCGTATCGTTTGTTGATGGCGCATGAAGAGTTGTTAGACGAACACAGTGGTTTTGAGCTACGACTGGCGAGTAGTGCTGGCGAACCCCTAAACCCTGAAGTGATCGGTTGGGTTGAACGTCGCTTAGGCTGTCCAGTGATGGATCATTATGGCCAGACCGAAACCGGTATGGTGGCTTGTAATCATCACGATCTGAAACAGGATATTGTCCGAGTTGGCTCAATGGGATTCTCTCTGCCTGGGCATCGTGTGGTGGCGTTGGACAATGATCTCAATGAATTAGGTAAAGGGCAGATCGGTGAGTTGGCCGTGGATATGGAAAAATCCCCGCTGTTTATCTTTCCTGGCTACACCTGGGGCGAGAAAAATCCGTTCCGAGGAAAGTACTACTTAACGGGTGATGTAGTGATCAGTCACGGTGACGGTAGTTATTCCTTCAATGGTCGTGATGACGATATTATTACGACCGCCGGTTACCGCGTGGGGCCTGCGGATGTTGAAAACACTCTGCTGGAGCATGAAGCCGTTGCTGAAAGTGGTGTGATTGGTAAACCTGATCTTGAGCGTGGCGCGATTATTAAAGCCTATGTGGTACTCAGAGAGCAGTTTGATCCGAGTGAAGAGCTGATCGTCGAATTGAAAACCCATGTGCGTAGTCGTCTGTCGACCCATGCGTTCCCACGGGAGATCGAATTTTTACAGGAGCTGCCGAAAACACCAAGCGGTAAAATTCAGCGTTTCATTCTGCGGAATCAAGCGAAAGATGAAGCGGATGGCATGTCATAACAATGCCTAACTTTCAGGCCATGCCGTTGGAGTATCGGGTGCGTAACCCAAACTTCGCGGCAGAGGTTGAGCGAGTGTTTTATAAGGCGCCGTTTGTAAGAGACCTCGGTTTTCAGTTAGCGGGCTTTGAGGCCGGTAGCTGTGAAACGTCGTTAATGTTGCAGGAGAAACACCTACAACAGGACGGTTATGTGCACGCAGGCGTGCAGGCGACGTTAGCCGATCATACGGCGGGCACTGCAGCGGCAACCCTGCTTGCTGAGGGGCAGATCATTCTTACCGCAGAGTTTAAGATTAATCTACTGCGGGCGGCAAAAGGCGAGCAGTTGTATTGTCGGGCCCAGGTGCTCAAACCTGGGGCTAAGCTCATTATTGCTGAAGCCGAGGTGTTTTGCCTTAGTGGTCATAACCCTGAGTTAGTGGCTAAAGCGATGGTGACTCTCGCGGTTGTGGATCAAGCTAAACAATAACAACTATAAACAATAGGCGAGGTTTTCTATGCCTGTCATGACAATCGAACAGATGAATGATTTTCTGGCGGAACATTTTCCCCAGGGTGAAAGGTTTGGTGTTCTTACCGATCTCGGTGATAACTGGGCCGAGATGAAATTACCGGTGGATGCTGAGCATCTTAGGCCGGGCGGCACTGTGTCGGGGCCATCAATGATGGCATTGGCTGATGTCTGTATGTATGCGGCGTTATTGGGGCAGATTGGCCCTGTGGCACTGGCGGTAACGACCAATCTCAATATCAACTTTATGAGCAAGCCCCGGCCTGACAGTGATCTGATTGCACGCTGTAATCTGATGAAAGTCGGCAAACGGTTGGCGGTGGGTGAGGTGTGGATCCGCTCGGAAGGCAGTGATGAGGTAGTGGCACACACCACGTTGACCTACTCCATACCGGTGGAGCGTTAAGTATGACAGGTATTGACTGGCAGGAACGACGACTTACCCTGAAAGACGGTACCGAGATATTTGCTCTGCATGGGCGTCATGCACATAACGAGGGTTGGGATAGGCCGACCCTCGTGTTGTTGCATGAGGCGTTGGGGCATATCGATATGTGGAAAGATTTCCCGCAATTGTTAGCCGATGCCACGGGGATGGATCTGCTGGTGTATGAGCGTCGAGGTTATGGTCGTTCATCGCCGATTAGCCTGCCACGCCCGGATGATTACCTTGATCACGAAGGGCGGGATTGGGTTAAGCCGGTGTTGGATGCGGCGGGGCTAGAGCGGGTTGTCTTGGTCGGTCACAGTGATGGCGGCTCTATCGCACTCATCGCAGCGGCGGCACTGCCCGGCCGTGTGGTGGCGATTATCACCGAGGCGGCGCATATTCGTATTGATTCTTTAACCACGGAGGGCATTGTTGCCGCCGTCGAGCTGTATAACACCACGGACTTTCCTGAAAAATTGGCTCGTTATCATGGGGATCGTACCGACTTAGTCTTTCGTGCTTGGCATGAAACCTGGCTGCGGGAACGTTTTCAGCCGTTGGATCTTACCGAGTGGGTGAGCCAGGTTCGCTGTCCAGCGCTGATCATTCAGGGCGCAGATGATGAATATGGTGAAGTCGCTCAGGTAGACGATATTGTCAATGCTATTGGCGAAAGCGCCACGGGGTTGTTTATCCCTCAGTGTGGTCATGTGCCCCATCTACAAGCGAAACAAGCGACGCTGCAGGCAATGACTCAATTTATTACATCTCTTAATTTATAACCTAAGCCTCTGATAAGTAAGCCCATCGCTGCGACATAAAGATTCAAGCACTTATGCTATGATGCCGGTTCTTCCCTATATATCGACTTCTGCGCTCTATAGGCGGTGTTTTCAACGTGAGAGATGGAGATCGGTCATGAGTCGTTCAGCGAATAGCAACGCTGTTTGGATGTTATTGTTGTGTACGTTTTTTTGGGGAGCATGTTTTCCGGTGGGTAAACATGCTTTGCATGAAGTCAGTGCTTTAACGCTCGTGCTGTGGCGTTTTGGGGTAGCGGCAAGCTGCCTATTGATCTATGCCGTTTGGGCGAAAATTCGGGTGCCACGCTTAACGCCCAAACAGTGGCTGTGGGCGATAATGGCCTCGATTGTGGGCGTCGGTGGACTGAACCTATGCCTGTTTACTGGGCTGACAAAAACCGATGCCAGTAATGGTGCTTTGATCATGGCACTGAGCCCCTTAACGACCTCTTTGATGGGCACCCTGTGGCAGCGAAAACTCCCTCATCTGAGTGCTATATTCAGTCTAATTATCTGTTTGTCGGGTGTGATGTTGGTGCTGACCAATGGCGAGTTATCGCGACTGCTTGGTTTTGAGTTTAATCAGGGCGATCAACTGATTTTTGTCGGTATGCTGTGCTGGAGTTTGTATACCTGCTTAACTCAAAGTATTAGTCGTTGGTTTCCGATGATTCCTTTTACCCTTGTTGGGATGATGTCTGGTACAGGGGTGATCTCTCTGATGTTAGCCTTTAGTGCTGAAGTGCATCCGTGGCAGGAAAGTTTGGCGATCTCCTCATGGGTTTTGGCCGATCTGCTGTTTATCGGCGTCTTTGGTACGGTGGGGGGCTATCTGTTATGGATCAGCGGGGTGAAACAGTTGGGCGCCGCGACGGCATCGCTATTTTTTAACTTTGTGCCGGTGTTTGCGGTATTGACCGCATTGATTTTCGGCCAGTCGGTTACTGAACTGCAGTTGTTGGGGATGGCTATCGTGATTGCAGGTTTGCTGTTACCTCGAATACTCGGTTGGTTGAAGCAGTATTCGGCGGTCGGTGAGGAGCTTGAAGCGGCCGTTGAGCACGAAGTCGAAGCCGTAATTGAAGCGGTCGTCGCGGTCGAACCGGTGATCGCTGATGCCGTTGTGCGTGAAAAGTAATCATCGCGGGGCTATATCTACATCGAGGAATACTCGATAAGAGAGGGTAAAGGGTGTTCGACAAGCAGCAGAATGGACAGAGGTTATGTCGTCCCTCTGCTGCTTGTTTATCCGTGATGCCCCGTTAGCTTTCGAGTTGAGAGGCTTGATTCACTAGAACGGGTAGGCTTTCTGCCCGCATTTTACTCATCACCCGAGAGCGGTGGACTTCGACTGTTTTGGGGCTAATGCCCAACTCTTCGGCAATCTCTCGGTTAGCCTTGCCCGACACTACTAAGGCCATGACTTCCCGTTCGCGTCGGCTGAGGGTTTCGTAGAGTTGATTTATCTGTTCTCGTTGCTGTTGATCGGCGAGTATCTGATCCGCTTTTTTCAACGCATTTTGAACCAGTGGGATCAGTACTTCATCATCGAAAGGTTTTTCTAGGAAATCGATGGCGCCATTTTTCATGGCAGTGACCGCCATGGGAATATCGCCGTGGCCACTGAGTACGATGATGGGCAGGCGGATATCTCTTTCTAGCATGATTTGCTGTAACGCAAGACCATTGATCTCGGGCATACGCACATCCAGCAGCATACAGCCCTGATCGCCCTTGTAGTTATTGAGAAAGTCCCGGGCCGATGAGAAGCTTTTGACCGGCAGGTCGTCACTCTCTAAAAGCCACTGCATGGAATCACGAAAATCATCGTCATCATCAACAATAAAAACGGTGCCGTTGTATTTACTCATCTTTATCTGGTCCTAGCCTTTCGCTGGAATTTTAATATAAAACTGCGTGCCTGTTTGGCCATCACTTTCTGCCCAAAGCTGTCCGCCATGGGCCTCAATAATCGTGCGGGAGATGGATAAGCCCATTCCTAGCCCGGTCGATTTTGAGGTAAAGAACGGCTCAAACAGTTTACTTAACATCTCGGCGCTGATGCCCTTAGCGTGATCAGATACCGAGATATAGATACAATCTTTGGTTTTGCGCGTGTTGATAATAACGGGACGATGAGTGATTTCACAGCCATTATAAGCTTCGATCGCATTTCTGATCAGGTTCACTAACACCTGTTCAACCTGAATTTTATCCGCGACGATGGGTAATTCGCCATGTTCCAGTTCGTATTCAAAGGTGGTGTTGTGATCTAACGCTTCCTGTTTTAGGAATTCGGCGATCTCTTGGCAACTCTCGTTAAGAGAGAATTCCATGCGCTGGTATTCGGTTTTCTTCACAAAGCTACGCATGCGTTTGACGATCTCGGCGGCGCGTTTAGCTTGGCGGGTAATCAGCCCCATCGACTGGCTGACCTCCTCGACCGAGCTGATGCGTCCCTCTTCAATACGGCGCATCGATCCGCGACAATAGTTCAGAATCGCGGCTAAGGGTTGGTTAATCTCATGGGCGAGTCCAGACGCCATTTCACCGACGGAAAGCAGCCGGGCAATATGGGCCATCTCCAGTTGGTTGCGCTTCATCTCATCTTCGGCTTTACGGCGTAGGGTGATATCGCGACCGATGATGGAATAATACTCTACCTGCATATCGTCGTTAAGATTTCGATGGGCGATCACTTCGCGGATCTCTGCGGTACGCTCTCGGCCCGATGGTAGTTGCATTTGAATACTGCCATACCAGGTGCCGTGGGCCGCGGCATGGCCGAGGGCATCTTGCACTAATGAGGCAAAAATCTTGGGTGCAAACATCTGTTCAAGGTAAAACACCATGGGATTTTCTTTTTCGGTGCCCAAGGTAATGTAAGTGGCCTCGTTCATATAGGTTAGCTGCATGGTTTTATGGTTGCAGAACATAATCATATCGGATGAGGATTCCACGACCCGAGCTAGACGTCGGGTGGCCTGCTGAGCAAGGGTTTGTTCGGTGACATCACGGGAAACACAAACCACCTCTATGGGTTTACCTTCGGCGTTGCGCAGGGTACGGCTGGTGGTTTCTAGCCAGATATAGTGGCCATTTTTATGCTTGTAGCGATAAACGTTGGTGTACATCCCTTTGCGATAACGGACAGAATCGGAACGCTTAATCAGGTTGTCAGCATCTTCTGGGTGAAATAGGTCATAACCTGCGGTGCCGATCATCTCTTCAACGGTATAGCCAAGCATCCGTTCGACGGCGGGGCTGACATCCAGAAAGGTCCACTCTGTGGTGGGGGTGTGACGGGAGATCATATCGGTGGATTGCTCTACCAAAAAGCGGGAGCGTTCCCCCTCATCCATCTCACTAATCGCTTTCAGATTTTGTTCTATACTCATGGGTGCTCGCAAATGAGGTATAAACCCTTAAGTCGTCTATTGTAGCAATTTATTTTCCGCTGCTAGGACTTAAGGCTAACTTGTTTCGTCAGGGTAATTACGTATTATAACGGATGCAATCAGGGTATACCCTAGAGGGTAGGATTTATAACTCTTTTCAAACAATAATAATGCTGTGCCTGCTAGCTGATCGCAGATATAGCAATGTTCAGGGCTAACTATTATGTCAACACACTCAAATCCATATCAGTTTGGGCTGGATAAAAACAGTGCGAACTTTTCGGCCATGAGTCCGTTAAGTTTTATCGAACGCTCAGCTTTTGTTTTTCCTAACCATACGGCGGTAGTCCATCAGCAGACTCAGCGCACTTGGTCAGAAACCTATCGCCGTTGCCGTCAGCTCGCCAGTGCCTTAGCTCAGCATGGTATTAGCAAAGGGGATACCGTGGCGGTGATGGCCCCCAATCTGCCTGAGTTATTTGAGGCTCACTTTGGTGTGCCTATGTGTGGCGCGGTCTTGAATGCCCTGAATGTGCGTTTAGATGCCGAAGCGATCGCCTTTATTTTGCAGCATGGCGAAGCCAAAGTGATTATGGTGGATCGGGAGTTTTCTGAGGTCATTGAGCAAGCGCTGAAAATGATTCCCCATAAGCCTTTAGTGATTGATATCGATGACCCTTATTATGAAGGAGGGCATTTGATCGGTGCTACCGATTATGAAGCCTTTATTGCGACAGGCGATGCCGATTACGCATGGCAGATGCCGGAGGATGAGTGGGATGCGATCACCCTCAACTACACCTCGGGTACGACCGGTAATCCCAAAGGTGTTGTCTACCATCACCGTGGTGCTTACTTAAATGCCATGAGTAATATTGTTTCTTGGGATATGGGGCATCATCCGGTGTACCTCTGGACCCTGCCGATGTTCCACTGCAATGGCTGGTGTTTCCCTTGGAGTCTGGCCGCGTCTAGCGGCGTGAGTGTCTGTCTACGGCATGTGCGGGCCGATGATATTTATGCCGCGATCAAAAATGAAAAAGTTAACCATTTTTGTAGCGCCCCGATCGTCTTGAATATGTTGAATAACGCCCCGGATGAGATGAAAGCGGGGATCGATCATAAAGTGAAGGTGATGACCGCGGGAGCCGCGCCACCGGCCGCCGTGATTCAAGGCATGGAAGCGATGGGCTTTAGCGTCACCCATGTGTATGGGTTGACTGAAACCTATGGCCCGTCGGTGGTGTGTGAGTGGCATCAGGAATGGAATGATCGCTCAGATGAAGAGATCGCCCGATTGAAATCCCGTCAGGGGGTGAGGGCGCCTATGCTGGATGGCCTCATGGTTGCTGATCCAACGACCTTGGAGCCCGTACCACAGGATGGACTTACCATGGGTGAGATCTTTATGCGGGGTAACCTGGTGATGAAAGGTTATCTGAAAAACCCAACCACAACGGAAGAAAGTTTTGCCGGTGGCTGGTTCCATTCCGGCGATCTGGCGGTTTGGCATCCTGATGGCTACATCGAGATCAAGGATCGCTCTAAAGACATTATCATCTCCGGCGGTGAGAATATATCTTCGATCGAGGTCGAGGATGTGTTGTATCGTAATAGCAGTGTGATGGAAGCGGCGGTTGTTGCTCGGGATGATGAGAAGTGGGGAGAAGTTCCCTGTGCCTTTGTGACCCTGAAAGATGGTGCCGAAGTGTCTGAGCAAGAGATTATCGATTTCTGTCGGGATAATATGGCGAAGTTTAAAACACCGAAAAAAGTCATCTTCGGTCCGTTGCCAAAAACCTCAACCGGTAAAATTCAGAAGTTTGTTTTGCGGGATCAAGCTAACAAAGAGTAATGACTAGCCTGTAGAAACGACGAAGCAACCAGAAACAGGGTTTCTGGTTGCTTCGTTTTATATCTCTAGACCGCTGAGTTATCAGCGATTTGCCTAAAGGGTTACCAAGTGTCGTGACGTTTTCTACGTTTTGGCAGATAAGGGACCATCAGGCCTAGCAGCAATCCACCGAAGGCAACTAAGCCGCCATAGGTAAACCAGCGCATCAGATTGCTTTCATCCATACCGTTAATTGTGCGGTTTAGACTCACGATCTCCTCTTCGAGGGCCGATACTTTTCCAGCATTACCGGCATTTTGACCCGCAAGGCTTTGATTATGCTTCTTGAGTTCTAAAATCTCTTCAGCTTGCGCGGCAAGATTCTCTTCATTCAGTTTTAACTGTTCCTCAAGCTTAGGATAACGATCCGTCATACTAGTGCCGGATGAAATCTTATCGGCAGGCATCCAACCAATTTTTCCGCTCGGTGTTTTAATCTGGATGAAGTCGGTTTTTTCATTCCGTTTTAATACGGTGACCGGTGTGCCACTGCGTATCCGCCCGGTAATGCGGTACTCTGTTCCTGGTCCACCGTGGTAAAAGGTAAAGACGTCATCGCTGACATAATTAGCGGCGTCGGCTGATGTTGAAAGTGCTATGGCAAAAAGGCATGCGATCCATGGCTTTTTTGGGAGTTTATTTGACGAATTCATGTTCTTCCTGTGTGTATAGACGTTCAGCTTTCCCCCCCCTAAAACCGAAACCTGGTTTTCAGGTAAAGCTGGACAAGGTAGACCTGTGAGTGAATGATAAGTTCAGTGTATTGTCGTAATTATTTAATATTATACAATCAATCAGCCGTGGAATATGCCTTGTTTTTTTTAAGGCCATTATTTACGAAGGTAATGATATACTAGCGCACGAATTAATCGGTTGCTATCAGGCCCGAATGTAAGGAGTTATCAGAGTGGCATTTATTCGTTGGTTTCTCGGTAGGATTATCCTGCTTTTGAATTTTGTCTTTCGTCCTCGGGCGATTAAAAGAGACCCTCAACAACAGCGTGAGCTAGACTTACGCACGGCTCATTTATCGCTCTATCAATATGAGGCGTGTCCCTTTTGCGTCAAAGTGCGCCGAGCTCTGCGTCGTAACGGTCTAAATATTGAGTTACGTGATGCGAAAAAGGTTGATCTGTACCGCCAAGAGCTACTGGAGGGCGGTGGACGCTTAAAAGTGCCTTGCTTGCGTATCGATGAAGCGGATGGCGAAGTGCGTTGGATGTATGAATCTTCCGACATTATTCACTATCTCGAGCAGGCTTATGTGACGCCCAAGACCGGCGCATAAGATGGATTAAGTGTTAAAAGCAGCCAAGGCTGCTTTTTTTGTGCCTGCCGCTAGCGTCATCGTGCGAATTGGGATAACTTGTCTGTATATTTAACCAGTACTATTGATCATGATTTTATATATAGCAGAAAAGCCCAGTCTAGCGCGCGCCATCGCGGATGTGTTGCCTAAACCCCATAAAAAACAGGATGGCTTTATCGAGCTAGGCAATGGTGACTGTGTCAGTTGGTGCTTAGGGCACTTGCTCGAACTAGCAGACCCCGCCGATTATAATCCAGATTTCAAACCCTGGCGGTTTGAACACCTCCCTATTATCCCCGATGAGTGGAAGCTAAAACCGCGCACTCAGACCCGTTCACAGCTAACGGTGTTACGCCGCTTGATCCGTCAATCGAAACAGTTGGTTCATGCGGGTGACCCAGACCGCGAAGGGCAGTTGCTGGTGGACGAGGTGATCAATTATCTTGGCGCCAGCGCTACTAAAAAGCGAACGGCTCAGCGTGTACTGATCAGTGACCTGAATCCTAAAGCGGTTAGCAGCGCGCTACAAAATTTAAAACCGAATAGTGACTTTATACCGTTATCTGTATCGGCATTGGCGCGCTCACGCGCGGATTGGATTTACGGCATCAATATGACGCGGGCCTATAGTATTCAGGGGCGTAAGGCCGGTTATCAGGGGGTGCTTTCAGTAGGGCGGGTGCAGACGCCGTTGTTGGGCTTGGTGGTACGCCGTGATGCCGAGATTGAAAACTTTGTTTCCAAGCCCTTTTACGAGGTGCAAGCGGTTATCGAAACCGAAGCCGGGGAGCGCTTTAACGCCAAATGGAAACCGAGTGACAACTGTCAGCCTTACCAGGATGATGAGGGGCGAGTTTTAAACCGAAAACTTGCAGAAACGGTGATAAGTCGAATTAAAGGGCAGCCCGCTGAACTGCTAAGTTTGACGCAAAAACGCAAGCGAGAGAACGCTCCGTTACCCTTTAGTCTGTCTAGTTTACAAATAGAAGCAGCCAAACGTTTTGGTATGAGTGCCAAAGATGTGCTGGATAACTGCCAAAAGCTCTATGAGCGCCATAAACTGTTGACCTACCCCCGTTCCGATTGCCGCTATCTGCCAGAGGATCACTTTACTCAAGCGGGCGAGGTGATTGCGAGTATCACCAACAACCAGCCAAACCTCGCCGAACATCTACCGCAGATTGATGCGGGCAGGCGTTCAGCCGCTTGGAACAATAAAAAAGTGAGCGCCCATCATGCGATTATCCCGACCACGCGTCAGGCCAATCTGGCTTCTCTGAATGATGCCGAGCGTAAACTCTATACCTTAGTTAGCCGCTATTATCTGGCGCAGTTTATGCCAGCCTATGAATATGACGATACTCGGGTAGATCTACGCATCGCCGGAGGACAGTTTATTGCTAATGCGCATCAGACAAAAAATCTAGGCTGGAAGCCGCTGCTATCCGATGCCGCCGAGAAACACAGCAGTTTGCCGGTGTTACAGGAGGGCCAGCCATTAACATGCATCGAGGGAATTCTGGATGAAAAAAATACTCAGCCCCCTAAGCATTTTACGGATGCGACCCTACTGGCAGCGATGACCGGTATTGGCCGTTATGTGACTGATCCTGAGATTCGTAAGGTATTGAAAGAGACGGATGGCCTAGGCACCGAAGCGACCCGTGCGGGGATTATCGAACTACTGTTTACGCGGGGATTTTTAAACCGAGAAGGCAAAGCGATATGTTCAACGGAAGTGGGCAGGGCATTAATCAACTGTTTGCCTGAAAGTGCTACCACTCCGGACATGACCGCCTTGTGGGAATCTGAACTCAGCCGAGTGTGTCAGCAAGAAGCCAGTTATAACAGTTTTATGCAGCCACTGACGGAACGGCTAAAAACGTTAATTGCTCAGTCATCTCAGGTAGTTATTCCGGATACGCTCAAGGCGTTAAGCCCTAAACCTAAGCCAAAGCGACGTACCAGCCGAACAGGTGCTCGTAAACCCACCACTGGGGCTAAGCGTGCTCCCGCGAAAAGCAAAAAAACCACTCCATCGAGAAAACCGGCATCCCGCAAGGCGTAATAGGTCTTGCGGATGTTTAGCGGTGAACAGGTATTAAAAACGGTGCCATGGACACCGTTTGATTGAGCCTGCTGGATGTGGTCTTACCATTCAGCTAACGAGATAAAGGGAGCGTTCAGACCAGTTTCGGTTCATGCCAGTTGATGCATTTAAGAAACTTCTGGCCAGGGTAAAACTTACCATCTTTACCGGTTTGATCTTCTGCTGACTTGATAAAGGCTTCGGGCAGTTCGCCGCCGCTATAGACGTTAAGGCCAACCTCATTGCGATAATAAGCCAGAGTCTGCTCGACCTCTTCATCGGTTTTACAGAGCTTTGATAGATTACTTGCCTGCACGGCTGACATATCAGTATCCGCATCAATACCGAGAATATGTGCCATCCCATAGGTGACAACCAAGATATCAGCAACGGCGTCACGGACTTCAGACATATCCTTATTATCGATGCCTTCCACTAGCTCGGCTAATTCTTCTTGGATTAGGTGCAGTTGTTTACCTGCTTTGTCCCAGTTGGGGTTCTGCATATCACCCTTAAGGTTGCCAAATACAGTGTTTAGATAAGATACGTCGGTGAAATTACTCATTGTGCTTTGTATACCGTGGACAGTTATAAACGGCCTATATGATGACGGTTTCAGCTCTGAAGCGCAATTTGGAATCGATTTTGTTCTTCATCTAACGGTGATACTGATCTGTCGATATTGGCTTAACGTCATGTTATTTACGTTGCTTAAAGCCGCTTGTAAATCTCAATGGTTGGTACAGCACAAGATAGCTAATGAGGCCAATGACGACGCCCCAGAATGCCGCACCAATACCCAGATAGTTCATACCCGACGCAGTAACGAGAAAGGTGATCAATGAGGCCTCAAAGTGGGTGGTTTCCTGTGCGGCGCCGAGTAGGTTGCTTGAAATCGCGCCGAGTAACGCCAATCCTGCTAGTACTGCGACAAAGTGTTCAGGCAAAGCGGTAAATAAGGCAATGATGGTGCCCGAGAACGTCGCACCGATCAGATAAAATACACCATTGGATATGCCCGCAATATAGCGCTTAGAGGGATCGGGGTGAGCATCTTCCCCGGTGCAAAGTGCCGCAGTAATTGCTGCAATGGCGGTGGTTATGCCGCCAAACAGGGCGGTAATTAGCGATATAGCGCCGGTACAAATGAAGATGGGGCGGGCGGGGGAAGTAAAGCCTGAGGCTTTCAAGATAGCAAACCCCGGAAGAAATTGTCCGCTTAAGCTTACCACCACTAATGGCAGAGCCAGGCTAAGGGTGGCACTAAAGGTAAACTCGGGTGCAATAAAAATAGGTGTGGTGAGGTTAAAGGTAACTGATTGCAGGTTGGTTTCACCCATGGCGATAGCCCCCAGTAGGCCGATACAAAGTAGCAGCAATAAACAGTATTTGGGTAGTAATCGTCGGAAAATCAAGTAGGTACTAATCATGAGAATACTCAGTTCAGGCATGACCTCAATGGATAGGAATGCTTGAACACCAAACTGAAAGAGTATTCCCGCTAACATGGCATAGGTAATCCCCCGAGGGATGATATTCATAATGCGGTCGAAGTAACCGGAAAAGCCAATCATGATCAGTATGATTGCTGCAGTAATATAAGCGCCGACGGCCTCATTGAGTGATAGGTCGGGAAATAGCGTGATCAGCAAGGCGGTGCCCGGTGCCGACCAAGCGGTAATGATGGGGGCTTTAAGCCAGATACTGAGAAAAATACCTGATATAGCCGCGCCCATTGAAATGGCCCAGACCCAGGATGACATCATCTCACTCGATATCTCGGCACTCAGTGCTGCCTGATAGAAGATCACCAATGGCCCAGAATAGGAGATGAGTACCGCCAATAATCCTGCGGTTATCGCCGATAATGAAAGGTCTTTTAACATGGGAGAGCGCTTCCGGTTATTTTATTGTTGTTTTGTTGTGCTGAGTATACCGCAAGGCTGTGTCAGCACTGCTGAGGGCTTATCGGCGTTCTGCTTATCAGGCCAATGCCGCCAATGAGATCAGGCTGAATACTGTGGTTAACACCAGTAATTGGGCAATACGTTGGGTATGTACGCCATAGAGCATCCCAAAGGAGAATACCGCGGTGGTGATCGGTCCGGCGGAGCTGAGCATATAGAGATTGCTATCTGGCGTCTGTGGGGCAAAGAGGGACAGCGTTAGCCAAACAAAGAGAGGCATGACAATCAGCTTCAGCCCCGTAAACAACCAGACGATTTTGTCTGGATGCAGCGATATTTGCGACAGCACCACGCCCAGAGCCAATAGCGCAAGAGGAGCTGCGGCTTTGCCATTAAAACTAATAAAGGTTGCTATCGCATCGGGTAGTTGTATCTGAAGCAGGTTGAGCAATAAGCCGATAGTGATGGCAATAATCAGCGGCAAGCGTGCAACGATGCTAATAACGCGGCCTAATGATGGGCGCTCTGGACGGGTGAGTTCGAGGGCGAATAGAGTGCCGGTAAATAGCAGGATGGTATCCAAGGTAACAATGGCAATGATCGCGGTGGTGTTCTCGCTGCCGAACAGGAATTGGCTGATGGGTAACACCAGAAACACATTATTGACGAATACGCAGCCGACCGACATCAAAACGGCCTCCTGTTTTTCCAGCCCAAGCCTGCGGCCTAACCAAAATGCCAGTGTTATCAGTACGGCCTCAGCCGATAGGTAAGCACATAGCGGCGCGAGACTAAACTGATCAATCGGCGCATTGCTGACCAACCCAAGCACGAGTATGGGTAGAAAAACAGCGGTTGCCACCCAGTTAATACTTTTCGCCTGTTCGTTGCTTATTTTGCCCGCTCGGCCTAATACAAAACCGATAGCCAAGATGGCAAAAACCGGTAATACCGGATTAATCAGTACCGCTAACATCTGCATTGATCGTCTCTTTCGTTGTTATTTTTATTGGATTTGCCTTATCAAATAAAGCTCAGGCCTACATCGCTTTAAGCGTGCATTGAATACTTGAGTGGCATCGTGACAACTATGCGCGTTTTAGCTCGATGGTTGATGCTATCAGTAATCTATATAGAGAAAAAACAGTTTTGTACAAAAGTGTTTGAATTAATTGAGTTTATAGATAATTGAACACGGCATATAAAATAGCTCAAGGGCGCAAATCTTAATTATTCTAGGGGGATGGTTACTGATCGGCCATTTTGATTAACACTTAATATGATCGGCCTTCATGCATAGCAAGTTGCATTACTGGATGGCTGTCCTGTATTGCCAGTCCTGTATCGCCAAGGCTGGTCTTACCGTCAGTCTCTTATTGGCAAGGATCTGTTGCTAGAGTCCCTGTTGCCTATGCAGCTTAAAGATCCGCAGGTTTAGTCGGATGCGCAGCGGCCATCGGTAGACGTTGTGTGGTTGTAAAATCACCCGTAGACACTCTTTTTTCAGAGGGGCCGAATTAGAGTGGCCGAATCTTGTATTGAGTGACTGTCAGAAAGTGCACCAATTCATCCTTCATTTTTAGCACTGACTAACATTGCGCGACATTGTTGATCTTTGATGCCAATCGATCATCTTATGCGTTTTTCTTAAGTTGTTGTTTTCATAGGTTTCTTTAAGTTGGCCCAATAAATGCTTTGACCTTTATCAATATCAATTTATTGGAGCCGGAGTATGGGTGCGTCTATATCACTTGATTTCATCACACACAAGTTCAGTGCTACAGCGGAACCTACGCTGAAAGATATTGAAAACCGAATAGAACCGGGCGAGCTCGTCGCTTTGATCGGGCGCAGTGGTTGTGGCAAATCCACGCTGCTTCATATGATGGCTGGATTACTTATACCGACTGAAGGGTGTGTACGTATTAATAGTCATCAGGTCGCTAAGCCGAGTGCAAAGTGGAACATGATGTTTCAAAAAGCCTCTCTCTATCCCTGGATGAGTGTTAAAGAGAATGCCGCATTAGGATTGATATTTGATGGCGTATCTAAAGGCGAAGCGGGACAGCGAGTGGATGCTTTGCTCGATATGGTCGGCTTAAACGATAAGAAAAACGCTAATGTGCAAAGTTTGTCTGGTGGTCAACAGCAACGAGTCGCTTTAGCTCGGTCGCTAGCCACAGAGCCTGAAGTGTTGCTTTTGGATGAACCGTTTTCGGCACTCGACGCCTTTACCCGTACTCAGTTGCAAGAAGAGGTACCTAATATCTGCCGTGAACGGGGCCTTACGATGGTGATTGTAACCCATGACATCGATGAGGCCATTGCGATGGCCGATCGAGTATTAATCATGTCTCAAAACCCGGGTCGTATTGTTGGCGAGCTGGTAGTTGATCTGCCTTGGCCACGACGGCACATGGATGCGGGTTTCCAAGCCATGCGTGATGAGTTGATGAAACAGTTTAAAGGTACCGATACTGGGTTGGCGGGTCGTCATACCAGCGTTGCTGATGAGTCAGAAAAAACGGCATCTGCCGCGTGATGTCTAGCGAATTTAAGAGGATCGTAAAATGAAAAAGCATAAGTCTATCGTAGATGAAATTTCAGATATTGATCTTGATTATCTACAGAAAAATGAGATGAGTCGCCGCGATTTTATGATGGATAGTCTGGCGATGGGGGGACTCGCTGCAATGTTCGGACTGTCAACCAGTATGCCTGCTTGGGCTGATATTCAACCACCGGAAGATGAGGTAGTGCGTATTGGTTATCTACCTATTACAGATGCGACGGTGTTATTGGTCGCCCATGAAAAAGGTTTTTTTGCTGAAGAGGGGCTGAAATCAGAAAAGCCGACCTTGATTCGTGGCTGGTCTCCTTTGGTTGAAGGTTTTGCCGCCGGTAAATTTAACCTTGTGCACTTTCTTAAGCCTATCCCTATCTGGATGCGATATAACAACGGCTTTCCTGTCAAAATTATGTCTTGGGCACACCTTAATGGTTCAGGTGTGGTGGTCGGAAAACATGTCAAAGCCGAGAGTTTTTCGGATTTAGGTGGTAAGCAAGTCGCTGTGCCTTATTGGTACTCGATGCATAATATTGTGCTGCAAATGGCGTTGCGTCATGTGGGCCTAAAGCCTGTTATTAAGGGGCAGGGTGAGGCTATTGCTGCAGATGAAGTCAATCTTCAGATCATGCCACCACCGGATATGCCACCAGCGTTGGCCGCTAAGAAAATTGATGCCTTCATTGTAGCCGAGCCTTTCAATGCTGCTGGTGAATTGTTAGCGGGCGGTAAAATGTTGCGCTTTACCGGTGATATGTGGCGTAACCATCCCTGCTGTGTTGTGTGTATGAATGAATTACAGGTGAACGCTAATCCTGAATGGACTCAGAAAGTAATGAACGCCATTGTCAAAGCGCAGATCTACGCTCAGCAGAACAAGAAAGAAGTCGCCCATATGATGTCTAGGGATGGCAAGCGTTACCTGCCCATGAAAGCGAATGTGGTTGAGCGAGCAATGACGCTTTATGACGAAGAGGATTATGCCACCCCTGATGCGATTCAGAATCCACAATGGGGTAGTGGTCGTATCGATTTCCAACCATGGCCGTTCCCATCGGCGACTAAGCTCATCGTCAATGAACTTAAACATACCCTGGTGAGCGGTGATACAACATTTTTACAAGCGTTAGATGCCGACTTTGTCGCGGAAGATCTAGTTGATTATCGCTTTGTGAAAGCAGCAATGGAAAAACATCCGGGTTGGGAAAATGCGCCAGGCTTTAATGCCGAAAATCCATTTGAACGTGAAGAGGTGATTAAGATATGAGCACTAGCAATAGCCAATCAATCCCTGTGACGAACATGATGCCTAATATGGGTTGGTTTTTGGGCTTGTTTAAATCATTGCAATATCCTGCACTGGGTATTACTTGCTTGCTCGCGCTCTGGTGGGTAGGCGGTTATATGATTGAAGCTGATCCTGACCTGAGTGCATTTTCCGCGTTTGCACCAGCGCCGACCTTTAGTGCATTGGTGGATATGGTCAGTAGTGGCGAGGTTTGGGCTCCCATTGGTTCAAGTCTTTATCGTATTCTGGCTGGGCTGGTTTGGGGCATCGCCATCGGCGTCCCAGTTGGTGTCACGGTAGGTTACTTTGGTGTTGCACTGAAAGTGACTAATGTGCCGTTTCAATTTTTACGAATGATCAGTCCTTTGGCGTGGATGCCGGTTGCTGTTTTGGCATTTGATAGCTGGGACTCAGCCATTATTTTCCTGATTGTAATGGCTACCGTATGGCCGATTATTTTCTCTACGGCTCATGGGGTTCGTCGTATTGATCCTAATTGGTTTAAGGTGGCTCGTAATCTGGGCGCATCTGGTTTTCAAATGCTTCGTCGAATTATTCTGCCGGCTATCATGACCGATGTGATGGCGGGAATTCGTTTGGCGGTCGGCGTGGCTTGGGTTGTTTTGGTTCCAGCTGAATACTTAGGCGTTACCAGCGGTTTAGGATATGCCATCAATGATGCCCGCGATACGCTTGCCTATGACTATCTGGCGGCGGTCGTTCTTGTTATTGGCATTATCGGCTATGGCTTGGATACGGTCTGTAGTGTACTGATTAAACGCTTTAACTGGCATGTGGAGTAATGAGTAGAGCCAATAGGCCCGCAGGTAGGGGTCACTACTTTAGATGGCCGATTTAACACGGCTGTTAAAACTTTTCTGAAAACAGACCTATTGCTAGCAATAGGTTTTTCTGCTTGCAGAGGTTAAAGCCTATGGATTTTTCAACAGATATTAATAAGAGTTCCGAGAATGATGCTGGCGCTGGTGCATCAGATCTGACGGTATTACATGAATCTGCAAAACTCATTGGGCAGTCGGCGACTCCAGAAATCGCTATTTCTGGCACATTACGGCTAATGTCACAGATGCTAGGGTTAAACCGAGGTCGTGTTTTACTGCCGTCGGCGACCAATGAAACACTGCAGATTCGTTATAGTTATGGTTTGCGAGATGAAGAGCGTAAATCAGGTCTCTATAAAATTGGTGAAGGCATTACGGGCAGTGTTATGAAAAGCGGTCAGCCTGCCGTTATTCAGAATATTGATGAGGAACAAAATTATTTATTTAGGGCTGTTGATCGTGAAACGCTTCCCGATGGGGTGGTCGCCTATATGGCGGTCCCTATTATGGATGGTAATTCACCTATCGGTGTATTGGCGGCGCATCGATTACGGATGCGACCCCGGGCGATCGATGCCGATTTAATGATTTTACGGATTCTATCGACGTTTATTGCGCAGATTATCAGTATCAATAATTTGATTAAGGAGCGTACTAGTTATCTTCAGGAAGAAAACAGAGAGCTAAAAGACGCCCTGCAAAATAAGAGTGGTGAGAATAATCACGGTATTCTTGGCGAAAGCCAAGCGGTACGTGATGCGCTAAGGCAGATTAGCCGAGTCGCTGATACGGTGGTTACCGTGTTGTTAACGGGGGAGTCCGGTACGGGTAAAGAGCGTTTCTCTCAGGTATTGCATCTGAATAGCTCGCGAAGAGATCAGCCCTTTGTTGCGATCAATTGTGCAGCGATACCTGAACAACTGTTGGAATCGGAGCTTTTTGGGCATGAGCGGGGTGCCTTTACCGGCGCATCAGCGAGTAAAAAAGGAAAAATTGAGTTAGCCAGCGGAGGGACTCTTTTTCTCGATGAGATTGGTGATCTTAATATGGAGTTGCAGTCAAAGCTGTTGCGGATTCTGGAAAACCAGGTCATTCAGCGCGTCGGTGGTGTTAAGGATATTCCTGTCGATGTCCGCATCATCACGGCGACCCATAAAAACTTACAAGAGGCGGTGAATAAAGGTACCTTCCGTCTCGATCTGTTTTATCGCCTTAATGTTTTTCCTATCCACCTGCCACCGTTAAGAGAGCGGGCTGGTGATGTGAGAATACTGGCTAGTCATTTTCTGCTCAGTGCCAATACAGAATATAACCGCTATACCGTATTTGATAAGGGGGTTATGGAGCGTTTAGAAACCTATAACTGGCCCGGTAATATTCGTCAGCTTGAAAACGTGATTAAGCGCTCTGTATTAATCAGTTTAGAGGGAACTATTACCGTCAATGATATAGAGATGATTCTACGGCAGGAATCCGCTATTAATGAGCACCTAGAGGCTGGTCAGTCATCGGATGGTTTTTCTCCAAGTCCCTCCTTTCCTGCTCATCGTTCGGAAAGTGTTCCCCTGTTTCAGTCTCAACCGCAACCACCAACGCCATCCACATCATCGGCTTACTCATCTGTCCAGAATCGGCCTTATAGCTGGGTGCGTAAAGATGAGGCGGGGGCCATTGCGGAGGCTCTGCAACATACCGGGGGCAACAAAACCCGTGCGGCTGCTATGTTGGGTATGTCGCCCCGGCAGTTTAGGTATCGTCTCGAAAAGCTTGGGTTACCGATGAACCTTTGTCGTGAATAGAGGTAATAGACCGTTAAAAATGGAAGGTTTAGAGTATCGTTTTAAGGAAGACGTCAGCAGGTGTGCTGCTAACCACTATGCCTTTTTTATTTAATGACGAAGTGTTGCCGAGATCGAAGAGGGTTGCTCTTCGGTCTCGGCTTTTACTTACAATGTTTAACGTCCGATTAGAATATTGTGTTCGGGAGCCATAAAACGATTGATGGCGAGATCGTTAACAATGCAACAGCCATTAATAGAATCAGCCAATAGGGTAATGAAGCCTTAGCCGCTTGTGTGACATTGACTTCATTTTTTGTAATAGCGCTGAGTACAAAAAGATTGAGTCCAACTGGCGGTGTTATCATTCCCACCTCCATAAGTAGTGTGACAATAATGCCAAACCAAACAGGATCAAAACCCATGCTTGTTACCATTGGGAATGTGATGGGTAATGTCATGAGGAGAAGTGATATGCCGTCAAAAAAGCATCCCAATAATAGGTATACGAGTATGACCATTACTAACACGCCATAACGGCCAAACCCCAAGTCACTGATCATTTCGACTGCAGCTCTAGGTAACCCCAGCAAGCTGACGGCTTGTGCCAAAATAGATGTGCCAACCAAAATTAGTGCAATAGCACCGAACATAAAAGAGGCATTGTGAAATGCTTTCCATAATGTTGTTATCGTTAAATCCCCCCAGCTAAACCCGATAACGATGGCGGCTGCCACGCCTAATGCTGCGGCTTCCGTTGGGGTTGCAATACCCATGTAAATGGTACCAAGGACAAAAAAGATAAGAATGGGAAGTGGCCAGACTTGCATCAGACCCTGTCTTACTTCTTTCCAGCAAAATGGCTCAGTCGCGGGTGGTGCCACTTTGGTACCGATGCTAGCTCGTATAAAAATCCATGCAGAAAAGCAGACAGCAATAATCACACCGGGTATTAAGCCCGCCATAAATAGCTTGCCAATAGAAACGTTTTGAGTCGCTCCATATATAAGCAGCGCTAAGCTAGGAGGAATGAGTAACCCTAGGGTTCCACCTGCAGCTAGCGTTCCCACAACCATACTAGGGGAGTATCCGCGTTGTTTAAGTTCGGGATAACTGACAGACCCAATTGCTGCGGCTGTGGCCGTACTTGAACCACTTACTGCTCCAAAAAGAGTGCAAACAGCAATGTTTGTGTGTAGTAACTGGCCTGGAATCTTGCGAAACAGAGGTGTTAATCCATTGTAAACACGCTGAGATACACCGCTAGCTAGCAATATATCACCTAATATAATAAAAAGAGGTACAGCGCTTAGTGTAAATTCTGTTAGTAAATTCCATACGGAGTTGATTGCTAATGCGGAGGCACCATTGCCTTGAAAGTGGAGAAGTATGAAACCGGTTAGCCCTAACCCAGCGCCTAAAAGTGCGCCGGTACTTAATAGAAGTGCAAGGCTTGAACACAGAATAAGCCAACTCATGGTGAAACCTCTTCTAGCATGGAATGACTGTTTTTTATGAGTAGCTTTTTAATTTCGACTATGACACAAAGTATCATCGATACAGGCATCAGAGCCATCCAAGGCCAGAGTAATATTCTGCTGACATCGGTACGGGAACTAATGAGTTTAGAAAATTCTAGGAACTGCCATGCTTGCCAAGCAAAGATAATGGCAAAGGTAATAAATATTGTTGAGGCAATAGGGATGAAAATTTTCTGAATGCTGGGGGGCATTTTGTTGGTAATGAGGTCTAGCCTAATATGTCCCGATTTATTGGACACATATGGAAAGGTCGTAAATGCCATTGTTAAAAATAGTAATCCAGTGAGTTCATCAGAAAATGAAATAGGCTGGCCAGCAAGGTATCGAAGTAAGGTGCTTGCGAATACTAATAATGTCATTGCTATCCCTGATGACACACCAATATAAAAAAAGCATTTTACAATAAAGTCAATAACTTTAGAAAATAGGAGCATTTAATGTGTTCCTTATAGTTTTAGACTGATAAAAATACCGGCTCTGATATAAAATATTAGAGCCGGTAAAATTTACTTAGTTAAGTTAGAGACTGTTTCATAATAGCCCAATCCTTCTTCACCGGATTCTTCTGCCATTTCTTTCCAAGCTTTGCTAGACGCTGCAACAAACGTTTGGACGTCGGCATTACTAAACTTAGGGAGAACTGTTATGCCGAGAGCAACTCGTTCTTCACGGGCCGTTGTTTCTCGTACAGGGTCAACGGCTTTTTCTTTGGTTTCGTCCCATATCTCATTACCAGCCTCAACTAAAATTGCTTGATTCTCTTTGCTTAGTGAGTCCCAAGTTTTATCGCTGACACCAAACATCCATGGGGATGCTGCCCAAGGGTGTAGATAAGATTCATACTTGGTTACTTCCTGAAGTGAGACCGTTTTAGCAACGGTTGATAGGTAATAAGCACAATCGACTACGCCAGTTTGAAGAGCGAGGTACATATCATTTTGTGGGATCACCTGCGCGGTAATTCCCAAGTTTTTGAAGGTGTCAACAAGGTGACCAGACCACACTCGAACCTTTTTACCATGTAGGCCTTCAAGGGAGTTGATAGGTTCTTTACAATGTAAGCCAACATCAAATACGGGTGCTACTACGCCACCTACTGTAGTGATATCCCACTTTGCATAGGCTTTTTTATAGATATCCCGTAAGGTAGGAAGCACATCAAGATGCTGGCTGCTTTCTGTTATGGCGCCTTGAGCATAAACAGAGGCTAACGCTGGCGCATCTCGTTTATAGTACTCGCCATACATGAGGCCAATATCTACCATGCCTGCTTGTAGGATGCGTAGCATGTCTGCTTCTTTAAGCCCTAGAGAGCCTGAGTGATAAACATTGATGAGTAGGTTGCCACCTGATTTTTCTTTAACTAATTCAGCGAAGTGGTCGATAGATGCTGCCTCAGGGCGAGACTGTGCCAGTCCGCTATGAAACTTTAATGTTCTTACACTTTCAGCGCTTGCGCTAGATATCGTGCTTAAACTGCAGACTGTGATAACAGCGGCGACTATTGAATTTTTAATTTTCATAAGCATTGATCCTGTGGGGTTAACTAATTTTTATTGAAAAATGTAAAGCATGAAAACTATTTTAAAAAAACCAGTAGAGCAAACACTTCGTATGACTGAGGGGGTATTAATATCAGTCAAAACTATTGTTATTTAAGTTTGTTAGGTTGAACTCTCCTTATATTTAAGTTGTAAGTTTTTAATTAGTCTGTATCACTAATTGGTTAGTTGTTATGACTATTGTTTGACGTTAAAAATAATCATTGGTGTTGATAACTTTAATTCTCTCGTTTAGTTAAAAATGATAATAAAATTGTTTTCCAAGTGTCGATTATCTCTGTGTAATAATCTGGGTCTTCACGTAGCACTGATTGCACAGCCATCCCGCGTAAAAGACAAAGGGTCATATTTAACAGGATAGCGACATTAGCAGGTGATGCATCAGTCGATACAAAAAAACGATCCCATAGTTCGTCAAGTCGATGATGAAACTCTTTGATTAAGGGTATTAAATTATTTTTTAACGATATATCTGTTCGCGCTGCGATAATAAGTTCCAGGGATGCAAAAAAGAACCGCCCATGGAAAAACTTTTCTAAGGTGCCATCGAGAAAAGCCTCCAAATGATTATCGGAACACCTAACTTGCAGAGCTAATTCTTCGAGTTCATCAATAAAGCCAATAAATAGATGTTTCGTTGCCGCGGTGATTAAACCTGTTTTACTGCCGTAGTGATGTACTTGTGCTCCCCGGGATACACCTGAACGTTTAACTATTTCCATAGTACTAGCGCGTGTATAGCCGACTTCAATGAGGGTGTCTATTGTGGCGTCTAACAGCAGCATTTGTGTTTCGGCACTACGCTGAGCTTGTGTTCTTGGTAGCTGTACTGGCGTACTCATTTTCACGGTCATTATACGGTTTCCTTATTCGCTATATATTAGATACAGGACGGAATGTATCTTTGTCAAGGTGGTTTTATATTCCGCAATATTGTGGGTGCTAGTGTGACAAGGGTGGTAATGAAATTCTGAAATATAATTTAGTGGCATTATGCATGCAGAAGTCATATGACATTGGCTTACAATGTTAATCATTCTGTAATAATAAATGATGTTATATTTGACTTTGTTATTTATATATATCTGTTTTATAAGGAAAATATGCGGGCTGGAACAGTTATTGATAGGTATTTAAAGGAAGATAAATAATGTTGTACTAATACCTATAAATGATACTTTCTGGAGTTGGAAAATGACAACAGTTCTATTGGATCCTCAAGAGTTACAGCAAAAGATCGATAACGAAAAAGTCGTGTTGATTGATACTCGTAATCCCGAGCAGTTTGCTGCGGGCCATATCCCTGGTGCGGTGAATATCCATGATATTTTTACTTTTCTGGCGGCGTCGACACCGGAAGGGATCGCTGAGTTAAAAGGTAAGTTTGCAGGTGTATTTGGTAAGGCAGGGCTTTCTGGTGAAGAAACGGCCGTTGTCTATGAAGATTCAATGAACTCAGGGTTTGGTCAGTCTTGCCGCGGATACTTTTTATTGTGTTATCTAGGTTATCCAAAAGTGTCGATTTTACATGGTGGTTTTCAAGCTTGGAAAGCGGCGGGCTTAGCGGAGACGACGGAGGTTTTCACCCCCGTCGCGGCTGAGTTTCCGTTAGATCATAGTGCTGATGGGTTGATGGTTGATAAAGATGATGTGTTAAAAGCACTCGGTAATGATGAGATTGTGCTGCTTGATGTTCGGGATGTGGATGAGTGGGTGGGCACCAGTTCATCGCCTTATGGCCGTGATTACTCCTCCCGAAAAGGTCGTTTACCTGGTGCACGCTGGCTTGAATGGTACCGCATGATGAAACCCGGCGCTGTGCCCGTGTTTAAGTCCTCAGAGGAGGTGTTAGCGGATTGCGCCAGTGTGGGCATTAACAAAGAGAGTCATGTTTATATTTACTGCTTTAAGGGGGCACGGGCATCGAACACCCTCGTGGCATTAAAAGCGGCAGGTATTGAAAATGTAAAACTCTACTTTGGCTCATGGAATGAGTGGGCAGAGGATGCGGCCCTCCCTATTGAGACCGGTTTGCCTTACGCCTGCTAAATGAAAATGTTGGATCCTTTAAACCCTGAACTTCGGTTCGGGGTTTTTTATGTCTGGCGTCCGAGGTATAGGCCTAGAGCTTATCGATATGAAACGGAATTCAGTGGACTGTAGTCACTGATTGGTAGAGCTACATTGTCTGACAATGTCGAGATTACATTTATTGACAATGTTCCGCTTCATAAGGCCATTAAAAATGCTTTTATTTTCAAGCTATTGATTTTTAATGATTATTTTATTTTGGCATCGTTGCTGCAATGATCTAAGAAACATCTGAAGTGTTTATAACAAAATATACAGTCCTGCTAAATCTTTTGGAGAAAAACATGAATACAGCAATGACACCAAAAACTGTTTCTAGCCACCTACGTTCGATTGATCGTGATGGTTTGATGGCATTTGCAGAAAAGGGACTTAACAACCCAGGTAACCGTGGTACTAACAAAGTTCATACCATTACGGATGGTCAGTATCGCACGGTCAGCCATATCAATCAGCATGAAGTGGTGGTTGATGAGCCATTGCACCTGTTTGGTGAAGATACAGCGCCAGCTCCGGGTGAAATCGTATTATCAGGTCTAGGTGGTTGTTTGTGTGTCGGTATCACTGCAGTGGCTACTTGGAAGCAAGTGAAACTGAGCAAACTAGAAGTTTTTCTAGAGGGTGATATCGGTAATCCAGCTGCATGGGGTGCCGGTGGTGCTGAGATGGAACCTGAGCAGATGGGCTTTCAGGAGATTCGCGTCAAAGTCCTCATCGAAGGCGATGCTTCACGGGAAGAGTTAGATGAGATTGTAACCCGTGCCAATTACTTTTCGCCGGTTGCTAATACGATGCGTAACCCAATTCCATTCAGCATTAGCTTGATGGATTAATTTACGTATTAACTGACTTTGAGAGGTATGCCATGAATAGCGTTGCAGTTTCTTCAATTACAGCTCCCTGGGCCGATGATACCAAGGTGCTTGCCGATGTCGGTTTGGTCGCGCAGCAACAACTTGCGCCGGCAGCCAAGCGGATTGATGAGGGGTACTACCCGCTCGATATCATGGCAAGCCTCGGTCAGGCGGGCGCTTATGCGGGTCATTTAGATCAGCATGGTTGCCGATTTGATTTGGCTATTTCAGCCATGAGTGAGATTAGCCGCCAGTGTGGTGCAACAGGTTTTATGACCTGGTGTCACGATGTATGTGGCTTATATATGGAACAATCAGGCAATCCTGCATTGCTTGCACGACTCGGCGACCACACTTTAGGCCGAACATTTGGCGGTACAGGGTTATCAAATCCGATGAAGGCGTTGGCCGGCATTGAAAAGATGGCGTTCAAAGCTAAAAAAGTACCCGGTGGTTACAGTGTCAGTGGAACACTACCTTGGGTGAGTCATATCGCTGAAGGCCAATATTGTGGTGCAGTTGCTGCGGTTGACCGCAGTGATGGCAGCCGTTCCCACGAGATTATGTTCCTACTGGATTTAGATGAACGGGTAAGTTTGCGTGCTTGCCCTGAGTTTTCCGGTATGGAAGGCACAAGTACATGGGCTATTACGCTCGTCGATTATTTTGTCAGTGAAGATCAGATGATTGCTGATCCTGCACGGCCCTTTATACAACGTATTCGCGGTGCTTTTGTTCTACTACAGGTAGGCATTGCCGCAGGTATTATTCAGGGATCGATCGACGCTATGCGAGAGGTCGAACCCACCTTAGGTCATGTAAACCAATACCTCCATAACCGTCCAGATGAACTGCAAGCTGAGTTCGATGATCTGGTTGCCCGCACGATGGTATTAGCGAAAACACCTTATGATGGTAGCAAAGAGTTTTTCCTTGATGTGTTAGATGTGCGCTCTCAAGGGGCCGAGTTATGCCTTAAAGCCTCCCAGTCGTCACTACTACATCAAGGTGCCAAAGGTTATTTAATGAGTGCTTCGCCGCAACGCCGTATTCGCGAAGCCCACTTTGTCGCTATCGTAACACCGGCCATTAAACACCTTCGCTGGGAGATGGCCAAGCAGATGCGAGAGGAGGTGCCAGCATGAGTAGCGAATTCCCAGAATGGAGACAGTACCTCTGTCGTGCCTGTGGTCTTATTTATGATGAAGAGCAGGGCGACCCCGATAGTGGTTTAGCACCCGGTACCCGTTTCGAAGACATACCCGATGATTGGGAGTGCCCCCTTTGCGGCGTGACCAAAACAGATTTCGAATTATTTGAGAAACCAGTCGTAACCGTTATTGAGCAAACAGAAAATTTTAGCAGTGAGCCGGGTATTGTGGTTGTGGGTGCAGGGCTATCAGGTTGGGCCGCTGTTGAAGCCATTCGACAACTAGATCAACAGGTACCGATCACGCTCGTCAGTGCTTGTCAGGGTGATATTTATCACAAGCCTGAGTTATCCGTTGCTATCAGTCGAGGCTTAGATAAAGCCGCGTTGATCAAAGAAACAGGGATTGATGCCGCACGTCGTTTAGGTGTGCAGCTAATGTCAGCAACCTTTGTTGTTGGTATTACCCCTGAATTACATCAGCTACGTACGACCCGAGGCTCATTAACCTACACAACATTGGTATTAGCTCAGGGCGCTAAACCGGCTCTGCCTAAACAGCTACCCCCTAGTCTGTGCTGGCGAGTGAATGATTTGACCAGTTGGTCTGGTATGCAGCAAGCGTTGGCAAAAGGTCCCCAGAAGATCGCGATTGTCGGTGCAGGCATGATTGGCTGCGAAATAGCGGAAGATTTTATTCGCGCTGGACATCAGGTTGCATTATTGGATCGCAATGAATTTCCATTGGCCGGTTTATTGCCCCCCCTTGCGTCTAAACGGTTGGCGGAAAACCTGACCCGTTTAGGGGTTGATTATCGGGGAGAAGATGAGATTACAGGTATTACTGAGTTGTCGAATGGACAGAAGCAGATCTGCTTTAAACAGGGTGACGCACTTGAGGTGGACCAAGTTTTAGCCGCCACGGGTTTAATGACTGATAACCGTATCGCCCGCCATGCGGGATTGGATTTTGAACAGGGAATTCAGGTGGATCCAAACACCCTGCAGACCAGCGAACCCGATATCTATGCGCTGGGTGACTGTATCAGTATTCAAGGGACGCCCTGCCGCTTCATAGAACCGATTAAACATCAGGCTAAGTCCATAGCCCATGCCATTCTTGAGCAGGATGCCAGTGACTATAAGCACAGTGCACCGGTGATACGTTTGAAAACCCGCTCACTGCCGTTAGTGATGAATGGCCTCCCGGTGGCTGGCGTGAAGTGGACGCTGATTTATGAGGATGCTGAAACCCTGATTATGGAGCAAGAAGTGGAGAACCACATCGTCGCTCACTTAAAACTGGGATCAGGCTCTCAGACCCAAGCAGCATAACTTTTTATGATAGAGCGGTAACAAGAGGCCGCTCTGCAAACAATGACATCGATCTTTATTGAAGGAAAACAACATGATTAGTAATCGCGAAGAAGTAACACAACTGATTTTGTCCGCAAAAGTACGTAAAGGTATTAAGTGGGGCGCTGTGGCTGACGTCGTTGGCCTTTCAAAAGAGTGGACCACTGCCGCATGTTTAGGTCAGATGACGTTCGATAAAGAGCAGGCAGAGAAAGTAGGTGAACTCTTTGGATTGTCTGATGAAGCAATCGCCTGGCTGCAAGTTGCACCTTATAAAGGCTCTTTGCCCACCGCTGTTCCGACTGATCCATTGCTGTACCGCTGGTATGAGATTGTGAGTGTCTACGGGACTACGATTAAAGAGCTGATTCACGAAGAGTTTGGCGACGGGATTATGAGTGCGATCGACTTCTCTATGGATATTAACCGTGAAGAAGACCCTAAAGGCGACCGTGTAAACGTTGTGCTTTCAGGTAAATTCCTGCCTTATAAAACGTATTAAACCTTTTAATTGTCGGTATCCAGTAGTGAAACACACTGGATGCCGGCTTTTTTTTGTCCGTTTGATCTTATGGATTAATCACTCGCTGTGGTTGTTGGTCGGGTGGGGGCGAAACAGTGACGATGAGCTTAGGCGCTTGATCAGTGCTGCTTTTCGATGGCCCTAGTTTGACAATCTATGTGATCAAATCTCTGGAATTAACCAATGACACCGCTCGTAGAAACCTTCTTTGATAGTGCCTCATCGACCTTCAGTTATGTTGTGTATAGCGGTATAGGGAGCGCCTGTGCGGTTATAGACCCCGTATTAGGCTATAAAGCTAACGCAGGTAAAACGAATACTGAGGCGGCGGATAAGATAGTTGCATTCATTGCGCAGATGCAGCTAAAGGTTGAATGGATTCTCGAAACCCACATTCATGCCGACCATCTCTCTGCAGCGATCTATATAAAACGTCACTTAGGTGGGTGTATCGCTGTCAGTAAGCAGGTCACACAGGTGGTTCATACCTTCTCAACACTGTTTAATGTGGTTGAACCTGATGATGAATTAGTTGCACATTTTGATTATCTGTTTGATCAAGATGAGACATTTACCATCGGATCTATCCACTGTAAGGCACTCTCTTCCCCCGGCCATACACCGGCTGATATTGCTTATCTTGTAGGGGATAAGATGATTTTTGTGGGTGATACTTTATTTATGCCAGATGTAGGTACCGCTCGCTGCGATTTTCCAGGCGGGTCTGCCGCAAAACTCTATGCCTCAATTCGTCGAATCCTTGCTTATCCCGATGAGACTCAATTAATGATGTGCCATGATTACCCTGTGACCCGCAGCGATCAATCAGTAACGACAGTGGCGGAACAGCGTCAACACAATATACATATCAATGATTCCGTAGATGAGCAGGCATTTATCGATGCGCGTACCCAGCGAGATAAAACCTTGGACTCGCCCCAATTACTGTTTCCTTCGGTACAAGTGAATATTAAAGCGGGAGCGTTTCCCCGTGCAGAAAACAATGGTGTGCAGTATTTAAAAATACCATTGAATTATTTGTAAGAATGGAACCAATGAATGATAAAAATGAGTGTCATGAGTGTAGCTATCGATCCGCGGAGATCATGGCGAAATTAAGCATATGATATGTCTGTAAAAAGCCACCTATCTTTCGACGGTGGCTTTTGTTTTTCTACAGCGGTGCTGCGTTACAAGCGCTAACTCAGCGGCGAATCAGGTAATCAAATGCACCGAGCGCGGCGGTCGCACCGGCACCCATTGAGATGATGATCTGCTTGAACGGCACGGTGGTGACATCACCGGCAGCAAACACACCGGGCAGGCTGGTTTGGCCGCGGCTATCGATGACAATCTCGCCTCGGTTACTGAGTTCGAGGGTGCCTTTCAAAAAGTCGCTGTTTGGCACAAGGCCTATCTGGACAAAGATACCAGCGACATCAACGACGTGGCTCTCATCCGTTTTGCGGTCCTTATAACTTAGGCCAATTACCTTGTTGCCATCACCGAGCACTTCGGTCGTCATCGCTTCCTTAATGATGGTGATGTTAGGCAGGGATTCTGCTTTTTTCACCAGCACCGCATCAGCTCGTAGGATATCGGAGAACTCCAGCACGGTGACATGTTCAACAATACCTGCAAGGTCAATTGCCGCTTCAATCCCCGAATTCCCACCACCAATCACGGCCACTGGTTTGCCTTTAAATAGCGGGCCATCACAGTGAGGGCAGAATGCTACTCCTTTGGTTTTGTACTGATCTTCGCCGGGCACATTCATTTCACGCCAGCGGGCACCGGTGGCTAAAATAACCGACTTAGCCGTTAGGATCGCGCCGTTTTCCAGCTCAACTTGCTTGATCTGTTGACCATCCTCGCCCTCGATATCGCGAATGTCGACGGCACGTTGGTTTGTCATCACATCAATATCGTACTCTTTGACGTGTTCTTCTAAGCCGGCGACCAATCGAGGACCATCGGTCGCTTTGACGGAAATAAAGTTTTCGATCGCCATGGTATCCATCACCTGACCACCAAAACGGTCGGCGACAATACCGGTACGAATCCCCTTGCGGGCGGTGTAGATGGCTGCGGAGGCGCCTGCTGGACCACCACCGACAACTAACACATCAAAGGGGGCTTTGGCCGCCAGTGCTGCGGCCTGTTTCTCATCGGCGCTATCATCGACTTTATTGATGATCTCTTCTAGCGTCATGCGACCATTGCCGAAGGGTTCACCGTTGAGCAATAACGTTGGCACCGCCATGATGCCTTTTTCTTCCACCTCTTGAGGGAAGACACCACCATCGATCATGGTTGCGGTGATGTTTGGGTTGAGTATCGCCATCAAGTTAATTGCCTGAACCACGTCGGGGCAGTTGTGGCAGGATAACGAGATGTAAACCTCAAAGTTTAGCGGTTTAGAGAGGTTTTTTGCTTGCTGCTGTAATGCCGCTTTTTCTTTACTCGGGTAGTCACCGGCTTGAAGCAGTGCTAATACCAATGAGGTAAACTCATGGCCCATCGGTACACCGGCAAAGGTCACACGAGCAGGTTCGCCGCTTGGACCGACTGCTATACGTGGCACACGACCTGTATCTTCGGTTTTAATAATCAGGGTGATATCCCCGGACATATCGGCAATTTCTCGCGCCAGTTCTTCCAGTTCTTTGGATTTTGGCGTTTCGTTTATAGACACCGTCAACTCAATCGGACGAGCGATTTTCTGAAGGTAGGTGCCCAGTTGTTGTTTCATGTTGCTATCTAACATAAATCACCATCCGGCTTGAATTGAGTAAAATTGGGATCTCCGCCATGTCAACCACAGGTCATTAGGGTTGCATTTGATGGCGGTAGATAAGTGGGGTTCTGGGGTAACCCTAAAACTCTGAAGTGCACTGCACCTCGATACTAATGATTATTTATACTGGCCTGCCGCCCGATAAGTCGGTGAAGCAGGCCAGTTGACGCTCAATGGAGGTGTAAAATCGAATTAGATTTTACCGACTAGGTCCAGTGATGGTGCCAGAGTCGCTTCGCCTTCTTTCCACTTAGCAGGGCAAACTTCACCTGGGTGAGCGGCAACATATTGAGCGGCTTTGATTTTACGCATCAGGTCGTCAGCATCGCGGCCAATACCTTCAGCAGTAATTTCCATCGCTTGAATCACACCTTCTGGATCGATCAAGAAAGTGGCACGGTCGGCTAAGCCCTGGCCTTCACGTAATACACCAAAGTTATTGGTGATAGTGGCTGTCTGATCGCCCACCATGTAGTAGTTGATGGTGCCGATGGCTTCAGACGTGTCGTGCCATGCTTTGTGGCAGAAGTGTGTGTCGGTAGAAACAGAGAACACTTCAACACCCATTTTTTTCAGTTCTTCATATTTGCTACCAAGGTCTTCTAGTTCAGTAGGGCAGACAAAGGTGAAGTCAGCAGGGTAGAAGAAAAAGACAGCCCATTTACCGAGCACATCAGCTTCGGTGATGTCGACGAATTCGCCCTGTTTGAAGGCAGTGGCTGAGAATGGTTTGATAGTTGTATTAATCATGTTGGTAACTCCAGTGAGTAAGTTCTTATGTATAAGTTCTTGTGTTTGGGAACGAGATCTATAATGCGCTAACAATGGCGATAGGTTAAATTGATTGTATTAAATTATTCGATAGTAAATATTTATATCTAAGACGAGGGTCGATTGCATGATGCTATCGGTCGAGATGAAGCGTTGACGGTGTATGAGGTTTGGCTTGATAGAGGGTAATCGAAGAGGTGCGCTTATAAAGGTTGTCTATGACCTGCAATGATTACCCTGTTCTGGGCTGTCAGATGGGATTAACATAAAGCATCACTCGCACAGTAGGTAACTAAGCCATGGAAACGAAAAAGAATGTGGATCATGTCGTCGATGACGACATTGAGTATGACGAAACTCAGCGAGACAATCCGATTGAAGATCCATTAGCGGCCATCAAAAACATGCGTTTAGAGCAGTTGGCTGTCTGTCGCCTGAAAAGCATGGAAGAGATGCAAGCGATGACAGGCGAACCGATCGATAGTAAAAGCAAAAGGTCAGGCGAATAGATCATCGTTAATAGCACACGGTAGGTTTTAGTTGCCCTGTGCTTTGCGTTTTCATCCGCCTTGATAGGATCAGATATCCAAGGTATCCCGTGGGCTCAGAAAGAGCACCGGCTTACCTTTTTGTACCATATCTTCTGTGTAGTTAACCCAATCAATTCTGGCACCCTGTTGATCATAGAGTTTTATAATATCGCCCTTATTGGACAGCCTTAAGGGGGATAGTTTACGAAGGATCACCGAGCAACCCGGTTGCAAGATGGTATCGTCAATAAGGGCGGTTAAGGCAAGGGTAGTATCCGAATTATCCGATAGCTGCCACCCTGTAAGATCTATCTCGGTTGCCCCTAAGTTGATTAAGCTAACCCATTCACGCCCCGAGTCTGTTCCTACTGGATCAACGAGTGCCGCACAGATAAAAATATCGACAATATCATCATTAACGGTTTGCCGAGGCTGTCCTTTGGCGAGGATATCGGCGGGTTTAGCTATTTCAATATTCTCGGGGAAGTGGCTGACATTCTCCTCAGCGGTGGCGTGATCTCCTGTGTAGTAAAGTGGGTTGGCTTGATAAATCCGGTTATCAAAACGTAAGCCAGTGAGCGCTTCAATTTCACTCACGGTCACTTGATAATGTAGGTTGTTATAACGGGATCGACCTTTTTTATCCCGCAACGCATCTTCATCTTGGTAAATAATAAAGGCACGTACGTCGAGGCTATTGGTGCTTTTATTGATGAAACACACAATCTTAAAAAAGCCGGCAGGAATCAACGCCGTTTTTCTGCCCGATGGCCTGACCGTTCTATCATTAGCGCCGTAAAAGGGCCCTGAGAATGAAGTGATTTTTCCATCCGTATCAAGGTCTAGGTCGAACACCCAATCTTCTAGACCGCGCCACTCATCTCGGTTGAGGTTTTCATGTTGTAAGCAGCTATTCGAGTAGTAGAAGGTTTCATTGGCGGCATACTGGGCATCTCTGGCGGTTTCTCCTTGGGCTGCCGAGGTTCTCTTCGCCATGTGCCCCCTATCCCATGGATTGCTTGCGTAATAGGCGTTATCTAACTGGTAGTCGAAACCGATGCGGTTATCTATTTTCCAAGCATCCGAGCGGGTTGTATTTTTTAGATTACTTTGATCAATATTAAGACAAACGATGACGGCGGATCGCTTTTCTGAGGCGCTATTCATGATGATGGAGTAGTTTGGGTAGTCGAACACCTTGCCTACATTCAGTACTTCCTGTGATAGCTCTGTTGAGAATGAGGGGAGAAGTAGGGTGATGCCTTTAAGAAAATCCTGACGGTAACCTAGCATCTCACTCTCCCTTGAAATTCATTTTAATCGCTAAAATTTAAGCCCACCAATAGCCTAGTCGGTGTTTGAAAAATGGCAACGTTAAGCGGACTATAGACTAATGATTGATCAGTTTTTGGCCATTTTTAACGCATTATCATCAAAAGTAAGCTATACCGAATGACTCGTACTATCGAAATACTAAATAATGATAAAGGGTAAGGAGTGTCAGATGGCTGCAAAATTTGAGATATATGAAGATAAAGCGGGTGAGTTTAGATTTCGATTAAAAGCGGGAAATGGTGAAAATATTGGTGCTTCTGAAGGCTATAAGGCTAAAGCGAGCGCTAAAAATGGTGTTGAATCCGTTCGAAAAAATTCGGTGTTGCCCGAACGGTTTACGGTATTTGAAGGAAAGAGTGGTAAGTGGTATTTCAATCTTAAAGCCGGCAATCATGAAATCATTATGACCAGTCAAGGTTATACAACGGAAGCGGGGGCTAAATCGGGCACTGAGGCGGTATCGCGTGCCGCGCCAGAGGCTGAAGCGGTAATCGTCTAAAAGTATGTGATGGCTAATGTTAATCAGTATCGATACACCACATAAGGGCCTTAAACCGCCCTTTTTTTGTGGCCATAAAAAATAGGGATTACTGATTAAGATCGGTTACGTTGACAGGGTAAGGGACGATGCTTTGAAAAATAAGAACGGTTAGGCATGCTGAATATCTCCTCATTTCAATTACAAAAATAGGATCGAGGGATTTTCATATGAATATTCGGGGAATATTGAGACTAGATGTTGTCAGGATTAAAAAACGGCTGTGGGCTCAGCCGTTTGATTTTTAAAAAGTGTACCGGTTTATGTGCTGATTTAAATTATAAACCTAATTTAGTCGCGACATAGTCGGCGTCTTTATCGCCACGGCCGGACAGGTTAACCAGAATGGTTTTGTCCTTACCAAGCTTCGGTGCTTCACGCATGGCCCAAGCAACGGCGTGGGCGCTTTCCAGTGCCGGAATGATACCTTCCACTTGGGAGAGGGTCATAAAGGCATCGAGACACTCGTCATCGGTGACGGATTGGTATTCAACGCGTTCAATATCTTTCAGGTAGCAGTGTTGCGGGCCGACACCGGGATAATCGAGACCCGAGGCGATGGAATGAACAGGCAGCGGTTCACCATTTTCATCTTGCAGGACGTAGCATTTAAAACCGTGAATCTCACCCGGCGTCCCTAAAGTCAGCGTGGCGGAATGATCTTTGGTATCTAACCCTTTACCGGCTGGCTCGACGCCGACGATTTTTACTTCATCATCGTTTAAGAAGGCCGTGAATAGGCCCATTGCATTGGAGCCGCCACCGACACAGGCAGTGATGATGTCCGGATTCTTGCCATGTCTGTCGTTAAACTGCTGACGGGCTTCACGACCGATAATGCTTTGAAAATCCCTTACCATTTTCGGAAAGGGGTGAGGGCCAACCACGGAGCCGATCGCGTAGATGAACTCTTCTGGATTTTTCAGGTACTCTTCAAAGGCGCTGTCGACCGCATCTTTGAGGGTGGCCGTTCCCCGCGTTACAGGTATCAGTTTACAGCCGAGGATCTTCATCTTAGTGACGTTGGGATGTTCTTTCTCAATATCTACCTGACCCATATGAATTTCACAGGGGATGCCCACTAAAGCACAGGCGGTAGCGAGGGCCACACCGTGCTGTCCCGCACCAGTTTCGGCGATCACTTTCTTTTTGCCCATAAATTTGGCCAGCAGGGCTTCACCGAGACAGTGATTGATCTTGTGTGCACCGGTGTGATTCAAATCTTCACGTTTGAGGTAGATCTGTGCGCCACCAAGTTTTTCACTCAGGCGTTTCGCATGATAGATGGGGCTAGGGCGACCGACGTAGTCTTGATTGAGCTGCATCAGTTCGGTTTTAAATGATTCAGTGTGGCGAATCTCTTCGTAAGCCCGATCAATATCATCCATCACTTTTTTTAGTTCTGGGGGGAGTATCTGGCCGCCGTAATGGCCAAAGAATCCCTCTTTGTCGGGCATCGGGGCAAAATCAAACTTACTCATAAGACCTCTCTTAGCTCAGCTACGGTGGCGCGAATAGGTGATACCGTCAATGATGGGTAGCTGAAATCTGTGTAATGTTGTTGAAGCGAGGAAGGAAATATATCGCTGCTGCTGGCAGATGCCAACTCATTAGGACTAATTAGTTGCTTAAGAGCGGGTGTTAACCGAAGTCTAATTCGATCTGTTGCTCTTTGGTGGCGGTTTTTTTAAAGCCAAGGGAGCGCTGGCGTCGGCTAATCACTCTTAATTGAGCGCGGGCTTCATGGTAACAATGAAAAATGGTGTGATTGACCATATCTTTGTTATTCTGCCTATTGCTCCAGGATTCGCTCAGCACCCAGTCCCCCATCAGATCCTGATAGAGTCGGACAATAAAATAATCCTGTTGCTTGCGCCAACGAATAATCAAAAAGTAACCTGAACTTATTTGCCTAGAAATGATGTCAAACCGTAAGGCGGGCAATTATAATCGGCGTTTCGTTCCTTAACCAGCTGATTTTATAACCTTTGGAGTGATCTTTGAAACCATCCAGACTGAACATTGTGGCTGATGAAAATATTCCTGCATTAGAGCGCTTATTTGGTGATCTTGGCGAGATACATAAGGTATCGGGCCGAACGATGAAAAATAGTGATTTGCAGCAGGCGGACCTATTGTTGGTGCGTTCAGTAACGCCGGTGAATCAGGCACTACTTGAGCAGACGCCGGTGCGGTTTGTGGGCACGGCGACGATCGGCACAGACCATATCGATCTGGATTGGTTAGCGAACAACGAGATTGGTTTTTCCAGTGCGCCGGGCTGTAATGCGGATGCGGTGGCCGAGTATGTGATCAGTAATCTGTTGCTGGTGGCGGCTGAGCAGGGCTTTGAGCTGACCGACAAAGTGGTCGGCATCATCGGGGTGGGTAATGTGGGGCGTCGACTGCAGCAGCGTCTCGAGCTGCTAGGGGTTCAGTTATTGCTGAATGATCCTCCACGGGAAGCCGCGGGTGAGCAGGGATTTGTGGCATTGCCCTCGTTGTTACAGCAAGCCGATATTATCTGTCTGCATACGCCGCTGACGAAGGGAGATCATCCAAGTCTCCACCTGTTGAATGCTGAGAACCTCGAACTAATCCGTCCTAATGCGGTGTTGTTAAACGCAGGGCGGGGGCCGGTGATCGATAATGCGGCGTTATTGCGTTGGCATCAAGGGCGCGCGGATGTGACCCTGATTCTGGATGTGTGGGAACATGAACCCCGTGTGGATCAAGCATTAGCTCAGCAGGTGCGCATCGGCACTCCCCATATTGCCGGTTATTCCCTGGATGGAAAAATTCGGGGTACTTGGATGCTGTACCATGCTTTTTGTCAGCATCAGGGCATCACGCCAACGATCACGCTAGAGGAGTGTTTAGCCGAAGCAGGTGAAACACCTCACATCGAGTTAAATGGTCAGCAAAGTCTGACGGACATCGTACATGCTGTTTATCAGCCTGAAGCCGATCATCAATGTTTTATGGCATCGCTCATTGATACAGAAGCGCAACCCATAGCCTTTGATCAGCTACGCAAAAATTATCCAGTACGGCGGGAGTTCGTGGCGGCAGAGTTATCCGGTGAAAAGCCGCTGAAGCCACTAGCGGCACAGCTTAGCGCGGTCGGATTTAAGGTGTAATCATCGTGATCTCTAGGAGTACGGATATTCATTCTTTACATTGTTTGATTCAAAACGCGGAAACGGTTTCATGACCTTATCATTGGAATCGACTCAAACGGCCAAAACGCTGACCGGTCTACGTTTACAGATTGGCGATCCTGTGCGTGTTGAAATCCGTTCCCCCCGCGCAAAATTTACCGCGAGGCTGGTGGGCTATATGGAGAATGGCGGCATTATGATCTCTGCCCCATCTAGCACCAGTGGCGTGCCGACCATGATCAATGAAGGCAACATGGCCAACCTTCGGTTAATCAGTGGCAACCGTATCTGCCATTTCACTAGCAAGATACTAAAACAGTATGATCAGCCTTTTGCCTATTGGTTGTTAGCCTATCCTCAGAAGATTGAGTTGAAACGGATTCGTGGCCATAGCCGTGTACCGGTGAGCTTGAGTTGTTCTATTGATGATTATGATGAGATGTCTGAACGGGAAGGGCTGCCAGCGAGTGCCCTTTGTGTTGATATAAGCCAGAGTGGTTTATGTCTGCAACTGCCGTATTCATTGGGAGAGGTCGGCGAACATTATTACCTCACCACTCGTTTAAGAATCGGCGATATTGATCAGGTGTTGTTAGTGCCGGTTGAGCTGAGAAATATCCATAGCAGCTCATTCGAGTCAGGTAGTTTGTTTAATCATGGTTTTAAGTTTTTTGAATTGGATGAAGATACCCGATTGATTATTGCGGCCTTTGTTTATCAGCAGTTTTTAGTGGAGACCGGTCACCTCGATCAGACCGGTCAGGAGTTATAGATGTTTCGGCTTGGTTTGATTGTGAATCCGCTGGCGGGTGTGGGCGGCAGTGTGGCGCTAAAAGGCAGTGATGGTGAAGACACCGCGCAGAAAGCGCTATCGATGGGGGCTGAACCAAAAGCGAATCTGCGCACGCAACAGGCACTCGCCGCGCTTGTGGGGCTGGATATCGAGTTATTGACCTACCCAGGCGAGATGGGCGAAAGCAGTGCGCGTTTAGCGGGGTTCGAGCCTCAAGTTATCGGCAGTATCCATGCTGGGCAGACCAGTGCGGCAGATACCGAACGTGCGGCTCAGGCGATGGCGGCACAGGGTGTTGATCTGATCTTGTTTGCCGGAGGTGATGGCACCGCGCGTAATATCTGCCATGCCATCGGTGATTCGACACCGGTGCTTGGTGTGCCTGCTGGAGTGAAGATACATTCCGGTGTCTATGCGGTGACCCCCAAAGCGGCGGGCGAAGTCGTGGCGATGTTGGTACGCGGTGAGATCGTCACCTTGGCCGATCAAGAGGTGAGAGATATTGATGAGACGGCGTTCCGAGAGGGGCGCGTGCGTGCTAAATACTATGGTGAGTTGCTCGTGCCAGAAGAGGGGCGTTTTTTGCAACATGTCAAACATGGTGGCCGTGAGGTAGAAGAACTCGTACTGGATGATATCGCCGCCGACTTTGCTGAAAACATGGAAGATGATGTGCGCTATATCATGGGGTCTGGCTCTACGGTGCAGGCGCTAATGGATCATCTTGGGCTCGACAATACTCTGTTAGGGGTCGATCTGATTGAAAATGGCGAACTGATTGGCCAAGATCTAACGGCACAACAGCTACTGGAGATGACCGAGGGTGTTGAGACGCGTTTGGTGATTACCGTGATTGGAGGCCAGGGGCATATTATCGGCCGAGGCAATCAGCAACTCAGCCCCGAATTATTACGCCGCGTGGGCCGAGAGAATATTATTCTGGTGGCCACGAAGAGTAAAATAAAGGCTCTAGAAGGGCGGCCACTGATTGTGGATAGCGGTGATTCTGAGCTAAATCATCAGCTTGCCGGTTTGATTCGGATTATCACCGGCTATCGGGATGCTATTCTCTATCGGGTGGCGGATTTATAATAGCGGATAATCCCGCCTAAACAGGCAAAATCGCCATTCTTTGATAAACTGTAAGTGGGATTTATTAAAGGAATAAGGTCATGGGCTTCTCACTGATATGGTTTTACCTACAATTATTGTTGCCTGAATGGATGCGCAATATTCATCCCGATAGTGATCATTTCTATCGGCGTAAATTGACCCCAGCCTATAAAGACCGGTTACGGTATGCATATCGTATCTGGTTAGGCTCTGTGTTGTTAATGATAGCCCTACCATCACCGCCGGTGATTATTGGTTTAGGGTTATTTACCACCTTCCTGTCATTCTCATTGCTGGATGAGCATTGAGATATATCTGTTTGTGATGGAAAGGGTGCTTGTGAGCTTTGCGAACCGCAGCGGTGATGAGTGATGGTCTTGATATAATATTGTTTCTATTGGTGCGGTTCGTTCCTCACCGGCACCCTTGTCACCAGTTGTAGGGTGCCGGTGAGTTTTACGAACCGCACCAATGTATATGTATGAGAAAACGATACGATTCCTTCTTCATTAACCCCCTTGTATCTCTCAGCGATGAATAATTAGCACATCAAGGGCATCAAGTAGCGTGCCGGTGAGTTTTACGAAGCGCACCATCCGTACTAACCTGATAATCTCGCCGCCAGAGGCGGCTCCCACAGGAAGAATAGGGTTTCGGTGAGGAACCCCACACGTGATGTGCTATGTCATCCTTTCATCTGTCCATGGTAGCGAGCGACGCCCCGTCGCGATTAAATCCATATTTGCAGAGCATCGAGCTAAAACAGGCATGAACTAACGCTTTGATTTAACGGCATATGGCCATTATGATTGAACTAAGTTTATGGCAGGAACGCGGCCTCGACAGACACCATGATTCTGCAAGATGTCCGACAGATGGTTGTTAATCTGCTGATCTGCAATATGTAGTTGATCCTTGGCCTATCGTATTTTCAGTATTATAGTCTTGGAGTTATAGCGCCACAGGGCACTATAATTAGCTGTTATGTGTTCAAGGAAGCGCAATGAATGATTTGAAGAGTTTTGTATCAGGACTAACTCAATTAGCCGAAGCTTTTTCAGCGTGGGCGAGAACCGTTGATTGGAAAGCCATTCACGACAGAATTGAATGCCTAGTAAATGATTTGCCATCTGATCTTGAAAATGAGTCTGTTAAGCTTATGAATCGCGGTTGGTTTGTCTGGTTTTTTGATGGATACATGGACGATATTACGGAAAAAATGAAATCACTTATCAACCAAAGTGACGAAGAACAAGACGAGTATATGGCGCAATATGTTTCGGGAAATATAAATACATTCAAGAATGAACTCTTGATTAGCTACCCTAAGGAAGCTACGATTAAGAAGTCGTAAAACACCCAACCTCTCTTTTTCAAATAAAAAAGCACAAGATTCCACCTGTTTTGATGCTTTTCATCACTAAACAAGCTTATTTAGCCTTGTTTAGTGGATTTTGAACGGATTAACCCCTTGCTGCCCGTATCATCTGATCAACTCTAAACACATTAGCTAAGGCAAACAGCATCGCCAGTTTGTTGTCGTTTTTCGCCAGCCCTCGATAGATCACTTTCCTAAAGCCAAACTGTCGCTTTATGATCCGAAACGGGTGCTCTACTTTTGCTCGGATACTGGCTTTGAGGTATTCTGTTCGGATTGGTTGCTTGTTGATTCTCGGGTGTTGCTTGAGAAGACGCACCTTGCTTGGCATTTCTGCAATCAGCCAATCCGCCTCGATGTCTTTTAATTCCTCTCGTTTTTGTGCGCCTCGATAACCTGAATCCGCCGAGATAAAGCTTTCCTCTCCATGAAGCAGATTTTCTGTCTCTGTGATGTCATGTACGTTGGCGGCTGTTGTACTTAAACTGTGCGTCAGGCCTGTTCTCGCGTCTACACCAATATGAGCTTTTAAACCGAAAAACCACTGCTTACCTTTTTGAGTCTGGTGCATTTCGGGATCCCGTGCTTTCGCTTTATTCTTGGTTGAACTGGCCGCTTCAATAATGGTGGCGTCGACAATCGTGCCTTCTTTTAGAT
>NZ_RQXW01000006.1 GCF_003957515.1 Amphritea opalescens
ATCTAAAAGAAGGCACGATTGTCGACGCCACCATTATTGAAGCGGCCAGTTCAACCAAGAATAAAGCGAAAGCACGGGATCCCGAAATGCACCAGACTCAAAAAGGTAAGCAGTGGTTTTTCGGTTTTAAAGCTCATATTGGTGTAGACGCGAGAACAGGCCTGACGCACAGTTTAAGTACAACGGCCGCCAACGTACATGACATCACAGAGACAGAAAATCTGCTTCATGGAGAGGAAAGCTTTATCTCGGCGGATTCAGGTTATCGAGGCGCACAAAAACGAGAGGAATTAAAAGACATCAAGGCGGATTGGCTGATTGCACTGTTTATAAAAAGAAAGGGCCAAGCAAGGTCCGCCTTTTAAATAAACACCCGAGAATCAACAAGCAACCAATCCGAACAGAATACCTCAAAGCCAGTATCCGAGCAAAAGTAGAGCACCCGTTTCGGATCATAAAGCGACAGTTTGACTTTAGGAAAGTGATCTATCGAGGGCTGGCGAAAAACGACAACAAGCTGGCGATGCTGTTCGCCTAGCTAATGTGTTTAGAGTTGACCAGATGATACGAGCGGCAAGGGGATAGTCCGTTCAAAATCCACTAAACAAGGCTAAATAAGCTTGTTTAGTGGTGAAAAGCATCAAACAGGTGGAATCCTGTGCTTTTTATTTGAAAAAGAGAGGTTGAGTGTTTTGCGTCTTCTTAATCGTAGTTTCCCTAGCCAAGTTCGAGTATTAAATTCCGAATCTGATTAGCTAGCTCTGGCGTTTTAATTAAAACACCATGACAAGGTAGCAAAACTTCAGGTGGGGAAATTTCAATAAGTCTCATTACTTCGTTAGCAAATGCTTTTCGATCTTTAATACCAAAATCAGGAAATACTTTACTCATTTTTACAATGTCACATAGGGGGCCTTCGGTATACTTTTGGCCAGAAAAGGCATCAACAACATGCCAAATATGCCCTATCTGCGCTGATTCGATGAGCCAAACCTCACCATTTTTCAAACCACTGGGTTCTTCCAAGGTAAGCCCGTCTGGTAGTGCACTGGCTAGCGATGATAACCCTTTGAACGTTAGTCCTGTCTTGCTAGTCAAGCGTGCATGAGCACTCTCAGATGCCACCAGATGCGCTTTTGGGTAGGCTTTTGAGTACTCTACCAAACCAGCATTATGGTAGGTATTGGGGGCGAGTAAATATTGGACTTCGCCTAATTCGATTAGGCTATCTTTAGCCTCTTCACTGAGGCCTGACACTGGACTATATAAACAAACGCCACCTGTTCTTAGTTTAATAGCCGTGCATCTAAGGCTATTTTTGGTGGCAGTATATAATGTAGCAGAGCCATCAACTGCTTCAAACTTGGATAATTTAGCTGCCATTGGTACTTCCTTTGTCGTGGTCAAATTATAGTGGTCAAATAAATCTGCTCATGGTTCCGTAGTCTACCCAATATAACGCTTAAGCATTTTTCTATTTGACCACTAGCCCTATAATTAGTGTTTATTTAATAACTTTTTTATACCAATCGACAATACCTTCACCAATTTCGTGTGGATGCGACTCTTGTAGATAATGCTTTCCTTCACCTAAATCTACTGCAGTAATATTTTTCCACGTTTCAGCGATATGCTCACCTAATTCTCGATTAATGATTAGTCCTGGCTCTGCATAAAATAACAACTTAGGCACATCTGAATTTTTGTGGTATTCATTATATGAATTAACAATGTCAGTGGTAAATTTTGGAACGCCATCAAACGAAATTTAACCAGGCCACATAAGCAGTGGTTTATGGCTCTTTTCTTCCAAATAAGGGGCTCGGTAATGGTCCATTTCTTCTTGAGTTAATTCTCTGCCCGCCATCATGGGTAGCATAGCTTCAATAAAGAAGTTGTTTTTAACAATCATTTCATGCCCTTCTGCAGGGTCACGAAATTTTTTAAATAATGTTTCTGTCTCTTTAGTCGTATTTTTCCAATAAGAAACTTGAGACATAGCTTCAAAAAAACAATCCCTTTTATATTTTCTCTATGCTGATTGGCATAATTAAAACCTAAAGCAGAGCCCCAATCTTGAATGACTAGAATGATGTTTTTCAGCCCTAAGTTTTCAATAAACGCATCCAAATAGGTAATATGGTCTTCAAATGTATAATCTATATCAGGCTTGTCAGACTTACCCATTCCAATAAGATCAGGAACAACCACACGACCTAAGGCACTTACATACGGAATGATGTTTCGCCATAAATAACTTGATGTAGGGTTTCCGTGTATGAGTAAAAAAGTATCTTTAGAATTTTTGTCTCCTTCATCGACATAATGCATTTTAGAATCTAATACTGCTTGAAATTTAGATTCAAAAGGAAACGCTGCTGATATTGGTTTGTTGTTTAACATGCTTATTCCTTTTCAAATATTTAAATTGAATTTTTGCGATTTAAAACTCTTGCTGCTTTTCTAATTTGCTTCAGTTTTTCCCGTTTTGTTTTATCCCACTTTTCTGTACCCGCGCTATATCCATAAGCACATATTTTAGTTGCGTTTTCCAATAGAAATTTTTCCTGCTCTTTAGGGTATATATTTCCTATTTCTCTAAGTGTCCAACCTACTGCTTTTTCGACATAATAAGCTTTGTCAGAAATTAAAGGTGCTACCAAATCTATAAGTACTTGAAAAGGTAAATAGTGTTTTCTATGAGCGCTGTAATAAAGTAAACCTACTATGCTTTGTCTTCTATGCCATGGGTTTGTAGATGTATTCCATTTTTTATACGTTGGCAAAATTAGTTCTGCATCATATTCTACTAATTGAGCGTATATTTTTGAAATACTATCGCTTGTTTCCCATCGATTAATTTTGTCTTGCCATAATTTAATCGTGGGCCAAGCGGCCAGCATTTCATCTTTGTTTTTAATATGCTCCTCCAAGAAATACAAACAAAACATTTCTGCTCTATACATTTTTGTGTTCGTCCAGATATAACTCCATATCGCTAGTTGTTCATAAAAAGACATGTGCTTAAAAGAAAAACCTCTTTCAAAAGCTTTCCTTTGTAAAGGAACGGTTTCTCCTGCTTTAGAAGTGATTGTTTCTATTTCTTGAAGGTAGTTTTGCATATTATTTAAAACTCTACTATTTATGGCTTCTTTCGCTAATGCTGATTTAAAGAAATGACCAACCGTTCCTTATAAATTAATTGCTTGCGGTTAATGCAGTGATAATCACTTCATTACCATGATAAAGTTGAAATATCTGGTTACTGACTTCGTCGCGATTAATGCAATACTCTATTGATTTAGCGACATCTTCTCTGCTAATGAATAAATCATTTGTAGAAGTTGAACACGTGGTTGTTATGAGCCCGTTGCCTTTATCATTAGTCAGGCTTCCCGGTCTAAGAATAGTGTAATTTAGGCCACTGGATAATAGGTACTGATCGGCAAAATACTTTGCCACCAAATAGGGTTTTATTTCTGATTCAAATTCGTCAGGGTCTTGTGCGCCTAAACCACTTACCATTACAAAATGTTGTATGCCTACCTTTAAAGAATAATCAACTGCTTTTTTTGCTGCCCATAAATCTATTAAAAGTGTTTTATCGTAGCCTGTATTACCGCCAGAACCAGCACTAAATACTACTTTATCGCAGTCCTTAAAAGCGTGTTCAAAATCAGTTTCAAGATCGCCAACAACAACCTCTACACCCATATTTTCTAACTTCTCAGCTTGTTGTTTGCTACGAAACATTGCGACAACTGGGCGATCCTGATTGTGAAGTAGATCAACCACTATTTTACCAATCTGACCATTAGCGCCAATAACGAGTGTTTTTTTCATTTGTTATACCTTTGAAAGCAACTGTTTCAAGTTGACCTGCCAAACGATATATAAAAAGGCAGGATCAACTCACATTAGATTAGAAATCTTGAATAGTGGGTCTGATAATAATTTCGTTAATATCGACATCATTTGGTTGTTCAATCGCATAGGCGACAGCTTTGGCAATAGATAACGCAGGAATGGCGTCTTTATAAATATCTTGAACAAATTGAGAGGTGGCTTCATCCGAACTACCGAATTTTAATTCAGAATCAATTAAGCCAGGTGATAATAGCGTTGTACGTATATTGCCACCCACTTCCGCTCTCAATCCTTCTGTTATCGCTTTAACCGCAAATTTTGTACCGCTATAGACAGCCGAACCCGGTGAAACTTTATGTGCAGCAACGGAAGCGAGATTAATAAAGTGACCACTATTTTGTTTGGTAAACACGGGAAGTGCAGCGGCGATACCGTAAAGGACCCCTTTGATATTAATGTCGACCATGCGATCCCATTCATCAACCTTAACCTCAGCCATTGGGGCAATCGACATCAAGCCGGCATTATTGACCATGACATCTAAGCGTCCAAAAGTCTCAATCGCCTTGTCGACAAGCATTTTAACCTGATCGGATTTGGTGACATCCATCGTGACATATTCAGCTTCGCCACCCTGAGCACGAATATCGTTTACGATAGCTGCTAGTTTTTCACTACGACGCGCACCCAATACGATTTTAGCGTCTTTTTGAGCCAGAAAACGCGCAGTTGCTTCACCTAAACCACTGCTAGCACCCGTTATAACAATGACTTTATTTTCAATATTTGTATTCATTGGATATAGCCTATTTATTATTCATTTCTAAGTGAACAAGCGCTTTTTCTGCAATTTCAACACCGTATTCCTGAACAAAGTGTCCTGCCTCTGCAATTTTTAAGGGCTCAGGGCAGCCTTTAATAAAGCTTCTTAAGTACTCCATCGGGCCTTCGCCTAATGCCGTATCTTTCATGCCAATAGCCATGAAGCTTTGACCGTTCCACTCTTTTGACCAAAACTCTCTTGCGCGTTTTCCAAGTTCAACACCATCCATTGTTGGCTCTACAGGCACCATGGCAGGAAAGCGTCTTACGCCTGCTTTATAGCTGTTATCTGGAAATGGCGCGTCATAAGCAACAACATCCATCACGGATACGGCTGGCCCTGCGTCACATGCAAATAAACCACCGATAGGTATTTCGGGCAGATTAGCGCACATATCTCGCCACTGATAAAACCCTTCCGAAGCGCTTTCACCCACCGCTATTGCCGTGTTCATAACAATCAAATTTTTGAATCGATCTTGCATATCCATTGGGATTGTTAACCCTAGAATTCCGCCCCAATCTTGACAGACCAGCGTAATGTTTTTCAGATCAAGGCGTTCAATCAATTGCATTAAACTGTCACGGTGAAAATCAAAGGTATAGACCGATTCATCAACAGGTTTATCTGAACGACCAAAGCCAAACAAATCAGGCGCAACAACACGATGACCAGCTCCCGTAAATACTGGGATCATTTTTCGATATAAGTAGCTCCATGAAGGCTCACCGTGTAAACATAAAAAAGTGTTTTCGGATGATGAATCACCCTCGTCGATGTAGGCCATACGTAAAGACTCAAAACCCGCTAAATCATCAATGTAGTTAGGTTGGTAAGGAAAAGCCGGTAATACAGAGAATCTTTCTTCTGGTGTTCTTAGTGCTTTAATCGTCATAATATTTCTCCTGAAAGTAGTTTGCTTAAGTTAATGTTATCAATGCTAAAATTATTAATTTATAAGCTACTGGGTTTTGCCTAAAAATAGCGATTTAAAAGACAGTCCAGATACGCGCATACTGCCAATGATGTAAACAAAGGCGGTAATAAGATCCATGACTGAAATAAAGATAAATACCTTTGGTGCCAAGCCTAATGAAGCGGCATATGTAACTATGATAAAGCCGACCATTCTTACCAATCCGTTCCAAACAATAAGAGGTGCACGGGTTTTAATGTCTGAAGTAGCCCAAAGTAACGTAGCGCCCATAAGCATAAAAGATACGCCCAATACCACCGTGATAATTAACGTGTCTGCTTGAGGTGCCATCAGCGCTGAAATAATCATGCCTAGTGCGATTGGAAAGTTGAATAGCGCCGTAATTTGTACGAATTTTTTAAACATTTCTAGTTCACTTATTTTACACTTATGAAGCGATCGCTTCAGAATTGAGTTAATTGTGAAGCGATCGCTTTGTAATGTCAATAGGGTGAATTGACATTTTGAAGTGACTGCTTCAAAATAGAGTTAATTAATATTATTTTTAAGGGCCACAGAGTGAAAGCAGGACGAAAAAGAGCGTTTGATAAAGAGGTCGTTTTAGATAAAGCGATGCGGTTATTTTGGGCCAATGGGTACTCGGGTACTTCTGTTGCTAATCTTTCTTCTGAGCTTGGCATTAATACGTCGAGTTTGTACGGCACGTTTGTCAATAAAGAGCAATTGTTCAAAGATGCTTTGGCACATTATCAAAAACAATATGTAGAAGTTAACTACAGACACCTAGTAGAGCCATCAAATGCAACATTAAAGGAGCGGTTACAAGCTTGTTTCTATGGGCTTATTGAGCTATTCACCAGCGATGAAACGCCTCGTGGATGTTTGCTTGTAAAGAGTCTTAATGAATCAGATAGTGTTGCGTTTCCAGAAGATGCGGTTGTTTATATGAAGAAATTAGGAACAGAAACTCAGCAAACATTGACAGGTTTATTCGCGTCTGAGATTGCGAAGACGGATATGCCCCAAGGCCAAACAGCTCAAAAACTTGCTACGTATCTATTGTCAATTAGTTATGGCATTGCCGTTCAAGCAAAGGCTGGTAAATCGGAAGAAGAGTTAAAGTCAGTCCTTGATCATAGTTTGAATTCTATCCTTGGTTAAAATTGATTAATAATTATGTCGAACTAATGTTGGATATAAATTTATAGTTTAACAAGGCGCTGGCGTACCCGCTTCGGCTTGCTTTAGGATCGCCATGATTTGGCTATCGGTATAACGTGACTTTTTCATGCAGAACCTCCTGCGTATAGATTACGAGAAAATTCTACTTTTAAGCACTATTATTTTTCGGGGGGATTACCCAGAGATGCACCAGACTCAAAAAGGTAAGCAGTGGTTTTTCAGTTTAAAAGCTCATATTGGTGTAGACGCGAGAACAGGCCTGACGCACAGTTTAAGTACAACAGCCGCCAACGTACATGACATCACAGAGACAGAAAATCTGCTTCATGGTGAGGAACGCTTTATCTCGGCGGATTCAGGTTATCGAGGTGCACAAAAACGAGAGGAATTAAAAAGCATCGAGGCGGATTGGCTGATTGCACTGTTTATAAAAAGAAAGGGCCAAGCAAGGTCCGTCTTTTAAATAAACACTCGAGAATAAACAAGCAACCAATCCGAACAGAATACCTCAAAGCCAGTATCCGAGCAAAAGTAGAGCACCCGTTTCGGATCATAAAGCGACAGTTTGGCTTTAGGAAAGTGATCTATCGAGGGCTGGCGAAAAACGACAACAAACTGGCGATGCTGTTTGCCTTAGCTAATGTGTTTAGAGTTGATCAGATGATACGGGTAGCAAGGGGTTAATCCGTTCAAAATCCACTAAACAAGGCTAAATAAGCTTGTTTAGTGGTGAAAAGCATCCAAACAGATGGAATCTTGTGCTTTTTTATTTGAAAAAGAGAGGTTGGGTGTTTTACGACTTATTAATCGTAGCTTCGTTAGCTGAAAGCTAGAGCCATACTGTATCTGTTAACAATACCAGTCAGAGGTCAGCATGATTAACAGTAGCATAGGTTAATGGCTCCCAGTGCGACTGGGATTATTTGAGATCATTTTCTGTAAATACTTATGATGTTTTCTTTCGCCACGCCAATTTTTGGAATGGGGTATCAAGTGGTGTTTTTGCAATGTGATTCACGTAGTTACTGATCACCTTCTGAGAAACGCCTAAAATAATGTCCAATATTTGACGCTGCGCGTAACCTGCTGCTAAAAATTCAGCGACTGCCACATCATCCACATTGCCGCGATTGCGCACGATACTCAGCGTCATATCCTGTAAGGCTTGTAACTTTGCTGTGGGCATTGGTTTTTGATCTCTCAGTGCTTCGGTCAACGCCGGATCAACCTTCATCATGCCTGCAATGACCGTATGCGCAGGTACGCAGTAAGTGCAACCATGCTCGACATTAATTGTCTGCCATACCACCGTTAGCTCCTCAGCATCGAAAGAGGAAGCAACGAATAGGTCATTGAGTTCGCGGTAGGCGATGAGTAATTCTGGCGACTCAGCCAACACACCATGCAAGTTAGCAATCATGCCATTTTGTTTAAGTGATGCTTCCAGTAGCGGTTTGCTTTTTTCTGGTGCTGTTTCAAGATTATGGATAGTAAATGTAGTCATCTTTAAAAATCTCTTAATTTGTTTTGTTGTAAGTTTGCTGAAGTAGCGACCATTGAGCCAAGTGGGCCTACTGACCCATAGCTTCTGTTAATATTTGCTTATAGCCTTCAATGGTTTGGCTACCGTTAACCCTTAATTTCTGATTGAAAAACATCGTTGGTACAGAAGAAATCCCCATGGACTGCCACTTTGAAACCTCGGCTTCAATGTAGCTTTGTATTTCAGGGTTATTAAATACATCTGCCGAGTCATTCATTTTTATGCCAACAGCTCGCATTTCCTGCTCCAGCACGTCTGTTTTTGAGATATCTTTTTTCTCCGTAAAAAAGGCATTAAACAGACGCTCCTTCAATACAGTTTGCTTACCAAGCTGTCTGGCATATTCCAGAGCAGCATGTGCTTTATAGGTATTAATGACCCGTGTGTTGTCATCCAGGTTAAACGTCAGTCCATTGTCTTTAGCCATCGCAGCAATCCGCTCACGGTTAAGACGACTTTCTTCCAAGCTACGGTGGTATTTTCTAGCACCATAGTCGTTATTGTTTTCACCTTCTTCCGGCATATCAGGGTTTAGAAAAAACGGATGCCAAACAATCTCCACATCGTCTTGTAAACCCGTTTCAGCCATTGCTTGCTCCAAGCGTTTGTAGCCAATGGCGCACCACGGACAAACCACATCAGAGACAAAATCAATTCTAATTTTTTCCATTGTTAACCGCCTCTCTACAGTGAGGAAAATTCATCATGGAGCTTATTGTGGCGTAATGACTCCAAGAGATAATCAGAGTTTTTCACCTATCATTGAGGCAAAAAAGGAAACAATTAGATTTTGTGGTGTAATATGATCATCCTGAATTTGAGCTTTAATCACACTCTCAAATGAATGTTGGAATCATGGCTGTCCAGACGACAACCCAACAGAAATAATAGACTTAAGCAGGACGACAGAGATGGATATTGCCAGAAGACTAGATCTCTTCTTAGATGTTGTAAAACAGGGCTCTTACACTAAAGCAGCCAATCTGAGACAGATAGATCGCTCAGCCCTGTCAAAGCAGATTATGATTCTGGAGAAGGAGCTAGGGATTCGTTTGCTAAACCGTTCTACGCGCTCATTATCGCTCACTGAGGCCGGAAAAGAAGTGCTAAAACAGGCCGAGTCGGTCAGGCAGACCGTTTCAGATACTTACCGGATTGTGGAAAATTTTCATAACGAACCGAAGGGCTTGCTACGGATTACCAGTCCCACCTTATTTGGTAAGTTGTACGTGCATAAAGTGGTTAAAAAATTCATGCGTACTTATCCTGAAGCGCATATTCACCTGACGCTGGATAATCAAAAACTAAACCTCATCGAAGATCGTTTTGACCTAGCGTTTAGAATCGGTAAGCTCGATGATTCCAATCTAATCGCTAAGAAGCTCGCGGATAATCATCCCGTGTTATTAGCGTCAGAAGACTTTATTAAAGAACACGGTCAACCAGAAACGCCAGAAGAATTAGTGAAGCTGCCTGCGGTGTTTTATGCCAGTGATGGCTTGGTTGTGAATCGCATTCCGATCGTTGAAGACCTTAGCAGTGGCGAGACCAAGTCGTGGGAGTTTCAGGGACATTATCGGGTGAATGAGCCAGAGTTGATTATTGATGCGGTGCGTTCGGGGCTGGGCTTTGCGGTGGTGGGACGTTATATGTTGGATAAACCGCTGAGTGAATTAGGTTTAGTGCCGCTGTTAACGAACTATCAGTTTCCGGATTTCTTTGGTGGTATATATGCCATGTATCCGCATCGTAATCCCACCCTGCTAGTCAATAAGTTTATTGAAATGATGCAGGATGAGATTAGGGATACTCCGGTGCTTACACCTCGTGCTTTATTCAACGATGGCTGCAATCACCAATGTTGACAGTGTCGCACTTATTATATGAATCCCCGCGGGCCTTTGTCTAAAATTTAAATACCCTGACACAAAAAAAAACGGTTCCTAGGAACCGTTTTTCGTCAAAAAATCTTTATAAATCAACTAACTAGCCAAACTTCTCTAGCCCACTCCCAAACCGTTGTCCATTCCTCTATCTCACCGCTTTCGGGTGTCCAATAGACCACCGCACCATCGATCGTGACGGCATAAAAGCCGCCGTCATGGGCACAGATCGGCGTCTGTTCACGGGACAAACCGATAGACCAGGCATAAGCTGCCACTTCGGGTAGGTGGGTATGGGAAGATGGATCGGCTACCGTTACCGGCTCAAGAGAGCCGCAGATGACATCACTGACCGTCAACAGAAACTCTTTGAAGTCTGGATAAAGCGGCACACAGATATCTTCCTCTGCGGCCACGACGTCATCAAAGTCGGGCAACTCTAACGGTGTTACAACATCAATATTAGCGTCACGTATCGCATCAATTACATCTTGCATAACTTTTCCACAAACCTTTTATGTATTGACCACTGACTCAACTGAATCGTTTCAGAGCAGTTCAAGTATAGCTTCAGCACTACTGACTTCAAAGGTTTTAGGCTCTTCAACATTGAGGGCTGTTACCACGCCATCTTCGATAATCATGGCATAACGGCGCGAACGCACACCACCAAAGGAACCGCTATCCATCTCCAGTCCTAGCGCCTTTGTTAACTCAGCGCCGCCATCGGCAACCATGGTAATCTGTTCAGCATTTTGTGATTCGGCCCAAGCCTTCATGACAAAGGCATCATTAACAGAAAGACAGGCGATCAGATCAACGCCTTTGCTGAAGATATCATCGGCTTTAACGATATAACCGGGCAGATGGGATGACGAACAGGTCGGCGTAAACGCGCCAGGTAACGCAAACAACACTACTTTCTTGTCCGCAAACAGTTGCTCGGTACTCACCGCTGCGGTCTCACCCGCAAAGATAGTGCTAACACTGACAGCTGGAATTTTATCGCCTACTTGAATCATAACCGTTACCTATAAAAGATGTGATCGAATGCTGAGTTATACAGATATTACATAAAAGCAGATCATCCAGTATTTCATGCGATAAAGAAAGCGAAACAGCGCCTCACTCACCGATAATTAAAGCGCCGATGGCCGCTAAAATACATGGCCTATTCAAGAGTACCGTCTTCAGAACCGTTAAGCAGAGAGATCATAACCACAACCTTACTGCTTGGTGGCCGCTTCCATCGCCTCTACCCTTTTCGCCATCTCATCTTGGATATATTGATCCATATCTTGACTAAACTGCTTAATCTCATTGGGACGGGTCGGTACAGCCGGTATGGTTGAATCTTCCGCAGCATCATGAGGTTCAGTTGATACCGAAGGCTCGTCCTTAGGCGCCATCTGTTGAAGTGTCAGCAAGCCAACAATGAGTACCACAACCATTAATACGATTAATCTCATCACCCACTCTCCCTATGAACTTCGCCAAATACAAATTGATGCTTTAAGGATAGCAGAACTACCTTCCACTGATGCGATAAGCACGTTCCTCAATGTTATAACCCAAACCCGAAACGTAACAACATAAAACAAAACATCCCCAGCACAATGGTGGTCAATAGATCCCGACGCCAGAAGGCGACCAGTGCCGCAAACACGCCGGCCAACAACCAAGGATTATCGAACCTTAGCCACAGTTCGCCTCGGGGCAATAGCACCGCAGGCACAATGATGGCGGTTAACACCGCGGGCGGCACAAAGCTCAATCCGGTTGTTAACCAAGGGGGAAAACGCACCTTTCCCGCAACGGCAAATAACACATAGCGCACACTAAAGGTGGCCATAAACATACCGGCGATCAACAACACTTCAGTCATGGTGAGTCTCCTGCGCAGAACTGCGTTTCAGTAGGAGATGAAATGATAAACCGGTTGCGATGCCGCACAACGCCGCTACGATTAAACCGAGCTTGTGGGGCATGCCGAAGGTGGCCATGGCAATCGCCCCAGAGACAATCACTGCCCCCCACATCGGTTTGGTTTTCAGATAAGGCACCACCATGCCGATAAAAGTCACGGACATGGCAAAATCTAATCCCCAGTCGGTCATATCCGGAAACAGCTCACCTAAGGCGATACCCAACCCCGTGCAGAGTATCCAGTTACCATACATCGCCAACCAAGAACCGAGATAGAACCAGTGCGCATGTTCGGTGTTTTGCTGCAGCATAAAACGGTTACTGACGGCAGCAAAGGTCTCATCGGTCAAACCAAAGGCCATCATCACCCGCCAACGATGGGGCAGATGAGCCACCTTGGGCACTAGGTTAGCGGCATAGAGAATATGCCGTAGATTCACCACAAAGGTCGTGGCAATAATCACCGGCACTGCGGCACCTGCCGCCATTAAGCCCAACGCAATAAACTGAGCAGAGCCGGCAAACACAATGACCGACATCGCCAATGCTCCCCAAGCCGATAAACCGCTCGGGCCGGCCAGAGTGCCAAAGATAATGCCAAAGGGGATTGCGCCAATAATCAAGGGGATGGTGGCCTTAGCACCACCTAGCATCTCTCGTCGCTGAATGGCACGTAGATCCTGCTTGATCTCGGTATAACTAGTCACAAACTTAACCTCATATAGATATCGGCTCTGGGGTAATAGGAGTCCCCAGCCGGATGATCGGCCTGTCTAAAGCCCAGATTGCGATATAACTGCAACGCCCTTTCAAGCTTACTGGAGGTTTCAAGGAACACCTCTGTAGCACCCAGTTCACGCGCCTTATCTAACGCCGTCAGCAATAACCGCCGCCCCACACCGACCGCCTGCCAGGCATCATCCACACCCATTTTAGAAATTTCATACTGACCATCGCTATGCCGTGCCAGTGCCACGCAACCCATCACCTTGTTATCCGCTTGATTGCGGGCAAACCAGATATAGCCCCCCCGTGCGAGGTAATAACCTTCAGGATTATCCAGTGCTTGGCGATCCCTATCGGTGAGTTCTCCGGCAAAATAATGGTTTAACCAAGCCAGATTAAGCGTCTTAAAATCATCGCGATATTGATCATTCCAGCCCGTAATCGTTACCTGCTCACTGTTATGACGTCGTGTTAGCTGTTGTAACACCGGCTCATAGAATCCCTGCTCGTTGAGCAAGGTTTCAAACTCGGCCAACGAATCCAATAGCGGGTATTGCTGAGCACCGATCAATCCGTCGAGATGGTTTTCAATCGCCTGCCATACGGGCGCTATCTGCTCGAATAAAGCGTCACTCTGCGGCGTTAACGCCAATAGCTGTCGCCTTTCATCATCGGGGTCTACTGTTTTGCTCAACCAGCCCTCCTGCTGCATCTTACGGGCGAGTTTACTGATTGCCGGATGACTCACCGCCAGCTTTTCAGCGGCCTCGGTGACCGTCATCGCGTTCTGCTGATGCAACAGGTTAAACAGTGGGAAAAAACTCGGATTAAGCTCAATACCCTGACTTTGATAAAGCCGGATAACATCCTGCACTAGGCGGTCCGACAACCGTTTTAACCGACTGCCAAGGGACAGGCTGCCAAAACTCTTCATGTAATCCATACCACCTCAATCCAAATAACTGACATCTATCGGTAAAAAAGCTTTAACAACACTAATTACGTAACTGGTTACGGATTTTACAATAAAAAAGGAGGGTATGAAAACCCTTGATGATTTCAATTAAGATTGAGATTCGATCTCACTCTTGTTTAAATCGCTACAGACCTTATACACCAAGGACTACAGCTAATTTATGATGATCTTTCAAAATGAACCTTTTAAATTTAACGTGAGACTCTTCTCTAAAGACAGGTAAAACTTAAGTACGAACAACAACGTAATCATGCATCATTGCCTTCTCTGAAAACACGTTATGGAGGATCTATCTGATTTATTATTCCAATTATGATTTATTGCGAAACCAACCAAACGAAAAAAGCTAATACGACCAAGCTATTACGCTTACATGTTACTGACAAGCTACCCCTTCTTGAAAAACCTCTCTAGCACTGAATAAGTCACAAATATCTTAGAGGCAGGAAGATACAAATTTATGTCTAAGCGCGTCGCCAAGACTTTCTATGGAATGTCTATGCTGCATGCCGTGAATACAAAACATCGTTGATAGCGGATCAGGTCTCCTTCCTTTCCCTGCTTTGGGATAGAAGGGTTAATAACAGCTTCAAGTTGACCCCAAGGCATGATAATGGCTTTTATGGAGAAGACTGATTATTACTTTCCTGAAAAAGTGAGCCGTACTGATGTACAGGTTGTCGATACCCATTCAGTTATTCTGAAAAAAGCGGCCAGACACGAGTTTAATTATGATGATGTTGAGTTTTTCTTTGATGAACCGCCGTCAAAGGGAGCTTAAGAAATGTGTCCGGAAAACTGTTGCCAGATTACAATTATACGCATGAAGCAATTATCGAAAGGTGTCTTCTGGCTACCTATATCCAAGGCACTTTCTTGGTCTTAAATTCAATCGTTTCTCTGCTTGTCGCACACCTTCATCCTCGTATTAACAACTCACCGAGATGCCCCGGTAATAAGGCTGAAGGCACAATATTACGAGACCCAAAAACACCTCCAGCGCCACTTTATCATCCCTCAAGCCTTCCCGTGTGATGAAGCGAGCTAAAACACTGGCGAGCAATTCATCTTCGTGAGCTAATGGAAACTGGAGTATCATCGGTGCTCCACTAGAATTGAAGATCTAAAAATCACCAAAGCCTGAGCTAATCCTAATTTCCCGAGCCTCAGGGGAGTATGGTGTGCTAGATAAGTTTTTCATCTTCGGTATTTATCTAAGTACTCCTTCATAATAGTCGCTCATGCTATAACTGCTAAATACCCCAGATGAGCAGGCCACCGTTAAGGGGGTAATTGGTCTAGCTTCAGCTTTCCACCGACAAGTCATAGCTGAAGGAGTCGAGACCGTTGCGCATGCAACCCATTTACTTTCAATGGGCTGCGAGTTAGCGCAAGGATACGGTATTGCTCGTCCAATACCTGAGGCAGAAGTGAAAAAACGGATCGAACAATGGAAGCCAGATCCTGCCTGGGAAATGAAAAGTAGTTCTACTTCCTCTGAATGACTTGCCGTGAAATTTTCATTTTTGGTTTGAATAGACCTTGCCACTTTAAAGTGGTGGGCAGTTTTAGTTGACCACTACATTGCCTATTCCAACGAGTGCCTGGAAGAGCTCCACTGTATCCGACAGATGTAAAGATTGCGCGTGAATTAGGTTTGATGGTGTGACTTTCAAAAAGAAGGCCATATACAAGAGTTTAGCTTAAATTCCAGCGTTACTATTACATTTTATGTTCCTGAAGTACGATACCATTTTGCTGCTGGACTTCACGTACGAACTGTATAATCGCTGCCATCTCTGAAAAAGCAATCTCTTTTTGAGCGGGCATATCACCATAGGGCCAATGATGTTGTTGCACGCCATTTCGTACAGCGGAATAAAACGACTGATTAGAATGATGTCCAGGATTATAAATACTGTGAATTAAAGGAGGCCCTTTAAGGGATCCTTCACCATTATTACCGTGGCAGGCTGCACAGGTACGATTAAAAGTTATTTGTCCCTTTTCGGCGGCGGCCGACAAAGCGCCGACCTTAACATCGACATGACCATTAAAGTGCTCTGCCAATGTAACCTGGCTATTCAGAACAAAGCCCATAACAATTATCCCGAGTGCCCATTTTATCTTATTCATTGTCATCAACCTTTTTATCCGGCCTTGTTAATCATGTTATTTAATGATGTCCGGTATCATTTTTTCCACGAGCAGTAAGGATCTGATATTGAGCTGCCGTCAGATCAGGCAAACGCTTGAGAAACGCTACCATGTTCCAGATACGCTCATCATCATGCCCTGGAGCCCAGGCGGGCATCCCGGAAGCTTTAATCCCGTGTTTAATAATCCAGAAATTTCGCTGATCTTCAGCCTTTTCATTACCATCAACACGTGAAATATCTGCTAAATTTGGCGGCACTGGATACAAACCTAAGGTGAAATCGCTTTCGCTTTTATCCGGTTTGAGGTGACAGCCTGCGCACATATCATTGTAGTCCGCACCGCCTTTGAGTAAACGATCAGCTGAACTAATATTCGAAGGTACTACGATGTTCTGCGATGCCCGAGCAATCGAGCTTTCACGTAATGTTTCTAGTGCCCAGGTTGTAACGTCATAGTGAGGATCGTCTGCCCCCATCGAATATAAACCTGAATAAAGAAATACCACGCCCCCTATCATTATTGCGCCTATAGTTGCACCAGCCATAACTAACAGTCGCTTGAAACAAGCGTCTTTTTTTAAAACGGCCATCAAGTAACCTCCGCCGAAAAAACCTTTACCGGTCGCGGTAAAGGTCAATTCAAATAGCTGTTTTTATAATTTATTTACTGAGATGACGCTTTATCATGATGACCCGGCTTTCCCTCCTCAGTCATCTGACCATCATGGCCATGAGATGCGCTTTCTGCTTTGACCGGCTCATGCTGCATGGTGCTCATGCACTGCTGCATCATTGCCATCAAGACAGGATCATTCATATCCATTTTGCTATGATCCATTGTACTCATAGCCGCACAGTCAGGATTCTCTGCTGTTTTCATATGCTCTTTTTCACTATGAGCCTGTGCAGCGAACGCCAGCATAAGTGCAGGTGCAGCGATTAATACGCTAAGTTGTTTCTTCATTGTTAATGCCTAATTTATTTTTAATAGTATGTGATCTTTTAAAGCGCCCTTAGAACCAGAACTTCACACCGACGACATAACGGGCATCACGAACGGAGTTGTCCGCGGCCCGAGCGATATCAGCAGTTTCACCAAACTTACTTGTCCATTCGACACCTATATAAGGTGCAAATTGACGAGTAATTTCATAACGTAACCGCAGCCCTAAAGCGGTATCAGTAAGACCACTGCCTAACCCGTTTTCGATATCATCCTGCCCATAAAAACTCATCTCAGCGCGTGGTTGTAGAATCCACTGCTGACTCAGTAATAGCTCATATTCCGCCTCAAGTGAAAGAGCAGTGCGCCCACTCTCGCCAAGATAGGCGGTCATGTCCAATTCAAACCAGTATGGCGCTAGGCCTTGTAGTCCAACAGCAAGCCATTGTCGATCAATACCTTCATCGTACTGATCAAGCCGTATTCCAAGTTGTGTATCAAAATATGCATTGTACGCATGGCTCCATAAAATATCTGTCTGGCTTTCTTCCAGACGGCCATTGGCAATATCACCTTCCAATTTGATCGTCAGGCGATCATAGGTTGTTCCATACCAACCCAGAAGATCAAATACGCCGGATTCACTCTCGTCGTTATACTCAATCCTGTCTCCCTGAATCGCCCAGAATTTATGCTCGTCAGCCAATTTAAGCTGGCGTGGCCCTGCCAATGCATAGGGGCCTTTTTCTAGAGTATAGCCATCCGAGTAGGCATGTGGGTCGCGAGCATTGGCCGGCGCTTCACCGCCCTGCGCTTTTGCCTCAGTTTGTGTATCAGCACTGGCAGCAGATGCCAGTATTGGGCTCGCACTCATTGCTATAGTGGTAATGATCGCCAGCGGTTTTAACATCTCAATAAAATTAATTGATTTCATGACACAACCACCTCGCGGAACATACCCGCATCCATATGAAAAAGAAGATGGCAATGCCACGCCCAGCGACCAAAGTCATGTGGTGTTGTCAAAAAGCTAACACGCTGTGCGGGTTGTACCGAAATAGTATGACGACGCACTAATAAATCACCCTCTTCAGATTCAATATCGCTCCACATACCATGTAAATGCATCGGATGGGTCATCATCGTGTCATTCTGTAAAATTACCCGTACTCGCTCACCATGATGCAGCGATATAGGCGTACTCTGACCAAACTCTAATCCATCAATAGACCAGCTATACCGCTCCATATTTCCGGTCAAATGCAGTTCGATCTCGCGTGTTGGTGCACGATCATCATCCAACACGCCCGTCGCGGAACGCAGGTCCGACAGTGTTAATACTCGACGGCCGTTGTTACGCAGTCCAATACCCGGATCATCCAGATTAGTACGCGGTGTATCCACTCGCATATCGACAGACGGCCCATATTCAGTACTGGCATGTCGGACCGTTTGTGAAGGCTTAGCCAAAGAATTCGAACGATTGCCATGTCCCATCGTACTGTGATCCATGCCTTTCATGGCACTATGGTCCATGCCTTTCATGGCACTATGATCCATGCCTTTCATGGCACTATGATCCATGCCTTTCATGGCACTATGATCCATGCCTTTCATGGCACTGTGATCCATGTCTTTCATGGCACTGTGGTCCATGCCTTTCATGGCACTATGATCCATGTCTTTCATGGCACTATGATCCATGCCTTTCATCGTACTGTGGTCCATACCTTTCATGTCATGCCCCATCGCACTGTGATCCATGGCTCCCATCATGTCGGTCATGTCGAGCCATTCAACGGGGTCAAGCTCCGGCACCGCCGCCACGATTCCCGGACGCACAGATAAGGTACCGCGTGCGTAACCTGTTCGGTCCATGCTTTGTGCAAAAATACAGTATGCATCCTCTTCAGGTTCGACAATTACATCATAGGTTTCACCGGGACCAAATCGAAACTCATCTACGCTTACCGGTTTAACACTCTGACCATCGGCCTGTACAATATTGAGACTCAAGCCTGGAATGCGAACATCATAGAAGCTATTACTGGAGCCGTTGATGAAGCGCAGACGCACCTGTTCACCTCTATTGAAAAGCCCGTTCCAGTTACCGGCAGGCGTCATACCGTTCATCAAATAGGTAAAGGTTGCTGCTGAAAGATCCGCTAAATCCGTAGGGCTCATCCGCATCTGATTCCACATCTTGCGCTTTTCAAGCGCACCGGTGGTTCCAAGCGTTGATGCATCTTTTAAAAAGTCACCGACTACTGGCTGATTGAAGTTATAAAAATCACTTTGCACCTTCAATTTGGCAAACACAGACATCGGGTCTTCATCGGTCCAGTCTGATAGCAGTATCACATGATCTTGACCTGCTTTAATTGATTCGTCTTGACGTGGCTCAACAATGATTGCTCCATACATACCGGTCATTTCCTGAAAGCCGCTATGCGAGTGATACCAGTAGGTACCGCTTTGCTTCAATGTGAAACGGTAAACGAAGGTCTCTTGCGGCGCTATACCACGAAAACTGATACCTGGCACGCCATCCATCTCGTAAGGAAGAATAATTCCATGCCAATGAATTGAGGTAGGAACCATCAATCGGTTAGTAACACGAATAGTCACCTCGTCACCTTCACGTAAACGAAGTGTCGGGGCCGGAATGGAACCATTAATAGTAGTAGCCGTGCGTGTAACACCCGTAAAATTTACAGGGGTTTCTGCTATCACTAAATTTATTTCCTGGCCGCTTAGTACAGGAGCTGATCCCAAGCGAGTATCATTAGTGTTAGCATAGAGCAGCTTTGGCATCGCTGATAAGATACCGCCCGCTGCGAGGCCTTTTACAAAAAGCCTTCTAGAAAAACGCTGGCGGGACATAAACGCAGATTCGTCTTGTTTCATCTTATCGAGTGCTCCGTAGTAGCCGCCTATTATGTAGATAATGGGTGGCCGCTATGTTTTATAAATACTAATTTTTAATTTCATTACTCTACCTCACCCCAACTAACGGCAGCATTACCCAAAGATGACAAAGCTGTAATCTTTGGGTAATGCTGCTGTGAGTATGCATCCGTTACACTAATGACTATATTAAGACAGGAGCAAAGCCGTGAAACTTTTAGTGGTAGAAGACGAAACTAAAACCGGTGATTATCTGCACCAAGGGCTGACAGAAGCAGGGTTCCTGATCACATTGGCGCGAAATGGTCTCGATGGATATCATCTCGCTATGACGGAGCGATTTGATATCATCATTCTCGACGTGATGCTGCCTGATGTTGACGGATGGCGAATTCTTAAGTCGTTTCGCGAAGCGGGACATCAAACACCAGTCTTATTCCTCACTGCTCGCGATAGCGTTGATGATCGCGTTAAAGGATTAGAGCTCGGCGCTGATGACTATCTCGTCAAACCTTTTGCCTTTCCTGAGCTGCTAGCCAGGGTTCGTACCTTATTGCGTCGTGGCGCCACATCTAGCGCAACAATCGAACTAACCATCGCCGATCTTATACTCGACTTACCTCGTCGCCGAGCTACGCGTTCCGGTAAAAAAATACCACTAAGTCAGAAAGAGTTTGCGTTGCTGGAATTATTAGTACGCCGCCAGAGTGAAGTATTGCCCCGTACTATCATTGCTTCAGAAGTATGGGACATGAATTTTGATAGCGATACGAATGTAATCGATGTGGCAATTCGCAGGTTGCGAGCAAAGGTCGATGATGATTTTGAACTCAAACTTATTCACACAGTTCGTGGTATGGGCTACAAACTTGATGTAGAGGATGATGATGCTTGTACGTAAAATTCGCCTGAGATCACTTACTCTACGAGTACTGCTATTTGCCAGCATCGCCATAGGATTAGGTCTTTTCCTTACCGCTTCGCTGGTCATATCATCGGTCAATCACCATTTTCTTGAACAAGATGCGGCTGAGCTAGAAGTCATTACTCAATCAATAGAAACGGTTCTAAAGCAATCGAACGATGCAATCCAGTTAGAAAAGGCGTTATCCCAGGCGGTTTCAGGTCATCATAGTGTCTATTATCAAGTGAGGAGTCGCCAAATACCTCTGCTATTTCGCTCCAATAACACAGATTTCACTCAAACAACTGAATCTTTTCAACCAAGCCAAAATATCGATACTGATAATTTGCGCACTTGGAAAAGTGATGGAGTAACTTACCGTGGTGCCATCATCACGATATCTGAAAACGGCATTTCTTTTCGCGTTACCGCAGCCGTGGATATGGGGTTTCATTTGAAGTTTCTCAATGAATTCCGTGAGACTTTATGGTTCATCATGCTCGGAACCAGCATAGCGACTGTACTCATTACCTGGTTAGGTATTAGACAGGGACTTTTACCACTTCGTGGTTTAAGTAACAGCATGCGTGAAATTGAAACTAACCACCTCAATGTACGTATCGACTTGGTAACTGTGCCCATTGAATTACAGGAGCTAACACAGTCCTTCAATTATATGATTGGCCGACTGGAAGAAGGATTTGAGCGCCTATCACACTTTTCATCAGATATTGCCCACGAATTACGAACCCCACTTACCAACCTGATCACTCAAACTCAAGTAACACTTAGTAAAACTAGAGAACCAGACACCTACAAAGAGCTTATCTATTCCAACTTAGAGGAGCTTGAGCGTTTAACCAAAATGGTCGGGGATATGCTGTGGTTAGCTAAATGTGATAATGATCTAGTCAAGCCTGTAATGGAACAATTAGACTTAAAAGAAGAGATTGTTGTGCTATTAGATTTTTTCGAAGTACTGGCAGAAGAAAAGAAAATTTCACTGATCGTAGAAGGGCAAAAAACCAACATAATGGGAGATCGGTCGTTATTAAGACGCGCCTTTTCTAACCTCCTGTCCAATGCTATTAGGCACACCCCTCAGGGTAAAAATATTCTCGTCAGGCTTGAAACTACTAATAATATAGCGAGTATTTCTATAATAAACCCGAGCAGTGATGATATTCCTTCAGAACATTTATCTAGGTTATTCGATCGATTTTACCGGGTAGACCCTTCTCGCCAACAACAGAGCGAAGGAGTAGGACTTGGGTTGGCGATTACTAAATCTATTATTGAATCGCACGGAGGTAATATTATTGCTCGCTCTAATAGCAATACAGTCATTTTATGTGCTTCATTACCGATGTGAGTAAACCCAGTCTGGATGCAAGATATACGTATATGAAATACCCAACTGCTGCTGGGCAAACTATCCAGCTCATCTGGGCTCCCACATAGAGCGCGACTACTTTAGTGTTAAACGAAAAAAGCCGCCTAGCTAGGCAGCCTTTCAACTTCCAGCTTGAAGTCACCATTATCCTCTCTCATGCAACGGCGATATGCTAAATCTTGCCAGATTTATTATTTATGGTATATTATTAGTAATTGTTAATATTTATATATCAGACCTGTTTTGTTCTAATGCTTCTTACTTAAGAAGATCTCATCTTAAGCCTACATTTTTAAAAACCTTAATGTTTAAGCTCTTCCTAAGTCATTGAAAAGTAATACCGGAAGATCTCATCGTAAATTGAAATCATCAAAATGAGGCTGAGCTCATTCCGTGTTCACGACAGAGTTCGGGTACTGGCGTACCCGCTTCGGTTTGCTTTAGGATCGCCATGATTTAGCTATCGGTATAACGTGACTTTTTCATGCAGAACCTCCTGCGTATGGATTACGAGAAAATTTTACTTTTGAGCACTATTATTTTTCGGGGGGATTACCATCATCTTCAGAGGTCTGTTCAACAGCGGTTCTTAGCAGACGAACTAGCGCTGTATCCATTCTGAGTTGATTACCTTAATTTAAGCTTCTTCTGAAATTCTCTCTAATTTGAATGGGTGACGAACCGAAATAATCTTTGAAACAATTGCTGAAATGACTTGAAGTAACAAAACCACAGGCCAATGCAATATTGGTAATGCTTTCACTGCTTTGTAATAATAAGCGACGGGCGTACGTGATACGTAGCTCTAAGTAATAACGAGAGGGCGATGTATTCAGATGGGTTCGAACAAGCCTTTCTATCTGTCGTCTTGAAATTCCGAGACAGTCTGCCAGTTCATCAATACTCAAGGGGTCTTCAATATTTGCCTTCATGAGTTGAATAATATGTCGAAGATTATCCGGCATGACGGGATAAGTCATACCCGTAAGCTGATTAACGCAGTTATCTTCTGCCTGATCACAACTGAGAATATCTCTGACAGCCCGCATAATTTCCCTCCCCTGTAGTTGTTTAATCAGTTGTAACATCATCGTTAGGGCGCTAGCTGGACCTGCACTAGTAACAATTTTGGATTCTGTCTCTAGAGTATTTTCAGTGACTGCAACTTTCTGAAAGCGTTCTCGCATAAAGGCATGATTATCTGGATGAAGTGCACATCGGGCATCATCCATCAGCCCAGCATAAGCGAATGAAATAGCGCCATTCCAGATACCAGCAAACATCGTTTTACTCTTTGCCGCCGCTTTCAATACGCTACTAAGAAGTTTATTTTCTGATGTTGAACACCGGTAGCCGCCACAAACAATAATCAGATGGAATTCATTTAGAAACGGTTTTTGTAGTACGGCTAAACACCCATCAGTTGAAATTTCGATACCTAAATCACTTTTAACTTTTTCAGATTGAATACCGTAGGTAGAAACATCAAATAAGCGATCACTGTGTACAAGATTCGCTGTAACCAAAGTATCCACAGCAGCAGCATAAGACATGAGAGAAAAATTTTCTGGCAGAATAAAAACGACCCGTTTTATTGCTAATGCCACGTTTGATCCGGGCAAAAAAGCCTTGTTTGTTTTTTGCAAAAAATGACTAAAATGCTTCTTACTTTCCTGCGACGCTGGTTTGATATGATTTTGTAAAACGCTTCGTGCGCCATCGGTATAATCAATATTTTTTTGCATTATTATTCTCCTGATCAAAACCAGTTAGATTGTGTATCGTCTAGATACCGATAGTGAAAAAGATGAAGCGCCACTATCACTCACAGAAGATAAATATTAGAAAGACCGTCATCATTAGTCTAGCCAATAGTTTTAATAGCATCATTTGCATTACTTATGACTTGAAGGTATGTTTAGATACGCCACAAACAACAATAAAACGATGGTCTACTGTCATGAAAAACCTTCCCATGGATTTACTACGCACTTTTACTACTATCAATGACCATGGAGGTTTCACTCAGGCTGGTGAGCTATTAGGCCGTTCACAACCAGCCATCAGCTTGCAAGTGAAACGACTGGAAGAATTGTTGGATACTCAGCTCTTTAACCGGGTAGGTGGTTTAAAACTCACAGAAGATGGACACTTGCTATATAGCTCTGCCCGTAAAATTCTTGATATGAATGATGCTATTGTTTCACAACTATCAAGCCCCTCAGTTAGTGGTATTGTTCGACTAGGCACACCCAATGATTTTGAAGCGTCATTCATACCCGTCTTACTATCACAGTTTTGTAAAGCTCACCCTGATGTAACCCTCGACGTCACATCTGATATCAGCGTAAACCTACGTGAAAGCTATAAAAAAGGCTCTTATGATATAGTGATGTCGATGGATGAATATCAGGGTCACCAATTTGCTGAAAGTGATTATATTGTCGAGGATCTATCCTGGATTGCCGACCCCAGTTTTAATCTAAATAAGGGTCAGCCAATACCCTTAGTGCTGTATCCTGAAGGCTGCCTTTACCGTAAACATATAACACAGGCGTTAAACAAAGCGGGTATTCCTTGGCGAGTGCTCTATTGTTCGTCAAGCCTATTAGGTATTCAATCAGCAATCAAAGCAGGATTAGGTATCAGTGCTCTGGTTCTCAACACCATCCCTGAAATTTTTCAGACTGAACAGACCAATAATCACCTCCCAGAATTAGAAAAAGTGACGATAGGTTTTAATTACGACTCCAATAGCCTATCCCCAGCAGCAACACTGCTACTCGACTTTTTGAGACGCGGACTAAAGCATAGTACGGATTACCCGTCATCACTTCAGATATCCTCTGCTACAAATAATAGTTTCCTTTCTTCCCGCTAATATCCTCGTTACTGGCTGATCTGCTTTTCCGTTACGACGGCTGAAACCATAAATCAGCGTAGCTGACAGCAGCATTACCGCTAACATGATAAACAGTAATCGATATTGCTCTGCTGACATCAGTTCCGCTCGACCAGCCCGATCCAATAACAAACCACTCACCGCTTGTACCAATGCAACCCCAGCAATACTCACCGCCGTCAGTACTGCCATGCCTCGCCCCATATACTGAGGCAACAAGAAAGTACGTGAATGAGACATCAATAATGGATAATTAAAACCAAATAAACCAAGAAGCACAAAAGAGCACATCGCCAACCAGACACTGGTCTCGGGATAAATAGACAAGGAGATTAAAGGCAAAACGGCTAGTAAAGCACTAACCATCACCACCGCTTTTGTATTCTTAAAACGACGATCGAACCACCCCAGCATAAAGGTTCCCAAAGCCATAGCGAGAGACATGGCCATCAATACTTTACCTCGTTCCGCTGCTCCTGAGTGGTAAAGATCAGCCAGGTAAGGACCACTCCAAACACCCCGAATCGTCATGAGTACGGCATAACTAAACAAAAACATGGGGAACAACAACCACAGCTCCTTGATCCGAAGAATGCTGAACATGCCTGTTATCATCGTTAAAGGTGATTCAAAATTATGCGTAGGTTTATCACTACTCAGACGATAACAGCACAGCAGGGCCACTAATGCCGTTAGCATGGCAATCAATCGCATCGAATCTCGCCAGCCAATAGTTTCGGCCAGCATAGCGAGAGGCATAGTGCCCAGCAAATCACCAATACTGCCGATGGTGATCACCAGCGCAGCAATATATCCAAACCGTGAAGCTTCAAAACAACGCCCGATAAACAGCATTGCTCCGGTAAATACAGGAGCACAACCCAGCCCTATTAACAGTTGGCCCAGTAATGCCCAATAATAACTTTCGGTAAAGCTCAGTAAGAGGGCCCCCGATACTGCAAACCACAAACAAGACGCAATCGTTACACGCCCTCCGAAGCGGTCCAACGCAATACCGCAGGGAATTTGGGCGACAGCAAAGCTAATAAAAAAAGCTGATGACAGTAATCCTAATTGGCTTTCATTCAGCAATAACTCAGTCGACAACTCTGGAGCAATCACTGCCAACATTCCTCGATAGAATAAACTGATAGAGTAAGCCGCACAGAGTACTGCCAGTTCAATCATGTGCTGAACTCCTTTTAACAAGCCAAGACATTAGCTGTTTCAAAAACGTTCAGCTGAATACTTAAACTAGGAGACAATCGATACAATGCCTGTAACAAATCATCCTCAGATATCGAACGACTCAGCCTAGCCCTGATTCTCGAGTTAAACTGTGACTCACCGAGGACCGCATCACCAAGATAGTGTTGGTTTAACTGTTCAATAATCCCACCATGGGATTCCAGAATCATGCGAACATCATGATCTATGCCAAAGCGGTATTGCCCCTGTAAATCAAGTATTAGGTACCCCCCCCTGTTAGACCGATCAGCTTCTTTTAAGCTAAGCTCATCAAAAATAAAAACCCTTAAACCTTTAAGCTCAAACTCAGCAAACATTTTCCTGATAAATACGATATGCAGCGCAGGAAAACAGATTTTATACGTCGCAAATACTCGTCCATCGATAACTGTCTGCCGGTTGTCTAGAAAAACCCCTTCCATTAATGCTATCGTTTCACAGAATTTATATAACTGTTCGGGTCGGTCCTTCCCTGTTACCGATATCAACCAAGTCACCATAAGATTCCCCCGAGAAAACGAACAGATAAAGATAAATGCCGAGCGGCTCTGTCCGTATACTTGCGCCTATTATTTTAAAAACTCCCGGAGTCGGAAGTTTTTAGTATGCCTACGACTGAATAAAATTGAGCAGTAACAGGAAGAAGGCCTCACTGCTACCACTGAAAAGAAAAATCATAATTATGAAAATTGCCCTTTGATGCTCTCAGCAATTCCCTCAACGCAGACATCAAAAAGTAGCTTTCCACTCTCAACGGTTGCCTTACGTGCAGAAGATAATGTGCCACTAGCAGGAACCCAAGACGGATCTGAAGGGAATATATCATAAGGTGGAAAGGTTGCTGGCTCATGATCAACCGCCTTATCCAGATTAACCAGACCAGGATGAAGATGTAGCATCAAAGAAGTCTCTAACACTCCACCATGCTCCACATCCCAGCCGGTAAAGCCATCCGGAAATACTTTTCCAATGGTGTCCTTATTCACATAATCCCAATATGACAACAACATCACATTAGCGTTAATACCATCATGGCGTAACCGTTCAAGGGCAAGATCTATCCCCTCAACGATGAACATCGAATTTTCATAATGACCATTCACCAGCACAAATTTCCGATTACCATGCCGAGCATAAGCAACGATAACATCACGAATCATGTCTATCAGAGTCTTTCCATCGATACAGGTCGTACCGGGAAAGAAATTACCTCCACCCGATTTCACTTGAGACTTATAGCCATATGAAATTGGATGTGCCACTAAGCCATTTTCAAGCAACCCTGCCACCCCTTCAGAAATTGCCTCTGGGATTAACACATCAGGATTCATCGACATATGCGGTCCGTGTTGTTCAATCGCCCCGATGGGAAGTAGAATTACAGCATCTCCACCAGCAACACGCGCCTCATAAGTTTTCCAATCAAGATCAGCGAGTCTGACCATCATTAAGCACCTCTTCCAGACATTGCCAAACGCAATGTTGTTTCTTTTAAACGAGTTTCTGCCCTTACACCTTTAGCTAGAGCGACACACATAAGAACCATTAGTATTGAGAATGGTAAGGCGGCAGTTATCGATGCTGTCTGTAAGGTACTCAGAGCAGCACTTCCACCAGTGACCAGCAATACTGCGGCCATTGCTCCTTGAATGACGCCCCACATAATACGGTGGCGCTTCAGTGGGTGCTCTTCACCTTCACTCATAATGGTAGTCAATACCAATGTGCCTGAATCAGATGAAGTAATAAAATAAGTCGATACCAACAAAGTACCTCCTATTGATGCCAAATACCCGATGGTACCTGTATCCATACCCGCTATCGTCGCATATAAAGCATCAGCCACATTACTCTTAACGGTCTCAGCAATTCCAGCAGAACTCGTAAGATCAATATTTAAAGCGGTACCTCCATAGGCTGCAAGCCAAACAAAAGACAGCATAGAAGATACCCCAACGACACCAAAGATAAATTCACGGATAGTACGGCCACGGGAAACCCTAGCAATGAAGACACCAACAAAAGGCGCCCAAGACATCCACCACCCCCAATAGAATACAGTCCACCAACCCTGCCACATACTCTTCCATGTCGCATCCGCATCTCCCCAAGACTGAGTTTGCGGTTCGATATAAGCATTCATCGGAACTAGGTTTACCATATAATCGACCGTTGTACTGACAAGCAACTTAACGATATAAACGGTGGGCCCCAGTATCAAAAAGAAAGCTAATAGGATAAATGTCAGCCACATATTGGTGATTGATAGGTACTTTATGCCTCGCTTCAAGCCTGTTAATACTGAAACTAGAGCACAGGCACTGATAACAACAATCAAAATCAGCTGTACTTTCAAATTCTGAGGGATGTTCCAGATTGCATTGAGGCCCGCATTGATCTGCTGCACTCCAAGCCCTAGAGAAGTCGCTATGCCAAATAAAGTCGCAAATACGGCAATGACATCGACGGTTACGCCAATCCAACCATTACACTTTTCGCCGATCAATGGATAAAGGGTATAACGGATACTTAATGGTTTTTTTAAGCGATAACAGACAAAAGCTAAAGAAATACCTACTACACAATAAATTGCCCAAGCATTAAGCCCCCAATGAAAGAAGGCTACTTTCATTGCATCCTCAGCAGCCGTTGCCGTTCCCACGGCATCACCAAAAGGAGTACCATTAGAAAAATGAAACATCGGCTCCGCGATAGACCAAAAAATAATACCGATACCCTGACCTGCGGCATATAGCATTGCAAACCAAGCAAAATAACTAAATTCAGGGCGTTCATCATCGTCACCTAAACGAATATAGCCATGCTTGCTGAACGCTAACCAGAGACAAAATACTAAAAAGAACCCTGCCAACCCGACATACCAGGCATTTGCAGATAGGGTGATAAAAGTACGAGTCTGATCTATCAGTGAGGCAGAATACTCAGGAGAGACCAGTGTGAACATAGTGAATGCAGCAGTCACTGCAAGTGAAATAAAGACAATATAGGGATTAATCCCTTTCATTGGCCCGCTATTCAGAATCATTTAAGTCACCTCTAAGGGTTGATCGTAACAACCCCTATTATTTTTATTTGAGTCCCCGCTGGCCAAGTTCTACAAAGGCGGTATTCAGATGCGCGACACAATGACGGCAAACTGAATACAACAAAACCAAATAGACTTAAACAGCGGGCGAGTGCAACTGTTGAAATTAACCTTTCACGATATTGTGTTCTGGACCGAATGGGAATTTAGTGATATTTTCGACACTGTCCTCACCTACAACCAAAATATCGTGCTCACGGTAGCCTCCGGCACCAGCTAGACCTTCTGGTAGCATTAGCATTGGCTCCATAGACACCACCATTCCCGGCTCAATTACTGTATCAATATCTTCTCGCAACTCTAGTCCAGCTTCACGGCCATAGTAATGACTCAAAGTGCCGAAAGAGTGGCCATAACCGAAGGTCCGATACTGCAACACATCATGTTCAAGGAAGATTTCATTAAGCTCAGCAGCAATATCACAACAGCGAGCACCCGGACGAATTAACTCCAATCCGCGACGATGGACTTTGCAGTTGATCTCCCACAACTCAAGATGGCGATCCGAGGCAAACTCACTAAACAAAGTCCGTTCTAGTGCGGTGTAATATCCCGCAATCATAGGGAAAGTATTCAAACTAAGAATATCACCCGACTCGATTTTACGACTGGTCACAGGGTTATGTGCGCCATCAGTATTGATACCTGACTGGAACCAGACCCAAGTATCCATTAACTCACCATGAGGGTAAGTCTTAGCAATCTCACGCACCATTGCCTGTACCCCTGCTAATGCCACTTCATACTCAGGCACACCTACGGCAATCGCATCGCGAATGGCAGCACCACCAATATCAGCAACCCGCGCACCATTTTTTATAACGGCAATCTCTTCATCTGACTTGATCATGCGCATTTTCATCGTCGGCACACCAATATCCGTAAACACAGAAGATGGAAAAGCAGCTTTCATTTTTTCCAGATTCTGTAGTGGCATATGGTCATATTCAATACCGAATTTACCACCATCTTTAACCAAATTTTTCAGTGCATAAAAGAAGTTATCTTTCTGCCAATCAGTATAAACAACGTTGTCCCCTAACTGATTGCGGCGATACGGCTGACCACCATCAATATTTGCAGAAACGGTAGTATAAGAATCTTGAGTAACCACTAATCCGTAGTCACGACCAAAGCGACAGTAAACGAAATCACTGTAGTAATTGATATTGTGATAAGAAGTAAACAACACTGCCTGTAAGTCATTTTCGGCCATATAGCGGCGTAATTTTGCAAGACGAGCACTGAGCTCTTCTTTAGAAAACGTAGACTGCACCTTTTCGCCATTAGGAATCAACAAAGTCTGTGGCATCTGCATATTTAAAATCCTCTTATATTTTTTTTGATTTCACACGTTAACATTAGGGTGCTGATACGGTTCTAAACGCGATCTCAGCAAGCTATGTAATGCTGTAAGATCACACTAAACCTCAAAACAACATAATAGAAATCAATAGTTTTTATATAAGCATTAGCATTACAAATACAGAGACAATAAAAGCCACACAATTCAAGCCTGTAAAAAAGGCGGTAAAAAGCAATGGCCCCCATCAACGGCACGCTTCCGCTGAGTAAACTCGGCTTCGTTAAGAGCTTTCGACATGTACGAATCAGAGATTCACAGCGTGAGCCGAGGGGCATCAATTCTAGAATGTATGATCGATTTACCATTTTTCTTCTGAATTCTTAGAAGAAAAATGGATTTACCTCGTGTTTATGCACCAACATCAGGTCGACGAGTTGTGCGTTCACAAATCGTTTTTTCACTGAGTAGGCGAGTCCTTACGAATACTGATCTTTTGCATAACATGCTTATTTACCATTTTTTAATTATTCTTTCCGCCCGTTGGGCGAATAAAACCAGTGGTGATTAGTCTGCATCGCAGGAAGGTATTAAGCTATTCTGGATCTATTTCCGCCGCAGGCGGGCTAATACAAAAAACGAAAAACTACCCGTTGCTCAATGTTCTTATATAAAAGAGGAACGGGTAGTTTTAGCGAAATGGGATGGACTCCGCCAACCCCGACATCTTGTGCCACGTTAAAGCTGTAATAATCAATCGAAAGCCTGAGTGATCCTGCAATGGAAGATGCGTTATATGAAATTGCTTCCATGCGCCTGTTTGCTGGATTATCTCTGGACAAAGCCATTCCTGACCACACAACCATCATGAACTTTCGTCATCTACTGGAACGAAAAGGGTTAACGCGAAGGCTATTCAAGGAAGTGAATCAGTGGCTGACTGAAGCGGGCGTTCTTCTAAAAGAAGGTACGCTGGTTGATGCAACGATTATTGAAGCTCCGACTTCAACAAAGAACAAAGCAGGTGAGCGTGATCCAGAGATGCATCAAACCAAAAAAGGCAATGAATGGCATTTTGGACTGAAAGCCCATATCGGTGTCGATGCCCGTACGGGAATCACACACAGTTACACCACAACTGCCGCCAATGAACATGACCTCAATCAAGCGGGTAATCTCTTGCACGGAGACGAAGATTTTATTTTTGCTGATGCGGGATACCGAGGTGCAGAAAAGCGTTCAGAACTACAGGACGTTGAAGCTGATTGGTACATTGCAGAGCGACCGGGAAAAATGCGTGAGCTCAAGAAGCATCCTAGAATCAATAAGCTGAAAATTCGAACTGAATATATTAAAGCGAGCGTCCGCGCCAAAGTTGAGCATCCATTTAGAATTATTAAGTGCCGGTTTGGTTTTGTGAAAGCACATTATCGTGGTTTGATGAAAAACGATAGCAAATTAGCCATGTTATTCACGCTAGCGAACATCGCACGAGTCGGTCAGATGCTGAGAGCGTAGGATAAATCCGTCTGTATTCTGGGAAATCATGATACAGACGGTTAGATAAGAGAACTGTTTGGCTGTATTTTGATCATTTTTGCTTGAGCCTGCGAATTAAGCAAAACTTGAGCACTTAATCGCAGGTTCCCTAGAGTTTAGCCAGACAAGAAGTGACACAGATCGGTGATAGCTTTCAGTATCACTCAATTGTCGATGCCCGCACCTCGCTAACAGCCTTTGCCGTAATGGGTTGAGCATTGTTACCCCATGCCTGTCGGACAAAACTAGCCAATGCAGCTACTTCATCATCAGACAAGCGGTCGCGGAACCCAGGCATCCGAAGGCGAGCAGGTCTCGTTGCTGTCGATGGCATTTCAGCACCATTCAAGATCACATCGAGAAAACCGCCCTGCTCATTTGCCAAGACCATTGAATTACCAACAAGCTCTGGGAATACACCATCGGCTCCCCGACCAGTGCTAAAGTGGCAAGCGTTGCAGTTATCTAAATACAGCCTTGCGCCAAGTTCCATCTTAGGTGATGCTTCTAAAAGCATCGCCGCAGTACTCTTTTCTGCTTCCAGATTATCCCGATGTTGTGACTCGGTATCGGCTGATATATGACGTAGATACTTCGCAACCGCGTTTAAGTCCTCATCGCTAAAATATTGCAATGAGTGCTCAATAACAGCCGTCATTTCACCAGCAACACCGCTATGCGCATTACGTCCAGATCTAAGGAAGGCAACCATCTGAGCTTCGTCCCAATAAGCTGATACGCTATTAGAGCCTCGTAATGGTGGCGAGTACCAACCGCCGATAACTCCACCCGTCAAAAACTCACTATCCTCAGCGGTATAGCCAGATTGAACAAAAAGCGCTGTACGAGGGCTATGACATGCACCGCAATGACCGGGGCCTTCTACTAGATAAGCACCCCGATCAAGTACTGAGTCATTGTAACGTGGTTCGAAACCCGGATCTTTATAAGCAATCCAATCCCACAACCGAAGCCCCCAACGCTGATTAAAAGGAAAAGGCAGCTCTGTTTTGGGCACTTTTACAGCGACCGGTTCTACCTTGTTCATTAAGTAATCATAAAGACTAGCGATATCAGCTTCACTCAACTTACGATAGTTAGCCGAAGGCATCGCGGGATAAAGAAGATGCCCCTCTTTATTCACCCCGTCGTAAAGAGCCGCTCGAAAATCACTCAACGTCCAATTACCGATACCATACTCAGGGTCCGGTGTGATATTAGAGGCATAGATTGATCCCAGCGGACTATCGATGGAATACCCTCCCGCGAAGGGTTTTCCACCTTCCACAGTATGGCAAGCCAAACAGTCACTTAACCGGCTCACATATTCTCCATTCCCTGCAACGGCAACAGCATCTGATGCAACCTGAGTCTGTACAGGAGTCCGCTGAATAGGCACGAACATAATGGCCAAAATAACAATACCTCCCAAAATAATGAGGGCCCCAACCAGCCTTAAACCTTTACTCATAATACTCATACCAATGGCCCCGGAGCAGATAGATAATCGCGGCGAATAGCATCAAGCGTCCAATAAGTAAGCCCGCCTAACGCGCCCGTAGGATTGTATTGTATGTTCTGGGGAAACGATCCAGCGCCTAAAATGAAAACATTATGGACATCCCAACTCTGTTGATAGCGGTTAAGTACCGACGTTGCAGGATCAGTACCCATCACCGTTCCACCAACATTATGCGTCGACTGATAAGGACGAATGTCATAGTGCGCACCTGTATCTTTATAGGACGATTTAAACGATGTAGGATTTAGCTCCGCTACTACGCGCTCTATCTTTTCCTTCATAAACTGCGACATACGAGTATCGTTATCTTTCCAATCAAAGGTCATCCGTAATAGCGGTCTACCATGGCGATCGGTATAAGTCGGATCAAGATCTAGATAACAGTCCCGATTAGCCATATTAGAACCATGTAGGCTCACCCCCATAGAATGGCCGTACCAATCCTTAATACCTTTTTTCCATCCAGCACCCCAGCTGGGCACATCCGCAGGCAAAGGAAGATTCCGAATGGGTTGTCCGTTTAGCTGCGAGGCATGAATATAAGCTCCACCGATAAATCCTTCGGCAGCAAAGTCTATCTGATTGGTGCCGTAGTCATTGATAACATAGGCAGACGATCCTGAACCCACAAATGGATTGAATTCAATATCCTCAAAAAAAGCCTTAGTGCCGCCAGTCATTTGATAGGCATAGTTTCGACCAACCACACCTTCCCCCTTGACGGGGTCATAGGGTTTACCAATTCCCGATAGTAGACACAAGTGTGTATTGTGTAGAGAGTAAGCCGCCATAATGACAATATCTGCTGGTTGAAAGACCTCTTCCTGCGCGGCTTCATCAAAATAGGTCACACCCGTCGCTGTTTTCCCATCGGCAGCTAACTCCACCTTAAGCACCTCACAATGCGTGCGATAATTAAAGTTGTCATAGCGCTTCAAGGCATCAAGAATGCAGGTTTGTGGTGACGCTTTGGAATAATTCAAGCAACCATATCGCTCACAGAATCCGCAATAATTACATGGACCAAGTTGCATCCCATATTCGTTGACATAGGACTCGCTCGCTATGGCCGCAGGCATAGGAAAAGGGTGTAGCCCCATTTCCTCAGCCTTATCACGGAACATACGTGGCGCAAGCTGCATTTGAAGTGGCTGCATAGGAAATTCTCGCGCACGCGGTGCTTCAAAAGGGTTCCCACCGGATACAATCTTGCCGCCAACATTTCCTGCTTGGCCGGATATGCCCAGCATATATTCAAAGCGATCAAAGTATGGCTCAAGCTCTTCATAGGTCACGCCCCAGTCCTGAATCGTCATATCCTCGGGAATAATGCCAGCGCCAAACTCTTCAGTAACATATGACTTGAGCCTTAACTCTTCGGCCTGAGGCCGCCAAGTATTAGCGTTCCAGTGCATCCCCGCGCCACCAACACCGTCTCCCGGCAAAAATGAGCCAAGATGACGCATAGGCAACGCCGTCTCGTTCTGTGCATGTCGAAATGTCACTGTTGATTTAGCAGGCTTTTGCATGAAACCGTAACGCACGCCGTAACGCAATTCATCCGCTACATTGGGATATTGGAAATCAGGTACCGTATCCCGATCAGCCCCGCGCTCAAGCGCTAAAATATCTAATCCTTCTTTCGCTAACTCGATGCCGGCAATAGACCCAGTCCATCCAAGCCCAATAATAACAACATCTTTTTTAGGATCTGTACGTGCCATTGTTTAAGCCCTCTCTCCAGAAATTGATACAGGACCTAGCGGATATTCAACATTATCCATCGCCGGATCGTTCCATTCGAGAAAGCTTGCTCGGGCACCAGGAAAGCCGATATAGACCCAAGCAGCCATGCCATGATTACCACCATAACGTGGATCACTAAAATAACCTTCTTTCGTGTTTTGCAGTAAAAGGCCAAAGAAATCTCGCAGGTTGTCAGGCAGACCCACATCACCTTTTTCAAGCGCTACCAACGCAAGATCCTGAGCATCGTCGTCAAGACTGACAAAATCAGAATCATTAGTCTCTTTACACCAATCATCAAAGAAACTAATACCCTGACGATAAACTTCGGCTGGGGTTAATGGGCTTTGAAAACCCTTAAGTGGACTTGCACCGGCATCGTGAGGTTCCGCCATATACCAATCAGCAGCAGTACCGAAATCACCGGCTAGCTGAAGATCGATAAACACCGGCACACGCGCTTCCAGTGCGCCCGGCCCCTCACCATGAGAGGGTATAAGTCGAGATGTTGCGGCATTAATGAAATTCCACTCATACTCTGAGAAGAACACTGGTACATAATCTGCGAGATCGGGAACGGCTGCATGAGCAAAAGGGTGACGAGTAAGCGTTGCGAGCGCTGTCCCTGCCATTCCTGCTGCCATGAACCCACGTCGCGATAACTTAAAAGTTCGTGTCGACATATATAGTTCGCTCCAGCATCTACCTCGCTCATATCCATAAGTGAGGAAAATGTGTATTAGTTGTATCGGTTAGAACTAGTTACCTAGCCCTCATTAAGCTAATAAAACGAACCAATGGGAGCGCGCTAACTATTTGACAGCAACAATGATTTTTAACGTTAATAACAAAGACTATAGATACGGTAAGACCGACAGCACCCAGACTGATGGCTGTACGTAAAAAACTGCGTCAGACACATAGTCTACTCCTGATCAATAATAATTTTAAAGCCCCTTATAAAACTAAATTCTTTAATATCTGCACTACCGAGGTTTTAAAGACATCCTGATCTGCTGTTGAAATCGATTAAAGATTATACTTGAGATCATTGAAACCACCGTTCCTGAACCCAAGTACAGTACGCTGTGACCCATCAAGTTCACAGCCAACCCAGCATACTGATGAAGAAGTACCAGAAGATTTTTATCGACGATTTAAGCGATGTATAAAGTTGACAGCAAAAAAGCATGCATTCAGAGATTTCCAAAAGCCGCTTTAAGCTGCAAGATTACTTGCCACAATTGATCACTAATATCACAGTTCTGTCATTTCAAATACGTCTATCGTAAATCGAGCGTTTAGTTTTAGGAAAGTAATCTATCGAGGACTGGCGAAAAACGACAACAAACTAGGGAAGGTACGAATAAGTCCAATATTAAGTTTCTACCTCCCTATCTACAAGGTCTGTAGAGTAGTTAAAATTGCTTGTTCGCAGGCCCCTATCTCTTGTAAAAAAGTAAAACCTATTAAATACTTTACCGCTTGAGCTTGTACTCGTTGAGTAATAAATTAATGAAGCGAACCTTGCCAACAACGTAACCAGTGGCACTGCTGCTTCTAAATGCCTTAAACTTAGCTTCAGCCTCAGGCTTTAGCCGGCTATCCATTTGCGTTGCTACACCTGTCCCTTTTGTAATAAAGTAATACAACTGACGCTCTGCTATATACATTGCATCCCGCTCGTCTTCGGTAAACACATCAAACGGCAACCCGTTATGCTCAGCCATTATTTCTGCAAGTTCAGCCACTAACTTATCTACAACCTCGCTAAGCCTACCTTCATTTCTTAGTTTGTGTACAAAACCACTTTCTCCGGCGACTTCAGCAACCATCCTTGCTCCCAGGTCAAATTTCTTAGCACCTTTTATAACGCCTAAAAACTTCCCGCTTTTGCACCGGTCTTACCCCATGTGAGATAATCCGACCCTATGAATAATTCTCTCATGTTGTACCAATGCTGCATGCAACATTGTCGACGTGGATACCGTCTTCTTCCTTTTCCAGCCTTTGGATAGAAAGGCTCAATCACCACTTCAAGCTGAACTCAAGGCATCATCCATCCATTCGAGCCAAGACCATTTCTTTACATGTTTGACGACGTTTGTTGTTGAATTTGCTGTCTGTAAAGGTGAGTTGATGTGACATCGTCAGGCTCAAAGATTAAAAGCGAATTGTCTCATGGGAATAACTTGTTCGCATCTTCCCTCGATGCTAAGCAAGTATGGCTTTAATCGCGACGAAGACGTCGCTCACACAACCCGCATGATGATATATCGTATCATGGTGTGACTCATGTTTCGCCGACACCCTTTCACTTATCTGCTTGCCTGTTTGTTCGGCTGCGCTGATTAAGCAATCTCCCCAGAAGGGGCTCCCACATAGAGCGCGACTACTTTAGTGTTAAACGAAAAAAGCCGCCTAGCTAGGCAGCCTTTCAACTTCCAGTTTGAAGTCACCATTATCCTCTCTCATGCAACGGCGATATGCTAAATCTTGCCAGATTTATTATTTATGGTATATTATTAGTAATTGTTAATATTTATATATCAGACCTGTTTTGTTCTAATGCTTCTTACTTAAGAAGATCTCATCTTATGTTAAAAAAACTAGTGAAGATCTCATCTTAAGCCTACATTTTTAAAAACCTTAATGTTTAAGCTCTTCCTAAGTCATTGAAAAGTAATACCGGAAGATCTCATCGTAAATTGAAATCATCACTCCCAAATAGCTGATCTTCATCGTCGGAAGAAGTCAGTACTGGCCAGTCGAGCAGGACTCGCTTTAAATCGCTTAGGACACCAACATGATGACCTGTACTAGCATCGGTGAAATACCAACCACCAAACCGGCTACCACCATCAAAATAGTGGCGGTAACACCGAACATCTCAACATTTTGCTCTTCTTGATGTGCCATGAGTCATTCTCCAAATATATTTCTGTGCATTACTTTGCTTTACTTTGTAGATAGCACAAACAGGGCCAAAACTAATAAACCTATTAATATCAATAAATTATAAAAAATAAGCCTTTTTATTGGAGAGTTTAAACCATAACGCCGTGCCGCAAATGACAGCGCTAATTGTCATTTATGGCACACGAAGGAAAACCCAAACGAACGTCCATGCTGATGAAGAGCCTGACAGTGATTTGTGTGCAAGGCACAGCCTCACAACAAGGTAAAACTAGAGAAGGAATAGAAAGAAAAGAAAAAGAAGGAAAAGCGCGAGGAAGTAAGGCCAATAGTCAATAAACGCTCTTAAAGCTGAACACTAAAGCCGAATACTAAAACCGAACATTTGCCTCGCAGACATAACTGCTACAATAAACGTCACGACAAATCACAGAGAACAATCAAGAAGACGGCCACCATATCAGCATGAACAGGCAGCCATTAAACGGGCTCGACCCACCGATCAACGATGAGTCGTCATCACCCTAAATCAGCCTGTTAAATCTGATGTTGAGCGATAAAATCTTGCAGTGAATCATAGCTCCAGTCACTGCCATCAGGATGTTTGTGGTCATGCTCGTTGAGCTTTTCCATCATCTGCTTTACATTATCGCCCTTCTTACGCAGCCCATGAACGAAATGCACCGCTTCATCAACCCGTTGTTGCAGCTCAGGATCAACACCCTCAACCTGCTCACCTTTCTTACGAATACTCACTTTAATGCCTGATTTCATGCTATGTTTCTCCTTCGCACTGTACTTTCCTATAACGTTACCCCAGCACTAAGCGGCTGAAAAGGGGACAGATCAAAATGTATCTAAAACAACGCATTAAAAACCAAATAAAGTCACTTTCGTTGATCGGTTCGGTACTGTTAAGCAGCGGTTGCCTGCATAACACCCAGCCTAGCTCATCGACTGAACCGGCCGCGCCTGTGCCGATGGCAAACCACCCTCTCAACGGCACAATCGTCTCGATGGTCACCGGCCAGCCACTTAGCTATACCGAGATGTTAAAACAATTAAAAACCCAGCGTTTTATCCTCTTAGGCGAAAAGCATGACAACCCAGAGCATCACCTGCGAGAGCTGCAACTGCTCAAAGGTCTACAAAACGGCGACAATACTCGTCTCGTATTAGAGATGCTCGATGAACAACAGGCCGAAAACATTGATCAGCTAACCCCTGACAGTAGCGAAGCCCAGATACAAGAAAACCTCCATTGGAATGAAAACAGTTGGCCCTGGCAGGACTATGGCCCGCTCATCAGCGCGGCACTGGCAGATCACAATCAACTTAAAGCCGGTAATCTCAGCAAACCGGTCGTTATGCAGATTTACCAGCACGGGATACCCGATGAAGCGCGTCTAACAACCGTCAAGGCGATACCGGAAACGGTTAAGGCAACGATTCAACAGCAGGTTTATGATAGCCACTGCCAAGCGATTCCTTTCGATCAGATGGGCCCGATGACAAAGATTCAGCTAAGCCGAGATGCCAGCATGGCTTATTCATTAGCTGATAATCTAGGGGATAATCGACAAGCAGTTCTGATCTCAGGCAGCTTTCATAGCCGTAAAGACACGGGTGTCCCCTTACATCTACAGCAACGCAGTTTAGAGTCTGTTTCTATTCTACTGATTGAAACCGATGCAGCCATTGTTAGCATTGATGAGGCGATTGCCCCCTACTCAAAAATGGCCGATTACATCTGGTTTACGAGCCGATCCGCGGAAAAAGACTACTGCGCATCGCTACGTCAGCAGTCTCATCAGCAAAGCGATGACTAAAGGTTAGTCTTCGCGGCTGGTCACTTCTAACAGATGGTAACCAAACTGAGTTTTAACGGGGCCTTGAACTTCACCAACCGGTGCAGAGAAAACCACCTTATCAAACTCAGGTACCATTTGACCTGGACCAAAGCTGCCCAGTTCGCCACCCTGTGCGCCGGATGGGCAGCTAGAGTGTTCTTTCGCCAGTGCTGCAAACTCAGCACCTGCTTCAATTTGTGATTTAAGATCAGCGCACTGAACTTCATTACTTACCAAAATATGACGGGCCGATGCACGTGCCATAAAAAAAATCCTATCTCTATGTTAATTGTGCCGACAGGATCTCTTTTTTCGTGATTCACTGCAACCCCAGCGATAAGATTGACGTTATAACGATTACTGATATGCTTAGCCGATGGAACTATCGCGCATCAACCTCAACCTGCTTATCTCGCTGTATTATCTGCTGCAACTCAAAAGCGTCACCGCGGCGGCCAATGCTCAGCATATAACCCAACCTGCGATGAGCCGTAACCTCAGTCAGTTAAGAGAGATCTTTGTCGATAAGTTAATGGTGCGAGTAGGCAATAACATGCAGTTAACCCCCAGAGGCGAACAGCTCTGGACCCAACTGCCCGATGCCCTTAACCACCTCGAAAGCCTATTGATTCCGAGTCAGTTTGAACCGGCGGGATATCATGGTGAATTTAATATCGCCACCACCGACTTCATTACCCATGACCTAATGCCACCCCTGCTGGCTCAACTACAACAGGATGCACCGGGTCTCAGCCTGCATTTTCATCTCTGGCATCCGGGCATGATGGAAGCTCTGCGTCAGGGGCGTATCGATCTGGCGGCTTGCATTCTCGACACGATTCCCCATGATATCTATGGTAAGCAGCTCGGTTGTGACGGCTATAGCTGCTTAATCAATAAGCATCACCCTTTGGCAAGCCAGCCGATCACACTCAATGACTACACCAAAGCCGACCATATTGGTATCAGCGCCGGCGGTGATAAAATCAGGGCGGTAGACGAAGCCCTGAGTCAGCTAAACCGCCAACGGACGATGAAACTCACCGTCCCCTTTATCCACTCCGCCATGGCCATCACCCGTCAGGCTAATTATGTTTTGACACTGCCCACCCATATCGCCCTGCGGCTCGGGCCTGAATACGATCTGATCACTCAACCACTGCCACCACAGATTAAGATACCCAGCAGCCACTACTATCTTATCTGGCATCAACGGTTACAGGGTGATCCCGCGCATCGCTATCTACGCGAACGGATGCAGAGTAGCCTTAGTAATTAACGGACGTCGACACCCGAAACAGGTCATACCAAAAACTGATAACCTTTATCTATATTCAGCATTCGCCCTTATCCTTAACCAAGAATAGAATCCCTGCCGTTCACAAAGGATGATCAATAACATGACTGAATGGCTAATCTTCGCCGGTATCATGCTGCTAGGCGCAATGCTGCCCGGCGCTAATACCGCTATTATCTTGCGCAATACCCTGCAAGGCTCTCTGTCCACCGGCTTCATGACCGCACTCGGGCTGGCTACTGCGCTGGCGATCCATGTGTTTCTATCGGTGATCGGATTAGCAGCCATCATTGAGCAAACACCGGCGCTCTACAGCGCCATCCGTTGGCTAGGTAGCGCTTACCTTATCTATCTGGGTATTGTTTATCTTATTACCCGCGCCGCTGACCATACCGAAGAAACACCCAACAACCACCACCACCCTTTTATCGCAGGCATGATGGTTAGCTTATTCAACCCCAAAATTCTCATCATGTTCGTCGCTATCTTTAGCCATATCGTCGAGGACGTCTCCAACCTTTGGATGCAGTTACTCTACTGTGCAACCCCCGTATTGGTGGAGTTTTCTTGGCTCAGCGCACTGATTCTGCTGTTAACACGGCCATCGGTGCAGGCCACTCTTCAGCGTTTACGCAGCAAAATAGAACGGGTTATTGGCGGTGGTTTAATACTGCTAGGGATAAAACTGGGGTTAGGCTAACCCCAGCTATTGGGAAGCGTTAAAACAGCTTAATTTCAGCGACTGCATCATAGGCGATGTTCAGCCACGGTACTTGGCGGCTAGCGAAGCGCCATTTGGATTTGTTATTCCGAAAGCACCTGCAACACCCGCTGTCGAACCCAGCGACACATAGGGTCCTGGTGGTAACGCTCATGCCAGTAGAGAAAAAAGTTAATCGGCGACATCATCAGCTCAATAGGTACCTCTTTCAGCACGATATTCCGACCTAGTGCGACCCGCCGAGCGACAATCTCAGGCAAAACAAACAGCAGATCAGACGTATCACAAAAATCGGCGGCGGTCATAAAGTTAGATAGGCGCAACGCTAAATGCCGCTGATGCCCCAACTCGGCTAACCGTTCATCAATATGCCCCGGCCCTTTACCGGTCATCGATACCAATCCATGACTGGCCGACAGATAACGTTCGAGAGTTAGCTCGCCCTCCGCCAGCGGATTATCCGCCGACATCATACAAACAATACCGCTCTGCGCGATCAGCAATCGTCGATACTGTCCCTCTGCCGTGGGCTCCATCCCCGTGAGTGAAAAATGCACCTCGCCGCTGGCTAATAATTCAAAGTGATTACGGGGCTCGGTTCTCACCTCAAGCCGCATCTGGGGTGCTTCACTACGTAAAACCTTTAACAACGGAGCAACAAAAACAGACCACTTCGAGATCCAAGCCATAGACGCGTACCACATCGACCGCGCTGGCCGGATCAAATACCGGTTCAGCAATCAGCTCTTTAACGCCATCGGTTAGGCGCTGCAAGCGGGGTAAGATATCAGCACCCCGTGCGCTCAGGTCAAAGCCCTGCGCTGTTTTTACCAACAGGGGGTCATCAAAGGTACTTCTCAACCGCTGCAACGCTCGGCTCACCGCCGGCTGACTCATGCTTAACTGCTCAGCCGCATGGGTAACGTGTCGGGTCTCTAACAGTTTCTGCAATATCACTAACAGATTGAGATCCACCGACCTTAAATTCACTTCACGCATAATAATCATCACAACAATGCATTAGATGAATGCATTATGGACGATTATAGTACGTCTCACCACCGAAAACCTTCGGCATTTACATTTAGGGAGTACAACATGTCAGATCAAGTAAAGGTCGCAGTCGCTTATCACAGCGGATATGGGCACACTGAAGTATTAGCTAACGCGGTTGCAGCCGGTATCGAAAACGCAGGCGGCAGCGCCACCATTATCTCGGTAGCAGACTTGGAAACGATCAACTGGGATGCCCTAGCCGAAGCCGATGCGATTATTTTTGGCTCGCCTACCTATATGGGCTCTGTCAGTGGTCCGTTTAAATGCTTTATGGATGCCACCTCGAAGGTTTGGTATACACAGGGCTGGAAAGATAAATTGGCGGCGGGCTTTACCAACTCCGGCAGCCTGAGCGGTGACAAGTTAAACAGCATGATTCAGATGTCTGTTTTTGCCGCACAGCATAGTATGCTTTGGGTGAGCCTAGGCGTAATGAACGGCAACAACAATAGCAAGGGTGATCCACAAAGCCTTAACCGGGTCGGTGGATATCTTGGCGCTATGGCCACCAGCAATGCGGACGAAGGCCCTGATGTTGCACCACCACAGTGTGATCGCGATACGGCTCAAGCACTCGGAGCGCGGGTGACCACAGCGGCTAAGCGTTGGCAGCAAGCATCCCTATAATCGGACGATAAAACGGGCGGCATGACCGCCCTTTTTTAGAGATAAACCCTATGGCGTTACCCCTAAAAGATAGTCCTCATTCATTTGGCGTAGGCAGCATACTGCTCCACTGGATTGTTGCGCTCACCATTATTGGTATGTATCCATTAGGGCTCTATATCGGTACCCTGACCTACTATGATCCGGAATACCAAACCATTCCGTCATGGCACAAAAGCATCGGTATGACCTTAGCGCTGTTCGTGATATTAAGGCTATTTTGGCGAGCCTTTAACCGAACACCTAAACCGATCCCTCAGCCGCAGACGCTACAATCGATCACCAAAATCGTACATGCATTACTGTACCTCTTACCGGTTATCACACTGCTATCCGGTTATATGATATCCACCGCCGATGGCCGCCCCATCTCAGTCTTTAACTGGTTTGATGTGCCTGCGCTTCCGGCCCTTATCGAGAATCAAGAAGACCTTGCGGGAGAGATCCACTACTGGGTTGCCACCTTGATGGTGAGCCTCGCAGGTTTACACGCATTAGCAGCGTTAAAGCACCATTTCATCAATAAAGATAAAACACTTATCCGCATGATACGTATATCAAAGGAAAATAACTTATGAACCTAAAAACAATCATTGCTGGCGCACTACTGGCGGGCACGATCTCCTCGGCGCAAGCTGCTGACTATGTAATTGATACCGGCCACGCTTCGGTCAATTTCCGTATTCAACATTTGGGATACAGCTGGTTAGAAGGCCGTTTTAACGATTTTAGCGGCCAGTTTAGTTATGATGCGGCTAACCCTGAAGCGGCACAGATTGCCGTCACCATCAAAACCCCCAGTATCGATTCCAATCATGCCGAGCGCGACAAGCACCTGCGTGGCGATGACTTTTTAGCCGTTAAAGCTTTTCCAGAAGCGACCTTTGAAAGCACTGCGTTTACCCCCGCTGCCGATGGCAGTGCTGTCCTCAGTGGTAACCTAACGCTGCACGGCGTCACCAAAGCGATCGATATTCAGGTATCAAAAGTGGGAGAAGGTAAAGATCCTTGGGGCGGCTACCGCGCGGGCTTCAATGGCACGACGCAACTCAATCTGAAAGACTTTGATATTAACTATAATCTGGGGCCGGCTTCAGATAGTGTTTATCTCGATCTGAACGTTGAAGGCGTGCGTCAGTAAGCGCCTCGCCTAGTTTCCATCATGAATAACTAGCTTCAATGAATAACGCGCTAACGCTCAGCACCTCACAGTGTGCTCACTGAGCTTAGCGCGTTTTAGCAATGCGGTTATTTCTCGACAATATTCAGCGGCCGAGGACGCCCTTCGCCATCGATGGCGACAAAGGTAAACCGTCCTTCAGTCACCTTTTCGACCTGCTCACTGTGGTGGCGCTGCACCCAGGTTTCCACCAACACCACCAGTGACGTATTACCATAACGAACCACTCGACAATAACAGCTCACATCATCGCCAATATACACCGGCTTATGAAAGGTCATCGCATCGACCGCCACCGTTACCACCCGCCCTTTAATCTCCTGTGCAGCAAAAACACCGCTGGCCAAATCCATCTGTGACATAATCCAGCCACCAAAGATATCACCATCAGGGTTAGCATCGGCCGGCATCGCAATGGTTCGCAATGAAGGCTTAGCCGTTGGCATTTGTGACATATTTTCTTCCATTATTGATTACCTAACTTCATGCTGTCTGCACATCCACCCGCTCAGAAAGCCGGGACAGTAAATTGTCGGCTTGATCGTCGACCATCAAAAAATCACGATACTCACCGCGAATAAAGGCTTCCTGAGAGGCATGTTCGATAAATGCCAATAGGTGATCGTAGTAACCATCAATATTCAACAGACCAAAAGGTTTATGATGGATACCGATCTGACGCCAAGCCCAAACTTCAAATAGTTCTTCCAATGTCCCCGTACCACCGGGGAGCGCGATAAAGGCATCGGCGAGTTCCATCATCACCGCCTTGCGCTGATGCATATCCTCCACCTCATGTAGCTCACTCAGACCGATATGCACCTGTTCACGCTCAACTAACACCTGCGGCATCACGCCACATACATGGCCACCCGCATCCAAAACCCCATCCGCAACACTGCCCATTAAGCCGACACTTGAACCACCGTAGACTAAGTCAATATTATGCTGTGCCATCAGCTCCCCGAGCTTGCGAGCCTCCGCCGGATAGGGCCCATCCGCGCGACCGGATGATGCACCACAGTAAACCGCTATCTTCATATTAATCATCGCATCCGTGTTAGTGATTGATTATCCCCTGCCATAGACACTATTCAACAACAGTCCGCAGCGAGATTAAAGCAAAAATCCAGAGAAGCACCATTATCTCACCCCAGCAACGTCCTTGAACCTAAGATCACTCGCATCTAATCGTCATGGCGTATGGAGCTAATCGCCAATGTTCGCTATAGTTCGCACCCAGTATGCGACTGAAGCGGGATAAACATCATGGCAGGATCTCTACAGGACCAGCTTCTTAAAGCGGGTCTGGCAAATAAACAGCAGGCAAATAAAGCCAAAGCTGAAAAACGTAAGAAAACCAAGCAAGCAAAAGCCGTAAAAAAAGGCGAAGTATTTAAAGACCCCGAAGAGCTAGAACGGGAACAGGCGATCGCCAAAGCGAAAGAAGAAAAGCTTGAGCGTGACCGTGAACTCAATCGTCAACGGGAAGATGAACTCACCCGTCGCTCTATCGATGCCTCCTGCTTACAGATGCTGCAGCAGAACGCGATTAATATGCCCGACGATGGCGATGTGGAATACAACTTTGTCGATGGCACGACCATCAAAAAGCTCTACGTCAGCAAAACATTGCAGGAACAGTTAGCTAAAGGCAACCTAGCCATCGCCTCAAATAAAGGCCGCTATCTGTTGATTCCCGCAGGCGTCGCGGAAAAGATCAATGAACGTCGACCTGAGTTGATTATCAGCCAACAAAAAGCGGAAGAGATCGATCCTGACGATCCTTATGCTGATTTCCAGATCCCAGATGATCTGATGTGGTAACCCACCCAACCGGCCCTTTGTGTATCGAACACAGGGGCCGACTTATTCACCAAAGCATCAACTCCCCTTTCCACCAACCGACCAAAACCGCTATTCGCCTTAACCTCAATGCTGCGCTAAGGTCACTCTCCTCCTAAACTCTCCTCCTAAACTCTCCAGCCAAACATTCCAGCAAAACACTCTAGCTAAACACTCTAGCTAAACAGTCGACAGCCTGCGCTCAATATTGACCCACACAAACCCATCGCCATGCTCACTGAGACAATGATACAAAGTGTTTTATCGATGTAACCCCTCTGTCAAAAACGACAGATAAACTGATTCTGGCCCATAGCGGCATATTAAAAAAAAGCGATGAAATAACAATAAATCTTTAAATAACAATAACTTAAAAAAATAAAAGCTTTTTTAAATAACGCTTTTACTCTGTCAATAAATATCTTAGAATTAAATTAGCTTGAAAGTAAGACCTGTTTTTTATGCACCAAAGAGTCCAACAGATCAACCTGTGTGTCCCTTCGTCATAAATGTAGTTCCTGCATTCTTAGCTTAACCCGTGTGCAGACCTATCTCTGTGCACCATAATTTTAAAAACACTATTGTAGGGAATACAATTATGTCTACATCTACTGGTACCGTTAAATGGTTCAACGCCGATAAAGGCTATGGCTTTATCGAACAAGATAACGGTCCTGACGTATTCGTTCACTTCCGCGCTATCAACTCCGATGGCTTTAAAACTTTGAATGAAGGACAGCAAGTGTCTTTCGAAGTCACTGATGGCCAAAAAGGCCCTCAGGCTGAGAACGTTACTCTGCTGTAATGTTGACTGCCCGGCTGCGGCCTCCGGGCCGCGGCCAGTTTCACCAGAACCAACAAATCCCCGATCACTATCTCGCCTTTTGCCACACCAATAACTGATTATTCGCCGGCATCACGATATCATCCTTGAGTAATAAACCGGCCTCCACAGCTAATGCATTCACCGCCTCAAAATCCCGAATTCCACTCATGGGGTTACGCGCTTTCAGCCATTGATCAAACTCCGCATTACTGTCACTGGTAAAATTCTGACCATAACGGAAAGGCCCATACAAAATAACCTGCCCTTGGGGAGCCAACACCTGATCAAGATGGCGAAACAGGGAGACCACCTCAGCCCAACCGATAATATGCAACGTATTGGCACTATAGATTAGATCGACGGGGTCTAAACCGGTATGCCAGTCGCTTTGTTGCAAATTCAACACCCGTGAAGCGGTGATATTATCGCTACCATGGCGGTCAAGGTTTGCCTGGAGTAACGGCAGTTGCTGCTCAATATCGGACGGAAGCCACCGTACACCGGGCAGGTTTCCAGCAAAATGCACCGCATGTTGCCCTGTACCACTGCCGACCTCTAACACCTTTTCATCCCCTGCCAGTAAACCGGTCAGTCGCTGCAAGATAGGCGCTGCATTACGTGCCGATGCTGGGGAAAAGCCCATAAAACTATTTTCATCAATGTTCATACTTTGGTATTTCCCATCAGTACCTACGGGATACTTGAATTAAATGAGGTTGAGTTGGATTCGTTGCTTTGCCAATTTGCTAGCGAATAGGGTTATTCGAACCCTACCCTGAGTAAAACACTATACGACAAACTGAATAGTGGTGAAAAATAGAATGAATAACCACTATAGAATACGGTAAAACCAATCAAAACATAGAGTTACTATTATGGTGAATTTTACTCATCATTCATCTGAAAATTGATCAGCTATCATCCGTTCGACTAAAGTATAGAATACTTAAACACGTTGAGGTGACCCTCATCATTGTTTTCAATTCAGGCCTGGTGGCGAGTCGAAGCGCTGAACATGGTTCAGGCCTGAATTAATTTTATACTTATGGGTAAAACATGATTCCTTCTGGCATACATCGCGATATTTATACTCAGGCGGCAAACCTGCGCGCTGAAGTTCAGGCTGAGCTGGTGCTGAGTGCGTTTGCGCTATTTAAAACCACGCTGAAAACCAATACCCCTATCTTTGGCCCACTGATGCTCCGGGCAAATGCCAAAATGAACATGGCATCACTGAATAAACCTCAGCTGAAGCAATCTGCCGCTGCGTAATGACTTCTCTCTAGAGCTTTCCTTCCATAGGATCGATTAAGCTCTTTTTTTACAGGCCGCTATGGCCTGTTTTTTTTGCCTTAATTTAGCCGCGTCACCATCAACAACCCATTCAAAACCCCATCTACGGCTCCATACAAAAGCGCTTAGAATCATCGCGCTTAGAATCATCGTACTTCTCATCAGCTCGCAGCATCGATGCCAGCGATAGCATAACGAGAGACAAATCTGACATAAATCAAAACAGTCACAGCTCTAAAAAATCCAGCTAAAACAAGCTTTTATCTTATCCCGGTTAAGCTTTAGCGCACTTTGTATCCAATCAGATACAGATTAACCTATTGATTTACATAGGTTTTATAAAAAATAGGAAAATAAAGACGCTAGATAGCGACACATTTCAGCAAGATAGATGTAAAAAACGCCTCAAATAAAGACCTATTATTTATAACTCATTGATTAATAACAATTTAGTAAAAAAAGGCATCAAACTTGTATATAAGTAGTTATTGTTTCGGCGAATGCCTCTGAACTTTAAGTCCCCCCCATAGAATCTAAAGATCAGGGGTGTTTCAGCCGAGCAATAGATTCATAAAGAAAACCGCTTCGGCGGTTTTTTTATGCCTGGCAAAAAGTATAACCTCAGCCTCTACAACTCCCACAGGGCTTCAAACAGAGTGAGGACGCTCATTTACACGGACCTATGGATGCCATGATCGCAAAGAAGCCACGCTCGACTTATACTGTTATTTACGCTCTACCTGTTCATTAGTGGGTCGACCCTACCGACCTTCAACAATACCCCAATGATTAATCGGCCCTGACTGATGAATATCCGTTAATAAAACGTTCAGTAAACGCCTTTTACAGTAGAGCCTAACAATTACTTGATAATATCGATCAAAGTCATCAAGCGGCTAGCACTCGATGCCACACACTAAAGGATTAAACGTCATGAAAAGCAGCCCGATCAAATCAACTCTTTTAACCGCCGTTGTTACCCTGATGGTCTCCGCCATGACACTCCCTGCTTATGCACAACAAGATAGCCAGGCAAAGCTTGCAAATGACTGGGCTGTATCGAAGCATAATGGCGAAAATGCAGGGGGATCAAGCGAAGCGAAACAAAAGGGTAATGGTGGCGGCAGCGGTAAAGTTGAAATACAAGACGTCAATCTCCATATCCCCAGTAAACAAGTCCCTGACATAAAACCGATGAAAAAAGGCCAAGCGTCTATGAAAATGGATGGGGTCGAAGCTGAATTTTAAGCATCAGTCACCTAACGCCTCCTTCATTCGGCCCATAAACTAGCAATAAAAAGCCGAGTATCGCAAACATACTCGGCTATTAAACCTCTAACGACTCACTCCCGTTTAACCTGGCTCCGCTTCAATCAAGCCATCATCTTCGATTCGCCCCTTTTCGGCCCAATACATCACCCCTAACGCCACCGTGCCAAACACAGCAAAACCAGTGGTCATCGGAATAAGTGAATTATCGTACATCTGGCCGATTAGCGTGCCGATCAACATCGACATAATCGAAGAAACAGAGCCAATAACCGCAGAGGCAATACCCGCAACATGCCCCATCGGCTCCATCGCCAAGGCATTCACATTACCAAATAGAAAGCCAAAGCAGAAAAAGAAAACCCCTGCATAGCATAAGAACATCCAGAGCGTAATGGCCATTAACGCATGCATACTCAAGAAAATAAACGACGCAAACACCACGGCTAAAATGGCACGAAAAGCAATATGCTTCGCCCCATGCTTCTCTACAATCCGAGAGTTGATCAAAGATGAGGCCCCCAATAGCAACGCCAATCCACCAAAGTAAACTGAGAACAGATTGCCGGTATTAAATTGCACCTGAAATATTTGCTGTGCAGAATTTAAATAGCCAATAAAACTACCGAAGAACAACCCCATGCAGACGGTATAGCTGGCGGTGATGCGATTGGTTAGCACCTCTTTAAAGCCATCGTAGAAACCTTTTTGGGTAAACGGAATACGGTGCTCTTTTGGCAACGTCTCTTTTAATCGCAACAAGATCCACAACATCAAGACCACCGCATAAACCAGATACATTTCAAAGATACCGCGCCAATCGGCAAAAAACATAATCGCTTGCCCAAGGCTCGGCGCGATCGCCGGTACGAGTACAAAGATCATCATCACCAATGACATAACCCGTGCCATCTGAGAGCCATGGTATAGATCACGCACGAGTGAGATCGCCGAAATATAAGGCCCCGCTACCCCTAGCCCTTGGATAAAACGACCGATCATCATCATCTCTAAACTATCGGCTTGATAGCAAACAACGGTCCCCACCAAGTAGAGCGTAAACCCCCCGAAAAGTATCGGACGACGTCCCAGAGCATCCGATAGCGGCCCACAAATCAGCTGCCCTATCGCCATGCCTAGAAACAACATACTCACCAACAGTTGAGGCTGATTCGCCGTCGTCGCCCCTAAGGATTGACCAATAACGCCGAGAGCCGGCAGTAGTGCATCAATCGAAATAGCAACAATCGACATAAGCAAAGCGACCAGCACCGTAAACTCTTTTGCAGACATGCCGGATGCAGCACTGCTCTGATGATTTTCCATAACGTATCCATATAAAGACATTGATGACATACCGCGAGAAAGCAGCTGTGGATGATAAACACTCTGCACTGGCCTTTAGTGCGGCAGGCATATTATTTTGGGCTAACCATACTTGTAGAAACCGCTAAGAGCCAACCATTTATTCACTGCGTTAAACAGCTTTCGACTTAGCTTATACCCCGATCAAATAGGCCTGCAGCGATCATCGAGAAATAAGGGGAAACGGCTTTACGCCATCAGCAAACGACCAGGCAGTAACCGATACCATTGCCCGTAAAACTCGACAGAATGAGCCACAACATCCTTATTTTTTTATTATTTCATCCCAATTTTATCGATAGACCTTGGTATAATTGCTCGCCTTCACACAGCGCATTATCACAACGAGAACTTCATGAAAGAGAGCACTCGTCCGATCCCCGGACTCATACTCATGCTCGCCGGTCTGACAGCCATGGCTCCTTTTGCAACCGATGCCTACCTACCGGCTATTCCTTCGATGGCAGCAGCATTGGATACATCGGTGCATAAGGTCGAATTATCGATCAGCCTATTCTTAGGCGGCTTCAGCCTTGGGCAATTAATTGGCGGTCCTTTTTCCGATCATTTTGGCCGACGTATTTCCATCTTTATTGGCCTGATACTTTTTTGTACCGCCTCCTTGGCGATCTTATTCACCCCTTCTATCGAGTGGCTCTGGCTGTTGCGAGTGATTCAGGCGATTGGTGGCGGCATGACAGCTGTCAACCCTGCGGCGGTAATCCGTGATGTGAGCTGTGGCATCGAAACCGCTCGTAATATGTCCCGCATGGGACTCATTATGATGTTTGCGCCGTTAATGGCGCCGGTCATCGGCATGCTGATTTTAAAACTAGACGGCTGGCAGTCGATCTTCTTTTTCTTGTTTAGCTATGCCCTCATGATGATGATCACCATCTTTTTCAGGCTGCCAGAAACCCGTGTCAAACAGGCAGAAAAAACACACTTTCTCAAACGTTACTGGCTCGTATTAAAGCATCGACAGGCCCTTAGTTTTATTTTTTCAGCTGCGTTCACCTTTGCGGGTATGTTTGCTTTTATCACCGGTTCTCCCTCCGTTTACATGGAGTTTTTCGGTGTGTCTGAAACACTGTTCCCGCTGTTTTTTGGCGCCAATATTATATCGATGTTCATCATGAACCGTATCAACATGCGGCTGTTAGCACGCTACTCCCTTCATACCCTACTCAGTATGGGTCAGGCGATTCAGTTCTTAATCGGTGCGCTGTTATTCAGCTATATCTCACTCAGCGATTCACCATCACTCTTTCTCACCATGTTGATGATCATGCTGTTTGTGGGTATGCAGGGTCTGCTTATGCCCAACTGTATGGCCAGCACGGTTGAGTTTTTCCCAACGAACAGTGCAACCGCGATTGCCTTACTCGGCGCGTTAGGGTTTGCAACGGGCGCACTCACCGGCTCTCTCGTTGGCCTGTTAGGCGATGGAACCCCCTTGCCTATGGCGATGGTCATGTTTGGTTGTGCCATCATGGGGCCGACACTGAGATTTTTACTTTATCAAAAAAGCTCAGAAGTGGTCTCTTAACGCAGGGGTTTGACGGCCACTCAGGACGGTGAAACCTGCCGTAGCCAGTCACACTGTTACCGTCTCTCTTTTTTATCGACTACCTTTTATCGACTACCTTTTATCGACTACCTTTACCGACTACCCCTTGGTAATCCCTTCACACGGCAGAACTAAACCTCACTCATCTCCTCACTAAAACCATCAGAGCCCAGTGTTGCTGAATAGCCATAGCCTATTGGCACAACGCGAAAGTAGATTGAGCCGATGTGGATTGTGGTGACGCACCCGATACGCCACTCTGGTTTAAGCAGGCGCAGTGTAAGGCTTTTCAGCTGTACTTTTAGGGCTGTGCTTTTAGGAATGTACTGATATTGGCGGTTACGATGCCCAGAAAGCAGAACCAATACTGAAGGGTAAGCTCGTGGGTAAGCTCGTGGGTAAGCTCGTGGATATGATCGGTTTTAGCCGTTCATGAACAAAAAAGATTGTTTAGTGCAGAGAAAGGGCTAAGTGATTATCCCGTATATCACGGATAAACAGGCATCTCGGGATTACCAAGGGATGATACGCTATACCGCCTCTATAACTGGAAACTGTATAGCTAGAGGCTGTCTAGCTAGGGCTGTATAACTAGGGGCTGTATAGCGTAACAATAAGACGGTAAAACAGGGTCTCGACGGCTAAAGAGGTCGAGCATCAGATACGGCATATCAACTCACCATTTGACGCTCACACTCCCTTTATCTGACAACATCTAGCCTATGACGAGGGTTGCCGAATTAGCAGCAGTATGACGGCAGATAGACGCCTACTGATCTGCCGAGCTTATATGCCGAGCTTAGCCCTTACATTTTTCCTGTTGTTTCATAACTTTCATGCCAGCTTAATGCTTCATTCAAGATATGCGGTGTGTGCATGCCCCGCTTACTCGCACAGGCACGTTCGTAATAATCGGTTAGACGATCTTTATACATCGGATGGGCACACTTCTCGATGATAACCTTAGCCCGTTGACGCGGAGACAAACCTCGCAGATCGGCCAAGCCTTGCTCGGTAACGATCACCTTCACATCATGCTCGGTATGGTCAACATGGGACGCCATCGGCACAATCGCAGAAATAGCCCCATTCTTAGCGGTAGAAGGCGTCATAAAGATAGACAAAGAGCCATTACGCGCGAAATCACCCGAACCACCAATACCATTCATAATACGAGAACCCATGATATGGGTAGAGTTCACATTACCATAGATGTCGGCTTCGATAAGCCCGTTCATGGCGATGATGCCTAAACGTCTAACGATTTCCGGGTGGTTACTAATATCTTGCTGACGCAGAATGATTTTCTCACGATAAAAATCGATATTTTCATTCAGGTCGTCCAACGCCGTCGGGCTTAAAGAGAAAGCCGTTGCAGAGGCCACCGATAAAGTACCGGATTTCAGCATGTGAAGCATGCCGTCCTGTATCACCTCGGTGTAAGCGGTCAGGTTTTTATAACCGCCCTTCTCCAAGCCACTCAAAACAGCATTAGGGATATTGCCCACGCCGGATTGTAGCGGTAACAACTCTTTAGGTAGCCGCCCCTGTTTAATTTCATGGGCAAAGAAATCAATGATATTGTCGGCGATTTGGGTGGATATTTCATCCGGCAGTGCAAATGCGCTGTTACGGTCAGGCGCAGAGGTTTCAACCACGGCGACAATCTTTTCGAGAGGAATATCTAAGTATTGCTCACCAATGCGATCGGCCGGCGTATTAATCAGAATGGGTTTACGGTGAGGCGGTAGCGCAGTGCCATAATAGATATCATGCATGCCTTCTAACTTGATGCTTTGCTGGTCATTGACCTCGAGAATAACGAGATCAGCCTGCTCTACCCAGGTTTTATTATTACCTACCGACGATGACGGAATAATACGGCCATCGGCATGTATACCTGCCACCTCAATCACCGCAACATCTAGCTTGCCGAGAAAACCAGACCATGCATATTGGGACACTTCCGATAAGTGCATATCAACATAATCCATCGAGCCTTCGTTGATCTGTTGACGACAAACAGGATCGGATTGATACGGCAAGCGCATATTGATGCCATCGACTTCGGCGAGTACGCCGTCTAACTCCGGCGCTGTTGATGCCCCTGTCCACAGGTTAATTCTAAATTCTTTGCCCAATTCTTTCAGCGCCTTGGCTTTTTTAACCAGCGCAGCGGGAATAGACTTAGGATAACCTGCCCCCGTGAAACCACTCATACCGACAGTGTGTCGATCCTGTAAGAAAGAAACGGCTTCATCAGCGGACATAATTTTTTTGCGTAGGATAGGACATTCAACACGCGATTTAGAAAACATGCATACTCCAGATAAAACTTCATTGAACCGACAAACGGGGTGGCTAGACGTATATTCTAGGGATAAGTGGCAAACGCACCTAAAGCCTAACGAAACGACCCTAATTTAATTGCGGTGTACTTTACCTCACCGAAAATAAGTCGATATAAGACCTAGGTTGTAGATACCCAGTCAGCTAACGATGTTATGAACAATAATTATGAAAGCTCGGTAATGATACTGAACGCCCTACCCTTGTTGCAATGCACCAAAAGTAGCGTGGTAGCAGAGCGCTTTCCCTTGAAAGGCTCGGAGTGATTATCAACCATGCTGCGAATACCGTCGCGTTAAAGCATCTCTTTAAAATAACACGCGCTATGGTGCCCTTTGGTTTTAGCGCAGTACATCGCTTGGTCAGCTTTTTTAAGTAAATCATCGATACTCAACGCATCATGGGGATAAAGTGCGACCCCGATACTGGCGGTACAAAAAACCGGTTTCTCTTGAATCATATAGGGCTGCGCAAGCACACTCGATAAGTTCTCGCAGACATGATCGATATCTTCACGGCTTGACGTGCCCACAAGCACAACAATAAATTCATCCCCACCTAAACGGGCAGCAATATCATTGTGCCTAATGTTCTCTTTAATACGTGCTGAGCACTCAATCAAAACAGCATCGCCGGCCCCATGGCCAAACGTATCATTAACCGCTTTGAATTTATTCAGATCTAACATCGCAATCGCGAGCTGTTTTTTATCACGTTCGCTGTTGGCGATAGCCGTCTTCAGATGTTCGTGCAGTAAATTACGATTCGGTAAATTGGTTAAACTATCGTAATTCGCTTGCTGCCATATTAATTGATCGGCTTTTTGCCGCTCTATAGCGATACGGGCCAGATTAACGAACTGCTCTATCCGTTGAAATTCCGTGATCGTCGGCGTGGTTATTTTTCGATGATAGACCGCAAAAGTGCCCAACACCCTGCCTTGGTTATCAATAATAGGTTCAGACCAACAGGCAGCAACATTCGCTTTTTTAGCCAATGGCGCCCAATCAGCCCACTGAGGGTCCGTGGCTATATCAGACACAACAACGCGCTTACCGGTATAAACCGCTTCACCACAAGAGCCCTCGCCGACGGATAACCCATCGACCGCTTCTGTGTAAAAACCAGGCAGATTAGGCGCCGCACCAAGCATCAGGTGCTTGCCCGTTTTATCGAGTATTAACACACTACAGAGCGTGTTCGGAATCTCACTCTCAACACCTTTAATAATAACCGTTAATACTTTGGACAACTCGCTGGAACTGGCAATTAATTCGAGAATAGTATTACGAATCTTATTTCTATTATCTTCTTCAGATAAGCGTTTATTTTGACTTTTCATGAAAACAGAAAATATTAACGAAAAAATATTCGTCACGATAAACGCCGCCACAATACGAGACAGCGTAAAACTGTCAAACTGTTCATATGTAAACAAACAAGCAATCGTAATTAAGGCAGAATTAAATAAAATAGCAACGAGCGTTGGCAACAAATAAAAGCTACCAATGATGATAGGGAAAAGCCAATAAATTAACCCCGGCCCTTTGATATAAATACCGATCAAAATATTCACATGCGCAAGAACGGCGAAGATACCGCTATAAAGCTTAACTTTATGGGTAAGCCAAACTCCCAAAAATATCGAAAAAATCCCCCCTACCGCAATAAAATCAACAATAATATGCGGTATATCTTGGGCAATAATCCGCGCAATCAGGAAAGGAAACAGAATCAATGTAGCGGCTGCAGTGATACCTAGTAGAATTTTCTCTTCTAACGTACGCTCGGTTATTTTAACGGCCATAGTCGATTAGCTTCCTTCCCGTGACACTGATCTCTTGCAACACGCCTGCATTACGAACTAACCATAACTAAAAAATAGACAAGTGAAAACAATAACATAGTGAATAGCTAGAAAAACACACCAACTATTGATGGATAGCACATAAACGGCTCCATCAGCCCCGAGAAAGGCCGCTGCCAGCCAACAGTAAACCCTTAACAAGCCCCATGATTTGCGGCTATTTTGAGTAGCAGAGAACTCGAGTAGCAGCGAAATTCGATAGCATCATACTCACCCATGACTAACACCGTACAAACGGCGTATGACAACTACATCACCGCTGCGAGTAACCCGGCGCATCTCTCAATAAATCCTTGTGGCTGGCGGTATAATCAGCATAAAACGCCAGTGGCTGCTGGCTGTCCAAGGTTGCCAGTACTTCTTTATACCATGCCACATAGTCCGAATTTAAACGGCTTTCTCCGGGCTTCCTCAATCGATAAAATTCGATGAAATTATCACAAAGCTCTTCTATCGAAGCGGTATCCTCACTCCATTCAACCTGTCCTTCGGTCTGAACACTGTCTTGCACAATAATATTATCATTTGGCCAGCGACCGTTGTCTAAGTGCCCGATACAATACTGCCAATACATACCGCTAGCCGACATCCCTGAGTAGATATAAATATCGGCATAACCTTTTTCATGAAGCAAGCCAATCATATTAGCTATTTTATCGTACACAACATCCATGACTAAAACTCCCTATCCAATATCAACCGCTTTGACGCACCAGTTTTGACACACCAGTATAGAACATAAAATAAAGCCGTGATTTGATTAAACTCAACCAATCTCTAGGCGAAAAAACCAGTCTTGGGCAGATCACTGCTCACCTAGCGCGTTGACGCCTTCGCTGTTATACCAAGCCTAACACCCCCCAAAAAACCACCCCACAACAACCGATTAACACTCACACTTGGTCCAGAGCAGCAGAACTGCCCCAGAGCCCCGATTAACGTCCGCCAGGCAACCCCCATCATGACGGTGAAGGGATGATCATGCACAAAAATAGTTCAAAAAATAAACAATTCTGTTACAGGTTATTCGATGTCAACATGCTAAACTAAGCACTCTACGGAACCTGCCAACAACACTATGCTGAACAGCTCTCCGTTTTTAACTGATAAAAGAGCCCATGATGCAAAACTTAACAGCCGACGGACAACAACTCGTCAACAACCTAAGCCAGAAATATAACCTTAGCTATGATGCCGTTGTGCATATGCTAATCGCCGTTAATAACGGCTCTGGTACGATGGCACAATTTAATTGCCCAGAACTCGGCGGCAGCGGTCAGTGGATGCGTGGCGGCATGACCATGGTTGGCGATATGTTCAACAACGGCCTAAAAAACACCGTAGACAACCTATGTAACGAGCTAGCCAACGGCCTAGCCAACCTACAAATCTTTGTCCCTATTCCACAAGGCACACCCGGCAGTAACCAGTGGTGGCCCGTCGGTTTAGGCCAACCGTTTAGCAGTGGCGCACAAAACAATATTCGCTATGCGGTCTTTCCAAACCGTTTAGCCGTAGAACTGAATGGCCAAGTAACGGTGTATAACACTCTAGACAACAATATTAGCGGTGTTAGCCAACAACAGGGTGGCGACACATCCCTCACCTTTAGTAGCCAATACGGCACCATTGCCGTCAATAGCCTACCTATAGTGTCAGGCCCAGGCATCGCTCCAGCACCACAGCGTAATTTTGCCCAGCCTGCGCAAAACACGAACACTCAAAGCAACAATGCGCCGAACAATAATATTCCGGCCAACGATGCTCCGGCACCCATCAACCCGCCACAGGCCAGCAACCCCGTCAATACACCTAATACGGCATCGATTGATGAGACCCTGCAGGTCATCGAAAAATTAGCGAAATTGAAAGATGCGGGCGCTATCTCTGAAAACGAATACAACGCGAAAAAAACAGAGCTGCTGAGTCGTATCTAATGATCTCGTCAGTCACCTAAGATGAGATAAGCCAGAGCGTCACCATCCCCACCCCTTTGTAAGGCGTGGGGATTTTTTTGGCCTGTAGGAGCTGCCTCTGGCAGCGATAAGACTACGCACTGCAACAATCAGCGGACTGAACCCTGTGGGAGCTGCCTCTGGCTGCGATAAGACTATGTACTGCAATAATTAGCCGACTTAACCCTGTGGAAGCTGCCTCTGGCTGCGATAAGGCATATCACTGCAATAATTAGCGACCTTAACCCTGTGGGAGCTGCCTCTGGCTGTGATAAGGCAATGCACTGTCATAATTAGCGGATTAACCCTTGTGGGAGCTGCCTCTGGCAGCGATAAAGCGATGCACTGCCATAATTAGCGAACTTAATCCTTTGGGAGGAGCCTCTGGCTGCGATAAGGCAATGTACTGCCATAATTAGCGGACCGAACCCTGTGGAAGCTGCCTCTGGCAGCGATAGAGCGATGCACTGCCATAATTAACCGACTTAACCCTGTGGGAGCTGCCTCCGGCAGCGATAAGACTATGGACTGCCATAATTAGCAGACCGAACCCTGTGGGAGCTGCCTCTGCCAGCGATAAGGCTATGCACTCCAATAATTAACCGACTTAACCCTGTGGGAGTTGCCTTTGGCTGCGATAAAGCGATGCACTGCAATAATTAACCGACTTAACCCCGTGGGAGCTGCCTCCGGCAGCGATATCATCAACTGCCCCATTCGGCAGCCGCTTAACTTCATTATCAATTAACTTAATTCACAGCCTCAGCAGTACGCACCGGTGACCTTAACGCACCCAAGCGGACGTAAGGGTATCTGTGTGACACCCATGGTTATACACCGGACTTGGCTTTTTGAATCAAAGCGGCCAAATCCGGCGGGGTTGGCATCGCCTTAAACGGACTAACATTCGCACCACCAGTATTGCCTGATGGGACCAGACCAAATACTGTTTTCGTCGCGGCGCCCACAATGCGAAAAACCTGACCGAACACCTCTCGGAATGAGCGATTTCTAACAGCCCACACCAGCATCAAGATATGCACCTTAACGTGCCAATACGTTGATTCTTGTCCTATAACGTGCGCCCGCTCTAGATAAACAAATGCTTGCTGAGCATCACCGCCTGAACTTTCCCGTTTGGCGTTCGCCAGTTCTATCTCAACGTACGGAGCTATTTTTTGTGAAAAACCACGTCGCATAAAGTCATCCTCAGAGCAAGTATAACGTTCTAAACAGCCGCGCGTTTTTTTGCCTCGGCTACTTTGGCTTGTGATACCCTACCTTATCATTACACCAATCCAGTCCCGAAATAGCATAGCGCCACTTGATTCGTAAACTTCGCATTTCATTGTATGTAAACCTCGATATAAGGTAGCCTCATCGAGATTTACTTTAGAGAATGGAGGTATTGATTTGTCATATTGGCTAACACATTTTTTCTGGATATATTTAACCACACCCATTTGTTCGATATCCCTTTCATCATCAGGAGTTGCTCTTCCATGATTAGTTTTTTTGAAAACTACTTTAAGAGGAAAATTAAGTCTATTTGCCGTTCTAGCTGCAACTTCAAAAACTAGAGATATATTTGGCTCTAAAAACTTAGAAGCCGATATGTATTCACTCCGCTGCCCGTTAATTATAGTGAAACATTTGAAGTCTATTTGGGAATGATTCTTTACAGTACCTCCAGTAATCTTTTCTCTAAAGCTTCGAGGAAGGGCTATAAATTCAAGACACTTAGAATATGATAGCTGTCTCATGGCATAGTTTATAGGGACTCCATCTTTGTCGGTAAGATTAGGAGTGACTACCGGAAGGTTCTCTTGCACGCCATCTTTATTTCGAGCCTTAATTTGTGAGTACTTCTCTGGCCAATTAACAAAGTCCAACAGCCCTTGCCCAAGCATTGTTTGGTTTTTGCTAGCTAAACCTTGTAGCTTAGAAGCCATATCAACTGGCAATCCAGTTGCGGAAACCTCACCTACATTCTGATAACCAAAGCTACCCCAGAGCACTTCATTATCATCACCAAAATCACAGCCTACTCTAAAACCAAAGTCTTTTGCGTCTAGACCTTGTCGCTCCATCCAGGGTTTAATACTTTCTTCTAAAATTGCTCTTAGGGTTATAGAACAATTAATTGCGTCAGAAACAGCATCTTCTTTTTCTGTTGAACGCCCACCAAAGAATGCCATTACTGCATCACCCATTAATCGATGAACATGCCCATCAAAGGATCTTATTATTTCAACACATGTTTGAATTACTGCATTTTTAAACTTAAAAACAAAATCCAAAGGGTATAGGAGTGAAAGTCTTGTCGAGCCCTTAATATCTACAAATAGAGTGCAAGTATAGTGATTCTGTGTCGTAGCTGTACCCTCAAGAGCTATGAAATCAGGGTGAGTACCAATGGGAGAATCATTGATCCCAAATTTACCAAAATGAGGGCGAATTTGAGTTTGGAGGAGAAACTCCTCTTGGGGACCAGCTGGTAATGACTGCAACGAATCCATGACAGAATGAGCATCCATTGCTTCCAAAGAAGCTGATTTTTCGACGGCTACAGCAGTAGTCTGGCTATTTACAGAATCAAAAAAATCTTCAAACATTCTTTCAAAGTTAGCCATTTATTATTTCACCCCTTCAAATATTAAAAGCAGCAATGAAATTGCCAGCAAAGGAATAACTCCATAAATTATGATACCTGCAGCGATTTTTAAGATTCGAAATTTTTCATTAATTATTTCAGCAATGATAAATACCTGTTTAGACAAATCCTCTAGTAGCTGTTCAGTAGATGCTGCTTCTACTTTTTCCTGATAACCATCAATCCCATTTTCGCACGTAGCAACATCGCCAAAAAAAATTAAATATTTATCACCATCATGCGTTTTAGTATTTGGAAAGACCGCTCTTAAAAGATTTATAGCAGCAGAGAGAGAAAGAATTATTGTCAAAGCAGAAAACAGTAGTGCTGAATAATATAAGTAGTTACATCCTAAATCTACAGGTTCAATAGACATAACTCGAATTGTAAGCCCTAACACAATCGCTCCAACAAAGGACATCATTAGCCCAACTTTAAAGTTTGTTGTTGCAATATAGTGATCATACCTTGTAATGACATCGAATAAGAAAGTAGTCTTATCCTTCAATTTTTCGTTTCCTTCGTCCAAAGCCTTCTCCTATATTTCGGTTAACTCGGGGATATAACAGGCGCAGCTTTGCTGCGTCCGGCGCCAGAGGCGCGTAGCTGATTGACTTGTTAAGTGTTGCCACGCTGAGGGACACGCTTTTTTAGCTTTTCAGCTTTTTTCGAATGAACGTAGATTGTCTCTACTAAACTTTCTGTTATTTCAACTACAGTCAATACATCTTCAGCACTTGGATGAAATCCTCTATGGATCGCTGCATGACCGGCCTCCAAAATAGGTTCAACGATTTCTCGTTGTTTGCCAGATAGATAACCTGCTTGCTGAAAAGCCTCTAGGTTCTTTTTAAAAGTACCGTTGTCTGATACTTCTATAATCATCAAATGTTCAATTAACGCGCGAATACCCATTGCCGCTAGCCGACGTGAATCATTATGCAGTGCTGAATAGATTTCTTTGAGAAGCCCTCGAACATACTGCATTTGCTCATTGGGAACAAGACCGCCAAGTTCTGATAGCCACTTAGGCTCCGCTCGGGAAATTGCAGGAGGGTAGTAGTTAATGTCGATTATTGGCCGCCCATATTCATCGCATATTTCGGAGAACCAACTTGCATGCATAAGTTTTACGCTATCGCAGCCGCAACATTTAACCATATTGAATGTCTCACTTCCATGTATGGTATAACCATGATCGATCTCCTCATCCCATGGCTGATCTTCCTTATGCAACAGTATGTGGTTGGTTTCCCCGAGACACTTATTACACTGAGCTTTCAATTTGATTTCTTCCTTAGTTTCCATAGACACTCAACTGCTCATTATAGTGCCATCTAGCGCTATATCCCCTAAGCACTATAATTCTAGGAATACGACAATCCAAAGGACAACTACATCTTATATATCAGCAGGTTAAGAACATTCAAGAGAAGCACTTTACAGAAATATAGTGCCGTTCGAGGCTGCATCCCTGCCATAAACGTACTTCAATCATAATAGCTAGATGCTGCTAAATCAAAGCATTAGCTCAATACTTTGTGTACTCAAGGGGAAAGGGATCCCTTGAATAAGGGTAATGACATATCACGATGGCGCGTCTCATGCTTCGCCGACACCCGCATCTTTTTAGACCCCGCTGATTCTTCAATCGCCCCTAGAAGGGGCTCCCACATAAAGGCGTTAAACGCAAAAAGGCCGCTGAGATAGCGGCCTTTAGTTTTTAACTTGAATTGTTGTTATCAACCAAATATATCGTGCTTGTCACACTAATGAGTCACAAACTATATTACGCTCACAATCTTCATTAAATCAGTCACAAACTATATTCAAGGTTGACACTAAATGATAACAACAATTCAAGTTGGAAACTCACGAGTCAAATATATAGGCATTTATAACCAGAAAGTCATCTTTTAAGTTGGAAACTATCATGATTATACTTACCTCTCGATGCTAATAAAAAACAATTCAAGTTGGAAACTAATAAATACCTAAAACCCTATAGAATGAGAGTCTGACACAACGACTCATCTATCGATTAATAGATATTCCTGTCAAAAACATATGTATATCAACTTCTATAATATTTTTACAGTCTCATAATTTTTCGGACTAAGCAAACCCTTCAAATTCACATTATTTTCGTTATTTAAATAGCTTTAGATAACGAGCAAGAATTTTAGACCTTAAGCTACTTACAGTCATTGGTGGATTAACTTGATGAATCATTGCATGACAGTTTGGGCATAGTGGTACTAGGTCCTCAATAGGATCTACAACGTACTCTTTCCCAATGCTACTCAAGGGCACTATATGATGAACATGAATGTAATTTTTCCCCAAATCTAGGCCATATACCAAACTAAGATCAATACCACATGCTTTACATTTTATACCATGATGATCGATACACTTTTGCCGTGCCTTAAGGTCTCTTTCGTACCTATTAACAAGAACAGTCTTTTTCGCGCCTTCTATATACTCAGATGCTTCATTAAAATCAGCTTCACCTGCATATGATGGTTCTAGATTACCAGTGAGCTTATCCCATAGTTTCTCAAGGTCCGCGTCGATACCTCGATATGAAGTTCCTGATTTTTCTGGTGTAAATGCTCTTGATGATACTCCGAGAAGATCGGCTAGATACTCATGTGAAGCTACTGGTTTAGATGCTTTATCAGCTAGATAATCAAAACAAATATCGACATACCAGGCATTTTTGCTTGAGTCTGAAAAATCTTCCTCCTGTCGAGGCTCCGAAGCTATTTTTCCAGACCCCATTAGACCGGGTGAAAGCTTGCCTGTTCTCGATAGATAAACTCTATCCCCTATACACCCTTTTTTATGTGCACCAAACTTCCATCGCTCTACCACGATCTCCCCAGATGAGAATCTATCCATAAGATCCTGCATTTTTTCTTCAGACCACTTATCCTTATTCCACGTTATAATCCAAGCCAATGTGATCTCCTTTTTATATCTCACACTACAATTATGTCAACTCCCTATGATTAGCTAAAAATATAAAGAAACACTAAAAATCACAGGAACCTAAAACCTAAACCCTTTTTATTTATCTAACCATGCAAGGTAAGCGTTCAATGCAGAAATACTGCCGAATTTAACGTACCAAACCTCATGCTTATCCGTCAGCCTAGAAGCATTTTTTAGGTTTAAATTTGAATTTCGAGATTGGCCTTTGCTATAAGGTTGACCAGGGTGGCTTCTATTCACAATCTCTATATCAGCAGATAATAACGATCGATCGAACTCTTGTAACCAACAATAAACGCCATTTTTTCTTGTTCGCTCAATAGCAACTTGCTTTCCAAACCGGCTTTCAAAACCGGCGATGTATTTTGTTGGATTAGATGTCCGATTCAGATGAGAATCTAACATTTTCTCGGCAGTTGCTGATGTAAATATTTGTAGGTCCATCTTCATATCCTATTTGTACGTGTAATATTTAGTAATTAAGCTCCAAACCTCTGGGAAATATTGCTGCAATGCGAGCTCAAATAACTGTGTTGGCTCAATATCCAACGCTTCTGAAAGATGATCAATACGGCTGATAGGTAGATTTGTCCTTCCTGATTTGATCATACTAATCATGTTTATACTCGAAAACCCCGCTTCTTCAGCAATTGTCACTTGGCTTTTATGTGATTCATTAATAGCTTTAGTTAGAAATCGAGTTAAGGGGGTATCCTTAAAATAACTTTCCTGTTTACTCTTCATGAGAATTTCCTCTAAATGATATGCCCAACCGTAATAATACGACCATCCTCTGACTCAATGAGATACGTATCAGATAACGAGTCCAAATGATTAAGCACTCTATTAAGATCCTGTTTTAAGTGTTTAGCATCACGCTTAGTTAGTTGATACTTATATGTGCCACCTTTTTGATACATTTCTTTGCCGTAGTTAATAATTAGAGAAGCCATCGCATCTGGAATCGCTCGTTGTTTCAGTCGTTTTCTTGCATGCTGAGTTATCATCATGATGCCTCCACCTCTAATGTATCGGTAGGAATAAACCCTCTGCGCTTGCACAGCCACCTAAGCCCATCTTCTGGGGTAACATAAGTACGACCACCAACTTTAACTGTCTCTAAGCGATCATCTTTAGTTTGGTGAGTAGCATTGCGAACACTTTTCTCATTCATATTCGCTAAAAAAGCAACTTCACTCAAGGTAAGCAAATCATCCTTATAACCAGAAATAAATAAGTTTCCGTCTTCAGTAAAAGCGTAGTCATAACCCCCGCTAGCTAAATCTAGCTTGGCTCTTGCAATCATTGCCGAAAACACATTTTCACATTCAGTTAGCCTATTAGCCTCATAAAATTCCATAGCTGAACTCGCAATGTGAAGAAATGCCTGCATATCCTGAAGATCATCTAAAGAGATGCAATCAGCCGCTGAGGTATATCCTTTTACAGCGTAATCAAAAACATTATCAAAGATGTCACTAATTGACGAAGATTTGGGTTCTAAAACCATTTCACTCAGAGAAAACGCTCTCCTACATGAATTGTCTCTAAACGTGTTCAATGCATGTTGAGTTATTCGTAGACCAGCTTCTATATCCAATTCAAGCTTGTACTTTCTTTCTTCAATTGATTTCATGACATTACCTATTTTCTAAATATTCCATTATGGGTGGAATATATACCCACAAGCACCGCATGTCAACATATGTTACTTGAAATGGAATATATTAACGATATGTCTAACTTATACTCTACTGATAGACTCTCTAACTGCCTAAACATCTCTCAATTTTCTCTTTGGCCGCTAGGTACGCCTTTGGTAGTTTAGCTTGCTGACGAGGTAACCAGTTGTGTCCGCCAAAATATCGATCGATCTCAGACATAGATTTTGCGGTATCGATTTCCAACATAATCCTGCGACTCAAGTCATTGTCTAATTTCCCCCAGTCCTTTCTGGAGCGAAATACTTTCTTCTGGGCTGGCGGTAATTGCTGATACAGCCACGCTTTATCATGTTTAAATAACCACATATAGGCTGAGCATGCCGCTTTAATTTCATTTCTGGTATCGCTTGGATGGCTGTTGATATGGTCTATCAATCGATTTCTGGTTTCTCTCAGCTTTGTTTTAGCGCGTAGGTGTTTACGCCATGCCGATAGCCCTTTGTGACTCTGAATGATTTGTTCTACTGCACTAACAGATATGCGATGTTCCTTCGCGATAACATCTCTGTGCTGTCCCATAAAGGCTTTACGCCATATGGCACGCTCTACTTCTTCAGAAACTAACTGTGCTCGGCTACCAACCTTAATTCCATTCTTGAGGGCTAGCTGCTTTATAAAGCCGACACTACGGCCGGATAGTACAGATACTTTGCGCATCGATAGGCCGCTCCTCAATAGGACTAACATCTTGTTGGTCTCTAATACCTGATCAACTTTGTTAATTGTTACTGGCTCACTTAAAGGTTGATGGCGAACCTGCATGTTGAAGAGTATTTCCGGTGTCTTGGCTAAAAATGCCATCAGAAGCACATGCTTAATGAAGTGCAGATTTGCATCAGAGTGTACGAGCCTAGGCACAAAATTGAAGTTAGATAATTCAGTTGGCAAAAGGTTATTCGGGGACGTAAATAGCTCATCCCAATATGCCGTCAAATCAGCTTTCAGGGCTTTAAAACGAAGATTCCCATTCTTAGTAATATACCCTCGATCAGTGAGCGCCTGTTGATAACATCTACGTACTGAGAAAAGCGGTGATTGTTTGTTCAGAAAATCATGTAGCTGGGTAATAAAACGGGAAAGGTGCTTCTCACTGTCGGTATGAACAGCGCCATCGTCTAACATATGATTGTTTGGTAGTAGATACTTGCGACCGGCCTTGCCTTCACCCGCGCTAATGCTGCTTAATCGCTGACCGTGAACGGGACATACTGTCACTCCGTAAAGTTGATGGCTGGTATGCCAAACACTCCCTCCGTGCGTTGCTTCATCGTCAATTAAACAACTTGGACATAGCTTCAGCATCACACCCAACGCCAACTTACTGGCTGCTTGGCGTGATACTCGAAGTACACTGCCACCTTCATGGCCAAGCATACTATTCATCAGCTTTAAGCGCTCTGTAGGCTTCGCCAGCGTGAATGCATAAAGAGAGTAACCCGTCCCATCCAAAAGTAATTTGAAGGGGTTAATTGAAGCACTCTCTGCTAGATCTCTTACATGCGCAGGTAATACTGGATGCAATCTGACATGCTCAATATTAAATAAACGCTGGTTTGTTTGTTGCGGGGTGGTGTCGAGAGAATGCAGATGTATGTTGGCGACCATACTATAAACAGACTCACCTGCAATGTACTGAGGTATTGGTTGGCTCATGGCGATCTTAACCCATGAGTATCGATAAATCGTTGCTATCAAAACCTACATAATTCAGTATGGACAAGTAGATTAATGGGTGGCACGGTCGTTTTATAGTCGATAAGTTATGCAGGTGAGCATTTTTAAATAAAGTCGGCATTTTTCCTGTTGCGGCTACATCAAATTTAGAAAAGAACATCCTGAATGCTTGGGGATCGATATTGTCGGCCAACTCCTGCTCCCAAGCCCTTATCAAAATTTTCCTCCTGTATGTACCAATATCTGCTTCGTCAATACCAATATAACGCTGTAAAACGGTCACAAATTGATCGACGTTGAGTTCATGCTGCTCATTAGCTAACCGAAAAGTCATTGCCTCAATATCTTTCATTGCGTCAGAAAAATAACCATCAAAACCTGATACCCAAGCACCGCAATGAGGACAAGCATTATTCACTGGCGGTACCAATAGTTGATCGATGCTATCAGCCAAGAAACCGCACTCTGAACACTTCCCCGAAAGGCCCAGCTGATGCTTATCACAATGAAACGTGCCCGGAAGTTGATGATCCCTGTGATAGTAACTAATACCGTATTCATTTTGATCTTCTTCGACGCACTCACAACACCAGCGCCAATGATTGGTATTCGTGCCATAATGCCCGTGAAGCTTAAAACTTAGGGCCTTAACATCGGACTGAGCTAAATACCGAGCGACCTCCTGCTGCTCTGAGTTTTTCAAAAAAGGCCGAACATAGTTACCTAGCCCATGTTGAAAACAAGCTGACTCAATGCCTCTCTCTTGAAAGACATGTTGTAGAATCACATCATCCTGATGAAAATAACGATGAGGCCGAACCTTACAATTACTGAGCCCCAGCGAGTCCACTGTCGCAGGAAAATATTCATAAACACCCAATAGGTGTAAACGCCCAATAAACCCTGCAAGGTGCTCCCCTGGCAACAATTCCTTCAAGTTATTCATCGGAATCCTTTTTTGAGATGCAATGCCCTAAATCGCTCACAAAAGAGTCTGGCGTCATTTCATCCATCACGATGCTATTTTTAGTAGCATCAACCGAGTTGATCGGCTCATCTTTGACCTTAACCGGATCCTGCATTAACGCACTCGCCTGCCCATCAACCTTACTAGCAACAGCCTCTCGTCTCTCTTGAGCATCAGCATGCTCCAGCATGATCATCGGTGCCGTGTCTTCAAACTTATAATATTTCTGCTCCCGTAAAGCTGAAATAGAAGATTTGAGAATTTTAAACTGTTCATCAGAAATCTTATTAAGAGCCTTTATACTTAAATCTTGATTCTTGTCGTCAAGCAAGGTCAGATAGCTCATCGTCGCTTTCACCATACTCGTAGCGATAGCCGGAATCCCCCCTGATATGTAATGGATATGTCGCCGCAAGGTATCTTCATCCGTCTGTTGGTTTTTAAGCAAACTAGTTTGACAAAGACGCTTAATAAACCGTTTCCAGAATGAACCTTTTTCATCACAGCTGACCATCAATAACGAGCCACTCGTCGTGACTCGACGACTAATGGTCATCTCTTTTGAAAAAATATCTAGCATTGAAAACGTACCGATGAAGCATAAGGGTACCGATATACGATTAAAGATCTCTTCTATAAACTTCATTGAGGTCCTTTCATTATTACCAATGGTGTTACTCTTCGCTGTAGTCGATAAATTCTGTGCTTCATCCATAAAGATCATTCCAACACCATGGATGATGACGGCTTTTCTGACCGCCCGTATCAAGCTATTAACGTTATGATTACGCAGTGTATATTGATAGTTTTCACCTGTAGCCGCATCAATAGCCTCTAGTAAATTCATTAATACTGCCTTTTGCCCTCGGCGCTCATGAACTTCTACATACAAATAGGTAATTTGTGTTTGATGTAGTTGGACCTCTTCATTGCTCGGCGTGACGTAGTGGGAGTGCTCAATATGCTGATCGATTAACTTTAAAATATGTTTAATCATCGTCGTTTTTCCACGGCCGCTAAGCCCCGCGATAAAAAAACAATTCTTTGTATCCACTAAATCCAATGCCTCTATATAGGATGAACCAGAACCTAAGGTTTTATCTTTCTCAACAGCCATTAATAGCTGGCGTATATCTCTGCTCAATGGGTTCCGTTTTGCATATCCTGACTCCATCATCCGTCGAACAGTGTCATAAACTCGATAGGCCTCATCTTGTATAACGTAGGTATTCGATAGGTTATCAATAGCCGTTCGGACATAATAACTATGGTGCTCACAGGGAACTTGACTTAGATCCAACTCGTTATCAAAAGGAACGTTACCTAATTTCAAGAACTGAGATTGCGTTAAAGGAGCTCCCAAGCTTTCTATAAAGGGATTACCACGGTATGTAGCATTCGGATGAGGGCTGTACGTAGCTTTTGTCATTCAATTAATCCTCACATTGGATAATGGTTGGGTCGGTAAGATCTTGTCCGCTAGAGTCTCGAACAGAACCGGTATCTACTGCCGTCGTATTGGGTTGTTTTAAATCAGTTTGAATATCCATAGACTCATAAAACTTCTGCTTCGCGGCTTCAACTTCCTTGTACCCATGCATGCCTGGCTGAATATTTTTTGCTTGCGATTGCCTTAAGTATCTAACGTTCTTTTTTGCCTCATCATCAATCTCACTAATTTCAAGCTCCAACTTGACTCGCTCAGCAAGTCTTAGCTCTACTTGCTCAGCTAACACGCCTTTTTTCCTTTCCAATTTGCTCATCACATCAGCCCATATCTGATTTTTATAAGCTTCACTACGCGTGGTTAAATTCAGCTGTATGATCTTTCCTAGCGTCGAGTCAGTAACCCATATGTGGTTAGTTGATGTATCGGTATATCGAATTCGAACCTTATAACGGCCTTCATTTTTAGCTTTATCGAGCCATAGGTCCTTTACGATTTCGTCACTACAATAGTAAAGTCCTCGAAAATAGACGCCTTTATCCTGAACAGTTGCTTCAGCTTCAGGAAGTACCGCATACCGTACTTTTTCCCTAGAAACAGTCGGGGTCATAACCGCATTCTCTATCCCCCAATTCCAAACATCACGTGGCGTATAACCAACACCGTCTCGGGACATTTCAAAATTGTGAGAATCGACACGCGTGCGTGTATTATTCAGATGAATAATCGTTTTAATGAGAATTTTCATAAATTGATCGTAGGTAACTGTCGCTTTGCGCGAAGCATGCTGATCCTCTTTTCGAGGGTTTTTTACAACCTTTCCGTTTTCGATATGAACAATAACTTGGTTAAGTAAATCGAACATTTTTTCAACGCAACCTTTACAATCACCTCGGTGATACGCGTTAAAATTACCGGCTGTAATTCCAATTCGCGGCCGCAGTAAGGCTTCAATATGTGCATCTGTATTTTCCCCACCCCGATCAAATGTTAGCTCTCGACAAGGGTGATGGCATGGCCAATCTTCCGCTTTGATTGTGACGCCATGGCTGGCGCAAAACTCCACTTTATCAGTCATTGCGCTATATAAAGCCTGCCCTGCGGAATGCCAATTAGGCCCATCAAATGCCACATGCACACCGACAATCATGGTCGTACAGGTATCAATCACAAGGAAAACGATTGGACGGCCAATCGCGATCATTTCTTGGCCGGAGTAATTAGACCTGATATAAATATCAGCTACTGTCGAATCAATTTCATACCGACTGGTCGGCCCTCTCAGGCCTTCTCTCGCAACACCAGGCTTACCAGCATGATCCCTATCATAATTTATGGACCCTTTTTCCTTACGCAAAAAGGTTAAGTTACTCACTATTTTTTTAACCTCTCGCATAAATGATCGAGGTGATATGAGAAACTGGGGTGGCAACAAAACCCCAAGATTTTCAGCAATATCAGTGTCTAATGCACCTTTCGGCTTAACAGATACAAGACAATACTGACGACAATAATCTAAATACAATTTTCTGAGACTGACCTTATAGCCAGACCTTATCTTTTTACAAAACGCAGCAATCTGGAGACGGTCTTGTTCCGTGACCATACGATGAGGAGTCCCAAATTTCGTCTTTGGGCCAGGCTTAGACTTAAGACACACTACGTTGTTTTCGATAACGAAATAATCGTCTAATCGAGTCTGATTTTTCCCACACATGAAGTACTGAGGGAGCAGCGAATTATGAAATCCACCGAAGGCAAAAAAACGGTTTAGTGACGTGGCTATAAATTTTCTACTTCTGCCAGACTCTTTCATTAGCTTAGAGAAAATGCCCGCGCTATCACCAAATAAATATTCCAACCGAATAGACTGATCATTAACGATGGGATGAATAGCCTCTAGCGCTTTATTACGCATAGCAAGCCACTTCTCTTCTATATCAGCATCACGTAATTCAAGCGCAGCAGGAAATGAATGATCAACAACCTGCATAATCCCTTTGTCGACACTCGCTTGAAGTTCAGAAAGCGATTTCGTAAAAGGCCTGCGGGGATTCTTCAACGATAAGTCAGTCAACGCAACGAGGTCGACCTCTGGAGCCACCTCAACGATTAACCATTCAATCGCATTCTTATCACATGAAATAATTTTTTGATTAGGCAACATAACCATATCCTTGTGGCGGATAGTGAATCGGACGATATAACTCAATACGCTCACTAAGGTTCAGGTTGATCAACCTTTCGTAAACTGCCTTCTGAAAAACAGAGAGAGCTTGATATTTTGAGATCGCTAAAGCCTCAGAAACACATTGAATATGTTGGTACAAGGTCAGCTCTGAGTGGCCTATGAAGTGTTTTACGAACGTATCGATGATGCTCAATAGCTTTTCGTTACTCATATCTAAATACTCGGGGTGGTCATAGCATTCCCGCAAGAACTCAAGGTTATAAATCTCAGTACGATCAAAATCATGCTCAGTTAGTAATACGCACTCCACCCCTTGGGTCCGCCAAAACGCGAACTCTAAGTCCAGCTTTTGCTGTGTACGATTCACCTTACGCTGGCCATTTACTGCGCTATCTAGTGCAGATTGATACTTATAGCTGTAGGGCTCAAGTATCTTTCGACCGTCCGGTAATTGCCTGATAATCACAAGATCCGTTGTCATTGTTTTAGCAGGTATTTTTAGATCATGTTTGTAGCGCTCTTTGTATGAGCCCGGATGAACAATATTGAGTTTTCTAGCTATATCGAGGGTTTCATTTATCGGTAAAGGGTATTGCTCAAGAATATCGACAATCGTTACATCACTTTCAAACATAAAGAATGGCAGTCGTTCCCCGCGACTCAATAGATGATGAAGTCGGCCGGTTTTGTGGCTGAAAATGATTTGTCCTTGCCCATAAGTATGTGATTGTCTAACCGTTACCCATGGACGGAAACCATTCTTCTTCACAGTACGTTGGTACTTTTTGATTTTGTTAAGTTCAGAGTCAGTGATGACCGGCTGCTTGACTTGTTTGTTTTTCATACTGACCTCCTCTATAAGTTGAGGCTATTTTAGGCATGAAAAAAACATCAAGTCCAATCCGGATAAATCGTAAGTTATTGAATTAATTAACGTTTTATTAATAAAACCCAATATTTAGCATTTAGTATAAGTCTTCAGATTCAATAGCTTAAAAATTATTATTTATTACTTCATATATTATATAGGCCTCTTTTTAAAACCACAGAATCTAAAAACATAGAAATATATTCTTATTTGATCTAAAAAAAATCTAAAAACAACGTCTAATAATCATTTATACAGAGGATAAATCAGCTTAAAAGTTTGCAAAACGACTCATTTCTTTGTCTATACTCGCTAAAAAACGTCAATATTTTGAGATGAAGGGCAGTCATTAGAGGGATAATTACGTGCCAGATAGCAGGATTAGATCGGCAACGGCTATTACCCTGTTTCGATCTGGATTACCGGATTCGGCGCAGAGTCGAGATGGTTTACCCATCCATTCCTCACTCCTACAGCTAACGCTTGCAGCATGCGCGCCCACGAAATGGAGCCGAAGGCGCAATGTAGTGGGCGTCGCCGTGCCTGCACTTGTTAGCACTGGGCACTATTAGTTGACATTAACTCCGCTCGTCTTTCAAAACCTGGATAAATTCCGTTTAACAGCTCAAGGATTTTGTTGAGCAGCAAAACCAAGTCTTCTTCAGCGCCGTCCTCGTACCTAGGAGCCGCACGCGGAATCCGATGTAGTCTATGGAGCGGGTTATGACACGTTGTGAAAACTACATCCCTCACCGCACACCATTGCCCATGGGCGTATGATGAGGGCCAGGAATAGTAGGCGTCATATACATCCTTACATCCCGCCACCTGAGACATTTTCCGGAGATCAATGTTTGCCCAATTACCCAAATTGATATCTTGGAAATCCATATACATGTCTTCATTGGCCAATGCTTCCACACTTTCCTTATTGAGGTAGCCTGGTTGATTTTCCAAAATTTCTTCTAGCTTTAAAAAAGTGAGCTTTGCTTGGCCTGCACCATAGGCTCTATAAACATCCCAAAGTTTTCTGTCACCAACAGAAATTAGATAACTAAATGTGATGTATAGCTCTGCTAACATTCTAAGGGCTAGCTTTGCTGTTAGTAGTTTTCCTGAAGAAGCCAACCCCTCTTGAGTTAAAGCCAAAGCGTAGAAGCAAAACCCAAAAGAAGCATCGCGCTTTGGCTGGACATGAGTGAATTCATCAGTGTCAGAGAAATGATCTGCTAGGTCGCTCCAAACACTTCTAATTTCTGCTAACGTCCTAGGTAAATCGTAACTTGCTGTCGGTTTGTCAGGGGGCGGCGCGAAGCACTCAGTTCTCTTCTTACACTCATTCCAGAACTGCTTAGACCACTCCTTTTTCGGAACTGAATACCCCTCATTCATGACTCCGCTACCAAACTGCATCTCCGTAGCTCTGATCGTCGGCCTAACTTTCCGTTGATCTTCATAAAAAGGATATTCGGTAAATTCCCTAAACTGCTCCTCATTTTGCAGATGCAGTTTTCCCGAGTTGACGATGGGGGTCATGTAAGCCCAGCGGCAATCTGTTGATTCTTGAGATTGATGATCAAGCAGAACGAGAACAGCGTCAGCTAGCTGAGTCCATAGCTCGTTGTGATTTTCAGGAGCAATACCAAGATTCTCATGCCATCTTTCTGCTAATGGTAAACCATCAAATAACACTAATGGTTTCAGTGCATCGACAACCCCATCCTCCTCAAAAAGTACGTCAAAGAACCTATCTTGAAGGTCTGAATCTAAAGTTGATAAACCGTAAAGTGTAGTGGTCAACTAAAACTGGCCACCGCTTTAGAGGTTTTTTGGTATTTCTGTTCTGCTACTAGTGGCGATAATCCCTCGTTGAATTGATGAGGCCGATACCGATTGTAATATCCAATGATGTACTCCGTGATCGAGTGTACGGCCGAACTAAAATCATGATATCCAGACCTTGGCATCCATTCTGTTTTAAAACTTCTAAAAAAGCGTTCCATTGGACTGTTATCCCAGCAATTCCCTCGGCGACTTAAGCTTTGGCGAATACCATAGCGCCAGAGTAATTGTCGGAATGCTTTACTCGTATAGTGACAGCCTTGATCACTATGGAATAGGAGATTTTTGGGTTTACCTCGACTTTCAAAAGCCATTCTCAGAGCCTTCTTCGTTAATTCCCTATCCGGGCTGTTTGACGTAGCCCAGCCAACAACTTTGCGTGCATAAAGGTCTAAAACGACCGCCAGATACAGCCACTTTTTCCCCGTCCAAACATAGGTTACATCCCCGCACCATACTTGATCGGGCGCTTTGGGTTTAAATTGTCTGGCCAGTGTATTAGGTATACTTAAATGTTCTTTTTCACTTTTTGCATACTTATGCGTAGGCAGCTGCCGGCTGATCAGACCTTCTTGCTTCATCAGCTTATTCACCAGCCAACGACTCACTTTATAGCCTGACGTCGCCAGCATTGTAACAAGGCTTCTTTCGCCCGCTGAACCGTGGCTTACACCGAACCATCGCTTCATTTCAGCAATCACCCTGAGACGCTCTGGATGTGTTTTAGGTGGATGAGAGAGCCAATACCGATAGCTGCTGCGGTGAACTTCAAAAAGACGACAAAGTCGTGCAGTTCCCTTGCTCTCTTGAAGCTCGTGTATTAACGAAAACCTTTGATCGAGTCTTGCATCAAGAGAGCGGAAGCCTTTTTTAAAATTTGGTTATCTTCTTCAAGAATGCGCAATTTTCTTTCTAACTCACGAATTCTTATTTGATCGGGCGTCAAAGGTGTTGCTGATGATAGATTACCGTTACGTTCATGACGTAACTGACGTGCCCACTTATCGACGGTTGATTTACCTAGGCCGAGGCTTTCAGCCACATCACGAATTGAACGACCAGCATCGACAACTTGTTGTGCAACTTCAAGGCGGAACTCTGGAGAATATGTGGGTCTGCTTTGTTTAGTCATTTTTATACCTGGTTAGTTAAGGTGATTTTATCACCTCTAATCAGGTGGCCAAATTTATTCTGCCACTACAAAGCCCAACTCTAGGTAACTCGCAATCTCTGTCTTCTGTTTCGCGAAACGCATTTCCGACGTGAAGCCCTATATTTCTAAAAACCTCGATCGCTTTTTCTCTTCCAATACCATTAATCAACAGTGCCCCCCAAACCATGCAGGGCAGCCTCTCATTCATCCATGACATATAGCTCGCATTAGGAATTTGATTGAAAGGAGCAACCAGCCTGCTCCCCTCTTTCTTATGGGAAGCAATTCGACCTTGTTGGCTCTTGGAGCTCTTGGCTTTTTTTTTCTTGCGAGACATAAAGCTGGGTCCCTCTGATATTAAATGCTAATGCCGCACTAAGCGGACTAAAATTGTGGGTTAAAATGTGCAGCGAAACGAAACCTAACCCACTGTTTTAGTTCCGTTTAAGTGCCTTGTTAGGCATTCAGCTACAACTCAACGCATTACTGGCCTTGATAGCATTTCTGAGATGATATTTTCAGATAGATCAGGACATCTAGCTTTTATTTCAATTGCATCAATTGAAATAAAATTATCACATGTTGCCCTAAGCTCTTTTGCAATTAAATATGAATCGTTACCCAGTGAATCGAACAACTTCAATGCAGTTTTATACGAGTCTACCTCTGGCAAGCCAGCGGTATCAAATCCATATTTTTTCATCATATCCAAGGAGAATCTAACAGCGGCACCTTCTTCGAGAAGATGAGTCTGCTTGCCTCCATGCTGATCAAGTAAATGAACCGTTTCATGAGCAAGTTGATAAACAACCATTTTCCAATCGGTTTTTGCATTAAAGCCTAATTCCGCAAACGCCCCGTCTTTGCTCGGTGTGTACCTTACATAAGGACCATTTACATCCCATGATGGTTGATAGATTTTTTTTGATTGGTCTCTTGAGCCGAAAAACCTCTCAGCTTCAGCCATAAACTCCATTTGAAGTCGCCAAAGTCCAGGTTCATCGTCTACCGGTTGTGATTTTTTAAAGTCCAATTTAACTCCAATGCCGACTAATGATGCCTAACGCCTGCATTTGCGGCTGGTTTGGAGCACAGTGGAGAACCAGTCCGACAACATGCATTTGTTAGACTTATTTTACACCTTCAAGTTAACATAATAGATCGAACGAACTTTATCATCGTATTTTAGGCACCCTGAACGTACCAACAACCGTTGAACATTGTTGTCATGTATACCGCCATCAGGAACTAAAATCTTACAGTCACCATTCACAAACTCGGCTTCATCATCGGTATCTATCTCGCCAAGCTTATTATTTAAACGATCTATTAAATCACTCAAATTTTCTAATTGCTTAGGGTTGCGCTCATCTGCCAATACTAGCTTATCCGCAAGTTCTAAAATCGATCTAGAAATTGTAAAGTGATGCTGACTTTTGACGTAAAGTCCAAGCATGTGATAATCCATTGGAGCTCGAACCAGCTTCCCATATATATCATTCCACGGATAGGAAGCAACGCCAGCTTGCCTGTGCTGCGCCGCTTGATATTCTAACCACCTAGACTCACTGTCGGTTACGATAACCGAACCTGTAACCTGAGCTGTAAAGAGCGACATTTCATAATTTGGAGACATGCTAAACTGCATAAGTTGACCTCCATCTCCTGGCTCTCTTGGCTGGAGCATGGTCAATGGAGATGCCTCAGCATTCGCATCTAACTTATCAATCGACTGCTCAGCGAGATTCTCAGGCATGCCAAAATCGCTAACCAATAAACATATTTTTACATCTCTAGGCATCATATGTATTGAGTTCAAAAAATCCTCAAATGCCAATTTTGTATAAGCTTCGGAATCTTTCCGACTTTGCACGGTTCCTCTTCGGGATGTAGCCATGTCCATCATGGCTCTCATTAAGTGCAGATCGAAGTTACTCGGATCAGGAATTAGATTGATAAGACCATAATAAATATACGGTTCTAACTCCAACATAAACGAAATGTCTTTTAGTGCTTGGTACTTATACTTTCCTGGGTTCTTTATTGGGCTAAACTCAGGATTAACATTATTTGGATTGATAATTGGGCTTTCGATAAGAAATTCACTAAATAGTGAAGCCATAGGTAATGCGTGAAGGCCGATAACTCGAACATCAAGAACACCTGTGTATAAAGCCCTGAACCGGCCGTCCGACTTTGGTAGCAATGAATAGATATCTGTTTCACGAGGCCATATGAAAGAATAGAAACTATAAATATCGGAAATTTGTTTCTCAGTAATTTCACGCCTAATATCTAGCCACGTCTTACCAGCATCAAACCCTAAAATCCCCTTGATTGCACGGCAAAATGCTAAATTTCGTTCACGAACACTCAGCTCACTCCAACTGGTCCGCAACTCGTCCGGTAGATCTTTACAACAGTGCTTATATTTTCGGCCACTGCCGCAACCACAATAATCATTTCTTCCTAATTTTTTTTCATTAGTTTCTTTTTTCAGGTTCTCATTTTGAGGGTTTGTACGGCCGAATTCATCCTGATAATAAGTACTGCCATCCTCATAACCTGCGTACATTTCTCCACCGAATTTGTATAGCTCTTCAGTTGGTGGTAATAAAACATGGCGTAATTCAGACCACTTGCAAGTTAGCCTGTCTTCAGGGTAAAGCCAGGTCTCTTTTCCCGCAGCAATTGCGTCTTTGGATCTAGACTTTATTATGTGATTTATTTTGGTCACTTCATCTTGTTTCAGCTTTCTTTTTGCGATGAAGTTTATTGTATTGACCATTGAATGCCGTATTCTAGTAGCGTTTGGTCGCTGCTCTAACGGGTTCGTACCATTTGGGTCTTTAGCATATTCAAGATTCGTCAAGATCAAGCATCGATTTTTATCCAAAGGAAATATGGTCTGAGACCCCTTTAAGGCGATGTCAGGATCATTGGGATAGGCACATAATTCTGAGTCTGGTGGACACGCGTAGTTAAAGATAGTTACTGGATGATCTGACAATATGAATTTAATGTCTGAATCTTCGGCTGATACCAACTCACGAACCCCTTCTGCCCATAGCGTGCAGTGAATAGTTCTTAAAGCCTGCATCTCAGTCATCAACTGAATTTGATTTAACTCAGGGTACTTTGTTTTAACCCAATCTAATCCTTTGGGAGTCCGTAATTTCTGTACGTCTAAGTAAGTAAAGAAATCCTGAAAGCTATGGTGCCACTGAGCCTGATCATCAGTAAGAAACGCCTTAACCGCATCTGCACCATTATCATCAATCGGTCCAAACAACTTCCTTTCTATGTCATCATTGACAAAAGAGCCAAAAAAAGTTGAGTACAGGTCTTTCTCATAAAAGCACTGTGCGGCAGTAAACCAATTCTTTCCATAAACAACTTTGGTTGATCCATCTCTTAGCTGAATATCACGGCGTTTCAGATGACGCAATTGATTATCGCGCTCATCAATGAACCCGTTCTGGTGCCACTGAGGCACATAATGATTATTTCTTGTTTGGCTCATCGGGTATTCAATACACCTTTATGACAGGAGTGCAATCCTTTAAGTGTTGGTCAATAAAAACACCTAGGCTAAACGTTCGCTCAAAGCCTAACGCCTCAATAAGAGGCTACAAATTGTGGGCGAAAATACGAGCGAAGCGAGATAGCCCGCTGTTTTTAGTCCTTTTAATTGACTTGTTATATGCCGTAGTCTCGTTCTACTTTTGATATGCGCACTTTAAAAGAAGCATACCAAGATTTACGCCCAGTTTTTTGAGCCTCTAAATGTTCAGAGTTTGCCTTCCAATTCTTAATAGAATCTAAATCTGACCAGTAAGAAACTGTTATTCCTACATCTTCTCTAGCGGATTCTACTCCAAGAAAGCCAGATTGTTGCTCTGCTAACTCAACCATTCTATTAGCCATTTCACTGTAACCATTGTCACCTTCTGTTCGTGTCGAGGTGAAAATGACAGCATAATATGGTGGTTTAGGCGTATTCGCGATAACTGACATTGGTGCTCCTAGGCATATAACGCTCGCGTTTTCGGCTGGTTTGAAGCGCAGCGGAAAACAAGTCCGACAACATGCGCTTGTTATACGGTACTTCAATCTACCTTCACGACCCTAGCACATATTTGTTGCATTTAATTTTCAAAAACAACACTTATGAAAGAAGATCTCTTACTTCTTGCTTGCACAGCACAGGCATATTCATAGAGTCTATATTCATCCCCCTCATTACCTCAAGATACTCTTCTGCTTCAATATCTTTTGGTAAGTCGAATTTATTTTCTAAGTGTAGAGCTGTAAATCTTGATATACCTAGAGCCATTAAGTTTAAAGCATGTCGGCTGCATGAACCGAACTCTAAATAAATATGATATGGCTCGACACTTTCGCTTTCTTTATTATACCCAGCCTCTAAGGCAACGTGTTTTAATATTTCAATGTATGCAGAGAAATATTTAACAAGTCTGAAGCGAATAGCCTCTTCCAGGACACTGAGGCACCCTCGAATAACTGATGAAACATTCGATGATGAATCAATACTTTTCATATAAATAACTCTTTCTGATAATATTTTCCCAATCGATTCACCCCAAACCCACTTGTAAGCTAGATAGCTGACCCATGATCTATATCGGTCAGTAACATCCCAATCAAAGCATATAGTTATGGCTTTGAATATTTCTTCCATTCTGTCCTTTGCCCCCTCTATATAAGGAGAAATAGGAACGACATCGGCTAATGAATCCTTGCTTTTTAAGTAGAGGTACAGTTTCTGGAGATGGTCAGGCCTTAAAGACTGGTTGTTTTCAAGTATTCGAATGGGAAGCGAAACCTCGATATTTTTTATCGCATCAATAGTTTCATCAAGAGCTTTTGAGTTATGCTCATTTCGATATTGTTCAACAAAAGATAATTCAGGGTCAACTAAATAGTCATGGTATAGCTTCCCAAGTGCAGCTTCAGCTTTAGCGATATCAATATCTCCGGATATATTTTCAACATTTCCGAGAATTTCTTGCACAACTGATCCGCCGTCCTCCATTACGTTACTAATAGCTGATGATATCTCTTGCAATCGTTCTCCTTCGTAACAATTACTTTTCCATTCACTAGACCTAATGCACCAGATGTTTCCATGGAACTCCTGAAGCAACCGACCAGCTCTACCGGCTAAGTTCAAAAAATCCGCTCTTGTCATTGGATCATCACCTGACATAGGGTTTTCAATAATGATGTGTTTGGCAGGGAGATTCACCCCCTGGAGGAGAGTGCTTGTACAGCAAATTATCTTGATGTGCCCTTCTCTAAACAAGTCTTCAACGCCAGATCTGACCAATGAGGGCATATTGCCATAATGAAATGCCACCCCATTCATTATACAATCTGCAAGTGAGTACTCTCTGTGTACTTCACGTTTAATAAAATCAACAAATGTCAGAATAGCATTACTGGGCTGAAAATCCGGCGAAAGATCAGCTATATGGCAAGCAATTTTTTCAGCCTCTGCGGGCCCATTAGAAAAAGATATTATCGACTCGTTCTGAGAACTAATGGAAAGTGCAAAGTTTGCCCTCTGTATAATCTTTCCTTCCCTGAACTTGAAGTTTATTTTTACCTGGCCGATAGTAATTTTCTTATCTCTACTTAATAACGATATTTCTACTTCTTTAGGTTTGTTTTTTACTTCGGAAACTAAAATTATATTTTGTGAAACAGGAGATACCTGTTCGACAAAATATCTACCGTTGGTTGTTCTACCAAATAGAGATAAAAAATATGCTGGATTTTTTATTAACGGGCTGGCAAACAGTACTTTTACTTTGTCAAACCTAGATAATGTAATATTGATGGCATTCTGAAGTATTATTCCTCGCTTTCCATTTTGTATTTCATGTGCCTCATCAACAATTAATGACGATATAAATGGCTTTTCGTCTTGAGAGTTGATGAAACTCATCAGTCGCTCTTGCGTAAACACATATACAACGGCCTGCTTTATTTTTTCTTTAGCTACAGGAAATGGAGCTGTTCTAACGATAACATCATTGATATTTTCGCTTCTCAGAGTAGTACGGATTCGATGTGAAACTTCTGATATTAAAGCTCTGGTAGGAACTACATAAACAATGCTCTGTCCCGTATCAGACTTTACTTTTCTAATAAGATCTAGGTTAAGGACAAATGATTTTCCCGCTGAAGTTGGAGCGGAAACACTAAGCGACTCCTCGCTATCTAAAGAACTAAGAAGCTTGTATTGAAAATCGGTTAGCAAAATGCTTTTTTCACCATCAGTGTATGCTGTGTTTTCTGCCTCCCTTGCAACACACTCTAATTTTAGTGATGGTGATATCGATCTGCTAGATGGGTTAATATGCCTTTCTCGCAGTAGAGATCTTCCCGGGAAATTTCCGATTCTTGAAAAAATAAGATCGGCTGCGGAAATCACTCTAGCGCAATCGCCATTAGTATATTCAATTAAGCGTGTAATTATCTCATACGACAGTGAGGTGTCATTTGGCTCTTCTGAGAGTGATAGTATGGAAGAGTAACCTGCTAGGCTATTTATTTCTCTGTCATCGAATTCCACATTGATATTTGATTGAAAACTATCTGGTAGCTGTTGGAGAATACTGGCAGTTTCGAGCTTCTTTATTAGAAACTCAATATTTTCTTTAATATCTATATTCACAGATTATCCTTAATCTAGTGCCGCATTAAAGGCGTTTCTGAATGCTACTACTGATGGGAAGGGTAAGAAGAAGACTTCGAATTTGATATGTTTTTTATCAAAATTATCAAATCTTTTTTGAATTAATTTTGTTAGTCTTTCCCCATCCTTTACAAATACATCAAGAAATTCTTTATTAATTTCATCTGATGTACCTATGACAGACAACTTTTTGAACCCTTTAAAATCATACCCAATCAAGCAAGCATGATTAATACTTACGCTCGGGCCTGGTTCTCCATGTATGAATAGCGACGTAATAGCATCTCGTGTTTTCTCGTCCGCATATTTAAAATGCTTCGTCACCATTATAAATTCATGCTGATACATTTCTATATTATGGAATTGATCAACGCTTTTTATTGCATCGGCTATTGCAGAAGATGAATCTTGGTATAGTTTGGACTCTCCAAAGAAAAAATCGACCAGCCCCGTTTTTTCATTTAAGCGTGCATGTATTCCATCCGATCCTTTTACTTCATCCTTATGGTTGGTTTTTAGTTCCATCTTCGATACTAACTGTGGAGCTTTTAGTACAGATTCCATTAAAAAAAAGAGCAGTAACTCCCCTGCCTCCCCTGTTTTATCTGGTGAGTCGTCTGAAACTTCTGGATGGCGAAAAAGATCTCTTGCCTGTTTTATAAGTTTAGCTGACTGTCGAGTGGTGAGTGGCTCAGGTCTGTTTCGGGTAGCAATACAGTAATCTATAATGTAGGTGTAGAGCATCTTTGCAAGAGCTTTGATCATAGGGAATCCATTTCCATCGAATTTTATATAATGCATCCGAATCTGAGCATTAATTCCATTAATGTAATACTCGTGCTCTATTACATCTATACAATCATTATAATCAGTTGAATCAACCGATATATTTTTATTAAGTTCTTCCAATGAAGTCATTTATTCTTATTCCTGTAATCAACCAGATAAACCTTTAGGAGGAAAATCTTTGGTTAGCTTTTATATTTCCATATCAAAAAATACTTTTATCCAGTCTGTAAATCAGCTTTGGGGCGGAGCTGTCATTCCTATGATGCCCGTATAACGCCGTCAGCAGAGGCGCAGCTAAGCTGCGTCCTTTTGACTGGCTTTGTTAGCATTTTGGTCAAGTATGCGAAGGTTCGGTCCCCTCTTACAAAAACATCCGTAGAAAATCCATGCTTTCTAGAAAGGTTTTTGATAGTCGACTTATCGATAATTCCGTAGTATGAAGATCCCCGGTTACCTTTGTACAAATATCCGTGTAGGTGTGGTCTACCCATTTCGAATTTTTTAAAATAGCTGCTACGATGCTGATTTACAACTAAAGCTTTCCCCGAATCAGATAGCAGTCTATAAATAATTGACATTGTGGTATTTAGAGTTTGCTCACAAGGTATCGCGGAAAGAACATTGGAGCAAAAGATAAAGTCAAATTGATCGTTTAATTCTTGAATGTCTTCAATCGCTACACATCTGCTTAAAGGATAGTTCTTCTCTACATATTCCTGCACAGAACATCTTATACCTTTTATCACCTGCATTCGCTCTAGTTGAATCCTTGAGTCAGCAAAACAAATGTTTTGAGATATTTCACAAAGGTGGTCGCTGTAGCGCAACTTTCCACAACCCAAGTCTAGTATTTGACCAGACACAGCTATATTTTCAAGCTCTTCTAGAACCTGTCTTGAGGTTTGTGTATGTGGTTTCGCAGCATTATGGCTTTGAATACTATGCCCTTCAATTTTGTAGTGCATCGAACTGTTCCTTTATCTCTCTTTTTCTAGGAGCAGAATCTAGAATTACTTCTACCTCTTGAATTGTGTATTTCGAACATGATCCTTGAAGCACCTTCGAAAAAACAACAAGACCCAGCCCAAAGTAGAAAACAACCAAGGCATGTTCAAAAGCTTCCAAATACAAAAGAATGCAGAAAACGCAAAACACGATGAATGAGGATTCAATAATCATCCAGTACCAGGTCAGCTGATCTAGAACCATTTCTATTAAGTGTTTATCAACAATGGGGTTGTCATCTCGACTCGAAGCATACTTATAGAAAACCTTGGACATCAACCGCCCTCGATTTGACATTACCGTCTTCTTGTCTAGATTGGATTCGACAGCATCTTTTATTGGTTTTAGAACATACTCCCAGTCATAAAATGCACGAAGCCCAAAAATATCAGAGATCCTGTCATGCAATTTTATAATCCGAAATAAAACTGCCAATACTAGTGGCGGAACAAGAAATCCTACGGGTATTTTGAAACCTGAAATCGAGACATCGAGAGTGAAGCGAGATGCAATTTCATTTAGGGAAATGGATTGAGTAGTGATAAAGTAAAACACAATTAACCACACAAAGAAGTTTGCTGTCGCTAGTTTATTCAGCATCGCTCCATACGTGTTTACTGTTTTAAAAAAATTTGTGGGCACTCGATCTCCTTTTCGTAATGCTAACAGCTTATTCGTGTGCGTGCCTGATATACTGGTGAGAAATCACTGGGCCTCTGCTTGTAACCAACTGATTTCATTCTGAAACCTTCCATATTTTGACGATTCCCTTCCAGAAAAGCGTGCGTGCACACTATTTCGGCAACGAGTGGCATATAAACGTGTAAACCAAATCAATAACCTATTGATTTTATTATTGATTAAAATATCACCAACCAAATAAACAGGCAAGCACGAAGACTGAGTGTGTCCCCTTTCCTTGAAAAGTTCAAATCGTACTGTGTATTTAAGAACCTCTTTGAAGCGTAAAGGGCTCTGACCTTTTACTTCCTCCTTGTGAAAGGAGGTCAAAAATAACAATAATCAACTTAAAAAATATAGCCTAGTTAGGTATTAGAACCCAGCATGCACGATGCGAGACCTGACCCCTTTATTTTTCCAGTAAACGATCATCATGCCAGTAATTTGCAGAAGAAAAGTACTCGCTGATATCGTAACCAACTCCTCGCGCAGCTACAACTTGTTATGCGAAAACAACGGATGCTGAATCTGCCCCGTTGGTACTCAAACCTACCAAATCCGTTGGGCTAATTGCTCAGCCAAATACAATATCGTGCTTAAGCTTAACTGGGAAAACGTTATGGTTCTGAACCCTACGATCAGCTCTGTGATAATGCATGAACTCTATCACCGAATCCAGCTTGATTCGCTTCAGTTCTGGGAAGAGGAATAACGGATTCTACTGACGATACTAACCATGAAGGATGGCTAAATACGAATGCATTCCTCCAAATTAATAACTGGAAAGTAAGAACCTACCTTCTTTAGAAAGGGGCAAGAAAAAAGGCGAACCATTACTGGACCACATTTTTTGTCTTTACCTAGGTCAGTTAACCAACTTAATTGAGATAACCAACTTAGTTTCATAGCCTCAGATGGCACGTCTCATGCTTCACCGACACCCATTTCTATCTGTGTATCATTAGACCCCTATGATTCTACAATCGCCCCTAGAAGAGGCCCCACATAAAAGCGTTAAACACAAAAAGGCCGCTGAGATAGCGGCCTTTAGTTTCCAACTTGAATTGTTAGTTTCCAACTTGAATTGTCAGTTTCCAACTTGAATTGTTGTTATCACTAAATTCAGTCTTCCATATAGGTTTCAATGCTTGGGCAAGAACAAATGAAGTTCCGGTCGCCATACACATTGTCGATACGGTTGTTGGTTGGCCAGAACTTATTCTCGCGGGCGGATCGGCTTGGGAATACCGCTTCTTCACGGGTGTAAGGACGGCTCCAATCATCGACCATAATATCCGCTTGTGTGTGGGGTGCACGACACAGTGGATTGTTATCGGCTGGCCATTCACCGCTCTGCACTTTCTCGATCTCCGCTTTAATCTGGATCATCGCATCGATAAAGCGATCAAGCTCTACCTTGGATTCTGATTCAGTCGGTTCGATCATCAAGGTGCCCGGCACTGGGAAGGACATGGTTGGTGCATGGAAACCATAATCCATTAGACGCTTAGAGATATCCTCTTCTGTAACGCCTGACGCTTCCTTCAACGGACGGATATCAATAATGCACTCATGGGCTACTTTGTTGTTGCGACCACGGTAGAGCACTGGATAGTGCACCGACAGTTTCTCAGCCATGTAGTTAGCATTAAGAATCGCGACCTGTGTTGAACGCTTCAGGCCAGATTTACCCAGCATTTTGTTGTACATCCAAGTGATTGGCAAAATAGATGCCGAACCATAAGGTGTTGCTGCTACTGCGCCGTTCTCTGGGTTTAATCCTGCTACTGGGCTCACCTTATGGCTCGCCAAGAAGGGTGCTAAATGACTCTTAACACCGATAGGACCCATACCTGGGCCGCCGCCGCCGTGAGGGATAGCGAAGGTTTTGTGCAGGTTAAGGTGGGACACATCAGAACCGATCACGCCGGGTTTAGAGATACCCACCTGTGCGTTCATGTTGGCGCCATCCATATATACCTGACCACCGTTTTTGTGGATGATCTCGCAGATTTCGACGATATCTTCTTCATACACACCGTGGGTGGACGGGTAGGTAATCATCAAGCAAGACAGGTCATCTTTATGCTGTTCTGCCTTAGCGCGCAGATCAGCCACATCGACGTTACCCTTTTCATCACAACGGGTGACAATGATTTTCAGGTCAGCCATCGCAGCAGAGGCAGGGTTAGTACCGTGTGCCGATGATGGGATCAGGCAGATGTTACGATCCCCTTCACCGATAGAGGCTTGATACTTACGAATCGCCAGCAAGCCTGCGTATTCACCGGAAGCACCGGAGTTAGGTTGCAGTGATACCGCATCATAACCGGTAATTTCTACCAACTGCTCTTCTAATGAAGACAGCATTTTGTGATAGCCCGTCACCTGATCAGCCGGTGCAAAGGGGTGAATATTGGAGAATTCAGGCCAGGTCACCGGAATCATTTCGGCGGTGGCGTTCAGCTTCATGGTGCAAGAACCCAGCGGAATCATGCCGTGTACCAGAGAGTAATCTTTGTTCTCTAGTTTCTTCATGTAGCGCAGCATATCGGTTTCGCTGTGATAGCTGTTGAAGGTTGGGTGGGTAAGGATCGCATCGTTACGACGCATCTCAGCCGTAATACCAGTTGCAGCACCGGCAACGATCTCAGCATCCAGATCAGCGACGTTCAAGCCGTGACCGGTACCGAGTACCACATCAAACAGATCGGCAACATCGGCAGGAGTTGTCGTTTCATCCAAGGCGATACCTAGTTTATCGGCACCGATTTGACGCAGGTTACAACCGGCATCCAGCGCACGCTGATAAACCTCAGCAGCCGTTTCTGGCAACGTCAGCGTCAGGGTATCGAAATAGGTATCGTTAACTGCCACGCCTTTCGCTTTCAGGCCGTTAGCCAGAATCGCTGTCAGACGGTGGACTCGCTCAGCAATGGTTTTTAAGCCGTCAGGACCGTGATAAACACAGAAGAATGACGCCATATTAGCCAGCAACGCCTGTGCAGTACAGATGTTCGACGTCGCTTTCTCACGACGGATATGCTGCTCACGGGTTTGCATCGCCATACGTAAGGCTTGGTTACCGTTGGCATCGATAGAGACACCGATAATACGGCCGGGTACGGAACGTTTCAGTTTTTCACTGGCCGCAAAGAAGGCCGCGTGTGGGCCACCAAAGCCCATCGGTACACCAAAGCGCTGTGACGAACCTAGCACTACATCAGCGCCTAGTTCACCAGGTGATTTAAGCAACACCAGCGCCAATGGGTCAGCCGCCACAGAGACCATCGCTTTCTGTGCTTTAGCGTTATCAATCAATGTTTTGATATCGGTAATATCGCCATAGGTGCTTGGGTATTGCAGCTGCACACCAAACACATCATGGTTTTCAAGATCGGTGACAGGGTTGCCAACGACGATCTCAAAGCCGAAATAAGCGGCACGGGTTTTAATCACGTCGATGGTTTGTGGGTGAACATCATCCGCCACAAAATACACATCGGTTTTCTTACGATTAGAGCGTTTGCACAGCGTCATCGCTTCAGCGGCTGCCGTGGCTTCATCCAGCAAGGACGCATTCGCAAGGTCCATACCGGTAAGATCCATCACCACTTGCTGATAGTTCAGCAGTGCTTCAAGACGTCCCTGAGAGATCTCAGGCTGGTAAGGGGTGTACGCGGTGTACCAGCCCGGATTTTCAAACACGTTACGTAAAATAACGTTAGGCACTTGGGTGTTGTGATAACCCATGCCGATATACGAGCGGTTAACTGTGTTCTGATCAGCCAGGCTGCGCAGCAATGCCAGCGCATCAGCTTCTGATACGGAATCCTCCATTGCCAGTGCATCATCCAGACGAATGGAATCCGGCACGGTCTGTGTCATCAGTTCTTCGATAGAACCAACACCCAAATCAGCTAGCATTGCTGCCGTCTGATCGGCATCTGGGCCAATATGTCGACGTGTAAAGTCAGTCGTCTGCTGAAGCTCACTTAGAGCAGAGACAGGAGTAGAATTATCAGTAGCCATACAATAACCTGTTTAAACTGATCAGTCGGGTTAACGCCTGATCTGAAATCAAAGGGGTGCGAGATGGTAATCACCACCCCGCGTTGCGAAAAGATCTGACCGGGGGACACGATAGCCATTATCTCACACGATAATCCTGCACAACAATCGGCACAGGAAAATCATTCAATAAAGGCTATCCTGCAGATCAACTCTCTTCAGCAATCGTTGCTGCATAAGCATCTGCATCGAGTAATGCTTCCACTTCAGCGGCATCGGCCAGTTTAATCTTAACGATCCAACCACCCTCGTAAGGCTCGCTATTCACCAACTCAGGCTCGTCTTCCAAGGTTTCGTTAATAGCAACAACTTCACCGGCAATCGGTGCATAGATATCAGACGCCGCTTTTACTGATTCAACCAGCGAGAACTCTTCACCGGCAGTCACTTCACGACCGACTTCTGGCAGTTCAACAAAAACCACATCACCCAGCAGATCCTGTGCATGATCTGAGATACCCATCGTGACCGTTCCATCACCGTTATCCAGAACCCACTCATGGCTGGACGCAAAGCGGTAATTAGTTGGAATGTTCATAGTCGTATTTCCCATATAATTTAGATCGGTAGCCCGACCGTTACAGTGAATATCAATACCGTTGTTTCGGTGTTACTTATACAGTGGGAAGCGTTTACACAGGGTTTCAACCTGCGCCTTAACAGCCGCTTCCACCGCTGAATTATCTTCTGGATTTGCCACCAGACCATCGAGCACGTCGTTGATCAGATTACCAATCAGGCGGAACTCTTCGGTGCCAAAGCCCCGCGTTGTGCCCGCCGGTGTGCCCAGACGGATACCCGATGTCACCATCGGTTTTTCTGGATCAAATGGAATACCATTTTTGTTACAGGTAATGCCGGCACGCTCTAGCGCCGCATCAACCACGTTGCCGGTCAGCCCTTTAGGCCGCAGATCAACCAGCATCAGGTGAGTATCCGTGCCACCGGTAACGATAGCGCAACCGCGTTCAACCATGACACTGGCGAGCGCTTTGGCGTTATCCACTACCTGCTGAATATAGGTTTTAAATTCTGGACGCAGCGCTTCACCGAAGGCAACCGCTTTAGCCGCGATCACATGCATCAGTGGGCCACCCTGCAAACCTGGGAAAACTGCTGAGTTAATCTTTTTGCCGATCTCAAGGTTATTGGTGAGAATCATGCCACCGCGCGGTCCGCGCAGGGTTTTATGGGTAGTCGTCGTGACGACATCCGCATGAGGCAGTGGGCTAGGATGCAACCCTGTTGCCACCAAACCGGCAATGTGGGCCATATCAACAAACAGATAAGCACCAACTTTATCGGCGATCTCACGGAAACGGGCAAAATCGATTTCACGGGGAATCGCAGAGCCACCGGCAATAATCATTTTTGGCTGACACTCAACCGCCAGTGCTTCAACGGCATCATAGTCGATACGGTTATCGGTTTTAGAAACGCCATACTGTACCGCGTTAAACCACTTACCTGACAATGCTGGACGGGCACCGTGAGTCAAATGACCACCCGCATCCAGTGACATACCCAATACGGTATCGCCCGGTTGCAGCAAAGCGAGCATCACTGCGCCATTGGCCTGTGCGCCGGAATGTGGCTGAACATTAGCAAATTCACAGTTGAACAACTGCTTCGCCCGCTCGATCGCCAAACCTTCCGCTTTATCCACATATTCACAGCCACCGTAATAACGACGACCGGGATAGCCTTCGGCATATTTGTTGGTTAGTACGGTGCCCTGCGCCTGCATCACTGCTTTGGAAACGATGTTTTCCGAAGCGATAAGCTCAATCTGATGTTCTTGACGGTTAAACTCTTCATTCACCGCGGCCATAATCTCGGCATCACGTGCGGCCAAATCCTGAGTAAAAAATGCTTCGCTTACAGCGTCACCACGATACAGTTCAGTGTTATTCATATTGTTCTTCTCTGTTGGTCTTCGGGAAGTCTGTTAATCAAACCGTTTTTTTAGACGGCGCCATCGCCCGTCACTTCTATTACACGCACTTAACTCTTAAGCTCTTATCTCAAGCACATATCTCAATGCCATATCGCAGATGCTTAGCAGGCAACCACATTGACCGCCAAGCCCCCCTGCGAGGTCTCTTTGTACTTGTCTTGCATATCGACACCGGTCTGACGCATCGTTTCGATCACTGAATCCAGTGACACATGATGTTTACCGTCACCGCGCATCGCCAAACGGGCCGCGTTGATCGCTTTCACCGCGCCCATGGTGTTACGTTCGATACAGGGCACCTGCACTAATCCGCCAATCGGATCACAGGTTAAGCCTAGATTATGTTCCATACCGATCTCCGCGGCATTTTCGACCTGCTCTATCGTGCCGCCCATCACCGCACAGAGCGCACCGGCGGCCATCGAACAGGCCACGCCGATCTCACCTTGGCAACCCACTTCGGCGGCGGAGATAGAAGCATTCTTCTTATACAGCATGCCGATCGCTGCGGCGGTGGCAAGAAAATCAAAAATCCCCTGCTCGCTGGAGCCATGCACAAAACGATCGTAATACGCCAATACCGCTGGGATAACACCCGCTGCACCATTGGTAGGCGCGGTCACCACTCGACCACCCGCAGCGTTCTCTTCATTCACCGCAATGGCGAATAGATTGATCCAATCCATCACCGTGAGTTGATCTTTAAACGAAGCCTCTGGGCTAGTGCGCAACTCTTCATACAGTTCATTGGCGCGACGTTTAATGCCTAATCCACCGGGCAGTTCACCGGTCTGCACACAACCGCGTTTAATGCAGTTGTTCATCACCTGCCAAATATCACGGAGGCCTTGCTTAACCTCCTCTTCGCTGCGCCAAACGGCTTCGTTCGCCATCATGATCTGCGCCACACTCAGGCCACTGTTTTTACACAGCTCTAATAGCTCGACGCCGTTATTAAAGTCGTAAGGCAGCACCACATCACCTTCGGCTGCCGGCGACTTATCCGCTTCGGCATCACTCAGGACAAAACCGCCGCCGACAGAATAAAAAATCGCGTCATGCAGTACGATACCCGCGGCATCAAACGCCTGAAACCGCATCCCATTAGGGTGCTTAGGCAGGCTCTGAGCAAAGTTAAACAGCAGATCGGTTTCAGGACAAAAACCAATCAATCGCTGCCCCGCCAACATCAGTTGTCCGCTTTGCTTAATCTGCTCTACAAACAGCGGGATGTCATCCGGATCGACTTGATCAGGGTTTTCGCCCAGCAACCCCACCATCACGGCAATATCGGTAGAATGTCCTTTACCGGTCATCGCCAAGGAGCCATAAAGCCCTACTTTCAGCTGTTCAACCTGTGTCAGTTGATCACGCTGGGTCAGCTCATCAAGAAAACGGTTAGCGGCAACCATCGGCCCGACGGTATGTGAACTAGAGGGGCCAACGCCTACTTTAAAGAGATCAAATATGCTTAAAGACACTGTCTCGTTGCTCCCACGTGGTCATCCACGCTACTGATGTTGCGGCGCTAGGCCAACACGCTGACCGAATACTAATGAATGTCTCAACTTAAACGTGACCGTTTAACCTCAAGTTTCATTATCAAATCGGTTTAGCTATTTATTTTTGTTATGAGTCCTCGATAAGCGCTGTCGTTAAGTGCGCTAACAAAAAAGTATCTATAGGCGTTTATCAAGAACTGGATCGAAGGTTAGCAGCGAGATTTCTCAAAATCAACAAAAAGTTTCCTATAGGAAATATATCTCCCTATAATATCCATAAGCCACCGTTAAGGGCTTCTTTCATTGCCTATAACGGTTGTGTAGTATTATTGGAAACAGAAAGACCAGATTCTTTCACCCGCAATAACCCATACGTGATTGAACCTAAAGAGAATTAGGTTTAAACGGAGTGCCCGATGCCAGACAAACCATCCTTTCTTCAAGAAGAACTGCAACAACTCTCGGTCACCCGGGATAATGCCGAAGCGATGGTAGAGCCACTCGAACTAGGCAAGCGGGTCAGAGAGATTCGTCTAAGCCAAAAGCTGACACTCGAAGAAGCCAGCAAACTCACTGGGCTTGCCCGTTCAACCCTCTCTAAGATTGAAAATGAACAGATTTCGCCCACCTTTACCGCGGTCAATAAATTGGTCAAAGGCTTGGGTATCGATATCCCCCAACTGTTCACTCAGCCAAAGAAGAAAACCCCTGGCAGTGGCGGACGGCGCGACATCACCCGTTGCGGTGAAGGCAAACCTCATCCAACGCCTACCTATGAACATGAACTGCTGGCCACCCAGTTATCCAGCAAAAAGATGATCCCGTTCAAAACCACCGTGCGCACCCACTCTTGGGATGAATATGAAGACTGGGTACGCCACGACGGTGAAGAGTTTCTCTACGTGCTCAGCGGTAGCATCATGTTTTACAGTGAGTTTTATGAGCCGATCGAACTGCATACCGGCGATAGCGCCTACTATGATTGTGAGATGGGCCACGCGCTTGTATCCACTAGCCAAAAAGACGCCGAAGTGCTCTGGGTAACGGCTTAGCCCCTGCCCAGCCCCGCTAACCGCTAACGCCTGTTACATCGATAGTGAATAGGCGGATAAACATAGGTAAATAGCCGCCTCCAAGACAGATCATTAGTTGCATTAGCTAGCTGAATACTGAACATCTAAGTCCTACCATCGTTAACGATCAGCCCCTTTAGCGCGACAACCAATAGCGCCAATACGACATCGACTTTCCTCTAAGCGTAACTTTTCGGTTGCAAAATATTTCCTGTTGAATTAATTTTGTTTCCTATTGGAAACATATTCTATTACCATACGTTCATTACTGGCGATCAACGCTCAATCTGATATCCCATAGGCTCAGAGTCATGTTGCCCGCTAATAAACATAATGACGTTAAAAGCACATCAATAATGGAGACTCTCATGTCTGAACTGAACAGAACACCGCTTTACAATCTGCATCTAGAACTGGGCGGAAAAATGGTCCCTTTTGCAGGCTTTGAAATGCCCGTTCAGTATCCGTTAGGGGTAAAGAAGGAACATATCCACACCCGTGAACATGCGGGTCTGTTCGATGTCTCCCATATGGGCCAGGTAAAACTAACCGGCGCCAACGCGGCCGCCGAGCTGGAAAAACTGGTCCCCGTCGACATTATTGATCTACCGGTTGGCAAACAACGTTATGCACTGTTCACCAACGACGATGGCGGCATCATGGATGACCTGATGGTCACCAATGCAGGCGACTACCTCTATGTGGTGGTTAACGCTGCCTGTAAAGCTCAGGATATCGCCCATATGCAGGCGAACCTCGGTGAAGGCGTTGAACTGGAAGTGTTAGATGATCGTGCACTGGTGGCCCTACAAGGCCCAGAGGCTGCTCAAGCACTGTCACGCATCTGCCCTGCTGTGAATGAGATGGTCTTTATGGATTCTCGCCAAGTGACTATCGATGGCGTGGAATGCTTCGTTAGCCGTTCCGGTTATACCGGCGAAGATGGTTATGAAATCTCTATTCCTGCCGCTGAAGCCGAACGTCTGTGCCGCCTATTTATTGCACAGCCTGAAGTTGAATGTATTGGCCTAGGTGCGCGTGACTCACTGCGCCTAGAATCCGGCCTGTGCCTCTATGGTCACGATCTGGATCAAACCACCACACCGATCGAAGGCAGCCTGATCTGGGCGATCAGCAAATGTCGTCGCGCCGATGGTGAACGTGCCGGTGGTTTCCCCGGTGCCGATAAGATCTTCGATCAGATCGCTAACAAAAACTACAGCCGTAAACGTATCGGCCTGATCGCTCAGGGTAAAGCTCCGATTCGTGAAGGCGCTGAACTGCAAAATGCGGATGGCGTTAAAATTGGTGAAGTCACCAGCGGTAGCTTCGGCCCAACCGTGGGTGTTCCAATTGCGATGGGATATGTCGCAACTGAGTATGCTGTACTAGAAACAGAAGTATATGCTCTGGTTCGCGGTAAACAGCTGCCAATGACGGTAGCTAAAACACCATTTATCGAACAGCGCTACTTCCGCGGCTAATCCTGCGGCATTGCTCCGCTGCGTAGCGCTGATAAACATGGTTTAACGAAGCACGCAGCGAACAAGAATAAAGGAACTGATGATGTCTGTTTATACACCCGTCACCCGTGAACAACTTGAACGTTACCTACAGCAATACTCTGTAGGTCAATTGATTGATTTTCAGGGCATTGAAGCCGGTGTTGAAAACACTAACTATTTTGTCACCACCAATGAAGGCCGTTTTGTGCTGACATTGGTCGAATCAGTGAGTGCGACGCAGTTACCCTTTATTCTTGATTATATCGAACAGCTCACAGGTAACGGTGTTGCCTGTGCCAGCCCTATCCATCTCAACACGGGTGAACTCTACGGTCAGTTAAATGATCGTCCTGCCGTGTTGATGTCCCGCTTAGCCGGTGCTCCACTAGACAATCCTAATGATCAACAAGCCAGCGTGATCGGCTTAACCCTCGGACAGATGCACAACGTGGCCGATTCCCTCAGCCCCGCGCAAGCTGTCCATATTCATCATTGGTGTGCCGACTTAGGGGATCAACTGATGCCCCATCTGGCCGAAGAAGAGCAACAGATACTGCACTACAATCTGCAGGATACCGGACAGATCGCTTGGGATGCGTTACCTAGCGGCCCGATCCATGCCGACCTGTTTCCTGATAACGCCCTGTTTGACGGTGACCAACTGTGCGGCCTGATCGATTTCTATCATGCCTGCTCAGCGCCCTACCTCTATGACCTCTGCATCACTTTGAATGCTTGGTGCTATGACGAGCAGAGCGCCACCTATGATTTTAATAAGGCTCTGTTGATACTCGATAGCTATCAGAGCGTTCGCCCGCTGAACAACGATGAACAGCGCAGCTTCAGCCGTATGCTACAGGTGGCGGCGATGCGTTTTTGGCTTTCCCGTTTACGTGATATTCACTTTCGTAAAGAGGGTGAGGTTGTGACACGTAAAGACCCAGCCGGCAAACTACAACTCTTGAAGCTACTCGGTGAGAATCAACACCTACAGATGGCGAGCTAAGCGCGACCATAGCGCTTTTTAATACTCGCTAACCATCCGCCAAAAACACACCCTAGATGCATTCAAAAAAAGCACGTACTAAGCGAACTTAATACGTGCTTGCAGTATTACTGTAACCGTTCGACCTGATAACCGGCCAACTGCAACTGTTTGATTAAGCCCTCATCACCGGCTAAATGGCCACTGCCCACCAGCACAAACTCAACCGGACGATCACGCAGCATCGCTTTAATCTGTGGCATCCAGTGTTGATTACGGCCCACCAGCAGGGTCTGATATTGCGCCGGTGATTCGCGCCGCATATCTTCCACAATCAGATGTTCCAAGCCATCGAGATCCCCTTGACGCCAAGCGGCAAGAATATCGTCAACAAAGGTGGCGGCCTCATCGAGCTCGTCTAACGACATACGCATAAAGGTCTCTTCGTCGCCCTCGCCCATGGTGGCCAAAAACCCGATCTGCTGATCAACGGTTTCTAAGCCAGACACCGGCTTACCCTCTTTTACCGCCCGTGAGTGGTAATAATCATCGATCCCTTGGGCATCCACCCCGATCTGTTTGAGATTGAGCATGGTCAGAGTAATTACAATCCCCGAGGGCCGCAGGCCATTCAATGCCTCAACCGGCAGGCCATATTGTTGCCATATGGTTGCTAGACGCTGATAGAGCCCCGCGGAAATACGCTGTGATAAATCTGAACCATCGCCATAACGAATAGCCCGCTGCATCCGCTGCTGCACATCGGTGGTTCGCAATTGCGCTAGATCGGTTTCAAACACCAGACGATCGGCTCGCAGATAGGCCCGATCAAATTCAACCGGCAAGGGATAGTCTTGCTGGCGTAACACATGCACCGTGCCCCCTAAATAAAGCACATTATCACCGGAGCTCACCTTCCAGACACTGCTAGCCTGTGCGGTTGTTGCCACAACCGTCAAACAGACCAGCGTTAAGAGCCGACGCACCCCTTGGGTAAATCTCATTGCACACCTCATTAGACTGTTATCCATGATCGCCACAGCCGATCACTATCTCGCTATCATCGTTGACGCTAGATTACCCTTGCCTGAACACAGAAGCTACACCCTTCCCTCCGAGTGCAGCACCGGCTGTATGGCGCTCAATAAACAAAAAAACCGGCACAGGGCCGGTTTTATCAAGCATTAATGCTTAGCGATTCAAATAGTGCTTATACACTCGGCGGGTAATACCGGTAAACAGTGTATATGGGATAGTATCACTGTGGTTTGCCACCTCTGCCGCGAGGACATTCTTACCCCAGAACTCGACTTCGGTGCCAATACCAGCGTCGATACCGGTTAGATCAACCCCCAACATATCCATCGAGACCCGACCAATAATACGGCTACGCTGACCGTTCACCCAAACCGGTGTGCCGGTCACGGCATGACGGGGATAGCCGTCGGCATAACCTAGGGCCACCGTACCGACGCGCGTTGGCTTATCGGCACAGAAGTTACCCGCATAACCAACCGTTTCTCCGGCCTGCACTTCACGCACGGCAATCACTTCAGATGTCAGCGTCATCGCCGGAATCAGCTTATCCGCGTTTTCTTGAGCCGCTGGGAACGGGCTTGAACCATACAGCATCAAACCAGGGCGCATCCAATCACGGCGCGCCGTCGGCCAAGCCAATACCGCCGCCGAGTTTGCCATACAGTGAGGTGCATCGAGACCTTCAGTGGCTTTATTAAACACCGCCAACTGTTTGTCCGTGTCCGCCTTATCCAACTCATCGGAGTTAAAGAAGTGGGTCATCAGCACGATATCGGAGACATTATCCAGCTGTTTAAGACGCTTGAACGCCGCCTGATAATCATCCGGGTGTACACCCAAACGATTCATACCGGAATTCATTTTTAACCAGACGGTAATGGGCTTACTGAGTTTCGCCTGAGCAATTTGTTCGATCTGAGCCAGACTATGCACTGCGCACCAAACACCGTGCTCACTGATATAATCCAACTCACTGACTTCAAAATAGCCTTCAAGGAGCAATACCGGCTTCTGAATGCCGGCCTCAATCAGCTCGGCACCCTCTTCCAGACAGGCCACACCAAAGGCATCCGCTTCAGCTTCTAACGCTTTCGCGACTTCGATGGCGCCATGCCCATAAGCATTGGCTTTAATAATGGCGACCGCATGACCCGCAGTATTCAGGGAACGTGCCAGTCGGTAGTTGTGCCGGATAGCATCCAGGTCAACTGTAATTTTAGCTGCTCGACTCATTCTAGTTTACTTTACCCTCTGTTCCGGTCGGTTATCTGTCTTTTCCCCGACAGATAACCAGGCGCTTTAATCGGCTATTTAAGCGATAACCATAACCGCTTCAACTTCAATATCCGCATCCTTCGGCAGTGCCTTAACAGCATAAGCGGCACGGGCAGGATATGGTTGTGCAAAATAACGAGCCATCACTTCATTGACGGTGGCAAAGTTAGCCAAATCAGTCAGCAGAATATTAACTTTAACCAGATCATCCATTGATCCACCCGCCGCTTCAGCCACCGCTTTCAGGTTTTCAAATACCTGTACAGCCTGTGCTTCGAAGGACTCAGTCACCATTTCCATGGTTGCAGGGACCAACGGGATCTGACCCGACATATAAACCGTGTTATCGACTTTAACAGCCTGTGAATAAGTACCGATAGCAGAAGGAGCGTTTTCAGTCGCGATGATTGTCTTTGTTGTCATGATGTTAATTCCAATAAAAAATAATGTCAGTGGCGATCAACCCTATTCTCAGTCGATCCCTGCACTCTGTTCAGCCTAGGTGCCGAATAAAAGGCCGCCAATTATAACGGGTAAAAAAAACTGAGCACAGAGGCATCATCAATCTTCGCAAGGTGCGAGAGCCTCTGTGCTCAAAAAATGACGGTCTATTTTCGACCGTAGCGGGTAATCGATAATCCTTCAGGATCGATATCGGTCTGCTGGCCACCGATCACATCGGCAACAAACTTCCCTGACCCTAGCGACATCGTCCAACCTAAGGTGCCATGTCCGGTATTAAGGTAAAGGTTTGGATAGCGAGTACCACCCAGAATCGGGGTGCCGTCTGGCGTCATCGGCCGCAGCCCCGTCCAAAATTCAGCCTTTTCAAGATCACCACCACCGGGGAACAGATCACCGACGGTAAACTCAACATTTTTACGGCGTTTTTCCTGTAGCGAAGTATCGTAGGAGGTAATCTCAGCGGTACCGCCAACACGGATACGATCCTCAAAACGGGTCACGGCCACTTTATAGGTTTCATCCATGATGGTAGAAACCGGCGCTCTCGATTCGTCAATAATCGGTAGTGTTAGTGAATACCCTTTAATCGGATAAACCGGCACAACAACACCGACATTCGCCAGCAGCAAAGTGCTATAGCTACCCAGACACATCAAGTATCGATCGGCGGTCAGCGTGCCTTGGTTGGTTTTAACCCCGACGATATCTCGATCATCACTGATCAATCCTTCGATCTCAGTATCAAACTTAAACTCGACGCCTAGCTTTTTACACTCTTCCGCTAGGCCCGTGGTGAACTTAAAGCAGTCACCGGTTTCATCACCGGGCAAACGTAAGCCACCGATAATTTTATCTTTTACATAGCCCAGCGCAGGCTCTCGGGCGACACAACCTTCACGGTCGAGCACCTCATAATCAACGCCGCACTCATCGAGTACCGCAATATCTTTAGCCGCGGCATCCACCTGTTTTTGGGTGCGAAACACCTGCAGGGTACCGCCGGTTCGGCCTTCGTAATCAATTTCGACTTCAGAACGCAGATCTTTAAAGCAATCACGGCTATACTCAGCCAAGCGCATCATGCGTGCTTTGTTAGTGTGGTATGATGCTTCGGTGCAGTTGGCCAACATTTTGGTCATCCACTTGAGCGTGTTAGCATTCACTTTTGGGTTGATCATCAACGGCGCAAGATCCTGCATCATCCACTTAATCGCTTTAAGTGGTACCCCAGGAGCTGCCCAAGGTGCAGAATAGCCAGGCGAGATCTGACCGGCATTGCCAAAACTAGTCTCTAAGGCTGGACCACTCTGGCGGTCGACAACAGTCACCTGATGGCCCTGTTTAGCCAGGTACCATGCGCTGGTAACGCCAATGACGCCACTACCCAAAATCAAAATTTTCATCAAAGTTACCTATCCGTTTTTATACTTATCACCAACAAATGATTTAGCTAGTTTATTGTATCTTTGACAGATTATTTTTTTGTATTTAAACTATTTTCAAAGATATAACCCCACAAATAAGCACTTATAAAAAAATTCACCTTCTTTGGGAATGACGGGTAAAGCAACACTATGAATACAAAACAAAAACGTAAACTCGATAAGATAGACCTGAACATTCTGAAAACCCTGCAAGAAAATGGCCGGATCAGCTATGTTGATCTCGCCGATATTGTCGGCCTAAGCACCACTCCCTGCATGGAACGGGTGAAACGCTTAGAGAAAGATGGGCTGATTCAAGGCTACTACGCCCGCATCGATCCACAAGCGATGGGCTATGGCATGCTGGTGTTTGTAGAGATATCCCTCTCTTACCAATCCCCCGATGCGTTCCTCAAGTTTAATAAGGCGGTGGTGTCACTGCCCTATGTACTCGAATGTCATCTGGTCTCCGGCGATGCGGATTTTCTGATCAAAGCGCGTATTGCCGATATGTCGGAATACCGCGCCCTGTTGGGCGAAATGCTATTAACACTGCCTGGCGTGAAAAATTCTAAGAGCTATATCGTTATGGAAGAGGTAAAGGAATCCCTTAGCCTACCGATCAATCCGGTTCAGCCTAGGGGTTAAACGCGGCGCCGAAGGGATGTGAAGGGTAACTCGATAGCGTTAACCCTTGATAGCCAGCTAAGCTGATCGTTCAGCCGGGCTGGCTGCCAACTTCCATCAACCAATCATGCACCGCTTTAATGCTCGGATTACTCAAGGCCCCATGGGCATAGAGAATGTAGTAACTGCAACGACACTGCTGCCGACCATAGGGGGCGAATAAGCGGCCACGGATGATCTCATCGGTTAACAACGACTCACGGGCTATCGCGACCCCCAAACCGGATTCAGCAGCTTTAATCGCCATATCACCACGATTGAAATAATGACCCCGCTCGGTTTCGATATCATCCATACCACTGGCCTGCAACCAATAGCGCCACTCCTCATCACGTTCAGCATCTTGCCAAGGCGCGGTATCATGTAGCAAAGGCACCCGGTTCAGCGCCCCTGGCGCCTGCCAATCGATGTCACTGAAATATTCAGGGCTAACCACCGGAAATAGGTGTTCATCCATCATCCGCGAAAAACTCAAGCCGGGGTAGTGCCCCATACCGTAATCGATAGCGATATCGAAATCGCGACTCTGTAGATCGAGCAGACTGCCCTCGGCAATGCTCTCGATACGAATATCGGGATAACGCTTTTGAAACCCACCCAAACGTGGAATCAACCACTTAAACACAAAAGAGGGTATAGAACGTAAACGAACACTCCCCTCGGGATCGGCCCGTTTAATGCGATTCAAACAGTTTTCCAAACTAAGCAGGGCCGGCCTAACCGACTCATAAAGTTGCAGCCCCTGAGTCGTCAATTCAACCTGTCGGGTATGACGAATAAACAGCGCTACTCCAACCTGCCCCTCAAGGTTTTTTATCTGCTGGCTAACGGCGCCTGGGGTAATGGCTAACTCACTGGCCGCCTGACTGAAACTGCGTAAGCGCGCGGCGGCTTCAAAGGTACGCATGGCCGCGAGAATTTGACTATTGATATGCATAGTAATTTTTTTTATTCTGTTTTAAATTAATTAGTCAAACTTAACCATACAATAGAAATGATCGTTTGTTTAGCCAGAACTTAGATTAGAGAATAAGCCACTGCCTATACAAACATAATAAATGCAGAGCCCCTATGAACCCGCTTATCGATAGCACGCTAATGGATTCACCTTTCGGGCAGTCGCTCCGCCAAGGCGAGCCGCTTCTCTGGTTAAATACTCATTATCAAGCAGAGGAGAGTCAGTATCCATGCGAACTAACTCGCGATGATATTGAGCAAGCTGATCGACGCCTACGACACTTTGCACCGTTACTGCAGCAGCTGTTTCCAGAATTAGCATCGCAACAGGGGTTAATCGAATCCCCCCTACTCTCTGCACTTCATCTACAGCAACAACACTACCCCAACCTATCAGGCAAGCTAATACTAAAAGCCGATCATGCCTTACCGGTCGCGGGATCAGTCAAAGCCCGTGGTGGCATCCATGAAGTGCTCTGTCACGCCGAACAACTCGCGTTAGAAAACGGCGTTATTGATAGCCTAGAAGATGACCCGCTCACGCTACTCAGCCCTGCATGTAAAGCCCTGTTCGGCCGCCATGAGATCGCGGTCAGCAGTACCGGCAACCTAGGACTTAGTATCGGTATTATGAGTGCGGCACTCAGCTTCAAATCGGTTGTGCATATGTCGGTCGAAGCCAAGCAGTGGAAAAAACAGCGATTACGTGACCGGGGCGTCACTGTAATCGAACACAGTAATGATTACAGTGCCGCGGTGGAAGCGGGTCGCGATGCCTCAAATGCCGACCCCAGCAGCTACTTTGTCGATGATGAGAACTCCCCTCGGTTATTTCTGGGCTATGCGGTCGCGGCGCTACGGCTGCAACAACAGCTCGCCGAGCAAAACATACTGGTTGATGCCGAGCACCCGCTCTTTGTTTATATACCCTGCGGCGTTGGTGGTGCACCGGGGGGCATTAACTTTGGCCTCAAGCAGGTTTTCGGCCCTCATGTTCACTGTTTCTTCGCCGAACCGGTTGAAGCGCCCTGTGTGCTCGTCGGGATGCAGTCAAAAGACCTGCGAAACCCCGCATCGGTTTATCAGGTGGGTCTCAAGGTAGACACCGAGGCGGATGGCTTGGCTGTCAGCATGGCCTCCGGTTGGGTTTGCTCGGTCATCGACACTCTCCTTAGCGGGGTCTTTACGGTCACCGATGATGAACTGTTCCGCGCCCTGTATCAGCTAAAGCAGAGTGAGGGGATTGAGATAGAACCCTCTGCGGCAGCGGGTTTTGCTGGCCCTAACTGGCTAACCGAGACGGCCCAAGGCAAAACCTACCAACAACAGCAACAGCTAACCTCCGTGATGGCCAATGCCGCCCATCTCGTATGGACGACCGGCGGCTTATTTGTCCCCCCAGAGGAGATGCAAAGGTTTCAACAGCGTGGCGCGCAACTCGCCAACCGTTAAAGCATTCATCGCCGTCCCGATAACAGCTCGGTACGGTGTGATCTCAGGCCAGATCATCTGTTTGGCCTGAGCGATATTGACGACCACGTCGGTATCGATGGAAGCAGAGAGTAGGACAGCGGCTTTCAAGCCCAATCCTGATACTCAGCATCCAGCAAACGACCGTCATAAACGGTCACCTTCCCAACCGCTGATCATAAGTCTGCCGGTTGGGAATATTACAATAATTATGGAGTTCATATGGAAGCTATTACGTCAATCATCAGCGCGATCAACAGTGTTGTCTGGGGTCCGATGATGCTGGTTTTGATTTTAGGTGTTGGCCTGTTTCTGATGTTGGGTCTGAAACTCATGCCAATCCTCAAACTAGGAACCGGTTTTAAACTATTATGGAGTGGTCGTTCGGCTGAAGGCGAAGCCGCTAAAGAGGGTGAAATTCCTCCCTTTCAGGCACTGATGACAGCCCTTTCGGCTACCGTTGGTACCGGCAATATCGCGGGTGTTGCGACCGCGGTTTTCCTCGGCGGTCCAGGTGCACTCTTCTGGATGTGGTGTACTGCACTGGTCGGTATGGCTACTAAGTATTCGGAAGCCGTATTGGCCGTCAAATACCGTGAAGTCGATGAAGAGGGCAACCATGTCGGTGGCCCGATGTACTATATCAAAAATGGTTTGGGCTCTAATTGGGCTTGGCTGGGTACGGCTTTTGCTATTTTTGGCTCCGTTGCCGCCTTTGGTATCGGTAATACGGTACAGTCAAACTCGGTAGCCGATGTTATTCAATCGAACTTCGGGCTCAATGTTTGGGTCACCGGCTTGATTCTGATGGTACTAGTGGGTGCTGTTCTGATCGGCGGTATCAAACGTATTGGTAGCGTCGCAGGTGCCTTAGTACCAGTGATGGCCATTGCTTATCTAGTCGCGGGTTTAGTCGTACTGGCAATCAACGCCGATGCCATCCCTGCGGCTCTCGACCTGATCTTCACCTATGCCTTTACTGAGAGTGCGGCCGAAGGCGGCTTCGCCGGTGCGGCTATCTGGATGGCGATCCGTTTCGGTGTGGCCCGTGGTATTTTCTCCAACGAAGCCGGTCTAGGTTCTGCGCCTATCGCTCACGCGGCAGCACAAACAAAAGACCCCGTTCGTCAGGGTTTAGTCGCAATGCTAGGTACCTTTATCGATACCATTCTGATCTGTACTATCACCGGTTTGGTAATCATCACTTCCGGCGAATGGACCTCAGGGGTTTCCGGTGCGGCACTTACATCCGCTGCCTTCTCCCAAGCGCTGCCCGGTGTTGGTAACTATCTTGTTGCTATCTCGCTGGCTATCTTCGCCTTCACCACCATTATCGGCTGGTCTTTCTACGGCGAGCGTTGCGTTGAGTTTCTGTTTGGTATTAAAGCCATCGTCCCTTACCGCATCCTGTGGATCATTGCGGTGCCACTAGGTGCGGGTGTTAGCCTTGATTTCATCTGGCTATTGGCCGATACGCTGAACGCTATGATGGCGATTCCTAACTTGATTGCCCTCGCGCTATTAAGCCCAGTGGTATTCAAGCTGACTCGGGAATATTTTTCTAGAGCAAAATAATTCTTGAGTTAAAGTAAGGGAGGCTGCGGCCTCCTTTTTTTTGATCTCGAGCGAAACAACACTCACCCAAACGAAGCAAAGCTAAACAAAACCACCACGATTTCATCTATTTCCGACTACACTTTAACTTAGATATCAGCGATGCCGATCACTAACAACGCTGAGACGGTCGACAAACCGATCACCCTTGTCGCTGCCTGCAGTACTTAACTCTCGTATACGCTGATCTATCCACTGCATTTTTAAGCGGAGGCGGAGGCGAATAAAAAATGGCAAAACAACATTGGATATTACTACGGGGACTGTGCCGCGAAAGCCGACACTGGGGGGCGTTCCCAGAACTGATGCAACAGCGATTAGCCAACACAGAGGTCAGTTGTATCGATCTACCCGGAAACGGTAGACGCCATCGACACCCCTGTCCTACCTCGGTGAATGAGTTGATCGATGATCTACACCGTCGTCACCGTCCCGAACAACCGGTATACCTACTCGGCCTCTCTCTCGGCGGTATGATCGCCTACCATTGGATGCAAGAATATCCTGATGACCTGCGTGGCATTGTCTTGGTTAACTGTAGCCTATCGCCAGAACACAGCCTGCCTCTTCGCCTACAACCCAACGCATGGCCAAAGTTGATACGGGCGATGTTAAGCAGCGGTTACCCACGGGAAAAAGCCCTATTTGATCTAACCTGCGAACAGCAGCTCGGCCGCGATGAGCTGCTAACCTTCTGGCAAATGTATCAGCTAGAATACCCTCTGAGTTTTACTAATGTCCGACGGCAGCTACAACTCGCCATCAAATGTGGCATTCAACCCTACCCACCGAAGAAACCGGTCTTACTCCTCAGCGGCGCAAACGATAAGCTGATTAACCCCCGCTGCTCAGAACAGCTCGCAAACGCTTGGCGTATGCCTCATCTTAGTCACCCTGACGCAGGGCATGATCTACCTCACGATCAACCCGACTGGCTCATTCAGCAAATCAAAGAGTGGTTAAAAGAATAGCCCCAAAATAACCAACTTATACCGTCGTCTGAATATGTTGATTGAGTAACTCCATAAAGAGATCTCGAGGCTTGTTTAAAGGCCCAGAGCGACGACTGATCGCCGCCACCTGCAGACTATAAAACCGCGTTTCGGGTAAGAGGGCCCGCATTCGCCCACGGTTCACCCATTGCTGCGCAAATTTCTCCGCCAAAAAGCCCACATAGACCCCTGACAGAATCATGGTTGCTCGCGTTTCATAATAATAGGCTTCAGCCGCGCGGACCATCTCGCCCAACTGCTGTGTCGCCTCGGGGCTGGTTAACACCCCCGCATGCACCAGCTTACAGGTTTTAAGCGCCTCGTTAAGGACCGCCTCATCCTGTTCGTGAAACAGAGGATGCCGGTCACCACAATAGAGCTGTGATCTATCTTTATACATCAGCAGAAAATCTAATCCCTCGATATCTCGATGATGAGGGATAAAGCCGACATCGGCATCGCCATTAATCACCCGCCGTTCTATCTCACCTAACGGGGCCGTATCGAAGCTGATATAGACATCCGGCGCCAGTGTGGCAAACTCAGCCAGTACTAAGTCAAGACCGCAACGTTCATCGAGACTGATGGTATCCGAGGTCAAGATTCTCACTTCACCGGTCATCTGCTGATGCAGTGCATTAACGGTCGAACGAAATTCCGCCAAGCGTGAAAATAACTGACGGGTGGCGTTATAGATGGTCAAGCCTTCTTCTGTTAGCGCAAAGCCCGAGCGACCCCGCTGACAGAGTTTCAGCTTGAGACGTCCTTCAAGGTTAGACATATGCACCGAGATAGTTGAACGACTGATATTCAACTCAACCTCCGCCGCAGAGAAACCACCGCACTCCACCACCGTTTTGAAAACCCGCAGTAGGCGAATCTCAAAATCCCCTACCTTACCCATACTCTGTAGTACTTTGCCGACCATCTGAGCCTCGAATATAAAGTTTTATAAACATTAAAGTAAGCATTCAATGTTTGTTATTTATAAGACTTTATCACTGACGCTACTATGGCGCCATAAGGCCATTCAGTTAACCCCTAAAGTTCGCTATTAAAACGCGGCTTTAATGCTTAACGATCAACCTTCTCGCTGAGCTGACATCAGTAACCGCCAATACTAATAACCTACACAGGGTTTTCTCATGAGCACAAACATCAATATGGATGCGTTCTGGATGCCATATACGGCTAACCGGGACTTCAAAAACGAGCCTCGCATTATCGAGCGCGCTGAAGGTGTAATGTACTACACCAATGAGGGCCAAGAGATTCTTGATGCCACCGCTGGACTCTGGTGTGTTAATGCCGGTCATGGCCGTACCGAGATCGCTGATGCCGTTAGCCAACAGTTGCGCAATCTAGACTATGCTTCACCGTTTAACTTTGGTCATGAGATCGGTTTTGAGTTTGCTAACCGCCTTATCAAACATACGCCAGCGTCCCTGAACAAGGTGTTCTTTGCTAACTCCGGTTCAGAAGCGGTTGAGTCTGCTCTGAAGATTGCACTGCAATATCAGAGATCCCGTGGTAAAGGCGGTAAAACGAAATTCCTTGGCCGCGAATTGGCCTACCACGGTGTTAACTTCGGCGGTATCTCTGTCGGCGGCTTAACCCCTAACCGCGTTGGCTTTGGTCCATTGTTACCAACCGATCACCTGCCTCATACACTGGACATCGCTAACAACGCGTTCAGCAAAGGATTACCCGAACAAGGTATCGACAAAGCCGAAGCACTCGAGCAGTTGATCCAGTTCCACGGTGCTGACAGCATTGCGGCGGTGATCATTGAGCCGATGAGTGGTGCCGGTGGCGTAATTATGCCGCCACAGGGTTACCTGAAACGCATGCGTGAGATCTGTGATCAGTACGATATTCTATTGATCTTTGATGAAGTTATTACCGGTTGGGGCCGTTTAGGTTCCGCCTTTGCATCAACAGAATTTGATGTCGTTCCAGATATGATTACCTCTGCAAAAGGTATTACCAACGGTGTAATTCCTCTGGGCGCGGTGTTCGTTAAGGATGAGATTCACGATCAAATCGTTAACAACGTCCCTGTTGGCGGCATCGAGTTTTACCATGGTTACACCTACTCCGCCCACCCAGTTGCCTGTGCTGCTGGCCTAGCGACCTTGGATATCTACGAGAAAGAAGGTTTGCTAACCCGTGCGAGTGGTGAGATCGGTACACACTTTGAAAACGCTCTGCATAGCTTGAAAGATGCGCCTAAAGTGATCGATGTGCGTAACTATGGATTGGTCGGCGCCGTACAGTTTGATGCCTCCGTCGCGGCTAACGGCCCTGTCGGTTTGGACTTCCAGAAAGGCTGTTACAAACGTGGCGTAATGGTGCGTACGATGGGCAATATTGTTGCTTTCTCACCACCGCTGACGGTTGAAGCGAATCATATTGACCAGCTAGTGAATGTCTTGCGCGAAACCGCAGAAGATATGTTCGGTTAAAAAAGCATTGCCCTCCCGGAGCCAGCTTATCTCGGCTCCCATTGATACGGATGTCAATCGATGCCAGCATCGAATTGACATCCGTTTTTTTATGTTCGTTGATTATCCTTTTGTTTTATCACTCAGCCGGCAACCGCTGGTCATGGAGCAGCTGCTCAAACGCACCGAGATCCACCGCCTTTGAGTAGAGATAACCCTGACCATAATCACAGCCCAAGTCCAGCAACAAGCGATGCTGCTGCTCAGTCTCAATCCCTTCGGCCACCACCTTAATACCCAAGTTATGAGCCATCATAATAATCGCCTTACATAACATATAGGCATCGGACGAGAGGGTTAGATTTTTCACAAAGTACTGATCGATTTTCAAGTAATCGATATCATACTCGCTAATATACGCCAGACTTGAATAGCCGGTGCCAAAATCATCTAAAGCGACCTGTACTCCCGCTGTTTTAAAGGCATTCATCTTCTCACGAATTTCAGCCGAGCGGCTCATCATCATCCCCTCGGTGATTTCCGCCACTACCGATTGGCCGGATAATCCCATCGAGCTTAGCTGTTGAAGCCAGGTAGAAATATTACTATCGAGGCTTTCAAACTGTATCGGAGAGATATTCACGCTTAGCTGAAAGTCAGGATCATAGTGCTGCTGCAACATCTGTACTGTTTTACTCGCCTCTTCCAACACCCAGCGACCGATCGGTAAAATCAGATTCGACTCTTCCGCCGTCGAAATAAACTCATCGGGCATGACTAACCCTTTGCTTGGATGCTGCCAACGAATCAGTGCTTCGGCTTTACTGATCGAACGGTCGACCATCAACACCTGCGGTTGATAGTAGAGTACAAACTGATGCTCAGAGACCCCTCGGCGTAAGTCAGCGATCAGCTGCATTCTTGTCACCGCCTCTTCTTGCATCTCTCGGGTGAAATACTGGAAACAGTTCCGGCCACGCTGTTTCGCCGCATACATCGCTTGATCCGCCGACTTGATAAGATCATTAGCGTTGCTAGCATCATTCGGATAGAGCGTAATACCGATACTGACGGTCAGGTAAGCTGTTTCGTCACCCAAGAGGTAGGGTTGCGACAATGCATGCAATAACTCTTCGCTGATGGAGTTCACCACATGCATATTTTTAACTTGGCTGAGGATAACCATAAATTCATCCCCGCCCTGTCGCGCCACGGTATCGATCGAACGGACGGTGGCGGAGATACGTGAGGCGACCTGTATCAACAACTGATCACCGATGGCATGGCCAAGGGTATCGTTAACCTCCTTGAACAGATCCAGATCGAGTAACAACACCGCGGTCGGCAGCCCATCCCGATCGGTATGTTCAAGCTCCTGCTTCATCCGATCGCCCAGCAGTTTTCGGTTAGGCAGGCCCGTCAGGATATCCATATGTGCCTGCTGCCAAATCATCTCCTCGGCCTGCTTTTTCTCGGTAAAATCAATAAACATGGCGATACGTCGAGACGGTAAACCCAGGTCATCATAAACCGTGTTAATCGTTAACCATACAGGGTATAACTCGCCATTTTTTCGCTGGTTGTAGATCTCTCCTTCCCAACAGCCTTCACGAATTAACTTCTGCCAAAGCGCCTCATACCCCCCCTTATCCTGATAACCCGACCGGAGCAGATCTGGGGTTTTACCCACGATTTCATCGAGGCTGTAGCCTGATGTCTGACTAAAAGCGGGGTTCGCATCGATGATCAAACCATCGGCATCGGTCACCAAGATACTCTCACTCATGGCATGAAAGACCATGGCCGATAACTCCAATCGACCATCCGCCTCTTTCTTAGCCGTAATATTACGCACCACCATCACCGACTGCTCAACGCCAGCAATCCGGTTTAGACGGGCTTCGAAATACTGTTTACCCTGAGGTGAATCGAGACTGTACTCCCAAGCGACCGATTGCTTATCTTGATTCAGTTGCTGTAGATGACCGGCAAAATCAACCGACTCAGGCATCACTTCGCTGATCGGTTTCTGTAAAAATTCATCGACAGAGGCATATAGACCGGATTCAACATCCGCTTTGAAATCAAGAATGGTGCCATCATCAGCCAGCCGAAAATACAGATCGGGCAGCGCCTTAAAAACCGAGTTTAGCTCTTCATTTCGTTCCAATGCTTGCTGTTCAGCTTGCAAACGTTTCTGCGCCATATCTTGAAACTGTTGCTGTAACTGCATAATTTGAGGGGCCCCCTGAGACAGCGGCACATCGGTAAAATGACCTTCCGATAATAGCCGTGTCGCTCGGGTCAATTGAGACAAGGGATCAAGTACACCTCGTTTCAATCCTTTAATGGCCATCATCAGCACGAGGAACATAACGCCGCACATCAGCACCAAACTCAGATACAGTTGCCGACTCGCCGCAGCAATCTCATCTTCAACGGGAATACCGAGGCTAAAGGAAATCACTCGGCCGGAGGGCGTTCTGTAGAGTTCAGAGGAGAAATAAACCCGCCGAATACCATCCTGATCCACTAGAATGGGGCCTTTTTCTGCGTCGGTTTCCTGAGAATATGACGATGCTTGGGTACCTATTCGATCTTTTGCCAATGGATAGTGAGCAATAACCAAACCATCGGCATCGCTAATCATCGCCACGGAATTCGCTGGCAAATCTGATTCTGCCAAATACTGATTCCACCAGTTAAGTGCAACGACCGCCACCACGGCACCGACAACAGTGTTCTGATCATCGATCACAGGGTAGGCAAAATTAATACTAACCTCATCCACCGCTCGGTCCAGTTGATACTCGCCGATCGCAAACGTACGATGCTCGATAGCCCGCTGAAAGTAGCCTCGATCGGCCACGGAGATAGGTTTCTCAATAGGAAGGGCGCTGCAGAGCAGTTGGCCGTCATGGCGAGGAACGCCTAAATTGACATAGTCGGTATTCAATTTAAAGATGCTAGCTAAATAATCAGAACAGGCAGGAGAAGAAGGTTGTTTAACGGCGGCGGTATCCGCCAATATCTCAAGATAGTGGCGCGTATTTTCCACCAACTGCTGTTGATGCAATACCGAGTGCTGTACCACAAAACGAGCCTGTTCACGGCTCACACTGATCGCTGACTCACGTAGCTGCTGCACATGAATAATCACCATCAGAAAGCCGGGTAATGCGACTAGGAACAGCAACAAAATTAGCCGGTTTTTCAGCGAGCCGAACAGATAACTCATTATCATTTTTTGCTTTCCTTAGCCCCACACCTAAACCCATCAATACAGCCCATCAATACAGCAAGCCGGACATCTATCAGATCAGGACAAACAACCCGACGGCAACAACAAGTGATGCATGGTTCGCATTCACTGGCTTTAATATAGTAGTGTGATTTTATCCAATTAACCTTAACTCAGTAAGGTTTTTCCCTTAATTGCAGCGATTATTCAATATTACCTCTTTTCTCGTCACCGGTATCGCATCAATAGAAAAAACACGCGCCGCCGTGAAAGCTTTTCCTATGAATGATGTCGATGCCATCTAAACCATACCTTCTAAACCATTCATCTAAACCATTCCATCTAAACCATAGTTAACTCGGACATTATGGGATATAACTGAAAGAATATGTGAACATTCCGATCAATGACCAACCGCGCAATCATTTGGCCTTCTGTTTGCCGCTGAATCGATCATAAGGACATTGTTATGAAACGCTATTTTGAAAATCTAGCTAAAGCCCTGTTAGGGCAAAACTACAACGCGCTCGCTGAAAATGAACAAAAAGTCATTAACAGCATTGCCGAACATACGACGGTTTCCGAGAACGTCAATGATGCATTCAGCGACAGCCTCACCACCGGACAAAAAATTGCCGATGTGGTTGCTCGATTTGGCGGCTCTTGGTGGTTTATCTCACTGTTTTTTATGTTTATCATCGCTTGGATTCTAACCAACAGTTATCTGCTGATTGACCAACCCTTCGATCCCTACCCCTATATCTTATTAAACTTGGGGCTTTCCAGCTTGGCGGCATTTCAAGCCCCCATCATTATGATGTCGCAAAATCGTCAGGCCGCTAAAGACCGGATCAAACAGGATGCGACGTTCGAAATAAACCTGAAACTTGAGCTACAGGTGATGCGTTTACACACTAAACTGGATCTACTCAGCGAAAGGCTCACCCCGCCGACAGCAAGTACAGCCGAGGATTAAAGATAAAAGATGAAATACGTTATCGTTTTAGCCGTCATTGCGGCATACATCCTCGCCTTGCGCTTTATCAACCGCCATATCAATCGGTTAGGTGAACTCAAAGGCACCGATGCTTACCGGCTAAAGTATATTGCCAAGACGCTCAATATCGCCTTAACCCTGCTGTTTTTCACGCTGTTAACACTCATATTGGGCATTCAATATGCCCAGCTATCGGTGTTTTTATCCTCGGTATTTGCCATTATCGGCGTGGCGATGTTTGCCCAGTGGTCGATACTCAGCAATATCACCGCCAGCTTAATCATCTTCTTTGGCTTCCCCTATCGTGTGGGGGATTTCATCAAGATCGTCGATAAGGATGATGATATCCGCGGTATCGTCGATGAGATTACCCTATTCCATGTCATCATTAGGCGGCAAGGTGAGATCATCACCTATCCCAACACACTGATTCTGCAAAAAGCGGTGATCAAGTTTGATCACCCAACGCCTAACCAAGCGATGCCCAGCGAGACAGAACTCGGCGAGTCCACGGTCGCCACTCAAGCTAGCGTAGACGTTCAATTAACAGATGCTCAACCTAAAGAGGCTCAACCTAAAGAGGTTCAGCCTAAATAGATTCGACCTAAAGAGCGTTAAACAGAGGGGTTCGCACTCACGATTTCGCACACCTCATCGGACACATTGCGAAACCGATGCGGGCGCTGACTATTGAAATAGTAACCATCGCCGGCTTTCAGGTGATAAACCTGAAAGCCCACCGTCAGTTCGATCTCGCCGCTGATCACCAAGCCGGCTTCCTCTCCTGGGTGCTGCAACATTTCACTGCCGGTTTCAGCGCCCGGCTCATAACGTTCCCTCAGTAGATCCATCGAACGCCCTTTATGACGGGCGCCAATGAGTTTAAGGCTGAGATTATTAGAACCGATATCGGGCATCTCTTCAGCTTTATAGACGATGCTCTCGGGCTCAATCTCTTCGAGTTCGAGCGTAAAGAAATCACCAATAGAGATAGGAATCCCCGATAACACCTTTTTCAATGAACTCACCGAAGGGCTCACCCCGTTCTTCTCAATCATTGAGATGGTGCTATTCGTTACCCCAACCCGTTTCGCCAGTTCCCGTTGCGAAAGTCCATTCATTTTGCGAATCGCTTTTAAGCGTTCACCTACATCTAAATGTTCCACTTCAGAATCCGCCGTCAGTTATTTCATTGATGAGCATAATCGCATATCTACATAACGCTGTGTGCGAAATATTTTATAGAAATAGAGGCTTCGGAGAAAGTACTAGTGATCAGCCTGCAAGAAGTGATGCCGCCTGACAATCAAGGTGCAGCCTGTCGTGATGACCTTAACGGCGCTTAGAATGCCTCACCCTGTGACAACCTACTTAGCCTGCTGTGTGCAGAAACACACGCGACTACTCCCCATCAAATCACACCAACTATGTTTGATAGGCATAAAAAAACGCACCTCAAAGAAGTGCGTTTTGTGTTACCAAGCTAACTAGCCTTATAAACCACCAACGAGGGTGTATTTAATTTCTAGATAATCTTCTATGCCGTATTTAGACCCTTCACGGCCGGTACCCGATTCTTTAACTCCACCAAAGGGCGCCACTTCGGTCGATAGAATACCGTCGTTAACCGCCACCATACCGTACTCCAACGCTTCGGATACACGGAACACTCGGGCGTAATCACGGGTGAAGAAATAAGCCGCTAAACCAAATTCAGTATCGTTAGCGATACGTACCGCCTCCTCTTCAGTATCAAAGCGGAACAGCGGTGCGACAGGGCCAAAAATCTCTTCATGGGCCAAACGCATATCATTATTAATATCGGCAATAATGGTTGGTTCATAGAAGTTACCGCCCAATGCATGCGGCTTACCACCGGCAATGATTCGTGCGCCCTTTGCCACCGCATCTTCGACCATTGAGGTCACCTTCTCAACCGCCGCACGGTTAATCATCGGCCCCTGCTCAAACTCACCCTCTAGGCAGTTACCCACTTTCAATTTAGCGACTTCAGCAGCATAACGCTGAGCAAACTCTTCATAGATGCCGCTTTGAATCAGCAAGCGGTTGGCACAGACACAGGTTTGACCCGAATTACGATACTTTGAGGCAATCGCTGCCGGAATCGCTTTATCTAAATCGGCATCATCAAACACGATCAAAGGCGCATTACCGCCTAGCTCCATCGAGGTTTTCTTCACGGTATCAGCGCACTGACGCATTAACTGCTTACCCACTGGGGTAGAACCGGTAAAGGATAACTTACGGACAACCGAACTATCGGTTAGCGCCTTGCCCACTTCAATCGGCCGTTTAGTGGTCAATACACTGATAACACCGGCAGGAATACCGGCCCGATCAGCCAGTTCCATCAAAGCCAACGCGGATAACGGCGTATCTTCAGCCGGTTTAATAATCATGGTGCAACCCACCGCTAACGCGGGTGCACACTTACGGGTAATCATCGCGTTGGGGAAATTCCAAGGCGTAATCGCGGCGGTCACACCGATCGGTTCTTTAGTGACGATAATACGTTTATCCGCCGCATGGCTCGGAATCACATCGCCGTAAGCCCGCTTGCCCTCTTCTGCGAACCACTCGATAAATGAAGCACCGTAGAGCACTTCACCGGCGGATTCCGCCAGTGGCTTGCCTTGCTCTGCGGTCATCAGCATCGCTAGGTCATCTTTATTGGCCACAATCAACTCATACCATTTGCGTAACAGAACCGAACGCTCTTTAGCCGTCTTCTTTTTCCAGCTTTTAAAGGCCACATCGGCAGCCGCAATCGCCGCTTCGGTTTCAGCAACGCCTAGATCCGGTACCGTCGCAATCTGTTCGCCGGTAGCCGGATTAATCACCGGATTGGTTTCGCCATTAAGGGCATCAATCCACTGACCGTTAACATAAGCTTGTTGTTTTAACAGGGAGGGGTCTTTCAGGGTAATCATATGAAACTCCAAAACAGCGACACCCAAAGGTATTTATCCAGAGGGTATATAAAAACAGAATAATAAGACGCGAACTAAACACCCCGTCGATAACGGCACCGCTAGCGGTCGCTATCGACGGGGGTTCAGTCGATTCATAACGAGCGCGACAAGAGGTTAACCAACCACCTTACGCGCTTTGAGTTGTGCAATATCTTCTTCGCTCAAGCCAAGGCCCGCTAACACCACATCGGTATGCTCACCTAGCATTGGCGGGGCTTTGTTATACTCGATCGGCGTGTGTGAAAACTTCACCGGATTCGCCACCGAGGGAACACTGCCAACCACCGCATGGGGTAGATCAACCCGCAGTTTGCGATGCTGCACCTGAGGATCAGCAAAGACTTTATCCAAGGTATTGATTGGCCCACAAGGCACGCCCTGAGCTGATAGATGTTCCAGCCACCAGTCACTGCTTTCATGGGTCATCAATTCAGCCACCATCGGGGTTAAATCGGCGCGATTTTCAACCCGTAAAGAGTTGGTTTCAAAGGCCGGATTCGTCGCCAATTCAGGCGCCCCAGCTAAGTTACAAAACTTAGCAAACTGCGCATCATTACCCACCGCCAAGATAATATGACCATCGGCGGTTGGAAAAGCCTCATAGGGAACGATATTCGGATGAGCATTGCCAAACCGAACCGGTGGCTGACCACCCGCCAAGTAATTCATCGCTTGATTAGCTAATGTCGCCACCTGTACATCCAGTAAAGCCATATCGATATATTGACCCACACCGGTTTCACGGCGATGCAACAGCGCCGCTTGAATGGCATTACAGGCGTACAAACCGGTCATCACATCAACCAGTGCAACACCCACTTTCATCGGCTGACCATCAGGCTCGCCGGTGACACTCATCAGCCCACCCATGGCCTGAATCATAAAGTCATAACCGGCACGCTCGGCATAGGGGCCATCCTGACCAAAACCGGTGATTGAGCAGTACACCAACGCCGGATTGACGCTTTTGAGACTGTCATAATCGAGACCATACTTCTTCAAGCCACCGACCTTATAGTTTTCGATCACCACATCAACCTCGGCCGCCAAGCGTTTAATTAACGCTTGGCCTTCCGCGGTGGTGATATCGATCGCTATCGACTGCTTGCCCCGATTGGCCGCATGAAAATAAGCCGCATCAGCGGAATGACCCTCTTCATCCTTGAGGAACGGAGGCCCCCAACTGCGGGTGTCGTCTCCGCAGTTCGGACGCTCCACCTTGATCACCTCAGCACCGAAATCAGCCAATAACTGGCCAGCCCAAGGGCCCGCCAGAATACGGCTTAAATCCAGTACCTTGATATGACTCAGTGCGCCAGCCATTAGAAGAACGCCTGAATGCCTGTCATCGCCCGGCCGAGAATCAGCGCGTGAATATCGTGAGTACCTTCATAAGTATTCACCGCTTCAAGGTTCATCACATGACGAATAACACCGAATTCATCAGAAATACCATTACCACCGTGCATATCACGGGCAACACGGGCGATATCCAACGACTTACCGCAGTTGTTACGCTTCATCAGCGAGATCAACTCTACTGGGCAGCGACCATCATCCATCAAACGGCCCATCTGCAAGCAACCTTGGAGACCCAACGAGATCTCAGTCTGCATATCAGCCAGCTTCTTCTGTACCAACTGGTTAGCCGCCAGAGGACGCTGGAATTGGATACGATCAAGGGTATATTGGCGCGCAGCGGTCCAACAGAACTCAGCGGCACCCAGAGACCCCCAGGCAATACCGTAACGGGCTTTGTTCAAGCAACCGAAAGGACCCGCCAAACCCTGTACATTGGGCAGTAGGTTTTCATCGGGTACAAACACATCTTGCATGACGATTTCACCGGTGACTGAAGCACGCAGTGAAAACTTACCTTCGATCTTCGGTGCGCTCAGACCCGGCATACCTTTTTCCAGTACAAAGCCGCGCACGACGCCATCCAGCTTCGCCCATACCACGAAAACATCAGCCACCGGTGAGTTGGTGATCCACATTTTCGCGCCTTTAAGGCAGTAACCACCGTCCACTTTAGTGGCACGGGTTTTCATATTATTAGGATCAGAACCAACATCCGGCTCTGTCAGGCCAAAACAACCGATCCATTCACCGGAAGCTAATTTTGGCAGATATTTCATCCGCTGTTGTTCGTTGCCGTAAGCGTAGATAGGGTGCATAACCAAAGAAGACTGCACTGACATGGCTGAACGGTAACCGCTATCAACCCGCTCAACCTCACGGGCAACTAGACCATAACAAACATAGTTAACGTCAGAGCCGCCATACTGTTCTGGCAGGGTAGAACCGAGCAAACCGAGTCCGCCCAATTCTTGCATAATTTCTGTGTGGAAGATCTCGTGACGGTTGGCTTCTGTAACCCGCGGTAACAGCTGACCCTGACAGTAATCGCGAGCGGCATCACGTACCATGCGCTCCTCTTCGGTCAGTTGGCTTTCAAGGGAGAACGGATCTTCCCAGTTAAATGCAGGCTTTGTAGAAGATTTGCTCATGGAACACACCTCTTTGCTTTTTCGTTATGTGCGGCGATCTAAATAGACAGCGTTTAGCACTTATTATAATGGCAATAATCACTGTATATTGTTCATTATTTTTTACAAAATCAAGTACCTTTATCCTAGGCCTAAAGCTGATTCTGTAGATCTATCGATACTACCTTTTCCCCCAGTTGAGCGTATATGCCCCAACAGGGGGAGATAACCACTAGCCTATCGGCCATGCCATTACACATCAAAACCATCACTCATCGAACACCTTCACCGGCGTTTTGCTATCGATCAGCTAGCTAAGCCATTTAACTATTGCCGAATCGATCACCGTTAGTTACCTTTATGGCAGATCTGTTAGGATAATCAAATACAGACCACTGGGGATATACTGTGCGCCACACGCTGATCAGAACGTTTTACTTGCTGGGCGGTTTCATATTCGTTTTGTTAGGTATTATCGGTATTTTACTACCGTTATTTCCGACAACGCCCTTTCTCTTATTGGCGGCGTTTTGCTTCTCCCGTAGCTCTGATAAGTTACATCAATACCTGCTTAACCAACCGCTGTTTGGGCGTTTCATCCGTGATTGGGAAGAGCATGGCATTATCCCCTTCAAAGCGAAGCTATTTTCCACCGCCATGATGCTAATCATGGTCAGTTATCCTCTGCTGTTTCTCCCCTTTAATATCGGTTTAAAAGCATTGGCAGCGGCTAGCGTCGCCTTTGCTCTCTGGTTTGTATGGAGCCGACCGTCAAACCAGCCAAGAACCTACTCGCTAGAGCAACTCGAAGATTAAATCTAAACCAAGAGGTCTGGTATGAAACGGGTAAAAACGACGAGTTGCGAAAGAGAGAAATAGATTCAAGCGCTGATAGAAAACCGCCATGCTGATACCGGCAAGCGACGATAGATCAATTCGGACTGAGGTTTGAATACGGTGAAGTTGCCAGCATGATCAAGATAGCCGCCGCGAAAATCCTACCAGAACAAAGCCAAGTAGCCTCAACGCTCATAGCCGTTAATCTATCGGCTAAAAGATGCAAAAAAAAGGCTGGGGAGTAATCCACAGCCTTTTAATTAAGGGTTATGACACCCAACCGGCCCAATAAGATCAGGCCTCTGTTTGATGCTTATCAAGAGCCGCTATCGCCTCTGCTTTCAGCTTCTGCGAATAGAAACACACCGTCTCAGACTGTTTTTTGGCGGCATACATCGCGGTATCGGCGGCCGCCATCAACTCAACAAGATTACTTCCGTCCTGTGGGAAAATCGCCACGCCGATACTATTTTCAATCACTAAGCTCGAATCTCCCAGAATGATCGGTTCTTCTAGGCACCCCGTCAGTTTATTCACGATCAACATAATATCCTTTTGACTGGGGCTATTGGGTAATAGCAGGGTAAATTCATCTCCGCCTAGACGCCCCAAGGTATCGCTATGCCGCAACACATGATTAAAGCGCCGACTCACTTCGATTAGGAGTTGATCGCCCTGCTCATGCCCTAAGCTATCATTCACCGCTTTAAAGCCATTGAGATCCATGTACAGTAACGCGACCCCACTATGGTTTCGTTGAGACAACTCTAGCGCCTGCTTTAACCGATCGAGAAATAAGCGTCTATTGGGCAACCCCGTTAGCGAGTCATAGAAAGCATAATGATGTAGCTGGTCATTCACCCGTTTCAACTCGTCGGTTCGGCTATCAACCAATCGACTCAATCGTTCATGATAACCAAAGGCCGACAAGGTAATCAGTACCGCTAATATACCAAACAACGCCTGCACCGCTAAAAAGCCCAACATATCGCCAACCTGAAGCGCTGTTATCACTCGTTCAGGCACATGCAAATTAAAGGTCCATTCATGCTGTGCATGCTTCATTATAAATTGATGATTAAGCCCCTGCTGTGCATTGATAGCCGTCAGCAGAGCGGTATCACCGTAAACCCTGTCGGTGGGGTTACCTTTCTCATAGACGTATAGATCCATGTACTTCTGCACGCTCAGTCGCAGACTGGATTCAAGGATAGCCGACACCTGAAACCCGCCCACAACAAACCCTTTTAACGAGTCATAACCGCCCATGGAATCATCCGCCGGATCAACCGACTGAAATACTGGCGAAAAAATCAAAAAGCCAGGGTCATTTTTCTCAAGCTGGACGAGCTGAATAATATCCGTGGCGACATCCGCGCGAAGCTTCTTTGCCATCTGCATACTTTTTTTACGGGCCGGATTAGCGTAAACATTAAAACCTAACGCCTCCCAATTCGACTCTAAAGGCTGAATATACTTCACCACCACTAGGGGGTCCGTCGGCAGCAACGGCTGCCCTTTAATCTTAAAGTCAGGATAGGCATGCTGCATTGTCTGCTCAAAGGCAGCCACTTCATCAGGCTCAATTAGCGGATTCCAAGAGATACCCTTAATGCCGGGCAAGTGCTCCGTCAATTGTCGGCTACGGGTAAAGAATTCCTCTTTACTGACCTCTTTTTGCTGTGCTACCCAGACCGTTAATTGATCCAACGCCTGGGTATAACTATCCATATCACGCTTAAAATTATTTTCCAGCGCTTCGGCTTGTAAGTTGAAGTTATTCTTTGTATTGATTACAACGGAATCGCCAAAATACAGCTGAGCCACCTGAAACGCGGAAATAATAATAAAAAGCGGTAACGACAAAGATATCCAGACGTGTTTAGAGTCTGACTTATCCGGCTTTCGAGTGAAGAGCCCGAGCAACAAAGGGGCCACCAAAATCACGCCAAGAAAATCGCCTCCCCACCAGGTCAACAGATTGACCCAATCCATCTGCCGCTGACCCGCTTCGCTGTAGAAATAGGCCAAAGCCGCATTACCCATCAACGCATTGATCAAACAGCAGACCCCAGCAATCACAATAAACAGCGATACCTGCTTATATGAAGGGGCATCCAATATATTGATGCGGTAATAACGTAACAGCCAGACATTAGCCCAAGCTTGGGTAATCGAGCCGAGAGCGATCACGCCCGACGCCTCCAGCACGGTCGGCGTTAGCGCACCGTTATTCCATATAGCCGAACCTGAATTAAACAGAAGAGAACCCACAAATAACGCGGGTAAGAAGCGGAAACCGAAAAGTAGACAGCCCACCAATGCAACGCCGGCGGGAGGCCATAAAGAGACAACTTGAGCCTGCGGACTATAAATCGCGAATAAACAGGCCGATCCGATATAGAGTAAAAAGCAGAGTAGATACTTACTTTTACTTATCCGGTGAGATTCAACATTCAAGCGCTAGTAACACTCCTTAGGGCGGTAACATTCATTTGGCTAGACAGTGACACAGTATCAACCAACTGTACACGTCCTTTAGTCTAGCAGGCCTTAGCCAAATCACCGTTTTTTTACGTGACGATCGAACCGAACCTAAACATAACGAACGGGCACTACAATAAATCCCCATAGCGCTCAATATTTGTCTCGCGAATAACCTCTTCAATAAAGTCTAAAAATACTTTTACGCGCACCGGCGTTAACCGGCCCGGTGGACGTACCGCCCAGATGCGCGTCTCGGGCCATATTTTATAGTCGGGTAACACCTGCACCACTCTTCCCGCTTTAATCGCCGGCCCTACATGCCACAACGAGGCCATCCCGATGCCCATATCCGCTTCCACCAAATCGGCAATCGCATCGCCCCAATTAGCACTAATCGGCCCTGAAACCGACACATCATGGGTTTCACCCGCCTGATCTTTAAAGCGCCAATGATTTGATTTGGCAAACGGAATGCAACAGTGCTGGGCAAGTTCCTGCGGCGTTTGAGGGCGACCCGCCTGCTGAAGATATCCCGGCGAGGCCACTAAGATCATCGGGTTATCGGCTATGCGACGGGCTAGTAAACTGGTTGAGTCGAGCGCGTGCATGCGAAAAGCGATATCGTATCCCTGCTCCACGATATCGATGGTTTTATCGGTGAAATCGATCTCAATTTGTAAATGGGGATACTTGGCTAATAATGCAGGGATAAAGGGCACTAGATAGATTCGTCCGTAGGAGGCCGACACCGTTAAACGAATTTTCCCCTGTACTTTATCGTCCTCACCTTTAAACACATTCCAGGTTTCCTCAACATCATCCAAGATACGTTTGGCATGCTCTAAAAACACCTGTCCATCATGGGTTAAGGTAACGACCCGCGTGGTTCGATGAAACAACTTAACCCCTAATGTCGCCTCCAACGCCTGTATCCGCTGGCTGGCATTGGTTGACGATAGGCCAAATTCCTCACCTGCACGACCAATCGCGCCAAGTGAAGTAACACGTACAAATAACGCTAAGGTTTTTAAATCCAGATCCAAGGCAGACTCCAGTAAACACACTAGATCAATATTGATGCCTATATTATCCCAAAATACAGGAAAATAATTCCTTAATTAGCCAGATGATCACTCATTACAGGAAGAATAAGATAGTTACCACATTAAGCAGCCCCTGCTAAATAACCGTTCAGCACAGAGTGAAGGATATGAAAATGAAAGCCATTGGTTATCAAGTACCCGGCAGTCTCGACCGCCAAGAAGCCTTAGTCGATATCACCTTAGATAAACCATCACCTGAGGGACAAGACCTACTCGTTAAAATCCAAGCGGTCTCTGTCAACCCAGCGGATTACAAAATGCGTCAAGCCATGCCTGCGCCCGACGGTGGCTGGAATATCTTAGGTTTTGATGCCTCTGGGGTTGTTGAAGCGGTAGGGGCGGATGTCAAAAACTTTAAGATTGGTGATGAAGTCTACTACGCTGGTTCAATGGTTCGCCCAGGCACTAACAGCGAGTTTCAGCTCGTCGATGAACGCATTGTCGCCAAGAAACCCACCAGCCTCAGCCACGCCGAAGCGGCTGCTATGCCACTCACCACGATTACCGCGTGGGAAGCTCTATTTGATCGCTTAGATGTCACTCGCCCAACCATTCAGGGCGGCAATCTGATCTTGATAATCGGTGGGGCTGGCGGCGTTGGGTCCATTGCCATTCAATTACTACGAGCCTTGACGGATCTTACCGTCATTACCACCGTGTCTCGTCCCGAAACACAGGCTTGGGTAGAAGAGCTAGGTGCTCACTATGTGATCGATCACAGCAAACCGATGGCGCCACAAATTGAAGCATTAGGATTAGGCGCGCCTGGTTTCGTGTTTTCAACCAACCACAGTCAACATCACCTAGCGGATATCGCGGAGTTGATCGCACCACAGGGCCGGTTTAGCTTAACCGATGAAGTCGAAGCCTTTGCCAGTCAGCCCTTTGTCATGAAATCAGTCTCGGTTCATTTTGAGCTGATGTTCACCCGCTCATTTTTTGGCACCCCGGATATCGACGTACAACACCAGTTACTAAGTAAAGTCGCAGAACTGATTGATGCGGGAAAAGTAAGGTCAACACTGACTGAAGTCGCCGGCAACATCAATGCTGATAACTTGAAAAAAGTCCACGCACAGCTTGAAACCGGCAAAGCCCGGGGAAAAATCGTACTCGAAGGTTTCTAAACATTTAATATCATCAGGAGCATCATCATGGCTTTTACGCAAATCATCAAATTTTCAATTAAACCCGAGTTTAACGACGCATTTACTACCGCCCTATCCGTGAATAAAAATGGCGTTGCGCAAGAACCCGGCAACCTAGAAATGCGACTCTATCGGGATAATGCTAACCCTAATCTATTTTTTGCCTACGACCGCTGGCAAGATGAGGCCGCCTTAGCGAGCCATATGCAGCAGCCATACACAAAAGAGCTGCTTGCACTGGCGGAACAAGCACAGGATAAACCGATCGAAGTCTTTACGGTTAATGACACTCAGCCTGCGCCGGTGGCATTAAAAGCGGCTAACCCAGAAGATCCTCTTTTTAACATCTTCTTTATCTTTAAAATTAAGCCTGGCAGCCGCGAAAAGCTAATCCAGCAGTTTGAAAAACACATTACCCATACCCGTACTGAAGACGGCTGCTTACTGTTCGATCTCTACACTGTCGAAGGCGATGATGAAACCTTAGTGGTCTATGAGCATTGGCGCAAAGAATCCGATGTCTGGGAGAAACATTTCAAACAGCCTTACGCCATGGAAACCGGAAAGTTAATGGAAGAGTACGTTATCGGTGAACTGGAACAGTATATGAATTTTGTCACAGCGTTATAAACAGCCGTTGTCCTAAAGGCAGATAAACCCTTTAATAACAAAGAGCGACCGACTCTTTTGAGCTAATCAAAACGCAATTCATGTAAACTTAAAGCATTCGATGTGAGTGGTACTGGGCAATAACGTCAACCACTCACAATCAATGACAGAAGATCAGGAGATAGAAGAGATGAACTTGACTGATATTGTAAAGTCTCGTTATGCCACCAAAGATTTTGATAGCAGCAAAACCATTCCCGAAGCGCTATTTAAGCAGATTAAAGATCTGCTACGCTACAGCCCTTCTAGCGTTAACTCCCAGCCATGGCACTTTGTCATTGCCGACTCACCTGAAACCCGCAAACGCATCAGCGCAGGTACTCAGGGGGCCTTTATCTTCAATGAACCAAAGGTCATGAACGCCTCGCACGTTATTCTATTTTGTGCCAAAACCGATATTGATGATGCCTATATGCAGCGCCTGCTGGACGTAGAGGATAAAGACGGACGTTTTGCCGAACCCGCCTTTAAAGAGGGCGTCAGTAATGGACGCTCGATGTTTGTTAATCTCCACCGCTACGAGTTAAAAGATGCACAGCATTGGATGGAAAAGCAGGTTTATCTAAATATGGGTACAGTACTACTCGGTGCCGGTGCACTGGGTATTGATGCGGTGCCTATTGAAGGGGTCGATACTAAAGCGCTCAACGAAGAGTTTGGTCTGATCGAAAAAGGTTATACGGCACTCGCCCTCGTTGCTCTAGGCTATCGTAACCCAGCAGACTTCAATGCAGGCTTACCTAAATCAAGACTGCCGGAAGAAGAGATCTTTACTCTGCTATCTTAATCATGAAGATCGGTTAGCTAGAGATATCAAGCTGATACTCTGTTTATCAGCAGCTGTCAGGCTTTTCTAACATTCCCCTTAGAGAAGCCTGCCTTAAAGCAATGCGCGAATTCCCGCCCCTCTAAACAGACTGTCTAGAAAATCATGTCATTTAAGCCATCGAACGATACTGCAAAATCAAACTAATAATATCGTGATCGCTAGCAACGGCTTCCATCGCTTCATCCATGCGACGTCGCTGCGGTAAAAAAATATTGAATTTATTGCGCAGCACCTCGCTCACCTGTTCATCTGAATTAGGATCAAAGGTGGTTCCCGCAAAATTGCAGATACGCTGAAGTGTAAAGGTTTTCGTGGTCATAAATATAATGTCTGCTTAAATAATAGAAGCCCTGCCCTGAAAAACTCATCAGCAGATAGCTAAAACGGCCGAGATAAGCCGAAGAATAAAATAAAAAGGGGTCAAAACAGTGAAAGCATTATTTTAAAAAAATAATCTAAAAAAGAACTAAAAAAGAACTAAAAAAGAACCAAAAAAAACAGATCTAAAAAATCAAAAAAATGTTCGCGCCCTACGACGAATGATGTGACCGGCATACAACCCAATCAGACACACATATCGAATACTAAAACAGGAGCGCGGTAAAACGACCAACCGGCAGGACTATCGAGGAGAAGCTTTGCCTAATACGATATGACGTGGACCACCGTTATTTTCACGGCCAGAAACGCCTTTATCAATTTTCTGAATTTCACCACCAGCCTCTAAGAAGGCGGCTGTCTGCTCAGCAATAGAATCATGGGTTTCATTTGCTGCTGTTTTTTTAGACTTAACTGCCATAAAAAAGGCTCCGTTTATATGGTGGCCTACCACTTTAACATTTTTTTGCCCTCTTCGTGCGGATATTTACAGCAACTCAACCGCTAACCCTCGACACCTCCCCTTAATGAATCACTGACTCTCGATCAATACAGCCATTGCAAACTACATTATTCGTACTTTTTCATGATCAATCATCAATGACTGAATATGACCAAAACCCCTTAACCCTGTTTTAACCTTGACTTTGTTATGCTCGATAATTAATAGACATTTACCGGTGTTCACCTATCGGTAGCGCGAATATTCTGCTGTCTTAAGCCTCGTCTTTATTTACTTATTAAGGAACATTCCATCATGAAACACTCAAGCTATATCGGGGGGCTAGTACTGATCACTGCTTTGGTCAGCGGTTGCCAACAAGAGCCCTCGGCTGCAAAAGCGCCATCGGTTCCTGCTGTATCCTATATCACGGTGACCACAGAGCCATACAAGATAGACAGCGAGATGCAGGCCCGAGTAGTCGCGGCACAGGTGGCTGAAGTGCGCCCCCAAGTCGGCGGTATTATTCAACAACGTCAATTTGCAGAAGGCAGTTTGGTTGAGCAAGGACAGCTGCTTTACCAAATTGATCCTGCAACCTATCAAGCCGCTTATAACGAAGCAAAAGCCAATTTAAATAGCGCTAAAGCCACACTCAACACCGCTAAATTAAAAGATCAGCGTTATGCGAAGTTGATTAAACTCGAAGGTATTTCGCAACAGGATTACGATGATGCCCACGCCGCTTATTTAGAAGCCAAAGCCAATATCGATAAATATAAAGCTGCCTTACAAACCGCGGCTATCAACCTTGAATACACCAAAATAAAAGCGCCTATTTCTGGCCACATCGGCATCTCAAGTGTCAGCCAGGGCGCATTAGTCACCGCGCAACAAACCTCAGCATTAGCCACGATCCGTACCCTAGACCCGATCTATGTCGATATGACTAAAAGCAGCACTGAGCTATTAAAACTGCGCCAACAGCTAAACGATCAGAGTATCAAACAAGGCACTACTGCGGTGACACTCTCATTGGAAGACGGCAGTGAATATCAACATCAGGGACAACTGAAAATGCAAGAGGTAGCCGTTGATACATCCACCGGCAGCGTTACCTTGCGGGCTGAATTTCCAAACCCAGAGGGTTTGTTATTACCCGGCATGTTTGTCCGCGCTAAAGTAAATGAAGGCACCGATGAAAACGCCATTCTCGCGCCTCAACAAGGGATTTATCACAGTGCCGATGGCAAAGCTTATGCTTATGTCATTGATGATAACAATCTCGTCGAAAAACGGATCGTAGAAACAGTCAGCGCTGTTGATAACAAATGGTTAGTGACCAGCGGCTTAGCGGCCAATGACAAACTGTTGGTCGAAGGTTCTAACAAAATCCGCCCCGGCAGTGAAGTTAAACCGGTACAGGTCGAAATGAACAACAAAGGCTCAATGGTAACCGTCAGTGAATCTCACGATACCCATGCCACCCAAGGGGGAGCGTAACCTATGTTTGCTCGCTTCTTTATCGACCGCCCAGTCTTTGCCTGGGTGATATCGATTATTATCATGCTCACCGGTATCGCCTCAATTATGTCGCTGCCTATTGCGCAATACCCCAGTATTGCACCACCGGTTATCAAGGTAAAAACCTCCTATACCGGCGCCGATGCGATCACTGTTGAAAACAGTGTCACACAAATATTAGAGCAACAACTGACCGGCCTTGATGGGCTCCTATACTTCTCCTCTTCCAGTACCTCTGATGGTTCGGTAGAGGTGAATATCACCTTTGAAGAGGGCACAGACCCCGATTACGCTCAGGTTCAGGTGCAAAACAAAGTCCAACAGATTACTTCACGTCTTCCTGATTCGGTGCAATCCGAAGGGGTTACCGTTACCAAATCAAACTCTGATTTCTTATTGGTCACGGCGCTTTATGATTCTACCGACCAAGCGAACGCCTTCGACATTGCGGATTATATCTCCTCTAACATGGAAGATAGCCTAGCCCGTATAGAAGGCGTCGGTGACGTGCGGGTGTTTGGTGCACAATACGCTATGCGGATCTGGTTAGACCCAACGAAGCTGGCCTCCTATGAGTTAATGCCGTCGGATATTGCCAGCGCCTTAGCCGCGCAGAATATACAGGTGCCTGCCGGTAAAATTGGTGCGGTGCCTGCACCCGCTAATCAAGAACTTAACGCAACCGTCACCGCTCAATCGATGATGTCAACGCCGGATGAGTTTCGTAATATCATCATAAAGCGTGATAGTTCCGGTGCGAATGTTCTCCTCAGTGATATTGCCCGGGTTGAGATTGGTAGTGAAAACTACGATGTTATCCCCCGTTTGAATGGTCACCCCGCGTCAGGGATCGCCATTATGCTATCACCCGGTGCAAACGCACTGGATACCGCGACCCGCGTTAAAGACAAAGTGGCTGAGCTGGAAGCAAGCCTGCCTGACGGCTATGTAGTCACCTTCCCACGAGATAGTACTGCATTTATTAAAATATCGATTAGCGAAGTGGTCCAAACGCTTGCTGAAGCGATCGTATTAGTCGTACTGGTGATGTGGATCTTCTTACAAAACTGGCGGGCTACCCTGATTCCAGCGATCGCTGTACCCGTGGTGTTACTCGGCACCTTTGGTGTGCTATCCGTGTTTGGTTTTTCAATCAATACCTTAACCATGTTCGGTATTGTATTATCCATTGGCTTACTCGTTGATGATGCCATCGTGGTGGTCGAAAACGTTGAACGTTTGATGCGTGAGGAAAACCTATCACCGCGAGACGCCACTATAAAATCGATGTCCGAAATTAGTAGTGCGCTAATCGGTATTGCCGTGGTGTTATCAGCGGTATTCTTACCGATGGCGTTCTTTGGCGGCTCAACCGGCGTCATCTATCAGCAGTTTTCTATTGCCATCGTCTCATCGATGGTTCTATCCGTGATCGTGGCGTTGACGCTAAGCCCAACCCTATGCGCCAGCCTGTTAACCAAAGAAGATCATAGCCGTCACAACAAAGGCTTTTTTGCTGGCTTTAACCGTGTTTTTGACCGCATGACCGCCTCTTACACCGGCCATGTTAAAGGTATCATCAGCCGTAAACTACGCTGGGTACTGCTATACGGCATCATTGTGGCAATTCTTGGCGTACTGATCGTGCGTATGCCAACCGGCTTTTTGCCACAGGAAGACCAAGGCAGCACCATGTTCCAAATTAGCTTACCCGCAGGCGCATCAATCAAGCGTACCCGCGAAGCGGCTGAACAAGTAGAAAGCTACTTAGCCGAGGAGGAAACCGATACGGTGGTTCGTATGTTTTCGATCGCCGGTTTTAACTTTTCAGGTAGTGGACAAAATGCGGGCATGGGGTTTGTGTCATTAAAACCTTGGGATGAGCGTCCTCGCGATGATCAAAGTGCCGATGCATTGATTCAACGGATGAATAAAAACCTATCCTCCATTCGTGATGCCAACGTTTTCGCCATGTCGCAACCGGTGATACGGGGATTAGGCCAAAGTAACGGCTTCACCTTTGAGCTACAGGCCGCTGCGGGTACTTCTCGTGAAGAGTTAACTGCCTTAAAAAATGAACTGTTAACCAAAGCACGCCAAAGCGAACTACTCGTAGCCATCCGAGAGGGTGCGTTGAGTGAAACACCACAACTTAAGATTGATATCGATAACGGTAAAGCGACCACACTTGGGGTGTCATTATCCGATGTGGCTAACACCTTAACCGCGGCTTGGGCGGGCTCTTATGTCAATGACTTTATTGATGATGGTCGGGTAAAGAAAGTCTACGTCATGGGTGATTCTGAGTTCCGCTCAAAACCTGAGGACTTAAACCAATGGCATGTGCGCGGCCAGGATGCTGATGGCAACACCACCATGACCCCCTTCTCTGCGTTTAGCTCTGTTTCTTGGTCAAGCACCCCGCAAAGCTTATCTCGCTTCAATGGTATTTCATCCTATGGAATACAAGGGGCATCGGCTAGCGGTGTTAGTTCCGGCCAAGCGATGGCGGAGATGGAACGTCTGACGGATGAAGTAGGGCAAGGCAAACTCACCTACTCATGGAGCGGTTTATCCTATCAGGAGAAGCTATCGGGTGGTCAATCAACGATGCTCTATGTCATTTCAATCCTCGTCGTATTCCTTGCGCTAGCGGCCCTGTATGAAAGTTGGTCAGTGCCTCTGGCGGTCATTCTGGTGATTCCGTTAGGTGTCATTGGTGCGGTGCTAGCATCTACCATGCGCGGCTTAGACAACGACATTTACTTCCAAGTGGCCCTGCTGACAACCATTGGACTGGCATCCAAGAATGCCATTCTGATCGTGGAATTTGCCGAAGCCTCCTATCAACGGGGTATGTCATTAGTGGATGCCGCAGTGGAAGCCGCCAAACTACGTTTACGGCCGATCATTATGACCTCACTCGCCTTTATTTTTGGCACCCTGCCGCTGGCGATCTCATCGGGGGCCGGTGCGAATAGCCGTATCGCCATCGGTACGGGTATTGTGGGTGGTACCTTCACCGCAACCCTATTGGGGATCTTCCTTGTACCCCTGTTCTTTGTGTTAATCCGCGGCGCCTTCCCATCAAGACGTCCCGTTTATAATGACGAAGCGAATAAAGAGGACACTCACCATGCTTAAGTTCAGCGCGAAAACAGCGCGCCGCACTAGGTTATTACCGCTTGCTGCGGCCATACTGCTAGCGGGTTGTAGCTCGATGGCGCCGGAATACTCCCGTAGCGAGCTACCGCTTGCCAACGATTGGCAGAACTCTCTTAGCACTGATGCTCAAGGTTTATCGGACCAGCAAGCGACACAGGTACCTTGGCAAAGCTTCATCAAAGAGCCCCGTTTAGCGCAGGTGATTGAGCTAGCACTGAGCAGTAACCGAAGCTTGCGTCAAACCCTTGCCGATGTCGATGCTGCCCGGGCCACCTACCGTATTCAACGGGCCGACCTATATCCTCAGGTGAATGCTGATCTAAGCGGCAATCGCAGCCGCTCATCAGGCGATATCAGCTCAACCTATGCAGCAGAAGCCGGGTTAAGTGGCTATGAAATTGATCTGTTTGGCAAAAATCGCAGCCTCACTGAGGCTCAAATGGAAGCCTATTTAGCCAGTGAAGCAACTGCCAAGGCTACTGAGATTTCGCTTATCAGTGAGATTGCCAATGCTTGGTTAACCTTAGCCGCGGATCAAAGCGCTTTAACACTCGCCAAAGAGACCATGAATAACGCTCAGCAAGCGATGGAGATTACTCAGAAGCGTTTGACCTTAGGTGTCGATTCTCAGATCGATTTAGTGAGTGCTGAAACGATCTACCATAGTGCGCGTTCAGATACTGCCCTCTATCAAACCCAGGTGGCACAAGATATTAACGCCCTCAACTTGCTGGTCGGCGAGCCTTTAAATAGCAATCTATTGCCTAACGCACTGCCAGAGAGCAGCACGCTCGTCACCGATGTACCAGCGGGCTTATCATCAGAGGTGTTATTGCAGCGCCCCGATGTATTAGCGGCTGAACATGACTTGAAATCAGCCAATGCCAATATCGGTGTTGCCCGAGCCGCGTTTTTCCCATCCCTGTCGTTGACCGCCACGGGTGGGATCGCCAGCTCGCTGCTATCTGATCTTTTCACTGGCGGCGCTAGCTCTATTTGGACCATCGCACCCAGCCTAAGCCTTCCCATCTTTGATGGTGGGGCGAACGATGCCAATTTAGCCTACAGTGAGGCGTTGCAACAAAAAACGCTGGCCGCCTATGAATATGCCATACAAAATGCATTTTCTGAGGTTGCCGATGCCCTTGCACGACGAGCGACCATCCAAGAGCAACTCAGTGCTGAAAACGCCTTAGTGGCCGCCTCCTCCCGCCAATATGAACTATCATTAGCGCGTTACCAAAATGGCGTCGATAGCTTTCAAAATACGTTAGAAGCACAACGGACCATGTATAGTGCACAACAGTCGTTGATCCTCACACGGCAGACAGATCTGGATAATCGTATCACCCTGTACCGTGTACTGGGTGGTGGGCTGACCAGTGACGCCGAGCAAGGCTAAACGATCATCCGCAAACGGCCTGACATATTGATGTCAGGCCAGTTGCCGATAGCAATGAAGGAACAATACTTTAATGGTAAATGTACTCCTGGTTGAAGACGACATCGATCTTGCAACGACCATTGTTGACTACCTTGAGATCGAATCCATTCAATGTGATCACGCCAGCAACGGCCTCATGGGGTTAAATTTAATACAAAGCAATCATTACCAAATGATCATGCTGGATATTAACATGCCCAAAATGGACGGTTTAACCCTGTGTAATACATTACGGGAAAAAGGCATGGATATTCCCATTCTCATGCTGACCGCTCGCGATAGTCTAGAAAACAAGCTGCAAGGATTTAAGGCCGGTAGTGATGACTATCTGGTCAAACCCTTTGATATGCAGGAGCTGGTCGCCCGCGTACAAGTGCTTGCCAAACGCCGCAGTGGCGAGGTTAAACGTTTAGCCTTAGGTGATTTGACCCTCGATTTAACCCAACATAGCGCGCAGCTAAAACAGCAACCGCTCAAACTCTCCCCTATCGCTTTCAAATTGCTGGAGGTCCTCGTACGTGCGAGTCCTCAAGCCGTTAGCCGCCAGCAAATCATGCAAGCTGTCTGGGGGGATGAACAACCCGACAGTAATAGTTTAAAAGTCCACATCTATCACCTGCGTAAACAGCTCGATATCGAGCTAAGCAATGTTAAGCTGGATACCGTTTCCGGTATTGGTTTTGCTATTAAAGAACAGACGAAAGGATCTTCATAATGAGAATCAGGCCAAGCCTTAAGCTGTATTTTTTTATCAGTGTGGTACTGCTTGGCTCTGTCATGTCGATCGGTTTTTCGCTATTAAGCATCAACTACTTTATTGATGGGCTTGATAAGGGTTTAAAAAGCGTCATGTACGAACTGGCCAAAACAGTCGATGTTGACGATGGCAATCCCAAAGAGGTCATCGGTTTTAATGTCGCCAGTCGCTGGCAAGATACCCCGGATATTATTCAACAGCGCTTTACATCCCCTCCTGCCGAGACGGGACAACTGCAAAAATTGAAAGATCAATCATCCATTTTTACGATGCCTGAAAATATCTATTTTGCGGTGCTATTTAAGAGCCCTGAGGGAGAGCCACGCTTTATCTCTAGGGTGATACTCGAAAAAAACAGATCATTAGATAAAGGCCCAAAAAACCGTTATAAATTTTTATTTTGGACCTCTTTTACGGCGATTCCCGCCATCGCCCTGTTTGCTTTCTGTTTGATGATGATCATGCAGAAAATAGCAAAACCGATCGAATCTTTAAAAAATTGGGCTAAATCACTGACTCAAGAGAATGTGAAAAATCCTCCGCCAGATTTCTCTTATAACGAACTAAATACCTTAGCCTCATTAGTGCAAGATAGTTTAGTCTCAACGCATCAAAGCTTAGAGCGGGAGCAGCACTTCTTAAGTTATGCGAGTCACGAGTTACGTACTCCCATTGCAGTGATTAGAAGCAATGTTGAACTGCTGCAGCGGCTGAGTGAAATATCACCCCTCAGTGATAAACAAGCTCTCACGTTACAGCGTATTCAACGCGCGGGCCTCACCATGAGTAACCTAACCGATACTTTATTGTGGCTAAGCCGTAAAGATAAGCAAAAAATCGCTCTCAGCCCAATAGCGCTAGATGAAAAGATCACACAACTCGCCGATGAGCTTAACTATCTACTGAATACTAAAAACGTGACCATTAAGATTGATACTGAGGCCTCTTGCGTCAATGTCGCGGCAACCGCATGCCACATTGTGCTCAGTAACCTTATTCGAAATGCTTATCAACATACACAACAGGGGCAGATCGAGATCACACAGCGAGGCAGCCGCGTCACTATCATTAATAGTCATGATAGCGATAAAAGCTCTGCACCAAACCCCAAAACGGATGCGCCGGAAATCTCATTAGGGTATGGCTACGGTTTAGGCTTACAGCTTAGCGAAAAAATCATTAACCGCCACGGCTGGCTTTATGAAGTCTCAGAGATACAGGGATGCTATCAGGTCACCGTTGATTTTGAATCTAACGAGTAAAATATCTGGCTATTGAGCATAGCCAGCTTACCTCCACGGGTAATGCTGGCCCTCTTCAACCCACCTATCCCAACGACTGCTATGCCTTTTTCTGTTTCAGTTTTTTCATAAAAGTGGCGAAATGTGGACACAAATCGACAAATAGCCCGTCCCTTTTATTAGCCAACATCACGCTGCCAAATAGCTTAATACCCAGTGCTAAAGGTGCTGCTTTTTCAGGGCCAACATCCTCTCTACTTTTTAGTTTCTCGATGATCTCAAACAGCTCATCATGGCTTGAGAAATCAAATGTAAAGGTTTCATCATTAGGCACCGAGCCATCCGCGTTTTGAGTATGATCAATGCTAATGCTGTACTGGTGTTGTTTTTTCATCATCCTGCTCTCTATAAGTTACTTACCATCAAACGAGCAACAAGTGCTCACTCTTCGATTAACTCTGTTTAATACTGCGGTTAAAGCGACACTCAGCTCTTTAAATAAAGCTCGATTTTGGGCTTAACCGTCAACGACATAACAACCATCAAGGCTAACCCTAAAGGTAGCGCCGCTAAAAAACTGAATAGCCAACCCGTCAAAAAATCAGCCGAACTCGAAAAACCCAGGGTATTGGCGGTGGTACTAAACGCCATTATCGACTCCATCATGCAAGCCATCACCCCACCTGTAACGAGATTACGGGCATGGGCATTAGTGTTTGGTAACCACTGCGCAACAAACTTAGTGATCAATCCCATCAGCAGTAATCCCGCAGGCATCAAGATTAGAGCCGCTAAAAACGAACTCAGCCAATCGCTATAAAAAGTATTCCCGTAGCCGACATTTATATAGGTCATCACTCCCGTTAATGAACCGCCCATAACACTCATGATGCCGAGTACCACTAACGCCTTATAAATAAGGGGTGTCTTCGATGTTGAATCTATGGGTGCATCCAAGATAGCTCTCCTGCCTTGATACAAATCTAAATATAATTGATAATAGCAACTATATTTAATGCAGTTGATATTGTCAACTAGTCAGCAAGGATTCTTTATGTCTGATCAATCATCATTAGAAAGCCTTTTTCACCTAGTCCACGGATTAAAGCGTCAGTTGCAGCAACAAGCGGAGCAACTCAACCTGGGCATCACCCCGATGCATGTACGTGTCATCAAGATTATCCACCGTAAAAAGCCCTGCACCGCCATTGATATCGCAAGCTTTCTCGGACGCGATAAAGCCCAGGTAACACGGCTGGTTAGCACCTTAATTGAACGGGGCTTTATCACCCGAATGCCCAACCCGAATGACAAACGCAGTCATTACTTATCCCCTACGGATGCTGGGGTTGCGGTGCTTAAGGAAATTATCGATATTGATGCCAAAACGGTTCAGCTGATGACCAAGGGACTTACTTCAGAAGAGCTAACAGAATTTAAGCGTATTTCAGCCATCATGGCGAACAACCTTCATCCGACGGGCGACTCATGCTAGCCGCCCTGACCGATACAGATCGTTAGCCTAAAACGGCCAAACTAAGCCCGATCACCAGGCTGTAGATAGTAAGCGATCAAACCGATACACAACCCCCAGAAGGCGCTACTGACACCCAACAGATTCAACCCCGAGGCGGTGACTAAGAAGGTTAATAGGGCCGCATCTCGTTGATGAGGATCTGCCAGCGCCCCCGATAAGCTGTTGCCAATGGTACTCAGCAACGCTAGACCAGCAACCGCCATGACCAAAGCATCTGGAAACGCCATAAACAGAGCGGCAATGGTCGAACCAAATAAGCCCGTCAATAAGTAAAAACCACCTGCCCAAACCGAGGCGAGATAACGTTTGCGTGGATCATGCCCGGCTTCATTACCCATACAGATGGCGGCGGTAATCGCCGCGAGGTTATAGGAGAAACCACCCAAGGGTGCTAACAACACGCCCGTTAAGCCGGTCCAAGTCAGTAACGGTGAAACAGGTGTCTCATAGCCGTTAATAAACAGAGGAATACCAATACCGATGATACTGTGCAGATCAAACACTGGCGTCACCCACACTGGAGTCGATAACTGCCACTGGAGAACCTCCAAGTTTAACTGTCCTTGAAGGAAAGCCACCACTGTACCGATCAGCAACACCAACGGAATCGTATAGCGAGGCAAAGCTATTTTAACCAACAAGAAAGCAGCTAACATCAGTCCGACGAGCAGTAAGTTAGCGGCCATCACCGTAAATAGATCGAGACCAAACTGCAGTAAAACCCCAGCCAGCATTGCGCCAGCCAGCGGCATCGGCACATGATGCATGATTTTTTCAAACCAACCCGTAACACCACATAACAGAATCAGCGCCGAACTAAACATAAACAACCCAATCGCCTCATTAAGCGGCACACCGGATAATGCTGTGACCAGCAATGCAGCCCCTGGGGTCGACCATGCGGTTAAGATAGGCGTACGAAAATAGAGAGACAAACCGATACTGGTGAGCCCCATGCCAATCCCTAGCGCCCATAACCACGAACTCATTTCAGCTGCTGAAGCACCAGCGGCAGCCGCCGCCTGAAAAATAATCACTGCAGAGCTGGTATAACCCACCAAAACCGCCACAAAACCCGCGGATATATGCGACAAACTGAAGAAACCGCTTAGTTTTAAGCGCCCTATTATTGATCCCATCCGAACAACCCCTTACACTTCATTAATCATTTGTGCGCTATAACGTCCAAAATCAAAAGCGTATCACCGTACGTTATAACGCACAACTTAATATAGTCGCCATTGGAAATATATCTGTGCTAGAAGTTAATCAAAATCTCGCCAAACACTTGAAGCAACAGCGTCAGCAAAAGCAATGGAGCCTTGATCAAACCGCCAGCGAAACGGGTGTCAGTAAAGCGATGCTCGGTCAGATCGAGCGTGGGGAGTCTAGCCCAACCATTACCACGCTGTGGAAAATCGCCAGTGGTTTTAATATCTCATTATCGAGTTTAATAGAGCCCATCACGGCTAATAGCGATGCCAGAGTCATCCCACCGGTACTGGCAGAACACAAATACCTCGCCAGTGATAATGCTCCCGTACCGCCGATCTTTCCCTATGATCCTAATATGGGGTTTGAGATGTTTGAGTTCATCCTGGCGCCGGGTGTCGAACGGCTATCAGAAGCTCACCGCCCCGGCGTGACAGAACATGTGGTCGTTATCAGCGGTACGATGGCGCTGTTAATTGACGGCCAGTGGTTAACCCTTAGCGAAGGGGAAGCTATCCGTTTTGCGGCGGATCAGCCCCATGGTTATCGCAACGATGAGCACAGCCCAGTTACCTTTCACAATATCATCCACTACGGGAAAACAGCCGCCGATAGCCCGCGCTAATAATGATTTCGTTGTTTCGCCACTACCTTATCCCTACTTTTCAACTACCCTTAACTTAATCGATAAAAACAACAAGGGTAGCGAAGCATATGTCTAATCATCACACCTACAGAAAGATAGAAATAGTCGGCTCTTCACCCATCAGCTCTGATGATGCGATTCGTAATGCGCTAGCTCAATGCAGCGAAACCATCGATAATATGGATTGGTTCGAAGTGATTGAAACCCGAGGCCATATCATCAATGGCCATATTGGACATTTTCAGGTCACGCTCAAGGTGGGTTTTAGATTGGAGAATAGCTGATTTAAATAGCCGGCCTAGCATTATCGCGGCCGGACTGTCAGACTCAATAGGCCGATGAGTTAAGGCGTAAGAAATTTACATTGTTCAATTAGGCGATGACGGTTGCGGCGCGCTGCCCTGCTGCTCGCCCTCATCTTGCTTTGGATGCTCGAGGGATGTCATCTGATCAGTTTTCTCGCTAATCACCTCAGTGATGCGCTGCTTATCATCGCCACTCGCACTTTTAGCCTGCACCGCTAAGGCTTTTATTTCACTTTGTAGTTCCTGCTTTTGCTCTTCCCGCGCCTGCGCCTGTTCCGCTTTATCAAAGACAATCTCTTCCGGTTTGAATAATTCAGCGCTAGTCGCTTTAATCACCGAGGCAGGCAATATTTTGGTTGTCTCGGATAGTTGTCGCTGATTCATAAAGCCAGGGGAGACAATCTCGATATCATTACCATGCAGGGTATCGAGAATAGCCCGATACAGGTTTGAACGGGTTGTTAACAAGCTTTTAACTTCGCTGAGTAAACCACTCACCCGATAGGTAATGGCATGATCGCCCAGTTCGACGATCTGACAGAAAGGTTCGGCTAAACCGACTTCGCCAGCCGCTTCGATCAGTAAATTTTCCACCTGCCCATGGTGCAGGTCATATCCAAGGGATAGCGTCACCGAAACAATCGCCCCATCCGATAGCACCACTTCCACGGGATTGGTAATGAGATAGGTATTGGGCAGAGACACCAGTTCCCGATGCTCGGTTTGAATCTCGGTATCCAGCAAGCCACGTTCAGCTACCCGCCCAAAGTGCTCACCCACCCGAATAAAATCACCCACCCGAAAGGGCCGCGTGTTTCGCAGCATTAACCCCGCCATCAGATTAGTGGTGACGGTGGTGGATGAAAACGCAATCACACCGGATACCAACACACCAATGAGCCCTATTACCTGATTTCGGGTACTGACGCTCACCGGCAACGCAATGGCAATCAACACCGCAGCGGCCAAACTCAGCACTAACATGATCAACTGTCGGGGTAAGCGTCGCTCATTCCCCATCTCGGGATGACGGGCCAACAATAACCAATGCAGCGCCAGCAGCAATAGAACCGCCAAAACAACCGTGATAAACAACGGAATAAAGGCCATAATCTGATCAGACAGTTGTTCCATAAACCCCTCAGACAGCACTATTCGACTTAATCGCTAACGACTGTATAGGACACATTCCAGATATCACAGATATTCTCGAGTGTCGGCAACGTTTTCTCGTCAGCATGACCTAGGGTCACACTGATATAAGCAGCCCTAGCCACCACTTTTTGACAACCATCGACTTCTGACAGACGCTGAAAAAAAGCGTCTTCATCGGCCAAGCATTTAAATATCGGTGTGGTTATTTCAAGTTGCATAGCTATAGAGTACCCCATTATGCAGGGATCTGCCGCGCCCTAATGTTTAACGCTAAACGTCAAAGCCAATAGACCGGATAGTGCCGTCCTGGATTACGTGACATATTGTTGACCAATAGTGCCACGAGCAGCATCACCATCGCCCCAGAGAGTATCGGTGACACCACATACAGATAACCCATCGCATGGATGCTATCACCGCCGATAATAGCAATCAGCGCGGTAGCGCCGCCCGGCGGGTGTAGTGTGCGGGTAAAATGCATCGCCACGATCGCTAAAGAGACCGCTAAAGGCGCGGCGAAGAGCGACTGTTCACCTAATAAGAGGTAGACCGTCACACCCACCAATGCCGATACCACATGGCCACCAACAATATTACGGGGTTGAGAAAACTCTGCTAACGGCGCGCCATAAATAAGCACCGCGGAGGCACCAAATGAACCAATCAATAGTAGGTTATCCATACCTAGCTGGTGCATCTCGCGGCCCATGATCGAGATAATTAAAATGCCCATAAAAGCCCCAACCCAGGACCAAACAATCTTTTTAAGCGGTTTACGCGGTGGGCAATGCCCTTTGGTTTTCATGCGCGCAAAATAGTTCTTCATGTTAATACGACCCAAGACATCAGTTTGCCCTCGCCTACTGCCGAATTGGCACAGATCGAAGGTGCTCTTCTAACAAACAATTTAAGAGGCGGCATTCTATCAAAACAGAACTAGTCGCTTAAATAAATTAATTCACCTGAACTCAAAATTCATTCATCTGCTGAATTAAAAAACGAGAATAAAACAGAAGGACGGTAAACGATGGCAGGCGGCTTGTTTAAGCGCCCTTTAGAACACGGGGAGACAGATAAATCGGCCCCACAAAACAACAGGCCGAGCGATATCACTATCGCCCGGCCTGAGATTTAACCGGTGTTATAAAATATTACACCTGCTCCTGCTGATAATAGCGCTTCAACACCTTCGCCAAGCTGACGGGGTCATCACTTCCGGCCAGCTCACGGATAGAGTGCATCGCCAATTGAGGCACCCCTATATCAACCGTTTTCACACCGATCTCGGCAGCGGTAATCGGACCAATGGTGCTACCACAGCCCATATCACTGCGCACAACGAAGGACTGCAATGTCACACCTTCCTGCCGAGCTATATGACGAAACAACGACGCGGTTTCACTGTTGGTGGCATAACGCTGATTCGCATTGATTTTAATCACCGCACCGGCATTCATCCGTGGGCCATGATTACCATCATGCTTATCGGCAAAGTTAGGATGCACAGCATGGGCATTATCCACGGAGACCATCATCGAGTTGGCAATCATCCGGCTACGGGATTCGGCGTCCGGCTGTAAACGCTCTAGCAACTGCTTCAGCATCGGCCCCTGTGCGCCAGCGGCACTCATGCTACCCACCTCTTCATGATCGTTACAGACCAGCAGGCAGCTCTGTTCGGAATCAGACTCAATCAACGCCTGCATACCGATAAAGCAGCTCAGCAGATTATCCAATCGAGCCGAAGCAAAAAACTCATTATTTAAGCCGATATACGCGGGTTTCTGTACATCATAAAAACACAGCTCGTAATCCAGTATCTCCGCCACATCATCAACATACTGAGTTAACAGCTCATTCTTCAGCACATCGCGCAATGTGATCTTCGCATCGCCCTGCAACTGGGCCATGATCGGAGGCAAGTCCGTTTGTGGATTAACATTCAATCCCTGATTAACATCGCGATTGAGATGAATCGCGAGATTGGGAATCACCGCAATCGGACGCTCAAAGTTCACCAACTCACTGCGCAGAGAACCATCGGTACTGAGATAGTTAACCCGTCCGGCCAACGACAGATCACGATCAAACCAGGGATTCAGCAATGCGCCGCCGTAAACTTCAACCCCCACCCGCAGACATCCCTGACTTTCCGTTTCGGGGTTGGGTTTAACTTTCAGGCAAGGACTATCCGTGTGGGCACCAACCATGCGGATGCCGGAGTCGGTCAAATCGGAATTCGCCGCTAGGTTCCAAGCAATAATCGATGACTCGTTACGCACAATAAAATAACGCCCACCGGGCTTAACATGCCAGGCATCCTGCTCCTGAAGCTCAATAAAACCCGCTTCTTGTAAGCGTCCACGCATCTCATAGACCGCATGAAACGGGGTAGGAGACGCCGCGAGAAAATCAAACAGTTGCTTATTAAACTCTTGTTTTTGCATCATTTATCGGCCTTTTCCTCAGGCAGGATTTGTAACAACTCAATTTCAAAAATAAGTGCTGAATTAGCAGGCACGCGGCCACCAGGGCTCCGTGCACCATAGGCTAACTCAGAAGGTAGGTAGATTTTCCAACGCGCCCCCGGTGACATTTTCAACAAGGCCAACCGCCACCCTTTGATCACATCTTTGACCGTAAACACCGGCTGCTCAGATTTTTGGGCTGAACCTTCGAACTCTTCACCATCCACCGTCCAACCGGTATAACGCACTTTGACTCGATCAAGCACCCGAGGTGTTGGCCCCTCCGCCGCCTGTAAAATCTCATACTGCAACCCTGACTCGGTCACAACAACGCCTTCCCGCAGGGCATTCTCCGCCAGAAAACGGGTACCCGCTTTCTTGGTATCATCATTCAGCGCTTTCTCCAACAGCTGTTGATGAAATAGCTTTTCCTCTTCGCTTTTACCACAACCGCTGACCAAGGCGACTAACAGCGATAAAAACACCACACTCACAACTCGCATACTCACAATAGCCGTACCCGCTTCAATTAATAAACAAGAGTTAAGCCGTTGATTTTACATCAGCACGCGACAAGACTACACTCAGATTTTCTGAGTTACGGAACCAAGCTGGTCATTTGTCTGTCTCAGAAACTATAAGTAGTAGCAAAACAGGAACATACAGCTTGAAATACACACGCCAATTACGTCACTTGCTCACCCCTTCGCTTGCTCTGAGCCTGCTGATAGCGCTGCCAACCAGCGCCATGACATCTGTTTTGCAACCAGAGCCTATTCACCAACAGACGATCACCGATATCGTCACCTCTCTGAATCAGGACCACTATAACCGTATCGTTTTGAATGATGCGCTTTCCAGTAAAGTACTGGATCAGTATTTAGAGAGCCTAGACCCTTCTAAAGCCTTCTTTTATCAATCGGATATTGACGACTTCGAGCAGTACCGAACCCTGATCGATGATGAAATCAGCCAGGGTGAGCTGACCGCAGCCTATGCCATCTTCAACCGCTATCAAGAGCGCTCAGAGAGTCGTCTAGAAAAACTCATCGCCACACTCGAAAGTCCTGACTATAACGTGGATTTCAGTATTGATGAAAGCATTGTTATCGATCGTGAAGATAGCCAGTGGGCAGCCAACGAAACCGAGATGGATGAGTTTTGGCGTAAACGGCTAAAAAGCGCTCTACTGGGCCTAAAAATTGCCGATAAATCCATCGATGAAGCCAAAGAACTGCTGATCAAACGCTATAAAAGCCAGCTAAAGCGTGCGACCCAAACCAACAGCGAAGATGTCTTTCAAAACTTCGCCAACGCGTTGACCAAACAGTTTGATCCACACACTCAATACTTCTCCCCGCGTCTGTCGGAGAACTTTAATATCAACATGAGCCTTTCATTAGAAGGCATCGGCGCGGTATTACAGAGCGAAAATGAAAACACCAAAGTCGTCCGTTTAGTTCCAGCGGGCCCCGCCGACAAAGCAGGCCAACTAAAACCGGCTGATCTGATTGTTGGTGTTGGTCAAGGCGAAGAGGGTGAGATTGAAGATGTGGTCGGCTGGCGGTTAGATGAAGTCGTTGATCTCATTCGCGGCCCAAAAGATAGCGTCGTGAGACTCAACATTATTCCTGCCGATGGCGATGATACTCAACAGAAAGTTATCAAGATCACCCGTAACAAAGTCAAATTGGAAGAGCAGGCAGCACAGAGTAAGATTATTCAGCTTGAACATGAAGGTAAACCCTTTAAATTGGGTGTCATCAGCATTCCAGCTTTTTACATCGACTTTGCCGCCCTACAGCGTGGCGACCCCAATTATAAAAGTACCACCCGCGATACCGCTAAGTTGATCAACGAGTTGAAAACCGAAGGCATTGACGGCTTGATCATCGACCTACGTAACAATGGCGGTGGTTCCCTGCGTGAAGCGAACGATCTGGTCGGCCTATTTATCAGCCGAGGCCCAACGGTACAGATTAGAGATCCGTTAGATCGAGTTAACATTCAAGCCGACCTAGATCCACGAGTGGCTTATAACGGCCCAATGGCTGTCTTGGTTAACCGCCTTAGCGCCTCCGCCTCCGAAATATTTGCCGGCGCTATTCAAGATTATCAACGCGGTCTCATCGTCGGTAGTCAGACCTTCGGCAAAGGTACCGTGCAGACCCTATCGCCACTGCATCATGGTCAAATTAAATTGACCCATGCTAAGTTTTATCGTATCTCGGGTGAAAGCACACAGCATAAAGGGGTTGTTCCCGATGTTGCCCTGCCCACCATGTATGATACCGATCAGATTGGCGAGAGTGCGCTTGACGGCGCTCTACCTTGGGACACCGTATCTGAAATCCCCCATCAGCGTTACATTAACTTTAAATCAATTCTGCCGGCACTCACCAGCCGGCACCAAGAGCGGACAAAGTTTGATCCTGACTTCCTGTTTATGAATGCACAGATTAAGCGAATGCATGAAGATAAGCAGGATAAAGAGATCTCACTGAATGAAAAAACCATTGAAACGGAGCGAGAAAGCTCAGAACAGTGGCTGTTAGATCAGGAAAATAAACGCCGAACAGCGAAAGGCCTGCCAGCTATTAAGGAATTGTCCGACTTGGATGACCTGCTGGAAAAAGATTCACAAGGGCGCACGATTAGCCCCGAGCAGGAGGCCTTGCTCAATGAAACCGGCAATGTATTACTCGATATGATTGAGTTAACCAACAAATATGTCGCCGTTAAAAACTAAGGCTAAAGAGACGATTTGATGCAGCTAAGCAAGCTAAAAATGGTCCTGTTTATCGGAGGGCCATTAATGCTAATCATTGCAGCACTGGTGGGGTATTTCATCTACTCCACCATCAGTGCCCAGCAGGTAGAAAATCGCAAAAAGGTTGAAGGCTTTGGTGAGTTAGTTATTCCGCTGGATTCGTCCGACTCATCGTCGACCAACCCCAGTATCAAGCAAGCAGATATATCGCCCACTCAACGCATCATTAGCACCCTCAAAGATGAACGCCGTGAACTGCTTGAAAAAACAGTGGTGATGCAAGATAAAATCAACAGCTTAGAAGCACAGGTCGCCGAATTAGAACATTACAAGCACACCAATGAGCGCTATGCGCCCCACACCTTTAATGAAGAGGTTTCTACGGTACATGCGCGAATGAAACAACTACTGGCTAGCCAGGCAGAGTCCAAACGATTCACCAGCACGCAAATCAAAGGAATGGCAGCGGCTGCCGCACAAGAATACAAACGTTATTTAACCATCCATAAGCTACTCCTCGACCAAGATCAGATCGACACCATCGTTAATAATCACCTATCCGTTTATGCGTACTGTATCGGTGACGGCATGGATATCGCGGCGAATAATCGCGAAGAGGAACAGCTAGTGGTGGAATACTTTAAAACGTCCAAAACCGAGCTAATGACGAGTCGCTTAAAAAGCGATCTCAAAGCCATCATCAAACCTTGCCAAGAGTTATTGGCAGAACGTTTAGCCTATTTAACCCCCTAACCCTTCGTTCAACCTTAACCGCCCACTAGACTAAGCAGAAGAACTCAGCGTTTCACACCTAGACATCCTCTTTTACCCCTCCCCAAAAATCGTTATAATTTGCACCCTGTCCTCTTGCCTGCCGCTCATTTTATCAGCCATTACAGCGCTCATCAGGATAACCAAAACCGGACCTGTACCGGGCTGATGGTACGGGTGTAAACACGGCGCCCCTCCCCTTTCCTAGGGGTCAGCCTATAGGAATACATATGTCCGAAAGCTTTGCTGAATTATTCGAAGAATCCCTACACCATATCGATATGAAACCGGGCACCCTCGTCATGGGTGAGGTGGTTGATATCGATAACGATTGGGTGACTGTTAATGCAGGCCTAAAATCTGAGGCCATTATTGCTCGTGATCAATTTCTCAACGATGCCAACGAACTTGAAATTCAAGTCGGAGACATGGTTAAAGTCGCGTTGGAAAGCGTAGAAGACGGTAATGGCGAGACCCGCTTATCCCGTGAAAAAGCTAAACGCGCCGAGGCTTGGGAAGTATTACAGAAAGCCTTTGAGGCCGAAGAAACCGTTAAGGGTTATATCAACGGTAAAGTCAATGGCGGCTTCACGGTGAGTGTCAACAACATCCAGGGTTTCCTGCCGGGTTCTCTGGTGGATGTACGTCCTGTCAGAGACATTAACCATTTAGAGGGTAAGGAACTCGAGTTCAAACTGATAAAACTGGACCCTAAACGTAATAACATCGTGGTCTCCCGTCGCGCCGTCTTGCAAGAAGCTAACAGCGCGCAACGGGACGAACTACTCGCCACCCTGACAGAGGGGCAACAGGTTAAAGGTTATGTTAAAAACCTGACCAACTATGGTGCTTTCATTGATCTTGGCGGTGTCGATGGTTTATTACACATCACCGATATGGCTTGGAAACGTATCGCTCACCCTAGCGACATGCTCACCCCGGGTGAAGAAATTACCGTTCAAATCATTAAGTTTGATAGAGAAACCAACCGCCTATCCCTAGGCCTAAAACAACTGGCAGAAGACCCCTGGTCATCCATCAAGACACGTTATCCATCAGGCGCTATCGTGCCTGCAACCGTAACCAATCTAACCGATTATGGCTGCTTCGCGTCGATTGAAGATGGGGTTGAGGGCTTGGTGCATGTGTCTGAAATGTCATGGACTAACAAAAACGTACACCCCTCTAAAGTCGTTCAGATCGGCGATACCGTGAATGTGATGATTCTTGAGATTGATGAAGAACGTCGGCGTATCTCGCTGGGCATCAAACAATGCACCGCAAATCCGTGGACAAGCTTCGCCGAACAATACTCTGCAGGCGACAAGATCAGCGGTGCGATTAAAACCATCACCGACTTCGGTATTTTTATCGGCCTAGAAAACGACTTGGACGGTTTGGTGCACATGTCGGATATCTCTTGGGATACCGACGGAGAGGCGGCGCTACGGGACTATAAAAAGGGTGATACGGTTGAAGCCGTTATCCTCTCGATTGATGCGGAAAAAGAGCGTATCTCACTCGGCATCAAACAGTTGCAAGGCGATGCTTTCTCGGACTACACCACCGCACATGCTAAAAACAGCATTGTGAAAGGCACGGTTAAATCGGTCGATGCTAAGGGTGCGACGATTGAGCTCGCCGAGGGTATTGAAGGCTATATAAAAGCGGCTGATATCAGTATAGAACGTATTGACGATGCCTCTACTGTTTTAAAAGTGGGCGAAGAGGTGGAAGCGAAGATTATTAATGTCGACCGCCGTCATCGTTCCATTAATCTATCAATCAAAGCGAAGGATCAAGCTGACGAAAAAGCAGCGATCAAAGCCATCGCGGATGCGCCCTTTGATGCCGCTGGCCCAACCACCATTGGTGATCTTATTAAAGCCCAACTAGCAGGCAAGAAATAAACAGCCTAGTTGATCATCATAAGGAGCGCGTGGCGCTCCTTATTGTTACTCTTTACTTCTGAACGCTTACTTCTTTATCCTTAAATCTTTACCCTTATCAGCAGCTAGGCAAAGATTTCAACAGCCCCTGACGACGTTTAATCCAGCAGATAATCGAAGTATTCGTCATCACTCTTGAGCTTATCATCGGTTACTTCATACCAATCAAGCACCGATGCGCCCGCTTCTTTGACCGACTCTCGACGGCCACTCACCAAGGGATGCCAATCCGGCAGCTCTTTACCTTCATGAATCAAGCGATACGCACAGCTCGGTGGTAACCAGTGAAACTCTTTCACATCTTCCGGGTGCAACTTGACGCATTGCGGCACCAATGAACAGCGGGTCTCATACTGCGTACAGTAGAGCGTCTCCATATCCAATAGATGGCAAACCACACTGGTATAGTGCACCTGACCGGTGTCTTCATCTTCCAGTTTATGTAAACAGCACAGAGAGCAGCCATCACAGAGTGACTCCCACTCCGGCTCTGACATCTCGGGTAATGTTTTAGAGCGCCAAAATACCTGATCAGCCACTAACGCACACCTGTTTGCGGACGATCTTTAAAGAGGTCCAGCAGATAATCATCTTTGGGTGGCGGCATCTGCAAGAAATATCCCTTCTCATGAATATCGGCTAGTACCTTGGCTGCATCCACCCGTGATAACTCTTTTTCAACGGTGAGTAACATATCAAAGACATGGATGGGTGCACCAAACATCTCTTTCAGAGGGTCTGGCACGCGTTTCATCTTTTCCGTTTTTTCAACGTAAAGATACATCTCATCTTTTTTTGAGCTGCGAAATACACTACAAATTTTTCTCATAGGACTCTGCTTAAATATCTAGGCTCTGCAGCTTTTCTAGCAATGCATCACCGATCACCTCTTTACGCCAGCCCGACAGGCTTGGCGGAAGGCTGAATTGACCCTGATTTTCCGTTCTAATCAACGCCTCTAGGTCTCGCTTACGTAACAGTATTTCTGGGGCTATATTCAGTTCTTCCGCTTTTTTGCGCGCCATCGCTTTCAACACTTTAAGCGGCTTATTCCACTGATAACTTAAAGGTCGCTGGATAGCTTCGGGCGGCTTCGCCTCAGCCGACTGGGCAGCGGTTTTGAGATAGCCAAGGATGACATCACCATCCTGCTTAACCTGCTGCATTCTGACCTCAGGCACCCGCGAAAGCTCACGGGCATCTGTTGGCCAGCGGTTAATGACCTCGAGTAACGCATGATTGCGTAACACTCGATTACGGGGCACATCCCGTTGACGAGAAATACGTTCCCGCCAAGCCGTCAGATCACGCAGTGCTGCCATTTTTACCGGTGGCAGATTCCACGCTTGACTAAAACGCTGATAATAACGAACGCCATCCGGATCGGTATCCGGAATATTCGTCAGCAACAGTGCCGTCTCTTCCTCTGCCCAGCCAGCCATCCCTCGCTCGTTTAATTCAGCCATCTGTCGCTGACACAGCACCGGCAGATAAGCCACATCCAATGCTGCATAATGTTCCTGCGAGGTGGTTAAAGGACGTTGCAACCAGTCGGAGGTGGTCTCACCTTTTTCCAGCTTAACATCCAGCGCATGCTCCACCAGCCGTTGATAACCCATCGAGAAGCCCCAGCCCAAAAAACCGGCGGCTATCTGAGTATCAAAGATCGGGCTAGGGAGATCCCCCAGCATATAGAGGAAAAGCTCTAAGTCTTCATTACCCGCGTGCAGTACTTTAAGCACGGTTGGGTTGCGAAACAGTTGCGCCAACGGTGCATAGTTTTCGATCTTAAGGGGATCGATCAGATAACAGGCCTGATCATCAGCGATCTGTATCAACCCGGGGATAGGATAAAAAGTATCAACCCGAATAAATTCAGTATCCAACGCAATCAACGGCAGTGTTTGCCATTGCTGACAATAGCGAGCAAGCGCTTCATCATCCGTAATCCAGATCGGCTGATCCGCTGCAGCTTCCAGTCGTTGCCAGTTATATGCGTCTGTCATGCTTCCCTCAGTTCATCGCCCGGCGGCCCGCCATGGCATGGGCCAGGGTTCCGCCATCAACATATTCAAGTTCACCGCCAACCGGCACACCGTGGGCAATACGCGTTACCCGGATATCCAGATGCTTTATCTGCTCGGCAATAAAGTGTGCGGTCGCCTCACCTTCAACAGTGGGGTTGGTGGCTAAAATCATCTCTTTAACCGTTCCGGACTCTAGCCGCTTAAACAACTGATCCAATCCAAGATCATCCGGCCCGACACCATCAATCGGTGACAGGTGACCCATCAACACAAAATAGCCGCCGTTAAACCCACCGGTCTGCTCGATAGCCAACATATCGACCGGCGACTCGAGCACACAGATCTGCGTTTCATCCCGACGATTATCGGCACAAATCTCACACAACTCATTTTCAGATAGTGTCCGGCAGCAGGCACAGTGCCCCACCTTATCCGCGGCAAGTGTCAGCGCTGCCGACAGCGTATTCGCCCCTTGACGATCACGCTCGAGCAGATGAAACGCCATCCGCTGGGCGGTTTTCGGCCCGACCCCTGGCAGCACACGAAAGGCATCAATTAAATCCTGAATAAGCGGGCTAAACGACATAGTGTCAACCGCCTCAGAACGGCATATTAAAGCCCGGTGGCATACCCATACCGCCGGTGACTTTAGCCATCTGATCCTGTGTCGTGCTCTCAACTTTACGCACGGCGTCGTTGATGGCTGCGGCAATCAGGTCTTCAAGGATCTCTTTATCCTCTTCCATCAGACTTGCATCGATAGCGACACTACGAACATCATGACGTCCATTCATCACAATTTTCACCAGCCCAGCACCAGACTCGCCATTGACCTCAGCCTTAGCGATCTCTTCTTGAGCTTTCTGCATATCAGCCTGCATCTTCTGGGCCTGCTTCATCAGGTTACCCATACCACCTTTCATCATAGTGCTCCTTATCTTTGTGACAACACGAACTCAAGGCTTAACAGCATGTGAGTCCGGCTAAAATTCTGGCCGCTAAACGGCTTTAATATATCGATTTAATCGATCGGCTGCACCGATTCGAGATCGATTCGGGCGTCAAACCGTTCTATGACGCTTTGTACCACCGGATCATTCTGAATGGAACTAACCGCTTCAGCCAACCGCTCTGCCCGTTTCCGGTCACGGTACTGGCTAGGCGTTTCACGACCATAACGGCCGAGACTGAATTCTACCTCAACCGGCGTATTAAAATAATGACCAATAGAGTCACGAATCCGCCCAATATGCGTTTCGTTCAACAGTGCTTTCTGCTCATGCATATAATGAAAGCGCCAGCAATCGTCTACCGTTTCCAACGACGTATTGGAAGCGATGCTATAGGTCATACCACTCAAACCGATTAGCTCAACTAACAACACCCACTGATCGGGATTAAACTCTGCAATATCCTGACTAACGTTAGCCGCGGGCTCAATGACGTCAGCCATCACCGCAGGCTGAGCAGGCGCACTAGGCGAAGGCTCTGACCGCGTATCCATCGCTACACGCTCTTGGTGCTTATTAGAGCTTATGTCAGCGCTTGAGTCAGGTGCGCTCTGGCGGTTAACCTCAGCGGCAGGCACCGCAGCCAGTTGGCTGATATGTCCGCGAGTAGATAAACCCGAAGCCTGCGCACTATTATCTTCCCAAGGCAGATCAACCGGTGGATTGCCCGCTGAAGTGCCCGTTGAAGTGACAGCGGCAGTCCCCGCAGCAACCCGCGGTTCAAAATCAGCTTCAGACTTTTTTCCCGGGTGCTCCTCATAACCACTTTGCAGATAAGATTCATCATACATGGGCGGCTCTTGCTGCAACGGCGGCGAAGCCGATGGCGGTGCAGTAATCTCAGGAGGCGACTCAGGTTGAGGCGCTGAACTCAATGGCGTAGACGCAGGCGTTGCCGGTGCTGAATGCTTAGATTCAGGCTCAACCGTCTTATCGGCCGCATTTACAGCAACCGTCTCCCGTTGTCTCGTGACCGCCGTCTCTGGAACCGTTGTCGCCGATGACTCAAGTGCCAGCGTCTTATCTGCCCCTTCCGGCTGACTCAACCCATGATGACTCACCGATACTGGACGGAATGCCAACATCCGCATCAGCGTCATCTCAAGCCCTTCTCGGGCATCCGGTACAAAGGGTAGGTCTTTACGCCCCATCAAAGCGGTCTGATAAAACAACTGCACATCTTCAGCGGTTAACTGACCGGCGAGATCGAGTATCCGCTCTCGATCACCCAAACCGTTATCGATGGCATCGGGTACGATCTGCGCGAGGGCAATGCGATGCATTAAACTAATCAGGTCACCCAATACCGCACTGTAATCCGGCGAATAGCGGGCCAATTCATCCACTGCGGTCAATAACGCTCTTGCATCATGGGCCGCTAGGTTTTCCACTAAACGATAGACCAACCGCTGATCAATGGTGCCCAGCATCGCCCGCACATCGTTTTCAACAACCTCACCTGCGCCAAAGGCGATCGCCTGATCGGTCAGACTCAGTGCATCCCGCATAGAACCATCGGCTGCGCGCGCCAATAGCCAGAGTGCAGGCTCTTCATAAGGAATCGTTTCAGCGGTTAAAACCCGACACAGATGCTCAACAATCCGCTCAGGGATCATATTCTTCAGATTGAACTGCAAGCAGCGCGACAGGATGGTTACCGGTAACTTCTGTGGATCGGTGGTGGCCAGCAAAAACTTAACGTGTGGTGGCGGCTCTTCCAATGTTTTCAGTAGCGCATTGAAGGAGTGCGTAGACAGCATGTGCACCTCATCGATGAGATACACTTTAAATCGGCCATGGGTCGGGGCGTACTGAACATTTTCCATCAGTTCGCGGGTGTCTTCGACCTTGGTACGTGATGCCGCATCCACTTCAATCAGATCGACAAAACGACCTTCACTTATCTCACGACAAGCAGAACATTCACCGCAAGGGGTGGAAGAAACACCTTTCTCGCAGTTAAGTGATTTAGCAAACAAGCGGGCGATCGACGTTTTACCCACACCGCGGGTGCCGGTAAATAGATAGGCATGATGCAGCCGGTCGTCATCCAGCGCATTAACCAACGCCTTGAGCACATGCTCCTGACCGACCATTTCTGTAAATTTTGCGGGACGCCATTTACGCGCCAGTACCTGATAACTCATCGTTGCAAATCTATATGAGAGGGGTGTTTATTCATGGCTACCAATGCTAACGGTAACCGCCTGATATCGCCAGCGAAACCGCCTATTTAGTGGTAACTAAATTGCGAGGACTCACGCACATCCGTTTTTACATGAAAACAGTTCTTAGCAAATTCACCATTCATGATCTAACTTACATAGACAACTATAATCTTCCGCCGACGAGGATAAAAAAATGAAAAAAGCAAACAGTGCACCCGAATATGCCGTCAGGCGTCATCGCCTCATTGAACAAGAGGAAATCATTCATTTTCAGGATCAACACTGCCCTGTCGAGATCCTCACTGAAGAGTCGATCGAATGGATCACCGTCAGCCATGACATGATTTCTTTGGAGGTCATTGAACTCAGTTCACATTAATCGCTTGCCTCTGGCATTCATATACGCACCGGATATGAGATTCAAATCATAAGCCGGTGCATTGCGATAGACACTATCAAACGATAGCACCAGCATTTGCTATGAATCTAAAGGAGATGCTTATTTTAGCGTTTCTCATTCAGTATATTTCTTTGACGTAATTCAGTGCCCTTCAACACTAACCAGCACAACCGTATCCGTACTTACCTCGCATGAATAATATCTATTAACACCCCATCACAGCTAAAAGATTTCGCCACCATAGGTCAATAACCCGTCTTCTTATCCGCTTTCATACAGATCTCGAATATTCAAACAGATCGATGCATGACAGATTCAAACCGAAAGGCACATGTCATTTTGGGTACTCTTTTCAATTTACAGCATAAAAGTAAGAATTTTTCCTATAGGCATTGAATTCAGTTATCGATACCCTCGCTCGCTCATATACTGTTGATATAAAACAGATTTAACTTCGCCAAAGGGACTTTGCATGCGAACTAAAGAGTCAAAAAGATCCGTTTTTCTGCTTTTTACAGCACTATCGTTAGCCGGCTGTAATGCCATTCAAACCAAGCAACAATCTAGCAGTTTTGACCAGCAATTTGAAACAGGCCAATTTCAAGCAGCAGCCGACACAGCCCTAAGCGCAGGTGATATAACCCCTGATGGTGAATCCAATAGCTTGCTGTGGTCGCTTCAAGGAGGCACCGCATTAAGCGCCCTTGGTCAATATGAGTTTAGTAACAAGGTATTTGATTCAGCAGAATCAATGATGAAAGCTGAGGATACCGAGAATGTTGGCCGCAAAGGGCTTGAGATAATCACGACAGCCCTCGTCAACAACAGCCTAAACCGGTATTCCCCGACCGTTTACGATGGCGTTATGACGAATACCTATAAAGCCTTTAATAGCATGTTCTTACATGACTTCCAAAATGCTCGAATCGAGTTTAACCGCGCCGCCGATCGTCAACGGCGCGCCGAAGAGGAGTTTAAAGATAAACTGGCTGAAAAGCAGAAAGAACTCGCAGAAAAAGAAGCCAAAGCTAAACACTCCGAGACTTCAACGGATAAAAGTAGTCCTTTTGATTATCAAAGAAGTAGCACTCAGTCCGAATCAGTTGTTTATAAGCAATACCCCGAGCTAAAAGAGTGGCAAGCCTATCCTGATTATGTAAACCCCTATACTGATTACCTACACGGCCTTTATTTCATGCTCTCCAGCCAGGACAAATCAGACCTGAGTAAAGCCCGCACATCCATGCGCAGAGTCGCTGGCATGAATCCTAACAACCCAGCCGTCAAAACCGACCTAAAAGTCGCGGACAAATTACGTCGAGGTCAATGGAGCAAGAAACGCTTAAACCCCGCCGTCTGGGTCATTTTTGAAAATGGCCTAGCCCCCACCATCAAAGAAACGCTGATCCCTATCCCTCTATTCCTCGTGAACAATAAAGTCGACTATGCACAGATTGCATTGCCAAAACTGAGTCATCGAGCAAAAGCTTACCCTTACCTTGAAATTTTTGATGGCAAAAAATCCTTAGGTAAAACGACCCAATTAGCCGATATCGATCGTGTTATTCAAACTGAGTTTAAAAAAGAGTTTCCATTAAAAGTCACTGAAGCTATTAGCAGTTCACTCATCAAAGCATACATTCAATATAAAGCTAAAAAAGAAGCCGGTGCGGTAGGCGGATTACTCGCCGCAGTGTATCAGGTCGCGACGACTCACGTGGATACCCGCAGCTGGAGCTCTCTGCCTAAGGAAGTTCAGCTAGCCAGAATCAGAAAACCTAAAAGCAATACCCTGAACATTAATGCTCCTGGTTTCCCGGCCCCCCTAAAAATCGATTTACCAGACAGCCGCTTTACGGTGATCTACGTCAAAGCAACAGCACCTGGCAGTACACCTATCTATAAACTTACAAGTTTCGATGCCTGATTAAAGGATGCTTATGAAAAAATTGATACTGACGGCCCTACTCCCATTAACACTCTTAGCGGGATGCCAAACACAACAGGTCAGATCACCTGATTATCCACAACTGGTGTTTGGTCAGGGCGCTAAAAGCTTTTTAGCCATTGATTCACTCACCGATGGATACACCGAAGGCCATTTATTACGTGTCTCTATTCAAGCAGTCAATGCTTCGAGTAGCAGCAAAACGCTGCGCTATAAGTTCACATGGTTTGATGAAGCTGGTTTTGAAATAAACAGCCTGACCTCTCGCTGGGAAGCATTAGAAACCGCTCCACATGAACCGATAACGATCAACCGTCTCGCCACCAGCCCAAAAGCGGTCAGCTATAAAGTATTTCTATCCGATGCTCATGCACAATCGCCCCAACCTCAAGGAAACAATCGATGAGAACCCTATTCTCTGCTCAAACGACTAAAGTTATTGCCCTATCAGCCTTCGTGCTCATCGCTAGTGGTTGCACACCAAAAACCCAAATGTTGACACCTGGCGCAACGGATGAACCGATTACAATGGGTTTAAGCGCTAAAGATTTCGAGCAGGCCTCCGTTGACGCCGTACAATCCCTGCTGTCATCGGGAGCCGTTGACCGCAATGATGGAAAAAAGAACATCATGGTGATTTCTTCCATTATCAACGACACCATGCAACGTATCGATACCGACCAATTGGTCAAAAAGATTCGTATTGAATTGTTACGCAGCGGCAAAGTGATGACCACAACGGCCATCGGTTTAAATGGCGCTGAAGACCAAATGAACTCTGTTTACAGTGAGCTAAGAGAGTCTCGAAAAGTCGATCGCAACAGCCTGGTTAAACAGTCGTTTACTGCTCCCAACATGAGCCTTTCCGGTAAAATCATTCAAAGAAATAACCGTGTTGATGACGACCGCCAACTGGTGGAATATTACTTCCAACTGTCACTCACAGACCTCAAACATGGCCTAGCCGTGTGGGAAGGCGAAACACCTATTCGTAAAATTGGTAGCGCCAAAGGGACCTCTTGGTAATAACGTAAAGGAATACGATGATGAAAATGCTCTTCAAACAAACCGCACTGGCGCTGGCCATCAGTGGCATGGCGATAACGGTACATGCACAAACCGAATCTAACCCAGCAGAAACGCTAGCGACAGAACAGGATACTGCACCGGTCCCAGCCCAAACAGACTCAGTTGACCTAGCTGCCGCAGAAGCAGCCGAACCTGCACCGGTTGACCCAGGTATGATGCTGATGGAACAGATCGACAATTGGAAACAAGGTGCAGGTGCTAGTTTGTCTCGACTGGCCGAAAGTGGCGATATTTTTATGGCCGAAGGAAGCTCCTTTGTAAAAGTTACGCCGGATGCTGCTGACTGGGCTGACCATCGTCTGATGGCGTATAAAGACGCCCTGATGAATGCACAGGCACAATTTATCGAATTTGAAGGTATAAGCTCTCGCGCTGAAACCGTTAGCAAATTATTTGACGATAAGAGCCAAATGCCAACATTCTCACCGGCAGAGTTACAGAGTTCGAACAAGCTCGAAGAGGTGCTCAATAAAGCAGTCGCATTGGCTGGAGGTAAACTGGATGAACAACTCAGCAAGCTGGGAATTAATCCAGATGAATTTAACGCAGCCCCTCCCGCCAAACGTGCCCGCCTATTTGAAAACTCCATCAGCGAGCAAATTACAACCCGTGCACGCGCTAGCCTGACAGGACTGGTACCTGTCAAAACATTTGAAGCAAATGATGCCGAAGGTCGTCATGCCATTGCCGTTATCGTGGTTGCCTCAGATAAGATGCGTCAATTCATTTACGATATGAAACAAAGCAAAGGCGATCTAGCCCCTAACCCTAAGAAAGTGGGCGGACCATCGCTTCGTGAGCGTTTTTCAGAGAACAAGGCCGCTCTGATCCATGAGTTCGGTATCCGCAAAATGTATGACGAAAATGGCTACCCAGTGTTGGTATCTTTTGGTCAAGCAGGAACAGGTTACAACGGTTCGGACTTCAACCGTAAGATGAATGCCCGTAAAGGTGCCTTTCTATATGCCAAAGCAGATGCTTACGCCAACTTTGCTTATCTACTGAATGCAGTCGGCAATGCTGAAACCAGCAGTAGCAGAAAAAGTACAGACGTGACGGATGGCATCGTCGAAGCCGAAAAAGATGGTGTTATAACCTCTGAAGAAAATCGTATTGAAATGGTAAAAGCAATCAACAATGAGATTTCGGCCCGCGGCAGCATCTCAGACCTACCCGGCACCCGTCAGTTACTGCGCTGGACAGCTAAACACCCGCAATACGGTAATGAAATTAACGGTGTTATCTACGTTTGGCACCCCGTTTCAGAACAAAACGCTCGTAACATGCGTAATTTCAAACCCAAACATCAGGAACAAGCTAAGCCGCAGGAACACAATAGTAAGACTCACACGACCGGTACGACTCAAAGCCGCGACCTGATGTCGGCCGATGATTTCTAAGGATAGAAATATGCAACCATTACTAAAAACACTACTGGCGCTCTCTGTGCTGCTATGGAGCTGCTTCAGCTTCGCGGCAGAGCAGGTCGTCGATGCCGTAGGCTATGGTAACAACCGCAATCAGGCAATCAGCGATGCGTTGGTACAGGGCTTACGCCAAGCTACGGGTGTCAGCATCGATAGCCGTGAGGTTATGCAAACGCTGTCCGCTCGGGCCAGCGTTAGTGACAATGAAGGCGAGCAGTCCAGCAGCGCGTTCGAGGTTGCTCATCAAGGCAACCTCAGCCTTAAAACCAAGGGGTTAGTATCACGCTATGACGTCCATTCGGTAGAACAGGAGACCGATGGCGGCTACCGCGCTGACGTCAGCCTCCATGTACTCAAGTACGACAAACCCGGTCTACCGACCGATAGCCGCCGCACACTGGCGATAATGCCCTTTCATAGTGATAAACGTAGCTACTCACTCTTGGGAGACCATACACCAGCAGCGAAAATTGAATCAGAGCTACGCAACCGCGCACTGGATCAATTTACCCAGTCGCGCCGCGTGAATGTGTTGGATCGTGAGTTCGGTGCCGAATTCCAACAAGAGAAGGCTCTCTGGCTCAGTGATGACGCGGCTTTGGCTGAAAAAGCTAAAATAGGTAATGTCCTAGGCGCCGATTACATCGTTGTAGGTAACATTCGCAATGTACGCAGTACGAGACATGCCAAAACCCTCCAACTAACCGGTGAAACCGTCGTCAGCTACAGCGGCAGCGCCCAGCTAGACTATAAAATCATTCTCGCCTCTACCCGCCAAGTAAAATGGTCTGATTCCATCAACCTGAAGTTCAGCGATCGTGACATCCGCGCTATGTTGAAAAAATATGGCTCATCCCAAGCGGGTATCACCGCTGAACTGTCAGAACAGCTTGCACAACAAGCCTTGGCAAATATTTATCCCATGCGGGTGGTAGCCGTTAAAGGCAAAACGGTAGTGATCAATCAGGGAGGTAAAACCTTAAAGAAAGGAGATGTGCTGAATGTTTTCTTACAGGGCGATGAGATGTTTGATCCCTATACCAAGGAATCACTTGGTCAGTTAGAAGAACAAATTGCAACCGTCAAAGTGTTACGCACCACGGCCAAAATTTCCTATGCAAAGCTCCTCACGGGCGAAGCTGAACTAATTGAGCCTAATTTTATACTGCGAAGATAACTCACCTTTAACCCAACTGGCGGTTGTCCATATTGGCAGCCGTCAGATTGGGATTGTTTAAACCCTATCATAAGCATTCTTTTCCATTCCCACGACACTCGCCCTTCTCTGCTATAGATAACACCTTAATATAGCAACTCAAACATTAAACGAATGAAAAAATCTGCCTCTGCTATAGAGGGCAAACTCAACCCAGCGAACCCAGCTGTACTGCACTAAAGCTCCGTTGTTATTGTGCTGAACACTCAACAGTGAAAGACCAATATATAGATCAGCCCAGACCAGATAGCAAAACGCCGCTGAGTGGTAATATATCCACTCGCGGCGCTATAAAAACACTACTATGATTTCGGGACAGTCCGAAAAACACTCATGTTAATTGACTTCTTTAGCCTTTTTTACACGGGCAAGATAATGCAGAACAACCCGCTTTGCCATATTGTTAATCAAGAACCAGACGATCGCATAACCCCAAACGATTAGGGCCAACGACCAGCCGATCGGTTCGACAAACCATCCATACACAGCGGCTAAGGTACCAACCACCTGCGTTGCTTCCGTGGTGATGAACAGTTTCAAGCTCGGGAACGGACGATCCCAGAAATGGCCATCATTACGGGTCAGATAGATGGTTAGGTGACCAGCAACCAATAGCTTCAGGAAGATCAGTGTTTGAATCGTCGGACGAGGCAGTTCCCAGATCGATTCGGCGATCCAGAACATCCCGAAACTCGAGATTACCCCCAATGTACCCAGCACGCTGGCCAGAACAAGCACCCGATGCATATCCCAGCGCACCGGTCGTGGTGCAGGGCGAGCATTATCATAGGCGATCATCATGATGGGGAAGTCATTTAGCAGCGCCAACAACACAATCATAGCAGCCGTCACCGGATAGAAATCAAACACCAGTATCGATAGCGTCATAAACAGCAGCACGCGCACCGTTTCACTGATACGGAAGATGGCATAGGCCGTCATGCGCTCGAAAATACGGCGCGCTTCTTCCACGGCATGACGGATAACACCCAGCCCCGGCTCGGTTAACACTAAATCGGCTGCTGCCCGTGCCGCATCGGTGGCACCACTGACCGCAATCCCCACATCCGCCTGACGTAAGGCTGGGGCGTCATTAACACCATCCCCAGTCATACCCACGAGATGATCACTGGATTGTAGCGTTTCGACAATCTCAAATTTATGTTCGGGAAACACCTGAGCATAACCATCCCGCTCAAGAATCTCGCTGGCGGTCATTTTATGCTCTTTGGCGAAGGCTTTATCGGCGGTGATAAAATTAGAGCCGATGCCCAACTGCCCAGCAATCTGCCGCGCGATAGCGATATGATCACCGGTCACCATTTTAACTGACACACCCAACTTGGTTAGTGCAGAAACAGTCTCCGCACTATCCTCCCGTGGAGGATCGTACAAGGGTAGCAAGCCTAAAACCTCAGCGGGCTGATCGCCAATACGTTCGGCTACGGCCAATGCACGGTAACCACCGGCTGCTAACGTTTCAATCTGCACCTCAACCGCTGCCTGTGTCTCGGATGATGCCTTAGCCCAAGCTAAAATGGACTGAGGAGCACCCTTGGCGATATACCGGTCTTGGCCATCCAACGTTACTTCGACCTCGGCAATCTTGCTCACGGGATCGAAGGGGGTGAACTTTTCAACCTGTGCCCGCGCTAAGTTATCAACGCCCTTAAGCGCCGCTAAAATAGAGGTATCGATCGGATCGCTACTTTCCTGTTCACAGGCCAACGCGGCTGCGAGCAACACCTGCTCGGTATCCTTCGCCTCAATCAGCGCGGGAGTACCCACCACCAATCTATTTTGGGTCAAGGTACCGGTTTTATCCGAGCAGAGCACATCAATACCGGCCAACTCTTCTATGGCAGCAAGGTGGGAAACAATGGCGCCTAGACGGCTCAACGTCATCGCTCCCACTGCTAACGTGACCGACAACACCGCCGGTAACGCCACGGGAATCGCGGCGATGGTTAAGATCAATGCAAACTGCACCGTTTCAAGCAGAGGGTCGCCCCTGAACCATCCATAAACCAAAATCACAGCCACCAGCACTAAGGTAGCTATAATCAAGGCGTTACCAATTTTTAATACTGCCTGCTGAAAATGCGATGGTGCTCCCGCCCGTTCAACCAAGGCTGCCGTCTTACCAAAAAAGGTTCGCATCCCCGTCGCCGTCACCAGGGCGGTCATCTCACCGACCCGAACAATTGAACCCGAGTACGCAGGGTCGGCGGCACTCTTCTCAACGGGAAGTGATTCGCCGGTCAAGGCAGACTGATCGATGGAAAGACCTGAGCCTTTCAATAATTGAACATCTGCGGGCACCACATCACCTAATTGCAGGTGAATGAGATCTCCGCAAACCAGTTCACGGGCCGGCACATCACACCACTTACCATCCCGTAACACGCGTGCTCGGGTAGCAAGTTTTTGCTTCAGTAATTCAACCGCATTATCAGCCTTTCGTTCTTGCCAAAAAGCCACCCCCGCATTCACCGCAAGCATAGTGACAATGATAAAGAAATCAGGCCAGTCTTGGGCCAGCGCCGACAGAATCGCCGCCGCTTCAATCATCCAAGGGATCGGGCCCCAGAAATAGGAGAGAATCTTCTTAAGAGGACTCTCCCGCTGTTCAATGATCTCATTAGCCCCCTGCTCTGAGAGCAGACGCGCAGCCTCCGCCGATGAAAGCCCGTCATCATGTCGTTCGGGGGTGCCAACATTCGCATCATTAAGCATTTTGGTTCCCCTCACTCTTGTAATACATAGGTTCCGGGGGCGTCACAGATAGGCTTGCGCCCACTTTTGGCGGCATCCAACGGCGCTGCGGTTTGATCACCCGAGCGGGCTTTTAACCAACAAACAAATTCTGGCCACCATGAACCCTCGTGGGTATCATTTTCAGCAAACCAAGTATCCGGATCTTTATAGCGATCGTCATGCTTTTTGGTTGCGATACGGTAATGGCGGCGAGGGTGTCCGATCTCGGAGACAATACCCGCATTGTGCCCACCGCTTGTCAACAGGAAAGTCACTTCGGTATCGGCCAGTAGATTGAGCTTATAAACCGAACGCCAAGGTGCAACATGATCGCGCTCAGTGCCCACCATGAAAATAGGCGCACGAATATCTGATACAACGATCGCCCGACCATCCACGGTATAGCGGCCTTCAGCCAGCATATTATTAAGAAATAACTGCCGTAGATATTGTGAGTGCATTTTATAAGGCATGCGCGTCGCATCACTGTTCCACGCCATCAAATCGTTCATGCTAGCCCGCTCACCCATCAGGTAATCATGCACCATACGGGACCAGATCAAATCGTTAGAACGCAGTAACTGGAAGGCACCCGACATCTGTTTAGTATCGAGATAACCTTTTTCCCACATCATATCTTCAAGGAAAGTCACCTGGCTCTCATTGATAAACAACATCAACTCACCGGCTTCGGTGAAATCGGTTTGTGCGGCAAATAAAGACAATGTTTTTAAGCGTTCATCACCATCACGGGCCATCGCCGCCGCTGCAATAGACAGCAACGTACCACCCAAACAATAACCCACGCCATGTATCGGCTGATCCGTAACCTCTCCGATGGCATTGAGTGCATCCATAATACCGAGGGTGCGATAGTCATCCATACCTAAGTCACGATCCCCAACGTCAGGATTCTTCCATGACACCATGAAGACAGTGAAGCCCTGTTCGGTGAGATATTTAACCAGAGAGTTTTCCGGTGATAGATCAAGAATGTAATATTTCATGATCCAAGCAGGGACGATGAGAATAGGTTCAGGATGAACCACTTCAGTGACAGGATCATACTGAATCAATTCAATCAGACGGTTACGATAAATCACCTTACCGGGGGAGACTCCGAGGTTCTTACCTACCTGAAAGTTTTCAGTACCGACCGGCTTTTGACCATTAATGGTTCGCTCAAAGTCATCAATAAAGTTTTGCATGCCGCGCTGTAAATTCAAGCCCCCCTCTCTTTCGGTTTGCTCGAGCAGCTCCGGATTGGTCAGCAGGTAGTTCGATGGCGAAAAGATATCCAACATTTGGCGCGCAGCGAATTCGACCACATTTTCATGCTGTTGCGTGACACCGCGTACACCGGTGGTAGCGCTATGCCACCATTGCTGATTCAGCAGGAATGATTGATATAACACATTATACGGCCACTTTTGCCAAGCCTCGCCGTTAAAGCGTCTATCCTGCGGCAGAGGGTCAACACAAGGCACCGACGCGTCTTGGGCAATACCGGTCGCAGAAAAACTCGCGTAATTCGCAAGATTGAGTGCTTTTTTAATCGCTTTCTCAAGGAGTTGTGCCTGTTTACCGGGGGCTATCGCCAAATGCACCGCCCAATCGGCATAAGCTCCGGCTAAGCCTCCCGGAGACAATCCTCCAGTAACGCGCGCCATGGTCGCATTCACCGTCCGATCCATCGCTTCCTGCAACGAAACAGGGGACGAAGTATCTCGCTCAAACAGATGGGTTAAATATTCAGATACACTCGCCGGTAACTTGAGCGTTTGCACGCCACGAGGTTGGTCAACAGCTTGTGATTTGGTTGGGGACGGTAATGCTTTGGTTTCATGCACATCAACTGAATCAGTTTGATTGTTGTCTGCATGCTCTAAGGGTTGCGAGTCCATCCTAAATCCCTCTTATGTAATAGATATAAATGATGCTCTTTAATACCTAAAGTATAGCCTAAATATTGCAGTGCAGCATTGAGACAGATTAGGTTTATAGAGATTTCTTTGCTTATTAGTCTATTTTATTGTGCATAGCAGCATAAATTAATTTACACCACTATATAAAGACGATAGAGCACCCCGCTATCCGTTAAAGCATTACGGGAAGGCCGATATGATGTCTATCGCTCCTCAATCTCTCTTCAATCACTCTTCAATCGATAGTCGACTGGGAGCTTAGTCGGCTTAGGCTACTTAATGGCTAACGGCAATAGAACGTCGGAATAACGCCAGACTAGCGCTAAAAAAGATCGCGCCGAGGCCTGTCATAATCAACAACTGTGGCCAAACAATACTCAGCCCTGCCCCGCGGAACACCACTGCTTGAGAAAACGCCATGTAGTGACGCGAAGGCAGCAGCCAAGTGACCGGTTGAATAATATCCGGCTGACTCTCAATCGGTGTTAAACCACCTGAGAGCATCGTGATCGGTATAATGACCATGATCATCAACAACGCGAACTGCGCCATTGTTTGAGCCAGCGTACCCAAAAAGATACCAATAGCGGCGGCGGCGAATAGATAGAGAATCGTGCCGCCGACAAACAGCAACCGCGAACCATGAATCGGCACATCAAGAATCATTTCGACAACAAACACCATCGAGAACATAAAGACCACAAGAATGATCAACCCATTCGCCCAAACCTTAGACATAACGATCTGAAACGAGTTCAACGGCATCACTAACAGATGTTCGATGGTGCCATGCTCACGTTCACGCAACAGCGCCGCACCCGTCAAAATAATCATGATCATCGATATCTGATTAATCAGTGCATTGATCGCACCAAACCACATACCGGTACCGTTGGGATTAAACGCGCGGCGTTGAACCAATGTCACAGCATAATCGGTGGTTTCATCCGAGCGATTGATAAAGTGATTCACCTCATCAAACACTATATTTTGGATATAACTATTACCTAAACTCGCCTGCGTCACCGCCGTCGCATCGATATTTATCTTAACCGTCGGCTGACGGTTAGCACGTATATCTTCTTCAAATCTTGGTGGAATCTCGATAACAAACATGAACTTATCGAGATCCATCCCCTCATCAATCTCGGCCGGTGAAATGAGTACCGGCATCTTAAAATAAGGGGGATACAGCGCGTTAGCGATCGAGCGTGATAACGTCGAGTGATCCTCATCGACAATGGCAACCGAGGCATTATTAACCGACTCACTGGTAGCGGTTGCTTGCCCATAGATATCCAAACTGAATGCATAGACGATCAACACAACGATCATCACATCGCTAAAAACACTGCGTAGCTCTTTAAGACCAAGCCAGAAGATGTTGATCCAAGTTTTCATCACTTAGACCTCCTGTTTTTTCAGAAATACGGCCGCCATGACGACCAAGAGAGGTCCAGAGAGAGATAACACCAGCACATCCCCCATTAAGTCTGAGAGCCCTAAGCCTTTAGTAAACGCCGCTACACTCAGGTGCATATAATAGGTTGCCGGCCACAGCAAACCGATAATATGCCCAATACCTTCCGTCGTGGAGGTTGGTTGCACTAAACCCGAAAAACTAATGGTCGGCATAATCAACAAAACGGAGGTGGCGAATACCGCCGCCACTTGAGATTTTGTCACCGTTGATACCAGCAAACCAAAACCGGTCGAGGCACAGACATAGAAAAAAGCCCCCAAGGTTAGCCCCAACAGACTCCCTTTTAAGGGCACATCCAATAGAAAAACCACCAGCAACGTCAAGATAATGAAATTCACCATGCCGATCGCAATATAGGGCAGCTGCTTACCAATCAAGAACTCAAACCGATTGGTCGGCGTGACATAAAAATTGGTGATGGTGCCGACCTCTTTCTCACGCGCCAAACTCACCGCTACCAAGATCGCCGGAAACAGCAACAGCAGCATCGCGGGTGTCTTCGGCCCAACCGAATAGATGGTCTCGAACGATGGGTTGTAACGGTAGCGCGGCTCTAGCGTCACCTTCGCCGCCGCCGCGGCATCAATACCGGCATTGGTTGCTAGCTGTGTTAGGTAGTGGATATGGGCGCCGCTCACATAGCCGGCAATGGTACTCGCACGGGTAGTATTGGCACCGTCAATCCAAGCAGATACGCTCGGCGCCTCGCCTTTTTTCAGGTTGCGACCAAAACCCGAAGGGATCTCAATCGCTAAGGTAATCTCATTGGATTTTAGCCGCCGCTCAAGTTCATCCCGACTCTGCAGTGACGACTGCACACTAAAGTAACGCGAGCCTTCAAAGTTACTCAGATACTCGCGGCTTTCGGGGGTGCGATCATTATCAAGGGCAGCATATTTGAGGTTTTCGATATCCAGCGAGATACCATAGGCAACCACAATCAACAGCATCGAACTACCGAGGAAAGCAAACGCCATCCGCACCGGATCACGCATCACTTCCACAATTTCACGATAGCTGTAAGCCAACAGCCGTTTAAGACTAAAGCCGTGGATTTTTCCCTGCTGAGCCGGAGCCTGAGTAGTGACGAGACCCACCGCTGTCTCAGCCTGTTGGCCTTTATCCTCTAGCGGTGTTTCCGTGCCGTGATCAGCATTGTTTTTAACCTTCTCATCAATGGCTTCCTCAAGGTAGCTAATAAATGCTTCTTCTAACGAGTCGACACCTTTAGATTCCACTAAGTGTTGCGGCTCATCGTAGACCAACACCTGACCGGCATGCATTAGCGATATGCGATCGCAGCGCAGCGCCTCATTCATAAAGTGGGTGGAGATAAAGATCGTGACTTTGTCTTTGCGTGAGAGCTCAACCAACAGTTCCCAGAATCCATCACGGGCAACAGGGTCAACACCAGAGGTCGGCTCATCCAAGATCAACATTTCCGGCTCATGAATCACCGCAACGGCTAACGAAAGACGCTGACGCAACCCCAGCGGTAGTGACGAAGCCAGGGTATCCATATACTCCGCGAGCTTAAAACGCTTAACCAAGGTACTCATGCGTTCGGCGGTTTTTTCGGCAGTCAGGTGAAATAAACGGGCATGTAACCTCAGATTTTGCGCCACCGTTAACTCACCATAGAGAGAAAAAGCCTGGGTCATAAAGCCGACCCTTTTACGGGTTTCTAAATCGCTTGCATTAACCCGTTTGCCAAACAGATAAGCCTCACCCTCCGAAGCGGGCAACAGCCCCGTCAGCATTTTCATGGTGGTGGTTTTGCCGCAGCCGTTAGAGCCGAGAAAACCAAAAATCTCACCCGCCTGAATCTCAAAGCTCACATTATCCACAGCCGTAAAGCTGCCGAAACGACGGGTCAGCCCTCGAGCTACGATAGCCTGCCCCGCATCACTCTTTTCCAGCGGCGGGATGACCAGTTCCGTCATATCGCCACGCTTTTCTTCTGGCAACAGACGTACAAAAGCCGTTTCTAGATCATCAGCACCGGTTTTGGCTTTCAGCGCTTGCGGAGTACCTACATCCAAAACTCGACCCGCATCCATTGCCACCAGCCAATCGAAACCTTCCGCCTCATCCATATAAGCGGTCGATACCAGCACACTCATACTCGGACGTTCCGCACGAATAGAAGCAATCAACTGCCAAAACTGACGTCGCGACAAAGGGTCAACACCGGTGGTCGGCTCATCCAAAATCAACAGGTCGGGGTCATGAATAAGCGAGCAACACAAACCCAGTTTCTGTTTCATCCCTCCCGACAACTTTCCCGCCGGTCGTGATAAAAAGGCATGCAGGCCTGTTGCCTTTGTTAATCGACTGATGCGCGTTTGACGCTCAGCAGTGCTCTGCCCGAATAGCTTGCCAAAAAAGTCCAGATTCTCTTCAACACTCAGCTCAGCATAGAGGTTTTTCCCTAACCCCTGTGGCATATAAGCGATCCCTGGACCAACCGCATTACGGTGTTCCACAGAGGTCATGTCGCCGCCCAGCACTTCAAGTTGGCCCTGCTGCAGTTTACGGGCACCGGAAACCAGCCCCATTAGCGTTGACTTACCGACACCGTCTGGACCCAATAGGCCCACCATCAGGCCTGAAGGGATATCCAAGGTTATATCATCGACAGCCTGTTCAGCTTTATAACGATGGGAAACACCCTGCAGACGGGCGATCGGGTGATGTTGTTCAGCCATGATCGGCACCCGTTAGTCGCTGTTAGTATCTGGATTAACCATTGGCGGCAGTTTCTGCAAGAATTCCGGCCACGCAGAGGGCTCTTCGCCGGGCAAGGCGGTTAATCGAATATAGGCGACGCCTCTTACCCCTGTTTTAACGCGGTCAATGTAGGCCCGTACCAACGCTTCTGGCACCCGCACCTTAACCCGAAACATCAGTTTTTCCCGTTCGCTGGCTGTTTCAACTTCTTTAGGCGTGAACTGGGATTCCGGCGAAACAAAGCTAACCGTCGCCGGTATAGCCACATCTAGAATATCTAGTTTAACCCGCGCCTCGGCGCCTATCGCAACACGATGAGCCTGAGACGATGGTAAGAATGTTTCCATATAGACATCAGCCAGATTAACCAGTGTCAACACCTTACCGCCGCTGCCCAATACCTCACCGGGTTCGGCAAGACGGTATAACACTCGGCCAATACTTGGCGCGACGAGTGTTGCATCATCGATCTGAGTCTGAATACCCTGAGCATCGGCCCGCGTCGCATCCACATTACGTTGTTGCGACACCAAGGTTGCCTCAGCTGCTTTGAGATTAGCCTTAGCCACAGCCACCGCACTCACGTTAGTATCGTATGATTCCTGACTAGCGTGGCCTCTTTTCAGTAATTCCCGTGCGCGAGCGAGTTCTTGTTGCGCTAACACCAGCCTAGCCTTAGCCTGAGCGATTGATGCTTCAGCGGCTGCCACCTGACTTTCAGCACTAGCGATCTGAGCATCCGCCCGTAATCGCTGTGCACGCAACTGCGCGGTATCGATCATGGCAACCGTTTGCCCAGGCTGAACTAGATCGCCCTCTTGCGCCGATATTGACTCTACACGACCCGCAATCTTGGTTGAGATATCAACCTGCACCGCTTCGATCCGTCCATTACCGGAGGCAAGGTCTGCCGGTAGTGTCGGTGCTTGAAAGTACTGCCACAACAGCCAACTTGCAGCAACGGCAAGTAATAAAACCACCCCAATGATGACTCGCTTCACGTTATTCTCCATTATCCAAACATCGTCAACTGATTATCGTTGAACCTGTTGTCCATCAACCCAGTAGCCATTGCCAATATTCAACCACCCACCAGCCATATTTAAGCCGTAAATAAGGGACAAACAAAGCGGTCCCCACTAAATATTCAAGCAGACAGAGCGACACCAACTGAAACGGCGCTATGCAAACAAGTATCAGCCACTGCTAACTCATGTGGATATAATATCAACAAACCACGGGGAACTTCATCGACCCGAATCAACAATGAGCTCAATAATAGCTAAATCACTGGCAAATACCGGCAAGGATGGTAGGCACTGAACAGAAATTTAAATTAGCATACTCTAAATTAGCATTCAAACCATACCAATAAGCGATTCATCACAAATGATTCACCTAGCAGGCAACCATGACCCAGTGAAACTCTCTAATTGAAACATCAGCGAAAGGTTTAACCGTAAAAAGCAAAATGACCCCTGATGACCTATCACTTTAACCCTTTGATATTTCCTTGATGTTTCCTTGATACTCGCATGACGATACCTCTTCGATAATCCCACTTCCAAGCTTACCCCTGTGGTAAGGCAACTACGAATGTGGGTTTTCAAGCTATGCCGTGTGCCATTGAAAGAATATTAGAAAAACTCCCTAAGCATTGTGCCAGTTGGCTAATGACGCTGCTGGTATCAACCTATTTAATGCTGATGTTCAATGCCAACTTCTTTTCCACTGTCTACGATATCCATGGCGTCAACAGCATCAAAGACCTGCTTTTCATGGTGGGCTTATTCTTTTTCTTCATCGCGATTTTTAATTTATTTTTGACTTTCTTAGCGCTTCCTTGGGTGTTGAAACCGGTGCTTATTACACTGTTAATTACCTCATCAGTGGCGACTTACTTCATGCAGACTTACAACATCATGATCGATAAAACCATGATCATGAATATGATGGAAACCGACCTTAAAGAAAGCACCGAGTTATTCAGCATCAGTCTATTGGCCTACGTGACCCTGACGGGCGTTTTACCTGCTCTATGGGTTTGGCACATACAGATAAACTATGGTTCGCCGCTAAGATTCCTGCTAACCAAAGTCACAACATTCACCGCCATAATCCTTGTCATTGGCCTTATCGCAGTAACGTTTTATCAAGATTACGCCTCTCTTTTTCGTAACCACCGGTATGTGCGAGACCTAATCGTTCCTCTCAACTATGTGTACTCTTTGCAATCCTATGCGCAGCATTTTCTGCCGAAAAATAAACGTGAATTTCAAACTGTCGGTAGCGATGCACACCTAGGTTTGAGCTGGCAGCCTAAGGCACAAAAAAAAGTGGTTACCATTCTGGTGGTCGGCGAAACGGCACGTCGAGCTAACTTTTCACTGTACGATTATGAACGGCAAACAACGCCTAAATTGAGTCAGCAAAATATTTTCAGCTTTAGTGACTTTTCATCTTGCGGAACATCCACCGCAGTCTCTTTGCCCTGTATGTTTTCCAACATGGATCGCTCCAATTACGACCATGATCAGGCGATCAATTCCGACAACTTACTGGATGTATTACAGCGGTCAGGATTAAGCGTTATCTGGGAAGATAATAACTCCGGCTGTAAAGGCGTTTGCAACCGTGTTGAGAATGTTAGCATCGTCGAAGACGATAACCCAGCTCTATGCCATGACGGTGAATGTTTCGACATGGTTCTACTGGAAAAACTAGAACAGACGATCAAGGCTGCAGATAACAATGTGGTTATTGTTTTACACCAAAAAGGAAGTCACGGCCCCAGCTATTTTTTACGTGCCCCCGAGGCGTTTAGAAAATTTTCACCGGTCTGTGACACAAACCAACTGCAAGAGTGCAGTCAGCAGGAGATCATCAATGCCTATGACAATACCGTTCTCTACACCGATTACTTTCTGTCGGAAGTGATCAACTTCCTAAAATCGAGAAGTGATCAATATGACGCTAGTATGCTCTATCTTTCTGATCACGGAGAATCACTGGGTGAAAACAATCTGTATCTGCACGGAGTTCCATACATGTTAGCCCCTAAGGAACAAACAGAGATACCCTTTATCTTCTGGATGGATGATGGTTTCGCCAATCGATTTTCAATCAATAAGCATTGCATAGACGGTAAACGTAAAGATCATTTTAGTCACGATAACCTATTTGACTCCATGCTGGGCTTACTCGATGTGCAGACTAAGGCCTACCGTCAAGATATGGATATTTTCAGCAGCTGCCGATCGAGCAACAAAACATCAACCATTGCCGCCACCTCCAATCAATAGAAGAGTCATCATGTTAAAAACGGAACAACAGTCGCTAGCCACAGACGCGTCCGCGCTAAAAGGTATCAAAGGCGTTAAGCGGTTAGTGTTAGCCACGGGCTATTCAATTAAAGGATTTCAAGCCGCATGGCAACATGAGGCCGCTATTCGACAAGAAACGCTCTGTGCACTAGTACTGATTCCCTTGGCCCTTTATCTTGGTCAGGATTCAATTGAGCGTATTTTGTTAATCGCTAGTGTTCTGTTGCTGATCCTTGTTGAGCTACTGAATTCAGCGATCGAAGCAGTCGTTGACCGTATCGGTACCGAGCTCCATGAGCTTAGCGGTAGAGCAAAAGATATGGGGTCTGCAGCGGTTTTAATGGCATTAATGATTGCACTCATGACATGGGGACTCATCATTCTATGAACAGATCTCTGTATTATCACTGGATCATACCTCTGCCACTGCTGCTCATCGCGACCTACCTCCTAGACGTTCAAGGCTTTGATTTACGGCTGGCTGATGCCATCTACGCTTTCGAGGGGGGCAGCTGGAACCTCCACAATAGCTGGTTATTAGAAACGGTAATCCATAATGGGGGGCGAATGCTCGTCGGCGCCCTTATTCTTTTAAATCTCGGGGCGCTGGCCAGTACTTGGTTGAGTCACCGTATGCGCTCCTATCGGGTAGGCCTAGCGTATCTGCTTGGCGCAGTGATAACCTCTTTGCTGATCGTTTCAAGTTTAAAGGGCATTACCCATATCTCTTGTCCGTGGGATTTCCAACGTTATGGTGGGAAGCAATTTTATACCCCTATTATTAATGCGATATTCGGCTCAGGTACTGTTCGTTGCTTCCCTGCGGGCCATGCTAGCGGTGGTTATGCTTGGGTAGCATTATATTTCTTCTGTCGACTCTATAAGCCCCAATGGCGCATGGCTGCACTGTCTGTTGGTTTATTACTAGGTATGGCGTTTGGTCTGTCGCAACAATTTCGCGGCGCTCACTTCCTCTCCCATGACCTTTGGACATTAGCTATCTGTTGGTATACCGCTCTAGCAAGTTATCATTGCTGCTTTCGCCACCATACAGTCGCTGAATATGCTATAAGAAAGGATCAACGCTTAAATGCAGATAAAGTCTAGACGACAGATGAACTTACCTTTATCCACAAGGACGGAGTTATGACACCCCCATCGATGAATGCCAAACGTCGGTTACTTATCGTTGAGGATAATAAACGGCTGGCGGAAAACCTCTTTGAGTATCTAGGCGAGGATAAATATGAGCTTGATTATGCCGCCGATGGTCTGACAGCACTCCACTTACTGGCGAGTCATACTTATGATGTGATCATTCTGGATATTATGCTGCCAGGGGTAAACGGATTAACGATTTGTCGCCGAATCAGAGAAGATTTGAACTCTTCGGTTCCCGTATTGATGCTCACGGCGAGAGACTCGATTGAGGATAAAACACAAGCCTTTGATAACGGCGCCGATGACTATTTGATCAAACCCTTTCATATGAAAGAGCTGGAACTGCGCATACAAGCGCTATGTCGTCGCCGGCAAACGAATAACGATTGTATAACCGCTAACAATATTCGCTATTACCCCGGCACCTTAACCGTCAAACGGCAGGATCAAAGCGAGCTACAGTTAATCGGTTATGCCGCAACCATCTTTGAAGCATTAATCAGAAAGTATCCCGACTATGTGACTTATCAACACCTCAGTACAGATATCTGGGGGCATCCAGATGGGGACATTAATGTCATTCGCACCCATATCTATGTGTTACGAAAAACGTTAAAAAATACTTATGGTCAAGACATGATCAAAACACTCCACGGACGCGGGTACTGCCTTGATCCCGCCTAGCACATAGGAAGTTATATGGAACGTTCGATCTCTAGCCGCATTAAAAAGCTGTTTTTCTGGACCTATACACTCAGCGTCCTAGTGGTACTCTTCTCAACGTGGCTCTTTCTGGAATTGATGGAAGATACCATGATGAGAATGGACAAGCAGTCGGAAATAGAGCACCTACTGAGCCGCCACGATACCGATCAAGTGATACACATTAAATCGGCGCTGTTAACCCTCACCTATCTACCAACCCATACTTCTGAAATAGAAAACCTCCCCATCATTTTTCGTAACCTATCCATCCCTTATGAAGGTGAAGTCGAATTTTTAGACAAAGAGTATATGGTTATTATCGATAAAGTCCCTGGAGGCACCTTCTTTCTTGCAAAAGACCAATCGTTATTTGGGCAATATGAAGAAATCATGTTAGGTGTATTATCGGCTCTGGTGGTCATCGCTATCCTATTGGGTTACGGACTATCGATATTGATTAGCCGCATGGTCTCGAGTCCCGTCACTCAACTGACAAAAGACATTCAGTCTATCGATAACCTCACCTGCCTGCCGGAAACCTATAAAGATGCAGAATTAAACCGTATCTCCGCTTGTTTCAATGCCTTCCTGAGCAAGATCGACGCTCTGATCAAGCGAGAGCGCTCCCTCATTACGATGGCCAGCCACGAGCTAAGAACCCCCGTCGCGGTTATTCTGGGGGCTGCTGAGGTCATTGAACATAGACAGCAGCTACAGGCTGACGACAAAAAGACACTGCAGAGAATCATCAGTTCAGCAGAGATAATGTCTGACAATATCAAAGCGCTATTAACTATCGTACGCCAAACAAAAGACACCTCAGCACATGAGCCTTTCTCGCTGCTAGCCATTGCGAAAGAGGTGACCACCAGTATCGTTGAGGCCACACCCGACGCACAAGAACGAATAGAGATTCAATCCCTGAAGGGTGAAATTTTAATCGAAGCCGACAGCAGTATTGTGAGGATTTTACTGAGTAACCTCATCAATAATGGGCTGAACCATAATGAAGGGAAAGTTATTGTCGTCATCTCTGACCGATTCATTGAGGTGTGGGATCAGGCAGAAAAACCAGCCGACAAACTAGATAGAGCGTTAGTGAGCGACGCCAAAGAAAGCCATGGATTGGGGTTATATATTGTCACACTGATCTGCGAACAACTGGAATGGACATTCACGCTGGAGCACACACCGACTCGAGGCACCTACGCCCGCATCTTATTTCAAGCACCAAATAAAGATTAAGTAACACGATACAAGCTGTACAGAGACAATCGACACAAAACAGATGATGTTAGAAAAATACAACGAGACACTTCTAACAATGGTTTCCCGTCTACATTTAGTCTGCAAAGAACGGCGAATATGGGTCTGAGGTATCAAGTGTCGTACTTGATCTGGAACACGAATACGGAAGTAATAAATTGAGTGTCGGGAGAGCGGCAAATAAGCTGAAGATCTAGCCATGTGTTCCACCTTATGTATCGTTTAGGCGAACAACAGAAAATCATGATAAAAAATCTTTAAAAAAATGAGATAAAACAAGATGCGATATTGGGTGGTAGCTCCACCAGCCGCATCCCGGCACACGAATCCACCGCTGTGGCTGCTCCCTTCCAGGCCTGACCAGGTTCACGGTTTATCGTTGCGGGAGGACCAATGGAGCCACCATAACGTGACCATTAAGGTCGTCTCGAACGAGACAGGCGGGCAGTATAACAGCCTGTTCAGAAGATGCAATAGATTACCGGCGTGACTAAAAACTAATGCGCCACTCGGGCACTCGTCCGTCAAAAGTGCGCAGAAAACAATCGGCAACAAGCCTGCAGAAACGCGCCGGTCAACGCTTCTCTCCTTTGCGAACCTCCCCGAACCTCATCGAAAAAATGCTTACACCAAACCATAAATACTTTGCATCGAGACTTAACATAGGCATTTCACTTAGGAATTTAACATAGGTATTTAACATAGAGACTTAGATAACCTTTCCGTCATTTGTCCGGTTTAATAAAACAGCATGCTAGAATCAACCAACAGCGGCAAACCAAGCCCGATTGATCAGAAACCTAAAGTGTCGTCCCAACAACAGGAGCATTATGAAACAGGATAACAGCCGACGCTTTATCGCTCGACTCTTCACCCACCTCACCTGGATTATCATACTGGGTCTGTTTTATCTCTTTTTTCAGGATAAGTGGCTACAGCAGAATGATCCGAATCATAGCTTGATGACCGCCTCGAGTAATGCCCCTGTTGTGTTACAGCGTAATCGTCAAGGGCACTACATTGCCCCCGGCACCATTAACGGTCTGCCGGTACGTTTTTTATTAGATACCGGCGCGACCGATATCAGTATCCCCGGCAGTCTCGCGGACAAATTACAGCTATCCCCAGGCAGAGCCTCCTACGCCAGCACCGCCAATGGCACGATCAAAGTCTATGCAACCCAGCTCGATTCAGTTGCGCTCGGCGGGCTTTCACTTAATCAGGTGGCAGCCCACATCAACCCTCATATGGCGGGTGATACGGTATTGCTGGGCATGAGCTTTTTGCAACACCTCGAATTGACCCAACGGGGCGACACTCTGACACTCAAACGCTAAAAATTTGCTTAATACTCCCGATCTTTTCCGGGGGTTCCTTGCGCCTAACGAACCATTACCTTAAACTTGTTGCTAAGTTCGTTTTTATACATTATTTCAACATCAAGAGAAGGGCTGACGTCCTCGCCAACCTGCCTGCCTGGTAAGGTGGCTGTTTTGCTGCTGATTATCGCAAAACGATGTGGTCATTACCGACAAAATCAGGGAACCCCCACGCACAACGTCAGCTCTCATGAAAATGGGAGCAGATCCATGTTTGAAGCACATATTTATACAGAAGCGGCAAGTCCCGAGGCAGACTTGAACCAGCGTTCTGTAAAACCGAACACTCCAGCAAATTGTTGGCACAATATTTACCAGTGTAATGTTCGTTACTGGATGGCTGAAGGTAAACGTCAGTCACGGGATACACTGTTTCTCTATATTGAATATTGCAATAAAGATAACAGTCACGGCTATAAGCTGATTGAGATCCCGCAAACCGCGTTAACGGTAGAGAGCGCTCAGAGCATTATTTCTCAAGCGTTACTCAGCCAAAAGCTCGATCCCATTAAAACGGAACAATGGTGTAAAACACTTTAACACCTAACAACTGCGCTGCCTGAATCATCCAACGGGCAGCCTTCTTGTTCATTTCCCGACGTCTCATCGCCACAAAAATAACTTTATAATCAACCCCTTTTGCCGATACTATTGATTATTCGCACAATAATTATCAGGCTGCCCATGCGCTCTATACGTAAACTGACGTACGCAATTCTCGAGATCGGTAGTAACCTCAACCGCCTTGGCGCAGCCATCCAAATTTTCCTGATCGCCCTGATATCACTCAATGTTCTCTGTGTCATTTTAGAATCGATGCCATCCAACAATATCCAAGAACACCGCTGGTTTAATCAGTTTGAAGTGTTCTCCGTCATCATATTCAGCATTGAATACCTCGCCCGAGTGTGGAGCAGCATCGAAAACGAAAATATTAAGCATGGCCACCCGGTGTGGAGCAGGATACGTTATATGCTGACGCCGCTAGCTTTGATCGATCTATTAGTGATCCTACCCTTTTATCTCAGCATGATGATGGTCGTTGATCTGCGCTTTATGCGAGTGCTGCGGCTACTACGGGTGTTCAAATTAACCCGTTATTCCTCCTCTATGTCCCTGCTGTTACAGGTATTACGTCGGGAAGCGCGCTCGATAGGGGCCGCCCTATTTATGATTTTGATGCTGATCATTCTCGCCTCCAGTCTGATCTTTTATGCCGAGCATCGCGCCCAGCCAGAGGCATTTAATAGCATCCCCGCCGCTATGTGGTGGGCCATTGTCACCATGACGACGCTAGGTTATGGCGATGTGATTCCCATCACCATTATGGGCAAGATCATGGCATCCATTATTAGCATTATGAGCCTCGGTATTGTCGCTCTCCCCGCCGGTATACTGGCATCCGGTTTTAACGAAGCGATCAGAGAACGGCGCAGAACCTACGAAAAGATGGTGCATATGGCCATTCAAGATGGTGTGGTTGATTCGATTGAGCAAAAGGCTCTGAATCAGATGCGTGAGACCTTAGGTATCAGCAAGGAAGATGCGGCTAATATTATGCATAATAGCGTTAACCGGAGTATGGAAAAGCATCTGGAACGGGATATGGATAAATTACGTAATGAGATCGATTCGGTGCTTCACGATCGCTGCCCCCACTGCCACTACAATGTGAAATGGTTGGAACGGCGTAAATCCAAAGACGACTCAAACGACAGCTCAGATCAATAAACGTTAAAACGGAGACAGGGCTCCGTTTTAACATCCTCTGCACCCGCTTAATCGAGCCCGTTAAACTCCGCCTCATGCAGCCATGCCGCATGCTGGGGTGCTTTTTTGGTCCGCGACCACTCCTCCAGCATCAGCGGCGCCACTCGTTTAAGCTCGGCCATCTGTGCATCGCTGCCTTTGGTATGGGTTAATTCAAGACGATGGCCATTGGGATCAAAAAAGTAGATTGAGCGAATAATGCCATGCTCTGTCGGCCCAATAACATCGATCCCTTTGGCTTCGATATCGGCTTTAGCCGCCAATAATGCCGCCTCGTCCTTCACGCGAAAGGCGATGTGTTGCACCCACGCAGGGGTATTATGATCACGGTCCATTTTTGGCTTAGTCGGCAGTTCAAAGAACGCTAGAATATTGCCATTACCCGCATCTAGAAATAGATGCATATAAGGATCGGGCTCTTTAGTCGAAGGCACACGATCTTCAGCAATCGCAACCAAAAACTCCATATTCAGAACGTCTTTATAAAACTCAACCGTTTCTTTGGCATCGTTGCAACGGTATGCAACGTGATGTATCTGTTCAATCTCGATCATGGGTTCGCCTATAGAATAACCATTATTATTGTTATCTTGCTGTTATCCCCAAAGTATCACTTCAATTTCATGTCGGCTATATCGGTCATATTCGTAAAGATGGCGACAAAAAATATATTACCTATAAGCTATTGTTTTAATTAATATATTTATAAAAATATCGATTATAAGGCAACTGGAAATTGTCTTTTTCACCCAGAAACGGATGACCTATAAATCATTTAATACAATATCACCCCAGTAAACGGGCGCCGTCATAGCAAAAAAACCGGATAACCCCAACCACAAAGGTGGAGCATCCGGTCAGTTCAGTTAATAGTGATACCTAATCTAAACTAAGCCTCGCTAAGCCAAGCTAAACAATTACTCGGTTAAACGCGTGACGATATTAATCTCGCCTTCCAAGGTTCTGTGCACAGGGCAGCGGTCGGCGATTTCCATTAAGCGTTGACGCTGGGCTTCGGTTAATTCGCCGATAAGGGTAATTCGGCGCTCAAACTGATCAACTTTACCGTTCTGCTGCTCGCAGGTCGCGCAATCTTGGGCATGTATTTTGTCATGGGTCACATCCACCTGCACATGCTCTAAAGGTAGCTTTTTCAGTCGCGCGTACATTCTAATCGTCATCGATGTACAGGCACCGAGTCCAGCAGCCACATATTGGTATGGGCTAGGACCTAGATTGCTACCACCGTAACTGACCATTTCATCGGCAATCAGGTGATGCCCTGCGGCGCTAATATCCTGAGTAAAGCTGTCGGGATCAGCCTCACTCACCCTAATCACCCCTTCGGGGGCATTCATGTATTTTGGTAAGAGCTGCACGTCGATATACCGTTGGGCCCAGGTCGATATCACTTCAGCGGCATAATCGGCATCCTCCTGTCGACTCAGTAAATGATCGGCAGAGTCGAGGGTTACAAAGCTCTTAGGGTGTTTAGCCATCTGAAAGATACGCGCGGCATTCTCCAATGGCACGGTGTCGTCCAACGGTGCATGCATCACCAATAAGGCCTTGCGCAGCCCTTTCACCGCTTTTTCCAGTGATGCCGACGAGATATCCTCAAGGAACTCACGCTTAATGGTAAACGCCCTTCCACCTAGGCTCACGCTAGCTTCACCATCGGCACAGATCGTATCGAGATGCTCATCAAATTTATGCAGTAGGTGTTTCGGATCAGCGGGCGCGCCAATGGTCACCACCGCTTTGGCCTCAGCCACCTGACCGGCAATGGCGAGCACCGCTGCACCACCTAATGAGTGACCAATTAACAATTGAGGGGCTGAATAATGTTCGCGCAGAAAATCCGCCGCCAGTAGCAGATCCTGCATATTCGAGCTAAAGCCGGTATTAGCAAACTCGCCCTGAGAATGCCCCAAGCCGGTAAAATCAAAACGCAACACGGCAATCCCTAAGGACGCTAGACGTTGCGCAATACGCCGTGAAGCCTGTAGGTCTTTTGAACAGGTAAAGCAGTGGGCAAACAGGGCATACGCCGCGGGCTTACCAACCGGCAGATCTAATCTCGCCGCTAATAGTGAACCATCATGGCCAGTAAACTCTAAACGTTCAGTTTTCATCCGATCCTCCTGACTTATATTCAGTACTGAGTATTGATCAGACGATGGTGATAGGCTATTTATTTTTGACTATGGGATGGATTGTTAGGCTAAATCAGACAAACAGTTGATCAGCGAATGAAGTCTTGCTGTGGAACAGAGTAAAACTCACACTCACACTCACACTTTCCCTTTCCCTTTTCGCTAGATCTAACAACTTAAGATACTTGAGCCTGCCAGCCATTCGGTTTCTACGGGAGCAAGGCTCCCTAGCTGTCCAAATGAGGCTGGCGTTTCTCGTTGATACTTAATGCTGGTGATTAATGGTGGTGACCACCTGCGCCGTGGGCATGACCATGGGCCACTTCTTCCGCGCTCGCGTCTCTGATATCCATAATTTCGATATCAAAGGTTAGCACCTTGCCCGCTAGAGGATGGTTGTTATCCACGGTGACCATAAACCGGCCAACCTTAACCACGGTTACCTGTCGCTGCCCTTGTTCAGTATGAACCGTACCCACCATACCCGGACGCCATTTTTTCGCCCCCTGCAGGTGTTTAACAGGAATACGCTGCTCAGAGTCAGGCAAGTATTCACCATAGGCGTCTTTTGCTTCTAGTGTAACGGAAAAAGTATCGCCCACGGCTTTGCCTTCCATCGCCTGTTCGAGACCTGCAATCATATTTTGATGGCCATGCAGATACGCCATCGGCGAACCGCCGCGAGTGGTTTCTTCGACGGTTTTATCGGCATCATGCAAAGCATAATGAAACTGAACAACCTTATCTTTGGTAATACTCATGCTTATTCCTTAGTTAACGGAGCGATTATCAGCTCTAAAGCGATGGCCGCAGATTATACGTCATCAACTAAGATCCGTAATCTCAAATCGTCCTTGGGGCAGCTCGATCTGATCACCCAGAAAGCGGCCTATCAGTGCAGCACCCAACGGCGCTTCCGGCGTAATAACGATAACGGTATAATCTTCTTCGACGATTTGCAGGCCACCGATAAACAGTCGTTTCTCCTGACCCTGGTTATCTTCAAGGGTGACCAAGGCCGATAACCCCACCGGTGCATCCTCATCAAACAGCTTCAGAGGCATCTGCTGGTACGCTGCGATATCCCCCTCTAACGCCTGTACCCGCATAGACTGGCCATGGGCGAGATAAGAGGCTTCTAACCCGAGGGTGTCGTATTGATTCTCTGCCACACTCTCTTCATGGGTCGCCGCCTCGTGCGCTTCGTTAGCCGCCGCCACGTTCACATTAAGATCCGCTTGAAGTCGGCCAATAATCTGCGCCACTAGCTGTTGTTTATCCATATATCCACCTGTTACTTAACCGCTGCAGTATCTCCATTTAATTACTAAAAAGAAACACTCGATTAGCACACTTTAATGCCGATTTGTGGGACAATATGCGGCTTATTTTTCACCTTAACATTTATACTGATGGATTCCTGTTTTGCTGACTACCGCTAATATCACTATGCAGTTTGGTGCCAAACCACTGTTCGAAAATATCTCTGTCAAGTTTGGTGAGGGTAACCGCTATGGCCTGATCGGAGCGAATGGTTGCGGCAAATCGACCCTGATGAAAATTCTCGGGGGCGACTTAGAACCCTCCGCAGGCAACGTCAGCAAAGACCCGAACGAGCGGATCGGTAAACTGCGGCAGGACCAGTTCGCTTTTGAAGCGTTCAGTGTTATCGATACGGTCATCATGGGCCATGCTGAACTCTGGGAGATCAAACAGGAACGGGATCGGATTTACAGCCTCCCCGATATGACCGAAGAGGAAGGCATTAAAGTCGCTGAACTGGAAGTGGAATTTGCCGAACTCGACGGCTATACCGCCGAATCCCGTGCCGGTGAACTGCTACTCGGCCTCGACATTCCTACCGCGCAACATTTTGGCCCTATGAGCGAGGTCGCACCCGGCTGGAAACTACGGGTACTACTAGCGCAGGCGCTGTTTGCCGATCCTGATATTCTGTTGTTGGACGAACCGACCAACAACCTCGATATCAACACCATCCGCTGGCTGGAAGGCGTGTTAAACGACCGTAACAGCACCATGGTTATCATCTCCCATGACCGTCACTTCCTGAATTCGGTCTGTACCCATATGGCCGACCTAGATTACGGTGAGCTGCGGCTTTATCCCGGCAACTATGACGATTACATGATCGCCTCGACCGCCTTGCAAGAACGCCTGCAATCGGACAATGCCAAGAAAAAGGCCCAAATTGCTGAACTTCGCAGCTTTGTCAGCCGCTTCTCGGCCAATGCTTCTAAAGCTAAGCAAGCAACGTCTCGGGCACGACAGATTGAAAAAATCGAACTTAACGATATCAAACCCTCTAGTCGCCAAAGCCCCTATATCCGCTTCGATCAAGAGAAAAAACTGCATCGCTTAGCGCTGGAAGTGGAAGGCCTGACCAAGGGTTATGACGCCGAGCCATTGATCAAAGACCTCAACATGATGGTTGAAGTCGGCGAGCGCATCGCCATTATCGGCCCTAACGGTATCGGTAAAACCACCCTACTGAAATGCCTGCAAGGTGAACTTGAACTCGACAGTGGTGAAGTTAAGTGGTCTGAAAATAGTAATATTGGTTACTACGCTCAGGACCATGCCCACGACTTTGCCGATGAGAGCAACCTGTTTGACTGGATGTCCCAGTGGACTAAATCCGGCTCAGATGAACAGGTGATCCGCGCTTCTTTGGGCCGTATGCTGTTTTCACAAAACGAGATCAAGAAATCCGTTAAAGTGCTTTCCGGTGGTGAAAAAGGTCGTATGTTGCTGGGTAAATTGATTCTGCAACAGCCGAATATTCTGCTGATGGATGAACCGACCAACCATATGGATATGGAGTCTATCGAAGCGTTGAACCTTGCGTTGGAAAACTTTGATGGCACGCTGATCTTTGTCAGCCATGACCGTGAGTTTGTCTCCTCGCTGGCCACTCGCATTATCGATATGAAAGAAGACGGCCTGACCGACTTCCATGGTGGTTATGAAGAGTATCTTAAGAAACAGGGTATTGCGGGCTGATCAACCGCTCGATTAGCTAAACATATGCCTCAGAGCTTAACCTCGAAGCCAGCCCCTAACAAGGCTGGCTTTTTTGGTTAAAGCCTGCCAAACACACTGATCGGTCTCACTCACAAGAGGCATCAGTCTTGGTCTATTAGGTGACTCGGTATCAACCACTGGTCGGAGAACTCCTTAGCAGGCATTGGTCGACCAAACAGATACCCTTGACAGTAATCACACTCAATCGCGGTTAATAGCTGTCGCTGCTCTTCGGTTTCCACGCCCTCGGCGATCACTCTAATACCCAGCTTGTGCGCCATCACAATGATCGCTTCGCAGAGCACGAGATCTTGAGAGGCCGGAGATAAGTTCGATACAAAACTTTGATCAATCTTAAGGTAATCAATATCAAACTGTTTCAGGTAGGAGAGCGACGAATAACCGGTACCAAAGTCATCCAACGCCACCTCGATGCCATGATCCCGAAACTGTAGCAACTTATCGGTGATACTACTGCCAGCCTCCATTAACAGGCTCTCGGTAATCTCGATACACAGGTTTGCCGGATTCAGACCGCTCGCTAAACCGTTACCCATAATATTGCCAAACCAATCCGGTTCGCAGAAGTTTTCATCCAGATACTGAGCCGGTGAGGTGTTAATACCCACCTGTAAATCGGTATCAAAATATCCCTTCCAAACGGATACCTGACGCACCACTTCGGCAAACACCCAGTTACCAATATCAACAATTAAACCGGTTTCTTCGGCTAAAGGGATAAAATCCAGCGGCGGCACCTGCCCCTTAGGGTGATTCCAGCGTAATAACGCTTCCGCTTTAACAATCTTGCCCGTACTCAGGTCAATAATCGGCTGATAATAGACTTCAAACTGCTGCAGTTTGATCGCCTCGCGCAGTTCATTCAGCATTCGCCTACGCCGTTGAGCCGCCGCCTCCATTTCAGGGGTAAAGTAATGGAACCGGTTACGCCCCTCAGCTTTAGCGGCATACATCGCCTGATCTGCATTTTTCATCAGCATTTCAAGCGACATCGCATCCACCGGATACAGCGTAATACCGATACTCGCTGACACAAAGGCGATATGATCATTTAACTCATAAGGATCGCTTAACTGTTTTAATATGGTTCTCGCCACCCGCTCAATCACGGCTATATCGCTGATATGGCCCAGAATCACAAGAAACTCATCGCCCCCTAAACGGGCAACCGTATCGGATTCTCGAATACAGGCGGTTAAACGATTCGCCGCTTCTTTAAGCAGCAAATCACCATAATCATGACCGAGGGTATCATTCACCTCTTTGAAGCGGTCGAGATCGATCATCATCACCGCCACCTGTTCACCCTCACGTTTGGAGCTTTGCATCATCTGCTGCAAACGATCCGTAAAGGTGCGCCGGTTCGGCAGCAGCGTCAGAGGATCATAGTGCGCCATCTGGGTTAATTCCGCACGGGCCTGCTTCTGCTCTATCAGGTTAACATCGATACAATACATATTCTGACTGCCATCAGCCGCTGTCAGCATCACATGACTAGAGAAAACCGGCACCATCGAACCATCTTTCCGTTGCAACTCCAACTCCGCAGCAGGAATAGGCACCCCCTCGTCCAACCAAGCCCGATGAAATTCAATGAGCCCTTCGCGCATCTGCCCGGGAATAATAAGATCTTCTAAACGCCGCCCCTGTACATCCTCACGGGTATAACCATAGAGGGTTTCACTGGCGTCGTTCCAATAGATCACGCGACGCTCTTCATCGTAGCCCTGCACCGCAATCGCCGGCAGACTTTCAATCAATTCACGGAACCGAGATTCACTTTCCTGCATCAGCAGCTCGGCCTTTTTCTGGTCGGTGATATCCAGCATTAACCCACGCAACCAACGGGGTTTGCCTTTTTCGGTGACCACCCTAACCATATCCCGAATCCAAACCGCATCACCGTTGACCGTTAAAAAACGGTACTCAGACAGGTAATCTCGCATCGCGGCCGCTTCTTTAGTGGCATAATTAACCACTCTATTACGATCATCGGGATGGATATGGTCTGGCCAAAAGCCTGGCTGCAACCAACTGTCGATCGGGTAGCCCAGAATCCTGACCGCGTTTTCGCTCATATAGATAATGTTATTGGTATGGTAATCGACCTCCCAAACCATACCATCGGAGGACTCGACTAGGTTTTTAAACCGCTGTTCACTGCGACGATAAGCCTCCTCTGAGCGGCGTAAGCGAAAATTCCAATAGATAAAAAACAACAAGATCAGCGTAATCACCACGCTAATCTTAACGATCTTAGCCAGTGCGATACTTTGAGGAAACTCCAAACCACTCCAGTGATCCAGGATTTGATTACGCTCACTTTCAGAAATATCATCCAGCGCTTTCTGAATAATGCCTGTCAGTAGTGTATTCTCCCGATAAACACCGATACGATAATCACTCTTATAATCGGTATGTCCCGAAAAACTAAGATTAAGAATCGATTCCTTTTTCATCACATAACTCGCCGCCGTCGCATCGCCGACAAACGCATCGGCTTGCCCCTCGGACACCAGGTGTAATGCAGAGCCTATATCGGCCGTATTGATGATATTGATGCCCGGATAATCGCGACGTAAAAGCTCATCGGTAAAATGCCCTTTGTGAATAGCAACGGTTTTTCCCTTGAGTTTATCCAAGGTGCCAACATAGGGGCCTTGTTGGCTCACAATCACCGCGGTACTAGCAAGATAAGATTGGCTAAATTCTAAATATACCTCCCGCTCATCGGTTTTAACTAAGCAGGAAATGAGGTCATATTCACCATCACGAGCGGCGTTAAGCACGGCGCTCCATGAGGTTTTGTCAGTGACAGGCTCAAAAGAAACCCCCAAGCGCTGTTCCAGCAAATGGAAGTAATCGGCGGCAATCCCTGTATAAACGCCCTCACTATCTATCCACTCGTAAGGGGCGAACTTAGAATCAATTCCCAACTTAAGAACAGGATGCTGCGCCAGCCAAGCGATCTCATCTGACGAAAGATGCTGTTCCTGCCAAGCAGCAGAGGTCTCTGCTAGTGCGTCATCGGCATAGACAGACACAGATGCAAAAGCACTGCAAACAAAGCTCATTACAAGGGCTAGCCACGGGGCTATTCTGAGCATCCAATTCTCCAACAGCAAAGACGATTCAACCTGTATTCCTAGACGAGTGATTAAGCCGATCACATGATCATACTTTATGTTCTTTCACCCAACCCATACGCTAGATTAAGAGTGTGCGTTTAAGATTTAGGCCAATACCGTTAAGCATAGATCTATTTTGCATAAAATGAGCCATCACACCGTTAATTTTTCATTAATCGCAGACATCTCAGCCGAGTTAAACGTTTAGGCTTAACAGAGTCGGTACTCTAGTTTTAACAGGGGGTCTCATGTATTACAAAGCGATCAGTCATCACTTTGAGAGGTCAAGGTTAATAAGGTACCGGCTCATCACTAAGCGATAACAACCAACTACCTGAAATCAAAACAAAAAAACCAGCACATGGCTGGTTTTTATGATGCGACAAGGCGTTAATCCGTTTTTTTCTTTTTCAACGGTGCCATACCGTCGTCAGAAACAATCTCTCGATTCGCCTGACGGCGATTTTTACGATCCTGAGGCGCTTTAACCACCCGCTTAGGACGACGTTCAGTCACCACTTTCTCAGACTTAGGCTTAGCAGCAGGCGCATCTTTAATGCCCTTAAACTTACCTTTCAGGCCATCCAGTTCACTGAAATTAACCGACTGCTGCAGAAAGCTCTCAACCCGTCGAAATGCATCCCAATCTTTCGGCCCCACCAATGAGACAGCTACCCCTTTCGCGCCGGCTCTGCCCGTACGGCCGATTCGATGAACATACTCTTCAGCCTGTTTAGGCATATCAAAGTTAATCACCAAGGAGACCTGTAACAGATCGAGCCCACGGGATGCCACATCGGTGGTAATTAGCACCTGTTGCTGCCCTCGGCTGAAGCTGTCCATAATCTTATTGCGATCAGACTGGCTCATATCGCCGCTCAAAGCAGCCGTTTTCAACCCTTTTGCCGACAGCAACTGCGACAAGCGCTCAGTATCTGTGCGGGTTGCGGTGAAGATAATCACCTGCTGATAGGTTTCAGTCTCGAGAATACGTTCAAGCAAGGCCTGCTTATGATCGAGGTGATCCGCGAGATAAAAGCGCTTTTCAATATCCGCATGTTCAGCATTCGCCGCACCGATTGCGATCCGCTTAGGCGCTTTCAGCAAGGTTTTAGCCATGCTATTCACTGCCGCGTGTTCCAGCGTGGCGGAAAACATCAGCGTCTGTCTGAGACGATGGCTAGCGGTTTGGTTGATCCGATTGAGCTGTTCGGTGAACCCTAGATCGAGCATCCGATCGGCTTCATCCAAAATCAACAGTTCTAAACCATCCAAAAACAGCGACCGTTCATCCAGATGGTTCACCAAGCGACCGGGAGTCGCCACCACCACATGGGGATTTTTCGCTAAGGCTTTAGCCTGATCGTTGAAGTTCTCACCACCTAGCACCAACGCCGCTTTATAGGGCGTACCGCTGATCAGGCTGCGTAACTGAGCATAAACCTGTTTCGCCAGTTCGCGCGTGGGCGCCAGAACCAGCGCCCGAGGATCCTTTTTACTCAGCGCTTTCTGCCGCATCAACCGCTGCATCGTCGGCAACAGGTAAGCCAGCGTTTTTCCAGAGCCGGTTTTCGATGAGGCGATTAGATCATGCCCCGTAATCGCCGTCGGTACTGCTCGCGCCTGAATTTCAGTGGGCTCGGAGATCCCCTGATGATCAAGAATAGTGCTGAGCCGAGGATCAAGCCCCAGATCGGTAAAGTTTTCAGCGTTGGACAAAGTCTGCTCCGGTTAGGCTAAATTCATCTGCATATCGTTAGCAATATTAGCAGACATCAAGTGGCAACAATCACACGGATTGCATCAAGCTTCAGTGAAGCACTCTCCAGATGATGCTCTAATGCCGCACGGTTCTCGGCCAGATAATCGATCTCTTCCTGCCGAATATTAGGATTCACCGCCGCCAGTGCAGTCAGGCGTTCCTGTTCTGCACCGAGGAGTTTCTCAACATTCTGCTTCGCCTCAAGCAACATCGCCGGCAACTGGGTTTCAGAAATACCCTCTACCCGCTTCACCATCTTATCGATATCAGGCCGTGTATGCTTCACAATTTCAACCGCCTGACGCCGCCCGACTCGCTCGGCCAGATTATTGATATGTGCTTCAGTTAAGATAGCGCTGAGGTCCGTACCATTGGTATCGACCACAATCCGACTCAGAGTCTGCGGCAGATAACGCTGCACCTGTAGCGGTTTTGGCGCGGCGCAGTGCAAGGTATAGATCGCTTCTAGCAACAGCGTACCGGGCTTCAACGGTGGCAGTTTGATCGAGCAAACCGCCGTATTACCAAAATCACCATTGACCACGATATCCATCGTGCCTAGCACCAGCGGGTGCTCCCAGGTCATAAACTGGATATCTTCCCGTCCTAGCGCCAAAGCACGGCTATAGGTCGCGGTCATTCCATCTTCAGGTAACCCCGGCAGGCTTTCATAGTGCATATGCTCGCCCGGACTCAGGATAATACTCTGACTACTGTGTACCTGTTGCTCGACGCCAAACTGATCGAACATCCGTTCCATATAACGGCTCAGCTCAATGCTATTGCCGGTGACTTCCATACTTTCGGCAATCGCTTGGGCTTTTTCCGGATGGCAGGAGTTCAGTTCTAACAATTGATCCCGGCCCTGCTGCAACTGTTCTAACAGACGATCGGCTTCTAAACGGGTACTGGCGATTAACGTTTCGATATTTGTTTCATCGTATTCATCAAACAGTGCGGGAATCAGCTGTTCAAGGAATTGATCGAATAATACTTGCCCTACCGGACAGGCACGCTCGAAACAGTTTAAGCCACGGTGGAACCAATCCAACAAGGTCGATTGAGCACTGAATTCATAGTGCGGTACATGGATCTGCACATCGTTACGCTGGCCAATCCGGTCCAGACGACCAATACGCTGCTCTAACAGATCAGGGTTGAGTGGCAGATCAAACAATACCAGATGGCTAGCAAACTGGAAGTTACGCCCTTCACTACCAATTTCGGAACAGATCAACACCTGAGCGCTTTCATCTTCATCGGCGAAATAGGCCGCCGCACGGTCGCGGTTAACCAGACTCATGCCTTCATGGAAGACCGATGAGCGAATCCCTTCATATAACCGCAGATGCGCTTCCAGCGATTTAGCCGTATTCGCATAGGCACAGATAACCAATGCTTTCTGGTCTCGGTTCTCTTTTAACCAATCCACCAGCCACTGCACTCGAGGGTCGGCTTCGAGCCAGCGATCGGCCAATATCAGTTCGGGATGCAGTCGCTCTTCCAGATCCGCTTGCGCCATCAACTGACGCTCGCTTTCCAGATAGAAATCCGGCTCGGACAGTGGATAGCTGTGCAGAATCCGTTTAGGGAAACCACTAACCCCATCACGGGTGTTCCGGAACAGGACTCGGCCCGTGCCATGCTGATCCAGCAGACTAGCCACCGCATCTTGAATAGCCTGATCGAGAGAATCGTTATACAGTTCATCCTGCAACTGCTGAACAATCTCATCACCCAGATAATGCCGCAACTGTGCAAAGACTTCCGGCGCATCCTTCAATTGTTCTCGGGCATCTTCGGCCAATAGTTGTGCCACCAGCTTGCTCACCGGCTGATAGCTCTCCTCTTCTGCACGGAACTGCTCGAGACTGTAGTAACGATCCGGATCGAGCAGACGCAGCCGAGCAAAGTGACTATCAACACCCAGCTGTTCGGGGGTTGCCGTCAGCAGCAATAATCCTTTGACCTCACGGGCCAGCGCTTCGATACAGATATATTCTGGGCTAGATAGCTCTTCTGACCACACCAGATGATGGGCTTCATCCACCACCAGCATATCCCAGCCGGCATCCAATGCTTGTACTAAGCGATCGGGGCTCGATTTAAGGAAGGATAGATTACATAACACCAACTGAGCCGTATCGAAGGGATTAACACCCTCATCGGACAGTTCTAACGCTTCACAACGTAGCTCATCGAGAATCGTGAAACGCAGGTTAAAGCGGCGAAGCATCTCGATCAGCCATTGATGCACTAAGCTGTCAGGCACCACAATCAAGGCACGGGAGGCCTTACCACTGATCAACTGCTGATGCAGGATCAATCCCGCTTCAATGGTTTTACCCAGCCCCACTTCATCGGCCAGCAATACCCTAGGGGCAAACCGCTGCGCTACCTGATGGGCAATATAGAGCTGATGGGGTAAAAGCTGCACCCGTGGGCCCAGCAAACCGTAGCTTTCTGATTGCAGGTGATTAAACTGATTTTTAAGGGTCTCAACCCGCAGCCTAAACTGCGACAGCTTATCAACCTGTCCAGCAAAGAGACGATCGTGGGGTTTACTGAAGTGTACCGCACTATCGAGATCGCGCTCTTCTAGCACCAGCACTTCACCCTGCGCATCTTCGGCCTGATAGACCATATAGCCATTCAGTTCCTGCTGGGCGGTAATCGTGACGTTAATACCCGCGGCATTACGTACTTTCTCACCAACCGGATAGACCACGCGACTCAGCGGTGCATTATCAACCGCATAGGTGCGTTCCTCTTCAACCGCAGGAAACAACATTTCAACACGACGATTCGATACGCTGGTTACCAACCCCAGCCCCAGATTTGATTCGGTATTACTGATCCAGCGTTGGCCGGGAATAAATTCAGACAAAAGACAGCTCTCAAACAGAAAACGATAGAAACGACACCCGTAAACGACGCTAGTGGAAATATAAATACCTATTTCACAACCATGGCCATTTTTAACCGGTCAGCGCGGAATGATAGGCGTTGTGGAGGCCTACCTCAAGGCGCAATCTCAATCACTGGCCAATATAGGAAAATATTCGTTAAATAGTCCCCATAAAGGCACTATTCACCATGCTGCCAAATATCAGAATTGACAAAAATAAGGTATGCTTGCGCCTTTAAATCTGTGAGTACTCTTCGATGTTCTTTATCGACCTAAACCTGGATCTTGAAATTCTGGGTCCACTGGCTGACAACAACTTCCTCAGCCCCCGTCCAATTCAGCAACAGGCGATCCCTGTCGCATTGGAAGGCTTCGATCTGTTGGCCTCTGCCCCCACAGGAACAGGTAAAACCCTTGCCTTTGTGTTGCCAGCACTACAGAAAGTGTTCGATTGTGATCAGGATCGCAGCAGTGCGCCACAGATATTGATTCTGGCTCCGACTCGAGAGCTGGCAAAACAGATCTATCAGGTGATTCAGCTACAAACCCAAACCAACCGTATCAAAAGCTGCCTGATTGTCGGTGGCGTACCCTTTGGTATGCAAAAAGGGATGCTGGCTGAACCGATCGATATCATGGTCGCCACTCCCGGGCGCCTTCTAGAGCTTAATGCTCAAGAATGGCTAGATCTCTCGTTGGTCGATATGTTGATCATCGATGAAGCCGACCGGATGTTAGATCTAGGCTTTATCCACGATATCAAACAGATTGCCGATGTTCTGCCTCTTGAACGTCAAACCCTGATGTTCTCGGCCACCCTCGAGGGTGAAAAGATTCAACAGTTCGCCGCCGATCTGCTCAATGAAGACTCCCAGATAGTCGCGGTTGAACAACCTCGGCAAATCCCGACCAATATCGAACAAACGGTCTACCGAGCCGATAACGAAAAACATAAAGAATACCTGCTGAAGGCACTGGTTCATCAGCCAGAACTGAAGCAAGGCATCATCTTTGTTAACAGCCGCAAACAGGTTGAACAGTGGGTGACCATTATCCGTAATGCGGGAATACTCTGCTACGGGTTGCATGGTGATATGCGTCAGAGCGAACGTAACCAACGCATCAAAGAGATGCGTCGCGGCCGGATCAAGCTGATCATCGCCACCGATGTGGTTGGCCGTGGCCTAGATCTGCCCGATCTCACCCATGTGATCAACCTCTATCTACCGATGAAAGCCGACAGCTATGTTCACCGCGCCGGACGCTCCGGTCGCGATGGCGCTAAAGGCACCGTCTGGTCGATTGTAGAACCACTCGACTGGGCAACACTTGGCAAGATCGAGCGTTTCATCGGCGATCAGATAACCCGCGCAACCTTCCCCGGCTTGGCACCGAAAAACCCTGAGCCCGGCAAAGGTAGCGGCAAAGCCAAACCGAAAAAGCCTAAAGTGAAGAACAAAAAAGCGGTGGCTAAAGCCGCTGCTAAAAAAGCCGCTTCGCAGAAGAAATCACCGAAGAAACGGGTTGGGCGCGGGCCGAAAAAGCCTAAGTCTTAAACCACATAAGACTTAAACCTCTTAAGGCTTAAACCACATAAGTCTTAAGCCATTTGAGTCTTAAGTCACTTAAGCCTTAACAGTGAACAATTCCTGCATGAAAAAGCCACCCGACGGTGGCTTTTGTCTATCTGGTGCTCTTTGACTCACGGATACCAGAGGCCAATAGATTAACCGCTTTGTCACTCTGCCCCACCACTTAGCTTGCCGCAGCGGCCACCTGATCATCCTCTTCATCCTGCTCGCGAATAATATGCGCCATCATCGAATCGATTTCGGTACGTTCAAGGTCATCGGCACCATCGACCAGCGCATCTAGCAGCATCGCATTGATCCGCTCTTTACGCAGCACAAAGAGATCACGCAATGAATAGGCGATCGCCAACCGATCATCCGGAAACAGCTGCACTAAGATGGTGATCAGTTCACCGGAGCGCTTCGGTAAGGCCAACACCATATGAATCGCTACGTCTTGCGGTTTCAAGGAAGAGCCTTCCAACGCGGTACTAATAAGAATGCCGGGATCTCTAGGCTGCTGCCCCAAGGCCACCAGCAGCAACTTAAGTTCCGGATCACCGATTTCAGCGAGGTTATAATTGAGTTGCGGTTCAAGCACCGAGGTACCAACCGAGTTCTGCATACTGATCTGATATTTTGAATGACTCTCGAGGGTTTCTGTTCGCACATAGAGCTTACGCACAATCAAGAACACACCCACTAACAGGTGCACCCCTACGAGATAGTAGTACAGCCAAATGCTGTCGAACTCTGTCATTAAGAACCCCGCAATGATGGGGCCCAACACACCGCCACAGCCCAATAAAATCTGCATGGTACTGGTGGCTGACATCGCCTCTTTAAGATCGATATGATCAAACACCTGAGTCACGGCCAACGGAAAGAGCGCTACCCCCGAGCCGCCGGAGATCAAAAAGAGTACCACCAGTATTTCGATCGGCATCGCGACAAAATTTTCGGCAATAATCAGTAAATTACTCACCACGCCCATCACCATTAAGCCCGCGGCGACCAAACGCTTATCATAGCGGTCCGCCAACCAGCCGACGGGATACTGCGTCAGCAACCCCCCTAGCTGATAAGAACCCAATACCAATGATAGCCAGATACCGGTAATGCCGTGATCGTAGGCGTAAAGCGAGATCAATGAGACACTCGCCGCACTGATTAATCCGGCACAAAAACAGGACAGGGTACCCGATGGCGAATAGCGCCATAAGCGTTTTGGCGACATTGCTCGGGGCCGACTCGGTAACTCGGGCAAAGGTAAGCGACTCATTGACATAATAATCAATGAAATACAGAGAAATACGCCGATCAAACCAAACAGGCGGGGGTCGTGTTCACTGGAGAGACTAAACAGAAAAGGCGCTGAACCAAAGCCAATGGCAAAACAGATCTGATAGGTACTAAACACCGTTCCTCGGTTGCGTTTATCGCTGAGGACATTTAGCCAACTTTCCAATGTGATAAAGCTTGTGACAAAACAAAATCCGGCCACCATCCGTAAAGCACCGGTAACCCAGATATTAAGAAAATAACTGTGACACACCGACACTATCGCTAACATCGCCGCCATTGAGGAAAACGCCCGAATATGCCCCGCTCTCAGCACCGCCCGTGAGCCAAAGATGCCCGCCATAATGGCTCCAACGGCAAACATACTCATCGCCATACCGATATCGGACGATGCAAAGCCTCCCTCTTTAAGCCGGATGGGTAACATCACAAAGAATAGATTATGACTCACCGCTACCGCAAAAATAGAAAAGAGAATCGGTTGAATCCGAAGCAAAATATTGGTTTGCATTACCCTATTAACCCCATATCATCCAACCATCCGAAAAGAGCTACGGTGGCTCCACTAAAATCAATCCACTACCGATAAGCTCAGTCTTAAAACTTACTATTAGAACTTACTATTAGAGCTTACTATTAAAACTTAGCCTTAAATCCAGCCTACCTAATTTGAACTGAATTTGAACTGACGCCAACATAGGCGAAGCCTTCGGCAGCGTTAAAATCTGTATCTACCCTATCAAAGAATTCGGGGGTCGGTGAAGTGGAAAAACACAACAAGGGTTCAGATTGGCTGAAAAAGTAAAAAAAGCGGCAAAATGAGAGGAGTATAGCGGGGAAAGGATAACAGCAGCATCGGCAAATAGTACTCAAATAATCGACCGTTGCCGCCGAGCATACGGCTAATACAACAAAGCCTGACGATCACCGCCAGGCTTTGCAATCAAACGAGAGCGAACATCACCTCAAGCGGCTTGCACCGCTTCAAGACCGGTACGACTAAAGGCCGTTAACATCGCTTGCAAGGTTGCCGCCGATGTATCGCCGGCCACCGCAACCGCAAAATAGGCTTCACCATTGATCTTAACGGCGATCGACGCCTGTGCCTTAGCATCCGTGCCACCGCTGATCGCATGCTGATCAAACTGCACCACTTCAATAGAGCAGTGAAACGCCGTGGTCAGTGCCGAGCACAAAGCCTCCAACGCTCCGGCCCCCTCACCGTTAAACGACTGATCGCCTATGCGAAAACGGGCGCTAACATGGTGCTCGTCGGTGTGCAGATCGTAGTCGTCCAACTGCCACTGTGTTGGCACCGCGATAAAGTGTTCATCAAACAGACGCTTAATATTGCTCGGTGATACCTCGACCCCGCTCTCTTCGGCGGCCGATTGCACCACGGTGCTCAGTGAAGTATGCATCCACTTCGGCAGATTAATGGCGTAATCACGCTCCAATACCAGTGCGACACCACCCTTACCACTCTGAGAGTTGATGCGCACGATCTCTTCATATTCGCGGCCAATATCACGAGGGTCAATCGGCAGATAAGCCACATCCCAATGCTGTTTATTATGCTCGCTGTGATAGTTCACTGATTTACGAATCGCATCCTGATGGCTACCGGAAAAAGCGGTATAGACCAATTCGCCAGCCCAAGGGTGACGCACCCCTACCGGAATCTCAGTGCAACTCTCTACCACCTCATTAATCTCCATGATATTGGAGAAATCCAGTTTTGGATCAATCCCCTGAGAATACAGGTTCATGCCCATGGTAATAACATCCATATTACCGGTACGTTCACCATTACCCATCAACGTGCCTTCAACACGATCGGCCCCAGCCAATACACCCAGCTCGGCAGCAGCAACGGCACAGCCCCGATCATTATGGGTATGCAAACTAATACGCACATAGGGACGATTGACTAAATGGCGGCAGAAATATTCCACCTGATCAGCAAAACGGTTAGGCGTCGACATCTCTACGGTTGCCGGCAAATTAATAATAATGTCGCGGCCGCTCTTAGGCTGCCACTGTTCAATCACCGCATCACAGACCTCTATGGCATAATCCATCTCAGTACCGCTAAAACTTTCCGGCGAATACTGAAACGACCACTGGGTATCGGGATGTTGCTCGGCATACTGCTGTACCCATTGGGCACCCTGTACCGCAATCGCCTTGATCCCTTCTCGTGACTGACCAAAAACCTGTTCACGCTGCACCGTTGAGGTAGAGTTATACACATGGATAACCGCTTTTTTAACACCGGCCATCGCCTCATAGGTACGCTTAATCAGCTCTTCCCGCGCCTGTGTCAGCACCTGAATGGTGACATCATCGGGAATCCGCTGTTCATCCACCAATTTACGCACAAAATCAAAATCGGGCTTCGAGGCCGATGGAAATCCCACCTCAATCTCTTTAAAACCCAGTTTAACCAGCAGGTCAAACAGGCGCGTTTTCTGTTCAACACTCATCGGATTCACAAGTGCCTGATTACCATCCCGAAGATCAACACTGCACCAGTCGGGTGCCTGTGTGAGCGTATTGTCCGGCCAAGTACGGTCAGTCAAATGGATCGGTTCAAATGCCTTGTATTTACGATGATCGAACATAGTCTCGTCCTGCTAAGTCTCTGCCAGCGGCAGTATCGGTTTATAATCGTTATGGGTCATTCATCTTTGATCTGGATTGAAGTCCCGCGCAACAAGGCGCGGGATCACATCACTCATTCGCATACTTTTGGTACGCCTCAATCAGTCCGGTAGACTGGCGCTTAAACCTGATTAAACACTTTTGATGTTGTCATCCACATCCGCTGATAACGGCATGCTTTGGTGGCTCTCAGCAAGCATTGATCACCTCAGCGATCAATAGAGCAAAGTTTAAAGCCTTTGTTGCGCAATAACCGATCTAAATAACAAAAAATAAACTCAATTGCGCAATTAAAATAAATAAAATACACTAAATCATTACATAAAATTGCGCCAAGCGAGCCAAGCATGGAATCAAACCATCATATTGATCATTTTGACTTAAAAATATTGCGCGAATTACAACGCGACGGCGGACTATCCAATCAAGATCTTGCCGAAAAAGTCGGCCTCACCGCCGCGCCCTGCTCCCGTCGAGTCAAAGCATTAGAAGATGACGGCATTATTCGTGAGCGAGTAGTGCGGCTGGACGAACGGGCAGTCGATCTCAACCTCATGGCGATCCTACATATCAGTATGGATAAGCATATTCCAGAACGGTTTGAGACCTTTGAAAACACCATCACGGGTTTTCCAGAAGTCATGGAGTGCTATTTGGTGACGGGGCACGATGCGGACTATCAACTTAAAGTCGCCGTGCCGGATATGGATCGTTATCACGATATTTTGTTGGGGAAAATCACCCGCATACACGGGGTTACCGGCGTTAAATCATCATTTATTATGCGTAAGATTGTTGATACGACCGCGGTGCCGCTCAATTATATCGAGGCATAAAGATCACTTTCATTGAAGCAACAATAATCCCCACTATAATGAACCGATCACCCGTTACCTATTCTAGGAAAGGATACACCCATGAAATACGCATTTATATTCGGCCTTACGTTGTTAACTGGCTGCAGCAGCCTCTTCAACCAGCCAGAATATCAACTGTCATATGACCTGTCAGATAAGATTATTCATCCCCTCTCCTGCAATCAGTATGATATCTGCAGCGCGCTCTATATTGATCACGACCGTCCAAAAACATTGAAGCTAGCAGTTAGCGGTGAATATCATTCAATCAACAGCGCCACCTTGTGGATCGACAATGCAGCTTACGCTCTGACACCGACCATCGCTTACACCCGTAACGGCCGGACCCATTCGGGTAACCGTATCGCCATGCGCCCGTTCACGTCAGAACAACCGTTGAAAGAAAAACTACAACAAGCGAACAAGGTTTTTCTCGAGATTCGCCAACAAAGCAACTCATTTACCACTCTCATGAAAGATGAAGGTGTTCTGCATACGGAATGGAAAGAGTTGCTAGCAGGCTTTAATTAAAAGCGGACTCAAGACCTGTTTTTCAGCCTACCATCAACCGCTCAATGGTTGCTGGTAGGCCGACCGCTAAACCACCATGACCGCTGATACGGCACTAAGACCGACGCCTTCACTTCAACGATCTCTGCTTAAAGAGTTCTGCTTAAAGATCTCTACTTAAAGATCACTGCTTAACGACATCAGGGTTTAAACAACACCGTTATCCTGTTTTTCTAATAACAATGCCATCTCTGCCGCCGGTAGTGGACGACTAAAATAGTAACCCTGTGCATAACGACACCCCATCGCGGTTAACATCGCTGCCTGTTCAGCATCTTCGATGCCTTCCGCAATGACATTAAGATTCAAGTTATTCGCTAGGGCGATAATTGATTTTGTAATCGCCTGATCGTTCTTGTCATTCACCAAATCGTTGATAAAGGCACGATCGATTTTCAAGGCATCTGTCGGCAGATGCTTCAGATAACTCAGACTTGAATACCCCGTACCAAAATCATCTATACTGATCGATACCCCCAAGGCTCTCAGCTGCGCTAACATCCGAATAGCCGCTTCAACATCCCCCATAATCATACTTTCTGTTATCTCAAAGTCGATTTTACAGCTAGCAATGTTCTGCTCACGTATCACTCCTTCGATCTGTCGGCAAAAATCTTTCTGCTGAAACTGCTTAACGGAGAGGTTAATGGCCATACTCCGTAACCAAGGAAACCGCCCTGACCATTGCTTCATCTGCCAGCAGGCTTCCTCTATGACCCAGGCTCCGATATCCATAATCAGCCCGGTTTCTTCCGCTAAGGGTATAAATTCAAGCGGTGATACGATCCCCATCTCAGGATGCTGCCAGCGAATCAAAGCTTCCATGCCATATATTTCGCCGGTGTTAAGATTCACCTTCGGCTGGTAGTAAAGTACAAACTGCTGCTCATCAAGCGCCTTACGTAACGCCTCTTCGAGCTGCAGCTTACGTAGCACTTGATCTCGAATATCTTTGGTATGAAACTGAAACGCGTTGCGCCCCAGCTTTTTAGACTCATACATCGCACTATCCGCATTTTGAATGAGAATTTCGGCCACATCTGAATCTTCAGGACAAACGCTGATGCCGATACTGCTGGTAATACTCAGATCATAACCGTCAATCATGTAAGGCTGTTTGATTATAAATAATAGTTTTTCCGCAATATTCGACAGATCAAGCATATGTTCGAAGTCGGAGATAACCACCACAAACTCATCACCGCCAAAGCGAGACACCACATCATCTTCTCTCAGCTGAAAAGAGATACGATCGGCGACCATCTGGAGTAACTTATCCCCCGTTGAGTGGCCCAGAGAATCATTAATAATCTTAAACTGATCTAAATCGAGAAACAGCACCGCCGCTTTGGTTTGATACCGCCGGGTATCCTGAATCACCTGTTCAAGACGATCATTCAGCAGGCTTCGATTAGGCAGTCCGGTCAAGTCATCATGGGTTGCCATAAAGGCCAATCGATTCGTTTCTCGCTCTAAATCATCATTCATCATATCGACCGCCAGCGCGAGCTCGGTTATTTCATAGCTCCCCCAATTGGCGATAGGCTCAGGCTTCTGACCAATGGCAAACAGGCGCGTGCGCAACACTAACTGCTCAATCGGTTTGGAAATCACTTTTCGCACAGCACTATTAATGACGATACTGATCGCTAGCGCCGTCAGCAGAAAAAATAGGGCCGCGACATAAACTACTTTCTGTAAGTTCTTTAACATCTCATCGGTAGGAATCAGATGTAAGTATTCCCAACCCATTGGCTGCAGTGATAAACCGATCGCCTGATAGGACTTTCCCTGCAGTGTCACCTCCCCCATTAGGCTTGCCGAATCGGTCATCGGCCGGGACAGCAAGGCTAACAACGCGGTTTCTTTGGGATCGATGGAGAACTGTTCCGCCATCCCCTCAAGCTCCTGTTGCCAGGGCCCCGCTAAAATAAAGCCTCCCTGACTATCCCTTAATATGTGTTGCTCTTCCGCAAACGGATCACCTATCCCCTGAATCAGTCTAAATAGCCGGTTTAACTGTACATCCTGCCCCAAAGTACCGACCCACTCCCCATCAACATCCAAAGGATGAATAGCACTCACTATCCAAGACCCCGGCACAGGATCAAACATAGGCGAAGTCCATCTTATATTTCGTTCAGGATTAAGTTCAGGGGATGCCAGTGTCATCCACTCGGTCTCGGTATAATCGGTTTCGGGACTCATCAAATAGATAAAATTTTGATAATACTGATCAAAAATCAGCTCACTACGCCCATGCCCTAAAAACCAGATATTACTGAAGGTTTTTTCACTGTGCGTCGCCACGCCGAAAGACTCGAAAATATCGAACAACCGGCCATAAAAACGCTTAGCTTCATCGGTCAGAGGGTAATTCGGTGGTAAAAAAAGCCCCGCATCGATACTGCCGTCGTAGGTTTCTTTGTTATTGCGCCACGCACCGTCGGCTGAAATAACCATGCGTTTATCGAATCGGGCGATATCTCTATTACCCGTCTCGACTAATTGTCGATTGATCAGTAGATCAAGTTTTTCCAAATTAGTCGCAAACATCGACAAATCAGAGGCAAAACCATCGGCGGCTACTTGAATATAGTCACGGTGTTCAGCCAATTCTGTGGCTAGTAGTTCTTTTTTAGCCGCATAATAAAAGATAATTAAGGCGGGCAGTAATACCGCTAATGAGCTTAAGACAACAATCCAGCTCATCTTTCTGGAGACATTCATTACTAGCGGTACTCTATTAGGTGTGAACCTTTCATCATAGACTAACATCCCCATGTTAGCGCATAAGAGATGCCCAATATGGTACCCGTACTTAAACTAAGCCCTGAATAAGCCAAGGGTTAATCTTCACGAGGTTGCTCAAACCCTAAAACGAGCGATCCTTAAAATGAGTCTGCAATCGCTAGGACGATAATAGCCAGAGCGATCATTCCATTATTCGCAATACAGTGATGTATATATATCAATATACGCAAGAACACTTTTTCTATAGAGTAACGCTATTAAATTTCAGTCGGGCTGTCTGTATAATGTTCGCCTGCCTGATTTTATGCCTTGCCGGAGATGTTGTACCTGCTAGGTAAATGAACAGAATTTTCAGTCATCGACCCTAGGCCGTGACTTAATTAACCGGAACTATCAGATATGTCTAATAACTACTTCAACACGTTGCCACTGCGTGAGCAACTGGAACAACTGGGTAAATGCCGCTTCATGTCGATGGACGAGTTCAGCGATGGCGTTGAAGCGCTGAAAGGTAAAAAAATAGTTGTTATCGGTTGTGGTGCTCAGGGCCTAAACCAAGGTCTAAACCTACGCGACAGTGGTCTAGATGTTTCTTACACATTGCGTGCTGAAGCCATTGCTGAAAAGCGTCAGTCTTGGAAAAATGCGACTGAAAACGGTTTTGTTGTGGGCACTTATGAAGAACTGATCCCTACCGCTGATGTAGTTCTTAACCTGACACCTGATAAGCAGCACACGCCGGTTGTTAACGCAGTGATGCCGTTGATGAAAGAAGGCGCTTGCCTGTCTTACTCTCACGGTTTCAACATCGTTGAAGAAGGCATGAAAATTCGTGAAGACCTGACCGTTATCATGGTTGCACCTAAATGCCCAGGTTCAGAAGTACGTGCTGAATACGTCCGTGGCTTCGGTGTTCCAACACTGATCGCTGTTCACGAAGATAACGATCCTCAAGGCGAAGGTTTGGCTCTAGCTAAAGCCTATGCCGTCGGTACCGGTGGTCATAAAGCGGGCGTATTGATGTCTTCTTTCATCGCTGAAGTTAAATCTGACCTGATGGGCGAGCAGACTATCCTATGCGGTATGCTGCAGACCGGTTCTCTACTGTGCTTCGACAAGATGGTTGCTGAAGGAATTGATGCCGGTTATGCCTCTAAGCTGATTCAGTACGGTTGGGAAACCATCACTGAAGCGCTGAAATACGGCGGCGTGACTAACATGCTGGATCGTCTTTCTAACCCAGCTAAAATCAAAGCATTCGATCTAGCTGAAGAGATGAAGCAGATCATGCGTCCGCTGTACAACAAGCATCAAGATGACATCATCGATGGCACCTTCTCTCGCACCATGATGGAAGACTGGGCTAATGATGATAAAAACCTGCTGGGCTGGCGTGCAGAAACCGCTGAAACAGCGTTCGAAAAAACCCCTGCTGGCGATGTAGAGATCTCTGAACAGGAATACTTCGATAACGGTATCCTAATGGTTGCCATGGTTAAAGCCGGTGTAGAACTCGCTTTTGAAACGATGACCGCTGCGGGCATCATCCCTGATTCTGCTTACTACGAATCACTGCATGAAACACCGTTGATCGCGAACACTATCGCCCGTAAGAAACTGTACGAGATGAATGCCACTATCTCTGATACAGCGGAATACGGCTGCTATCTGTACAACCACGCATGCTTGCCACTGCTGGCCGACTTCATGAAAGACATTAAAACCGACGTTATCGGTAAAGGTCTCGAACTGGACGACACTGGCGTCGACAACGCTCGCCTGATCGAAGTTAACGCTGCCCTGCGTTCTCATCCGGTTGAAGCGATCGGTGCGGTTCTACGTGGTCACATGGCTGACATGAAGAAGATCGTTTAATAACGCTCTCACCTGTGATGAATCATAGGTAGATGAAGGCCAGGACTCACCTCCTGGCCTTTTTTTTAGCATTCAAAAACAACCTAACACAGACTTCGGATCGCTATGAATATTCGCCTCGAAAACCTCACCGTCAACTTCGATGATCGCTTTCAGCTAGATGAGATCAACTGGCAACTGGATGATACCCAACACTGGGTGATTACCGGCACAAACGGTGCGGGTAAATCAGCGTTGGCTGCTATTTTGGCGGGGGCTGGCGACATTGTTAGCGGTTCGATGAGCGGCGTTCCAGCGAAGGTAGGCTTAGTATCCTTTGAAGCGCAGGCTGAACTCATTGAGCGGGAACGGAAAAAAGACGATGCCGATATTATGGATGTTATCTCCGAAGGCACTCCTGTGCATGAGATACTCCATGAGGGCGATCGCAATCCCGTACTGATCCAACAGCTGGTTTCAATGTTTAAATTGGAATCCCTGCTCGACCGTGCATTCCGTAAGTTATCCACCGGTGAATCTCGCAAGGTAATGCTGATCCGAGCATTAGCCAGTGAGCCAGACCTATTAGTGCTTGATGAGCCCTTCGATGGACTCGACGCCCATACCCTAGAGATGCTGCAACAGTATCTACTCAGCTTAGTCGAAACCGTCCCGATGATCTTGGTGCTTAACCGTTTCGATGAGTTTCCCGATTTCATTACCCATATCGCCTATGTCGATCAGGGCCGTTTACAACACCAGATCGACCGGCATGATTCACAGGCCTATAACGAGCTATATCATCTGTTACACCTGAAAACCACCGAACTTCAAGTGCCGCCCACTGACAGTGATACCGCCCTGCCACCGCTTGATCCAACCCAGCCCTTAGTACGACTGAATAAGATCAATGTGACTTACGATGGTCATCGCATTATCGATTCACTCGACTGGACCATCGAGCCCAATCAACATTGGCAACTCAGCGGCCCTAACGGCAGCGGTAAAACCTGCCTGCTGTCACTCATTACTGGCGACCATCCGCAGTGTTATGTGAATGATATTTTTGTCTTCGGTTTTCAGCGGGGTAACGGTGAAAGCATCTGGCAGATTAAACAATTTATTGGCTATGTGTCTACCGCTTTGCAATGGGAATACAAAGTGGGCACCGGCCTACGAAATGTCATTATTTCGGGTTTTTATGACAGCATTGGTCTATACACCAAAGCCACCGATCGACAGAAGCAGATCGCCGATCAGTGGCTGGCGCTGTTAGGCATGTCTGACCGAGCCGATACCCCGTTCAACAAACTATCCTATGGTGACCAGCGCCTATTGCTGATCGCTAGAGCCATGGTAAAACATCCTCCCTTGTTAATTTTGGATGAACCCTGCCTTGGACTAGATGATATGAACCGCCAACTGGTGCTCGCTTTGATCGAAAAGATCTGCGCTGCCAGCGAAACCGCCGTGCTCTATGTGAACCATCATGCGGAAGATAAAATCAAAGGGATCGATCACTATTTAGCATTGGAAAAACGCGAGCCTGACAGTAGCCAATAGCCTTTAGCCTGAGCACCCATAAACAATCAGTATAAAAAAGCCCAGCAACTAGCTGGGCTTTTAATGGCATAACATTCCCACACTAGAAAATGATCAATACAGTTGTAAGAAGAGTGTATCTTCTCTTCATCAATAAAGACTTGGTCAATAAAGACTGGGGATAAGAAAAACCTTATTCATACCCAACAACCTTCACCATCTTAATCCTCAATGACTCGATTATCATCTAACTGTAAATAATCGACTATTTTACCGATAGGTTCAGGCGTTTGGAAAAAGAACCCTTGAACGAAATCGCAGTTATGTTTCGCGACAAAATCAAACTGCTCTTTTGTTTCGACCCCTTCAGCCACCGTTTTTAAGCCTAATGCTCTAGCAATGGAAATAGTTGCCTTCACAACCTCTTCCGATTTATCGACCTCTCCGATTCTAGAAATAAACGAACGATCTATTTTCAATATATCGAAAGGCTTATTAATCAAATAACCTAAGTTTGAATACCCCGTACCAAAGTCATCCATTGAAAAAGCTACGTTTAACTTTTTATAGCGGTCTAAATGCTTCTGGTTTTTATCATTCGACAGAATAACCTTTCTTTCGGTAATCTCTAACGAAATACAACTACCATCAATTTTGAACTGCTGCAGATAATTTTTAAACGTATAAAACAACGAATCTGATTCTAAATCCTTCAAAGAAAAGTTAATCGCAATTTTACATTGATAATGATTAATCATTTTCAAATCATTAATGGTCGTCATCACTTTAAAGACGACATACTTGGTAATCTCAGTAATCAGATCAGATTCTTCAGCCAGAGGAATAAACTTATTCGGCAGTACTAAGCCAAGTTTAGGGTGATTCCATCTAATTAACGCTTCAAGGTGTGAAACCTTCATCGTTTCTAAATCGATAATTGGCTGATAATACACTTCAAACTCATCATTGCTTAAGCCTTCTCTGATGGAGCTTTCCATAGAAGCCTTTTCAAACGCAAAAGAGGAAAGCTCTTGCGAAATATAGCGATACATATTTCGACCATTCTCTTTTGCATCATACATGGCAATATCAGCTTGACGAATCAATTCGTCGGCGGAATGACCATCGTTGGGATAGATGCTGATACCAATACTCGCACCAATGGTAATTTTATGTTCGTCGACAGTGATCTCTTCTTTCACCGACTGAATGAGATTAAGCGCCACTTTCGAGGCATTCAAGGCAGAATCTAAATCCTGAATAACAATAATGAATTCATCCCCACCCACTCGAGCAACGGTGTCCCCTGAACGTAAAACACTCGACAATCGCTTAGAGACTTCGATTAAGACCGAATCACCAACATTATGGCCCATGCCGTCGTTAACCACCTTGAAACGATCCAAATCAACAAACAAAACCGCAATTTGCTTTTTAGAGCGACGCGACTCCTGCAATGCATGCTCAAGCCGATCAGCTAATAGCGTACGATTAGGTAAGCCCGTGAGCGAGTCATGATTAGCGAGATACTGTATCTTATCCTGTGATTGCTTGATGACCGAGATATCGGTGATGACACCAATATATTGGACGATATACCCTCTTTCGTCCTTAACGGCGCTGATATTGAGAAAAACAGGAAACAGATCACCGTTTTTAGCTTTATTAATGACTTCGCCGGACCAAAACCCACTCTGCTTGTATGACCGTTCCATCTCACTATAGAACTCGGAACTGTGTTGATCAGATTTTAATAGGCCAATTTTTTTCCCTTTTACTTCATCAAAGGTATAGCCTGTAATATTTTCAAATGCAGGGTTAACATTAATAATTCTTGTTGTTTTATCGGTGATAACAATACTTTCTTGAGTGGTATTGAAAACCATTCTGGCTTGAGCACTATCTAAGGTTGATTGCTTCTGACTGTTAATATCCTCGATCACTGAGATAAAATATAAGGGTTCGTTTTTATCTCTAACAATAGCGACATACAGCATTGCCCAGAAAAGCTCACCATCTTTTTTGTAATAGCGCTTTTCCATTTTATATGAATTACGTTTACCACTGATCAACTCTTTCACGAGTTCTAAATCTTGTTTTAGATCTTCGGCATACGTAATATCTTGGAAAGTGAGAGGCAACAACTCTTCCTGGGTATATCCCAACATGTGAGATAACGCGTTGTTGACGGAAATCCAGGTACCATCTAAAGAAACATGACCGATACCAATATTGGCATTATCGAAGGTTGCTTTATACTTCTGCTGACTCAATGATAGTTCAGCAAGCGCTTGTCTCTCTTTCGATATATCTGAGGCAAAAGACCATATTTGCGTATGACCTAATTCATCACGACTGAGATAATCTTCTACATTGAGTATCGTCGTAACGCCTTCATCAGATGTGAGTTCTATAATGTAAGGGCCAAAGGTGCCCTTCTCAGTCAGCTCCTTCTGCCGATTTAAAAAGCGGGTACTATCTTCAATAGGGTATAAATCAAACCAGTTTTTAACTAACAGTTGTTCTCTTGTGAGTCCGGTATAGGTTTGCATCGCATGATTCGTTTTCAGAATCATACCCTGTAAGTTAGTGATAATGACACCGTCATGTATATTTTCTAAAACAGATTCATAACGACGATTGAGAGCACCGTGTTTCTCTTTAATGGTGGTATTCTCATTAAACATCTCTTTAAGCTCTGCGTATGCCGTCTGAAGTTCTTCATTGGTCGATTGAAGCTCTTCATTACTGGTTTCCATCTCTTCATTGGTCGCCTGTAACTCTTCATTGGCACTTTGTAGCTCTTCGTTGGATGATTGCAGCTCTTCGTTTGAAGTTTCTAACTCCTCAACCAACGTCTGCATATGTTCTTTGGTACGTTGCAATTCAAACTCTAACTCGTGGGTTGAGGAAGACACCACGACATCATCAGTATTTGAATTAATTAATGGCAAATCTAGAACCGAAATACTCTGAAAATAAAACAGGTACATCTGGTTACGCCCATTTAAAATAGGCACTAAATGAACCTTGATCAATCTTGCCTCGCCATTTTTTTGCGGCAACGGTATATAGCTACTCGAGTTAACACCCGAGCCTCGTTTAGCTTCACTAAACAGTTTTCTTAAATCGATCGCTAAACGAGAATCCACTATTTTGTATAGGTTATATGAAACATAGCCTTCGGGAATCGATACAAAATCAAGGTTGCCCTTTTTATACACCACATCCAATTGCTCATTAGTCACAATGATGTTGGGCATTAAAAGCTTTGCAGCTTCCGTAACAATGGTTTCTTGTAACGGGGTATCTTCCGATGTCTTAGACTGCTCTTCGGCAGGGTAATTAACATATTTAGGAGGCCTAACCGTAATAGCAGAATAGTTTTTCTTTGAATAGGAGACTGTTTTGAAAATCTTATTAGGCTTATCGACCGGCGCGAACAGATGCTCAAAGTTAGTCGCGTTTTCAGATTTCCCTAAAAATAACAACGCATTTTCTTTGAGAGCATAATGGAATGCGGGCATAATCCATTTTTGCGCATCTAGATTGAAATAAATAAGTAGGTTACGGCAAACAATTAGATCTAAGTCTTTAAAGGGTGGGTCAGACAACAGGTTATGATATGAGAAAACAATATTTTGTCTTAGGGTTTTCTTAACCTCAAATTCGTTATCCGTAATCGTAAAATAATCTTTTATATACGCATCAGATACTTCAGTCATTGAGGCTTGGCTATAAATCCCTCGACGTGCAATTTTTAAAGCATGTTCATCAATATCGGTAGCAAAAATCTTTAAATCAAGCGAATGCTGTCGATCATTCAATAGCTCATTGACAATAATAGCAACAGAATAGGCTTCTTCACCCGTCGATGACCCCGGCATCCAGATTCTTAATTCTTTTGCATCGGCACGCTCATCAAGATATTGATCTAGGAGATTCTCCAATGAGTCATAAGCATCTCTGTCGCGAAAGAAACTGGTGACGCCAATGAGAATATCTTTATAAAGCAACTCAACTTCTTGCTCATCCCTTTCAATTAACGCGACATATTCACTCAATGTGGTCACTTTAAGCGCAACCATTCTCCGCTCAATACGTCGGCCGATCGTCGCTTTTTTGTAAACAGAGAAATCTACATGCTTAATTTTATGCAGCAAAGCGAAGATGATCGATATATGGTCATTAGCCGGTGTAACTTGATGCTTCTTCAGCACCTTGTTTCTTGGAAAGTTGGATAGAGCGACTAACTCCTCACCAATCTTGTCTGCCTCAATTAAAATATCAACAACTGAGCCGTTGATAGAAGCCATCGGCATACCGTCGTACTTTGCCGTGCTAGGCTCCTGTACGATGGTTATCCCGCCTTCCGAGTTGATGGCCCGCATACCTTGGCAACCATCAGAACCGGTTCCTGACAATATAATGCCAACAGACTTTTCTTTTTTATATTTAGCGATGGATATAAAAAGCTGATTGACTGAAGGCTTAGGTAAAAAAGAGTGTTTTTCTGGGGCAGATAAAATAATCTGATTATTATTGTTTATTTCAACATTTTTATTGGGCGGTGTTATATAAAAAACATCACTTGCAAGCGTTTCATTATGCTCTGCTTCTTTGATCATTAAAGTACTTTCTCTCGAAAGCAACTCAACGAGCATCGTATTATGCTTGGGACTTAGATGTTGGGCAATAATATAAGCCGTATTATTATTTCGCGGCAACCCTTTTATCAGCGTAGTCAGTGCCTCTAAACCACCAGCACTCGATCCAATACCTACGACCATCAAACCATTAGGATCTTGGGCATGGTCTTCTTCTGGGTCATAAGACCCTGTTAAACTATCCCCTAATATTTTAGCTTTGCCTACCGACTCTTCATGTTTTCCAACCGATAAAACTTGATCGATGACTTGTGCTAATTTTTTATTATCGGTGGGTTTACTAATAAATCCATTAATCTGATCTTTAATCGTATCTAAGATAAAATCTTCGTCAATGTATGCACTAAAGACAATAATGGGGGTCTTACTGTCCGTTTTTCTAATTTCTTGTATCAGCTCAGGTCCATTCATGCTAGGCAGCTGAATTTCTGTTATAACCAGACTCGGCCTGTGGGTAATAAACTTGGATATTCCTTCACGACCATTTGACGCTTCTAAAACGGTTGAAAATATTCCACGAAAAAGGTCAGCGTAAATTTTGCGAGTGTCATCATCATTCTCTATGTACAGAATAGTTGAATCGTACTTCATGCATCTTCACCAGTTAAATTTACAATGTTTAAGGCTATTCCGCCAAATGACAGGTATATCTCTCGATCATCATCAACGACTACCCATAGAACATAGTCAACAAATATGAAAATCACAACTTTTACCAGCATGCATTGTCCCAGAACGAGTCTATATAAGATCTGCGACCTTTGGTTATGATTCAGCCAACATCGAGGGCTGAGAATTCAACACTAAAGCCGACTCTGTTGATTGATTCGAGCTCAAGATAACTAAATCACCTCCTCAGCTTGGCTCTAGCAGGCGCTTTATGCCCACAGCTAGGCGGAATCATCTATGACATATATAAATACTGAATATACCTATCAAAACTGACTTCATTGCATTTATCTAAAAGTTGATTAAAATAAAAGCGATACATTTTTAGATACTAAAAACAAACCTCTCGATACGGATTAGTCAGAGAGTTATTTGGCTCTATAGTTGGAATAGTAAGGAATACACATGTCGACAATTCATCCAAAACTGATTAAAATTGTTATTGACCAAACACCCAGAGCCATGATTGCGATGCTTATCGTATCCTCTGCTTATTCCATTATATTTTTCAGATACATTCCTACTATTACTTTAAGCATCTGGTTTTCGCTGCAAATACTGTTAGCCCTGTTTCGTTTTCATAATATAAAGATGTTTAAAAAATACTTAACATCGAAATACAGCATTGGCATAAAAAACAATAGATCTCTTTTTATAGCTTTAAACCTATTTCAAGCATTGATGTGGACTATCTCTTCAATTTTAGTGTCTATTTATGCTCCCCAGCCATTCGAGTTAGTTAGCTTCATCATGATCATAGGCATTATTACCGCGGCAGCTTTGTCCATGTCGTCTCTTTATACCGCCTATCTTACTTTTTTCTTTGCTATGATCATCCCTCAGTTAATAATTATGCTTTATTATGGTCAGCATCAGCATCTAGGCATAATAATACTCACCATTATCTATATACCCGCGACCATATTACTATCCAAAGCAATACTCAATAGCCGCCTATCGAGTATTGAAGCACATGATTATTTAGAAGATAAGACCGACGAATTATACAAACTATCAACCCTCGATAGTTTAACCAACATATATAATAGAGGATATTTCTTTGCAGTTTCCCAAGATATAATTTCAATAACAACAAGGGAATAAAATAAGGCCTCTTTATTAATGATCGACATTGACCACTTCAAAGAGATAAATGATAATTATGGACACCAATCGGGAGACTATGTTTTAAAGAAACTATCTGAAAAAATAACCAATAGAATCCGGAAAAGCGATATATTTGCCCGTATCGGTGGCGAAGAGTTTACTATTTTACTGAATAACACACCTATGGATAGCGCGAAGGTCATCGCCGAAAAACTACGTAAATTAATCGAGGGTACTGTGTTTGTTCTCAACAACACACCGATTAAGATAACCATTAGCATTGGTATCGCCGAACTCAACGAAGAAAACCGCTCAATTGAAGACTTATATAAAAAAGCGGACAAACAGCTTTATGCCGCTAAACATGGTGGTAGAAACCGGGTCTGCCCATAACAATCAACTAGGCCATCAACTTATCACACGAACTTATCACTAAGTTATCCCACCAAAAAGAAGAGCTTACTTTCTTTGCCAAAGGCCCTGCCTAGCTCCTTGCCCGTCATGAAAGTTTCGCACAGATACCCTATAATGCAGCTTCAGAGATTTTCAGGATACTCGCTTTGATTGGACGGCTAATCGACAAATTCATCTTCGGCCTCACTCTACTTTTTGCGCTGCAGGTGCCACAACTAGCAGATCAATATCAACAGTTTCTCTCTGGCCTCTATCAAGCAACCCGCTGGCAAGTCGAGGGCTATCAACAAACAGCTCAAGCCTTTGGTTATACCGATGCCCACGCGATGATTCAGCATCATCGACAAAATAGTGTTGCCAGTGTGCGCGCCGATGCCGAGCAAAAACTAGCGACACTCGCTCAAAATCAACAGTTGCAACAGGGCGTGACCCTGTTTGAAACAGCGAGTCTTATCCGTAAAGCCCTTTATATGGCGAACCCCACGCGATACCGCTATCTTGAAACTACGTTACACCACTTTAGCCCAGGTATCCCACTTACCATTGAAGGTATAGCCTTTGGCGTTATCGTCGGCCTATTACTCAACCTAATAATAACCCTACCCATGAGCTTTTTCTTCCGACGAATAGGGCTTATGTTCAAACCAACCAAGCCTAACAGCACATCAATCGCTCTTACCGGGTTAGATCATTGATCTCTTCGCCCAAAATAATTAATATATTAACAATTCTAGGAGATCTCAATGAGTATAAAACTGTCAGTTGTTGACCAGTCACCCGTCCATGGCTCTCATGCCGCCATCGATGCCCCGCGCCTCACCATCGAACTGGCTCAACTGTGCGATACCTTAGGCTACTATCGTTATTGGGTCGCCGAACATCACGACAGTATTCATTTCGCCAATCCCTGCCCTGAAATCATGATCGCCGCGATCGCCAGTGTGACGCAAAATATCCGAGTCGGTAGCGGTGGCGTGATGCTTAGTCATTACAGTCCATTAAAGGTGGCTGAAAGCTTTAAAATGATGGCGACGTTATTTCCCGATCGAATCGACCTCGGTATTGGCCGCGCCCCCGGTGGCACCGGCCTCACCTCACAGGCGCTTGCTTATCCGCATCAACCTCATCACGGTGACCTCTATGCTAATCAGGCGCAGCTGTTAAAAGGCTTCATCGAAGGTAATCTGCCAGATAACAATCCGTTCAGCACAATTAAGGTATTGCCCGATAGCAGCCCACAGCCCGAACTTTGGATGTTAGGCTCTAGCGGAGGCAGTGCCGGTTTAGCTGGACACCTAGGGTATAACATTGCGCTAGCGCGCTTTATCGACCCAGATAACTGCCACCCATCGATTTTCAGTGAATACCTACAACAGTGGCAGCAGGCCGGACATCCACAAAAGCCGAATAAAATGGTCGCTATTGCCTGCATCTGCGCTGAGACTGAAGCTGAAGCCAAACTGCGTGCGGGTACTGCTGTTTATCGTAAATTAGCAGCACAGCTCGGTATGCGTGAAGCGTTTTTAACCCCTTCTGAGGTACAGGACCGTTACCGCGAATTTCCTGCCAGCCATCAGGCACAATATGATCATATTCTCAACGGCTACACCGTCGGCACACCCGAACAGTGCAGCGAAGAGATTAACCAACTGGCACAGGATTTTGATTGTGATGAGATCGCTACCGTGGCCGTCACCCACAGCCAAGCGGATCGCTTAGACAGTTACACACAACTGATTAAAGGCTTCTAAGCCGATATCTTAAGGCGTCTCCATCTCGAATCTGGCCTTTGAGTTTAGCGGCCATCGAGCGTCTCAAAACCCAGTTCGACATCCATTACCCATTCTGGGTAATGGATGTCCCCCGCTTCATTGTAAACAACAGGCTTTTTTGGCACTATCCCGTTCGCGGGTTGGATAATCTACGATCTTCTTGAAACTCTACTTCAGTCCCCCCGACTTTGTTTTGAGTATTAATCGTTTTATCCAGCCTGCAACATCTCCTCTTACCCTCTCTCAGTTAGTAGCCATAATCAAACATCTAAATTAAAAACAGCATTATCACAGCGAATCTGTCGTTATTCTCAGCGCTTAACTATTGCCACTCCCTGCCTTTTGCTAGACTTGCCTGATGAAAAGAAACTACCTCCCCATCGTCATATTTATCCCGCTATTGGGGCTATCCTATTATGCCGGTTTCACGCCATTACTCCTGCCTGCACTGTTTATCATTATCAGCCTGCTGACTATGGCCCTCTATTACAAAGATAAATCAGCAGCGGTAACGGGAGCTTGGCGCACCCCGGAAAACCGACTGCATCTGTTAGCACTTCTGGGCGGTTGGCCAGGGGCGATTATCGCGCAACAAAAATTGCGTCATAAAACCCAGAAGAAAAGCTTCCGCTATGTCTTTTGGCTTACGGTTATGTTGAATCTATCGGCTTTTAGTTGGTTGCACACGCCAACCGGCATCAGCCAACTGCACTCAACGATATTTAAACTAGACAGTTATATTGCTTACTCAGATATGTCATATACGACGAGGCAATACCTGCGTTATTTCACTGGGTTCCGCGTTAAACGTCCGGGGCAGCTGTTTTAACCCTAGTTGTTAGTAACAACCTCAGCACATCTGCTCAAGCGATCCAGCGGTGTATTGCCCCTAATACACCTCAGAACTTAGATAAGAAAAAGCTCTTTCAAAGCGACTTACAACCGATCTTCCTAATAATGAGGGCATAAAAAAACGGGGCGCATGGCCCCATTTATTTGTTAAATACATTTACATATTAGGATAGTTTGGACCACCGCCACCTTCAGGTGTCACCCAGGTGATATTCTGGGCGGGATCTTTAATATCACAGGTTTTACAGTGAACACAGTTCTGACTGTTTATCTGGAATACTTTTTCACCCGCAGCATCATCCAATATTTCATACACTCCCGCAGGGCAATAACGCTGCGCCGGTTCATCGAACTTAGGCAGGTTTTGCATCAGCGGAATGCTACTATCTTTTAACTTGAGGTGGCAGGGCTGATTTTCCTCGTGATTGGTATTAGACAAAAATACCGACGAAGGCTTATCAAAGCTCAACACACCATCCGGCTTAGGATAGTTGATGGTTGCACATTCTGAAGCCAGTTTCATCTGTGCATAATCTTCATGATTATCACGCAGTGTAAACGGCAAACCGAATAGGTTCTGGTCAATAAAGTTAACCGCACCACCGATAAAGGTGCCGTATTTATGCAACGCAGGGCCGAAGTTACGGGTGCGATACAACTCTTCATAAACCCATGAGTTTTTGAAGTTATCGCCATAGGCGGTTAGATCTTTGCCGCCCTCATCGCCACTGGTTAACGCAGCAAATATGGTCTCAGCCGCGATCATGCCGGTTTTCATAGCGGTGTGCGTGCCTTTGATCTTCGCAAAGTTCAACGTACCCGCATCACAACCTAGCAACAACCCACCAGGCATGCTCATCTTAGGCAATGCATTGAAGCCGCCTTTGGTGATTGCACGGGCGCCGTAAGAGACCCGCTTACCCCCTTCCAAGTATTGAGCAATCAATGGATGGTGTTTCGAACGCTGGAACTCATCAAACGGGCTTAGATGTGGATTTGAATAGTTCAAATCGGTAATCAAACCCAGCATAACCTGACAATCTTCCGCATGATAAAGGAAGAATCCACCGCTAGCATTCGCTTCAGACAGCGGCCAACCCGCACCGTGCACCACCAAACCAGGCTGATGTTTATCGGCAGGGACATCCCACAACTCTTTGATACCGATACCGTAATGCTGAGCATCGGCGTCTTTATCGAGTTCGAACTTAGCTAACAGTTCTTTTCCTAGATGACCACGGCAACCTTCGGAGAAAATCGTGTACTTGGCCAACAGATCCATACCCGGCATATAGGTATCTTTCTGTTCACCTTTTTCATCCAAGCCCATATCACCCGTACCGATACCAGCCACCTGACCATCATCGCCATAGATAATATGAGACGCAGCAAACCCTGGGAATATCTCAACACCCAGTTGCTCAGCCTGCTCACCTAACCAACGGCTTAGATTGGCCACACTGGCAATATAGTTACCGTGGTTATGCATGGTTTTTGGCACGATGAGATTAGGCAGTTTAATAGCCTTTTCCGCACTGGTCATCAGATAGACCTGATCTTCGGTGACCGCCGTTTTCAACGGTGCACCCTGCTCTTTCCAGTCGGGGAACAGCTCATCCAAGGCGCGGGATTCAATCACCGCGCCAGAAAGAATGTGACCACCGACTTCAGCGCTTTTTTCAACCACGCAGACCATCAACTCTTGGCCCGCTTCATTCGCCTGTTGCATCAGGCGACAGGCGGTCGACAATCCGGCAGGTCCGGCGCCGACGATGACGACGTCAAACTCCATCGATTCTCTTTGCATTATTCTTATCCTCGATTACCGGTATTAAAACAGCTCTTCATCCAGTGCCATAATACTCTCACCACCGGCAATAACAGAAGCGAGAAGAGACTGGGTGCGGGGCATCATGTGCTCACAATAGAACCGCGCACTGATCAGCTTAGCTTGTAAAAACTTCGGATCTCCTTCACCAGCCGCCAGCTTAGCTTGCGCCTGTACTGCGCTCTTAGCCATCAACCAACCACCGCAAAGGAAACCAAACAGCATCATAAAGTTAACACAGGCACTCGCCGATGCATTTCGATCCGCTTTAGTATCCAGCAACCATTGACGGGCTGCAATACCGTTATCGAGTGAAGTGCGGCACTGCTGCGCAGCCAGTGTAAAATCACCGCCTAGGGCTTCAAAAGCACTGATGTCAGCGGCCATTTCGTCCAGGAGTGACTGCAGTGATTCACCACCATTCATCAGCGTTTTACGGCCGACCAAGTCGAGTGCTTGAACCGCTGTAGTACCTTCATAAATTGGCAGAATACGGGCATCACGATAATACTGAGCAGCACCGGTTTCTTCGATAAAGCCCATACCACCGTGGATCTGAATACCCAACGAAGTAAGTTCTTGAGCAAATTCGGTCACCCAACCTTTAACAATCGGGGTCAAAAGCTCCTGCCGAGCCGTATTTTCCCGGTCGGCTTCAGCGGCAGCGACAAGACATAGCGCGCGCATCGCTTCAGTACCGGATTTCATTTGCATCAACATCCGACGTACATCGGCAAAACGGATAATAGGATAACGACTGCCGTCTTTTTTGGTGCCCTGAATACGGTCTTTAGCAAATTGTACTGCCAGTTGATAAGCCGCTTCAGAAACACCTAAACCCTGCAGACCAACACCCTGACGGGCATGGTTCATCATGGTAAACATGTAAGCGAGGCCGTTATGCTCTTCACCCACCAGATAACCCACTGCACCACCGTTGTCGCCGAAGCTCATAACGCAGGTAGGGCTACCGTGGATACCCATTTTGTGTTCCAACGATACCGCATAGACATCGTTACGATCAGCTGGGTTACCGTTTTCATCCAACAGGAACTTAGGCACGATAAACAGCGAGATACCCTTCACACCAGCCGGCGCACCCGGTAGACGAGCCAACACCAGATGGATAACATTATCTGTCATCTGGTGATCGCCCCAAGTGATAAAGATCTTCTGACCAGTAATCAGATAATGGTCACCATTAGGCACTGCTTTAGTGCTAACAGCGGCCAGATCCGTACCCGCACCCGCCTCGGTGAGGTTCATGGTGCCGGTCCATTCACCGCTCACCAGTTTTGGCAGAAAATGTTTTTTCAGTTCATCACTACCGTGATGGCTGATTGATTCAATCGCCCCCTGACTTAACAGTGGGCAGAGCGCAAACGACAGGTTAGATGTTTGCCACACTTCATTGACGGCAGTACCCAAAACATTGGGTAGATTTTGTCCACCAAATTCTTCGGCCGCCGTGAGTGTAGCCCAGCCCCCCTCAACGTATGCCTGGTAAGCATCAGAGAAACCCTTTGTCTCTTGAACACCGTTATCAACAATCACCGGATGAACTTCATCACCGGTGCGGTTGAGTGGCGCGAGGACGCCCGTGCCGAGTTTACCGGCTTCGGTCAAAATCACTGACGCTAATTCAGTGTTAACATCTTCCAGCCCGGCGGCGGCACAAAGCTCATCAAACTTAACCAATTCATTCAGTACAAATTCGGCGTCGGCAAGGGGGTGCTTATAATCATTCATGATCGTTACCTGTAGTTTCCATTTTTCAGATCTGGGCAGACAGTTCCGGCAGCGCCTCAAATAGATCGGCGACCAGTCCATAATCAGCAACTGAGAAGATTGGCGCTTCTTCATCCTTGTTGATTGCCACTATTACTTTTGAATCTTTCATACCCGCTAGATGCTGGATAGCACCGGAGATACCAACTGCGATGTACAGATCCGGTGCAACCACTTTACCGGTTTGACCCACTTGCAGATCGTTAGGAACAAAGCCAGCATCAACCGCTGCACGGGATGCGCCAACAGCGGCTCCCATTTTATCAGCCAAGCCATAAAGCATATCGAAGTTTTCGGTGTTACCCATACCCCGACCACCGGCAACAACCACTGATGCAGTCGTCAACTCAGGACGGTCAGACTTAGCTAGCTCTTCTTTAACAAAGCGCACATTGCTGTTATCACATACTTCAGAAACCGCTTCAATGGCTGCGCTGCCACCTTCTGCAACAACCGCATCAAATGCAGTGCCACGGATCGTCAGTAGCTTCACCACATCATCGGTTTTAACGGTTGCAATCGCATTACCGGCATAGATTGGACGTTGGAAAGTATCCGCCGATTCAACCGCGGTTACATCGGATAGCTGGTTCACATCCAACAATGCTGCTACCCGTGGTAGGTAGTTTTTACCATTAGTTGTTGCCGGAGCCAAAATATGACTGTGGCCACTAACTAGCGCGACAATCAGCTTACTCATATTCTCAGCCAGCTCATGTTCATAAGCGGCGTTATCAGCCAATAACACTTTAGTCACGGCAGGAATGGCGGCAGCCGCATCGGCCACTGCTTGACAGTTATAACCCGCCACCAGCAGTTCAATATCGCCACCAATCTGCTGCGCTGCAGCGAGGGTGTTCAGCGTAGCAGACTTAAGTGCTACATTATCGTGTTCTGCAATTACCAGAATAGTCATCAGTCGTCTCCTTAAAGAACCTTCGCTTCGTTTTTCAGCTTATCTACCAGCTCCGATACGGAGGCCACTTTAACACCGGCCTGACGTTCGGCTGGCGGATTTACTGCCACTAAGGTCACTTTATTATTCAGTTCAACGCCCAAATCAGCGGGAGTTTTAACCGCTAATGGCTTACGCTTCGCCTTCATGATATTCGGCAGTGAAGCATAACGCGGATCATTCAGTCGCAAATCAACGGTCACAATGGCAGGCAGGTCCAACTCGAGGGTTTGCAAACCACCATCAATTTCACGGGTGATCTGCACCTTATCGTTTTCAACACTCATTTCAGAGACAAAGGTGCCCTGTGGATAATCCAACAGTGCCGCCAGCATCTGGCCAGTCTGGTTGTTATCCGTATCGATAGACTGTTTGCCCATAATCACTAGCTGTGGCTGCTCTTCTTGTACCAAAGCTTTCAATAACTTAGCGGCCGACAGTGAATCTGGAGCCGTTTCTGTTTCGACCTGAATACCGCGGTCTGCACCCAGTGCCAAGGCGGTACGAATCTGTTCCTGACAGCTCTTATCGCCCATTGAAACGACGATCACTTCACTGGCGATACCCGCTTCTTTCAGACGAACCGCTTGTTCAACTGCGATCTCACAGAACGGGTTCATCGCCATTTTAACATTTGCCAGATCAACATCGCTGTTATCTGACTTAACACGTACTTTAACGTTGTAGTCGATTACACGTTTTACCGGGACAAGTATTTTCATAGCACTCACTGTTTATGTTGAGGTTTTATTGTCATCTAGTTTGCCTCTGCAAGCTGATAACAACAATAACAAAAAAAGCCTTAAATTTGATATTTTCGGACACATACACCCGTTCAATTTCGGACAAGTCTGTTAATATCGGAAAAACAAAACCATTATAGGACATCCATTACAATGATACTGGTATATTGAGATGAGCTATAGCCACCATTCAGTTTCAATCCACTTTGCCAATGCCATGCTTAAAGGGGCACGCCTTAAAGGGCTTAATGAGCAACAGTTGATGCTGGAATCCGGCCTCAACCGCGAACTCTTGAGCAACCATGAGGTGCGCATTACTCCGATGCAGTTGAGCCGACTGGTACAGTCTATCCAACGCCACGGCGATGATGACTATATCTGCCTCGGTAGCCAACCCTCCCGTCACGGGGTATTCGGCGTCATGGCCAAACTCGTCATCCACAGTACCAACCTTAGAGAGGTATATAAGCATGCGGTTCACTTTTACAATCTGGTGGTACCCGCCTCTCATCTGAGTTTTACTGAGTCCGGTGACACCGCCACCTTCACGCTAACACTGACAGACCCCGACAAAGACCCCGATTTTGCCCTACTGGATTACCTATTGCTGCTTTGGCACCGCTTTCCCAGCTGGCTAATCGGCCAACGCATACCGCTGAAACAGGTTAGCTTTCGCCACTCAAAACCGGCTCATTTTGAAGAATATCGATTGATGTTTCCCTGCCCGGCGGTCTACAACCAGCCCGTCAACAGCTTTTCATTCGACCGTTCGATTCTCAGTGCACCGGTGGTACAAACACAACAAAACCTTAGTAGCTATCTGCGCCGTGCGCCTTTGGATTGGTTCAAGCGACAATCTTACTATCCAGTTTACACGCGAAAGGTGATCGATTATCTGGAAAGTTCCGATTCAATGGCCGATACCAGCATGGAAGATATCGCCGGACAAATTCACACCACCACCCGTACCCTGCGACGCAAACTGGATGAAGAGGGCACCAGTTTTCAAGATCTTAAAGACAGTGTGCGACGCGATGAAGCGATTCACTTGCTCAGCCAACCTAACCTACCCATCTCCCGTATCGCCAGAATGCTAGGCTTTGCCGAATCGGCCGCCTTTACCCGGGCCTTTAAACACTGGACAGGAATCTCACCCAGCACTTATCGCAAATCAAAAAGCTAGCCTTAAGTCTACACCTCAAGCATTAATCAGCATTGATGCTGGTCATTAATATACTTCAGTGCCGACTGTCCGATTAGAGCAACACACTGACTCTAAATGCTATCGCCAAATTCACTGTTAGAAATCATAATCTATTGCACCCTAAGCAGACCACTCGAGTTTTGGTCTGTTGTTAGCGAGTTGGTTCCTACCCTGCGAACCGATATTTCCGACCGGTTCTGTTAAACATCAGAGCCGGTTTTTTTTAAAATCACGTCGCAGTACAAGACAATAGATATCGCACTCTGGCAACGGCTCATCATAGCCACAAAGGCCACCACCATTAAAACCTAAAAACAGAATAGAACGTTTCGTCCTTCTGCTTCAAGCCATTTCCAAATCACCTATTCAGAAAAAATTCCCACTAATAGCAGGAATATGCGGACGTATTATTGGCACTAGGCAAGGCTGACAAACAGACCGCCTGCATACCACTTCCGATTTCACGAATCACCAACGTCCGGTTATCACCATCATTGCTTAACTCATGATCCGCTTGCCTAAACTCTAGTAGCTCAGCCAACAGATGGGCTAAGGGACTCTGAGACTCCGCATCACCATGGGCAACAAACATCAGATCCGGCCGATCAGCACCGATAATATCGACACATAATTCAGCCAATTCCATCGCATCAGGCTTTCGTTCACCGGTTTGAACATAACGATAAACGACGCCCTCCTGCTGTAACCCTAGTCTTTCTGAATCCTGTAACGGTTGTCCCATTACAACAATTTTGATACTGGCCGCTTGTCCACTGCGCTGTAATTTAAGCGCTTCGCGGATGCTATCCTGCGCCTGCTGACTTAATAGCCGACAAGCAACACCACCGGAGGTATCCGGTGTTAATATGACGACGATCTTCATTATTATTATCCCGTCTCACTTAGCTGTTCAGGGGTTAAGGGTGGCCTTTAACCCCTGATAATTCAATGGCTATTTCAGGTCCTTCGCCTTATTCCGCAATAAAAACTTCTGAATTTTGCCGGTAGAGGTTTTCGGCAGATCCCCCACAACGACCCGTTTAGGTGTTTTAAAGTGGGCCATATTTTCCCGACAGAAATCGATGATCTCCTGTTCGGTCACGGTTTCCCCTTCGCTGGTGGTAATAAACGCACAAGGCGTTTCGCCCCACTTCTCATCGGGCCGAGCCACGACAGCCGCATCTTGAATTTTTGGATGGCGATAAAGCACATCTTCAATCTCAATACTGGAGATATTTTCACCGCCGGAAATGATGACATCTTTAGAACGATCTTTAATCTCGATATAACCATCCGCATGCCACACCGCCAGATCACCGGAATGGAACCAGCCCCCTTTGAATGCCTCATCGGTTGTAGACGGGTTTTTCAGATACCCTTTCATCACCAGGTTACCTTGCATAAAGATTTCACCGATGGTTTCACCATCCTGCGGCACCGGCTCAAGCGTATCGGGATCAGCCACCATCAAGCCATCAAGCATCGGTGCGCGCACCCCCTGTCGAGATTTCAGGCGGGCTTTTTTCTCTTCATCATATTGATCCCACTCTTCATGCCAAGCGCATAGCACCGATGGACCATAGGTTTCGGTCAACCCGTACACATGGGTAACTTTAAAGCCGAGCTCTTCCATGCCTTGAATAACAGACGCCGGTGGCGCTGCACCCGCCACCATCACTTTCACCTGATGATCAATCCCCGCCTTCATCTCTTCAGGCGCCGAGTTCAGCATATTCAATACGATCGGCGCACCACAGAAATGGTTGACCTGCTGTGTTTTAATCTGATCAAAAATCATATCCGCCCGGACATGACGCAAACTCACACTGGTGCCGGCAGCCGCAGCGATAGTCCAAGGGAAACACCAGCCATTGCAATGAAACATCGGCAGGGTCCACAGATAAACCGGGTGCTGGCCCATATCCCAAGAAACAATATTACTCACCGCATTCAGGTAGGCGCCACGGTGGTGATACACCACACCCTTAGGATCGCCAGTAGTACCCGATGTATAGTTGAGTGTGATCGCATCCCATTCATTTTCAGGCTTCAAACCGGTAAAGCTCGCATCACCTTCGGAGAGAAAGGCTTCGTAGGTCATATCACCCACCAATTCACCGCCTTCATAGGTCGGATCATCGATATCAATAACCAGAATTTTTTTACCGATCATTTTCAGGGCCTTCTTCACCACCCCAGAAAATTCACGTTCGGTAATCAACACTTTAGTCTCGGCATGTTGCAACACAAAGGCAACCGCTTCTGAATCTAATCGAGTATTGATTGAATTCAAGACCGCGCCACTCATCGGCACACCAAAATGGGATTCAAAATGTTCAGGCAAATTAGGCGCAATAATAGAAACGGTATCCCCTCGGCCAATCCCCCGTTTACCCAGCGCACTCGCTAGTTGGCAGCAACGTTGATACGTTTCTGACCAGTTTCGAGACACCTCGCCATAGACCGTTGCCGTACGGTTAGGATATATCTTGGCGGTACGCTCAAGAAAACTCAGCGGACTCAATGCGACAAAGTTCGCCTGATTCTGCTCGAGTGACTGGTTATAAACGTTAGATTGTTCAGACATGGTAATTCCCTGTACTTATTATCGACTGACTACCTAGCGGCAGCCTAGCTCGCACTCTGATAAAGTATTCAATGAGCCTGAATCAGCCCATTCCGTTTAAATCTAGCAATAGTGAATTAAACCGATACCGCCATAACGGGAAGGATAGATAATACGAAACTACAGGAGCAGGACCCAGAAACAGAACAGCATGACGAATATCAGAACGGCAACGTTCGATATGACCATGGTTCTGTGGATGTAGAGGAGGTATCTTTACTCTCATTCGACCTTAGCTTATCGGTCAGCATTATAATTGTTATATATCACAGTATTTTTTCTGCGTTTAAAGCATAGTAGAGTCCTTAAATATTGCTGTAATTTGTCTGAATTATTACAAAATGTAACAGAGCAAGCCTCAGCTGACATTGCTGGGAATGATGACACAACATAAACACACCCATGAGATCGCTTGATATGCTTTTCCGATCTAAATTAATGCAACGCTTCTTTATAACGCTACTGCTGATCATCTCGATGATTTTTGTCACTGTATATTTTTACTCTGTACCGATGATCAAGCAGAAAGTCTTTGATATTGAACGCAACGCGAGTGGTATCGCGCTTAATAGTGTGTTTTCTCTGGCCAATAAAATGTATGCCGATACTGAAAAATATCGTGCTCAAGCACTGGAATCACATAAGAAACGCTTACAAACGGTTGTTGGTCTCGCGGGCTCTTTCTTTGGCAGTTCGTTACAGCAAGCCATGGATCGCGGTATGAGCGAACCACAAGCACGCCAATACGTCCTTGAACAATTGAGAAATTTCAAATATGGCGATAATGACTATATCTGGGTCGCAGATTATAACGGCATCTTAATCTCCCACCCTGACCCCCGCTACCAAGGCCAAGATACCGCCGATATTCGCCATAATGACGGCACCTCAGAGGTGCATGAGGTGATCAACCGAGCGTTAAAACAAGGTGAAGGCTTTTACCAATACCCTTGGAACCGTTTCGACTCACAAAAGCCATTAGACAAAATTTCATTTGTTAAAAACTACCCTCAATGGGGGTTCGTCATCGGTTCAGGTGTCTATCTCGATGATTTAGATGAGGATATCCAACAGCTGCGCCAAGAAGCCTTGAAAGAACTGCGTGAAGGCATCCAAGAGATTAAAATCGCCTCAACGGGCTATTTATATATCTTCGACGCCAAAACCAAAATGCTGATCCACCCCAACGCGAATATCGCCGGCAGTAACTTTCCTGAGTTGATCAATCCGGTTACCGGTAATGCCATTGCAAAAGACTTAATTCAGGTAGCCGATACCGGTAAAGAGCTGTACTACAAATGGGATCGGCCAGACGATCCCGGCAACTATCAATATGAAAAATTATCGCTGGTCCGCTATCTACCCGGCTTCGACTGGTACATCTGCTCATCGGTTTATGTCGATGAACTTCGCAGTAGCGCCGAACTACTCGCCGAGCGCATTATCACCATTGCCGCGATAGCCCTATTTGTCGCGCTCCTGCTGATGCTACTGTTTAGCCAGTGGATTAGCCAACCGATTAAACGGCTAGCAGATACCGCCGTACGGGTATCTAAGGGCGACCTATCCGCTCAAACCGGCATTCAACGGGATGACGAAGTCGGCGTACTGGCCCATGCTTTCGATACCATGGTTGAACGACTGCGCGATTCCATCCACAACCTCGATAGCAAGGTAACAGAGCGCACCCAAGCCCTCGCCGATAAAAACCAACAGCTCGTACGGGCCTCAGAGTCGATGCATCTTGCCCAAGAAGCACTGACACAATCAGAACAACGCCAACGTCAGATTCTCGACGCCCTTCCCGCGCAAATCGCTTACCTCGACTCTCAGTTCAACACCCTGTTTGTCAATCAACTGCTAGCCGACCTTTATCAACAGAATAAAGCCAGCATGATTAACAAAGCATTCGCGGATGTTATCGGAGCAGCACAATTCACCCAACTCAGCTGGCAACTACAGGCGGCCTTACGCGGCCAAACCACCGTCGGCGAATATAGCGAGCATTACCAACAACACCCGATGATCTGCAAGCGCACCTTGATCCCCTGTTTTAACCAAAACGAGGAGGTGAACGGCATTCTTATGCTCACATTGGATATCACCTCGGAAAAAAACGCCGAACGACAGTTAAACGAAGCCCAACGCATGAACGCCGTCGGTCAAATGGCGGGCGGACTCGCCCATGACTTTAATAATCTACTGACGATTATTCTCGGCAACTTACATTCCGTCGGCGACCGTTATGCCGATGACGACCAACTGCAGCACTACCTTGAACCGGCCATTCGTGCCACCCGCCGCGGCGCGGACATCACTAGCCGACTGCTCTCGTTCGCACGGAGACAACCGCTATCGCCGATGCTCATCGATCTCGAACAACTGCTATCGAACACCATTGAACTACTGGCCAGCTCGCTACCGGATAAGATCACCATTCAGCACCATAACCACACCCTGGAGTGGTGGCCCTTTGCCGACCCCGGCCGGCTCGAAGATGCGTTAGTTAACCTTGCATTCAATGCCCGCAATGCCATGCCTCACGGCGGCACCCTTAGCTTTACCACACAACATATAACGGTCACAAAGCACCTGATGCTGGATGAACCCGTGCAACCCGGTGAGTATTGTCAAATCCGTATCAGCGACAGCGGATCGGGCTTCAGCGACCAAGCACTTGAGCAATGTTTTGAGCCCTTTTTTACGAGTAAAACCAACGGCGCGGGCTCCGGCCTCGGTCTGAGTATGGTGTACGGTTTTGTTAAACAGTCGCAGGGGTATATCAATATTCAAAACAATGCCGATCAGGGGGCCAGCATTACCCTTCTACTGCCCGCCCAAAAAGCGTCAGAAGCCGCACCAACACCGCCACAGCAAAGCGATAGCGAACCACCTTTATTAGATGATCAGCGCAAACTGATCTGCTTAGTCGAAGATGACCCTGATGTCCGCTCGCTTGTCCGACAGCAACTGATAGAGCTGGGCTTTGATGTCATCGATACCCATAGCGGCGACGAAGCCCAGCGCCTGATCCCCTTGCTACCCTCTATCTATGGGCTGGTATCCGATGTGATGTTACCCGGTGATCTCAATGGCATTGAGCTTGCCAACTGGTTGTATCAGCAAAATAGTCATTGCAGGATCATACTGATCAGTGGATATTCCTACCCTAAAAGCAAAGAAAGACCGATTAATCCCGCTTTCTCTTTATTACATAAACCCTTTGATTTAGCCGCCTTGAAGAAGGAATTTCAGGATAGTGAAAAGAGATAAGCGGAATGCTATCCGCAACACCCTCTTTTCCGAATACGGAGACATTTGTGAGCAACCATAAAATCATCTACGTTATTGATGACGAAAAAGACATTTGCCAACTGGTCAGCCAAGAGCTAGAGCAGTTTGGCTACCATGTGCGTAGCTTCACCACCGGCGCACAAGCATGCCACGCCATACGTACCCGACCACCGGTACTCTGCATTATTGATCTAGGCCTACCCGATATGGATGGCATGGAACTGGTTAAGCAACTCTGTGAGCTACACAGCATCGGCGTCATGATACTCTCGGGCCGTAACAGCGTACCCGACAAAGTATTAGGATTAGAACTCGGTGCCGATGACTATATTGTTAAACCCTTTGTCCCTCGAGAACTGGTTGCCCGAGTGAACAGCTTAGTTCGCCGTATCACCAACAGCGAAACGCAGGCCAAGCATGAAACCCGTACCGCTCGATTTGCTAATCTAAGTTATGACCCTAAAACACTCAGCTTAAGCAGCACCGATGGGCGCCAGGCCGAACTCAGCTCCGCGGAACATGACCTACTCATCAAACTACTGAAAACACCTAAAACGATCCTATCTCGCGATCAATTAATGGGGGACAGTACCGGCCCCTTTGACCGCAGCATTGACGTCCGAATGTCCCGTGTACGTAAAAAAGTGGAACAGGACCCGAAAAACCCAGAAATCATCAAAACCATTTATGGTGTCGGCTATATCCTCACGACCGATGTCAGTTGGCACAACTGACCCATCATCAACGAGATAACAGGCCTCGACTTCCTGAGGCCCTCTCTTTGCGCTTACCCCTTGTACCAGGGCAAGTGTCTGCCTCGAAATAATCCCGCCTGCCCCTCTATCAACCACTGACTTTATAACAACCGTAGCAAAATCCAAAAACAACCCGCCACGCCCAAGAGCAAAACCCTTAAGCACCAAACCAGTGCGTTTAATAAAAAATTTCATCTAAAAATAATACTCAGCTCAAAAAACAACCAAATATTACCCTATAGCCTTAAAACAGTCCCTTTCAAGCCTCTTCAGAATCAATAACTTCCGCTATAGGTTAAAAAAACTAATCATTTAGGTGAAAAACAATACTTTGCTAGCGCGTTCGATTCTCGATAATCTGCGCGCATATACAGAAACGCCCTAACGAGATGCAACAAAGAAACATACGCATCTAAAAAGCACTAACTTAGTGCATTAATTGGAATAGAACCATGTTAACCACTTACTACTACATCGACCTTTACAACAAACAGACTCAAAACCGTCCTGAATCCGAGCGTGAATACTTTATGCGCATGGCTTATGAAATGGAACAAACACGCATTACTGAAAAACGCGCTGCACGTAAGCAAAAAATGAGCTCTTTGTTTGCTGCCGTTGCACGTCTGTTCAAGGTTAAACGCACGCCAAGCCTTGAATCACTTTACGGACATTAAAACGATGCCTGTTATTATGCGGCAGAGCCTGATCACAGCACCCAGTCAGGCCGCGCTGCATAAACCCACTACAACTTTATTGCCACTCGCATAAACACCTGCACCAACCTCTGCTTTATCGCCGACCCGAGTTCACCTTCTTCACCGTTCCCAAACACACAGCTTTAGCAACCTTGTCGATCTATATTAACGGGCTTAATTTGTAGTCTAAATTAACGACCTAAATTAATGACCTAAATTAACCTTTACCGCGACACTGTAAGCTGACGCTATCAATATTACTTTTTTGATAAAGACACGCCGATAGCGCCTGTCATAACCATCGCAGCATCCACAAACTGAGTAGCGATTACACCACTCAACAGGTATTGTTCAGTATTAAACCTGCTCTTCTATGTAAATTTTAGCTAGACTGAAACCATAATAATCATTAATAGTGCCAGACTCGATCTCTATATAGTGACTATATAGCGACGACAACTCACTATGTCAGATGTCATCTAGGCTTGTTTCTTGCTTTCAACTTAGCCTTTAATGCTTAACCTCTGACTCTACATAGGCCACAACTGCCATGGATTTACTCTGGATACTGTTTGGCGCCATGCTGGTATTTATGATGCAAGCAGGGTTTTTATGCCTTGAAAGCGGCCTCGTTCGCAGCAAAAACAGTATCAACGTTGCCGCCAAAAACATCACCGACTTCATTATATCCAGCACCCTCTTTTGGGCCTTCGGCTTTGCCTTTATGTTTGGCGATAGTTATGCCGGTCTTATCGGTACCAATGGTTTTTTCTTTGGCGACGATGCCCCACCACTCGATTTGAGTATTTTCCTGTTTCAGATGATGTTTTGTGGCACCGCAGCCACACTCGTATCGGGCGCGGTCGCTGAGCGCATGAGCTATCACGGCTACATTATTACCTCTATTATTATCAGCTTACTGATCTACCCCATTGTGGGACACTGGGCTTGGGGAGGTATCGTATCGGGGACAACGTCCGGTTGGTTAGCCTTAGCGGGGTTTGTTGATTTTGCCGGTTCCACCATGGTGCACTCCGTTGGCGGCTGGGTTGCGCTCGCGGCAATCATTGTGATTGGTCCTCGTATTGGCCGTTTTAATGACGAGAAAAGACATATTCCCGGCAGCAACATTCCCATTGCCATGTTGGGCGCTTTACTGGTCTGGTTTGGTTGGTTTGGCTTTAATGGAGGCAGCACCCTCGCATGGACCGATGCGGTGCCTGGCATATTGTTAAACACCTGCCTTGCCGCATTTTGGGGCGGCATCGCCGCCATTGTGATCAAATACTTAACCGATGGTTATATTGATATCTCGCAAATCATCAACGGTGTCCTCGGTGGCTTAGTGGCGATTACCGCGAACTGCCATGCGGTGTCGGTGGTCGAAGCGGCCTTTATTGGAGGCATTGCCGGTTTTATTGTTGTGTATAGCAGCAACTTTCTGGTTTACCTAAAACTAGATGATGCCATTGGTGTTATCCCCGTCCATCTGTTTGCCGGTATTTGGGGCACCATCGCCGTCGCTCTATTTGGCGATCCGGCCGTTCTCGGCACCGGCTTATCGAAGCCGGATCAACTCGCGTCTCAATTAACCGGTATTGCCGCCATCGGCCTGTATAGTTTTTCGGTCGCCTACCTACTGCTGAGTTTGATCAATAAGAAGTTCCCTTTGAGAGTCTCCGCAGAGGCCGAACTCAATGGTTTGAATGTTTCTGAGCACCGGGTGACTACCGAAGTATTTGACCTATTATCGGCGATGAATCAGCAACAGGCTCGCTCGGATTACTCCTCCCCCGTCCCCGTTGAACCCTTTACCGAAGTGGGCCAGATCGCTCAAGAATACAACCGCGTCATCGATAAGGTGCAGCAAGAGATCCAAGAAAGAGACCGTGCGTTTAATGCCTTCAAAGAGAGTGAGTACCGTAACGGTGCCATCCTTGAAGCCGCTATGGACTGTATTATCACCATCAATCAACAGGCACAGATAGTCACCTTTAATCCGGCGGCTGAACAATGCTTTGGCATTACCGCGGGCATCGTCCTTGGTGAAGATTTTTTCCAACTCTTCATGGAAGAGGAATCACGTAAACTCGCCGCTAAAAACCTAGCGAAGGGATTTACCATGGGAGAAGGTTTAGTCCTTAAACGGCAAAACATCGCCAACTTAACCCGTTATGATAAAGAAACCTTTCCCGCCGAGATTGTTGTGACGCAAACGACCGATCTCAACGCCTTTAAAAAACAGTATACGCTGCATATCCGAGACATTACTAAGCAGGTAAAACTGCAAAATCGATTAAAACTGCTCGCATATAATGATCCGCTCACGGGGCTATATAACCGTACCTACCTGATGCGCACCCTAGAACGACTGATCGTCAAATATACAGAAACCCCCGGCACCGTGGTGTTAATGTTTTTGGATCTCGACCAATTTAAAAGGATCAATGACACCTTAGGGCACAATGCCGGTGATATCTTGCTGCGGGAAGTGGCTAAACGGCTCAAAAGGGTTATCCGCGATTCGGATTTAGTCGCCCGCTGGGGTGGTGATGAGTTTGTCATCGTCTTATCCGGCCAACTCGATGAATCATTAGCCACCAAGAAAGCCAACGAAATTCTAACGGTGATGCGCGACCCGATCACCCTGCTCAATAATGAATTAACCGTACTCACCAGTATCGGCATCGCCATGTCTATCAACGGTGAGGTGAATGCCGATCGTTTGTTACAACATGCCGACTTAGCCATGTATCAAGCGAAAAATAACGGCCGCAACACCTTTAGCTTATTCCTTCCTCAGATGGAGAAGGAAGCTCAACTGCATTCTTGGATTGAAAACGAGCTACCCAATGCGATGCAACAGCATCAGTTATATCTGCAATATCAGCCGAAGGTCTGTTGTGTCACTAATAACATTGTCGGTTTTGAAGCACTGCTCAGATGGCAGCATCCGGAACATGGCTTTGTGTCGCCCGGCGAATTTATCCCTGTCATCGAAAACACGAACCTCATCATCACCGTTGGCGAGTGGGTGCTCTCAGAAGTCACTCAGCAGCTCGCCAATTGGCGCGATGAAGGCTTACCGCTACTGCCTATCGCCGTTAACATCTCTGGTTATCACCTACACTCACCCACGCTCATTCCCTATATCGACCAGTGCCTACGACAACGCAGCCTCAACCCCGAGCTAATCGAAATCGAGATCACAGAGGGTGCGTTAACCGGTAATAGCGATGAAAGTATCAATGCGATGCGGGCTCTAAAAGAAATCCATATTAAGCTGGCCATAGATGATTTTGGTACCGGTTATTCATCTCTTAGCTACCTAAAAAAGTTCCCAGTGGATATCCTCAAAATCGATCGGGCCTTTGTGCGCGAATGCTATTCCAATAAAGAGGATGCTGCTATCTGTAAGGCCATTATCAGCCTAGCGAAGAGCCTAGAACTCCAGATTGTCGCAGAGGGTGTGGAAAACCAAGCCCAGCTCGCCTTTTTAGGCGTGCAGGGCTGTGATGTCTATCAAGGGTTTTATTTCAGTAAGGCGGTGGATGCCGATAAGGTTTCAGCGCTATTGATGGAGCCCGCCGATACAGCCTTATAAAACGACGTTAAACTTACGTTCTAATACGGTACCCAGTACGAAAGATCCACCAGACAGTGGTCAGACAGATCAACAGGAACACCAACGTCATCCCCAAGCTAACCGCTACATTAACATCCGCCACGCCGTAAAAGGCCCAACGAAAGCCGCTAATAAGATAAACCACAGGGTTAAACAACGTCAGGGTTTGCCAAGGCTGAGGCAACATACTAATCGAGTAAAACGCACCGCCTAAGAACGTCAGTGGTGTAATCACCATCAACGGAATCACCTGTAACTTCTGAAAATCATCGGCCCAGATACCGATAATAAAGCCAAACAAACTAAAGGTAATGGCGGTGAGTATCAGGAAAGCCAACATCCAGACAGGATGTTGAATATGGTAATCAACAAACAGCTGGGCCGTCAGCAATATCAATAACCCCAGGGTCACCGACTTTGTCGCTGCGGCACCCACATAGCCGATGACAATCTCCATCGACGACACCGGTGCCGATAACACCTCGTAAATCGTGCCGGAAAATTTAGGAAAGAAGATACCAAAGGAGGCATTAGAGATACTCTCGCTCAGCAGCGACAACATCACCAGCCCTGGAATAATAAAGGCACCGTAACTGATGCCATCAATATTACCCATCCGCGAACCGATCGCCGTACCAAAGACAATAAAATAGAGCGAGGTCGATAGTACCGGTGAGGCAATGCTCTGCATCAGAGTACGAAAAGTTCGAGACATCTCAAACTTATAGATCGCCCGAATAGCATACAGATTCATCTTACTGCTCCTTCTCATGAACCAAGCTAACAAAAATATCTTCGAGGGAGCTCTCGCTGGAGTTAAGATCACGAATCTCCAACCCCTGCTTCGTCAGCTTACGCAGCAGTCGAGCGATGCTATCGCCCTCCTGACGGCTGTCATAGCAGTAAGACAGATTACTGCCCTCGTCATCCAACTGCAGATTAAACTCAGCAAGATCCTCAGGAATCTCACTGATCGGTTGTTGCAGGCGAATGCTCAACTGCTTACTACCTAGCTTATCCATCAACGCCTGTTTTTCTTCAACCAACAGAATCTTACCTTGGCGGATCACGCCGATGCGGTCAGCCATCTCTTCCGCTTCTTCGATATAGTGAGTGGTGAGAATAATCGTCACCCCCTGCTCCCGCAGTTCGCGCACCATCTGCCACATATCTTTACGCAGCTCAACATCAACACCGGCGGTGGGTTCATCCAAAAAGAGAATATCAGGCTCGTGGGACAGTGCCTTCGCGATCATGACTCGCCGCTTCATGCCGCCCGACAGTTCGCGCATCTGCGCATCTTTCTTATCCCATAACGAGAGTTGGCGCAGTAGCTTTTCGATATAGGCCGGATTAGACGGCTTACCAAACAGACCTCGGCTAAAATTCACCGCCGACCAAACATTTTCAAAGGCATCGCTACACAACTCTTGTGGCACTAAACCGATCTTGCTGCGCGCCGCCCGGTAATCCTTAACAATATCGAAACCATCCGCCAGCACAGAGCCTTCACTCGGGCTGCTGATGCCACAAATAATACTGATCAGCGTGGTTTTCCCCGCGCCATTAGGCCCCAGCAGGGCAAATATTTCCCCCTGCTGAATATCTAGATCGATCCCCTGCAGTGCACTAAAGCCAGAGGCATAGGTTTTGGTAAGTCCGCTAACACGGATAATGGATGGCATAATTCCCCCCCTGAATCGAATAAGGGCCACATAGTAACCGCGGAACGCTTCAGACTGTAGTCATTCAATCATTACACGATCAAACTAAGTAAACTCAAGATCAAGGTCACGCTAAAAAATGATAACGCCGTTGTCATTAACAACACGCCTGAGCAGAATACCTGATGGCCATATTTACTGCCGAAAATAGGATAGACGCTCAACATAGGCGAAGCCGAAAAGATAACCACCGCTTGTTTCAGAGTATGATCCATATCCGGCACAACAAAGATCACCAGCAGTAACGCGATGATCGGCTGCAGCAACAGCTTACCAAACGCAATTAAGCTAACCTCTTTCAGACTCGCCGTCACCTTAGCGCCGGCCAATGAAGCGCCGATGATAATCAGCGCCATCGGTGCCGCCGAGCCATTCAATATCTGCATCGCCCGATCAAGGAACTGAGGCAACTGCAACCCTATCAGCGAGACAAGAATCCCACTGACAACCGCAATGATAATCGGATTTTTCATCAACCGAACCGCCACCGTCGTGGCCAGCTTTTTCAAATCGGCACCTTGGTCTTCACGGGCTTCCATAAAGGCTAACGCCAGCGGAAACAGCACAATATTTTCGACAAGCAAACACATCACTAACGCCTGAGTCGGCGGCTGATCGAAAAACTGTAACGCCACAGGAAAGCCGATAAACACGCTGTTCGGCATAGCACTCCCCATCCCCTTGAGTCCGGCAAAACTCAGGCTATCTCGACGGATCATTCGGCTGACAAAAAATACGGTAAAAAATGACAACACCCCCGCGACGGCATACACCATCAGGTATTGGCTATCCACAATCGTCCCTAGATCCATCTGCGTTAGCTTGTGAAAGATTAATACCGGCAGCGCCAGATAAAGGACAAAGCTGCTCATACCCGGCAATGATTCTCGGGGAATAATCCCCACTCGGGAAGCAATATAACCAACCAAAATTAACAAAAAAATAGGCGCGGTAATCCCGATCATCGTCAACATAACTATTTAGCTACCTTAAAAAAACCATAAAAATCATTAATCGATCACACTGAGGCCGATAAGATACTGCTATATGGCTGTATTGCGCAAGCATCCCCCAGCCCAACCGATAAGCAAACGCTAGCCAAACGGCTTGAAGCCGACACATGACATCTTTATCAAAATAGAGACCAGTCATCCTTGTCAGCAACAACCCCCTAATAAAAAACCCTGATAGATGGCACTGCCGATTAAACTTCGCTGTTCAATATCACCGTCTATACTGATGACAAGTGCTCGTTTTAGCCATAACCATTACCCTCCTATTTTAGTGTGACAGTGCTGACCTCAAGATATGGGGTAAGCAGCAAAACGTTTCATAATAATCATAAGAACAGAGAGAAACTCCATGAAAAACTTTCCCGAACACTATCAAGAACTGACGACTTGGATGGACAAACTTGGCGTAGCCATACCCGAAGCCATGCAGGGTTTTGGCCTCTTACATGAGGCCAGCACTAAGCCCGGTGCCCTCGACAGCAAAACAAAGGAGCTGATTGCATTAGGCATAGCGATCACGGTTCGATGTGATGGCTGTATCACCTTTCATGTTCATGATGCGTTACAAGCGGGGGCGAGCAAGGAGGAGATCGCAGAAACGGTATCGGTCGCGATCTTAATGGGGGGAGGCCCTTCGGTGGTCTATGGTATCGAAGCGATGCAAGCTATGAGTCAGTATGAGGAAAAAGGCTTATAATCTCGCAAGAGACGATCAACCGTTATGTCACATCCACTTTCTGTACGCGTAAAATACAGAAGGACGTTAATCATCGGCGTTTTATCTCAGGCGCTATATGAGATGTTCCAACAGGATGCGGCATAACTATTCACCCCACATAAGAGCAAACAATGTTCAAGCGACTACATCACTGGTTAGAAAACAAGCGCATTAAAAAAATGGGGTTGACCGAGGAACAGTGGGAGTCAGCCATTGCCGACTGGCCAGTGATGCAGCGCTTCCAAGGTGCTGAACGTGATGCACTAAGAGATATGACCTTTCGTTTGATGGTGCGCAAGAGCTTTGCATCAGGCGACCACTTTCAATTCACCCAAGTGATGTGCCTTAAAATCGCGACCATGGCCTGCGTCCCAATTTTACACCTTGGCCTAGATTGGTATGACCACTGGTACAGCATCATTCTTTACGAAGGAGACTTTATCGCTAACCGCCCCTATCGTACTGATGATGGCGTGGTGCATGCGCAGGGGCCAGGTTTGAGTGGTGAAGCCTGGCTTCGCGGCCCGGTGATTTTATCTTGGGCATCCGTCTGTCAAACAGGCGCCCACGCTCGTCACACGAAAGCAAGTAATGTGGTGATTCATGAACTGGCCCACAAACTCGATATGTTACGCGACGGAGCCAACGGAGCACCGCCAATGCATCCTGATATGCGCCCAGGTGAATGGCACGATATCTTTACCGCCGCATGGGATCGCTTGCAGCGCGATCAACATAGGCACCACCCTTTACCCCTTGATGATTACGCCTTAACCAACCCCGCCGAATTTTTCGCAGTGTGCAGTGAAACCTTTTTTGAGGATGCGCACAAAATGAAACAGCAGATGCCGGAGGTGTATCGCTTACTCTGCCAGTTTTATCGTCAGCAGCCGGCCTAATACGGGTGCTTTATCGTCAAAGGATGCAACAGAAGGATAAGCCATCACGCTTGGGCGATTGATGATCATCTTTAAAAAAGCCCGAGCGTTGCGTCGATAAGATCAAGTTACAGATCACTTATAATTAACATCGTCCCATTGCCACAGCACCTGTTTCGACATCTGCTGCTTATCCTTACTCATTTTTAGATGAGATTTTTTATTCATGCTGTTATCAGCCATATGATGCTTACTCATACCACTACCGGTCGCGGTATGGGTGAAATCATCTTGAGCCACCGCACTGCGAGAATAATCTCCCACACTCGCTTGGGATTGTGCGGCAAAAGCGAGTGTTGCCATAACGGCACTAGCGATAACTAATTTATTCATGGTTACGTCCTCATGGAGAGCTAATATAGAGTCATATTAAGCATAGGAACTGAAACAACCCTGAAAAACAGATAACTAGGCACTCACCTCTGCATAACTAACCGAGGCGTTACTCTGAAGTGTCTTGATATCCATAACGATGCAGCCAATAGCAGACCAACAGCCCCAGACTCATGAGGACAAAAAAGCCCCCCACTAATGAGTAGACGGTTTGATCATACAACTTACCGATAATCATCCCTGGGATAATGCTAATGACCGTCGACAATGCGCTGATCAGCCCCGCACCAAGACCGGCTAAATGCCCTAGCGGCTCCATCGCCATGCTATTCAAATTACCGAATAATAATCCCGTGGCAAAAAAGACCAAGAACAGATAGACCAATAGTGAGATCAGAGGTGGATGCCCGCTATAAGAAAGCGCAATCAATCCATAGATCGACGAGTTCAGCGCAATACTGAGTATCGCAAAAATCGTTAAACGCCACATACCATAACGCCCGACAAGGCGAGTATTGCTAAAGGATGCAAAACCAATAGCACCCGCCAGTATGGCAAAATAGATCGGAAATCGATCACCCAACCCGTATTGAATTTGCAGTATGGGTTGCGACAGGCTCAGATAGCCTAGAAAACCTCCGAAGACCAACCCTGTCAGCAAGGTAAAGCCCATCGCGATGCGGTTGCTCAATACCTCTTTGCATCCAAGCCATAATGCACTCGGCGCAAATGATCGACGGTTCTCGACCGCCAAGGTTTCGGGCAAACGCACCACAAACCAAAGACTCGCGACAATCGCAATCGTTAGCAAACCGGTAAATATCATCCGCCAATCGGCGACATTCAACACCAGCTGGCCCAATGCAGGCGCCATCATTGGTACGAAAATAAACACCGTCATAATGAACGACATCACCCGCGCCATCGCTCGACCAGAATAAAGATCCCTCACTAAGGCAACGGAAACAACTCTTGGCCCCGCCAGCCCAAAACCTTGCAATGCACGCCCTAGCAACATCTGTGGATAGGTATCCGCAGTAATGGCCAGTATTGCCCCCACCGCAAAAATAAACAGCCCTAACAAAATAGATAACTTGCGACCAATAGAGTCAGATAACGGTCCATAGAGAAACTGACCGACCCCCATTCCCGCTAGGAAAGCAATAATCACAAACTGATTATCATTGGGGTCAGCCACCTTTAGGTCACGACCAATATCCGCCAGCGCGGGGATCATGGAATCGATCGACAAAGCGGCTAATGAGATAAGCAGCGCGATCACCGCCACAAACTCGGCAAAGGGAATTTTTTTAACGTTCGAATGCTGCAATGTTGAGATCCTTTCTACGCCTATGCCGTTACCCGCCTAATACTGTCACCAGAAAATACTTGTGAGTGTTGATCTGGACGTTTATCTAGACAACGTTTATCTAGACAGTCATATCGGTAAGAAACGTCAACCATCAGGCATGCCTGCTAGGCAGACATGCCCATGCGGGGAGGCATTCATATTATTTAAAGTAAAATCTAATCGAGTAGAACGTCGATAAACGATTATCAGAGATCAATGGATCTATCAGCAGGCATTTAAACGCCCACTGAGCTTTCTAATCCATTCCGTTTAAAAGATCGACAGTCTCTACTCGGCCTCGGTGATGAGGAATGAGTCCGCATCCATCCAGGCAGGAAACTTCTGATTAAAATCCGTTAGCGCGGAGGCGGATAGCGTCTCGGTGGCACAAAAAGGGATGCCCGGCTCTCGGTCGATCAACAGATCCCCTTTAAAATCGACCAGCAAGCTATCACCGCTGTAATCATGCCCATTCGCATCCTGCCCTACTCGGTTCACGCCCGCCACATAACAGAGGTTCTCGATTGCTCGTGCCTGCAACAGTTTGCGCCAAGGCTGACGACGGGGTGCGGGCCAGTTCGCCACATACAGCGCTAAGTCGTAATCATTATTATTACGGGAAAACACCGGGAAGCGTAGGTCATAACAAACCTGTAAGAGAATCCGCCAACCGGCATACTCTACGATAACCCGCTGATCACCGGGCTGATAACGCTCATGCTCGCCCGCCATCCGAAACAGATGCCGCTTGTCATAATAGCTCTGCGTGCCATCGGGAAAGGTAAAGATCATTCGATTAACATAACCATCGTCCACCGCGACAGCGAGGCTACCGGTTATCGCTACACCTCGCTGTATCGCCTGTTGCTGCAACCATTGGCAGGTATCCCCTCCCATCGGTTCGGCCGCCAAACGACTATCCATGGTAAAACCGGTGGTAAACATTTCTGGCAGCAACACCAGTTGCGTATCACTCGCATTCTGGTCCATCAATCGTTCATACATCTGACGATTTTCAGCCGGATTTTGCCACAGCATATCCGGTTGAATCAGTGTGATTTTTAGATTTTGCATAACTTCTCCGCCGCCTGTTTCAAGGTGTTGTCGTCTTTTGCAAAACAGAATCGTACCAAGCGCTGCTGTGGCGCTACATCATAAAACACCGATACCGGAATAGCAGCGACACCGACATCCGTGGTCAGCCATCGAGCGAAGGTGACATCATCCATATCGGGCGCAATGGCCGAGTAATCCACCAATTGGAAATAGGTGCCATTAGAGGGCTGAAAACTAAACCGGCTATCCTTAATCAGCTGACAAAATAGATCGCGTTTCTGCTGATAAAAGTTAGGTAACTCAAGGTAATGCTCAGGAAAGTCCGTCATAAAATCAGCTAAGGCTAGCTGAATAGGATGCACGGTGCAGAACGTTAAATATTGATGCAACTTCCGCAGTTCGGTGGTCAAGGGTGCCGGCGCTATGCAATAGCCGACCTTCCAACCGGTCGTGTGATAGGTTTTACCAAATGACGACACCACAAAGGCTCGTTTTGCGAGTGCTGGACGACACAATAGGCTCTGATGTGAACCGTTGAAACAGATATGTTCATATACCTCATCACTGAGTAACAGAATATCGCTATCCGCCACCAGCGCTTCTAGCTGATCGAGATCCTCAGCCGACAAAACCGTTCCCGTCGGATTATGCGGGCTATTGATAATAATCATCCGAGTATTGTCATTGATGGCCGCACGTACCGCTTGCCAATCAATGGCAAACGTTGGCGCTTGCAACGCTAAATGTACAGCGCGACCACCGTTCAACTCAATCGCCGGCTCATAGCTATCATAGGCGGGATCGAACACGATCACCTCATCGCCAGGGCGCACTACCGCGCCTATCGCCGCAAACAGCGCCTCAGTCGCACCGGAGGTAACTGTCACCTCGGTATCTGGACTGACTTGGCAGCCATACAACTGTTCCACTTTCAGCGCGATGGCATTACGTAAACTGGGCACGCCGGCCATGGGAGCATATTGATTATGACCATGCTCAAGATAATAGGTGACTCGATCGAGTAGCGCTAAGGGGCCGTCAAAATCAGGAAAACCTTGAGAGAGATTAATCGCGTTATGCTCTGCCGCCAATTGCGACATCTCGGTAAAAATGGTCGTGCCAACTTTAGGTAGTTTAGTCGGTGGGTATTGCATGAATATGAGTGTCCTTTAGCGGATGGCTGTAAATTATCAGCGATGGAGCCAACTTTATGTCTGGGCTGCCCGAGGGTCAAGCACCCACCATAGCAATGTTCAGAATATAATAAGGTGTAATACACCACGTACAAAGGTGCCGATTAACGCGCCCAGTATGGCGGCGCGTGCGACCGAGGCGACTCGCTTACCTGCCGCCAGCAGAATCGCGGTGCCCGCCAGATCAAACGGACTGATCACAAACCCCGCGATCCGGTTAAGATCGGTGGCACTCATCGCCCCCTGATTCAACAGGTCGATGGTCACCCCCATCATCGCGGTCCCCCCGGCAATAAACTTCGTCACGATGGGTAATACCGTTGATTCAGGCAGGTTAACCAGCGCTAACACAGGGGCTAGCAAAGCCGTTAATAACTCGATCGCACCGGTGACCTTCAATAGATTGACGAAACAGAGCGCTAAAATCAGTAGCGGTATCGAGGCCAAGACAATTTTAACCCCCTCTTGCCCACCATCGGACAGCGTTTGAATCACATTTTTATGCTCATGCAGTTCCGGTGCTAGGTGGGATGCATGACTATAGTCGTCTTCCAATGCGGGGGCGCGAGCAAACAGATAGTAACTCGCCGCCGCGGCAATCAACCCCCCCACGATCGAGGTCGCCATAATCACAGGGACATCTAAGCCAACCACGGCCATCGGGAACACCACATTCGCTTGCGACATGGTCAACACCGCGGCTAACGTGGCGGCGATGCTGCGTTGGGAAGAGCCATCCCGCGCCATAATCGCAAGGGTGGCAACTGGGGCATTAAAGCTGACAAATAGAATCTGTAGCATCGCAAAAATACCCAGCCCCGGCATGCCAAATAAACGCACGAACGGCGTGAGTTTATTCGACACCCACCCCAACACACCTTTACTCTCTAACAGTTTCATCAACGCGAGCATGACGACCATCACCGGTAATAGTACATAAAGCACCATATCGATAGCCGTACGGCCAGAGTCAAGAATCAGGGTAATTACCTGCTCCATAGGGGGTTCTCACTATCCATTTAATATTAACAAACCGGCATAATTTGAATGCATAACCACTAGCCATTTTCCCGTTGCGCTGATTCTAATCTACTAAAGCCTTCCATAAAACAGAGAATATGCCGTTCAAACAACGATTTAAACAGTCGTTTATGCTAAAGTCTCACAACGCTATATGTAATTAAGCGGTCTTTTCGGTCGGCATGACAATGGATTGTCTATAAACGAAGACTTTTAACTAAGCATAATTTATGACGGTTCTGTTTTGAAAAAACTCAGAGTGAAACGGTTGCTATCCCAAGAAACGGCAACCCGATGCCTACACAAACAACTGACCAATGGCGCCAAAATAACAAACTATCTACTGAGTAGTTTACTGTTAATTTGCGCGCTTTGTTTACCTATTCAAGCGCAAGCGACGGGGAGTAACAAAGGCCTCTCCAGTGCCACTGAACGATTGCTCAGCCTCGATAAGGGTAAGATCGAACTGGCATCGGTCAGCGCGGCCGTCATCGATGGCAAAACCGGCGCGCCATTGTATCAAAAACATGCCGAAATGCTCATGCCCATAGCCTCTATCACGAAACTGATGACCGCGATGGTGACGCTGGATGCTCGCTTACCTCTCAACGAAGACATACAGTTTACTGAAACCCACAAACGCGCTAATAAAAATTACTATTCCCGTATCCGTATCGGCTCTAAATTAGCCCGTAAAGATGTTATCCGCATCGCCCTGATGTCTTCCGAAAACATGGCATCCTCCGCTCTCGGACATACTTATCCAGGGGGGATCAAAGCCTTTGTCCGAGCGATGAACCTCAAAGCTCGCCAATTAGGTATGACGCACAGCTACTTCGTCGATTCCACCGGACTCTCGGAACATAATGTATCAACCGCCTCGGATTTAGCCATCATGGTGCGGGCGGCGGCCTCCTATCCGGAAATTGCCGAATATAGTAGAACCCCCGGCTATACCGCGCGCTTTAGTCATCCGCGGTATTCACTCCGTTACGGTAACACCAATGCATTAGTACACAGTAAAAGTTGGCAGATCGACGTAACGAAAACAGGTTATCTCGATGAAGCCGGTCGTTGCTTAGTGATGTTAACGGAAATAAATGGCCGACAAACCGTGATGGTCATGTTGAACTCCTACGGCAAGCGCACCCCCCTCGGGGATGCTAGCCGTATCAAACGCTGGCTGACCACGGGCGAAAGCGGCCAGATCAGCAGTTCCGCCAAGCATTACCAGCGGCAGACATTGCAACAATTGCTGCAACACCCTGTATCTGAGCAACTCGCTCTACAGGGAGGGGTAATCCATTGAATAGCGCCCTACTGAGTCCCGCTACGATCGACACTTATGCGGAGCACAGCGTTAACAATCGCTATGTCATCGAAAATCTTTTGGAAAGTTTACACCATGAGGATTTTGAAACCTTAGCTGACGATATCAAGCATTCACTGGAATCCCACCGTGACTGGATGATGCGTATCATGACAGCGCTGGTTACTCGACAACCCCTGAATGAAGATCAATTTATTGCCTGCGATGCACACCTTCATTGCCACTTTGGCCGCTGGTTAAGCCGTATTTTTGAGGATGAGCTGTTTAAGCAGGGCTCTTTTCTAAAAATTGAGGCTTATCACACGCAGTTACATGATGCAGCGCGCACGGTTATCCAACAGTTGAATCGACAACAGGAGGTCAATACCGACGACCTCAATTACTTTATCCGAATACAGAAAGAACTGTTCGATATGGTGATGGTGCTGTTTGAATTTTCGGTACAGAATAAACAACAATTTGACCCAACCACGCGTCTGATAAACCGCCGCTCTGTCGGTGCGATTCTGGCCAGCGAGTATCATAAAAGACAACAGCTAGATGATTACGTCTGTTGTATTGCCATGGCCGATATCGATCATTTTAAAAATGTTAATGATCTCTGGGGACACGATGTCGGTGACCTGCTTTTAGCGCACACCGCACAGCTGTTTAACGATAGCATTCGACGCCATGACACTGTATCCCGCTATGGCGGAGAGGAGTTTCTGTTTATCTTTCCCGATATGACGTTAGAACAGGCAGGCCCCGTTGTTGATCGTATCCGCCAAAAACTGGCAGACACCCCTGTCAGCCATCAGGGTAACTCCCTTCAGGTGACCGCGTCTTTCGGGGTCACCCAACTCAGCCGACACACCGATATAAAAAGCTCAATCAAACGGGCCGATATCGCCCTATACGCCGCGAAAGATAATGGTCGCAATATCACTATGTCCATCGATAGTAAGGCCATCATGGGACAGAACTCCTATCAAGACTTCAATAATGACACCACTGAGATCATGCGCCAGCAGTGTCATCGAGTGATCTTAGAGAAGGATTGAGCCTTTGGTCTGGCTCTAGGTCATCCCTATCAGCTTAGCGCTAATTGTACGGCCGCCGCTGAATGAATGGCGGTGGTATCATATAACGGCACCGAGGTATCGCTTTGCTCGACTAAGAGTGCAATCTCGGTGCATCCCAAGATAACCGCCTCCGCTCCCTGTGCTGCAAGATCCGCAATGATACTCAGATAGGCTTGTCGGGAAGCGTCCCGAATCTGCCCCTGACAGAGCTCATCATAAATAATCTGATGCACCACTTGCCGCTGTGCCTCATTCGGCACTAACACCTCGATCCCATGACTATCGGTTAGCCGACCTCGGTAGAAATCCTGCTCCATGGTAAAGCGCGTACCCAACAACCCCACCTTGGTAATCCCATCGGTTGTTAGTTGCTCCGCCGTGGCATCGGCAATATGTAACAATGGAATCGATACCGCCGCTTCGATCTGCGGGGCAACTTTATGCATGGTATTGGTACCGATCAGAAAAAAATCCGCCCCCGCTGCTTCAACCGCTTGCGCCGCTTGAGCCAGAATCACTCCCGTTTGTTGCCAATTGCCTTGATGTTGCAAGGCCTCTATCTCTGCAAAATCAACACTCAACAACACCAGTTTAGCGGAATGCAGCCCACCTAATTGTGCTTTAACCCCTTGATTGATCGCCGTGTAATAACTCGTGGTGGATTCCCAACTCATGCCACCCAGTAAACCGATCGTTTTCATATTCTCTTCCCTCTATCTGACTGACCTAGCCTATAGAAACATCGCACCCCTTCGCCAGATACAGATTTTCCACGCTCAGCCAGTACAGTTTATCGCTATCTTGATCTACGCTTAAGAGATCGGCGTCATCCATGAACGTCATCATTCATGTCGAACAAGCTCTGCAGGAGATGATCATGACCATAAAAGCTATGTCTGAAATTTTCTACCGCCCCCATCTGGCCATGAAACACTTACGGGATGAAAACCTCAAAGGTACCGCAGAGGTACTGGTGCTGTTGTCGCTCATGGCACTGATCCCCGCGGCCTCACTGTTCATTGGGACAACCCAAATGGGCTGGAGCCTATTCCCCGGTGGTGAGTTAGTAAAGTTAAGCGCCATTAGCGCCTTAAACTCGGCCATCGCTTTCTATTTAGCAACCTGTTTTGCTCTAGGCGCCATGGGCTTCAGTATTCACTGGATGGAAAAAACCTACGGCGGCCATGCATCATTAGAACGCTGTATGAACCTAACACTCTATACCGCCGCACCACTCTTGCTATCTGGTTTTGCGGGTTTATATCCGATGCTCTGGTTCTGTGTTGCCGTCGGCATGTTAGCGCTCGCGTACAGCACCTACCTGCTATTTACAGGGGTACCCATCATTATGAAAATACCGGAAGCACGGGGATTTATGTTCTGTATCTCGATTCTAACGGTAGGCTTAATCATTCTCGTAGGGCTAAGAGCCGCCACCGTGTTTCTGTGGAGCACCATGACACCACTGGCCTACATAGGCTGATACGGTGTGATTGATTGCCCCAAGATTTGACTGCCATAACTTAGAGTGGGTTTTCACCTTCACTCGGGCTAATAAGCGTTATGAGAAACGCACATGGTTCAGAGCACATAGAAAAACAACCCACGCTAAGCTAAATGGACCCAAAAGCCTCAGGCTTCTTGTGTCTATTTTTAGCGCCTATTAAAAAGGGGAGGATTACCCCCAACGTTTGTCTGTATGGTGCTGGTGATTGATAAATATACTATCTAAACGGAGTGTTAAACATCCTTTATAGTGGTTGAGCTCATTTACTATCATCTAATGGTGGAACATCATTTATGCTGACGCCTTTGTTTTCGGCTATGTCTTTTGCCCATTTGTGATCAGACGCATTAGAATCTAACCCCGCTTGGTCGGCCCCTGCTGTAGGCGAAAACGTTAATTCAGTTAGCAAAGCAAAATGATCAGAACCGATTGGCGGTAAACGCTTGATGGAGTTTAAGGTAAAGTGCTGGCTATGAAATAGATGATCTAAAGGCCAGCGCAGAAAAGGAAAGTCCGCATGAAACGTGTTCAGCATACCGCGACCGACTCGCGGATCTAACAGGCCGCTGATTTTACGAAAGAGGCGCGTTGTCGCAGACCACGCCACGTCATTAAGGTCACCTGTTACGATGACGGGTTGATTACTGTTGGCAACACTTTTAGCCACAATGATTAGTTCGGCATCCCGCTCAGCTGACTCGGGATTTTCGGTGGGGCTAGGAGGGGCTGGGTGCATAAAATGCATGCGGACTCTATCACCTGAGCCTAAGGTTAATGTGGTATGTATGGACGGAACATCTTTCTCGACCAAGTAAGCTATTTCTTGGTTACTTAAAGGCAACTTTGAAAACACATGCATGCCGTAAAGGTTATCTAATGGGCATTTTATGCTATGTGGCATATCGCCTTCTACTACTTTGAGTTGATCTTCCCACCACTGATCAGACTCAAGTGTGACAAGAACGTCGGGCTCATGTGTCCGTACTAACTGAATTAGCTTGTCAGCGTTTCTATTCGGGGTTAGAACATTTGCCGTTATAATACTAATTCGCTTATCAGGGCTGCTTTTATTTGCCGCTTTCACCTCCTGACGCCATAAGCGTGTATAAGGTAATATCCACCATAACTGCCAAACTAAACAAAGTGTTGTTATCGAGATTAATAGCCAAGTTAATGGGGACTGTGTATTAAGGAAAATAACATGGGCCATCAGTAAGGCGGTTATGAAAATAGTAAATTGTAGGCGAGGAAAATCCATTCCTCTGATAATCCAGTGGGGGTGACGCGAAAAAGGAAGTAGCGTCACTATACAGGCTAAGGTTGTAAAAAAAGTGAGTATGGCTGTCATCTTTTAGGCCTGCATTGTCTCAATCTATAGCTGACTGTCATATTGATTTATCTTCGCGTGCGGCCTTTTTAATAGCGATTAAATCCTCTTCTATATCAAGTACATTACATGCCCGTTTCAGGGCTAAACGTCGGTGATATTGGGCCGCTTTTTTTATTTCCTTATTACTAAGGGACTCAAGAGAGGCCAGCGCTTTTTGTAAACGAATACATACCTCTATCATACCCGCACCATCGCGTGCTATGGCCGTAAAAGCATCATCGAACATATCCTGCAAGGCAATCTCTGGAACGGCTACACGGTCATATCTAGGTTTGCTTTCTGTTTGCTCGGGTTGATCAATGAGCGAAATTAAACGTACTAGCGACCCTATTACCTTTATCGCTGTTCCTGGATCGTTGACGGCAGGCGATAAAGCACGTGCGGCAATTTCCGATAATGTGACTAAGCCAAACCGAGGATCATCTTCAAACGTACGGTCGTTGCCAACATGGAATGATTTAATAAGGCCTGCGCAATCTGCGTTGGACAATGCAGATGATGACATATGCACAGATGCTAAAGGTTTATCCGCTGTAGTCAGCGCTCCGGGTAATGCGGATACTACAACGTGCGCATCAACGCTTTTGGCCCAATCCTGAAGGGCAGCCATATCAATATGCTGCACATAACCAATCCTTGGTGAAAAAACATCTACTCCCTTACTGGTAATGTTTGATACTGATATGCCACCCAGCCTAGGTTTATCTCGTCTTCTAATAAAAGCGCTTTCCGTTGCCTTTTCAACTTTTTCAATAGTCGATCCCACCCGCCCCAACCGGGCGATATTATCAACCCAGCGCACAAACGTTAGAATCACTACTGCGAACACAATGGCGGTAAGCACAAAAAGGATGAATAAGCCGGCCTCGTTATAGAATGAATTTTTTACCGCTGTTAGAGCAACCACGCTAAAAATAAATGCCCCAACAAAGGTTGAAAGTGCATTCTGAGATACGTCATCCGCAACCACTAAAGAAAAAGCGCGAGGGGTGGCGGAACTGCTGGCGGCGGCGTATGCCGATACCATCGAACCCACCGAAAAGGTGGCGATGACCAACATGCTGGATGCGAGCAGTGAAAGTAAAGTTTCAACCGAATCTTGGGCAATAGAAGGCATTTGATTGGCCACAGCAGAGCCATCTATAAATTTCGCTGCAAAGACCGCTGCAATGGATAAAAAGCAGACCGCCAATGGGCGCACCCAAAGCTTTTCACTAAAACGATTGAGTAGAAACCGGAGACGGTCTAATGAAATTACAGAATTCATATCTTGTCCTATGTTCTACTCATCAAATAATAACAGTACGATTGATCCTATTAGTATACGCTACCATGAAAAACGCTCGACTTTTATTCTTAGATCTACAGAACAAAAGGCCGAAAACAGCTGGCTCTTGATCGCGTTTAAACGATCAAAGTCTCTGATTTGCATACATAGCCGTGCGGCACGTTCCCAGCAGTCGTTTACATCACGATGCCACGTTTCATCGTCAATCGGTTGGAAAACATAAGAATCTATTGCCGCCTTCGCATGTTCTGGTTTTTTTTGGTTTTCTCAATAACCATAGCAGGTCGGCGTCATCCATGAATGTCATCATTCATGTCGAACAAGCTCTGCAGGAGATGATCATGACCATAAAAGCTATGTCTGAAATTTTCTATCGCCCCCATCTGGCCATGAAACACTTACGGGATGAAAACCTCAGAGGTACCGCAGAGGTACTGGTGCTGTTGTCGCTAATGGCACTGATCCCCGCAGCCTCACTGTTCATTGGGACAACCCAGATGGGCTGGAGCCTATTCCCCGGTGGTGAGTTAGTAAAGTTAAGCGCCATTAGCGCCCTAAACTCCGCCATCGCTTTCTATTTAGCAATCTGTTTTGCTTTAGGCGCCATGGGGTTCAGTATTCACTGGATGGAAAAAACCTACGGCGGCCATGCATCATTAGAACGCTGTATGAACCTGACCCTCTATACCGCCGCACCACTCTTGCTATCTGGTTTTTCGGGGTTATATCCGATGCTCTGGTTCTGTGTTGCCGTCGGCATGTTAGCCCTCGCGTACAGCACTTACCTGCTATTTACAGGGGTACCCATCATTATGAAAATACCGGAAGCGCGGGGATTTATGTTCTGTATCTCGATTCTAACGGTAGGCTTAATCATTCTCGTAGGACTAAGAGCCGCCACCGTGTTTCTGTGGAGCACCATGACACCACTGGCCTACATAGGCTGATACGGTGTGATTGATTAGCCAGGATTTGACCGCCATACGGATTAGAGAGGGTTTTTACTTTCACTCGGGTAAATAAGCGTTATGAGAGACGCACATGGTTCAGAGTGCATAGAAAAACAACCAACGCTAAGCTAAATGGACCCAAAAGCCTCAGGCCTTTTGGGTCCATTTTTAGCGCCTATTAAAAAGGGGAGGATTACCCACGAAGCCCAATAGATTCTTTTAGATATGAAAAAGTTGGGCTGCTTATCGTTAGACCAACCTATCTAGCGAATACAAAACACCCCCAAAAGGTGGGGTGTCTTTTAAAAATCTATAAATAAATGCTGAGTTAAAATTATCGAATTCTCAATCTCTGTCCAATACGTATGCTGTTTAGATGCTTAAGCTGATTCAATCTTGCAAGCGTCTTCACACTAATTCCAGTTCTTGCAGAAATACGTGACAAACTATCACCAGAACGAACAGTATAAAATTGTTGTTTAGTCTTAGTAGGCCGGGGATTCATATAATAAGTGCGACACTTTTTGCTAAAGGTGGAGAGGTGGTCAACTGCTGACCGTGGTACGCTTCTTCTCGCCAAAGACAAAGTGTATCACTATGACATATCAACAGTTGACCGAA
>NZ_RQXW01000007.1 GCF_003957515.1 Amphritea opalescens
ATGGAACCACCCGATCCCTTACCGAACTCGGAAGTGAAACGTCTTAGCGCCAATGGTAGTGTGGGGATTCCCCATGCGAGAGTAGGTCATCGCCAAGCTTCAAATAAGAGACAGCCCCGATCATTAGTTTGATCGGGGCTTTTTCGTTTTTGGCGTATGGGGTTTTTGGTCGGAGAGTGTAGGAACGACATCTGGTAGCGATAGATGTGGATCGGTGGGTTTTAATGGCTCTGGTGCGGTTCGTTCCTCACCGCCCCCTACGCGCTGAAGTTTATCGCCCTATAAGGGACTCCCAGAAAGAGAGATTGGTTATTGTGTGTGAGGAACATGGTTTTTAAATCGCCTTGGATCGATGGTGCGGTTCGCAAAGCTCTCCTCACCTATGCGTTGAGGTTTATCCCTCCTATAAGGAGCTCCTGCACAGGGAGATTTGTGGGAGCTGCCTCTGGCAGCGATGGGTGTATGGCACATACTTGGTTTGATGGTGCGGTTCGTTCCTCACCAAGCACCCTACGTTGACCTGTGTTTTGGTCTAGAATCAACCAGTGTGCAACATGTGCCCCGTTGATGTTAATGCTTCACTACACTCTTTATTCGCGTAGCGTGCCGGTGAGCTTGCGAACCGCACCTTCGTTGCGATAAAGAGTAGTAAAAAGATATATTTCATATAAAACACTTCTTTTTAAGTGCATCAATACTAGCAGGATAACTCTCGTCGTTTGAATCAGATGTCGATGGGCTTGCTAGAAGGGGTAGTTATTTTATATATTGCTCGTCTCGTTTATCAGGCTTGGCGCGATAATCGTGACAACTGATTTCAATTAATAAGCAGGTAGATATGTATACCGAAGAAGATATTCGCCGTTTACGTTGGCAGAGCCGCAGAGGCATGTTGGAGCTAGACGTATTGTTTGTGCCTTTTGTTGAGGAAGTATTTGCAGACCTTGATGAAGAGGATCAAGATCGCTTTGTGAAACTGCTTGCGTGTGAGGATGCTGAACTTTTTGTTTGGTTAATGGAGCGAGGAGAAGCTGAAGATCCTGATATGCAACGCATTGTTCGGATTATATTGGATCGTGTTCAGCCTTCAAGTTGACATAAGACCCTCCGCTATCTGCCGGAGGGTGTTTCTTTTTCTAACGGCGTTATCCGTCTTATCTATCTGGATTTCCGGTTTGGCCATCGGTTTGAAAATACCATTAACGCTCATCTGTGGTGGTTATTTGGTCTATTGCTGGTCTCGTGTCATTGACCTGACGCACCGTCGCTCGGTGACCGGATTGCGTTGGTTAGTTGACAAGAAAGTCGGCTCTATCTGTCTAGGCGGTGAGTGGGTCGAGATTGAAGCGATCCAACAGCGACTGATGTTGCCGCTGCTGCTCGGGCTTAGCGTTAAGCTGAGAGGGCAGCAGGGCAAGGTCGCCGTTGTTATCTGGCGGGATAGTGTTTCAGCGGATCAGTTTCGCAAACTGAGGGTTTTGATGCGCTTTGCCCCGCCGATCAGTGCCAGTCGTAATTAACGGGAGTTAGAATAGTATCCCGGGCTTCTAATCCGCTTTCAGGATAATCCAATGTGTAATGCAAGCCACGACTCTCTTGGCGACGCATGGCAGAACGTATAATCAAATCGGCCACCACTGCTAGATTACGTAACTCAAGCAGGTCTCGGCTTACCTTATAATTACTGTAATACTCTCCGATCTCCTGTTGTAACAAGTCTACCCTGTGCTTCGCTCGTTGCAGTCGTTTGTTAGTTCTGACGATGCCAACGTAATCCCACATAAAGCGTCTTAATTCATCCCAGTTATGGGCGATAATCACATCTTCATCAGAATCAGTGACTTGGCTTTCATCCCAGGCGGGGATTTCAGGCAGTTCACCTAAGGGGTGGTTATGTTGGGTGATATGGCTGGCGGCAGAGGAAGCGTAAACGATACATTCAAGCAGTGAGTTGCTTGCCAGTCGATTGGCACCGTGTAGCCCTGTAAAGGATGTTTCGCCAATGGCGTAAAGGCCTTCGACATCGCTCATGCCATATTGATTGACCATGACGCCACCACAGGTGTAGTGGGCAGCGGGAACAACAGGAATCGGCTCCTTGGTGATATCGATGCCATATTTTAGGCAGCGATCATAGATGGTTGGAAAGTGCTGTGTAATAAAGGCCGCCGGTTTATGGGAGATATCTAAAAATAGGCAGTCGCAGCCGAGGCGTTTCATTTCGTGGTCGATCGCTCTGGCAACGATATCCCGGGGTGCTAACTCACCTCTTTCATCGAACTTGTCCATAAATCGTTTGCCATTGGGCAGTCGCAGTTTGCCACCCTCGCCACGAACGGCTTCGGAGATGAGAAATGATTTTGCCTGCGGGTGGTATAGGCAAGTAGGGTGGAACTGGTTGAACTCAAGGTTGCCGACGCGACATCCTGCCCGCCAAGCCATCGCAATTCCATCGCCTGACGCGCCATCGGGGTTGCTGGTGTAGAGGTAGGCTTTACTGACACCTCCCGTCGCTAAGACCGTTGAGCCGGCTTTAAATACGTTTACATGACCGCTGTTATGGTCGAGAACGTAGGCGCCAATGCAGCGGTTTTCAGGAAGGTTGAGTTTATGTCGTGTAATCAGGTCAACGGCAATATGATCTTCAAATAGATGAATGTTGCTACGGCTACGTGCGCGCTCTATGAGTGTTTGTTGTATTGCCTGGCCGGTTGCATCGGCTGAGTGAATAATACGACGATGGCTGTGACCGCCCTCTTTCGTTAGATGGTACTCATTGCCTTCACGGGTGAAGGGAACGCCCTGTTCGATCAACCACTCGATGCTCTCTTTGCCGTGTTCTACCGTAAATGACACAGCGTCGTGACGGCTGAGATTTGCACCGGCGGTCATGGTGTCTTGGATATGGGCCTCGGTGCTGTCGGTATCATCTAGTACAGCGGCGACGCCTCCTTGGGCTTGGTAAGTGGAACCACTCGTTAGGCTTGCCTTACTGAGAACCGCGATTTTATATGAGTCGGGAAGTCGCAGGGCGAGTCCAAGACCTGAGGCGCCACTGCCAATGATTAAGACATCATACTGAAACTCATTACTCATCGACGTATTCTCTACCGCTATTAATTCAAGCGCTAATTATTGCCTGAACCTGGATTCTGAACCAGTGTATAAGATTAAATTTGTGAATTTTTTTTGATATATGGGAACTAAGTTGATCTATCACGCTCTTACCTTATAACTTAAGCTCAACCCTCGTAAAGGGTTGCATGAAACAGGGGGTGACATTCATACTTCCTTCGTAGCTAGCGAATAGCTACATTAGTTTGGAACTGTTCACACAATAAGGAATCGAATGTCCAGCGAAAGCCAAGCATCGATAGATCAAAAGCTGGTCAAGCGAGTTCAGGAAGGTGATAAAACCGCCTTTGATCTGTTGGTGAAGAAATACCAGCATAAAATTATTGGCCTGATTGGTCGATATGTATATGACCATCATGAAGCGATGGATGTGTCTCAAGAGGCGTTTATCAAAGCCTATAGGGCATTACCGAATTTTCGTGGCGATAGCGCCTTTTATACATGGCTCTACCGTATAGCGATTAATACGGCAAAGAATCATCTGGTGGCTAAGGGTAGAAGACCACCAGATATGGATATTGACGTAGACGATGCTCACCATCTTGAGGGTGACAGCGGATTGAAAGATATCGAAACACCTGAGAATAGCTTATACCGGGACGAATTAGCCCGAGTGGTTAGAAACGCGATGGATAAGTTACCTCAGGATCTTCGGGCAGCCCTCTCATTACGAGAATTTGATGGGCTTAGCTATGAAGATATTGCACAAATTATGGACTGCCCCGTCGGTACTGTACGTTCACGTATATTCCGAGCGCGGGAAGCGATCGATAAAGAGATTGCGCCGCTGTTGAATTAGCCTTGTCGAGTCATTTCTGGCTGACAGGTTGAGACAGAGCGTCGAATTAAACGGCTCTATTGTTTAATACTAATAATGGGTGGAGTTATTTCCCCCGTGTCTGTGAATACAGATACTTAATTCGTGAGGAGTTGGCTAATGAGCGAACAACCCAAGGAAGCTCTTTCCGCATTGATGGACAACGAAGTTGGTGACTTTGAGTTACGCAGCTTGTTGAAGCAGAGTGCAGAGAATAAAGAGTTGCCCGCGCAATGGCAGCGTTATCATATGGCCAGTTCTCTCCTTAAAAATGAACAGCTAGGCCGAGGCGATATCAGTGCTTCGGTGATGCAGGCGATTGATGCCGAGCCGGCGCTACAACAACCGGAAGTGGCTGAAAAGCGTCTATCTAAGAATAGTTTCTTTAAACCGCTTATCAGTATGGCTGTGGCCGCATCGGTCACCGCAGTGGTTATTTTGGGTGGTCAAAACTTTGGGCTGAGTGGCCCGTCGACAGTTGATGCTTCATTGGCACAAGCGCCTCAACCTGCGACTACGATAGGGCAGTCAAGTTATGCGCCCTCTAGCAACTTGATGCGGGCTCAGTTTGGTGCGCCTGCGATAGCGCATCAAACGGATAACGAGAATGACAATATTATTCGTTTTAATGCGAGTTTAAATAGCTATATTCAGCAGCATAATGTTTTGCGTCAGGGGCAATTAGTCAGCTCCACGCCTGGGTGGATTCCTGACGGGTATTCCGCTGTGAAAAATGCGATGGCTCCGGGTGCTGAACTAACAGTGTTTAGTAATGGGGTTAACTCCTTTACTCTCAGTATTGAGAAGACTGGTAGTGCTAAGGTGCCTGAAGGTGCGACCCAGTTAGGTGATATGGTTGCGGTCGGTAAAAAAGTTGATCAGTTTTTTGTAACCGTTGTTGGTGACGTGCCATTGATGGTGGCGGATCGCGTCGCTAACTCCATTGAGAAAATACAGTAATTAACAATGCTTGAAGAAAACGGGCGCGTTGTACGTGTTGGCTCCGGGTCCATTTGGATTGAGATGATTAAGCAGAGCGCTTGTTCCAGTTGTAGCGCTCAAAAAGGCTGCGGACAAAGTCTGCTCGCTAAAATTGGTGATGGTAAGCGACTGGAAATACAGGTTGATAATCCACACCAAATTGATGTTGCCGTGAACGATCAAGTTACACTCGGTGTAGGTGAGCGTTCTTTTTTAACGGCGTCCTTATTGGTTTATATGTTACCCCTGATGATCATGTTTGTAGTGGCCGTCGGGGTAGAGTTGGCAGGGTTCTCTGAACCTAAGGTCATCTTGAGTGCTATTTTAGGGTTGGCAGGTGGGTTTCTGTTAACCCGGTTTATCTCCGGTGTGATAAGCCAAAACTGCAGTTACCGACCGGTGCTGCTTCGAAGAGTCTGATTTACGTTTAGTAATAACTGATAGACAGGATAAGCGATATGAAACTCGTCAGAGCGACTTTTAGTCTGGTTCTTTTCTGGTTGTGTGTAAGTAGCGTGCATGCTGCATTGCCAGAATTTAAAGATTTGGTGAAGCAGGCATCTCCTGCGGTCGTGAATATTAGTACGGTACAGCAGGAGCCTACTCAGGTTCAGGGCATTCCTGATTTACAGTTTCCTAATGACCAACAAATCCCCGATATTTTTAAGCATTTTTTCCGTATACCGGAAGGTTATGGGAATTCTCATAAACATAAAGCACCGCAGTCTTTGGGGTCTGGATTCATTATCTCAGAAGATGGTTATATTCTGACTAACCATCATGTGATAGCGGATGCGGATAAAGTGATCGTGCGTTTGAGTGACCGTCGTGAGCTTGAAGCGAAGATTATTGGTTCTGATAAACGCTCAGACGTCGCGTTATTGAAAATTGATGCGAACGATCTGCCGGTCGTTAAAATTGGTGATTCTGCTAAAGCTGAAGTAGGTGAGTGGGTACTCGCTATCGGTTCTCCCTTCGGTTTTGATCACTCGGTGACGGCGGGTATTATCAGTGCGACTGACAGAAGTTTGGCGAATGAAACCTATGTGCCCTTTATTCAGACAGATGTGGCGATTAATCCCGGCAATTCCGGTGGCCCATTGTTTAACCTGAAAGGGGAAGTGATCGGGATTAACTCACAGATCTATACCCGTTCCGGTGGTTTTATGGGACTGTCTTTTTCGATTCCTATGAATGTTGCGATGGAAGTCGTCGATCAACTTAAGGTAAATGGAAAGGTCAGTCGCGGCTGGTTAGGGGTTATTATTCAAGAGGTTAGCCGTGATTTGGCAGAGTCTTTCGGCTTAGATAAGCCAGAAGGTGCTTTGGTGGCCACCGTTCTACCTGACAGCCCTGCGGAAGAAGCGGGTATTCGTGAAGGCGATATTATTTACAGCTTTAATGGTCATCCGATCGATCGCTCCGGTGATTTACCTCATCAGGTTGGCCGTATCCCACCGGAAACAGACGCCACCGTTGGTATTGTTCGTGGCGGTAAGAAAAAATCATTGACCGTGACTATTGGTTTGCTGCCTGCAACGGGTGATGTGATTAAGACATCCTCTAAAAGTAAAAAGGCCCTGTCTAACCGGTTGAATATACAGTTAGCTGAACTGGATGATCAATTGCGGGAGCGGTTGGGAGTAACGGATGGGGTTGTGGTGCGTCAGGTTGAAGAGGGTGCCGGTGCAGAATCTGGTTTGATGGTGGGTGATGTGATTACCATGCTCAATGGTAAAGATATCAGCTCGATTGATGATTTTACTAGCGTGGCGAAAGCTTTACCGGAGAACAAAGCGGTGCCGATGAGAATCGTGCGTCGGGGAAGCCCAATGTTTATTCCACTTAAATTAAAATAGTCTGTTTCGATTTCAGGGGAGCTTTTAGCTCCCCTGTTTATTTTCAGATGCATTTCTCTTTGATGGTCGTAACAGATGAAATACGGTACACTTGCCCGCTTCAGAATTGCACCCTGAGAATGGGGCTGCATGGTTAAATTTATTAGCTGGTGATTCCGTAGTGAGTAAGCTCGAACACATCCGTAACTTTTCGATTATTGCCCATATTGATCATGGCAAATCCACCTTGGCAGATCGCTTTATTCAGACCTGCGGGGGATTGGCAGAGCGGGAGATGGAACAGCAAGTTCTTGATTCTATGGATCTGGAGCGAGAGCGCGGAATTACCATCAAAGCTCAGAGCGTGACGCTCAATTACACCGCTAAAGATGGCAAGGTCTATCAGCTTAACTTTATCGATACCCCAGGGCATGTGGATTTCAGTTATGAAGTGTCTCGCTCTCTAGCGGCCTGTGAAGGTGCGCTGTTGGTTGTCGATGCTGCCCAGGGTGTTGAGGCTCAGTCCGTTGCGAACTGTTATACCGCTCTGGAACAGGGGCTGGAAGTGCTGCCGATTCTCAATAAAATGGATCTGCCACAGGCTGAGCCTGAGCGGGTGCGTAACGAGATCGAAGAAGTTATCGGTATCGATGCCGAGCATGCGGTTGCCTGTAGCGCGAAAAGTGGTTTAGGCATTGATGAAGTGCTGGAAGCGCTGGTTAAGCATATTCCTGCGCCGGAAGGTGACCCTGACGCGCCCCTGCAAGCGTTAATTATCGATTCTTGGTTTGATAATTATCTCGGTGTCGTCTCGTTGGTACGGGTCAAACAGGGCACTCTGCGTAAGAAAGACAAAATTTTAATTAAGTCGAATCGACAGGTTCAACCCGTCGATGGTGTTGGTATCTTTACCCCTAAGCGTAAAGAAACCGGTGTTCTACGGGCTGGTGAAGTTGGCTATGTGGTCGCCGGTATCAAAGATATCCATGGGGCGCCGGTAGGTGACACCATTACTCATGCTAAAACCCCTGATGTCGATACGCTGCCCGGTTTTAAACGTGTTCAACCGCAGGTTTATGCGGGTCTGTTCCCGACTAGCTCCGATGATTACGAAGATTTTCGTGAAGCGCTGGATAAACTGACGCTAAACGATGCCTCGCTATTCTTCGAGCCTGAATCTTCAGATGCACTGGGGTTTGGTTTCCGCTGTGGTTTCCTTGGGATGCTCCATATGGAGATCATTCAGGAACGCCTTGAGCGGGAATATAATCTTGATTTGGTCACGACTGCACCAACGGTAGTCTATGAGTTAGAACTCAATAGCGGTGAAATCGTAAAGATCGATAGCCCGTCTAAACTCCCTGACCCAGGTTCGATCAAAGAGATGCGCGAACCGATCGTTGAAGCCAATATTTTGGTACCACAAGAATACCTCGGTCAGGTTATCGGCCTATGTGTCGATAAACGCGGTATGCAAAAGAATATGAACTTTGTTGGTAATCAGGTTCAGGTATCCTATGAGTTGCCGATGGCTGAAGTGGTACTCGACTTTTTTGATCGTCTTAAATCGGTTAGTCGAGGCTATGCATCCCTCGAATATAACTTTGTTAGATTTCAGCCGGCCCAACTAGTACGCCTAGATATTCTTATCAATGGCGAGAAGGTCGATGCATTAGCGGTTATCCTGCATAAAGATAATGCGCCGTACCGTGGTCGTCTGCTATGTGAAAAAATGAAAGAGTTGATTCCTCGGCAGATGTTCGATGTGGCGATTCAGGCGGCGATTGGCGGCAAGATTATCTCTCGGACCAACGTTAAGGCGTTGCGTAAGAACGTTATCGCTAAATGTTATGGCGGTGATGTTAGCCGTAAGAAAAAGCTGTTGCAGAAGCAGAAAGAAGGTAAGAAACGGATGAAACAGGTGGGAAGGGTTGAGATTCCTCAGGATGCCTTCCTTGCAGTTTTGAAAGTTGATGGTTAGGACATAGACGCATGGATTTTGATTTTGCACTAATATTAGTGGTACTGACCTTTTTAGCCGCCTTGGGCTGGGTGTATGACCGAATCGTTTTTGCCGGTGCTCGTAATGCTCGAATTGCGGCGGCGCAAGAGGCTAGTGGTGAGTTACCTGAGGCAACATTGGAACAGTTAAATAAAGAGAATGCGGTCGTTGATCTCTGCCGCTCATTATTTCCGGTTCTGCTCGTGGTACTTATTTTGCGCTCATTTGTTGTTGAGCCCTTTCAGATTCCATCAGGGTCGATGAAGCCAACGTTGAAAATTGGCGATTTTATTCTGGTGAATAAATGGCATTATGGTTTTCGTTTGCCGGTGATTGGTACTAATGTGATTCCGATGAATACACCGGAGCGCGGAGATGTCGTGGTGTTTAAATACCCGAATGATCCTAGTATTAACTACATTAAGCGAGTGGTTGGGTTACCCGGTGATCGGGTGAGCTACCAGGATAAAACGATTTACATCAATGGTCAGCCGCAAAAGCAACAATTGCTTGAGCAGATACCGCCGCAGAGTCCGCGATTATTATTGGTCGATGAGACACTGGGAGAGGTTAGCCATCAGATCTACCGAGATGTTGCGCCGCCACGTAGACCGGCAGAGTGGGTCGTTCCTGAAGGGCAATATTTTGTGATGGGCGACAATCGTGATAATAGTAACGATAGTCGTTTCTGGGGCTTCGTCCCAGACGAGTTGTTAGTGGGTAAGGCGTTTGCCGTGTGGATGCATTGGCCGGACTTTTTTACCTTGCCTAACTTTAGTGATGTACGCACTATCCATTAAAAGGAAAATTGGGGTTAGTTATGTCGATACGAAATAAACAGCGAGGCGTGTCATTTTTTGCGCTGATGATCATTTTGATTGTCGCGGGTGTTTTCTTTGCGGTTGGCATGAAGCTGTTTCCGGTCTATTGGGACCACAGCTTGGTCACCTCGATGATGGAAGAGTTGGTCGAAGAGCCTGAAACAAAGAAGGACTCCCCCAATGAAACCCGACTTAAAATATCGAAGCGTTTGCGGATTAATCAGGTGACTCTACCGGTTAAAGACGCTGTGATTATCGATGAAAAAGAAGGGGTGAAGAATATCATCCTGAAATACGATGTAACTGTACCCATGTTTTACAATGTTGATGCAGTGGTTAAATTCCACGAACAGTATGAAGTGATTATCCGTTGATTATTAAGCCAGCCACCGACCTCGCCAAAAAGCTGGGTTATCAGTTTAAAGACGAGAGCATGATTGAATTAGCTCTCACCCACCGTAGCCACGGAAAACGCAATAACGAGCGCTTAGAGTTTCTTGGTGATTCGATTTTGAATTTCGTGATTGCTGAAGCCCTCTACCTGCGTTTTCCTGAAGCGAAAGAAGGTCAGTTGAGTCGTTTACGAGCTCAATTAGTCAAAGGTGAAACCTTGGCGGAACTCGCTCGAGAGATGAAGCTCGGCGATTATCTGCGGTTGGGCTCTGGCGAATTAAAAAGCGGCGGCTATCGTCGGGATTCTATCCTGGCGGATGCGGTTGAGGCGATTATCGGGGCGATCTATCTGGATAGTAATATGGATAGTTGTCGGCCCTATATCCTAGGCTGGTATCAGTCTCGTCTCGAAGAAACATCGTTGTTGGATACCAAAAAGGATTCTAAAACGCGGTTGCAGGAGTTTTTGCAGTCACGTCGGGCTCCACTACCAGACTATGAGTTGTTGTCTGTCAGCGGTGAGGCTCATAAGCAGACGTTTGAAATTCGCTGTGCTGTATCGTTGTTGGATCAGCCAACGGAAGGTAAGGGCAGTAGTCGTCGACAGGCCGAGCAGAATGCGGCTAAAACAGCGCTTGATAAGCTTAAGGTGGTTAAATGAGTCGCGATCTGAGTTATCTACTAGATCAGCCGAGTGACGATCAGCACTGTGGTTTTGTTGCTATTATCGGTCGCCCGAACGTGGGTAAATCCACGTTGATGAACAATATACTCGGGCAAAAGCTGAGTATCACGTCACGTAAACCGCAAACTACTCGTCACCAGATTGTGGGGATTAAAACCGAAGGTGATGTGCAGGCGGTGTATGTTGATACCCCGGGGTTACATAAAGATCAAGACAAGGCGATCAACCGCTACATGAACAAAGCGGCCAGCTCTGCGCTACGTGATGTTGATGTGGTGGTGTTTATTATCGACCGTACGGCTTGGACGGAAGAAGACGAAATCGTTTTCGAAAAGCTCGGTGGTATTAAATGCCCCGTGATTCTGGTGATCAATAAAATTGATCAGCTAGATGATAAAGAATCTCTCTTGCCGCACCTTGAAATACTTTCCCAGAAAATGGATTTTTTGGAAATCATCCCTATATCAGCAAAAACGGGTGCCAGTGTTGATCGTCTCGAAGCGGTGATTAATGAACACCTCCCGAAAAGTATCCATTTTTATCCCGATGACCAGATCACCGATCGCAGTTCTCGCTTCCTTGCCGCTGAACTGGTGCGTGAGAAGTTGATGCGTAATCTTGGTGAGGAAGTGCCCTACGGTACCACCGTCGAGATTGAAGAGTTTAAGCGTAACGAACGGGGCATTTTAATTATTAGCGCCCTGATCCTCGTTGAACGGGAAGGCCAAAAACGTATCGTGATTGGCGATAAAGGCGATAAGATCAAAGGTATCGGCCGGGACGCGCGTCTCGATATGGAAAAGATGTTTGATTCGAAAGTCATGCTGAATCTCTGGGTTAAAGTGCGTAGCAACTGGTCCGATGATGAACGGGCTTTGCGTAGCCTTGGATACAACGATATAGAGTGACGATAGGCCGCGGATGAGTTATCAGGTTGAAGCTCAGGCGGCTTATGTCCTGCATACCCGGCCATATCGGGAAACCAGTCTACTTGTTGATCTGTTTACCTTAGAACAGGGTAAAGTCAGTGTGGTTGTCAAAGGCGCGCGTAGCCCTCGCTCTCGTATGCGGGCGATGATGCAACCGTTTACCCCACTACAGATCAATTTACGGGGTCGTCACGAACTAAAAACGCTGCTTCAGGCTGAAGCCGTCGCTGCGCCCGTGTTTCTAAAGGGCGATGCCTTGATTTGTGGGCTTTATGTCAATGAACTGCTAGAACGTCTACTGCAGCCGGCCGACCCTCATCCTCATCTCTACGTTTTTTATCAATATGTCTTAAATGAGCTGTTAGCGGCGACCGATATTGAATTGGCACTGCGGACGTTCGAGCAGAAATTATTACAGCAGTTAGGTTTTCAGTTTGATGTTCAGGCATGTCAGCCAGAGGCTATCTACCGCTACGAGCCTTCGCGGGGGTTTATTTCGGTTAGACAGTTGTCCGATGCGTTGAAGCCGTTGTGTTTTAGTGGTGATCAGTTAATCGGTATCGTAGCAGAGGAGTATCATCGTCCAGAGATTCGCCGTGCGGCTAAACGACTGATGCGGCTGGCGTTGGAAACCCAGTTGGGGAATCGGCCACTGCGTAGTCGTGAGTTGCTGCAGGGATATCGGCCGAAAGGTTGATCGAGACAATCCTGTTTGAAACAAGCCCGTCAGGCTATTTCTCTGTTGATGATTCTAGTAAGCTTTAATCTTTAATTACTTTCTATTTCTTTACTTATGAAGAGGTTTACCGTGGTTGAGCCAAGCCGTTTACTACTAGGGGTCAATATTGATCATGTTGCCACACTGCGTCAGGCGCGGGGCACGCGTTACCCCGACCCGGTTCAGGCTGCTGCCGTGGCGGAAGACGCCGGCGCCGATGGTATAACCGTTCACCTGCGCGAAGATCGGCGCCATATTCAGGATCGTGATATCTATCTGCTGGCGGATACTCTGCAAACGCGGATGAACTTTGAGATGGCGGTGACCGATGAAATGGTGTCCATTGCCGAAAAAGTACAGCCAGGGCATGCGTGTTTAGTCCCCGAAAAGCGCGAAGAGTTAACCACCGAAGGTGGGCTTGACGTTGTCGGCCAGTTACAAAAAGTGAAAGCAGCCTGTGATCGCTTGGCTGCGGCGGGTGTGACCGCATCGTTATTTATTGATCCAGAACAAGATCAGATAGACGCGACCTTGGCCTGTGGTGCCCCGGTGATTGAATTGCATACCGGAGCCTATGCGGATGCCGAAACACCCGCGGAGCAGAAAGCAGAACTAACACGGATTAAAGAAGCTGCCGCTTATGCGTTTAGCAAAGGCTTGGTAGTGAATGCTGGGCATGGTTTGAATTATCATAATGTTGAGCAGGTTGCTGAAATTCCTGAAATTAATGAGCTGAATATCGGTCATGGCATCATGGCTAGGGCCGTGTTTGTCGGCTTAAAGGAAGCGGTTGCTGAGATGCGACGCTTGATGATGGAAACCCAAGTACGGGTACAGTCATTGCGGGACGCCGTGCGTCGATGATTCTCGGTGTGGGGACGGATCTGTTGGATATTCGTCGTATCGGTAAGGCGTTGGAAAGAACACCGCGTCTTGCTGAGCGTATTTTGACCGCTGCGGAATTCGAGCAGTTTAGTACCTCATCAGAACCGGTGAATTTTTTGGCCAAACGCTTTGCCGCTAAAGAAGCCGCGGTAAAGGCGTTGGGTACGGGTATTGGTCGGGGGATCAGTTGGCAACATTTTAACATTAGCCATGATTCACTCGGCCGCCCACTCATCGAGATGAACGGTGGAGCCCTAGAAAAAGCGGAGCAACGCGGTATCCGGCAGATTCATATCTCCTACAGCGATGAAACGGATCATGTCGTCGCTTTCGCGGTAGCGGAGTCTTAAACAAGTTTTCCATTTTCTGCTAAAAGGGAGGCTTCTTTTTGATTGAGCTTTTCAACGACCACCGGTACTATTCCATACATGTTTTTCGGTATATAAAACTCCCTTTTAATTCTCTTCGGTTATAAGTTTATATTGAATCGAAGGTCGGTGGATGTGCAGGCGTATGAGTATTAATTTTCCAACCATTGAAGACTATGTGGGTAATACCCCTTTGGTGCGCCTGCAAAGGCTGAACGTCGGGCGCGGTAATACTGTGCTTTGTAAACTGGAAGGTAATAACCCTGCCGGTTCAGTGAAAGATCGTCCAGCGATGAGCATGATTCAGCTGGCCGAGCAGCGTGGCCAGATCTCACCGGGCGACACATTGATCGAAGCGACTTCCGGTAATACCGGTATCGCTCTAGCCATGGCTGCAGCGATTAAGGGTTACAAGATGAAGCTGATCATGCCGGATAACAGCAGTGAAGAGCGCAAAACGTCGATGACCGCTTACGGTGCCGAATTGATCTCTGTGACCAAAGAGCAGGGGATGGAAGGTGCGCGGGATCTCGCTTTACAGATGCAGGCTGAAGGGCAGGGGATCTTGCTTGATCAGTTTGCTAACAGGGATAACCCTGAAGCGCACTACCGTGGTACAGGGCCGGAACTATGGCAACAGACCGATGGTCGCATCACTCACTTTGTCAGTTCTATGGGGACTACCGGCACCATCATGGGGACTTCCCGTTATTTGAAAGAGCAAAACCCTGAGGTTCAGGTGGTGGGTCTACAGCCGGCCGAAGGGGCGTCGATTCCCGGTATTCGGCGCTGGCCCGAAGCCTATCTGCCTAAGATCTTTGAAGCCTCCCGGGTGGATCGTGTGCTCGATATCACTCAGGATGAGGCCGAGCAGACGATGCGTGCATTGGCTCGACAAGAGGGCATCTTCTGTGGGGTCTCTTCCGGTGGGGCAGTCGCCGGTGCATTGCGGTTAGCGCAAGAGGTTGAGAATGCCATTATCGTGTGCATCATCTGCGACCGCGGGGATAGGTATCTATCCACCGGGGTTTTTAATCATTAATAGCGTCGATTAAAGGAGCCTTGAGCTCCTTTTTTTATGCTGGGATTCGTCGTTTTAGTACCTTGGTCGAGTAAGGCGGGGAGGTGATGGCACTGAACTTACTCGCTATTGAAGGTCTGAAATAATAGAATGGGCCGCTGTATACGCTATTGGTTTTAGCATAGATGTAAAAATAGCTTTTTCTCTGCTGCAGTTTTATTTCGCTATTTAGCAGGGGGCGCAATAGTTTTTAGGGTATCAGGTAACGAAGGGAGCGGCGTAGCGCTGTGGTAAAAGTACGCGAAGATCATCCGATACAAGCTGATGGTAGTGTTGATCTGGAAATGTGGCTGGAGCGGTTACAGGAACAGGTTGAGGTTAAGGACATTGATACAATCCGTCAGGCTTGTTTGTATGCTCAACAGCTAAAGGAAGAGGCGGAGCCCTCTGAAGGTTCATGGAGTGATTGTGATAGTTATCTCACCGGCTTGGAGATGGCGCAGATTCTGATTGAGCTAAATCAGGATCAAGACGCGCTGGTCGCCGCGATTCTCTATCGCAGTGTCCGTGAGAAACGTACCACGTTGGAAGATATACGTCGCCGCTTTGGTCAAACCATTACCTCGCTAATTGACGGCGTCTTGCAGATGGCGGCTATCGGTAGCCGGCAGAATCCGCGGCGTGAAAATGTCTTAGGCCAGAGTGGTAACCCGTTAGACAATGTCCGCAAAATGTTGGTCTCCATGATCGACGATGTGCGGGTTGTGCTGATCAAAATTGCGGAACGTACCTGTGCGATTCGGCGAGTAAAAGGGGACTCTCGCAAAAAACGCTATCTGGTGGCGCGAGAAGTGTTTGATGTCTATGCCCCGCTGGCTCACCGCTTGGGTATCGGACATATCAAATGGGAACTGGAAGACCTCTCTTTCCGTTATCTGAAACCCAATGATTATAAACAGATAGCTTCATTGCTGGATGAGAAGCGACTCGACCGGCAACAGTTTATCGAAGATTCTGTCAGTATTCTGAACTCTGAACTTGAGCGGATGAATATTGATGGTGATGTGATGGGTCGCGCCAAGCACATCTATAGTATCTGGCGCAAAATGCAGCGCAAAAATATTGCCTTTAACCAGGTTTACGATATCCGTGCGGTAAGAATATTGGTGCCGGAAATTCGTGACTGTTATACCGTTTTAGGTATCGTGCATGGTTTGTGGCGCAATATCCCACACGAATTTGATGACTACATCGCATCACCGAAACCGAACGGCTACCGGTCACTGCACACTGCAGTGTTTGGCCCGTCAGGTAAGGTATTAGAGATTCAGATCCGCACCTTCTCAATGCATGAGGAGGCGGAACTAGGCGTCTGTGCCCATTGGCTTTATAAAGGCACCGATACGCAGTCTAACAGCTCGAGTTACGAAGAGAAGATCGCTTGGTTACGGCAGGTATTGGAGTGGACTGAAGATCTAGGTGAATCCGAAGCCTTTTCGGAAGTGCTCAGCGGTGATGTTGCCCATGACCGTGTGTATGTCTTTACCCCCGATGGTCACGTTGTCGATATGCCGGTTAAATCCACGCCTGTTGATTTTGCGTATCGTGTGCATACCGAGGTCGGCCACCGTTGCCGAGGCGCGAAAGTTAACGGACGGATTGTGCCTTTGACTCGGCAGTTACAAACCGGAGATCAGGTAGAGATTCTTACCGCCAATGAGGAACACCCTCGACGCGATTGGCTTAACCCTAACTTAGGCTATATCACCAGCGCCCGCTCACGGGCGAAGGTGCAGCACTGGTTTAAACTGCAAGACAAAGATAAGAACGCCGCGGCCGGTAAGAAGATCATTGACCGTGAATTCCGTCGCCTAGCATTAGACAGTAATGACCTTAACTTTACTCAGATGGCGAAGACGGTCAATCATCGGACGGCGGAGGATATGTACGCCTCTCTCGGTGCTGGGGATATCCGTCTGTCACAGGTGATTAATGCTGCGCAACAACAGGTCGAGAGTGATCATCATGATGCTCAGTTGGATCTGGCCTTGCCGAGCAATACCGGCCGATCCGCACGAGAGCATAGCGGCTCGGACGGTATTAACATCCGTGGGGTGGGTAATCTGCTCACCACGATTGCGCCCTGTTGCAAACCGGTACCGGGTGATCTGATTATCGGCTATATCACCAAGAACCGCGGTGTCTCCATTCACCGCGAAGACTGTATCAATGTATTCCAGCTGCGCCAACATGAAGGCGAGCGGGTGGTGGAAGTCAGTTGGGGTGAAGAAGCTGAATCAACCTATCCTGTGGATATCTATGTCGAAGCGTTTGACCGTTCCGGCCTGTTACGGGATCTGATGATGGTGATGGCGAACGAAAATGTGAATCTAGTGGCTGCGCACACTCAATCGGATAAGAAGAGTAATATTGCTCAGTTGACCCTAACCATTGAGATCAGTCGTCTTGAATTGCTGGGTAAGATCATGGATAAGATTAATCAAATTCCAAACGTTACCGATGTTCACCGACAGCGAAGTGGCTCCTGATGGCAGTACAATATACGCTTAACGATTTGATTACGTTGATGGCTAGGCTACGTGATCCTGAGGACGGTTGCCCTTGGGATCTGAAGCAGGATTTTGCCAGCATTGTGCCCCACACCCTTGAAGAAGCCTATGAGGTGGCTGACACCATTGAGCGGCAGGATTGGAGCCATCTTCAAGGTGAACTAGGCGATCTACTGTTTCAGGTTGTTTTCTATGCCCGTCTGGCGCAAGAAGAGCAACGCTTTGGTTTCGCCGAGGTTATCGACACGCTGGTTGCCAAACTCATTCGCCGTCACCCCCATGTTTTCCCTGATGGTACCTTGGAAAGCCGGCGTACGGCTGAGCCGCTAGATGAGCAGGCCATTAAAGAGACTTGGGAAGCGATAAAAGCGACTGAGCGGGCGGCTAAACCGGTCGAGGAACCTCGGGTATTGGATGATATCCCGATGGCCTTGCCGGCGCTTAATCGTGCTGAAAAGTTACAAAAGCGGGCCGCGCAGGTCGGTTTTGATTGGGGGGATGTGCTACCGGTGCTGGATAAGATCGAAGAGGAGATCGCAGAGCTACGTGAGGCGATCGCTGCCGGTGATCTACTCGAGATGGAGCATGAACTGGGTGACCTGATGTTTGCTCAGGTTAATTTGGCGCGGCATATGGGAGTTAATCCAGAGAGTGCGCTGCGTTATACCAATCAAAAATTCACCAATCGTTTTAACTATATCGAAGATCGAGTGACGGGGGCGGGTAAACAATGGCAGGACTTTACCCTCGATGAGCTCGATGCTTGGTGGGACGAGGCTAAACAGAAAGGTCTATAGTCATCATCTTGCCGTCTAGGTGGCCATTTTTAGAATGTTAATCTGGCCGCTCAGGATGTTAGAGCCGCGTTAGAACGGAGGTCAAGCATGGGTTCGACACAATGGATTATTCTGGCGTTCATCATTATGGCTGGGTTGGGATATTGGAATTACCAGCGGATGGATGGACAGCGTAAAGCGTTGCAAACGGCCGGATTTCAAATCTCTGATGAGCTTAAAGGCAACCCTCCCTTGTTAATCAGTGCTTCTCAACGTCAGATTGCCGTCTTGAATCCCTCGGGCTATCAGCGATTTAGTTTTGATCAGCTACAAGGGGCCGAGGTCCGTTCGGACTCATTAGCAACAACCGATACGCGTTTTCGTGTTGCCCTGATCTTGGATGGTGAAGCGGATGTGGAAATTGGTTTCGAAAATGAACCCCGAGCGGATATCGCGCTGAAGCAACTACGACGATTGACCGGTCATTAATCTGCTACCTTTATATTGATACTAAGATAGTATTTGTGCTTTGCACAAATCGTGTAATATCAGTGTTAATGTATAAACATTAGTTTATGAACAGTATGTTGCAGATATGACAGGGGATGCGGAATGACGACGCTTCACGAAGACCTGCGAGACGACGTTCGGATGCTTGGTGACTGTCTTGGACAGACCATTATTGCTCACAAAGGGCAGGCATTTCTGGATAAAATCGAAACCATTCGAGCCCTGTCTAAGGCGGGGAGATCATCAGGTAAACCCGTCGGTGATGAGTTGCTGAAGACACTCAGCGAGCTCGACGATGATGATCTGTTACCGGTTGCGCGGGCATTTACTCAATTTCTTAACCTTTCCAATATTGCTGAAGAACACCATCGGGTGCGCCGTCGCTCGGGGGTTATGGATGTTTGCACCAGCGATTCTTTTTGCGGCTTGATTGGTCGTTTGATTCAGCAAGGCTCCACCAAGCAACAGATTGCCGATGCCGTTTGCGAAATGGATGTTGAGTTGGTGTTGACCGCTCACCCAACCGAGGTTAACCGACGGACGTTGATTCAGAAGTTTGATTCGATCACCGAATGTTTACAGCGTATTGATCGTGGTGAAAACCTACGCCACCGGCTGCATGATCTAATCAGTCAAGCATGGCATACCGATACTATTCGCAAGCAGCGTCCCACGCCGATCGATGAAGCTAAATGGGGCTTTGCCGTGATTGAAAACTCCCTGTGGGAGGCGGTGCCAGTCTTTCTGCGTCATATCGATCAGCAATTATTTGATGCGACCGGTATTCACCTACCATTGACCCGTTCTCCGGTTCGCTTCGCGTCTTGGATGGGAGGGGATCGTGACGGTAATCCAAATGTAACCTCCAAGACCACGGAACAGGTATTGTTACTGTCCCGCTGGATGGCCGCGGATCTCTATATTAAAGATATTGAGCGGTTGCGTACCGAGCTATCGATGAACCAGTGCAGTGACGAGCTGCGACAGCAGGTGGGGGATCATGCGGAACCCTATCGGGAACTGTTACGAGAAGTCATCCAGGCGCTGACGAAGACCAAGCATTGGGTGACCGAACGCTTGGATGGACACCCTGTGGATAAAGAGGGTGTCTATATTCTGCCGAATCAGCTACTCGAACCGCTATTGCTGATTGATTCATCGTTGCGTCATTGCCGGATGGATGTAATTGCGGATGGCCTCTTAAGCGATACTATTCGACGGGTTGCCTGTTTTGGTATGAACTTGGTGAATCTCGATATTCGCCAAAACGCTGATCGCCATGCTGAAGTACTGGATGAGTTGACCGGTTTCTACGGTATTGGTTGTTACAGTGAGTGGAGCGAAACCAATAAGCAGATGTTTCTGCTGAAAGAGCTGCAGGAAAAGCGGCCACTATTTCCCCGCGACTGGCACCCCTCTGCGGATGTTCAGGAGGTGCTGGATACCTGTCGTGTGGTGGCCCATGAAGAGCCGAACTCGCTTGGCTCCTATGTCATCTCTATGGCTAGCCAACCATCGGATGTACTGGCAGTTATCCTGCTGCTGAAAGAGAGCGGTATCCAACATAATATTCGGGTTGCGCCGTTGTTTGAAACCCTTGATGACTTGGATAATGCCGAAAACTGTATCCGTCAGTTATTGGCGATTCCATGGTATAAGCAGTACACCGAAGGGCATCAGGAGGTGATGATCGGTTATTCCGATTCAGCCAAGGATGCTGGACAGTTAGCCGCTGCGTGGGGTCAATATCGTGCACAGGAAGCGTTAACCAAGATTTGTCAGGAGTACGATGTCCACCTAACTCTGTTTCATGGCCGTGGAGGCACTGTTGGCCGTGGGGGGGGACCAAGTCATACGGCTATTCTGGCACAGCCGCCAGGCTCTGTTGCGGGAAGCCTGCGGGTGACTGAGCAGGGCGAGATGATCCGCTTTAAATTTGGTATTCCTGACATTGCCGTGCGGAATTTGGAGCTCTATACCTCGGCCACATTGGAAGCGACATTGGCGCCGGCCCCAGGGCCTAAACCGGAATGGCGTCAGTTGATGAATGAGATGGCTCAAACCGGGTTGACCGCGTATCGGCAGGTGGTGCGGTTTGATCCTCAGTTTGTGCCTTACTTCCGCTCTGCGACGCCTGAGCAGGAGCTAGCAAAACTGCCGCTGGGCAGTCGGCCGGCGAAACGTAAAGCTGATGGCGGTGTCGAGAGTTTGCGGGCGATCCCTTGGATCTTTGCTTGGACGCAGATTCGTTTGATGTTACCGGCGTGGCTAGGCAGTGATATCGCCCTACAGCAAACCCTCGATAAAGGGCAGTTTGAACTGGTGCAAACCATGCGCCGAGATTGGCCATTCTTCCGTTCCTATATGGATATGTTGGAGATGGTCATGGCAAAGTCCGATGGCAATATCGCTGCCTATTACGAAAAACGTTTGGTGTCGGAAGAGCTGAGCGTGTTGGGGGCTGATCTGCGTTGCCGCCTTGCAAACACCATCGAACTGGTGAAAAAGATTAAACAGCAAGACAGACTGTTGGAGCATAGTCCGGTTATTCGCCAATCGATTGAGGTGCGTAACCCCTATATTGATCCGTTACACTTTCTACAGGCTGAGCTGTTGTATCGTGATCGAAACCAGCCTGATGAACGTTTAGAACAGGCATTAATGATCACGATGGCGGGCATTTCTGCCGGAATGCGCAATACCGGCTAATCTTCTGTTATAGCGCCTGCTTGCGTCATGATTAGAGCGTCAGCAGGCGTGGCAATGGTGGCTAAAAGGGGTGATTCTGCGCTCAATATTACCCGCGTCATGCTTGCGGATGGGGCGTGTCAATTGATAATCGGGGTCAATAAAAGCAGATCTTATCCTTTTGGGGGGTTGCTACATTAGGCAGTTTTGACTACCCTCGATCGATCTTTTTTTGGCCTTGTGACCTAAAGATTACATCGTAGAAGAAAGTTGCCTCCCTCAATTGGCCCTGTAGCAGTATGGGTTGTTGGTCGAATGTCCAATTGTGTGTTGTAGGCATAGGGCTATAGTGTAAAACATTGCCTCTCAAGAAATTTCAGCCGGCGGTTAGCGGATAAGCGCTTGGCACTAAGGTTTTAAATTATAAAATTAGAAACGGAGCAATCCTTACATGCGAATCATTCTTTTAGGTGCCCCTGGCGCCGGCAAAGGCACTCAGGCTCAGTATATCTGTGAAAAATATGGTATCCCTCAGATTTCTACCGGCGATATGTTGCGGGCAGCGGTTAAAGCTGGCACCCCTCTGGGCATTGAAGCTAAAAAAGTAATGGATGCGGGTGGTTTGGTATCCGATGATATTATTATTGGTTTGGTGAAAGAGCGTATCACTGAATCTGATTGTGCTAATGGATTCCTGTTCGACGGTTTCCCTCGCACTATTCCCCAAGCGGATGCGATGAAAGATGCCGGTGTTGCGATTGATGCCGTTGTTGAGATCGATGTGGCTGACGAAGAGATCATCAAGCGGATGGCCGGTCGTCGTGTTCACCCAGGCTCAGGTCGGACCTATCATACAATCTTCAATCCACCTGCGACCGAAGGTAAGGATGATGTGACCGGTGAAGCTCTGGTGCAACGTGAAGATGATAAAGAAGAAACCGTGCGCCAGCGTTTGGATGTTTATCATGACCAGACCGCGCCATTGATCAGCTACTATAAAGGTTGGTCTGAAACCACGGCTGCCGATGCACCGAAATATAACTATATTCCTGGTGTTGGTGGTGTCGAAGATATCCGCGATGCGGTGTTCGCCTCGCTAGAAAAGTAACTCTTTAACGAGTTTATGACAAACCGCTCACTTGAGCGGTTTTTTATTGCCTGAGATTCCGCGATAATAACGCTTTGCTTTCAATTGGACATACATTGATGACTCAGCCCAAAACAGCGGTGCTGCTGGTGAACTTAGGTTCGCCGGACCAACCCACCCCCGCCGCAGTTCGTCGTTATCTTAAAGAATTTTTATCGGATCGCCGAGTCGTCGAAGGTGATGGGCTAATGCGGCTGATCTGGCTCACCGTGCTGAATGGTATTATCTTGACCTTTCGGCCGCGTAAGGTCGCCAAACTGTACGCCTCGATTTGGGATCAGGATTCACCGTTACGGTTGATACTGAACCAACAGGTGGCGGCGTTACAGCGGGCATTACAGCAACAGATGCCCGCTCAGAATATTCAAGTGTATTCGGCGATGACCTATGGCAACCCAGGCTTAACGGCGCGGCTTGAAGAGTTAACTGACGCGGGCTATCGAAAAATTCTGGTGCTGCCACTGTATCCGCAATATTCAGCAACGACCACGGCCCCTATCTATGATCTAATCTCTCGTTTTCAGATGAAAACCCGTGATTTTCCCGATATTCGCGTGATTCATGATTACCATGATCATCCGCTCTATATTCAGGCGTTGGCGGAGTCTGTGCAGGATTTTCGGGAAGCTCATCCTGCGAGTGATAAATTGATACTGTCCTACCATGGTATTCCGCAAGAATATGCCGCCAAAGGTGACCCCTATCCTGAGCACTGTCATCGTACTTCAGAACTGCTGGCCGAAAGGTTAGGTTTGACGGCAGACCAGTGGCAAACGACCTTTCAGTCCCGTTTTGGGCCGAAAGCATGGTTGCAGCCCTATACCGATAAAACGCTAGAAGCCTTGCCTGAGAGTGGAGTGAAAAAAGTGGATATTATCTGTCCGGCCTTTTCGGCGGATTGCCTTGAAACACTCGAAGAGATTGCCGTCGAGAACCGCGATGTCTTTGTGGGCGCGGGCGGCGAGCAATATCAGTATATTCCTGCGTTGAATGCCGATGAGGGGATGATTAATCTGCTAGTTCGCTTAGTAAAAGATAACAGCTCGGGCTGGTTTAATCTGGCCAATACAACTAATACAGAGAATGAGATAAATAATGCGTCCTGAATATATCTTTGGTATCCATGCGGCCAGCACCACGTTAGAGCGCGACAGTAAGCGGGTTAAAGGGATGTGGGTGCTGAAAGGGCGGGTTGATGGACGGATGCAGAAGCTGCTGGATCTCGCCGCTGAGAAGCACATAGGTATTGAGCGTGTTACACGTAAAGAACTGGATGTGATGGCTGAAGATGGGGTGCATCAGGGGGTTGTTGTGGCCTGTGAACCTATTCAGGCAAAGAATGAACAGTTTCTCGATGCGATGTTGGATAAGCTGGAAGAACCCGCTTTTCTTCTCGTATTGGATGGCGTCACCGACCCCCATAATTTAGGGGCCTGTTTACGTACCGCTGATGCGGCCGGCGTTCATGCGGTGATCGCACCAAAAGATAAATCGGCGCCTCTGAATGGCACGGCGAGCAAAGTGGCCTGTGGGGCGGCAGAGGTGGTGCCCTATGTGCTGGTGACTAACCTAGCCCGTACTCTAAAAGATCTGCAGCAAAAAGGGATCTGGGTAACGGGTACCGCAGGTGAAGCGGATACGCTTATCTATGATGCGGATCTAAAAGGCCCGATGGCATTAGTCATGGGTGCCGAAGGGCAGGGTATGCGCCGTTTGACGCGGGAACACTGTGATTTCCTCGTTAAAATCGATATGGCAGGGGAAGTTTCATCCTTAAATGTGTCGGTTGCTACGGGTGTTTGCTTGTTTGAAGCGGTTAGACAACGCAAGGCGTAGGCTTTCTTTGTTTCCGCCTTTCAATCTTATAAGCTGACTCATACAGGCTCCAGTTGTGAGCGGGTTGTGTGATCAACATCGACGATCAACGAGATGACTTCAAATCTAGCTTGATCTAAGTGATCAATGTTGAAATACATTAATAATAAGAAGAGATATCATGAAGCACTTTATCGGATTGTTAGCGTTAACAACGAGTATGTCAGCGATGGCTGTTGAGGGGTATCAAGATATCTATCTTGATAAACAGGCCGATATCATTATTCATGGCATTGTCTGTGGTGATGATTTAAATAATCTCAATAAATTAAAGCCCGCCAATATCTATACGAATACGGCTGAAGTTGAAAAAGGCACCTACTACTTCAACTCGGCATATGGTGAGTATTCACTTACATTTAACCCAACCGACAATGATGCGGTGATGGTGCGAGGTCTGTTAACGGCAGGGAAAACATCGACGAGCGATATGAATAAGCAGCTCTGCATTGTTAAAGATGTTGAAGGTTTACCTGCCGCGTTGAGAGGTTATTTGAAAAAAGTGACGCTGAAAGCCAATGATCCCAACTGGGTGCAAACGATGAAAGATTATGCGCTGGTGGCGGGTAAGCCTGCCTTTGGTAAGGGCGAATATTAATCTAGGTTGTCTGTGGTTTGTGTGTAAAAAAAGAGAGCCGAGGGCTCTCTTTTTTGTTCAAGCGACGGCTTTATCGCGCGTCGCGTGGGGCAACTTAATTGCTCAGTTTTCGCTTTCAGCGGCCGCTAAAATATTTTCAGTATGCCGAGCGATCATCGCCTCTTCATTGGTGGGTATTACCCGAACAACCACGGGGCTAGTCGCTTTGCTGATAATCGCTTCACTTTCTTGGTTAGCGTTTTTGTTCAGCTTAATGCCGAGCCATTCGAGTTGATCGCAGACCCGTCGACGCAATGAACTATCGTTCTCGCCAACACCGGCAGTAAACACCAGTTGATCCAACCCCTGTAGCGCAGCACTTAGGCGACCGATTTCCAGCGCGGCACGATAGACGAACATGGCAATGGCTTCTTCGGCTTCGGGCTTATCTGATTTTTTCAGTTCCTGCATATCAGAACTGATACCTGAAACTCCCAACCAGCCGCAGTCTTTATAAATGAAGCTTTCCAGTTGGTCTGTATCCATACCATAGTTGCGCTGCAGGTAGAGCAACACACCCGGATCAATATTACCGGTACGGGTGCCCATCGGTAGGCCTTCTACGGCAGAGAATCCCATCGATGAGGCGATCGATTGTCCATCTTTAATGGCACACATACTGGAACCTGCACCGAGGTGACAGACAATGGTTCTGCCGCTTTCGGCGCCATTGCCTATTTTTTTCAGTGCGTGCTGGATGTATTCATAGGATAAACCGTGGAAACCATAGCGATGTATACCCGCTTCGGTGAATTTCCGAGGAATGGCGTAATGCTGCTCTACATCGGGCTGATGGGTGTGAAACATGGTGTCAAAGCAGAGAATTTGCGGCAGATCGGGTTTTAGGTGCTGGCAGGCACGGATCAGCTTAATACTATAGGGTTGATGAAGTGGCGCTAATGGGATGAGGTCTTCGAGGTTCTTGATAATCTCGTCGTTAACCACCACCGGCGCACTGAACAATTCACCACCATGTACTACCCGATGACCAACGGCTTTGATATCACTGTCGGGTAGGTTTTTGTGCACCCATTGTATCACTTCATCAAGACAGGATTGATGACGGTGATCGATGGCTACCTCGGTCATATCCAACTGATGTCGCTCTAATAGCTCTCCTTGAGAGGACATAACTTTCATGACAGGGGTGTTGAGGATATTGCTTAACTTAATCGTATAGAGATTATCCGCAATATCATCATGACGAAAAAATAGCGCGCATTTTAGACTGGAGGAGCCGCCATTGACGGTTAAGATCAGACTCATATTATTATCTCCTGTGGATGCAGAACCATATGTGATGCTAGGGCGCAGGACGCCAAGCGTGTGAGGGTTCCTTCAGCGCGGCTGTTGAGAATAATTGGAGCCCGTGCGCCCAAAGCGATCCCTGCTGATTTAGCGTCGGCTAAGTAGATCAACTGTTTAGCGATCATATTGGCAGCTTCAAGGTCGGGGGCCAAGAGAATATCAGCATCGCCGGATACCGGAGATGAGATATGTTTGTCGATGGCCGCCTGTAATGAGATGGCATTATCAAAGGCTAGCGGGCCGTCTAGAATGCCGCCGGTGATCTGGCCTCGGTCTGACATTTTGCATAAAGCTGCAGCATCAATGGTGCTTTGCATCGAGGGTTTTACTTTTTCGACTGCGGCGAGAATAGCGACCTTAGGTGCTTTAATACCCAGTGCATGACAGAAGTCTATGGCGTTTTGCACAATATCTTGTTTGGTGAGCAGGTCCGGCGTGACATTGATGGCGGCGTCGGTGATCATCAACGGCTTATGGTAGTTGGGCACATCGAGTACAAAAACATGACTGAGGCGGCGCTCGGTACGAATCCCCAAGGTTTTATGAATCACGGCGCTCAGTAGCTCGGAAGTGCCTAAGTCGCCTTTCATTAGTGTTTCTGCGCGGGCTTCACGAATCAATCGCACGGCGGTTTCAGCGGCAGCATGGCTGTGTTCAACATCGATCAGTTCATAATCGTCGATATTCAGCTCATACTTATCGGCAGCGGCTTTGATTTTAGCGGACGGGCCGACCAGGATCGGTACAATCAAACCCCGCTCAGCCGCTTCAATGGCGCCACTCAAACCGTTGTGTTCGACGGGATGTACCACCGCGGTGGTGACGGGGCGCGCTTTTACGGCTTCTTCAATAAAGAATTCAAGTTGATTATGAATGGGGGGCTTATCTGAAAGAATCATGGCAATACTCCAAGTGCTCAGTCCTGATTTCCGGGGCTTCTACGGTCTAGACGCAGGATTGTCGCGATAGTCATTATATAATTGGTTTATGTACGTTTGTCCTTTAACGTATGACAAGCGTATGAATTTTTCATGATGCAGTGCAACAAGAGAAATAGCTAATACAATGATTCTATAACCAATGCTAGGGTCTTTTCTATGACGCAGGTGCGGAAAAATGATTTTTGTTGTAGGAGAGTAACCATACTGTGGGAGCAGCAGACTGTTGAGCAATCGTTCAGTCGTTGATAATTTAACTTGAACTCTATCCCGTCCAGATGATGTAATCCGGTGAATGGTTTTTGAGAGAAGGGTGAGAGAAATGGACTGTCTATTTTGTAAAATAGTGAATAATGAGATTCCGGCGGAGATTATTTATGAAGATGATCATGTGATCGCCTTCAATGATATCAATCCACAGGCACCGACCCATGCCTTGATAATTCCCCGTAAACATATCGCAACATTAAATGATATTGAGCCTGAAGACTGTGAAGTGGTCGGGCATATGGTGATGGCTGCCAGTAAGATAGCCGAGCAACAGGGCTTTGCGAGTGACGGCTATCGCACCGTATTTAACTGCAATAGTCATGGTGGTCAGACGGTTTATCATATTCATCTACATCTGCTCGGTGGTAAGCCAATGGGCTGGCCGCCTTATCAGGATACGCTGAAAACACCGGTATGATCGCCGGATAAGACAAAACCGCCGATTGGCGGTTTTTTTATGGTGTAGGGCATGGATCAGGCAACCGCATCGGTAGCCATCTGAGCAGGGCAGTGAAGCTGGTTAAGAATGTCGCCATCGGGAGAGACCGATTCAAGATGGATATCGAACCCCCAGAGTCGGTGGAGGTGTTTAAGCACTTCATCGGTGTCGGGCGCTAAGGGTTGTTCGTTGTGCATATAGTGGCGCAGAGTAAGAGAGCGGTCGCCTCTGATATCGACGTTGTAGATCTGAATATTGGGCTCCCGATTGCCGATATTATAACTGGCCGCTAGATCCTCCCGTACTTTTTGATAACCGACATCGTTATGGATCGCGCTGATCTGCATCGTGCTGAGCGCCGCGTTATCGGTGATGGTAAAGAGTTTTAACTCGCGGATCATATGGGGGGATAGGTATTGTAGGATAAAGCTTTCGTCCTTGTAGTTGCGCATGGCATGTTGCAGTGTTTGCTGCCAATCACTGCCGGCGATATCGGGAAACCATTCGCGGTCTTCATCGGTGGGGTGTTCACAGATACGGCGGATATCCTGCATCATGCCGTACCCAAGCGCGTAAGGGTTGATGCCGTTGAAATAGGGCGAATCGAACGGCGGCTGATAGATAACACTGGTGTGGGAGTGGAGGAATTCCATGATAAACCCGTCGGTGACCAATCCTTCATCATGCAGGTGGTTGAGGAGGGTGTAATGCCAGAAACAGGCCCAGCCCTCATTCATGACCTGTGTTTGTCGTTGGGGATAGTAGTACTGAGCTATTTTACGGACAATACGCACTATTTCCCGTTGCCAAGGTTCGAGTAATGGGGCGTTTTTCTCAATAAAGTAGAGCAGGTTTTCTTCTGGGTCTTTAGGAAAGCGGGGAGCACTCTCTTTGACCACATCGTCCTTTTTCGGAATCGTGTTCCAGATCTGATTGAGGTGCCGTTGAATATACTCTTCACGATCGAGGAGTCGGTTTTTTTCCTCTTCCGGGGTGATGGGCTGAGGGCGGAGGTAGCGGTTAACCCCATAGTTCATCAATGCATGGCAAGAATCTAACATCTGTTCCACCGCATCGACCCCATGGCGCTCTTCGCACTTGGCGATATAATTTTTGGCGAACAGTAGGTAGTCAATAATGGCCGACGCATCGGTCCAAGTTTTAAAAAGATAGTTACCTTTAAAGAAGGAGTTGTGACCATAGCAGGCATGGGCGATCACCAGCGCCTGCATGGTCATGGTGTTTTCTTCCATTAAATAAGCGATGCAGGGATCGGAGTTGATAACGATTTCATAGGCCAGCCCCATTTGCCCCCTTTTATACTGCTGTTCGGTTGAGACAAACTGTTTGCCGAAAGACCAATGGTTATAGTTGAGCGGCATGCCTACCGACGAGTAGGCATCCATCATCTGCTCAGAGGTGATGACTTCGATCTGATTGGGATAGGTATCCAGCCCATAATGCTCAGCCAATCGGGCAATCTCCTGATCGTATTGCTGAATGAGTTCGAAGGTCCATTCTGACCCAGTGGAAATCGGCTTTCGCTGTTTCATGGAATCACTCCTTTTTTTCAAACAGTTTACGGAAGACAGGATAGATATCGGATGGCTCAAGGATGGTTTGCATCGCAAAGGTATCGTTAAATTTCTCTTTGATTTGCTCGTATTCTAACCATAGGTTTTGATGGGGGCCGGTGGTGATTTCAACATATGCAAAGTATTGCACCAGTGGCAGAATGCGTTGTTCCAGTACTTCTCTACAGTGGTGCGAATCACCATCCCAGTTATCACCGTCCGATGCCTGGGCTACATAGACATTCCAATCGCCAGGAGGGTAACGTTCATTAATGATCTCTGCACTGAGGTTGAGAGCGCTAGAGACGATGGTGCCGCCGGTTTCCCGGGAATAGAAAAACTCCTCCTCATCGACCTCCTTGGCATGGGTATGGTGGCGCACAAACACCACCTCTATTTTTTTATAACTGCGGGTTAAAAATAGATATAGCAGAATAAAAAACCGTTTAGCGATATCTTTGATGGATTGGGTCATGGAGCCTGACACATCCATGACACAAAACATGACGGCTTTTGAGCTGGGGACCGGAGTGCGGATGAGGTTGTTATACTTCAGATCAAATTCATCAATAAAGGGCAGCCGTTTAATGTGTAGATTTAGGGCTTTAATCTCTTCATTGATGGCGACAATTTTCAAGGCGACCGCTTGACTGGGTAGTTGTCCCTCTAGAAGTTTGATCTCTTTTTTTAGTTCGCGGATTTTACGACGCTCTTTCCCTGACAGCGCAATTCGACGGGCATTGGCCGCCCGCAGTGAGCGTATAACATTGAGTTTGTCGGGAGAGCCGACACTGGTGAAACCCGCGCGGCGAACCTCAAAGCTGGTGGCGTCGCGCAGCTGTTTTTTGATCATGTTGGGCAGTTCGAGATCCTCAAACATGAAATCGAGAAACTCTTCTTGATTGATCTGGAAGGTGAATTCATCTTCGCCTTCCCCCTGATTGCTAGCCTGCCCCTGACCTGTACCGCCGCCACCGCCTTCGGGGCGTTTAATTTCATCGCCCACCACGAACTCTTGATTGCCGGGGAGCACCCGTTGGCGAATACCGCCACTGCCATGGTGAAAGAGCGGCTCGGAAATATCCTTGCTGGGTATGCTGACTTCCCCACCTTGATCAATATCACGGATGCTGCGGGTGTTTACCGCGTCTTCAACGGCTCGCTTAATATGTTTCTTATAGCGGCGAAGAAAGCGCTGCCGATTGACGGTGCTTTTTTTCTTCGCGTTGAGGCGACGGTCGATGATATAGCTCATACAACGCTCTCCTAGTCACGACTTAGGTAAGCCCCTTATTGGGATTTACGCACCCTGATGTACCACTCTGATAGCAACCGAACCTGTTTCTCGGTATAACCGCGCTCGGTCATCCGCTTAACAAATTCACTGTGCTTGTTTTGATCTTCAGTGGAGGCCTTGGGGTTAAAGGAGATGACCGGTAGAAGGTCCTCGGTGTTAGAGAACATCTTCTTCTCAATCACGGTACGCATCTTCTCGTAGCTGTTCCACGCGGGGTTTTTGCCGTCGTTTTCTGCGCGTGCCCGTAACACAAAGTTGACGATCTCGTGACGGAAGTCTTTCGGGTTACTGATGCCCGCCGGCTTCTCGATTTTTTCGAGCTCTTCACTAATCGCCTGACGATTGAGTATATCGCCGGTATCGGGGTCGCGGTATTCCTGATCTTGAATCCAGAAATCAGCATAGGTGACGTAACGATCAAAGATGTTTTGGCCGTATTCAGAGTAGGATTCCAGATAGGCGGTTTGAATCTCTTTGCCGAGATATTCGATATATTTGGGCGAGATATACTCTTTGAGATAGCCGATCAGTTTGTCATGGGTTTCCTGCGGAAACTGTTGCTGTTCGATCTGTTGTTCAAGCACATACATCAGATGAACCGGATTGGCGGCGATCTCGGTGGAATCGAAGTTGAATACCTTGGAGAGAATCTTAAAGGCAAACCGCGTCGAGATACCCTCCATCCCCTCATCAACACCAGCATTGTCCTTATATTCCTGCATCGATTTGGCTTTGGGGTCGGTGTCTTTTAGGTTTTCACCGTTGTAGATCCGCATTTTTGAATAGATATTAGAGTTTTCTGGCTCTTTGAGTCGGGACAGTACGGTAAACTGCGCCAACATATTGAGCGTGTCAGGCGCGCAGGGCGACTGGGCAAGTGAACTGTTTTCCAGCAGTTTCTGGTAGATTTTTACCTCTTCCGACACCCGCATACAGTAAGGGACTTTGACAATATAAACACGGTCGATAAAGGCTTCGTTGGTTTTGTTATTTTTGAAGGTCTGCCACTCAGACTCATTGGAGTGGGCCATAATGATGCCATCAAAAGGAATAGCGGCCATGCCTTCCGTACTGTTGTAGTTACCTTCCTGTGTCGCGGTGAGTAATGGATGAAGAACCTTGATGGGGGCTTTGAACATCTCGACAAATTCCATCATGCCCTGGTTCGCATGGCAGAGTGCACCGGAGAAACTATAGGCATCGGGGTCGTGTTGCGGAAACTCTTCGAGCATACGAATATCCACTTTACCCACGAGACTAGAGATATCCTGATTGTTTTCATCGCCGGGCTCTGTTTTGGCGACAGCAATTTGATTAAGAATCGAGGGGTAGAGTTTAACCACGCGGAACTGGGAAATATCCCCGCCAAACTCATGCAGACGTTTAACCGCCCATGGGGACATCAAGCCTTTGATATAGCGCAGCGGAATATTGTACTCCTCTTCGAGGATAGCGCCGTCCTCGAGTGGGTTAAATAACCCTAAGGGGGATTCATGAATCGGTGAGCCTTTAATGGCATAGAAGGGGGTATGCTCCATCAGGGCTTTTAGGCGTTCGGCGAGTGATGATTTACCGCCCCCGACCGGCCCGAGCAAATAGAGGATCTGTTTACGTTCTTCGAGCCCTTGAGCAGCATGTTTAAAGTAATCGACAATCTGCTCGATGGCATTTTCCATGCCGTAGAACTCATAGAAAGCGGGGTAGCGGCGGATCATTTTGTTAGAAAAAATACGACTCAACTGTGGATCCCGAGAGGTATCGATCAGCTCGGGCTCGCCGATAGCCGCCAGTAAACGCTCTGAGGCACTGGCATAGGCCAATGGATCATTCTTACAAATCTCGAGGTACTCCTGTAGGGAGTATTCCTCTTCCTGTTTGGAGTCGTAACGCGCTTTATATCGTTCAAAAATACTCATATGCCACCTTCCTGCTATAGTCTGACCCGGTTAGGCTAACGTCGCAAATAGCCCGAAACTGGTTGTGGTCTTAGATCACCTACTCACACTGATACTGAGTATAAGTCTAGTTCATGGAGAACTAGCTGGTAGAAAATCTATGATTTTTTTATCCTCGTTGTGGTGAATTGTTTTTTTATTAACTAATTGATTCTTTGGCTAAATCGTCTATTACAGCACGTAAAAACCTTGCTGCTTCTCCTCCGGTTGCCGCCCGGTGATCAAAGGTGAGAGACAGCGGCATCATGCGATGTATCACCACCTGATTAGCGACGGGAACAACCTGTTCTCGAATGACACCCGCGCCTAAAATGGCCACGCTGGGGGGGACAACAATCGGGCTGGCATAACGTCCGGCAATGGTGCCGAAATTACTCAAGGTTATACTGGCACCCTGAAGTTCAGCCGGTGGGATCGTGCGGTTTATGACATCCTCCCTGAGCCGATTTAACCCCTGACGAATATCCTCCAGCTTCCGGTTGCCGATATCTCTCAGCACCGGCACAAACAGACCCTGAGCGGTATCCACGGCCACGCCTAGGTTAATTTGATCCAGCATTCTTCGTGCCAATTGCTGGCCATCGAACCAGCTGTTCAGCGTCGGTTCCGCTTTGCAGCCCGCGGCAACCGCATGTATCAGCCGAATAGTGATATCTTCAGTGGTGGCCCAAGAGTGGATATCCACATCTTCACAAAGTGTCACGGGGACGACCTGAGCATGGGCTAGTGCCATATTTCGAGCCATCTGTTTGCGGACGCCCCGTAATGGTTCAGCTTTGCCATGGGTTTGATCCGTTTTTGCCAGCCGTTCGATATCATTAACCGTGAGTTGGCCATCTTGACCGCTGCCGTGTACATGGTCGGTGGCAACATCGAGGCGCTGGGCCAATGAGCGAACGGCGGGTGTCATTGTTTGACGATAGGCTTGGGTACTAGGCGCGGCGCCGATAAAAAAATGATCCGCCGAGCCGTTATCGGATGCTCGTTTTAACTCTCCGACCACGGTACCACTGTCATCCTCTTCGCCGGCAAACTCCAATAACGGTTCGCCTGTGTGAATGGTCTCACCCGCTTGGCCAAACAGGTGAACGACCACGCCATCCTGGGGTGAGGGAATTTCAATGATTGCTTTTGCTGTTTCAACGGTCACTAATATTTGATCTGTTTTGACGAGGTCACCTTCGCTGATCATCCACTCGACAATTTCAGCTTCGGGTAATCCTTCCCCAAGATCGGGTAGCTTGAAATATTTCATGAGAACTCCAGTGTGGTTTTAACCGCCTCAAGAATGTCGGCGGTATTCGGCATATAGTGATTTTCCATGCGGTAGTAGGGCATGACGGTGTCATAACCGGTTACTCGGTTTATGGGGGCTTGTAGATTAACGAGGCCGCGTTCGGCGAGGGTAGCGGATATCTCTGCACCGACAGCGCAGCTTTTCGGCGCTTCGTGGATAATGACGCAACGGCCGGTTTTTGCCACGGAGGCGAGCATCGTTTCATGGTCAATGGGATTGAGTGTGACAACATCGATTACTTCGCAACTGACCCCTTGTTGGGCGAGATGATCGGCGGCTTCGAGGGTTTCTTTGATCATCGCGCCCCAGCTGATGAGGGTGATATCGTTGCCTTCTCGTAGGGTATAGCAGGTATCCAAAGGGAGAGCCTGACCACTGTCTTCGACCGGTTGAGCATTGAGTCGATAGATCCTTTTGGGCTCCATAAAGAGTACCGGATCGGGGTTACGAATAGCGGCTAACAGCAACCCATAGGCGCGGGCCGGCGAGGAGGGGATCACCACTCTGAGTCCGGGAATCTGGGCAAACAGCGCTTCGGTGCTCTCTGAATGGTGCTCCGGTGCATGGATACCGCCGCCAAAAGGCACACGCAGCACCATCGGACAGTGGAGCCGTCCACGGGTACGGTGACGTAATCGCGCGGCGTGGCCGATGAGGTGCTCCATCGTTGGCAGTATAAAACCCATAAATTGTATCTCTGCCACGGGTTTGAGCCCTTGAGATGCCATGCCGACGGAGAGGCCCGCTATCATTGTTTCGGCCAATGGGGTATCTAAGACGCGTTTAAGGCCAAACTCGTCCCGCAGGCCAACGGTAGCCCGAAAGACACCACCGTTAACACCGACATCTTCTCCGAGGATGATGACTGAGTCGTCTTGACGCATTGCGGATTTCAAGGCGAGATTTATCGCTTCAACCATGGTCATCTTATTCATGATGGCTTCCTCCCGGCTGTGCGTTGCGGATCAAGCGCGCGCGTTGTTCTTGTAAGGCTGCGGGTAGCTCTGCATAGAGAAAATCGATCAGGTGTTCCACCGGCGGATTTTCTTGTTGCAGATAACGCTCTATCCCCTGTTGGATTAACTGAGCAACCTCGTTTTGCCATGCGCTTTCCTGAACTTCGTCCCACCACCCTTTTTGATGGAGAAAGGTCTGTAGACGCTTAATCGGCTCCCGTTCCCACGCGGCTTTTAACTCCTCATTGTTGCGGTAACGGGTAGCATCATCGGCGGTGGTGTGATCTGACAGGCGATAGCTGATGGCCTCGATTAAGGTGGCACCTTTGCCTTCTCTCGCGTGTTGCAGGGCGTTGCTGACCGATTCGTGCAGTGCTATCACATCATTACCGTCAACCTGCTCACCACGGATACCCGCGCCGATCGCCTTCTGGGCCAATGTCGGTGCGCCGCACTGTAAGGATCGGGGTACGGAGATCGCCCACTGGTTATTATTAACCATAAAGACAACGGGGAGTTGCCATGCGCCGGCGACATTCAGCGCTTCCATAAAATCGCCTTTAGAGGTTGCACCATCACCGCAGACGGTGACGACCGCGCGTTTTTCGCCACGTATCTTCATGGCGGTTGCCACACCGGTCGCATGTAGCGCCTGTGTGGCGATCGGCACCGCGTTAGGAAAATCCTCTCCCATCGCTGCGGCGGCATTACCCCGTTCATCACCGCCCCAATAACTCAGCAGGTCTTCCATTGATAGTCCACGTAGCATCTGTAATGCATGGTTACGGTAGTAGGGTACTAGCACATCATTGGGTTGCATGCGTTCACCTAGCACGACTTCGATTGCTTCGGCGCCTAAAAGCGACGCATAAGTGCCCATCTGTCCGGTACGTTGTAGGGCGATAATCTTATTGTCCAACTGCCGTGCTAGCACCATATTGCGGTAGTAACTGACTAAGGTGTCCGGCTGTTCTGTCCAGCTAGGTAGTGGTTGTTCTGCTTGGCCGCTGGCGGAAAGAAAGCGGCTGAAATTGATTTGAGCCTGATAGATAGTTTCCATCGAGAGTCTCCTTATACGGGCTATTGCGCTGCTAAGCGGGCTTGACGAATGATCATCTCAGCGCGGATGTCGGCGATATGGCTGGTGGGCTGTTTATCAGCCTCGGCGTGTTGATAAAGCTCGCTGAGTGACGCATAAATCTGGGTGACTTTTTGCTGAATCACGGTCTCTTTCTGTCCGCTGTGATGCAGGGCGACAAAGATAAGCCCGCCGGCATTAATCAGGTAATCTGGGGCGTAGAGGATGCCGCGACGATAGAGCATTTCGCCCTGATGGTTATCCGACAGCTGGTTATTGGCTGAGCCGGCTATTATTGCGCATTTGAAGCGATCAACTGTGTCGGGGTTGATAATAGCGCCGAGTCCGCAGGGGCAAAATATATCGGCAACGACATCGTAGATTTCGTCTTCAGCGACAGCGGTTGCTGCAAACTCAGTGACGGCTTGCGCGACTTTATCGGGATCGATATCGGTCACGGTGAGCCGAGCGCCGGCTGCGTGGAGCAGCTTTGCAAGCGCATAACCAACATGCCCAAGGCCCTGAAGGGCGATATGGATATGATTTAAGTCTGGGGAACCAAAGCGGAACTTAGCGCTGGCGCGAATCCCTTCAAACACCCCTTTTGCCGTTGAGGGCGAAGGGTCTCCCATTGTTTGAGTGCAGGTTACAAATGGGGTCTGGGTGGCAATATTATCCATGTCGGTGGTCTGAGTGCCGCTGTCCATGGCGGTAATGTAGCGTCCGCCTAGACTATCGACAAAGCGACCAAAGCTTTGCATCAATTGCTCAGGGTGATAAAGCTTAGCGGGTTTTAAAATCACCGCCTTGCCGCCACCGTGAGGTAGGTCGGCGAGGGCTGATTTATAGCTCATGCCTTTGGCTAGCCGAATAGCGTCAGTGATGGCCGCTGCCGTGCTAGGATAGGGAATAAAGCGACAGCCACCGATGGCTGGGCCACGAAAAGTATCATGGATGGCGATTATGGCTTGTAAACCGGACGCGGAATCTTGCCAGAAATGCAGATCCTGTAGGCCGGTACTGTCCATCTGTCTAAACATGACGGGATCCTCCGTACGCGTTTCAAACGTTGGCACTACCTTGGTATTAATGTCTTGTAGAGAGAGGGGTTATCCACTATCTCTTGTCTGTCATAAGCGATTTTTTGGATCGATTGATGACTTTGCTATACCTTTTGGATAGCACAGGTTGGCGGAAAGTTCAGCTCGCTGATCGGTTCAGAAAATAGTTTTACGCCGTTATATGGCCTAATGAGGTCTTTTTCTGCAGCGCATTAAATGCTGTGATGGCAAGGGATTGCCGTGAGATATAAGGGGGAAGCTGCGGCTGGAGTCTTAGCGTGATATTTTTTTATAAAAAAATTGCGGCTTGAATAAAACAGAAAGCTTGCTACCTAAAGTGGTAATGCCGTTAACAGTGGCTAAAATCTATAAAAAATCACTAAAACAGGGTGTTTATCTGTAAATGAGCGTTAAACTTAGATTTAGATGGTCGCTGGCTAGATATAATGCCTTCTGTGAGGTGGAATACAGCTGCAAAAGCCGACTTTATCGGTATAATTCTGTTAATGTTAAATTTTTTCAGTGTTAAAGGTTGCTAGTCTGAGTTATGAAAAACCTGCCTGTTATATATCTGCTAAAGCCGCTTAGAAGAGCAGTGCTGGTATCTATCTGTGGTTTGCTGCCGTTGGGGCTGCAGGCCGATACAGATCATCTGAATATGGATCAGGAGAGCCTGCTTCTCGCAAGTTTAGGTGATCTTCAACAAAATCAGATGACAGGCGCAATGGATAAATTGCGTACGTTGATCAAAGAGCAGCCAGATTTTAGGTTGGCTCAATTGATCTATGCAGACCTAATGGCGGCTCAAGGTGGAACACTCAGTGCTGTGGGTAATAATGGGCAGAGTGATAAGAAAACCTTACAGGGGCTGATTTCAGAAGCGCGCGCGCGGATGAGTGTCGATCGTTATAAGCCAGCACCAGGCACGATTCCTAGTAGTTTGCTGCAGATGTCACCAAAACAGCAGCATGTGATTGTTATCGATACCAGCTTGTCGCGTTTATATCTGTTTAAAAACAACCATGGTACGCCGCAGTTGATCAAAGACTATTATGTCTCTTATGGTCGTGGGGGTGTTGATAAACGTAAGCGTGGTGATCTTAAAACGCCACTGGGTGTGTATTTTACCACTGGACGGCTCACCGACGATCAACTACCGCCCCGTTATGGTTCTGGCGCGTTGCCGATCAATTATCCTAATGCTTGGGATCAACGGCTAGGCAATACGGGTAGCGGTATCTGGGTGCATGGTTCGCCTAAAGATACCTTTAGTCGTGCACCGCAGGCGAGTGAAGGCTGTCTCTCACTGAGTAATAATCATTTTACTGAGCTGGATCAGATCGTCGATTTTACCGACACACCGGTATTGATTGGTACGCACTTTGATTGGATTGATCCGCAGAGCTGGCAGCAAAAGCAGAAAGCCTTCATTGAGGTGGTTGATAGCTGGCGCAAAGATTGGGAAAGTCTGGATACCGATACCTATCTGTCCCATTACTCAGAACAGTTCAATAACGGTAAAATGGGATTCAACCGTTTTGCTGAGCATAAACGTCGGGTGAATGGTAGTAAGTCATTTATTGATGTGGGTATTCATAATCTGAGTATCTATCAGCACCCTGATAATCCGAATATGTTTGTGGCGACCTTTACGCAAGATTATAAAAGTGACAATTACAGCGGCAGCGGCCTTAAACGCCAGTATTGGGTTAATGAAGGTGGTCAATGGCGTATCGCCTATGAGGGAGACCCTCAGAAGGGTAAACCCTAGGTTCGTATTCCCTAGGTTCGTATTCCATAGATTCGTATTAAATGATTAATAAAAAAAACCGCCAATGGCGGTTTTTTTATATCTGAAACTAGGGGTTACAGCGTAGTTTCGTTAAGAATTTTCCACTGGCCGTTTTCCTGAATCAGGGTGAGGGTTTTATAAACTTCATCCTGATAGGTGTCGGACTGATATTTTTGTCGGAATACCGAGCGAACCTTACCGTTGCCCGCTTCTGCTAGGGATATATCGGTGATATCAACCTTGATAAAGGCGGGTTTACCTAAACGTTGCTGCCGTCCCCAGACCCACTGTTTGTGAGTAACTCGACCGGGGTTCGGGGTATAGGTGTCCGTGTAAAAGCGTAGATAGGCCTTAACATCTTTGGCCGCCCAGGCAGTTGCCCAGCCGTTAATCGTTTGTTGAATGTCGGTTCGCACGGATTCGCTTAGCATTTCACCGGCTTTGTTTTTCAGTGTGGTGCTGGCCTCCGTAGCTGTTTGGCTGACAGGAGTGACTGCGGGTTCTGTTGCGACGACGTCAGCGGGTGGCGTGACGACGGTTGTTGCTATCGTGGGGACGGTACCTGCCGATTCATCTCGCTCTTCAATCACCAGCTTAGCGGGAGGTTGTTGGTTAACGCTGGGTTGGCTTTGGACAACGGCTTTTGGCGCGGTTTTAGTGGCCGGCTGCGGTGTCGTTTGTGCGATAACTTGAGGTGTGGTCGATGCGATAAAGGTTTGTGATGAAGTCGGCTGATATATCTGGTCTAGAATGCCTAGATTAGCACGAGCCGGTTGCTTGCTGCTGTCTAGATTGAGTGCTCGATTGTAAGCTTGGGTCGCTAAAGCGGAGTAAACCGCCTTCAGGTTTGTTTGCACCTGTGCGTAACTCGGGTTGGTTTCAAAGGCCTGCAATAGTACCTCGACGGCCTTGTCATTATCGCCTTGACGGGCATAAACCACCGCAAGGTTGTTGTAAGGCTCTGGTGAGTCCGGGTAGAGATGGCTGAGTTTGCTGAAAATATCGGCTGCTTCATTGAGCTTATTTTGGTTGATCAACGAGATGCCGTACAACAGCCAGCCATTAGGGTCTTTTGGATTCGACACTAGGTAGTCATTGACCTGGGTGAAAGCGCCTTCGACGTCGCCGCTGTTTTGCAGTTTTTTAGCTTGCTTTAACTCGGTGGCCAATAACTTAGCGTTAAAGGCTATTTTTTCACGGAGTTTGTCGGATTCAGGCTGATCTTTTTTTACCGCGATAAGGGTTTGTGCCTGTTCTTCATCGGCCATCCAGCGGTTGAGTTCATTTAGCTTAGCTTGTATATCATCCTGAGCGGCCTGAAATGCTTGAGACTGTGAACAGTTATAAGCATTTTTAGAGCCGGCGCTTTGGCAGTAGCTGTCCTGTTGGTCGGCGGCGCTGAGGGACGCAGACCCCGTCAAAACACTGATTGCTAACGCAAGGGTGAGTTTACAATTTTTCGCTGAACGTGTTGATCTCATACCGTTCTTTATCATTAGGAGGTCCATTCAGGCATCATCAGGCATTATTATGGGTTGTATCTGGCCATGATTATAACTGGAAAAAAGCGAGGGGGAAGCCCGTGAGGGCAATGTGGCGGAGATTAAAGCAGCCAGGGATGACTGCTCTAATCTATTAGTCTATCGATTATAGCTGTTCGCGAGCAATCGCTCGGTAAGCGATATCATCACGATAGTAAACACCGTTCCAATCGATCTGCTTAACCAGCTCGTAAGCGCGTTGCTGTGCTTCCGTGACGCTGTTGCCCAGTGCGGTTGCGCAAAGTACTCGGCCACCGTTGGTAACGACCTGACCATCTTTCATCGCTGTGCCAGCATGGAATACTTTAGAACCCTCTTCAGTACTCTCTGGCAGGCTGATGACGTCGCCTTTGGTATAATCGCCCGGGTAGCCGCCAGCGGCTAAGACAACGCCTACGGCGCAGCGAGTATCCCAATCGGCGCTGGTTTGATCCAGCTTGCCATCTAATGCTGCATCGCACAGTTCGACGATACTGGATTTTAGACGTAGCATAATGGGCTGGGTTTCTGGATCACCAAAGCGGCAGTTGTACTCAATCACTTTTGGTGTGCCGTCAGCCATGATCATCAGACCAGCGTAAAGGAAACCAACATAGGTATTACCCTCGTCAGCCATGCCTTTAACCGTTGGCAGGATAACTTCAGCCATAATGCGCTGATCGATCTCAGGCGTTACAACCGGAGCGGGAGAGTATGCCCCCATGCCTCCGGTATTCAGGCCGGTATCACCGTTGCCGGCTCGTTTGTGATCTTGGCTGGTGGCCATTGGCAGTACATTAGTGCCATCGACCATGACGATAAAGCTCGCTTCTTCGCCATCTAAGAACTCTTCGATGACGACGCGGTGTCCCGCTTCGCCGAAAGCGTTGCCTGCCAGCATATCCTGCACGGCATCTTCCGCTTCCTGTAGGGTCATAGCGACAATCACACCTTTACCAGCGGCTAAGCCATCGGCTTTGACAACGATCGGCGCACCTTTTTCACGTAGATAGGCCAAGGCTGGCTCTATTTCAGTAAAATTTTGATAGTCAGCGGTTGGGATCTGCTGGCGTTCAAGGAAATCTTTGGTGAAGGCTTTTGATCCTTCAAGCTGAGCAGCGCCTTTTGAAGGGCCGAAACAGCGTAGACCTTCGCTGCTGAAGCGATCGACAATACCTTCAACCAGTGGTGCTTCAGGGCCGACAATGGTCAGCGCGACGGGGTTGTCTTTCGCGAATGCAACCAGTGCATCCTGATCCATCACATCGATAGCAACGTTTTCTAACTTAGGCTCGAGTGCTGTACCGGCGTTACCCGGTGCAACAAATACTTTATTCACTTTACTGTCTTTAGCTGCATGCCATGCTAGTGCGTGTTCGCGACCGCCGGAGCCAATAACTAATACGTTCATATCTCTACCTTAATTCTGAAATCGTCCCATAACAAAAGAGCCAGATAAACTGGCTCTTTTAGCTGTATTGTCTTTAGTGGCGGAAGTGACGCATGCCGGTGAAGACCATCGCCATACCGTGCTCGTTAGCCGCATCAATGACTTCTTGATCGCGCATCGAACCGCCCGGTTGAATGACGGCTTTGATGCCGGCTGCTGCGGCAGAATCGATTCCGTCACGGAAGGGGAAGAAGGCATCGGATGCCATCACAGATCCTTTCACTTCCAGTCCTTCATCCGCCGCTTTAATACCAGCGATTCGAGCGCTGTAAACACGGCTCATCTGTCCTGCGCCTATACCGATGGTTTGACCCTCTTTGGCATAAACAATGGCATTTGATTTAACGAACTTAGCCACTTCCCAGCAGAATAGCAGATCACGAATCTCCTGTTCAGTCGGTTGCAGTGTGGTCACCACTTTCAGTTCGCTCACATCGACCATCCCGAGGTCTTGGTCCTGAACCAATAAGCCGCCGTTAACGCGTTTGTAATCGAAACGTTTAGTGCGTTCAGTCGACCACTCGCCGCACGCTAGCAGGCGAACATTGGGCTTGGCAGCAACGATGTCGGATGCTTCTTGGGTGACTGATGGGGCAATAATGACTTCAACAAACTGACGATCAACGATCGCTTTAGCAGTTGCCGCGTCCAATTCGCGGTTAAAGGCGATAATGCCGCCAAAGGCCGAGGTTGGATCTGTTTGGTAGGCTTTGTTGTAAGCTTCCAGCAGGTTCTCGCCAATCGCTACACCGCAAGGGTTAGCGTGTTTCACGATAACGCAGGCAGGTTCTTTGAATGGTTTAACGCATTCTAGTGCAGAGTCGGTATCGGCCACATTGTTGAATGACAGTGCTTTACCCTGTAATTGGCTAGCAGTCGACACACTGGCTTCAGCTGGATTTGCTTCAACATAGAACGCGGCTTTCTGATGTGGATTCTCGCCGTAACGCATCTCCTGGGCTTTAACAAACTGAGTGTTAAAGGTGCGGGGGAAGTCAGCGGGTTCCTCAACGCTACCGTCGGTGATCGCGCCGAGGTAGTTAGCAATCATGCCATCATAAGCGGCGGTGTGTTCAAACGCCTGAACGGCTAGATCGAAACGGGTTGGGTGCGTTAGCCCCTGGTTGGCGTCTAGCTCAGCGATGATGCGGTCATAGCTGTCAGCGGTGACAACGATCGCAACATCTTTATGGTTTTTAGCGGCAGAGCGAACCATGGTGGGTCCACCGATATCGATGTTTTCGATAGCCAGTGGTAGATCGCAGTCAGGTCGGGCGATGGTTTGTTCGAATGGATAGAGGTTCACCACGACCATATCGATCGGGGTAATACCGTGTTCATTCATGATCGCATCGTCGATACCGCGACGTCCCAGAATACCGCCGTGTACTTTGGGGTGTAGGGTTTTAACGCGGCCATCCATCATTTCTGGGAAACCGGTATAGTCAGATACTTCAATAGCCGGAATGTCGTTTTCTTTCAGCAGCTTGTATGTGCCGCCAGTGGAAAGGATCTCAACACCGCGCTGGCTAAGTGCCTGGGCGAATTCAACGATACCTGATTTATCAGACACGCTGATCAGTGCGCGACGTACCGGAGTGATTTTCTGCTCTGCCATGGTTTTGTCTTCTGAGTTAAGGTTAAAGAATATTCGTTTACAGTAAGCCGTACTGCTTCAGTTTTTTGCGTAGCGTGCCACGGTTCAAACCTAACAGCTCAGAGGCTTTGGTTTGGTTGTCCCGGGTGTAGGTCATCACGGCTTCAAACAAAGGGGCTTCAATCTCAGCCAGTACCATTTGATACACGTCGGTGACAGGCTGCCCATCCAGCTGGCGAAAGTAGTTATGCATAGATACCTGTACGCTATCTCGCAAAGTGCGTTCCTGCACATCGATGTTTTCTATATGTGTTACTTGTGTATTCAATGTTTTGTTATCCACTTGCATTAACCTAAAAAATTGAACCGTTACTCAGGCAGCAGCGTCTGCTTTACTCGGCACGATGAAAAATGACCGGATAGCGTCTTGCTGAAGTTCGGTTTCTTCTATTTGATTAAACTCTTTTCTGAAACGTTCTGAGTTACTTTGCTGCTCTGTGTGCTGACTGTTTTTGAGATACCAGCCGACATGTTTACGGGCAATGCGTATGCCAGCATAGTCGCCATAAAAGCGGTACAGAGCAGACAGGTGTTCCAATAGCGTATCCCTGACCTCAACGGCGGTCGGGGAGGGTAGCATTTTGCCGGTCTTCAAGTAATGGCTTATCTCACGGAAAATCCATGGATTTCCCTGAGCTGTCCGCCCCAGCATCACGGCATCAGCGCCGGTGTATTCAAGCACCTGTTGTGCTTTTAACGGGCTGTTGATATCCCCGTTGGCAAACAGAGGGATGTCGATTGTCTGGCGAATGCGGGCAATCGTCTCATACTCAGCTTCGCCCTTATAGCCACAGGCCCGTGTCCGACCATGGACAGCGAGTGCTTGAATGCCAGCGTCTTCAGCGATCCGTGCAATGGTTTCACCATTACGGCTTTGCTGATCCCAACCGGTACGGATCTTGAGTGTTACCGGTAGATCGACGGCCGCGACGGTTGCTTGAAGAATCTCTCTAACCAGCTGTTCATCTTTTAATAGGGCGGATCCTGCTGCCTTATTACAGACTTTCTTTGCTGGGCAACCCATGTTGATGTCGATGATATGAGCACCATTAGCTGCATTGGCTCTGGCTGCTTCAGCCATCATCTGTGGGTCACCGCCGGCAATCTGGACAACATTTAGGCTGTTATCCGTGTCTTTTTGTAAACGGTAGCTGGATTTTCGACTGTTCCATAGCCGTGTATCAGAGGTGACCATTTCGGAAACCACCATGCCCGCACCCAGTTGTTTACACAACCGGCGAAATGGCAGGTCGGTTACACCGGCCATCGGTGCCAAGATAACCTGGCTGTCAATGGTGTGCTGTCCGATTTGAAACATGGCCAACCCCGAATTTAGAGAAATAGCTGCCTGTGATTATCAAAAAGATAACCCCGGAACCGCTGTTTGGAAGGCGGACAATCATACTCTTTCACAAGGGGAGGGCCAAGGGTTTTTTGATGGTTTTTTGATCATATTGTTGTTGCAAAATGTGTTACATAATGATCAGAAAGAGGTGGGACAGTCAGTGGGAGTGCTGATTTTTAGGCGAACACAGAGCGATTGTGGTTAATTGAGCGGACTGTTCTGCTTGATCGGTTTTTGCAACGTTGCTTCATAGCTCGTCGCTCGTCGACCCGGGTCAAGCAGGGCGAATTCAATTTGTGCCGGGCGTTTGGATGGCATGATAGCGGACTGGGTTGAATGCAGATAATCACGTGGCTGAAACACACTCTGGCTGATCGTTTGTCCGAGCCGGTCGGAGAATGCTAACCGAATAGCGGGATAGGGTTGCGCCGCTTTCGCCTGATTTTCCAGTAATAGGTTTACCATTAACACACCTTGGTAATCAGGATGCTGCCGGACAACGAGTTGGCGAGTGATGATCTGATCGAGCATGATCGGGGTGTCGAACTCGCAGGGTAGGAATTGGCAAGCATATTGATAGGCCGGCGAGAGCTCTGGGTATTGGCTGAGTTGCTGACGGTTAAACCAGAGGTATTGCCCGCCGAGCAGTAGCAGTGCGATCAGTGATAATGCTGTCCAGCCATGTTGCGTTGCTGATTTTTCTTGGCGGCTGATAAAAATTGGCTCAGCACGAAAAGCGGTCAAGGGAGCGGGCTTAACGGGAGTTTGTTTGCTTTCTGTTTCTGTTGGCAGAGTGGCAAAGGGTGCTGGGTTAGTCGATTGAGCAGTATGTGAGGCAACCGTGGGTATCGATTGAACGGTTTTCAGTATCTCGCTGACGGGCTGCTCTAATTCATCTATCGGCGCGTGGTGAGTCGGCTTGAGCTGTTCTGCCTCTATGCCCCAGAGGATATCATCCGGTGATAGAGGTTCTGGATGGATAGGCTTGGCGTCGGGGCTAGGGTAACGCTTATCGAAGACGGTGTTCGGCTGCGCGAAGCTGGGTACATCGATCTGATCAAACAAGGGGTCATCGTTGAGAGTCTCTTCAGCGGGAGTCTCATCAATGGCATTTCTTTCAATAAGAGCGCTTTCAATAAAGGCTTTTTCAAGAAGAGCCTTTTCAATAATAGTCTCATCATTGAAAGGGCGATCATCGAAAGTATCGTCGTTGAGGAGTTCGTCAATAAAGGCCTCTTCATTGAAAATCTCGTCCGTGAGTGGGTCGTCGTCAAAAAGAATATCGCGACTAAACTCGTCAGGGGCGAATTCGTCAAGGTTGGACGCATTATTGAGCGTATCAATCTCTGGTTGACCCACCGGATCATCTAGTTGATCTGGCGCTAAGTCTGCTAGAGGATCGCTGAGGTCGTCGCAGCGATAGAGCTCTGCATTAAAGACTTCAAGACATTCGCCACAACGCACCTTGCCATGAGCAATTTTTAGTTGCCCAGGTGTGACCTGAAACCTTGTGGTACAGGCCGGGCACTCGGTGATGATGTTGTGGCTTGTCATAAGATGGCGTTACCGTTTTAGCCCGGTAATGCGAATCCAACCCTCTTGCTCGGTCACTGGGTCAAGCTCAAAATCTTGGCTATAAGCGGCCCGCAGTTCATCTTCCTGATCGGCCAGCAAGCCGGATAGTACTAGCTGTCCACCGGGTTTGCAGAGCGCGGAGAGCGTCGGAGCCAGTTGAACTAAGGGGCCCGCAAGAATGTTAGCGACGACAAGGTCTGCTTGATCTTGGGGGGCTTTTTCGGGGAAATAAACCTGTAACCGATCTTTCGATAAGTGGTTGCGTTGTAGGTTATCGAGGCTGGCATCCAGTGCCTGTGGATCAATATCCACGGCGGTGACATGTTCAGCGCCAAGCAGTAGAGAGGCGATCCCTAGGATGCCGGAGCCGCAGCCGTAATCGACTACCTGCTTGCCATCGAGTGTTAAGGAGTCGAGAAACTCAAGGCAGAGCGCGGTGGTTGGGTGGGTGCCGGTGCCGAAAGCCAATCCGGGATCAAGCAGCAGGTTGACGGCGTCCGGCTCGGGGGCGGCTTTCCAGCTGGGGCAAACCCAGAGTCGCTGGCCAAATTTCATGGGATGATAGTTATCCATCCATTCTCTTTCCCAGTCCTTATCTTCGACGATCTCCGTTTTCATCGGAGGGAAGGGGTTGTTTGGAAAAAGCTGCCGGTGAGACTCTTTTAAGAAGGCTTGGGTCGCTTCCAGATCATGGTCGGCGGAAAAGAGCCCTGTCAGTACGGTGTTATTCCATAAGGGGGTGGTGCCGAGGTCTGGTTCAAAGATGGGCGTATCTTCTTTGTCCTGCAAGGTGACGGCGGCGCAGCCGGACGCGAGCAGTAGGTCTTCATACTGTTCGGCGTTGTCTGGTAGGACGTCCAGTTTGATCTGTAACCAGGGCATGATGTTTTCCTTATAACCTTCGATATCTGTTCTTTATAACAAGAGGATCAAACGAAAAAAAGCCTCCGTTGGGAGGCTTTTCTCTGAATCGTTGAGATTTTAAGCTCAGTCTAGACCCAGTTTCTTCTCTAAATAATGGATATTAACGCCGCCTTCCGCGAAGTTAGTATCGCGCACGATGATCTGGTGCAGCGGGATATTACAACGAATACCCTCGATCACCATTTCGTCCAATGCTATTTCCATTCTGCGTAATGCGGTTGCCCGATCTTCACCATAGGTAATCAGCTTCGCAATGAGCGAGTCATAATGTGGTGGAACGGTGTAGCCGTTATACAGATGGGAATCAACCCGAACGCCGATACCACCTGGTGCATGGAAATGACTGACAGTACCAGGGCAGGGCATAAAGGTTTTAGGATCTTCGGCATTGATGCGGCACTCGATAGAGTGGCCGAGCAATTTCACGTCTTCCTGTTTGAATGACAGTGGCATGCCAGAGGCGATGCGTAACTGTTCTTTGACGATATCGATACCCGTTACCATCTCGGAAACTGGGTGTTCAACCTGAACACGGGTGTTCATTTCGATAAAGTAGAAATGGCCATCCTCGTACAGGAATTCGAAGGTGCCGGCACCGCGATAGTTGATCGCAAGGCAGGCATCGACGCAGCTTTTCAATACTTCGGCGCGGGCCGCAGGATCGATATCGGGCGCTGGCGCTTCTTCAACGACTTTCTGGTGACGACGTTGCATAGAGCAGTCGCGGTCATACAGGTGGATCGCATGACCCTGTCCGTCAGAAAGTACCTGAACTTCAACATGGCGAGGGTTCTCAAGGAACTTCTCCATGTATACGGTTTCGTCGCCGAAAGAGGATTTTGCTTCCGCCTTAGTAACGTATACCGCGTTTAGCAAGCTCGCTTCGCTATGCACGACCCGCATACCGCGTCCACCGCCACCGGCGGCCGCTTTGATAATCACGGGGTAGCCGATGCGACGGGCAATCTCGATGACTTTGTCGCCATCTTCAGGCAGTTCGCCGTCAGAGCCCGGTACGGTCGGTACGCCGGCTTTTTGCATCGCTTCGATAGCCGCTACTTTATCGCCCATGATGCGGATGGTTTCCGCTTTAGGGCCGATAAAGGCAAAACCACTTTGCTCAACACGTTCGGCAAAGTCGGCGTTTTCAGCTAAGAAACCGTAGCCTGGGTGGATGCCCATCGCGTCGGTTACTTCGGCGGCCGCAATGATGGCGGGAATATTTAGGTAGCTTTGTGCCGATGAGGGTGGTCCGATACATACGGCTTCATCTGCGAGACGAACATGCATCAAATCACGATCCGCAGTGGAGTGGATCGCAACCGTTTTGATGCCGAGTTCTTTACAGGCCCGGAGGATACGCAGGGCGATCTCTCCGCGGTTGGCAATAACAACTTTTTCTAGCATGTCGAGAACCTGTCTGGTGGATAGCTTAAACGATGATTACCAGTGGTTGATCAAACTCAACCGGTTGGCCGTCTTCTACCATGATAGCTTCGACAACACCGGATCTGTCTGCTTCGATCTGGTTCATCATCTTCATTGCTTCAACGATGCAGATAGGGTCACCCTCTTTCACGGTCTGACCGACTTCAACGAATGACGGTGAGCTAGGTGATGGGGAGCGGTAGAACGTACCAACCATCGGAGACAGAACCGCCTGACCATTGTAGGCAGGAGCAGCAGCAACGGGCGCTACTGGTGCGGCGACAGGCGCAGCAACCGGTGCAGGCGCTGCAGCGATAGGAGCAGGGGCTGCGACAACAGCAGCACCACGGCTGATACGTACAGACTCTTCGCCTTCTTTGATTTCGATCTCGTTGATGTTGGATTCTTCCAACAGTTCAATCAGTTTTTTTACTTTGCGAATATCCATACTAATGAAATTCTCTATCAATTCAGATGTTAAAGTTTTTCAACCCGGCTGATGGCGGATTGTAATGCAAATTCATAACCTTGGACGCCCAGACCGCAGATAACGCCCACTGCCACATCGGAAAGATAGGAGTGATGACGAAATGATTCGCGGGCATGCACGTTGGAGATATGGATCTCTATAAAAGGGATCGCCACACCTAACAGTGCATCACGCAAGGCAACACTCGTATGAGTAAATGCCGCTGGGTTAATCAGTATAAAATCCACCTGTTCGACACGGGCCTGGTGGATCCGTTCAATCAGTACATGCTCGGCGTTACTTTGCAGGCACTCAATCTGGTGACCCGCTTGCTGAGCAAGGGTGGTAAGGCGTTGGTTAATGTCCTGCAATGTCGCAGCGCCATAAACCTCAGGCTCGCGTGTGCCGAGCAGATTCAGGTTAGGGCCGTTGAGGAGCAGTATCTTAGCCATTAATAAAGCCTATAACGACGTATAATTACGTCCGATGGATATAAAAGAGAGTAGTTTGCCGGAAAAGCTAAACAGTGTAAACCGGTTTACTACTTATTGTGTTTTATCATCAGTTTTGCCGACGTTGTGCTTGGTTTCTGATCAATATCAGCTTTGAGTTCGGCTATTTGATGACCCTGATAATGTCGTTTCTGTTCATCTTGTGTTCATAAGTCATCGGTTAGCGGTGACTTGTTTCAATGCTTGAATAAATACCTCTGTAATCAGTGTAGTATAATGATCAATTAATTACAGCGCGCCGAGCATTGACCCGGTCTGTCAAATCGGACATATTGCGGTGCAATAAAGAAGCGCTTTTACGTTAAAGGAAATACCATGGATATGTTACAGCGGTTGTGGTTCTCATGCTGGGATAAGCTAACAGGCACGGTCGGTCGGGTGAGATTTTTTCGCCCAGTGTTGGTGATTCTAGGTTTGTATTTGTTGGTGAGTGTCGGTGTGGGTGTCTGGTGGAGCCAGGAGCCAGAACCCTTTGAGATCCAAGCTAAAACGGTACAGGCCGCTGACGGTACAGAACATAAAATTATCGGTTCCGCGACGGTCTCAACGCTGATTAAAATTACCGATACCTTGTTGCAGAAGCAGGGAGGTTATCTATCGAATGACCGTCTGCCACCGGGCATCTGGTTGGATAATATTCCAAACTGGGAGTTTGGTGTCTTGGTACAGGCACGGGATATGTCTCGGGCCATGCGTAAAGATTTTAGTCGTTCACAGTCGCAATCCACCGAAGATGTGGATTTAAAAGCTGCTGAGCCACTGCTGCACTTTGATAGTAACAGTTGGGTGTTGCCCTCCAGTGAAAGTGAGTACACCCGCGCGCTGAACCATCTGCGGGCTTATGAGGTGCGTTTAGCTGACCCTCAGCAACAGGATGCGCAGTTTTACTCCCGTGCCGATAACCTACGGGGTTGGTTGGCGGATGTTTCTACTCGCTTAGGCAGCTTATCTCAGCGTTTGAGTGCCAGTGTTGGCCAGAAACGAGTGAATACTGATTTGGCGGGCGAATCCAGTGCGCGTCAGTCCACCGATAATGCCGGTGACCGGGAAGTTAAAACGGGCTTCCTCGAGATTGATGATGTGTTCTATGAAGCACGCGGTACTGCTTGGGCGCTAATTCATCTGCTGCAAGCGGTTGAAGTCGATTTTGCCGATGCGTTGGAGAAGAAAAACGCCTTGATCAGTCTGCGTCAGATTATTCGTGAACTCGAAGCGACACAGGGAACTGTTTGGACGCCGATGATCTTGAATGGTAGTGAGTTTGGTTTGCTGGCCAATCACTCATTGGTGATGGCGTCATATATCTCCCGCGCCAACGCCGCGATTATTGATCTGCGTACCTTGCTAGAACAGGGTTAATGATTGTTTGAGATAAGCTGGCAATAGTTGTTCGCGTGATACCGCGTTATAGGAAGGGAAATCGTATGATCCGAGTGGTTTTTAATCAGAAGGGTGGCGTCGGTAAATCGAGTATCAGCACTAACCTAGCCGCCATTAGTGCGAGTCAGGGCAAACGGACGCTGGTGGTTGATCTGGATTCGCAGTGTAATACCAGTCACTACCTGCTCGGCGACCAGGTGAATGAAACGGTTGGCGATATCAAAGACTTTTTTGAGCAGATGCTAAGTTTTCAGGTGCGGCCTAAAGCGATTACGGAGTTTATTCATGGAACGCTGTATGAAAATCTGGATCTGTTGCCGTCAAGCCCAGCGCTGGGAGATCTGCATGCTAAGTTGGAAGCGAAGCACAAGATCTATAAGTTGCGAGATGCGCTGCAGCAGCTAGATCAGTATGATGCGATCTATATCGACACGCCGCCGGCCTTTAATTTTTATACATTATCGGCGCTCTGTGGGGCGGATAGTTGTTTGATTCCTTTTGACTGCGATGAATTCTCTCGGCAGGCCCTGTATAGCCTTATGTACAATGTGCAGGAGACGCAGCAGGACCATAACGAGAAACTGATCATCGAAGGGATTGTGGTGAATCAGTATCAGCCCCGGGCGAATGCCTCTATCAGCATCGTTGAAATGCTAAAGGATGATAACTTACCGGTACTGAATGCAAAACTCTCCTCATCGGTCAAAATGAAAGAGTCACACAACGCCTGTGTTCCCCTTATTCACTTTGCCCCGAAGCACAAACTCACACTGGAATATTTAGCACTGCATGACGAGTTGAGTGGTTGAAACGATCAACTGTTTTATGAGCACTGACTAGGCGCCTATGTGCGTCTTTTTGGTGCAAATTCACCGCATTCGGGTGCCATTTTGTCGCTTCCGGAGCGAAATCTGCTGGCTGATTAGCCCTGTCCTTATTTTGTGACGTCCATCTAAGACATTCTGTCTAGCTCAAGGTATTATGTTTTAAACTTTTCAGGCTCAGTACGGTGGTGCGCCCATCGGTTGACGCTTTCGTTTCCCGTCGCTTTAAAAAGAGACTTCAGTATGCGTATACACGAAATTAACCACCCTTTAGTTAAACATAAGATTAGTCTGATGCGGGCTGCGGACATCAGTACCCGAGCGTTTCGTCAGTTGGCGGCCGAAGTGGGGGCTCTGTTGACCTATGAAGCGACCAAAGATCTGAAAACCGAAGTCTATCAGTTTGAAGGCTGGTGCGGTGAGATGACCGGCGAACAGATTAAAGGTAAAAAGGTAACGGTTGTGCCGATTTTGCGCGCCGGTATCGGTATGTTGGATGGCGTACTGGATCTGATTCCGAGTGCCAAAATCAGCGTGGTTGGTTTATACCGCGATGAAGAAACATTGCAGCCGGTTACCTACTTTGAGCGTTTGACCAGCGATATGGAAGAGCGGTTGGCGTTGGTGATCGACCCGATGTTAGCAACGGGTGGTTCGATGAACGCTACGATCGATATGCTAAAGAGCTCCGGCTGTCAGGATATTAAAGCTCTGGTGTTAGTGGCCGCGCCTGAAGGTATTAAAGCGGTGAATGAGGCTCATCCTGATGTTGAACTATACGCTGCGGCGGTGGATAGCCATCTGAATGAACAGGGTTATATTATTCCGGGCCTAGGCGATGCCGGTGATAAAATTTTTGGTACTAAATAAAGGGCTATCTGATGACTGGAAAGGTAAACGAGACTCTAGACGGTAGCGAGGCGCTTTGGCGTACGGTACTGGCGGGTTCACAAATGTTGTTTGTTGCTTTTGGGGCGCTAGTATTAATGCCGTTATTGACCGGCATGGACCCTAGTGTGGCACTCTTTACGGCTGGCTTAGGCACCTTGTTGTTCCAGTTTGTCACTAAGCGTCAGGTGCCGGTGTTTTTGGCATCTTCTTTTGCGTTTATTGCGCCGATTATCTATAGCACCAGTACTTGGGGCATGCCCGCCACCATGGGGGCGCTTTTCTGCGCTGGCTTGGTGTATATGTTGTTGGCACTAGCGGTGAAAGTTCGCGGTGTTGGCTTTTTGCATCGTTTACTACCACCGGTCGTGGTCGGCCCCGTCATTATGGTGATTGGCTTAGGGTTGGCGCCAGTAGCGGTAAACATGGCGATGGGTAAAGCGGGGGATGGCAGTATCGAACTGTTTCCTTATATCGATTCGATGATCGTGTCTATGTCTGCATTGGCAACGACCCTGTTAGTGGCGACCTTAGGTAAAGGTATCTTCCGCTTATTGCCGATTATGGCAGGGGTTATAGTGGGTTATCTGATGGCAAACTTCTTCGGTATGGTGGATTATCAGATCGTTGCAGATGCCGCGTTTCTAGCCGTGCCTGCGTTTGTTTTGCCGGAACTTAATTGGCAGGCGATTCTGTTTATGATTCCTGTGGCCATTGCGCCAGCGGTCGAGCATGTGGGTGATGTGTTGGCGATTGGTCATGTGACCGGCAAAGACTATATCAAGAAGCCCGGCTTGCACCGTACGCTGTTTGGCGACGGACTGGCAACCTCGGCGGCGGCGCTGTTTGGTGGCCCACCAAATACCACCTATTCTGAAGTTACCGGTGCGGTCATGCTGACCCGCTCGTTTAATCCGATGATTATGATATGGGCGGCGGTGTTTGCGATCTTACTAGCCTTTGTTGCTAAGTTTGGCATCTTACTGCAAACCATTCCCTCACCGGTGATGGGCGGTATTTTGATTCTGTTGTTTGGCTCGATCGCTGCGGTAGGTCTTAATACGCTGATTAAAGCGCGTGTCGACCTAGCAGAACAGCGCAATCTGGTGATTGTGGCGACTACCTTGGTGTTTGGTATTGGCGGTATGGTGGTTGGTCAAGGTGAGTTCAGCATGCAGGGCGTGAGCTTATGTGGCGTGGTGGCGATTCTGCTGAACCTGTTCTTGCCAGGGCATAAGCCGATGGCGGATGATCTGCATGAAGAGCAAGAAATGGTTGATGACCTGATTGAGCATACAAAATAAGCCGTTTACCGGCTGTTAGTGGCGTAGAGAGACTGCGTTTCTGACGATGATGATAAAAACCGGCGGCTGTCGGTTTTTTTGTCAATAATAATGATATAAGGGTAATCCCTCATTTTGTGATTGAAATTCGGCCTCGATGATGGAACACTGTGGGCTGATTTTAAGAGGATAGGCTGAATATGAAGATTAACAGTTTTGGTGTGGTAGGTGCTGGTCAGATGGGTGGTGGTATTGCTCAGGTGGCAGCGTGCTCTGGTTTTGATGTGGTTTTGTATGATCTGAACGAACCCGCTCTAGCGCGCGGCATTAAAGCGATCAGTTCTAGCTTGGCGCGCATGGTCACGAAGGAAAAGCTGACTCAGGATGAAGCGGATCAGGCATTGGCGCGGATCACGCAAACGACTGATATGGCGGATATGGCGTCAACCGGTATCGTGGTGGAAGCGGCCAGTGAAGATGAAGAGATCAAGAAAACCATCTTCCGTAAACTGGATGAAGTGTGCCAGCCGGAGACGATCTTAGCGACCAATACCTCATCGATCTCGATTACTCGATTGGCGGCGGTAACTTCTCGCCCTGGTAAAGTGATCGGAATGCACTTTATGAATCCGGTACCGATGATGCAGTTGGTGGAGATTATCCGCGCGCTACAAACCGAGGATGCGGTGTTTGATGCGGTACAGCAGTTGTCACTGGAGATGAGTAAAGTGCCGGTGGACGTTAAAGATGCGCCGGGCTTTGTTTCTAACCGTATTCTGATGCCGATGATCAATGAAGCGGTATTCTGCCGTTATGAGAATCTCGCCTCGGCAGAAGAGATCGATACCGTCATGAAGCTGGGGATGAGCCACCCAATGGGGCCGTTGGCACTGGCGGATCTGATCGGTTTGGACACCTGCTTGAGCATTATGAATGTGCTCTATGATAACTTCAAAGATTCCAAATATCGTCCTTGTCCACTGCTGGTGCAGATGGTTGATGCCGGTTATATGGGGCGTAAGAGCGGCCGCGGGTTTTATACCTACGACTGAGTTGTTATGTCGGGTGATTCGTTGAGAGGTGTTGGATTTGTGTAGGGTGCCGATGAAGCATGAATCGCACCGGTTTTTGTCTAGATGATGATGCGGTTCGCAAAGCTCACCGGCATCCTACAGATCGCTCGTTGAGACGTGTTGGTTTTTTGTAGGGTGCTGATGGAGTATGAATCGCACCTGCTTTTCGTATAGGCGATGATGCGGTTCGCAAGCTCACCGGCATCCTACAGATCGCTCGTTGATACGTGTTGGGTTTGTGTAGGGTGCCGATGAAGCATGAATCGCACCGGTTTTTCGTATAGGCAATGATGCGGTTCGCAAGCTCACCAGCACGTCTACGACGTTATGGCGCAAAAGCCTGCTTGATCTTTGCCTTATCGATGAGTTTGGCTGAATCCGATATGGTTGCTCTGACCTCGGTATTTGAAACTAAATCATTGATGGGGAGTTTGACGATACGTGCGATGGCTTTCTGCATCGCTTGAGGATCGGTGCGTAGCGCTGCTTTAGATTCGTTGTAGCAGTCCTCTACCATGAGGCGGGTAATGAGTGAGCCAAACTCTTTTTTAGATGCTTGCAGATCCTCGGCTGAAACCTGACTATACGCTTTGAGTTCTGGATGGGTCGACAATGAGAAAAACATCCATTTCACCAGTGCTTTCCGTTCTTTACCCGTTAGTGAATCGACGAAGCAGGTTTCGAGCGCTTGCGCATGTGCCGTGATCGGCAGTATGAAACAAAGGCTAGTCATCAGTGTTAAAGCGAACGTCGGTATGATGCGTTTCAAAGTAAATAACCCCATTTTTGATCAATGAATGTCGCTTCTGCTGTCCGCGATACGCTGACGCGCGGTTGATTAGCCTGTGGATAAGATAATCAGCATACCCGCTCGGTGACGGCAAAGACAGTTGGCTTAGCGGCAGACGAGCCGCTTTGATTATGGCAATACATGGTGATGCGGATGCTATTTCGATAGATAACGGATGCCATTTTCTAACCCTTCCAGCGTTAGAGGAAACATTTTTTGATCCAATATGTTTTTGATCATCTGGGTGCTGGCGGTGTAATCCCAGTAACGTTGGTGATTGGGGTTAAGCCAGATCGCTTTATCCCAGGTATCCATAATACGTCGTAGCCAGACCTCTCCCGCTTCGGGATTGCGGTGTTCGACACTGCCGAAGCGTTCGGTGACCTCATAGGGGGCCATCGCCGCATCTCCTACAAAGATCACCCGATAATCACGGCCATAGGTATGCAGCAGATCGAAGGTGTCGATATGTTCGTGCCAGCGCCGTTTATTGTCTTTCCACACCCGTTCATAGACACAGTTGTGAAAGTAGAAATATTCCAGATGTTTAAACTCGGTGCGCGCGGCTGAAAAGAGTTGCTCGCACTGCTGGATATAGGGGTCCATAGAGCCGCCCACATCAAAAAATATCAGCACCTTGGCGGCGTTATGCCGTTCCGGCACCATTTTTAGATCGAGGTAGCCGGCGTTATTGGCCGTGGAGCGGATGGTATCGTCTAAATCGAGTTCATCCGCGGAGCCGGTACGGGCAAACTTGCGCAGTTTACGTAGCGCGACTTTAAGATTACGGGTGCCGAGTTCGACGTTGTCATCGAGGTCGCGGAACTGTCGTTTTTCCCAGACTTTGACCGCCTGCTTATGTTTGCTTTCGCCACCGATTCTCACACCTTCGGGATTATAGCCGCTATGACCGAAGGGAGATGTGCCGCCGGTGCCGATCCATTTGTTACCACCGGCGTGTCGTTCCTGTTGTTCTTCAAAGCGTTTGGCGAGGGTTTCCATCAGCTTGTCGAGGCCGCCGAGTTTTTCGATTTCGGCTTTATCTTCGTCGCTGAGGTTACGGATAAAGTCGGCGTCCAGCCAGTCTTCGGGGATCAGGTTATCAAAGGGATCGGGTAGCTCGGCTAACCCCTTAAAATAGTGGCCAAAGGCGAGATCAAAGCGGTCGAAATATTTCTCATCCTTTACCATGCAGGTACGGGCCAGCAGATAGAAATCATCCCAGTCGGCGAAGGCTAGGTGGTTATCGAGCGCTTCCAGTAGGGCGAGCAGCTCATGGATGGAAACCGGCACCTGAGCTTTGCGCAGGGTGTAGAAAAAATCGACTAACATAGATCACTCCCTGCAGGCTTAGCGGTTTTCTCGGCGGGCCATAAACGCCAGACGCTGAAGCATATGTACATCTTGCTCATTTTTCAGCAGGGCGCCATAGAGCGGTGGAATCGCTTGGCTAGGGTCGCGGCTCTGCAGTAGCTCCAGTGAAATATTGTCGGCCAGTAGTAGTTTCAACCAGTCGATAAGCTCGGAGGTAGAGGGCTTCTTCTTGAGGCCGTTGATCTCCCGTACTTGAAAGAACACTTCCAGTGCTTCGTTGACGAGTTCTTTTTGAATATGGGGAAAATGCACATCCACGATCTGCTTCATGGTGTCCGCATTAGGGAAGTTGATGTAATGGAAAAAGCAGCGGCGAAGAAAAGCATCGGGCAGTTCTTTTTCGTTGTTACTGGTGATAATAATCAGGGGGCGATGTTTCGCGACCACGGTTTCACCGGTTTCGTAAACGCTGAACTCCATCTTGTCGAGTTCGACCAGTAGATCATTGGGGAATTCGATATCGGCTTTATCGATTTCATCAATCAATAGAACGACCTGTTCGTCAGCATCAAACGCTTCCCAGAGCATCCCTTTGCGGATGTAGTTGCTGATATCATGCACTCGGTCATCGCCAAGCTGGGAGTCCCTGAGGCGGGAGACTGCATCGTATTCATACAGTCCCTGCTGAGCCTTGGTGGTCGATTTAATATGCCAGCGAAGTAGCTTTTTACCGAAGGCCTCAGCGACCTCTTCCGCTAGCATGGTTTTGCCGGTGCCAGGCTCGCCTTTGATCAGTAGGGGGCGTTGCAATGTGGCGGCAGCATTGACGGCCATCCGCAGATCATCTGTTGCAACATAGCGCTCTGTACCTTCAAATTTCATCTGACTTAACCTCTGAGAAAACTGTTACCAAAGAGAATTATCTTAGCAGAAAAAGAGTATCAGGATATGGGCCGTGATTGACTATTTAGGACAATTGCCGTGCTTTATGACCGCTGTATTTATGTGGCAGATAGGGGCCATGGCTGTTACGAATAGGGTTCTTAGTGCTAGTAACGACGACCCATGTTTATTATGAATTCGCAAAGACAATATAAGCGGCAAAGCCGATCCAGCTGAGAATCAATAAGCCCCAGCTTAGCTTGCTTTGTTGGTAAACAATCTCGGTTTCTGCTGCGATGCCGCTCTGTTGGTTATTAGGTTGTTGTGCCTGTTGTAGTTTGCGTTTCTGCTTGTCTAGTTCGCGGGCTCTCTCTTTGTGGCGCTTTTTGTATTCTTCGATGCCTTTTTGGATACCTTGCGCAATGAGCTTGGTTTGTTCTTTGGTTTGCCCTGGGCGCTGAGTCGCTTTAGCCACCTGTAACGCTTCGGTTACCACCTGTTCAGATACTTTTTGTTTCTTGGCCATAGTCCCCCCCCTAATATTTGAGCTGTATTATCTCACGATAACGGATGATAATGTTTGTTAACAACGATTAAGGATACCTATATGGCCGCTTCAAACCTTCTGGCATTAATTGACGATATCGCCTCTCTATTGGATGACGTGGCAGGCATGACCAAAGTGGCTGCCCGTAAAACGGCAGGGGTGCTAGGGGATGATCTAGCGTTGAATGCCGAGCAAGTCTCGGGTGTGAAGGCCGAGCGCGAGCTTCCGGTGGTCTGGGCCGTGGCAAAGGGGTCGTTGCTGAATAAGGCGATTCTGGTGCCAGCAGCCTTGGCGATCAGTTACTTTATCCCTTGGTTAATCGTGCCTCTGTTGATGATTGGCGGGTTGTTTCTCTGCTTTGAGGGCTTTGAAAAAGTGTTTCATACTTTTTTTCATTCGCCGGAAGAGAAGGCCGCCCACCAAGCGGAGTTAAAGCACGCGCTAGAGGATAGTGCCGTCGATTTGGTTGCCTTTGAAAAAGAGAAGATCAAAGGCGCGGTGCGCACCGACTTTATACTCTCTGCCGAGATTATTGTGTTAACGCTAGGTACGGTCGCGGGTGCTTCACTGGTGACGCAGTTGGGCGTGTTGGTGGGTATCTCGTTATTGGTCACTATCGGTGTTTATGGTTTGGTGGCAGGTATCGTGAAACTCGATGATCTAGGGCTGTATATGGTGCGTAAGCCTGGGGCTGCGGATCTGACTAAAACCATTGGGCATGGCATTCTTAAAGCCGCCCCGATGCTGATGAAGGCGCTGTCGGTGTTAGGTACGATCGCCATGTTTATGGTGGGCGGAGGCATTTTGGTACATGGTTTGCCGTTTCTGCATCACTTTATCCAGCATCTGACAGAAGGCTTAGGCGCGATTGTTGTGATGCTGTTGCCTGTTTTGCTCGAAGCGTTGATCGGCGTGGTCGCCGGTGGTGTTGTTTTTGTGGTGATCGGGTTAGGTAAAAAGTTGTTCGTTAAAGCCTAGGTTTGATTCTGTCAGGTCTGCTTGGGTAGCTAGCTTTGGGAGTGGTGATCAACCATTAGTGATAAAAAAAGGCCGATGCATAATGCATCGGCCTTTTTTGTTTCGGGCAGCTAATTACTTAGCGGCTTCGTAAGCTTTTTGTGCTTCGATGATCGCGGCTTTAGCAGCATCAACGCCTTCCCAGCCTTCAACTTTAACCCATTTGCCTTCTTCCAGACCTTTGTAGTTCTCGAAGAAATGCTTGATACGGGCCAGCAGAATGTCGGGCAGGTCGTTGACGTCTTGCACGTCTTTGTAGGCTTTGCTCAGTTTGTCGTGAGGTACGGCAACGAGCTTAGCATCTTCACCGGCTTCGTCGGTCATGTTCAGAACGCCAACGGGACGACAGCGAATGACAGAACCCGGTACCACTGGGTAAGGTGTTACCACCAGTACGTCCAGAGCATCGCCATCATCAGCCAAGGTGTTGTTGATGTAACCGTAGTTGGCTGGGTAGAACATAGGTGCGGCCATGAAACGGTCAACGAAGATTGCATCAGAATCTTTGTCGATCTCGTATTTTACTGGATCGCTATCCGCGGGAATCTCGATGATGACGTTGATGTCGTTTGGCAGATCATTGCCAGCAGGGACTTTTTCAAAGCTCATGTGTCGCCTTCCTGTGTAAGTGTTAAATCTTTTTAAAATTCAGGGCTGCATTATATACAGCCCTTGATATTAAGTTGAATACGACTTAAAGATCATAAACTGAAAATTCAGTTAGTCCTTAGCGTGATATTGCATCATGGTTTCGACTTCAGCTTTAGAACCTAGGCCGACGGAAACGCGCTGATGAATTTTTTCTGGCTGAACATCCATGATATGCCCGTAGCAAGTTGTGCTTAAGCCGCCAGCTTGTTCGATGAGGTAGCTCATTGGGTTACCTTCATACATCAGACGTAACTTACCGGGCTTGCTTGGATCGCGGTTATCCCATGGGTAGAGAAAGATGCCGCCGCGGGTCAGGATGCGGTGTACTTCGGCAACCATGGAAGCAACCCAGCGCATATTGTAGCGTTTGCCCAATGGACCTTCTTCACCTTGAAGTAGATCGGAGACATAGTTCTTCATTTCTGGTTCCCAGAAACGCTGGTTCGACATATTGATACCAAACTCCTGGGTGTGTTCAGGAATTTTGACATTCTCTTCGGTGAGAATGAAGTCTCCACCGTGACTCAGGGTGAACATATTAACCCCTTGGCCCGTGGTGAGTACCAGTACCGCACAAGGACCGTAAAGCACATAGCCGGAAGCGATCTGATTACGACCACTCTGCATAAAGGCTGCTTCGGTACCGCCATCGAGATGTTTTGGTCTTTCCAAAATGGAAAAGATAGTACCGACTGAAACGTTGACATCGATGTTAGATGAACCATCTAGCGGGTCGAAGGTAACTAAGTATTTACCATCGGGATTGCCCGGTACCGGATAGTCTTCCTCTTCTGAGGCAATACCAGCAACCGTTGGATTATCGAGCAACACCGCTTTAAGAATATCGTTAGAGATAATATCCAGTTTTTTCTGGGTTTCACCCTGAACATTAATGCCTTCAGAGGTGCCTAAAACCCCTGCCAGAGCACCTTCGCGTAGTTTAATGGCGATCTCTTTACAGGACAGCATTAGGCTGTCAATTAGGTCAATAAGATCATCGGGAGTGTTGTGATGCTTGAGGTACTGATTCAACAGTCGCATGTGGCTAAAAAACCTGTGGGATTGAGGGGGTTAAAAGTTGTCCTGATTTTACGCTGAATTAATCGTTAATTACACCGTCTGAGAGGGGAATTAACGCAAAAAAGCGACAATTGTGTTAATTGTGATTTTTTTTTGTGATTTTCTTTGTGCGGGGGCGTGCAGTGAGGCGGTGGCAGCAAAAAGGTCTGTGGTGAAAAAGAGCATAATCAAGCCGGCTTAGCTGTTATCATGCAGACATTATTTTAGAGTAAACGCGGATCTGGAGAACCTAATCGTGCATGTTCATATATTGGGAATTTGTGGCACCTTTATGGGCAGTCTGGCGGTGCTGGCGAAGGAGTTAGGGCACCGTGTCAGTGGTTCGGATGCGAACGTCTACCCACCGATGAGTACCCAGTTGGAACAGCAGGGTATCCAGCTGATTGAAGGCTATGACCCCGCGCAACTCGACCCTGCGCCGGATATGATTATCGTTGGTAACGCGATGACTCGGGGAAACCCCTGTGTGGAAGCGATGTTAGATAAAGGGCTGCCCTATACCTCAGGCCCTCAGTGGTTATCGGATAATTTATTACGGGATAAATGGGTGCTGGCAGTTGCCGGAACCCATGGTAAAACCACCACCGCCACGATGTTGGCTTGGTTGTTGGAATTTGCCGATATGGCACCGGGTTTTCTGATTGGAGGTGTGCCCAAAAACTTTGATCGTTCTGCGCGGGTGGGTGAGAGCCCCTTTTTTGTCATCGAGGCGGATGAATATGACACCGCCTTTTTTGATAAGCGTTCAAAATTTGTCCATTATCATCCGCGTACTCTGGTTCTGAATAACCTTGAATTTGATCATGGGGATATCTTTGATGATCTAGCGGCTATTCAGCGGCAGTTTCATCATGTGGTGAGAATTGTGCCCGCGAATGGACAGATTATCATGCCAGTGGATGTGCCGGCATTGGATCAGGTGATCGAGCAAGGATGTTGGACGCCCTTGGTGAAAACGTCGGTGGGTAATGATAGCCAGTTGAATTCCTGTGCTGAATGGCAGGCACGTCTTTTAAAAGATGATGGCTCTGAGTTTGAAGTGTTGCATCGAGGTCAGGTCGTCGGCACGGTTCGCTGGCAGATGACGGGTTTACATTCGGTCAATAATGGTTTGATGGCCTTAGTGGCCGCTCATCATGTTGGGGTGCAGATAGCGCATGGGATTGAAGGGCTCTGTCAATTCGGCGGCGTGAAGCGGCGGATGGAGCTGATAGGTGAGGTGGCAGGTATTCGGGTTTATGATGATTTTGCCCATCATCCCACCGCCATTGAGACCACGTTGCAAGGGATTCGTGCTCAGGTGGGCGATGCGCCGGTGATCGCCGTGATTGAGCCGCGTTCCAATACCATGCGTATGGGGATTCATCGCCAGAAACTGGCATCTTCCGCCCGTCTTGCCGATAAGGTTTATTGGTATCAGCCGGCAGGATTAGAGTGGTCGTTGCAGGATGTGGTCGATAGTTGTGAGAATCCCGCGGTATTGGCTAGAGATACCGCAGAAACTATCCGTCAGTTAGTGGCTGAAGCAAAACCGGGTAGCCATATTGTTATCATGAGTAATGGCGGCTTTGATGGCATTCATCTGCGTCTGCTCAATGCTTTGCAAAAGCGGTATCAAACTGATGGAGTTGAATGTGGTTAAAGTCTATCAAGAGAGAGTAACCCTGGCGATTACCGGGGCATCAGGCGTTCAATATGGCTTGCGCTTATTGGAGTGTTTAGTTGCCGCCCGTTGTCAGGTGTTGGTGATGATCTCGAAAGCGGCGCAAGTCGTGATTGCAACCGAGACCGATGAAGCGCTGCCTGGCTCGGCAAAAGAGCAGGAAGCTTGGTTGACGCAACGGTTTTCAGCAGCACCAGGGCAGGTGCGTGTGTTTGGTCGAGAGCAATGGATGGCACCGGTTGCGTCGGGTTCCGGTGCGCCGAGTAAGATGGTGGTTTGCCCCTGTTCAACGGGGTCTCTGTCGGCCATTGCCACCGGTGCTAGTAATAATCTGATTGAGCGGGCGGCGGATGTCGCCTTGAAAGAGCGCCGTCAGTTAATACTTGTGCCCCGTGAAGCGCCTTACTCAGAGATTCACCTCGAACATATGCTAAAACTGACTCGTATGGGCTGTGTAGTGATTCCGGCGAGCCCTGGTTTTTATAATCGTCCACGGACGATCGACGATATGATTGATTTTGTCGTGGCGCGGATTCTTAATCAGCTACAGATCGAGCAGCAGCTGATGCCGCGTTGGGGTGAGGATAGCCTTTCCTGAGCATAGCGCTTAAAATGCAGCGCTTTTCAGACTGACCTTTTGTCAATCTGTTTACTTTGATATACCGGATAATTGAGATGGCTAAAATTCTTGCCCTGGATACATCCACAGATGCCTGTTCTGTCGCGCTGTCTATTGATGGCGAAATTCAGGAAGATTTTCGAATAATCCCCCGTCAGCACACTCGCCAGTTATTACCGATGGTTGATGAAATGTTGACGGCCGCAGGGCTGAAAGTGACGCAGTTGGATGCTATTGCTTTTGGTCGAGGGCCGGGTTCGTTTGCCGGTATCCGTATAGCCACCGGCGCTGCGCAGGGGTTGGCGTTTGCGGCTGAACTGCCGGTGATACCCGTATCAACATTAGCGGCGATTGCACTGAATGCCGCGCGGGAATATAACGTCGATCGAATTATCAGTACGCTGGATGCGCGGATGAATGAGCTGTATAGCTGTGCGTATCAGATGCGTGATGGATTGCCGGTGGCGTTAGTTAATGAAACCGTGAGTGCTCCTGGAAGTATTATCTTGCCTGATGGTGAACGTTGGTTTGCGGCGGGTAAAGGTTGGGTCTATCTCGATAATATGTCGGCCGAAGTACAGCAGGCGGTGGGCACCCCGGTATTGGATATCTATCCATCAGCAGGCGTTATGTGTGAATTAGCGCTGGAGGCATTTGATCGTGGCGAAGGAATCTCGGCCGAGTTAGCACAGCCGGTCTATCTGCGAGATACTATTTCGTGGAAAAAAATCAGCGAGCAAAAAAAGAAAGGCCAGTGAGGCGGGTGTAAAAAATCGATCTTAGTTGATTATCGGTTGTCATTGGAATGTCATCAGTAAGTATTTAAATTCACTGTAGTATCAGAGGATGTTTTTATCATGGATTGGTTTCAGGTGGCCTTTTTGGCAGTGCTGCAGGGATTGACGGAGTTTCTTCCCATCTCCAGTTCGGCGCATTTGATTTTGCCTTCGCAACTGTTTGGCTGGACGGACCAGGGCTTGGCATTTGATGTGGGTGTGCATATCGGTTCTTTGGCGGCGGTGATGATCTATTTTCGCCAAGATATTGGTCGCATGATCGTCGCTTGGGTCGGCAGTTTGGCGGGGCGTGGTAAAAGTATCGATTCTCGCTTGGCGTGGTATGTCATCTGGGCAACCTTACCGGCGGTTATTGCTGGTTTTATGTTTAATTCTGCGATCGATCATTATGGCCGGAGTATCTTAATCATTGCTGGAACGACGCTGATATTTGGTGCGTTGCTTTGGTGGGCGGATGCGAATCGGACTGAGGTGCGGCCATTGGAGAAAATTACTCTCAGAGATGCGGTGATCATTGGCCTGGCTCAGGCGGTGGCCTTGATTCCGGGGACTTCCCGTTCCGGTATTACGATTACCGCGGGGCTTATGTTAGGGCTAAATCGTCAGTCAGCCGCCCGCTTTTCCTTTTTGTTGTCGATTCCTGTGATTTTGGGAGCAGGCCTGTTAAAAGGGTTGGAGCTAGCGCAAACGGGAACGCCCGATCAGTTGACCATGGTACTCGGTGGTACTGTACTGGCGGCAATTAGCGCTTATGCTTGTATTCACCTATTTTTACAATGGTTGGATAAGATCGGTATGTTGCCCTTCGTGATTTATCGACTGCTGCTGGGCTTTATTTTGCTCGGTATCTATTTTCTTGCCTGATCCCCGTGTCAGAAACTGATCTCAGAAGTTAAGGTGTCGTTTTGACTCAGCAATCTATATCTACTACCCCTACCGATGTTGCTGTCTGTTATGTTGATGAAGCGGGGCGGGAAGATGCTCAGCTATTGGCAGTACGGTTAGGGCTGCCCCTGTTGGACCAATATGATCTGCGCGATGAGCAGTTTGCTCAGTTGTTGATTTGTGAAGCCGGTAGCCGACGTTTACAGCAAACAGGACGCAAAGCGCCGGGGCCGGTGCTGGCAGATTTTGTCTCGGGTGCTGTTGCGCATCGACGTAAATTTGGTGGTGGCAAAGGGCAGATGATTGCCAAAGCGGTGGGCATTAAAGGTGGTATTCGGCCACAGGTTATGGACGTGACGGCAGGGCTGGGGCGGGATAGCTTTGTGTTGGCGACCTTGGGCTGTGAAGTTCAGATGGTCGAACGTTCACCGATTATTCATGCTCTGTTAGAGAGTGGTCTGCAACAGGCTCAGCGAGATCCTGAAGTGGCGGATATCGCTGCCCGGATGCAACTGGTGAATGCCGATAGTATTGAGTGGCTGAATGACTCGCAAACCGTCGCTTGTCGGCCTCAGGTTATCTATGTCGACCCGATGTTTCCTCATACCGATAAATCAGCCTTGGTCAAAAAAGAGATGCGGGTATTTCGAGATATCGTAGGGGATGATCAGGATTCTGCCGCCTTGCTTGAGCGCGCACTGACTATCGCGGAATATCGGGTAGTGGTTAAACGCCCCCGTAAGGCACCTGCGATCGAGGGGCAGGCGCCGAGTTATCAATTGAGTGGTAAATCTAGCCGTTACGACATTTATACGCTGAAAAGTCTGTCATAACGGCCGTGGGATGCGACTCGGTACTGCTCAATAATGGGGTGGTGGAACGTCATCTTCCGGCGCACTGATCTGGTCTGGCGTAAATTGTTTAACCTGCTGGTGGAGCACTTTAATAATTTGGGTTAAACGGGCAATTTCAGCACCTTGATTGGCCATCTCTTCACTCATTTTATCGAGCGCGTCTTCTTGAAAAGCGACTCGTGATTCCAGATCTTCGAGTAACTGTTGTTGCTTGATCAATTTTTCATTTCCTCGTTATGATATGTGCTGCGGTAACTAATTAGTCGTAATTATACCTTATTCTGGTGTTGTATCAGTGTTTAGGTGGCTAAGCTATTGAAAAAAAGCATAAAACTATGTATATAGAATGGTCTGGGTTCTATTTATCTTGAATCCTGTTGATATTTAATAACTTTAATTAATTATAAGAGATCTATATGAGTGTTAATCAACTTATACGTAGTGTAGTTGTCAGCGCACTTGCCACTGCAATTATCCTGTTTGTTCTAGGGGCGTTGCCAGGTGAAGGCGCGTTGCCGATTTTTGATATTGTCGTTGTATTTGCGGTTGTGCTGGTTAGCTGTGTTATTTCAGGTCTGGGCCTGAGCGCTGACAGTGAAGAGGAAATAGATGAAAATGACGATCGCGAGTTAGGTACCGTCAAGTGGTTTAATGTGTCTAAAGGGTTTGGCTTTATTACCCGTGAAAATGGGGATGATGTCTTTGTTCATTTTCGCAACATTCGTGGCCGTGGCCATCGCTCACTGACCGAAGGTCAGAGTGTGCGGTTTATCGTGAAAGAGAGTGATAAAGGTTTGCAGGCAGAAGATGTTTCTGTTGCACGTACCTAAGCCTATCTGTGATTAAAAACGGGAGCCTTGGCTCCCGTTTTTTTATGCCTGTAAAAAACTGGGCAGCCGATATCTCAATTAGATTAAATTAAGATCGGTGCAGCGTTGCAATAATGACTTCTGGTCACAGTAGCCGGTACTGATAACGTCGAATCCATTGTCGGTTTGCACGCCGAGAAAGGGAAATCCTTGAATGCCACTTTGTTGGCAGAAACTTAGATCCTCAAACAGTGTTTGAGCGGTTTTTTCACTAGCCATCTGTTGGATGAATTGTTCGCGATCTAAACCAATCGTTTCTGCTAAGTCAGCCAGTACCGGTAAATCGGAGGGGTTTTTGGCTTGTTGATAATAGGCCTGCTGAATGGCTTCGGTCATCTTCATTCCGCTACCGGTGGTAAGCTGCTCGGCGCTGATGACCGCTCGGCAGGCGGGGTAGGTAGATCTTCGGGGTTGGCACTTATCCCAGAACTCATAGTTAAACTGAGCCCCTGTGCGTTGTTCGATGCTGTGCCAGGTTTGTGCGATCGCCTGTTGCATCTCTTTCGGCATGGGTTGATCGCTATCCGGCGCTAGGCCTCCCATATAGCAAACCATGTTGATGCCTGGACGTAAGCGGTTCATTACTTCTTTCAGCTGAGGTTGAAAGGCATAACACCAGCTGCACATGGGGTCCATTACGTAAATCAGCGTCATAATCGCTCCGTTGAGAGGGCTTCTTTTTGTGGGCTTTTAGTTATATCAGATAAAGCGAAGTAATTAATTGAAAATATTGTTTATTTTCATTGCATAAGCACCAGTGTGTCAGTATTATACGCCCACGTTGATGCGGGGTGGAGCAGCCTGGTAGCTCGTCGGGCTCATAACCCGAAGGTCGTCAGTTCAAATCTGGCCCCCGCTACCACAACGGAAAATTAGGCTAATCGAAAGATTGGCTTTTTTTTCGCCCAGAATTTGTCCTATCGTTGGGAAAGCGTCGGGCTCGACTCTCTATAAATCCTCGGGAAGGTCATCAGTTCATAAGTTGTGCTTAGAGCGCAACTTGCATCAAGGTGCGCAGTACCGCAGCCCGAAGGGGCATAACAGCCTACAGGCTGTTATGAATAAATGCCTTCCCGCTATCGGCAGGAGAATTGAGATGATCTATAGCTGTATACCTTTTTAGCCTAAAGACTATCAATGCCTATTTGGTCTTCGAGAGGTCGTTTTTTACACGGCGACCTGAGACGGAGAGCTGTCCAGTGAGTGAATTCGCGCTAACAGTCGTTGACGTTTTTGTTGCGCTTGTTCATAAGCCGTATCTTTAACCGGTCCGTAGCCTCGAATCAGCGCCGGTAGTCGGGCTAGTTCAATCGCATCTTGAAGGTTGTCAGCACTAAGATTGTTTAGGATGACGCTGACATCCTGTTCATATTCACGGATCAAGCGTCGTTCGAGACGGCGGTCGGCGCTGTAACTAAAGATATCCAGTGGTGTGCCACGCAGGGTTTTCGCGCGGGCCAGCAGGCGGAACAGCGGTAGAATTTTTTCACTGAAGGTGCGTTTTTTCGGCCGGCCAGTAGCGCTATTAATACGCGATATCAGCGGTGGTGCCAGATTGAATTCGAGTTTGAAGTCGCCTTCAAACTGGCTTTCTAGCTGCTGCCTGAAATCGGCTGAAGTGAGTAAGCGCGCCACTTCATATTCATCTTTATAGGCCAGCACTTTGGCGTAGTTTTCAGCGACAGCGAGACTCAGTGAGTGACCTTTTCCTAAGGCTTTTTCGGCATCACTCACCTGCCTAGTCAGTGCTTCGTAACGTTTTGCCAGTGCCGCATTCTGATACTGTTGCAGATGCTCGGTTTCCCGACTGATGAGTTCCTCGAGTCCAGGCATCATCTTGACCGGCTCGATATTGGTTGCGGGCGTGGCGATCTGCTCAACCTGTTGCAGGTTATGGGCAGCGCGACGTCCCCATAACAGTGCTTGTTTATTGGCATCGGCGGCAACACCGTTCAGTTCGATAGCCTGTTCGATAGATGCCAGCTTCAGCGGAATCAAGCCTTGCTGCCAAGCATAACCGATACAGAAAAGGTTAACCGCCATACCATCGCCGAGTAGATTGGTGGCGAGGGTGGTGGCGTCGAGGCAGAAACTGCTCTGTGGCTTAGCAGTATTGCGAATAACCTGTTCCATCGCCGCATTGGGCACCTGCACATCCGGATCACGGGTAAAGGCGGCGGGCATGGTTTCATGGGTGTTGATGACCACTTGGCTGCGTGCGCGATCGAGTTTACCCAGTGCCTCTTCACTCGCGCCGACCATCAAATCAAAGCCGATGAGTAAGTCTGCCTCGCCCGCAGGGATGCGCACGGTATGGATCTGCTCCTGCGTATCGGCAATGCGGATGTGACTCATGACGGCGCCAAACTTCTGGGCTAGACCGATCTGATCCAATACCCCAGCACCTTTACCTTCGATATGTGCTGCCATTCCGAGTAGGGCGCTCACGGTGACAACGCCGGTGCCGCCGACGCCGGTGAGTAGGATATTGTAGGGCGTAGAGCATTGAGGAAGCTGTGGCGTGGGCAGTTCAGGGAAGCTGCTGAGCTTGCCTAAAGGTTCAGGTTTGCGCAGCTTGCCGCCTTTGACGGTAACAAAGCTCGGGCAAAAACCACGCACACAACTGAAGTCTTTATTACAGGCGGATTGATCGATTGCCCGCTTGCGACCACGGCTGGTTTCTTTGGGCAGTAATGATAGGCAGTTAGATTGCACGCCGCAATCGCCACAGCCTTCGCAGACATCCTGATTAATAACGACTCGTTTTTGCGGATCGGTTAACTCTCCACGTTTACGTCGACGACGTTTTTCCGCGGCACAGGTCTGATCGTAGACCATAGCGGTACAGCCGGGAATGTCACGTAGTTCTAGCTGAACCTGTTGCAAGTCATCCCTATGATGAAAGGTAACGCCTTGAGCAAAGGCTGAGCGGCTAGGGTATTTATCCGGCTCATCACTGACAACGGCGATGCGGTGTACCCCTTCGCCATAAAGCTGGTGGGTAATCTGCTGCACGGTTAGCTGGCCGTCGATCGGTTGACCGCCGGTCATGGCGACGGCATCGTTGTATAGCACTTTATAGGTGATGTTCGCTTTAGAGGCGATTGCGGCTCTGATCGCTAATAGGCCCGAATGGAAATAGGTGCCATCGCCGAGGTTTTGGAATACATGATTGTTGTCGGTAAAGGGCGCTTGACCTATCCAGGTTGCCCCTTCGCCGCCCATTTGGGTAAATGTATCGGTGCCGCGATCCATCCAGGTGGCCATATAATGACAACCGATTCCGCCTAGCGCGCGACTGCCTTCGGGCACTACGGTTGAGGTGTTGTGCGGACAGCCAGAGCAAAAGTGAGGCGTACGCTCTAATAGTGCTCTAGGCTGTGACAGCTCATATTCTTTCTCTGTCAGGAAGGCGAGCCGCTGGGTTACTTGTTCACTGTTATAAAACGGTGCGATACGGGCGGCAATAGCACGCGCAATCATCGCGGGGGTGAGTTCGCTGAGGCTGGTCAGTAGCTCATTACCGAGCGTATCCTTTTTGCCAACAATGGTCGGGCGGGTCGTTTGAGCACGATCTTGCCAGCTATAGAGATGTTCTTTGAGCTGGTCTTCGATAAGACCGCGCTTCTCTTCGATGACCAGAATTTCATCTAAACCGTCGGCAAATTCATAGATACCTTCAGGTTCTAGCGGCCATGGCATCGCCACTTTATACAGGCGAATGCCAAGATCGGCGGCTTGTTGATGGCTGATACCCAGATCTTCCAATGCTTGTAAGACATCCAGATAGGATTTGCCGGTGGTGACAATGCCAAAACGAGGCTGCGGGGTATCAATAACGATTTTGTCTAATCGGTTATGGCGGCAAAATGCTTGCGCGGCACGAATTTTATAGCGATGTAGTCGCTCTTCCTGCTGCATAGGTTTGTCTGGCCAGCGGGCGTTAAGACCGTCGGCGGGTAGCTCGAAATCATCAGGAGTATTGATGGCTAAGCGGTCATGGTCGAGATTCGCTGAGATCGCTGAATCCATCACTTCTGCCAGCGCTTTTAAACCCACCCAACAGCCGCTATAACGGGACATCGCCCAGCCGTATAGGCCGTAATCCAGCATCTCCTGAATGCCAGCGGGATAGAGCACGGGGATCATCGCATCCATAAAAGCGTAATCGCTTTGGTGGGGTAGGGTTGATGACTTGCAAGCATGATCATCGCCGGCAATCGCCAGTACACCGCCGTATTGAGAAGTCCCAAAGGCATTGGCATGTTTCAGCACATCGCCAGTACGATCGACACCGGGGCCTTTGCCATACCAGAGGCCGAACACGCCATCGTAACGAGCGCCTTCAAAGACGTTAACCTGTTGTGATCCCCAGACAGCGGTTGCACCGAGGTCTTCATTTACCCCCGGTTGAAAGACGATATTAGCGGCTTCTAAGTGATCGCGTATCTGCCACAGTGTTTTGTCAAAGTTGCCTAATGGCGATCCCCGATAACCAGAAATAAACCCCGCGGTGTTGTGGCCGGCTTTTTTATCGCGCGCGGCTTGCAACATCGGCAGCCGGGCTAACGCTTGGCTGCCGGTGATGTAAACTCGGCCCGATTGTTTATCCCACTTATCTTGTAAAGAAACAGAATTTGTCATGCGGATGGCTCCAAGTTCTGAACGGCACAAATCTGTGTTTCGTTACAGAACGAATCAGAAAATAGGTCAACAGATCTACGATGGATCAGATGCTAGACGGCAAGCTATGTCGATGATGGCTAATCGTTTTTCGCGCAGCGAAAGGTGCGTTGGAGTAGGTTATCGCAAAAGGTAATGCAGATTGGCACAGCAGGGTGCGCCGAAAAGAGAGGCGGTTATTCATGATGATTACCTTTAGCCTTCGCTGGATCGCAGCTAGGTCTATATATTGTTTTTATTTTACCGGGGATAAGCCGGTTGGTATTTTAGGCTCTAGTGTCACCCTTCTGAGGCGCACTTGAGCTAAACATTAATCCGGGTTGCGGGGCAAGTCAATCAAGGAAATGACCTGTGACATGGCTGATATGTAAAATTAAAGTTGTAAAAAGCGATAGATGCAGGGAATTATCCTGTTGAGGTGTATTCGAGATAATTCCCGGCTTTCGTTGAAATTCAACGGATATCGCTGATGATCACCATTTTTAGCACTTAGAATTTTGTACTGAAGTTTTTTTGATTTTAGAGGATATTCATTTTTATAGCGTATTTTCGCTTGAGAATAGTGTTGAGGGCTGAGCAAGTGCGAGCAGTGGGCCCAAAAATAGCTGTATATTTAATGAACAGCGGGAGTACTATATAAGTACAATTAACGTACACAAGGAATGAATATGTTTATTAAAAAACTGTCTGTTGCTGCGATTGTTGCGGCTTCTTTAGCTGTGCCTGTTGCGCAGGCTGATGCGGGTTTTGGCGCTGGTATTACTTACGTTTTCGGAGAAGGCGTTGCGGTTGGCGTTAAAATCTTTACCGATGATGAGGAAGACAAAGCGGTCGGTTCTCTCGGGCTCGATTATGTTGTCAACTCCGGTGCTTGGCGTCCGAATGTTGGTGTTGGTTACTTAGGTGACAATATCTATGGTGACCTGAGTGCGGGCTACAATCTTGGTGCTGGTACTTGGAGCTTTGGCGCGGGTGCGGGTGCTGTTGATACCGATGAAGAAGATGATAATAAGCCTGCTAGCGTGGTTGTCGCATCTCCTATTCCCGGCTGAGTAAGGTTTTTTGTTGTGTAACGAGGGAGAGGTATTCATAACAGCTTGAAGGTTGTTATGCTTCTTCAGGTTGGGTGTTGCGCGCCTCAATGCATGTGCACTCTAAGCACCGCTAGCGATCTTCCTGAACTTTTTTAAAGAGCCGAGTCAGACGCTTTTTAGCTTATTTCAGACACAAAAAAAGGCATGTATTTCGACACACCTTTAATTATTACGTTGGTAGCGGGGCCTGATTTATTCATAACAGCCTGTAGGCTGTTATGCCCCTTCGGGCTGCGGTGCTGCGCACCTTGATGCAAGTTGCGCTCTAAGCACAACTTGTGAACTGGCGACCTTCCTGAGCGTTTATGGAGAGTCGAGCCCGACGCTTTTTAGCTTATTTTAGACACAAAAAAAGGCATGTCTTTCGACACTCCCTTAATTATTACGTTGGTAGCGAGGGCATATTTGCACTGACGACCTTCCCGAGGGCTTATGGAGAGTCGAGCCCGACGCTTTTCTTACAACAAAGTATCTTCGGATATACTTTATATCAGGCACAAAAAAAGGCATGTCTTTCGACACACCTTTAATTATTACGTTGGTAGCGGGGGCCAGATTTATTCATAACAGCCTGTAGACTGTTATGCCCCTTCGGGCTGCGGTGCTGTGCACCTTGATGCAAGTTGCGCTCTAAGCACAACTTGTGAACTGACGACCTTCCCGAGGGCTTGTGGAGAGCCGAGCCCGACGCTTTTTAACTTATTTCAGGCACAAAAAAAGGCATGTCTTTCGACACACCCTTAATTATTACGTTGGTAGCGGGGGCCAGATTTGAACTGACGACCTTCGGGTTATGAGCCCGACGAGCTACCAGGCTGCTCCACCCCGCATCAACGTGGGGCGTATATTACAGACGACCTACCACCTTGGCAAATGTTTTTTGATAAATATCCTCAATAATGTAAAAAATTCATTATCTGATTGAAATGCTAAGCACTGGATAGGTCCATTTTATCGCTATTGTTGATTGGCGATCCGTGAGGCGAATTTATTTGGCGTCACCGTGATACCTCGCCGCCATGCTTACCAAGGCTCATTACCGTCACTCGATGGATGAAAAATAGACGATAGAGCGATTTATGCTTGTGATAGTGTAGCAATATTAGTTAATATATTAATTATACTTGAGCTCGACTTTCACTTGCCACCCATGGCCTTTGGAAGCACTCATATGAAAGCAGCCTATACTGGTAGGTCGAATCGATAGTGGTTTGATGGGTTCAGGAATCGCCTGCAGCAATAAAATAAGAGGATAGTGAGATGGGCAAGCTAGCGCTCGTAGCTAAGATTACACATGTTCCAAGTATGTATCTGTCTGAACTGGATGGTCCGCAGAAAGGCACTCGTCAATCGGCGATTGATGGTCATATCGAAATCGGTAAGCGCTGTCGAGAGCTAGGGGTTGATACCATTGTCGTATTCGATACACACTGGCTGGTGAATGCTAATTACCACATCAACTGTGGGCCTCACTTTAAAGGTAATTATACCAGTGGTGAACTGCCGCACTTTATCTCTAACATGGAGTATGAGTACGATGGTAATCCTGAGTTAGGTAAAATCTTGGCGCAGGAGTGCAACCTGCAAGGCGTCGAAACCCTTGCACATGATGCTACCACCTTGGCACCGGAGTATGGCACGTTAGTGCCTATGCGCTATATGAACAAAGACCGTCACTTTAAAGTGATTTCAGTGTCAGCGCTGTGTACCGTTCACTACTTGAATGACTCGGCGCGTCTCGGTTGGGCAATGCGTGAAGCGATTGAAAAACATTATGATGGTACGGTGGCTATTTTTGCTAGTGGTTCACTTTCACATCGCTTTGCTCAGAATGGTCAAGCACCGCAATTTTCGAATAAAGTGTGGAGTCCCTTCTTAGAAACCCTCGACCATAAAGTCGTTGATATGTGGCAACAGGGCGATTGGGAAACCTTCTGTGCAATGCTGCCTGAGTATGCAGCTAAGGGACACGGTGAAGGTTTTATGCATGATACTGCGATGATGTTGGGGGCGTTGGGCTGGTCTGATTACGAAGGCAAAGCCGAAGTTCTGACACCGTATTTTGGTAGCTCGGGTACTGGGCAGATTAACTGTGTATTCCCAGTGACGGAGCAGGATGGTTCAGCGGTTCCCGGCCCTCAGGCATCGGTAACGTCAAGCTTTGAACCGGGGGCGAGCCGGTTGTAACAGACAGATTAGCAGGTCATCTCTGCTATCGATAATTTAAAAGGTTCGCATTGCGAGCCTTTTTTATGGCTTATAGATTATTCTTGATCGGTGTTATCTCGACGCGATTAAATTTGCGAATCGCGGTACCGATAGCATCGGTTAAAAGGCGGGATCAGTTTAATCAATTGTAAGATTCTCTCCCCTAGGATGTTTTTTCAGCATGACCCTACCTCATTGAGCGATTGATAGAGGCTGATGAAGGGCGGGGCAATATGGTAGTTACCTATAAGAAAAGTATTGAGGGGCCTACATTAGCTTGTGTTCTTATGTATCGTTTCTTTGTTAATATATTAACTAGTACGTCTTGTTTAGTCTGTTAATAATTCATAAACTGTGGCGCATTCGTCGCCATACAAGCGATGCTGAGGTTTAAAGAAAAGAGCGATGGTTACTCATTAGCCATGGCAGCGTCTCCATTTGTAAAAAATCAATTCCATGATGACGTCTAATATGAACGTTGTTATTGGGGATTTAGCTTAATTTGTAACTTATCAGGAAGCTGAAAAATGAAAAAAATAACAACATTACTAGCAACAGCGAGTGTTTGTGCGGGCATGCTGATGTCTTTTAATGCATCGGCCGTGACGACGCTTAAAGTAGGCACTTGGTTACCTCCGACGGCACCACAGAATGCGGTGGTTTGGCCAACTTGGGCTAAGTGGGTTGAAGAAGCAACCGAGGGACGTGTCAAAGTTGAGCTGGAGTATGGTTTAGGGCACCCTAAATCGATGTTTGATCTGGTTGAAGATCAGGTGATTGATGCGAGCTTTACCGTTAATGGGTATGTACCAGGGCGTTTTTCGCTAGGTAAGCTTGCCGAACTCCCAGGGGAAAGCCCAAATGCTGAGAAAGCCTCTGTTGCGTTATGGGATGTTCAGGAAAAATATTTTAATAAAGCTAATGAGTATGATGGACTGAAACTGCTGGGCTTGTTTGTACATGGGCCAGGTCAGCTGCATACCACTTTTCCTGTTAATTCACTGGCAGACATCAAGGACAAAAAAATCCGTATCGGAGGCGGTGTCGTCAATGAAATGGGTCAAATTTTAGGTGTCACTCCCGTTGGAGCACCCGCGCCAAAAATATATGAAATGATGCAACAAGGTGTCGTCGAAGGTGTGTTTCTGCCGGTGTTAGATTTGAAATATCTGCGTGTAGCGGAAGTTTCAAAATACTTAACGGCGTTTCCAGATGGGATGTATACCACGACCTTTAGTATCTTCATGAATCCCGATTCTTTTGATGCGCTGAGTGAAAAAGATCAGCAAGCGCTGATGAGTGTTTCCGGTGAAAAGCTTTCCCGCTTAGCGGGTAAAGCGTGGGGAGACGCGGATGCGGATGGGTATGCAGAAGCGAAGGCAAACGGTATCGTTATTAATAAGTTAACTGATTCCGACCCAATGGTGACTGAATTTAAAGCGGCAACTGCGAGTATGTCTGCTGAGTGGATTGAGCAGGCGGATGCGAAAAATGTTGACGGTCAGGCTGCACTGGATATGTTCCGTTCACTGGCTAAGTAAGATGATATAAAGACATTGATTGTCTTTGGAAGGGCTTGTGAGTTAGTTCCTGTTATGGGACTGGCTACAAGCCCTTTTTCTGTTGGGCGGGTGGGAGCATTCACTGACAACGGCTAGTTTTTGTCGAGTTATCTATTTTATATGTTGAGAGGGGAGGCAGTGATTACCTGTGGCTTGGCTCTTAAAGCTTAGGCTGTGAGGGGTAGCGCTAACTGATGGCTTAGCATGATTCATACGACCTCAATATAAGCGAGATGGCTTATATTGAGGCTGCTTGCTCTTTAAGGTGGAGGTAATGGGCTGATCTATTGTTTATTGATTGGCTTGCAGGCTTTTGTCCAGCTGCCTAATTAAGCCATAGAGCGCGGCAGTATAAGGCACCTCTTTTCCTAGCTTTTCGGCTATTTCATATACCACACCAACGAGTGCTACATATTCGAGGGGCTTACCTGCTTCGACGTCTTGCAGCATGGAGGTTTTAAAGGCACCCAGTGTTTGGGTTTGTGCGTTTCTTTCCTCGGGTGTTTGATCGATAGGACAGCCAATCTCGTGACCGATGGCCAATGCTTCGGTCATCGCTTTGCAGCAGAACTGATTGAGCAGTGGATCATCGAGTATGCGATCAGCGGTTGCACGGGTGAGTGCCGAAATCGGATTGATGGTCATATTACCGAGTAGCTTGAACCAAATGTTTCGCTGAATAGTGGCGGATATATCGACACTAAAACCGCTTTTTTTAAGGAGCTCTCCTATCTGCAGCGTTGGCGCTGAAGGCTCGCCACTCGGTTCACCAATAATGAGGTGATTGCCAGTGCTGAGCTTAATCACACCGGGAGAGGTCGAGGCGGCAGCTAAGTGAACAACACAGCCGATCACCTGATGACTAGGGAGGTGATCTCGTAGGTCACCTTGAGGATCAACTGTTGTGAGTATGGGGTCAGAGGTTACCTTTGGTAAGCCATCAAAAAACCACCAAGGCACGCCATTCATGGCCAGCAGAACGCGGGTTTGTTCACCGATCAAGGGTTCTATATTCTTGATGATAGCGCTGACAGCGGGTTGTTTGACGGCAATGATGATCAGATCTTGAACATCGAGTTCATTAGCGTGGGATACCGCTGAGACAGGGTAAAAACGGGTTTCACCCTCCTCGGTAAGGCCGACTCCGTTTTGCTGTAAAGCCAACAGTGTTTGCCCTCTGGCAATGACCGAAACTGTTGCATCAGCGGCGCTGAGGCGGGCTGCAATCAATCCACCGATTGCGCCTGCACCGTATACACATACCTTCATAAAGAAGCCTATAGTCAATTAACGTTTGTATGATGGGTCTTGTTTTTCAACGAGTCGTTTCATAGCGGCGAACACATCAGCACCCGCACCGTATTTAGGGTTGAAGTTGAGCGAATCGGCGGTACATTTCTTAACGATGGCTTCGGGAATTTCTCGCACCTTGCCCATCGCCATAGAGGCACATTGTACTTCACAGGCACGGTTGACTAACCACATGAGTGCGAATGCCTGAGCTAGGTTGGCACCGATGATAACGGGGCCATGGTTGCGTAGCATTAATACCGGTTTATCACCTGCGCTAGCCAAGATGCGCTCACCTTCATCGGGGTGCACCGTGATGCCTTCAAACTCGTGGTAAGCCACTTTGTTATATAGCTGTGCCGAATAAAAATTGCTGTATGACAAACCTTCTTCTAAACAACAAACGGCTAGCGTTGAGGTTGTGTGAACGTGCATAACACAGTGGCCGTTTTCAACTTTATCATGTATCTGGCTATGAAATGTAAAGCCTGCAGGGTTGATCGGCCAGTCGGAATGATCAACGATGGTGCCATCTATATCGACTTTAACTAAGTTAGATGCTGTTACTTCGCTATAGTGCAGACCAAATGGGTTGATGAGGAAATGATTCTCCTCGCCTGGAACGCGTAAAGAGATGTGGTTATAGATCGCTTCATCCCATTTCATATAGGCAAAAATGCGGTACATCGCCGCTAAATCAATACGGGCATTCCATTCGGCTTCGCTGAATCTTGATGGGCGTTCGTAATAGCGATTAGATAAAGACATGCGTTTTCCTCAGGATTGATGATAGTGCGGATTTTGATGAATATATTAATCAAAATTAGCGCAATAAAAAGCATAATAAATATTGGTCTGCTCAATATTTTTCTTATATGCTGTGTTGATGAATAGCAAACAACTCCTTTATTTTCTTAAAACCGCTGAATTATGCAGTATCGCTGCCGCAGCGCGAGAGCTTGATATTGCTCAGCCAAGTATCAGTTTGCAGTTAGAGAACCTTGAGCATGAACTGGGCACCTCGTTGTTTGATCGCGATTATCGGGGCGTCCGATTGACGGAAAGTGGTCAGCTATTTAAGGCGCATGCAGAATCGATTATGCGTCAGGTTGATCAGGCCAAACTGGATATCAGGCAGTCGGAACAAGAGCCAGCAGGGCGCTTGGTATTAGGGATGACGCAACCGATAGGTAACGTGGTGTCGGTGCCGCTATTGAAATTGGTCGAGCAGCGCTATCCGAAGATAGAATTGGATCTGTTTGCCGGCCTATCCTATAGCTTATCGGCGCAGCTACTGAGCGGAGAGATTGATCTTGCTATCTCATCACCGGACGGTAGTGATATGAAGCAGTTGACGCAGGAACACCTGTTCAGAGAGAACCTCTATTTAGCGATGGGAGATACTCCGCAAGTGAGTTCACAGAAACCTTTGCGCCAGCGAGAAAGTATTCCTTTTGCCGAATTAGCTAAACATGAAGTCATTGTCACCGGTCGACAAGATTCACTGGGTTATATACTGCGACAGTATGAGCAACAGCAGGGTATTAACGTACGCCACAAGCCCGGCTTCGGTCAGTTGATGACGACCCTGCGTTATGTATCCGATGGTTATGGCATGCTGTTGAGCCCATCGTCCTCTTTTTATCATTTAGAGGAAACCGGTCAGGTGCATGCGCTTGAGATTGTTGAGCCTTGTATGAAGCGCGATGTTTACATCACTCGAGCAGCGAATCGACCGCGCACCTCTTTAATGCGGGCCATTATTCCATTGATTTATGAGGTCGTGCAGCAAGAGCAGCAAGCTGGACATTGGCGAGGGGAGTTTATCGCTCATAGCGATTAGCTTGCTCATTACGTGTGTATACAATGATGGTGAAAGGTATATTTTAGGCGTCGCTCTATGTTGAATGTTTTATTCAAGGTAATAATCATGAATCGATAGACGTAGTCATACTCATCCACGCAAGAAGTGAAGGGGGGCTTCTCTTATGGATGAGTGTTAACGTTTGACTCGATTAGAATTTGATATTGATACCTGCTGCGACGTTATCTGGAGTGACATCATAGTCAGCCGCTTCGAGCCAGGCAGCGACATGTTGACTCAGTTCTTTCTTCAGCTGTATAACTACACCATTATTATCGTTGGCATCGATATCTGAATCTTTGTTGTAGTAGCCTGCAGCCATCGACCAATTATTATCGAGATAGTAGCGTCCGGTGATGCCGTAACTATCGAAGTCACCCGCTGAGCCAAATGTATCTTTATTTATTTCATAGGTAGCGCCAATATTCAGGTGGTCAAATTTATAACCGGCCGTTATGGCATAGCGTTTATAGTCTTTTGTTGCTGTGCCCCCTAGCGCTTGATCGGCTTGTGCTACACCAAAGCCGATATTGAGCTTCTTATCATCGTAGAGTGCACGTAAGGCGATCACATCTGAGTCGACACCGTTATCTTCAGGGATAGAGATAGAGGCTACCGTTACTTTGATGTTGTTGAATGCAGGAGTGATATAGGCGAGAACGTCTTGAGCTTCAGGTGCCTGATTAAACATTGACATGCCCGTTGGCGCAGCACTGCCAGAATGGGTTTCGTTATACTCGAAAATATTGATATTACTATACAGGTCACGCAGTTGCCCACTGGCTGTGCGAGGTGCGATGGCAAAGGTGCCGTATTGGGTTGGAAGTACGACTTTGGCGTCTATTATATGGATATCCGCTTCGCCATCGTTACCGCCAGTATCTTTGCTATTGATAGCATCTGATACATCGGCATTAAGGATATAAACCATTTTAAAGTTATCGATTTTAACCAAACCCTTAAGACCTAGTTCAAGTTCAAAAGCTTCTGGGTCAAAATCTTTATCTTCAATGGATACAGCACCTAAGCTTGAAAACATAGTGAACTTTGGCATTGGAAATTCAGATTCCGTGGCATGAGCTATATTTGAAAATGCAATGGCAAGAGATAATGTTGTTAAAGTTCTAATGGGGTGTTTCATTATTATAATACTCCATCTGTATTCGATATTTTTATTAGACTTAATATGTTAAGTATTTTAATTAGCTGTGTCTTATTATATTTCACTGAGTGAAACGTTATTTGTATATAATTTTCAGGTGGAGGTGTGGAGGTGACGATTTCTTGATGCTGTTAAATTGCAGTGTTTTGAGTTTTAGATTGTTTTTTCTATCTTAATAATGGTGTTTTTTATTTTTTCCATGATATCTGTGTCAATATTAAGAGGCGGTTGGTTTTTCTGTTCTCGTGAGAGCGATAAGATGTTAATGCTATTATTTTTTCTCGTTATAGGAAAAGCTATTATTTCTAGATGTGATCCACATAAGCGATTGGTCATCCGGGGATTATGGTAGGCATATCCTTGGTTTTTGATAGCGATGATCGTTTTTTGTAACCAGGGTGACTCCTGTTTTATTAAGCGAGATTCTCGCCCTTCTTGTGCTTTAATTTTATGAAGTGCGCTAGTGCGTTCAGCCTCGGATGAAAAAGATAGGTAAGCTAATCCTATGGCTGATGTCAGGGTAGTCTGTGAACAGTCATTGGCTAGGGTGTCGTACAGAACAGGTGATGAACTAATGACTGATACTTTATTGTTTTGAGGCGCCCACAGCCCTGTGAGGGTGGCTGATTCTTGACTGAGTTGTTGGATGGCTGGTGCGGCTACACTGTGAAACGTAGCAGCTAGATCCAGGTTAGTGATTGGGCTGCTGAGATTATTCGCAAATAGGTATCCGCCCATCTCGTCGGAACGGATGATCCAGCCTGCTTCAATGAGTGTTTTAAGTATTCTTAGCAGAGTCGCTTTACTGATATCCGTGATGCGATGTAATTCTGCTAATGATACTGGGCTATGGCGAATGATCTCTTCAAGAACTAACATGCCTCGTGCTAATGCATCAATAGATTTACTCATATTATGCCTAGGTTTATTGAGTGGCTATATTAAGGATAGATCGAAGGAATTGCTGATGTTGGCAAAAAAGCTGACCTTTGATCTTTATATAATTAAGATCGAAAGGTCAGAAAATATCGCCAGGATGAAAATAGGTGAATTAAAACTTAAATCTAAGATATTGAAATTAGTTTAATTTATAACCTCAGCGTTGGGGCATGTCTGCGGTGTTATATACTAAACTTACGGTTGCATCTTCGGGAATAGCTGGCATGGTTTTATTCCAACTCATCCATTGATTACGCATCTCTTCCAGTTTTTCCGGGTAAACCTTTTTCAGGTTAGCGCGTTCACGGGCATCATTGTTGATGTTGAAAAGATATTCATGCTCATCGACTTTTAGGTATTTAAATTCACCGACGCGCAGTGCGCGTTGATCGCGATGATTCATGCGCCAGTAGAGTGGTCTTTCAAATTCTTCGACCTCGCCAGTGATAACAGGTAGTAGCGAAACACCATCAACGGGGTAGTTGGGATCAAACTCACCTTGACCCACTTCCAGTAGGGTGCGAGACCAGTCCATTGTCATACAGTGTTGCATGCTCGTGGTACCGGCTTTGATGCCTTTTGGCCAACGTGCGATCCATGGCACTCGAATACCGCCTTCGGTTAGGTCCATTTTACCGCCGACTAAGGGCCAGTTATCGGAGAAACGCTCACCGCCATTGTCACTGGTAAAGACAATTAGGGTATCTTCCGTCAGGCCATGTTGTTCTAAGGTATCCATGATCTTGCCGATACCTTCATCCATGTGGTGAATCATCTTACGATAGGTATGAATATTACCGCCTTCTAGATGATAAAGCGCGGAGATCTCTTTTGATAATTCTTCATCATCTCGGCTTTCCCAAGGCCAATGGGGTGCCGTGTAATGGACGCTCAAGAAGAACGGCTTTTGTTCGGTATCTGTTGCGCGTCGGTTAATAAAATCCACCGAGTGTTCCGAAATAAGGTCGGTGAGGTAGCCGATTTCTCGATGCTCTTCTTCATTGATCCAAAGATCGTGATCACCATAGCCGCTCTTATGGCTAAAGTAATCGGCAGCGCCGGCCATAATGCCAAAGAATTCGTCATAACCAGAGGATCGTGGGCCGAAGTGAGGTGGGTAGCCGAGGTGCCACTTGCCCATCAACCCAGTGTAATAACCGGCTTTTTGAAGTTGCCCTGGCAGAGTTGGAATATGCGGTGGTAAACCTAACACATCACTGCCTTTTGACTTGGTGTTGATGGGCTCTTCTAGGGCGCCTCGTAAGCGGTATTGATAGGCCATGCTCATCAGTGCAAACCGGGTGGGTGAGCATACAGGTGAGTTCGCATACCCATCGAGAAACAACATTCCCTCTGTGGCCATTTTATCGATATTCGGAGATACCTGCCCGAATTGTGCCTCACGGCCGCCATAGCAGCCTAAATCGGCATAGCCGAGATCATCGGCAACAATGTAGATAATATTTGTCATTAGACTGATCCTTTTTCAATACGCTTAGTTCGGGGCATAAATTTCAAATCGTTACGTAGGTGCCAAAACCAAAGAACAAGGGCCAATCCCATGCCCAGTTGATCCCATAGCGCACCCGGTGCGAATAACATAATGGCTGCAGCTAAGCGGGCAGCAATTTCGTAGTGACGTAGTTTATGCGCATGGAAACCACTCAGAGCGGTGGCTGTTAGCGCAATACCGATGGCAAGTTTGATGAGGAGCCAGCTCCAGCTCAGCAGATCGAATTCGACGCCAGCTGCACCGACGGTCAAAAGTAGTGGGTTGAATGCGAAGGTGAACGGAATAATGAAAATCATAATGCCGACTTTTGAAGCCTGTACTGATGTTCCGATGGGGCCGCCACCAGAGATACTAGCTGCAGCAAAGGCGGCAATGGCAACGGGTGGTGTAATCGCAGAGCCAATGGCGATAAAGAAAACAAACATATGAGCTGTTAGGGGCGCTAGACCGAGTTGTTCCATTGCCGGTATCGCGATGGTTGCGACAGTCACATAGGCTGGTAAAGTTGGCATTCCCATACCTAATACAATGCAACAGAAGGCGGCCAGTAGCAGTGAAACGAGTAGCGAGTCTGTCACAAAACTGGTAAGTAATATGCCGAACTTAACGGGTACGCCGGTAGCGGATAATGCTGAGATAACGATGCTAACGGCTGCGATCGCCATTAATAAGCCTGAAAAAGTCTTACCGCCATCGCATAGGCTTTGGAGTAGTTTAATCGGTTTAGCCCGTACCGCTGGATTGATTAAACTTAAAGGGAACAGCAACGCCAATGCTGATATGGATGCTCCAGATGGTGACAGCCCATAAATCAGTAAAGCAACGATCAGACCTATTGGTAAGAAAATTAATAATAGGTTTAGGTAATCTTGGCGGGTAGGCTGCTCTATGCCTGCAATTTCATCATTGGCTTTAATACCAAGTTTTCGGGATTCAAAAATAATCATGGCAAAGAGGCTGCCATAATATGCAATGGCTGGAACAAGTACGGCAATAATAACCGTGAGATAACTAACACCCACAAAATCGGCCATGACTAGAGCTGCAGCGCCCATAATCGGAGGCATAATTTGACCGCCGGTAGAGGCTGCGGCTTCTACTGCGCCGGCGAAGTTTGGTGAAAAACCTCGCTTGGTGATCATGGGGATGGTAACAACTCCTGTGCCTACAACGTTTCCTACGGCACTTCCTGAGACGGTTCCAAATAACCCTGAAGAGAGTACGGCGGCATGCGCTGGCCCACCTGCTGTTCCTTTCATGAGTGAGAAGGCAATTCGTATCATGGAATTGCCGGCCCCGACACTTTCGAGCACTGAGCCCAAAATAATAAAAGGGAATACGGTGGTGATAACAATACTAAAGGTGCTGCCTAGTATTCCGCTGTCGAGGCTATACAGTAGGTTTTGTGCGAGTGTCTCGGCGACACCGGTGTTGATAGTCTTTAGTGGTCCTGGCCACCAATGGCCAGTGGCCATATAAAGGATGCCTACGATACCAAGCAGCGCCACGGGGGCACCCCAAATACGCCAGCAATAAAATAAAGAGCCGCTGGCTGCGATCAGAGCGATCCACATTTGCTCATTGTCAAATAGGAACATGCCATCATCGAGCATGATACTAATGTTATAAAACGAGACGCAGCAAACCACTAACGCAACGGCTAACACCACGCTGGTTAAGGCCAGCCAGCCATTAGCTTTTCCTTTACGGTAGTTTTGCAAAATACCTAGGGTCACTACCAATATACAGAGGCCAAAGAAGGTGGCTCTGAAGAAAACCATTGGAAATGGTCCTAATCTAAAGTCTCCAATGGCCGGCATGATATTGGCAAGACCGTAGAGCGTTACCATAAGGCAGAGAATTGAACTCATCCAGAATAGTGGATCAAAAGATGATTTTGATGAGGAATGCATAGAAAACTCCGTAAAGCAGGGGGAGGTCCCTGCTTATATGGCTGTTGAGGTGGTGATTATTGAGGTAAAAGATTATCGGGAACAGATACGCCAATTTCTTTGAAGTAACGCAGGGCCCCAGGGTGTAGCGGAGCATTGACGCCCGCAAGATGATCGATCGTAGGTAACTGAGTCAGCATCGCATTAGTTTTAGCAACGGCTGCACGGTTCTCAAAGTAAGTCTTGGTCAATTGATATGCGGTTTCTTCGGAAAAGTCTTTATGTACCGCCATCATCATCAATGTCTGCCAAGTGATGGCTGGAGATTCATTGACCTGACCGGGATAGGTATTAGGGGGAATGATAGCGATTTGTAATCCCAGCTCGGCAGGAGGCTCTTGATTTTCACTGGCTAGGCTAAGAATACGAATCTTATGCGACAGACTTAATTCAGCTAATGATTGTGAAGCAAACCCGAAGGCGCCAACGTATACATCAAACTGCCCATCTTGGAAGCTTTGAGTGGCCGCACCCCAAGGAGCTTTGATGGGGTCATATGAGCCCTCAGTAAGGCCGCCTGCTGTTGCTAACGCCATGATTTGTTTGTTAGCCGCACTGGATGGTGGGCCAATAAAGACGCGTTTTCCTGCAGCGTCAGACCAATTCTTAATGTCGTCATCGGCCCATGTTACTGCCTGGAATAGGCTACCGGGCACGCCGAAAAGGGTGCGTACGTTTGAGGCGAGTTGAGTGGCTTTATTCCCCATTTTTTTATAAGGGCCCACACCTTTTTTTAGTGCATCGAAGGCAAGAGGTGGAACTAGCGCTGAATCTAGCTTTCCTGCGGCGACTTTCAGCAAGGATTTAGTCAATGTTTGATTTAGAGAAAGTTGGAGGTCGATACCATCTTTGGCCCAATAGGTAGCCATTGATTGAGGAATCATACCCAGCACGCTATTGGCAACGGCAGACTCCATGGACACTTCTTTAGCATAGGAGGAAGCTGAGAAGGTAATTAGTACACCCATGATGGCTGTAGAGCATAGGTTGTTTTTTAGCCATTTATTCGAAAGAGACATCATTATTTACCGTTTTATTATTTTATTAAGCTGACTGAAGGTTACGATAGGTGATGAAGATAGTAAAATGATTACTTGTCATTCCAATCGATCAAATATGAATATCTAGTGAGCCTCAAATCTTTTTTAGTGGGTTTTAGGCGACAATTAGTTGAGCATATATGAGAGTCATTTATACCCACAGCCAGGTATTTCACTAGTCGTACTAGACAATTATTGAGAAGCTTAGTGGCATGAAGGCTCGTTTAGGTATTGCAGTGAAGAACGATTAAGAGCAGCGGCTTTTTATTACTAGGTTAGCCGCTGCCGTATAGTTAATCACTTAGCGTTCATTGCGCCAGCAGTCTAGCTGGAATCGCTATACCGGCTTCTTGGTAATAGCGCACTGCTCCAGGGTGAAGTGGTGCATTAACACCAGCAAAGGGGTCAATATCGGAAAGCTGTGAAAGCATTGAATTACTTTTGGCGACTATTGCTCGATTTTCCAAGAAGGTCTTCGTTAGTTTATAGGCGGTCTCTTCCGAGAAGTCTTTATGTGCAACCATCATCATGACGGTTTGCCAGCTAATAACGGGGGATTTGTTAACCTGACCTGGGTAGGTGTTAGGTGGAATAACAACCAATTGGAGTCCTAGGCTGGGATCTGGTGTTTGGCTTTTATCGGCTAAACTGAGTAAGCGAATGTCGTGAGACAGGCTTAATTCAGCAAGAGATTGTGAACCAATACTGGTATTACCAACATAGACATCGAACTGTCCATCTTGGAAGCTTTGTGTAGCAGCTCCCCAAGGCGCTTTAATAGGATCATAGGTTCCCTCTATCAGACCTCCTTTTGTGGCTAGAGCGATTACTTGTGTATTCGCCGCACCAGCTGGTGGGCCTATATACACACGCTTACCTACGGCCTCAGGCCAATCTTTGATATTATCATCGGCCCAGGTTATTGCATGATAGGTACCGCCAGGTAAGCCAAATAGAGAGCGAACATTGGCCGCCAGCGCACTAGCCTTATCACCCATTTTTTTATAAGGGCCTGCATTCTTTGTCATTGCGTTATATGCGAGAGGTGGAGCGACCGCTAGATCCAATTTGCCTGCGGCGACTTTAAGCAGTGACTTCGTCAGCGTCTGGTTTAGCGATAATTGCAGCTCAATATCATTATCGGCCCAGTGACGCGCCATCGCTTGTGGAATCATTCCCAGCAAACTATTGGGGCTGGCAGACTCCATTGAAACTTGTTCTGCTTGGGCGGTAGTGGCGAGCATAGAGCCGATCAAGGTTGCAGCACATAGGCTGTTGCGGAGCCATTGAGTGGAGTTAGACATAGAAGTTACCGAATTATTGTTGTTTTAAATTTAGCAGATAGGTTACGGTAGATTGTTTACGTAGTAAAATGATTATTTATTGCTCCAATCAATCATAATTGAATACTTAAACCTATGAATCCTAAGCACCTAACTTATCTTGCGACTATTATTGATAAAGGTTCTATCACTGCCGCATCGCATGAATTGCTGGTGGCACAGCCAACATTGACCCGAGCAATGGCAACCCTAGAAATGCAAGCGGGCACACCGCTGTTATTGAGAAGTCGATATGGTGTAAAAAGCACTCCTTTTGGCGAGGTATTGGCTAGGGAAGGGCGATCGATTATTCAAAGTTTGTATTTGGCGCAGGAACAGGTAGCGCACCAGAAACTGGGGGTTCAATCAGAGTTTAGAATAGCAACTGGGCCATTATTAGGGCTTGGTGTCATGCCTGATATTCTTGAGCGTCTGACCCAAGCGCATCCGACTTCAGTGTGTACTGTTACCTGTGGTTCACCTGCTATCACATTGCCACAAATGTCCGAAGGCCGCTTTGATATTATGCTGGCACCCACGACCGATGATCGTTTTATTCAAGGGGTTCAACGTCAACTGGTGATGGAAGATCATATTGGGATCTTTTGCGAAAAGAGTCATCCTTTGGCACAAAAGAAAACGGTTAATATTGAAGATTTAGAGGCGTCTGATTGGCTCAGTCTTGGCTTAACCACGACCTTTGAAAATCAGGTATTAGAGTTGTTGATGACAGCTGGTTTAAAAGAGATTAGGACAAAAATAGCCTTTGGTAATGATGCGGCTATATTGGCAACCATGTTGGCGCGTGGGCGTTATTTAGCAGTATTACCACGTATTCCTATGGCCGTTTTACCAGCGTCATTCGGGGATTTTGTCGAGTTAAAACTGGATCTGACAATTAAAGTAAATCGCTATCTTTACCTATGGGTGCGGGAAGAAATATTGGATAGTCCAATATTTCTCTCCTTCCAGGAGGCTATGGCAGACTTTGTACGCTTTATTGAAGCAAAAACAGCTTAAGAACTGGTTTATTTAACTGTATCAATGAGGTTTTTTAAGCATCATCTCAACGGCGGCATTCGCTATCTCATCTAACTGGCTCTGTTCGGTATAGATGCCATCATTTAATAGCCGGCAAAGTCCATGCAGTGTGGCCCAGCAGACCTGTGCGGTTCTGAGGGGTGAGTCATCGGTGCGGATAACGTCTTGTTCAGATAGGCGCTCAATCCAGTTTAGCCAGCTTTTAAAGTGTTGCCGCGATATTGTTTGCAGACTCTCAGTGGGAGAGCCATGTCGCCAAATCTCTCGACCAAACATCAGATCGTATTGTTCCCTATTTTGGTAGGCCAGTTTGATGTAGTGGTGGAAGTATTCAGTGAATATGACGCTTAACGACTCGGTTTTTTCCCGGACCCTGACCTCTTCAAGCAGTCTTTCGACATTTTTAAAGCCCTGCTCGGCAATGGCGCAAAGCAACGCATTTTTATCTTTAAAGTGATGATAGGGGGCGGTACGCGAGACGCCCACGCGGTCGGCTAGTTTGCGCATAGATAAGCTCTCACTGCCGCCCTCTGAGATGATATCGGTCGCAGCATGTAGCAGTGTTGGGTACAGGTCGCCGTGATGGTAGTGGCGGGTATTGTGAGCATCGGTCTGTTTCATCTGGGCAATTTATCAATCAATCTTGACAGTGTCAAAATATCGTTCTATCTTGACGCTGTCTAGTTTGTGTTGTCTGACATTGATCGGTGCCATTTCCCGTGTTGATGTTGGTGCTATTGTATTAGTTGCATGATCAGAAAATAAGAATATTCAGGAGCCTGAGATGAGCCGTACCAACCAACATTACCCCCATTTGTTTACCCCCTTAGATTTGGGGTTCACGACGTTGAAAAATCGGATATTGATGGGCTCAATGCATATCGGTTTGGAAGAGAAACCCGGTGGTTTTGAGCGGATGGCTGCATTTTATGCCGAACGTGTTCGAGGGGGTGTGGGTTTAATTGTGACCGGTGGTATTGCTCCTAATCAGGAAGGCGGCGTCGTGGCTGGTGGGGCGATGATGGCCACCGAACAAGATGTTAAAAACCATCGAATTATAACCGAAGCGGTGCATGCTGAAGATGGCAAAATCTGCATGCAAATTCTGCATACGGGTCGCTATGCTTACAACCCTAAATTGATCGCACCCTCGGCGGTCAAAGCACCTATTAATCCCTTTCCCCCCCATGAAGTCACCGTCGATGAGATCGAACAGCAGATAGAGGATTTTGTCCACTGCGCTGGGTTGGCGCAAGATGCCGGTTATGACGGCGTTGAGGTGATGGGTTCAGAAGGCTATTTTATTAATCAATTTATCGCCCGCCGCACGAATCAGCGAGAGGATGATTGGGGTGGTGAATATGATAACCGTATCCGTTTTGCCATCGAAGTCGTGAAGCGAGTGCGAGAACGGGTCGGCCCCCATTTTATTATTATCTACCGCTTATCAATGTTAGATCTGGTGGAAGGCGGTAGTAGTTTTGATGAAGTTGTTACTCTAGGTAAGGCGATCGAGAAAGCAGGGGCGACCATTATCAATTCTGGGATCGGTTGGCATGAAGCACGTATTCCCACCATCGCGACGAAAGTGCCTCGAGCGGCGTTTACCTGGGCGACCGCTAAAGTGCGTCAGGCATTATCGGTGCCGGTGATCGCGTCTAACCGGATTAATATGCCTGAGGTTGCCGAACAGGTATTAGCCCGTGGCGATGCGGATATGGTCTCGATGGCACGGCCATTTTTAGCAGATCCTGAGTTTGTCCGTAAAGCGGCAGAAGGGCGCAGTGATGAGATCAATACCTGTATTGGTTGCAATCAGGCGTGTTTGGATCATATTTTTGTTGGCAAGCTGACCAGTTGTTTGGTTAACCCCCGTGCCTGCCATGAAACGGAGCTCATTATAACGCCCGCCGAGCAGGTGAAAAAATTGGCCGTGATTGGCGCAGGTCCTGCAGGTTTGGCATTTGCAACAACGGCGGCTCAGCGAGGCCATGAGGTGACCCTGTTTGATTCGGCCGATGAGATCGGCGGGCAGTTCAATATCGCTAGAAAAATTCCGGGTAAAGAGGAGTTTAATGAGACGCTGCGTTATTATCGCCGCCGCATAGAGCTGGATGGGGTTAACTTAAAGCTATCCCACCGCGTGAGTGTTGATGAGCTACAGCAGAGTGATTTTGACGAGGTGATTATTGCGACGGGTATTATCCCCCGGGTACCTGCGATTGAGGGTGTCGATCATCCGAAAGTGATGGGTTATCTGGATCTTATTCGTGGTGCGAAGGTCGGCCAATCGGTCGCCGTGATCGGTGCCGGTGGTATTGGCTTTGATATTAGCGAATATCTGACCCATCAGGGGCCGTCAACAAGCCAGGATATTCCCGCCTTTATGCGTGATTGGGGTATCGATATGACGATGTCCTCCCGTGGCGGTGTTGAAGGTGTGACCCCCGCACCTGAACCTGCCGCTCGACAGGTCTATCTGTTACAACGTAAAGCCTCGAAAGTCGGTGGTGGTTTGGGTAAAACGACCGGTTGGGCGCATCGTTTAGGTTTGCAGAAGCGCCACGTAGAGATGCTTGCGGGCTGTGAATATCAGCGTATCGATGATGCTGGCTTACATCTAACGATTAATGGTGAAGAGCGGCTGCTAGCGGTGGATAATATAATTCTCTGTGCGGGGCAAGAGCCATTAAGGGAGCTTACCGAAGGTTTGAATAAACCGTTTCATCTGATTGGTGGGGCTGATTTGGCGACTGAGTTGGATGCTAAACGAGCTATCGATCAAGGCACGCGTCTAGCCGCGCAGTTGTGAGGCTCACTGTGTTTCAAACGTTCGGGCGGTGTCGTTAGTCGCTAAACTAAAAAGCCGTCGATAGTGATATCGACGGCTTTTTTGTTGGCTTTCATATGTGCATGGGGTTTACCCAGCGGGAGCGTTAATACTCAGATGGAGCAGCCACCGCGGCCATGCTTGGCATTATATTGTTGATGATATTCCTCAGCCCGCCAAAACTCAGCGGCCGGTGTGATCTCTGTCACAATGGGATTACCGAAGATGCCGCTCTTATCTAGCACGACCTTACTTTGTTCAGCCATAATGCGTTGTTGATCATTATGGTAAAAAATTTCTGAACGGTATTGGTCGCCGATGTCAGGGCCCTGGCGGTTTAGGGTGGTTGGGTCATGCATCTGCCAGAAGATATCTAAGAGGGTGTCATAGCTGACAGCCTGTTCATCAAATTCTAGTTGCACCACTTCGGCATGGCCGGTGGTTTTGTTGCAGATCTCTTCATAGGTGGGATTTTGTGTATGTCCACCCATGTAGCCTACAGCGGTAGAGGTGACTCCGGGAGTGTTGGCGAAGCGAGCTTCTACTCCCCAAAAGCATCCTGCTGCAAATGTTGCGGTTGGCATACTGTGACTCCTGTAAAAAAACCAATAACTAAGTGGATATTAGACGTTTTTTAACCGTTTTGGATCACTTTTCTCATATATTTGTCGATGTTTTATCGGGCTGGCTTTTTTATGAGGGGGTGGTGCCGTGTCGTTTGCGGTGAGCGATTATGCTGAAGATGTTGATACTAGCTGCGTTTCAGCCGGTAATAGCATCAGTGGTGGCGGGTTTTAGGTTCTTTTGCCGTTAAATCAACTTATTGCCCCCGCGGTGTGCGGGGGCTTAGGTCGGCGGGCTGATTAACGCTTAAAGATTTGCCGCGACAACCATGCTTAAGCTTGTTGACGGGTGGCGGTGATCAGCACATCGCGAATATTGATGTTTTGCGGCTGCGAATACATAAACATGGCCGTACGGGCGATATCATCGGCGGCTAATATTCCGCCCATGGATTCTTTCCAATCCTCATAGTTATCAATAATCTCCTGTGATGTGGTGTGACTCAGGAGTTCAGTCTCTACCGCACCTGGGCAGATCGTCATGATGCGGACGTTGTGATCGGCAACCTCTTCACGCACGTTCTCACTGATGGCGGAAACAGCGAACTTACTGCCGACATAAGCGGCATGATTTGGGAATGATTTTTTACCGGCAATCGAACTGATATTGATAATAGTGCCGCTGCGGCGGGCTTTCATATCACTGAGTACCGCCTGCATGCTGTTCAGCACGGCGAGAACATTCAACTCATACATCCGTTGCCATTCTATAGGGTCCTGTGTATCGATTTGACCCAGCAGCATTACGCCGGCGTTATTGATCAGGCAGTCGACAGGGCCATGTATCCCTTCTGCTTCTTGGATGGCTGTGCGTAGCGCTGCGGCATCAGTCACATCGACCTGACGGCATAGGGTATTAGGTAGTTGTAGGGCTTGCAGCTTGTCTATACGGCGGGCGACGAGCAGTAATGGATGTCCTGCCGCTGAAAACTGTTGTGCCATGGCTGCGCCAATACCGGAGCTAGCGCCGGTGATTACGATAAGTGGTAGAGTCATTGTTTTATCTCGGATGTTAAACGCCAAAAAGGCATTGAAGTGAATCGATGTTGCAGATAATAGTCCTCTGTATTAGGGTGATAAATACCTTTAATCTGAAATAATTGTTTGGCATATATGAACAATGTCTCGTGGCGCGGTATACGTGCCTTTATCTATGTAGCAGAGTCGGGCGGTTTTACGGCGGCGGCTGAGGTTTCTGGTTTTTCTAAGGCCCACCTGAGCCAGCTGGTCTCAGAGTTGGAAGCGGTATTGAGTGTGCAGTTGTTATATCGCACAACGAGGCAGCTACGACTGACGGAGATTGGTCAGGGGTACTATGAACGCTGTAAATTGGCGATGCAGCAGTTGGATGCTGCGGCGGAGTGGGCGAGTCAATCGACGGACGAGCTGAAAGGCGTGATTCGTATGAATGCGGTGGGCGGACTGATCGGCGAAGAGCTGTTAGCGCCACTGGTGATTGATTTTCAGCGACAGCACCCCGGTATCTGTGTGGATCTGGATTTTTCCAGTGTGCAGGTGGATTTGATCGCCAATCATTACGATCTGGTGATGCGGATGGGTGAGTTGCAGGACTCCAGTCTGATGGCGAGTAAGCTGCATCGGGTGACGACGCGTTATGTTGCCAGTCCGGACTATCTGCGTGGGAATCATGTTATAGAGCGTCCGGAGGATTTGAAAACGCTCACCTTAATCTGCGGCAGTGTGGATCATTGGACATTGAGTCGGGGGAGCGAGCGCAGAACGGTGCATGTTGAGCAGGGTATCAAAGTGACGAGTGGCCGAGTGATGCGACAGGCTGCATTGGCCGGCTTAGGGGTTACTCGTCTAGCGGATGTTTATGTGCAGGCGGATTTAAAATATGGCCGGTTGATCGAAGTGTTACCTGATTGGTCGGAATCCACGCAGTTGACCCTGTTATGTCCACCGTTACGCCATCAATTGCACCGGGTGAGAGTGTTGATCGAATGGTTAAAAAACCAATTTGAAGCGCGTTATCAGCGAGTGCTGAGTCAAGGGGTTGATCACTTGGAGGCAGAGCTTAGGTTAAAAGATTGAAACATTAAAAAGCCAGTCGGTGCAGAGTGCATCGACTGGCTTGAGTCGTCGGGATGTCGCTGTTTTAGCCGTCGGCTAATGCGTCCAGTTTCTGCTTTAACAGACCCTGTACCTGACCGGGGTTGGCTTTGCCCTGTGATGCTTGCATCACCTTACCCATAAAGAATCCGATCATCTTACCTCGTTTGTCAGGCTCAGCATTAACATACTGATCGACTTGCGGTTGATTGGCTGCGATGACATCGTCGACCATCGATTCGATAGCGCCACTATCGGTTACCTGTTTCAAACCTTTGGATTCGATAACCTCATCCGCCGAGCCTTCGCCAGCCCACATCGCTTCGAACACCTGCTTGGCTATTTTGCCGGTAATGGTGTTGTCTTTGATGCGTAATAGCAGGCCGCCAAGCTGTTCTGCTGAAACCGGTGAATCTTTAATATCGGTATCATTCTGATTAAGAAGCTTGGATAGTTCGCCCATTACCCAGTTAGCCGCGAGTTTAGCATCGCCTGCGGTGTTGGCAACGGTTTCAAAGTAATGGCTCAGATCACGATAAGCGGACAGTACCATCGCATCGTAATCACTCAGTTTGTACTGCTCTAAGAAGCGAGCTTTACGGGCGTCGGGCAGCTCTGGCAGCGTCGCGCGAACCTGATTGACGTAGTCGTCATCGATAACGATCGGCAGCAGGTCAGGGCAGGGGAAGTAACGGTAATCGTTAGCTTCTTCCTTGCTTCGCATGGAGCGAGTTTCATCTTTATTGGCATCATACAGGCGGGTTTCCTGCGTGATATGGCCACCGTCTTCGAGAATATCGATCTGGCGGATAATCTCGCCCTTGATCGCTTTTTCAATAAAACGGAAGGAGTTGATGTTTTTGCTTTCGGTGCGGTTACCGAACTCTTCTTCGCCCTTATAGCGTACGGAGACGTTACAGTCGCAACGGAAAGAACCTTCCGCCATATTGCCGTCACAGATACCGAGGTTGGTAACGATGGCATGAATTTTCTTCACGTAGGCAACGGCTTCTTCGGCACTGCGCATGTCCGGCTCGGAGACGATCTCTAGCAGCGGAGTACCCGCGCGGTTAAGATCGATGCCGGTCATGTTTGGAAACTCTTCATGCAGTGATTTACCCGCATCCTCTTCCAAGTGAGCTCGGGTAACACCGACACGTTTGATGGTGCCGTCGTCGAGGGTGATATCTACATAGCCGGTGCCAACGATTGGGTGAAATAGCTGGCTGGTTTGATACCCCTTGGGTAGATCAGGGTAAAAGTAGTTTTTACGGTCAAACACCGAGGTGTAACCGATCTCTGCGTCGATCGCTAAGCCAAATAAAACCGCCATGCGCAGTGCTTCACCGTTAAATACCGGTAAGGTGCCTGGCAATGCTAGATCGACGGCGCAGGCTTGAGTGTTTGGCTCGGCCCCAAAAGCGGTGCTAGCACCGGAAAATATTTTGGACTTAGTCGCCAGTTGGGCGTGAATCTCAAGCCCGATGACTGCTTCCCATTCCATTATGTAAACCTCTTATTGCAGCAAATTGACCTGTTTGAGTGCCATGCTGCTGCGTTAAATTCTGTATCGCATTAGGCCAGCCGTTTATTGGCCGGGCGTCTGTTTGTGCCAATCGGTGGCTTGCTGGAACTGATGCGCGGCATTTAGGAGTCGCTCTTCCGCAAAGTAGTTACCGATCATCTGCAGGCCAACTGGTAATTGATTAGCAAAACCACAGGGCACTGAAATGCCCGGCATACCCGCGAGGTTCAACGATATGGTGAAAATATCTTCCATATACATTGAGATTGGGTCGGCATTTTTTTCGCCCAGTTTAAACGCAGGGTGCGGTGTGGTTGGCCCCATAATGATATCGACTTCTGAGAGCGCGTTAACATAATCCTGTTGGATCAGGCGGCGAATCTGCAGAGCCTTTTTATAGTAGGCATCATAAAAACCTTCTGATAACGCGTAAGTACCGACCATGATGCGTCGCTTAACTTCTTCGCCAAAGCCTTCGCCACGGCTGCGTTTATACATGTCTTCAAGGTCAGTCGGGTCTTCACAGCGGTAACCATAACGCACGCCATCAAAGCGGGATAGGTTAGAGGATGCCTCTGCCGGAGCAATAATGTAGTAGGCCGGAATCGCCAAGTGGGTATTTGGCAGGCTGACCTCTTGAACTGTAGCGCCGAGGGCTTCAAATTCACGAATGGCGTTTTGTACCTGCGTGGTAATTTGCGGATCGATCTCGCCGGAGAAAAACTCTTTCGGCAAACCGATTTTTAGCCCTTTGAGCGAATCATTCAGCGTCAAGGTGTAATCGGGTACGGGGCGATCGAGGCTGGTGGAATCTTTCGGGTCGAAGCCCGCCATGACATTCAGCATCATGGCGTTGTCTTCTGCCGTGCGAGCCATCGGGCCGCCCTGATCTAGCGATGAGGCGTAAGCGATCATGCCGTAACGAGAAACCCGGCCGTAGGTGGGTTTCAAACCGGTAATACCACATAGCGCCGCCGGCTGACGAATGGAACCGCCGGTGTCAGAACCGGTTGCCCCAGGGGTTAGGCCGCCAGCGATCGCGGCTGCCGAACCACCGGACGAGCCACCAGGAACGCAGTCGGTATTCCAAGGGTTACGGGCGGGGCCGTAGAAGCTCGATTCGTTGGACGAGCCCATCGCGAACTCATCCATGTTGGTTTTACCCAAACTAACCGCGCCCGCTTGATTGAAGTGCTCAACCACCGTGGCGTTATAGGGGGAAACAAAATTATCAAGCATCTTCGAGCCGCAACTGGTGCGTACGCCCTGGGTGCAGAAAATATCTTTATGGGCGATGGGCAAACCGGTAAAGGTGCCGGCACTGCCTGCGGCACGCAGCTGGTCGGCGGCTTCTGCCTGAGCCAGTGCTTGCTCTGGGGTAACCGTGATAAAGCTGTTCAGTGTGCCATCTTCGGCATTGATCCGATCGAGGTAGTGCTGGGTCAGCTCAACACTGCTGAATTCACCAGTTGCTAACCCCTGCGCCAGTTCGGCGAGTGTTTTGTCTAACATAACGTTTTTCAATCCTTCAAGCGGGTGTCTGGTCCGGAATTACTCTATTACTTTAGGGACCTGAAATAGGCCCGCTTCAACAGCTGGGGCGACGGTTTGAAGATGATCGCGTTGATTACCTTCGGTTACCTCATCCAAACGTAAACGTTGAATGGCATCCATAGGATGGGCCATCGGCGTAATATCTTGGGTGTCGACGGCTTGCATCTGGTCGACCAGGTCAAGAATATTACTGAGATTCTCGGCATATTCTTGAATATCTTGCTCGGCGATATTTAATCTTGCCAGATGAGCGATCTTTTCGACGTCTGTGCGGTCTAACGACATTATTGGATTCTCATTGCAGTGAATATTTAATCTGATAACTAAATAAAGCGCTACGTTAACACATTTGCAGCTTGCCCAAAATCCCCGCCATTGCTACAGTGGGCCTGTTTTTTTGATCAAGTGAATGTGCAGTCGCACAATCTAAGGCGGACAACCGATGTTTAAGAAGATTCGAGGGCTTTTTTCAAGTGACCTTTCTATTGATTTGGGCACTGCCAACACCCTTATTTATGTTCGCGATAAAGACATTGTACTGAATGAGCCCTCCGTTGTTGCTATTCGTCAAAGCAGCAATGGAGCGCAGAAAACCGTGGCGGCAGTTGGTACAGATGCTAAACGGATGTTGGGCCGTACGCCAGGTAATATTACCGCTATTCGGCCGATGAAAGATGGTGTTATCGCAGATTTCCATGTAACTGAAAAAATGTTGCAGCACTTTATTAGCAAAGTGCATGGTAATAGTTTTTTGACGCCCAGCCCTCGTGTGCTGGTGTGCGTTCCCTGTCAATCTACACAGGTTGAGCGTCGGGCTATCAAAGAATCGGCTATGGGAGCCGGTGCCCGTGAAGTGTATCTTATTGAAGAACCGATGGCCGCTGCCATTGGTGCGGGCCTGCCGGTTGATGAAGCCAACGGCTCGATGGTGGTAGATATTGGTGGTGGTACTACCGAGATCGCCATCATTTCACTCAACGGTATCGTGTACGCTGAGTCTGTTCGGGTGGGCGGTGATCGCTTCGATGAAGGGATAGTGACCTATATTCGACGTAACTACGGCAGCCTGATCGGTGATGCCACGGCGGAGCGGATTAAGCAGGAGATAGGTACCGCCTATCCAACGGCTGAAACCCTCGAGATCGATGTGCGGGGACGTAATCTCGCTGAGGGTATTCCTCGGAGCTTCACGCTGAATAGCAACGAGATCATGGAAGCGCTGCAAGAGCCGCTGTCTGCCATTGTGCAGTCGGTGAAGAGTGCTCTGGAACAGTGTCCTCCCGAACTGGCGTCAGATATCGCTGAGCGCGGCATTGTGTTGACCGGTGGTGGTGCGTTACTGCGTAATCTCGATAAACTGATCAGTGAAGAGACCGGATTGCCGGTGATCGTTGCCGATGATCCGTTGACCTGCGTTGCTCGTGGCGGCGGTCGTGCTTTGGAATTGCTGGACAAACATGCATTTGAACTGCTTACCTTTGAATAAATGTGACTGATTTTAATGCTTGATTTACCCAATGTAGCGGAACAGCTCCAACAGGGGGTGTTCTATCGCTAGTATCTTTATTAGCGGGTCCTTACGGGCCCGTTTTGTCATTCTTGTTGTCTTATCGCTAGCGCTTATCGTGTTGGATCTTAAATGGTCGAGCATGCATCAGACTCGCTCATACCTTTCCTTATTAATTACGCCGTTACAATGGCTAGTGGATACACCTGCTCAGGTTGCTGATGAACTCAGTGATGTGCTGGTGGATCGTAGTCAGCTGACCGATGAAAATCGTCGCTTACGTCAAGAAGCCCTGTTGTTAAAGCAGCGGGTTTTGCAGGTGTCGGCGTTGACGGCAGAGAATGTACGTTTGAGGGAGTTGCTGAATGGCCGGCAGCGGCTTGAACAGGATGTTTTCCTAACCGAGCTGATCGGCGTCAACCCAGACCCTTTTCAACATCAGATCATTCTTAATCGAGGCTCGGAAGATCACGCTTATGTTGGTCAGGCGGTACTGGATTCCGGTGGCATCATGGGGCAGGTTGTCGAAGTGAGTCACTATACCAGTCGCGCGATGTTGATTACCGATTCACGCCATGCGATCCCCGTGGAGGTAAACCGTAACGGTTTTCGGTCTATCGCATTAGGCAACGGTTCGGTGAATCAGCTTGAGCTAGTGCATATCCCCGATACCGCTGATATCCGTGAAGGTGATTTGTTGGTGTCTTCCGGTTTAGGTGGCCGTTTCCCTCGAGGCTATCCAGTGGCGAAGGTGGTGAGTGTGCAGCGTGACCCGGGTGAACCCTTTGCCTTGGTGAAGGCGCAACCCTCCGCCATGCTGAATAAAAGCCGCCATATTTTATTAGTGGATATGCCGCCGCAAGCCGACGTATTACCCGTGACGCCGGTGCCGGTTCATGGCGAGAAAGTTAAGCCTAAGCCTGAAGAATTTGAGTCGCCGGAGAGTGCGGGTGAATAATCAGGGCGGTGGTTCTATTATTTTAGGCACCTTTCTGCTGGGATATATCCTGAGTCAGATGCCTTTACCTCAGTTTGCCGAATGGTTCCGGCCCGAGTGGGTCGCCATGATTCTGATTTATTGGGTGATGGCATTACCGGAGCGGGTCGGTTTAGGCACGGCGGCAGTGGTCGGGCTTGGGCTTGATCTGATTAAAGGCAGCCCGATGGGGCTCAATGTATTGTCGCTGTTGATTATTGCCTATCTGACACTGTTGCTATACAAACGTTTGCGCATGTTCCCGCTGATACAGCAGGCGATCATGGTCATGGTGTTGGTGGGCATCAATCAGTTAATCTTTAATTGGGTCCACAGCTTAATGGGTACCCGAAGTGATAGCCTGATTTTTCTTTTGCCGGCGGTCATGAGTGCTATTTTGTGGCCTTGGCTCTTTATTGTTCTGAGAGGTTTGCGGCGAGCTTTCAGAGTGTCCTGATACTGTATTGTGGGGCTAATCGTTTATTTACGCCGCGCTATAGACCGGGTAGCAAAGATGTCCGAGATAAAAAACAATGGCCCTCAGCTGATTCTAGCGTCGGCCTCTCCCCGTCGACGGGAACTGCTGCAGCAGATTGGCGTCGCCTGTCATATCAAACCGGTTCATATTCTAGAGATCCCTCAACCGCAGGAATCGCCTGCCGCGTTCGTGGAACGGATGGCGCGTGAAAAAGCCTGTGCGGGTTTGGCTGTCGCTGATGATGGTGCCGTGGTGCTAGGGGCTGATACCGTCGTGGTTTGCGAGGGGCAGATATTAGGCAAGCCTACGGATCGTGATGATGCGTTGAAAATGTTGTTGCAGCTTTCCGGTACAGAACATCAGGTGATGACGGCGGTTGCTGTCACAAATGGGGAACGAATTCGCCATCAGGTAGTCACTACAAAGGTACAGTTTCAAACGTTGACGGCTAGCCAATGTCAGCAATATTGGGAAACCGGTGAACCTTGTGATAAAGCCGGAGGCTACGGTATTCAAGGGCTGGGCGCCGTATTTGTGACAGCGATTAAGGGAAGTTATTCTGCGGTGGTGGGTTTGCCGTTGATGGAGACGGCAGCCTTATTAGCGGCCTTTGATATTCCCGTATGGCAAACCGCCTGTTTAGCTAAAGAAAATGATTGAACGTGGCTAATGTTATCTATAATCGTCATCTAAGCTGTTGATTAGCTTTGTTTCTTATCGTTTATAGTGTTTATATTAGAGTGACATAGAGCATACGGTACTGATTGCTATGAAGGGCTGCCTGTTGTGTGATGAAGGGCAGCGCTAGAAGAATACTGATGGAGCCTTATTGATGGTCTCCTAGGGATGGATTATGAGCGAAGAGATTCTGATTAACTTTACCCCGATTGAGACCCGTGTTGCGGTTATCGAGAATGGTATGCCGCAGGAAATTTATGTCGAAAGAGCCGAGCGACGCGGTATTGTCGGCAATATTTATAAAGGCAAGGTCGTTCGCGTATTGCCGGGTATGCAGGCTGCTTTTGTGGATATCGGCCTTGAGCGGGCAGCGTTTATTCATGTTGATGAACTGCAACATCCGGATGAAGATGCTGGCACGGCCGGTAAAACCAATCTGACGATCAATCGTCTATTGCGCGAAGGGCAGTCGTTGACGGTTCAAGTCACTAAAGACCCCCTCGGCACCAAAGGCGCGCGCCTGACCACCAATCTTTCAATTCCCTCACGTTACCTGGTGTATATGCCAGGGAATGAACATATCGGTATCTCCCAACGAATCGATGATAGTGATGAACGGGAACGACTTCGTACCGCGGTAGAAGAAGTGGTCGCGGGGATGGAGGATCAAAATACTAAGATGGGCGGTTTTATCCTGCGAACGGTCTCTGAAGGTGTTTCTGAACCTGAATTGAAGCAGGATATTCTGTTTCTTTGTCGTTTGTGGGAGTCCATCGCTCGAAAAATTGAAAAGTTCAGCGCCCCTTCCTGTATTTATGAAGATCTGCCGCTAAATATGCGCGCACTGCGGGACATGGCTCACGCAGGCATTGAGCGTATTCGGGTCGACTCAAAAGAAACCTTTCAGCGCTCACAGCAGTTTGCCGAAGCGTTGGTGCCTGAAATTAGCAGTATTCTCGAATACTATCCGGGTGAACGGCCCATTTTTGATCTCTATAATATTGAAGAGGAGATTCAGAAAGCGTTGGGCCGTAAGGTTGAACTAAAATCCGGTGGTTATCTGATCTTTGATCAAACCGAAGCGATGACGACGGTGGATATCAATACCGGCGCTTATGTTGGGCATCGCAATCTAGAAGAGACCATCTTTAAAACGAACTTGGAAGCGGCGACCGCGATTGGTCGTCAGCTGCGGCTGCGCAACCTAGGCGGCATCATCATTATCGACTTTATTGATATGCTCGATGAAGATCACCAACGTCAAGTCTTGCGGACGTTGGAACGGGTGCTCGAAAAAGACCATGTGAAGTGTAAGCTGACCGGTGTGTCGGAACTCGGCTTGGTCGAGATGACCCGTAAACGCACCCGTGAAAGCTTAGAGCATATCTTGTGTGAACCGTGCGAGCATTGTCAGGGGCGGGGGTCGGTAAAAACTCCGGAGACCGTCTGCTATGAGATATTCCGCGAAATTCTGCGTCAACATCGGGCGTACGATACCGATTCTTATCTGGTGCTGGCATCGGATCGGGTGGTAGCGATGTTGCTGGATGAAGCCTCAGATCATGTCGCGGAGCTCGAAGCGTTTATTGCTAAAACAATTCGTTTTCAGGTCGAACCGATGTACGGTCCTGAACAGTATGATGTGGTGCTCAGATAACAGTGTCATCTATTGCTTGGTTATTAAAGGCGTTAAATCGTTGGTTGGGTTGGGTGCTAGTTATCTCAATTCTAACCATCGCGTTGTTAACGGTGGTTGTTCGGCTGTTATTGCCCGCTGTTTGGGATTATCGGGCTGAGATTGAACACTACCTGAGTGAACGGTTACGCACCGAGGTGACGATCGGCGATATTAGCGCAGATTGGGAAGGTAAATTCCCGCGGTTACTGCTGCAGGATGTGGTGATTGCGGATCATCGTTCGCAAAATATTGGCCGGATAGCGCTAGGTCAAATGGTGTTGGGCATTAATCCGGTGAGTAGTCTGCTGAAATGGCAGCCGGTGTTAAGCAAAGTGGAGCTTTGGTCACTGCATACGCAGGCCGCTCTGGTTAGCTGGCCGCCTACCGCCAAGGTTGATAACGCAGCGAAAGCGGATGATTCATCTTCTGCGACCGATCCGCTAGCGAGTTTATGGCTGCAACCGCATATATTCTTCTATGATACTCAGATCGATCTGACGCTGCCGTCCGGCAAGCAGATGTTGTTACAAAGTGAACACTTTAACCTTGAAAATAGCCCTCGGCAGCATCACTTTGCCGGTGAGTTACAGGTGGCTTACGAGCAGCGGCAAGCGGCAGCGACCCTGCGGATCGAGTCTGATAGCCATCTGTTTAATCCTAAAACAACGAATTTCGACTTTTATCTTAAATTGGCGGGGGTTGATACGCCGTTAGTGGAAGCTGCCCGCGAGTTATTTGCGGTGCCCGTTTCACTTGAACAGTTGGAATTGAATACAGAGATCTGGGGAAACTGGTCTCAGGGGCGGTTAACGCGGGTCTTCGGTGGCATTGATGGTGGACGGCTACAACTAGGCACGCAGCTGCCAAGGTTACCTGAGTTATCTATTCAAAACTTGGCTACGGGTTTTGCGCTGTTGCAACCGGAGCCGCATCAATTTCAATTACAGATTAGTGACTTTTCGGCGCTGATCAATGAGCAATCATTGGCTTTTCCGCAATTAGTGGTCAATCGACAGCATGATTGGGTTGAGTCCGTTGCGTTGACTGAATTTAATGTCACCCAAATTGCCGATTTTATCGATAACCAACCGTTTGTGCCTGAAGAGCTCCGTCATGTACTCGCGAGGATTGCACCCAGCGGTATGGTGCATAATCTTGTGTTGCAGTGGCCGCAGCCATCAAAGGTTGGCGAGCAACAGAATGATGTAACAATGCAAACGGCCTCGAACGTTGTCAGTTCAGCGCTGCCGGTGTCAGTTGCATCACAAGGCTTAGATGCAGCTGTAAGCGAAAAACTATCCAATGAAAGTTTACCTATCGCACCCGAACAGGCGGCTACTGTTGTCAGTTCTGCGGTGGCAGCTTCTACAGAGTCGCCGGAGCTGCTTAATGGTACTGCCGACGCTATTATCGTTCCGTCGAAACAACCGGCTGATCAGGCTCAGGATTGGAGTCAACTGACACTAAAGGGTGATCTCGATGACGTAGCGTTTGAAGCCGCCTATGGCGCGCCGGCAATGTCGGGCCTCACGGGCTTGGTTCAGTTGCAGTATGGCGCAGAGGGGCTGCTAGGACGCGTTGACCTCGAGAGCGAGCGCTTAGGTCTGCATTTTCCTGAAGTCTTTGATCAGGGATGGGTGTTCGATGACGCTCGGGGCACTACGCACTTTAGTTTGGCGCAGAATATACTGCATCTGCGTAGTGAATATGTCGAGCTACATAAAAAAGGCATTAACGCGAGTGGCCGATGGAGTCTTTATCTGCCGCTGGATAGCGAGATTCAGAGTGAATTGGCATTATTGATTGGTGTTAAGGATTCTGATGGTCGCTTAGCGCCTGAGTTGATCCCTGATCATTTAATTGATCCGGGTATTAAAACCTGGGTGTCGCAATCGATTAAAAAGGGGGTGCTGAACCGGGGTGGCTTTATGCTACATACGGGTACCCGCAGTATCCCTTCACGTCAATCGCCGACGGTGCAGTTGTTTATGGATATCGCCAGCGCGGAGGTTGATTATCAATCAGATTGGCCTGCGGTAAAAGAAGCGGATGCCTCGTTATTGCTGCGTGATCAAGGCTTGGCGATTAGTGTCAGCCAAGGGCAGATCTATGATAGTGCAATAGAGCATGGGTGGGTTTATCTGCCGCCGAAGTCTCAGGAACTTCACATTATTGCCTCGATTAATGGCGATAGTGCCGATGTTAGTTCAACGCTTTTGAATAGCCCGATACTGGGTGATAGTACCGAATTAACAAACTGGGCACTGAAAGGTGCTGCTAATACACGTTTAAATCTTAAGATCCCCTTGGGTGGCGGCGAGCCATATGTCGATGTGAGTTCGGCATTTACAGCGCTGCAGTTAGCATCCGCATCGCGTAACCTGAGTATCGATCAGTTAGCCGGAAAGGTAAGTTATCGCAGTGATAAAGGTTTGTATGCGGACGCATTGACCGGTGTGTTTTTTGGTCAGCCGTTGAAGGCCGATATTGTGACAAGCGGCAAGGGGGCTTCTGAAAAAATCACCGCTAGACTGAGGTCGGCTATTCGTATGGATCAGCTCCAACGTTGGAGCGGTATTGAGATGCTGGCGTTAGCCGATGGTTTGCAGCCTTATGATGCCAGTTTAGATATCTGCCTACGCGCGAACTGTTCGGGTTTGACGGTGAAAACCGATCTAAAACAGACCAAGCTGGATCTTATCCCCCCGTTTGGTAAACCTGCCGGTCAGGTGCTACCTTTGCTGCTGCACACGGACTTTGAGGCGCAGCAAACATTTAATATTCGCGTAGGTGATCAACTGAGTGCTTGGTTGCAACTCGATAAGGGTGAGCTTAGCCGCGGTCATCTGATGCTGGGAGGGGAGGATGCAAGGCCCAGCAACTTTGCTGGATTGAACGTCACAGGGCAGTTGAAAGAGCTTCAGTATGAGACCCTGATGGATATGTTGGAGCGTGCGGGTATCTTTGGCGATGAGGCAAAAGGTGCTGCGAATAAGGCGAGTTCTACCGCTCATCAGAAGACACTTCCAGTACAGGCAGATATAGAAGTTACCACTATCGGCTATGATTATCTGCGGATGAATAATGGCCGGATTTTACTCGAGCGGGACAAGGATGGCTGGAATGTGGGTGTCTCCGGCGCCGACCTTAAGCTGCAGGTGACGCTTCCCGACAGCGCCTCGGTAGCGCCGCAGCTGTTATTTGAAACGCTGAATCTGGATGGCTTGATTCCGTCAGAGATGGATCAGTCTCTGACAGACACTCAGCAAGATTCAACCGAAAAACCGCCTGGCACACTGCAGCCGGGGGGCGTGCCTGACCTGGATGTCGATATTCGTGATTTGATTATTAAGGAAAAACATTGGGGGCAGTGGCAATTTAATATACGTAACCACGAGCAGAATATGCATATTGAGGGTATCACTGCCAAACTGCCCGATTTTACTGCCAATGGTGAGATTATTTGGAGCCCAGGGGCGCTGAGCAAGAGTGAGTTGCAGCTGAAGATTGAGGCGAAGGATCTAGGCCGTACCCTGGAAAAGGTAGGCTATGAGAAAGTGCTACAAACGAAAAAGGCGACCTCGACGATTAACCTGCAATGGCTCGGCGCGCCGTGGGAGTATGATCTAGCCCGTACGGATGGCTCTTTAACCTTTGATGCCCGTGATGGGCAATTGCTTGAGACGGGAAATGGTACGGGGCTATTAAGGGTCTTTGGTATCCTCAATATGAATACCTTAGCGCGACGTCTTAAGCTGAACTTTACTGATCTGTTTGCCAAAGGGGTGAGTTTTGATCGGATGCAGGGGGATTATCGGATAGTGAAAGGAGTGGCGACTACCAACAGTCCTTTTGTTATGCGTGGACCTTCGCTGGATATGGCCGCGAGTGGTGATATTGATCTGGTCAATGAAACGGTTAAGCAGCAGATGGCGGTGACCTTGCCTGTCACGGATAATATTCCGCTGGCCGCTGTATTATTAGGAGCACCGCAGGTGGCGGGCTTGGCCTTTTTGCTGGATAAACTGATCGGCGATAAGGTTAAAGAGAAGTTTGCTACCGTCACCTATACCATGGAGGGGGACTGGAGCGAGCCGAAAGTGGAGTTGCTCCAACGGCCTAAAACGGATAAAAAAGAGGCTGAACAGAAGTGATCGCCTCTTTATCGGTAACGAAAGCTAAAGGTTAGACGTCAGCCCGTTCGCGTAGGTATTTAAAGAGCTTTTTCGAGGCTCCTAGTGGTTTACCTTCGCTGGCTTCTTTTTTAGCGTTACGTAATAACTGCCGCAAATGCTGAATATCAGCGTCTGGATCTTCTGTTAGGTAAGCTTGCAGGTCGGTATTATCGCCGACAATCAGCCGTTCTCTCCAGCGCTCCAGCTTGTGAAAGATCTGAAGGTGGGCCTGTTTACCCGCTTCGAATTGATCAACCGCGGCCTGTATCTCTTCGGCATCTTCGCCGCGCATCAGGCGGCCGATATATTGCATCTGGCGACGGGTGGCCTCCGAGCGGGGCTGAAGTCGCTGTGCTTCTTCGATCGCCACCCGTAAGGTATCACCCATAGGGACTTTAGCGAGCTGCTCTTTATTCAGTTCAGGTAGTTTTGCACCTAACTCTTGTAGGTGCTCCATCTCCCGCTTACGCTGGGATTTTGATACCCACTCTTCATCGAATTCGTGTTCGTCGTCGGGGCGAAAATCGTCATTTTGACTCATAAAGCTCTCTTGTGTAGGTCGTTCTAGCTATAAAAAAAGGTAGCTAGACCGAGGAATGCAAAAAATCCGACTACATCGGTAATCGTGGTTAGTAACACACTGCCAGCCAGTGCCGGATCTATACCCCAGGTTTTCAGGAGGATCGGCAATAGTGTGCCGGCCAGTGCGGCTGCAAATAGGTTGATCATAATAGCACAGGCGATAATGATACCGATGGTCATGTCTTGGAACCAGAGAACAGCGATAACCGCTACCACCAGGGCCCAGAGTAGACCGTTGAGTAAACCGACTATCATTTCACGGTTTAGTAGCCAGCGAGCGTTAGAGCGCTCGACGTGCCCTAGTGCTTGGCCACGAATCATCAGTGTTAATACCTGGCTACCCGCAATCCCACCCATGCTCGCGACAATCGGCATTAATACCGCTAAGGCCACTACTTTGCCGATGGTTTCTTCAAACAGGCCGATGACCGCTGAAGCCATGAAGGCGGTGATCAAGTTAATCCCTAACCATACCGCACGGCGGCGGGTGGTTTTCATAATGGGGGCGAAGGTATCTTCATCTTCGTCCAGACCCGCCATGCTCATCAGTGAATGGTCGGCATCTTCACGAATCACATCGACGACGTCATCGATGGTGATACGTCCGAGTAGCTGATTATTTTCATCAACCACCGGTGCGGAGACAAGATCTTCCTGCTCAAACAGTTTGGCAACAAGGGTGTCTTCCATATCCGCTTGGATAGGCGGCTTGTCCGTTACCATCATCTCCCGCACGGTGCTGGATGGATCGCTGACCAACATGCGGGTCAATGGCAAGCTACCGATATAGGTGTCTTTACGGCTGACGACAAACAGGCAGTCGGTCATGTCAGGGAGTTCCGCGTGGCGACGCAAGTAACGTAGTGCCGCCTCAATCGTGATATCGGGTCTGATGGTGATGGTATCGGTATTCATCAGACCGCCGGCGGTATCTTCCGGATAAGAAAGCACCTTCTCGAGCCGCTCTCGGTTCTGATGATCCATCGAACGCAGAAGCTCATGCATCACCGTTTCCGGTAGCTGCTGCATCATATCGGCGAGATCGTCGGGCTCGAGAGATTCAGAGATCGCGAGCACTTCTGAGGTGTTCATCTTACTCAGAATTTCAGACTTAACATCGTCACCGAGTTCTTGCAGAACATCGGCTTCGATGTCCTTATGGATCATGCTCCATAATAATCGCCGCTCTTTGGGCGGCGATTTTTCGATCAGATGGGCAACTTCAGAGGGGCGTAAGGTCTTGTTCAGGGTATAACGTATCTGTCTGAACGCGCCTTCTTCTAGGGCTGTGTTCAGCTTATCCAATTCGCTTTCGTTTACATTGGCGTTCATGGCCGGACCCCGGTCAGACAGATAGAAACAGAATACCTAGCGGATTGTCAGTGGTAACCGAGCGCACCGGCGTAAATAGGTTGTGGGCATTATAGCGTATTGTTTTTAAACGACTAGGGTGTATCGGTTATTCTTCTTCGTCAAAACGGTTATTGATCAGCTGTATGATGGCATCCATCGCTTGCTGCTCATCATCCCCAGAGGTTGATACGCTCAGCTCAGTGCCTTTGCTTGCCGCTAGCATCATGACCGACATAATGCTCTTGCCATCGACTTGGCGACCATCTTTAGTGAGCTGTATGTCGGAGGAGAATGAGCTGGTGACATTGATCAGTTTAGCCGCCGCGCGGGCATGTAGCCCCAGCTTATTGATAATGGTGATCTTTTGTTCCAGCATGGCTTAATACCTTTATCAGTTCAGTTCGCGATGGCGTATCTGGACATTATCCATAGTTGTTCGGAAATGACCAGCGAGACGTTCACTGATAAAGACTGAGCGGTGTTGTCCGCCGGTGCAGCCGATACCGACACTGATATAGCTGCGGTTATTTTTTTCAAATAGCGGCAGCCATTTTGCGAGAAATTCGATGATATCGCTGAGCATGGCCTGAACATCGGGTTGTTGTTCGAGAAACTCAATCACGGGTTTATCTTGGCCGCTAAAACCACGCAGTTGTGGTAGCCAATATGGGTTGGGAAGGCAGCGCACATCAAAGGTGAAATCAACATCGAGTGGGATGCCATGTTTATAACCGAAAGACTCGAATTGCAGGGATAGCTCCTGCTCTTGGCGTTGAGCTATACGTAGCTTGATGCTGTCCCTAAGCTCATAGAGTGATAGCCGGGTGGTATCGATACGGATGTTGGCTAGATCGGAGACCGGTTCCAAAAGCTTTTTTTCATAGCTGATGGCCTGCTGCAAGCCCTGAGTATCACTCGATAGGGGGTGTTTTCGCCGAGTGGCGCTATAACGTTTTAACAGTGTCGTTTCTGAGCTGTCGAGATACAGAATTTCGCAGTCCAGCTGTTCTGTTTCACGAAGACGCGCGTAGATTTCTGGAAACTGTTTCAGGTTGCGATGTAGATTGCGAGCATCGATGCTCACGGCAAGCTGATTGGGGTGATCGGGGTCGGATAGAATCTGATTGACTAAATCCGGTAACAATGGCGCAGGTAGGTTATCAATACAGTAGAAGTTAACATCTTCCAGTGCCTGTAGAGCGGTGGATTTCCCTGATCCTGAGCGGCCACTGATAATCACCAGTTTCATCGGTTTACACCTGCCTAGGGCCGGTAGCCGCGGTGAAAAGCTCTTCAACCGACTTGGCATCACGAAGTTGCTGGCGGAAGGTTTCTTGACTGAATAGTTCCGCGAGGTGACCCAGTGTTTGCAGATGTTGATCGCAGGCCTCTGAGGGCACAACCAGTACGAAAAGCAGATCGACAGGTTTACTATCAATCGCATCAAAGTCGATCGGTTCGTTTAATTGAATGAGTAGGGCAGTCGCCTGCTCGCACTCATCTAAGCGACAATGGGGAATGGCCACGCCTTCACCGATACCTGTGCTGCCTAATCTTTCTCGGCCGAGTAGGCCCGTAAAGATAGTTTCAGCTTCAAGCTCAGGATGCAGATCGGAAATCTGCTGGCTGGCAATTTCGAGGATTCGTTTTTTACTACCCCCCTCTAGAGCACAGAGTACTCCAGAGGGCGCTAATAATTCTGAAATTAGCATCGTATATTAGTTACTTGTGAGTTTTCATCTTTTCTTTATGTTTAATGATCTGACGGTCAAGCTTGTCGATCAGCCCATCGATAGCGGCGTACATATCGTCTTGTTCGTCGGAAGCAAAAAGGTTGCCACCGGCGACATGCAGCTCGCCATCCGCTTTTTGGCGGGTTTTTTCAACGCTTAAGGTTACCTGTGCATTGGTGATGTTATCGAAATGCCGCTCCAGCTTCTCAAATTTGTTCTGAACATATTCATTCAGGGAATCAGTCAATTCAACGTGGTGACCGGTTATATTGATCTGCATGGTAATCTCCTAGTGTTGTGTACCGAGTTGACGCTCGGCTTCCATGATAAAAAGGTCATTAAACTAAACGTTTTCGTTCATTAGAAGGTGGAATGCTAAGGGATTCTCTGTATTTTGCAATGGTTCTTCGCGCAACATTGATACCTTGCTCCTCAAGAAGCAAGGCAATTTTATTATCACTTAGCGGTTTTACTGGGTTTTCAGCGATCACCAGCTTCTTAATGAGTGCTCGAATGGCGGTTGATGAGCAGGTTCCACCATTCACGGTTGTGACATGGCTGGAGAAGAAATACTTCAGCTCGAAAATGCCCCGAGGGGTGTGCATGTATTTTTGTGTGGTCACGCGGGAGATGGTGGATTCATGCATTTCGACCGCTTCGGCGATATCGTGTAGCACCATCGGCCGCATCGCTTCATCGCCGTTTTCCAGAAAGCCTTCTTGGCGTCGGACGATCTCACGGGTGACCTTCATCAGCGTATCATTACGGCTGAGCAGGCTCTTGATAAACCACCGAGCTTCTTGCAGATGGTTTTTTAGATAGGTGTTGTCGGGGCTACTATCGGCCCTTTTGATTAGATCGGCATAACCATCGTTGATCCGCAGTTTTGGTGCGACTTCTGGGTTCAGGGTAACCTGCCAGGCATCTTTCTCTTTGTAGACCAGAACATCAGGAATAACGTACTCTGATTGCGAACTGGTGATCATTGAACCGGGTTTGGGGTTCAGTGTGCGGATCAGGTTAATCGCTTGCAGTAGTTGCGGTTCCCGTATCCGTGCCTTGCGCATCAACTGTTTGTAATCATGATTGCCCAATAAATGGATATATTGGGTGACGACCTTAAGCGCTTCTGGACGGTATTCAGTATCTTCCGGTAACTGCTTTAGCTGAATAGCGAGACACTCGCTCAGGTTTCGGGCGGCAACACCTGGGGGGTCGAACTGTTGAATGCGGCGTAAGACAGCCTCGATCTCATCCAATTCGACATCTTTAAGCTCTTCATCATCCTGCTGATGGAAATATTCAAGGATGGAATCGAGTTCAACGTTGAGGTAGCCGTCAACATTAATGCCATCGATAAGGCTGGTCGCGATCAGTTCATCGACGCGGCTCATGGGGGTTAGATTGAGCTGCCAGCTCAGATGACCCTGTAGTGTTTCATCGGCAGTGTCATTCGATTCCATCTCCATATCTGAGAAATCGTGGGATGACGCGGATGAGCTGGAAACGGTTTGGTAGGTGTCTTCCCAGTTACTGTCGGTGGATAACTCGCTGGGAATATCGTCATTCCAGTCGCTATCGGCCGCTTGGATCTCTTCTGACTCAGCGGTGGTGGCGGATGCGGAAACGGATTCATGATTACTCACTTCCGCCTCGGAACTAGCCTGATCCGCAGCATTGTCTGAGGCGCTATCCTCTTCAGTTATCTCCAGCATCGGATTCGATTCCAGAGCTTCCTGAATCTCCTGTTGCAGATCAAGCGTCGATAATTGCAGCAAGCGAATCGCCTGCTGTAATTGTGGGGTCATGGTCAGATGCTGACCCATTTTTAGTTGTAACGCTTGTTTCATAAAAAGTCGCTTATATACCTGTTACAGCTTGAATTGCTCACCAAGATAGGCTTCCCTGACCTGCTGGTTGGCAAGAATATCCTCTGGCGATCCTTCTGCAAGAATATAACCTTCACTGACAATGTAAGCTTGTTCGCAGATATCCAGTGTTTCGCGAACATTATGATCGGTAATTAAAACGCCGATGCCCTTACTTTGCAGGTGTTTCACGGTTTGCTTAATATCACTGACTGAAATTGGATCGACACCGGCAAATGGCTCATCGAGCAGAATAAAAGTCGGCTCAGTTGCTAGTGCTCGGGCGATTTCAACTCGACGTCGTTCGCCACCCGATAGGCTCATACCTAAGCTTTTACCGAGGTGCCCTATATGAAACTCTTCCAGAAGTTCGTCTAATTTCTGCTTCCGATTACTTCGGCTTAACTCTTTGCGGGTTTCCAGAATAGCCATCAGGTTATCATGGACGCTGAGTTTACGGAAAATTGATGCTTCCTGCGGCAAATAGCCGATGCCATTACGGGCACGGATATGCATCGGTTGTTTTGTTAGGTCTAGCTGGTCAATTTTAATTTGGCCTTTATCGGCGTCTACCAGCCCGACAATCATATAAAAACAGGTCGTTTTACCCGCGCCATTAGGCCCGAGCAGGCCGACGATCTGACCGCTATCAACGCTGATAGACACATCGCATACAACGTCGCGTCTTTTATAGCTCTTAGCTAAATGGAGTGCTTCTAGTCGACTCATTGCGGGTTGAGTTCTCCAGTCGCTGTGGTTGTCGATTCATTGACCGGCGTTGCTTTAGGTTGAATGACAATTTGCACGCGTTCGCCGTTAGCGCTTTCATCCCTAAATGCATTTACCGTACTTTTGTTTATATTGTATACAATTCGGTTGCCGCTAAACACATCGGCGCCCTGTGAGACTTTTGCTTGGCCGGTAATCTCAAGCTCTTTGGTGCGGACATTGTAATGGAGTACTTTGCCGTATGCGTGAGTCACCTCTTCATCAACGGCGGGGCGCTGTTGAAATTCCGCAGGACGTCCTTTGGCGATAATTTGCGTGATGCTGCTATCGGTTTGTCTTAGCTCAATGCTGTCGCCGCTGACTTTCATGCTGCCCTGGGTTAATAGCACATCACCTTTATACAAGGTAATGCCCGTTTGATCATTTCGCGTCGCACTGTCCGCGGAGATGTGGATCGCTTTGTTAGCGTCGCTAGGTAGGGCCATGGCCACTGGTTGCCAGCTAAGTAGCAACACGCATAAGGCTTTGCTTATACGGTTAATTAACATTGTATACTCCGTTAACGTCTGACAGGAGGTTAAGAATGCCACTGTCGGTGTCTATTGTCATGCCTATGCTGCTGGTTGTGCCCGAGGGGCCTGAAATCGTGACTGGCTCATCGGTTTTGGCGATGTTTTCTTGTGGTAGCAGGGTTAATGATTCGGTTTTTAACGTATTTGCTGCCACTGGGTCGAGGCTGTCCTGAAATAATACCTCTCCCTCTAACTCGATTTTGTCATCGTTGTCGCTAATCATCCCACGCAAGCTGCTGACTTTACGGGTGGGTTGCTGCCCGTTGTAGATCCGCATTTCAGGATTAGTGACTAATATTTGTTGTTGGGCTGGCTGATGCTCTAACTGCGTTGAGCTTAATTGATGCTTTAATTCACCGGTAGGGGCGAAATCCCTGATCCGTCCATTGACAATATAATAATCGGATTGCTGATAAGCAGGATTGGGCGCTTGCTTCAGACGCACAGGGTGGCGTTCAGTATCCATGCCAAGATAGATCACTGCGGGGATTAGAATCGCCGCAGCGGCGACGAGACGAACGCGTCCGGTTAACATTTAGAGATACTCGTTAAGCAGGGCTTCGAGTGAGCCCTGGCCTGCCAGAATCGTTTCGCAAAACTCTCTGCCAGCGCCATTGCCGGCTGTCCGTTGGCTGCACCAATCAGCATGCGCCGCAACCAATTGATGGCCGCCATTCACTGTAGCGCCAAAGCTGACTGCGCGGATGGCGGCGAGGTCGGGTAGATCATCACCGATGTAGGCGGTTTGTTGTGCGTTAAAACCGGTATCTTGCCAAAGTTCTTCAAGGGCGGTGAGTTTATCTTCTCGGCCTTGATAGAGGTAGTCGATACCTAACGCCTTAGCGCGACGTTCAACTTGGGGAGAGCTGCGACCGGTAATGATCGCGGTTTTGATTCCGCCTTGGGCTAAGAGCTTAATGCCGAGTCCGTCTAATGTATTGAAATTCTTGATTTCACTACCGTCGGCGAGAAAGTTGAGCTTACCGTCGGTGAGCACGCCATCGACATCAAACACCGCCAGTTTGACCCGCTGTAGCTTAGCGATAAGGCTTTCGTTCAGTTGGTTGCGGAGCTTTTCGGTAAAGAGGGCAGGCATCAGATCACACCTGCTTTAAGCATATCGTGCATGTTTAATGCGCCAACGGGGCGCTGTGCGTCATCGAGCACGATCAGCGCATTGATTTTGTTGTCTTGCATAATTTGTAGCGCTTCAGCGGCGAGTATCTCGCGGGTGATCGTCGTACAGTTAGTGGTCATGACCTCAGTAATGGGGGTGTTTTTCATATCAACGTCATGATCAAGAGTACGACGCAGGTCGCCATCGGTAAACACGCCTTGCAGTACGCCGTCACTGTTCACCACCGTCGTCATCCCTAGGTGTTTGTGGGTGACCTCCATGAGGGCATCTTTAAGCATGGTTGAATCGCTGACTTTGGGGATATCATCGCCGCTATGCATAATATCCTCTACTTTGAGTAGTAGACGTCGGCCTAAGCTGCCTCCCGGGTGCGAAAAGGCGAAATCTTCCGCGCTGAAGCCTCTCGCTTCCAGCAACGCAATCGCTAGCGCATCGCCGATAACCAGTGATGCCGTTGTGCTAGAGGTCGGTGCTAGGCCTAGAGGGCAGGCTTCTTGACGAATGGTGACATTCAGATTGGCATCTGCACTGCGGGATAGGGTTGATTCTGGATTGCCAGTAATGCTGATCAGCGGTGCTTTCATCCGCTTGATGAGTGGCAAGATAGACAGCACTTCGCTGGTTTCGCCTGAATTCGATAGCGCGATAACAACATCGGCGCGGGTGATCATGCCTAGGTCGCCATGGCTGGCCTCACCCGGATGAACAAAAAAGGAAGGTGTGCCGGTAGAAGCCAGTGTTGCAGCGATCTTATGACCGATATGACCACTCTTACCCATGCCCGTCACGATAACCCGACCTTCGCATGCCAGCGCTAGTTTGCAGGCTTTACTAAAATCGTCATTAAGATAACCCAGCAGGTCGTTGACGGAATCCCGTTCCAGTTCGATAGTACGTCTGGCGGAGGCTAAATAATCCAGTTCTTTATTCATCATTCTTTATTCACAACTCTATTTGCAGGGGTGAAGGCTGCAATCCGATACAGGGATTAAACGCTCATATTGTATAGTAGTGCAAGATAACCTGCATAGGCCGTCAGTAGTATTCCGCCTTCGAAGCGTGAGATTCGGGGTGGACGTTGATAGACAGCTAACGCGACGAGTAGCAGTGTTAGGCCCAGCATTGAACCATAATCGCGCCAGAGGACCATGGGGTCTAGGGCTATAGGTGCAAGTAAGCCGGGTACCGCCATGACCGCCGCAATATTAAATATATTTGAGCCGACAATGTTCCCCAGAGCGATATCCGTATGGCCTTTCAAGGCGCTGGCCACCGAGGCGGCCAGTTCCGGCAAACTGGTGCCGATAGCGACAATGGTTAGGCCGATGATCAGGTCACTAACCCCTAAGGTGGTGGCGATTTCGGTTGCGCCCCACACGAGCAATCGAGAGCTACCCGCGAGCAGCAGTAACCCTGTAATCAGCCAAAAGATAGCCCAGAGCGTCGAAAGTTCAGGCAGCTCTTCCTCTTCCTCATTAATGTCGTCATCGCTGGCATTGCGCTGAAATCGAGTGAATAGATAAAGGCAGCCAATCAGTGATAAGAACAGAATAATTGAATCAATATGACCTAGATAGAGATCGTAGAGTACCGCACCGGCCAGTAAAGTGATCGCTAATAGCAGGGGAATCTCTTGTTTGAGCACCTTGGAGCGTACAGGTAGTGGGGCAATGAGGGCGGTCATCCCCAACACTAGACCAATATTGGCAATGTTCGATCCCAAGGCGTTGCCGACAGCAAGATCACCTGCGCCGGTAGTGGCTGCCATGATTGACACCAAAATCTCGGGTGCCGATGTGCCGAAAGAGACCACCGTCAGGCCAATTAGCATGGGCGACATGCCCATGTTCTTGGCGGTTCCTGCAGCGCCGATAACGAAGCGGTCGGCACTCCAGACCAAAATAATGAAACCTAAGAGTAGTGCAATAATAGGGTATAACATCGGGTTATTTATTCAGCTCTGGTTAAAACGGAGGCCTATTTAATGGGTAATCTGATCTATGTGCAAGAGGTTGCTGCCGTTGAGGTCGATTTTATTCACGTTTATAGGCAAGGGTGTTACAATCTGCGCGCTTTTTAGGTGGCAATATAGTGGTGTTTTTCGCCACGTACTGTCCGCTGATTAATAGTGGTTTTAGGAACTATATGGTGCACTGAGCATCACATCCCTACTGAAACTCTTTATTGTCCTGATTGAGTCACCGTTATTATGGATTTTTTTGACGATATCATCATTGATATTAAACAGCTTACCTTTAGCCGGGGTGATCGCTATATCTTTAAAGATATGGATATGCGCATTCCTCGCGGTAAAGTGACGGGGATTATGGGGCCGAGCGGCACGGGTAAAACGACGCTATTAAAAATTATCGGCGGTCAGTTGAAGCCTGATTCTGGGTCTATTTTACTGGATGGCGATGATATCCCTCATCTAGGGCGTACCGAACTTTTCAATGTGCGCGAAAAGATGGGTATGTTGTTTCAAAGCGGTGCGTTATTTACCGACATGAGCGTTTTTGAAAACGTCGCTTTCCCGTTGCGTGTGCATACTAAACTGCCTGGCGATATGATTCGCGACATCGTCTTAATGAAGTTGCAGGCGGTGGGCTTACGTGGTGCATCTGAATTGATGCCTAGTGAACTATCTGGCGGCATGGGGCGTCGGGTGGCGCTGGCCAGAGCGATTTCGCTAGATCCCGCCTTGGTGATGTACGATGAGCCGTTTACCGGGCAGGATCCGATCGCGATGGGCGTGCTGGTCAATCTGATTAAAAAGCTTAATCAAGCCCTCGGTCATAGCAGCATTATCGTGTCGCATGATATCAAAGAAACCCTGAGTATCGCAGATTACATCTATATTATTGCGGATGGCGGGGTTATTGCACATGGCACACCGGCGCAATTAGAACAGAATGATTCTGAGCAGGTGCAACAGTTTATGAAAGGTTTACCGGACGGTCCTGTGCCGTTCCATTTTCCGGCCAATGATTATGAAACAGACTTGATGGAGGGGCGCTGATGTACTCGGTTACGGCAAATCTTGCGTCGCTTGGACGGTCTGCGATGGGCCGGGTTGCGGCTATTGGACGTGCGGGGATGGTGTTGATGCAAGCGGTTATCGCGCGCCCTGACCCACTAACCTCTTTTCCTTTGTTAGTGCGTCAACTGTATTCAGTCGGCGTGCTATCGATGGTGATTATCATTGTCTCAGGCTTGTTTATTGGTATGGTGCTGGCGTTGCAGGGCTATACCATTCTGGTGGATTATGGCACCGAACAGGCGGTTGGGCAGATGGTGGCGCTGAGCTTGGTGCGGGAGTTAGCACCGGTGGTGACGGCTCTACTGTTTGCTGGTCGAGCGGGTTCTGCATTAACGGCAGAAATTGGTTTGATGAAGACCACTGAACAGTTATCCAGCATGGAGATGATTGGTGTTGATCCGCTGCGTCGGATTATTGCGCCTCGCTTCTGGGCTGGACTTATCTGTCTACCTATTCTGACGATGATTTTTAGTGCCGTCGGTATTTGGGGGGGCATGTTAGTCGGTGTCGATTGGCTAGGTATCTATGAAGGTTCTTTCTGGGCTAACATGCAAAATTCAGTCGATTTTTTTGATGATGTGGTGAACGGCCTCATTAAATCCTTGGTATTTGGCGTGGTTGTTACCTGGGTTGCCGTATTTCAGGGGTATGATTCAGTGCCCACGTCTGAAGGTATTAGTCAGGCGACAACCAAAACAGTTGTGTATTCATCCCTAGCTGTCCTCGGATTAGATTTTATTCTGACAGCTTTGATGTTTGGAGATTTGTAAGACATGCGTAATCGTGGAATTGAGCTGGGTGTAGGCATTTTTATGTTAGTCGGCATATTGTCGTTGGCGATGCTGGCGATCAGTGTCAGCGGCCTGACACTAGCAAAGCAGGAGGGGGCATATAAAATCTATGCCCGATTCGAAAATGCGGGGGGGCTGACTGCGCGCTCAAAAGTGACCATGTCGGGTGTCGCTATTGGTAAAGTCACCAATATTACCATCGATCGCCAAAAGCTGATGGCGCTGGTCGAGATGGAGATTAATGCGGATGTGGATTATCTGACATCGGATAGCTCAGCCTCTATCTTAACCGCCGGTCTGTTAGGTGAGAAATATGTGGGTATCACCACAGGAGCCGCAGACGATGAAATACTAAAAGAGGGTGATTTTATTGAAGACACTCAATCTTCGTTGGTGCTAGAAGAGTTGATTGGTAAATTCCTTTTCAATCAGGCCTCTGAATAACCAGTGTTTGGTATCGCTACATAAGTATGGGAAGTAGGAATATGAAATATATTAATCGTTGTTTGGTGTTACTCGCATTGGTCTTTGCTTCTGTGTCGGCTCAGGCCTCATGGGAGGGAGCGCGGGATACGATAGAGCAGGCTTCATCGCAGATGATGACCGTGCTAGAAAAGCCATCACTGAAAGCACCAGAGCAGAGCGAAGAGTTGATTGCGGACATCGAAGCAATCCTCAACCCGGTCGTTGATTTTGGCTATGTCTCTAAGCGGGTGATGGGTAAGTATTATAAACGTGTTGATGAAAAGCAGCAGGCGCTGTTCTCAACGGTTTTTAAAGATACGATGGTACGTACCTTTGCTAAATCACTCACGGGTTTTAATATTGTCCGCTATGAAGTTGCACCAGAGGGACATCCTAGCCCAGCAGAAGATAAGCAAGTGGTTAGTGTGTATGTTTATGCTGCTGATGGTAAACAATACACATTGGTGTATTACATGCTGAAACAGGATGATGGCTGGAAACTGGTGAATGTGCTGGTCGATGGTATTAACTTACGACTAAATTTCAAAAACCAATTTGCGGATATGGCATCGCGTGCCAATGGTAATGTGAAGCAGGTAATCTCTGATTGGAAAGATGCTATTGCTAGTAATGCGAGTAATAGTAGTAAGGATAGCTAATGGCCGCTCAAGTTGAGATGACTGCTGATACCATACTGCTGAAGGGTGATCTGCTATTTAGTACGATTATCTCGGTGCGGGAGGCGCTTGAAAAAGCCTTCGAACAAGCTGGTCAGGCCGTGGTTGTCGATTTTGCTGGCGTACAACGTGTGGATAGTTCTGCGGTCTCCCTATGGCTCTGCCTTGAGCGGAAAAGTCGGGCGCTTCAGCGTCCCCTTAAAGCGCTTAATATTCCCGCTGAACTGAGCGCAATCGTTCGTTTAGTTGGACTGGAAAGTACCAGTCTGACGCCATAGGTCAGTGGTTTAAGACTTGTTGCTATCGATGGCTGTTTCATGACAGTCATCGCCTTTTGTCACATTTTCCGCTATCATTGCCGGCCTATTATTTTCCCCCAATACTCATTGGTATCATGCATGCAAATCGAAGATGTAAAACGTATTCTGGAAGAAAAACTAGAAGGCTGTGAAGTCTTTCCTGAAGGTGAAGGTTGTAACTTTCAAGTCACTGTTGTCGGCGATATCTTTGAAGGTCTGCGGCCGGTCAAAAAACAGCAGATGGTTTATGCTTGTCTTGCCGACCAGATTGCTGACGGTAGTATCCATGCTCTGACCATTAAGACCTTTACCCGAGCCCAGTGGGCAGAACAGAACTGAAGCGCATAGAGACCCTATTTTCATGGATAAACTGATCATTACCGGTGGAAACCGGCTGGAAGGTGAAGTACGCATTTCTGGAGCCAAAAACTCCGCTTTGCCTATTCTGGCCGCCACTCTATTAGCGGACGAGCCGGTTACTGTCAGTAACTTGCCTCATCTGCATGATATTACCACCATGCTTGAGTTACTCCGGCAGATGGGTGTTGATCTAACCGTCGATGAAAAACTGAATGTTGAAATCGATGCAACGACATTAACCTCGACGATCGCGCCCTATGATCTGGTGAAAACCATGCGCGCTTCGATTTTGGTCTTGGGGCCACTGCTGGCGCATTTTGGTCATGCTGAGGTGTCACTGCCGGGTGGTTGTGCTATCGGTAGTCGGCCGGTGGATCTTCACCTGAAAGGCCTTGAAGCGTTAGGGGCTGAGATCACTGTCGAAGAAGGTTTTATTCGCGCGACCTGCGATGGCCGTTTGAAAGGTGGTCGGGTCTTTTTTGATATCGTGACGGTAACGGGTACCGAAAATATTCTGATGGCGGCCGCACTGGCTGAGGGTCAGTCCATTATAGAAAATGCCGCTCGCGAACCTGAAATCGTTGACCTCGCTGAATTCCTGATCGCCATGGGCGCTGATATTACCGGTCATGGTACCGATACCATCGTGGTTAATGGCGTCGCGTCATTAAAACGCTGCACCTATTCGGTAATTGCTGACCGGATTGAAACCGGGACTTATCTCGTTGCCGCCGCCGCTACTCGAGGCAAAGTGAAAGTTAAAAGCACTCGGCCAGATATTCTTGATGTCGTATTGGAGAAACTTAGGGAAGCGGGGGCAGAGATTGAATGTGGCTCTGACTGGATTAGCTTAGATATGCACGGCAAGCGTCCGAAAGCGGTCAATGTAACGACTGCACCTTATCCTGCGTTCCCGACCGATATGCAAGCACAGTTTGCCGCGCTAAACGTTATCGCTGAAGGCGTGGGCGTCATTAAAGAGACGGTGTTTGAAAACCGCTTTATGCATATGCAAGAGATGCAGCGCATGGGGGCGAAGATCACCATCGATGGCAATACGGCGATTACTGAAGGGCGTGAAGTGCTGACCGGCGCACCGGTGATGGCGACGGATCTGCGCGCTTCTGCGAGTCTGGTGATTGCTGCCATGGTGGCAACAGGCGATACTGTTATCGATCGTATTTATCATATCGACCGTGGATATGAGTGCATCGAAGAAAAGCTCCAATTATTAGGCGCTAAGATTAAACGAGTTCCGGGTGGCGTTAACGTAGCTCAGAGCGAAAGTTAGTAGCGATAGACAATGAGCATTTACAGCCTAGGCTGTGTGCCCGTACTCAATTTTAAGTGGTAACAAAATAGCAAATATGAAACAGAACCTGACCATTGCGCTATCTAAAGGGCGTATTCTGAAAGATACGCTGCCTCTCTTAGAAGCGGCTAATATTATCCCCGCTGAAGATATTTTCAGCAGTCGTAAGCTTATTTTCGATACCAACCATGAGAACATCAAACTGGTTGTTATTCGGGCGACGGATGTTCCTACCTATGTGGAACATGGCGGGGCAGATATGGGGGTTGCGGGTAAAGATGTGCTGTTAGAGTATGGCTCGAAAGATCTGTACGAACCACTGGATCTCGATATTGCTAAATGCCGCTTGATGGTGGCAGGCATGAAGGATGCGGGTGAAGTTGAAGGGCGGATGAAAGTCGCTACTAAGTTTGTCAATATTACCAAAGAGTACTTTGCCCGTCGGGGGCGGCAGGTTGATATTATCAAACTGTACGGCGCGATGGAGCTGGCTCCGATCATGGGCTTAGCCGACCGGATCGTTGATATTGTCGATACGGGTAATACGTTGCGGGCTAACGGTTTAGTACCGATGGATGATATCTGTTATATCAGCTCTCGCTTGGTGGTAGGTAAGGCTGCGTTGAAAATGAAGCATCGGCAGATCCAACCTATTATTGAACAATTAGCCGCGGCAGTCGAAGCGCGTAAAGACAGGTCGAAATAATGATGGCCAAACCAATGGTATTAAGATTAGACAGTCAGCAAGCTGATTTTAGCGAGCAATTGGATAAATTGTTGGCTTGGGAATCGGTTTCTAATAAAGAGGTTAACCGGACCGTTGAAGATATCCTCGACCGCGTGAAAGCGGAAGGTGATAGCGCGGTTGTTGAGTACACTAACCGTTTCGATCGGCTCAGTGTTAGTTCCATGGCTGAGCTTGAGTTTACTCAGGATGATTTGAATAAAGCCTTGGCCGGCTTGCCTGCCGATCAGAATAACGCACTCCGAGTGGCTGCTCAGCGTGTTCGTGATTATCACGAACGGCAGAAGGGTGAGTCTTGGCAGTATCAAGACGCCGAAGGCACATTGCTAGGCCAGAAAGTCACGCCGATGGATAAAGCGGGCTTATATGTGCCCGGTGGTAAAGCCTCTTATCCTTCTTCGGTATTGATGAATGCAATTCCGGCACATGTGGCCGGTGTTGAAGAGCTGATTATGGTTGTGCCTACACCGGACGGTGAAGTGAACCAACTGGTACTGGCTGCGGCGGCACTGGCCGGCGTTAGTCGCGCTTTTGCTATCGGAGGTGCGCAAGCGATTGCGGCACTGGCTTATGGTACTGAAACGGTTCCTAAGGTGGATAAAATCGTTGGTCCGGGCAATATCTTTGTGGCGACGGCAAAACGCGCCGTGTTTGGCACCGTTGGTATCGATATGATCGCAGGGCCATCTGAAATCTTAGTGATTTGTGATGGTGGTACCGATCCTGATTGGATCGCGATGGATCTTTTCTCGCAGGCGGAACACGATGAAGATGCTCAGCCTATTCTGATCAGCCCTGATGCCGACTTCCTCGATAAAGTCAGTGCCAGTATCGAGAAGCTGTTGCCCACGATGGAGCGGAAAGCGATTATCGGTCGTTCTCTGGCGGATCGTGCCGCGCTGATCAAAGTAGCTAACTTAGAAGAAGCGGCGAAGGTGAATAACCGTATTGCGCCGGAACACTTAGAGTTGTCGGTTGAAGACCCTCAGGCACTGTTACCGTTGATTAAGCATGCGGGTGCTATCTTCATGGGCCGCTATACCGCTGAGGCGTTAGGCGATTACTGTGCTGGGCCAAATCACGTATTGCCTACGTCGGGTACCGCGCGATTCTCATCACCTTTAGGTGTGTATGATTTCCAGAAACGCTCTTCGCTGATCATGTTCTCAGAAGATGGTGCATCAGAAATGGGTAAGGTCGCTTCGGTATTAGCCCGAGGTGAAAGCCTGACGGCACATGCGCGTTCGGCGGAATATCGCATCAAAGATTGATCGATGGTTGTGACACCGTTAGTAACAAAAAAAGCCCCGAGGGGCTTTTTTTGTAGCTACTCATTATTGGCTCGCCTTTTCTTTATTGGTCTCTTCGGTTGAAGGTTGTGCCGGGATTTCCGTTATAGGGTTTGCAATCGCTGGGCGTTGAGTGACAGTTATCTCAAGTTCTTTTGCTTCACCGTTACGCCATATTTTGACCGGAAGCACGGTGCCTGGCGGCATTCGGGCGACGCTATACATCGAATTAAAACTGTTGACGATTTTTTTGCCGCCAATCTCTAGTAGGATATCCCCAGGTAGCAGTCCCGCTTTGTGTGCCGGTCCATCGCGATAAATGCCCGCAATAATCAGCCCTTTCGTATCTTTTAATCCGAACGACTCAGCCAGCTCAGGGGTGATTTCTTGGGCTTCAACACCCACCCAACCACGAATGACTCGGCCATGGTCTATCAGATCTTGCATCACCTGTTTAGCTTGGTCCGAGGGGATCGCAAAGCCAATACCCTGAGACCCGCCTGAGCGGGTAAAGATTGCCGTATTAATACCGATCAGATTGCCTTCGGCATTAATCAGTGCGCCGCCAGAGTTGCCTGGATTGATAGCCGCATCGGTTTGAATAAAGTCTTCATAGGTGTTTAGCCCTAATTGATTGCGGCCAGTGGCGCTGATAATGCCCATGGTAACGGTTTGGCCAACGCCAAAGGGGTTGCCGATTGCCAGAGCAACATCACCGACGCGTAAATTAGCGGATGAGCTGACCGTAATGCTAGGTAGGTTTGTGAGGTTGATTTTAAGGACGGCTAGATCGGTATCCGGATCGTTGCCCACAACCGTTGCTGTTGCCTCGCGACCATCCTTTAATGCCACCACGATACTGTCCGCACCGGAAATAACATGGTTATTCGTCGCAATGTAACCCTCAGGGCTGAGAATTACGCCGGAACCTAGGCTCGATTGAATGCGCTCTTTATGGCCGGTTTTTGCATCATAATATTTACGGATGCTCGGATCGCTATAGATCTGTTTATTACTGCTTGGCACGACTGTGCGGGTATAAATATTGACGACACTAGAGGCCGCATGCTCTACCGCATCGGCGTATGAAAATGGGCCGCGCATCTCCGTTGAAGGTGTGTCGACCTGACGGATCTGTACGGTATTAGTTTGGGGAGCAAACGTATCAGGTAGATAGATCAGCAACGCCACGGCGGCAAGTATCCCTGACAGGATAGGCCAAACTAGAAAAGCAAAACGTTGAATCAATTAGAGATGCCTTTATAAACAGTGGTAAAGTTATTCAGTTGAATGGGAATTATACGGATAATAACGGGTTTTTGGGAAGATAAAGAAAAGATTATGGCGGTATTACTGAAACAGTTAGTTAATTATTGTGATTCTTTGATGAGCCCTGAGAAATACAGGGATTATTGCCCAAATGGCCTACAGGTTGAAGGCCGTGCAGAGGTGCGTCGTATCGTCTCCGGTGTCACGGCTAGCCAGGCATTGTTGGATCGTGCGGTCGCTTTAGAGGCCGATCTGATTTTAGTTCACCATGGTTACTTCTGGAAAGGTGAGCCAGAGGTGATAACGGGGATGAAAAAACGCCGCTTACAAACACTGTTAAGCCATGATATCAGTCTACTCGCGTATCACCTTCCTTTGGATGGCCATCCTGAATTAGGCAATAATGCTTGTCTTGCAAAACAGTTAGGGTTGCACATTAGTGGAGGGTTAGAGCTTGCTAACCCGTTAAGCATTGGGCTGACTGGGCGTTTAGATACTCCGTTGACGGCGGCCGATTTTAGCCAGCAGATAGCCGCAGCGCTGGGGCGTGAAGTGCTTCACATCGATGGTGGGCCAGAATTGATTGAAACGGTCGGCTGGTGCACCGGTGCGGCACAGGGGTATATCGAAAAAGCGGCAGCTCTGGGCTTAGATGCTTTTATTTCGGGCGAAATTTCCGAGCCGACGGTACATAGTGCGAGAGAGTTGGGTATTCATTATTTTGCTGCGGGTCATCACGCGACTGAACGATATGGTGTGCAAGCATTGGGTGAGAAGCTGGCAGCAGAATTTGATCTTGAACATCAGTTTGTCGATATCCATAACCCCGTGTGACGGTGCTATCAGTGTTAGGCACCTGAAAGGTTAAAGATCGAGAGGTAAAAAAAAACCGGCCATGGCCGGTTTTTAGTTTATTAGACGGTGTTACTGTTAGTCTTTACTAGGCTAACTAGCTGGTTTTTTAACACTGTCACTGGTATGGGGAATCTGATCTTTCAAGATAGGAGGAATTACATCTTGGAGTTCCTCTTCCTCACTGTCTGATTTCTTTTTTAGACCGAACTTATCAGAGAGCGTACCTTCTTCATCGGCTTTCTTCGGTGCATAATCTCGAGGTGGCTCAATAACGACAGGCTCATCCTCTGGTTTGGCTGCTTCTGTCGGCTCGATGTCGTCCTTAGCTTCCTCGGGTTCCGTCTGAGGCTGCTCTTCAATTTGTGGCTTGGCATCACTGTTAAGCTTGTCAGGCGAGTGCACACCCATGCAGAGTGTTTCTGATCCCTGAGCGAGGTGCTGGTGAACCTGTTTGTAGCTTTCAGTCAGATTGTTGACGAGTTCAGCGGTTTTTTCGAAGTGACCGTTAATCTTTTCTTTGTAGTCACTTAAATCACGTTGCGCTTCATTGAGCTCATTCGTCAGTTTTTTCTGACTGGAAGTATCGCCAGAACGTCCCATCAGGTAGCCAATAAGTGCTCCTGCTAACAGGGCTACAATACCAATAATCCAGACGCTATTCTCTTCCACATTAACTCCTTAAATGCACTGATTCATAGCTGAAGAATACCGCAATTATAGGATAAATCCTATGTTATTTTGGTGAGTGCCTTATTCCGGCTTAGTTGGGTTTGTGGCTTTCCATTGCTGGGCTTGTTGGCTTTTTTCGCTCAGATAATTCACTTGTTCTGCTAATACCGCGCATGCTTGTTCGGCATCATGTTGCTTTAACGCCTGCAGAATCCGTAGGTGTTGATCGGCCATCACTGAGCGTTCGCGAAAGCGAAAGGTGATCATATTGCTGATGGGTTGTAGCGCTTCTATGATGCTGACCATAATGAAACTGAGTAGAGGGTTGCCTGATGCTTCGGCGATTAAGCGATGAAAGCGGACATCTGAAGCGCAAAACTGCTCAGGTGTGAGCTGATCGTTTTGCTGCTTAGATAGCTCCTGTGCCAGTTCATCGAGCTGTGCTGTGGTGATCTGCGTGGCTGCTAATTGCAGGCAGTTAGTTTCCAGCAGTAGGCGGGTTTGATTGATATCCTCCAGCGAGAACGCATCCATTCCTACTAATAGGGTGGTGGCACTGCTGAGTGCATCGCTCAGGTCGGCAGTGGAGGGGCGGTTGATAAAGGTACCGCCAGTAGGGCCTCGGCGAGAGCGAATTAAATTCTGCGCCGCCAAGCGTTTAAGGGCTTCTCGAATCGTCGGACGGGATACTTCATAGCGCAGCGCTAATTCCCCTTCAGTGGGTAAGCGGTCATCTGCTTTTAGAGAGCCATCCATAATGGCCTGACGAATCTGCTGTGCAATCTGGCTAGATAAACTGCGTTGAGCGATGGGGGCTATTTCTAAACTCACAGAGTCTCTCCTACTGTTGGTTGCATATCTCGATAGTATCCCATGGCTTCAAATTTGGATGGCAAAGCATGAACCGGACGGTTTGTGTGGCAGAATTTTGTTAAGAATAGCGCTGCCTTTGCAATCCTCGTTAGGATGGTATTAACCCGACAAATAGGCCTGCACAATCAATGAACGATTATTAATAGGCTTAGATTCTATAGCATAGCTAAGTGCTGAAACAACCGCTTGGATCGCGTTAACCCCTAACGACAGTGGATATCGCCATGGGTGTGGCTTTCGGAGGTACATTAAGGATTTAACGCACAATATCAGAGTGTGATTGGTTGGGGTTCTTTCAAGTAGCAGATATTTAAGGCACAAAATTTTAAAACAGAAGATATTGAAGGGAGAGGCGCCCTCGAAAAACCAGATGCTGATCACATTCTCAGCGGGTCAGGGGAACGCCTCTATTTTTGTGTTTCAGTGTTACTTCACACCCTGTCCTCTGAGTTCATTATCGACCTCTTTGTTATAAAAGCACTGATGCTTATGGAAGGTTTCCGCTGTTTGCGCGATATTGCCGTTATATCGTGGATCTTGTGGCCGTTCGTGACTATTCATGAAAGCGGCGACATCCCAAGCTTGCTGGTCTGTTAGACTATTGGGTTTGCCGAGCGGCATATTGGCTTTGATAAAGCCGGCAGCGGTATTAACACGGTGCATGCCGGCACCCCAATTAAAGGAATCCTTGCCCCATAATGGCGGAAAAGCGTAATGCCCATCTACTTGGGTGCCCGCGCCATTGTCGCCATGACAGATGGCGCAATTATCTTGATAGACGACTTCTCCGCGGCTAACACTAGGAGCCTCTGCTGGAGTATCAAGCTTGGGATAACCACGCCCAGGCAGCGCTTGCCCAACGGGAGCGCCGGTTGATAGCCAGTAATGGTAGGTCACCAGTGCGGTGAGCTCTTTGCTGCCGAAAGGTGGAGGGGTGCCGTTCATACTGTAGGTAAAACACCCTTGAATCCTTTCATCGATGGTATTGACGTGATCGTTCTTTTTTCGATAAGCCGGGTACATAGGAAATGCCCCCCACAATGGCGCGGCATTCGCTTTTCTGCCTTTGTTAATATGGCAGTTGGAGCAGTTTAGTTCATTGCCAACATACTTCCCGCGTAATTGCTGTGTATTGGTAAAGAGTGACTGCCCATAACGTACCGCATCACCGAATGCATTATTGGGGATATCGGCCTCATTCGGCGACGTAAAGGTTACCGAACCTTCAGGCGCGGCGGGTAATTCAACCTGATAGTCTTTGTCAGCGGCGAAGGCTTGGCTAAGTGTAAGGGAGCTTAATAACACCGCGCCCAACTGCAACCTGAGTACGCGTAGATTGAGCTTTGGCATTACTTTAATGTTTATCTTTGTGTGCAACATAAAAACCACCAACATTTCTTAATGTTCGGTTACCGATAAGTTAGCTAAAAAGGCGCTAACGGCTTTTATTTCTGCCTCGCTGAGGCGCTGAGAAACACTCGCCATCAACTGATTAGGGTCATTACTACGTTGTCCCGAGCGCCAAGCGTTTAACTGTTGTTCTATATAACTGGCATGTTGGCCTGCGAGTGCCGGAAAGTTGGCACCAATGCCATTGGCGTTTGTACCATGGCAGGCGAAGCAGCTAGGGATATCATTCGCCCAGTTTCCCTCTTCGGCCAGTCGCTTGCCTGCTTGTATGAGGGGTTCATCAACGTTGGCGCTTGCGGGGGCCGGAGTGGGCATTTGAGCAAAATATGAAGAGACGGCGACAGCTTCCTCTTTTGTTAGTGCTTTAGCGATAGGCGACATCACCGGATTGTTTCGTTTGGCCGTGGTGAAATCTTCTAACTGCTTTTGCATATATTCAGGGTCTAAGCCTGCGAGTTTAGGGAAAGCGGCTTGAGCTTGACCAGCACCACTTGCACCATGGCAGATAGAACAGGCCATCGCGCCTTTACCATTGCCTTGCATCACGATCGTCTGCCCTAAGTCATCGGCGAGGGCCATAGGGGATAGTGTCATTATGATCGTTAGCACAATGCTTTTATTGTGTATCAACATAGACTTCTCTTCTTCTTGCGTTCATATAACTTAATTATAGTCTAAGTTTAAAAATAGCTATCTGCTGACCGGTGATTTATAGAAACAATTCCGAATTGCTTTTAGGGCGTGGTTTTATTGCATAAGACGAGGCAAACGGGGGCTTATAGAGAGTAGTTGTTCTTCTGTTATACCGTTATTATTATCGTTTGTAGATTAATTAGTTAATTTGTAAGACAAATGGAAATGGTGTAGATTCGCTTAGTTGGTTTATTCAAATAAACAGAGTATTTGCACTGATGTTTAGTCAGTTTTGGTTGAGCGTTGCGTAGATGTGCCCGCGGTATTCGCAAAAGACGTATCCATCAGGCTTTGTCCGATGCAAGACTTGTCGAAGAAATGATTAAAAGTAAAAGTGAGGTGAATTATGTTTAATGCACTGGTATTAGAACAGGAAGAGGGGAAAACACTCTCTGCGGTAAAAACACTAGAACTCAGCGATCTGCCGGATGAAGATGTGCTGGTGGAAGTTAGTTACTCCTCACTGAATTATAAAGATGGCTTAGCGGTGACGGGCACGGGAAAAATTGTGCATAAGTTTCCAATGGTGCCGGGGATTGATCTTGCGGGAGTCGTTAAAGAGTCTCGCAGCCCAGATTATCAGCCTGGCGATCAGGTGATTATGACAGGTTGGAGTGTGGGTGAACGGTACTGGGGTGGTTATAGTCAGTTTGCGCGGATGAAACCCGAGTGGTTGGTTAAAATGCCAGCAGGAATGGATGCCGCTAAGGCGATGTCAATCGGTACGGCGGGGCTGACAGCGATGCTCTGCGTGATGGCGCTGGAAGACGGCGGTATTACGCCTGATCGTGGTACTGTCGTGGTGACCGGTGCTGCCGGTGGTGTGGGTAGTGTTGCGGTGGCCATTTTGAGTCGGCTTGGTTATACCGTCGCGGCGGTTACCGGACGTGAGTCCACCCATGATTACCTGCGAGATTTAGGCGCTAACGAGATACTGACACGTGCCGAAATGGCTGAAGCTGCCCGTCCTCTTGAGAAGCAACGTTGGGCCGGTGGCATCGATACGGTCGGTGATACTATGCTGGCTCGGGTGCTGGCTGAAACCGATTATCGCGGTACGGTGGCGGCTTGTGGTCTAGCGGGTGGCTATAAGTTACCGACCACGGTGATGCCATTTATTTTGCGTAATGTCCGTTTGCAAGGGGTCGATTCGGTGATGTGTCCTGTCGATATCCGCACCGCCGCGTGGAATCGACTGCTGACCGACCTGCCTGATAATGCTTTGGGTGAGATTGCCAATGTGATTGGCTTATCCGATTTGCCTCAAGCGGCAGCAGATATTGTCGCCGGTAAAATTCAGGGACGTACTTTAGTCGACCCTAACAAGTAAGTTCTGTGGTTTGAACGATGAATAATAAAAAGGAGGCCTCGGTCTCCTTTTTTATATTCAAAATAGCGCCTCTGACGAGGGACCAAACACAATACCGTTATTGTGTCTGAAAGGCTTGTTTTTGCATCTCGCTTTGCTGGTTGATATTGAGCCCTTTAGGCTCAAGGTTAAAGGTGTGGCAGTGCGCTTCATAATGTTTTTTTAGATCGGATTCGCCTAGTAGATTACCGGGCTCATTACGATAAGACCCCGTCCCCTCTAGAACCGATCCTTGCCATTTTTGCTCAATATCCCTCCGTTCACTCTGCTGTTTAAACCAGTGAATGAATCGATTGGCTTGGGCCAATAGGCGGTAGCTGGAAGCGTTGCTATTCACGACCATGGTGTAGAAAAAAGGTCGGGAGGCTAGGTTGCCAGGAATGATCTCAATTTTATCGAACCAAGGGCTTGCTGGGTTTTTACATGCCCAGTAATAAATAGGTAGATCAATGCCGAAAGCATCAACAATGCCATCGGTTAGACAGTGGTGGATACGCGATTGATCCGAGTAGGCAATTAAATTATTGAGTCGGATGGTGCCGCCGGATTTTTTCTCGTTACTACTCCAGCGAATACCGAGATCTTCCAGAATCATTAAGCCTGCGGGATCATTAATCACACCAACGACCTTATCCTGTAGATCTTTGACGGAATTAATCCGACGGTCGCCTTTTCGGCGGGCAAGTACCCACGGAAGATAGGTGTAGGCTTCAGAGTAAGCGACGTTGTCATATTCTGCGGATGGCGGCAGTGCGCTGATAACAATATCGGCGGGTGGTTGTCCAAATTTTTCACCCGAGGTGAGCAGTTCTGTACACATATCCCACGGTGTTTCGATGAATTCGCACTCAACCCCGAGGTAGCGCGCAAATGCTAAGGCATAATCAACATCGAGGCCCTTCAAAGGATCGCCTAGTTTCTCACGGAATGATAAGCCGACAAAGTTAGGTTCGATGGCCACTCGCAGTTTACCTCGGCGTAAAATATCGTCTAACTGATCATGCCCAGCGTCAGCCACGAGGTGTAATTTTTTGAGCGTATTATTGATCGCGAAAGAGGCTGAAGAGAGATCGGTACTGTGGATATCTACTTTATCCAACCCCTGAGACATCTCTTCGACGACATGATTAATCAGTTCATTTTTGCTGCCGATGCGTTGCATTGTGCCGGTGCTCATTTCCAGCGTTTCAAAGATGACGGCGGTATTTTCCATAACCGCACTCAGCTCTGTGCCGATGGAATTAAAGAGCTCGGTTAATTGGCCCGTGGCCGATTGGATGACATCCACGAAGTTGGCTAGTTTATCGGTATTGGCGCGGCTGATATTCTGGAGATCTGTGTTAACCTGCGAGAAATCGAGTTGTTTGGCGGCCTGATGAGCTTGTTCTGTGGTGACGTTTGCGAGGCGTCTTACTTCATCGGCGACCACCGCAAAGCCTCGTCCATGCTCACCGGCGCGGGCGGCTTCAATGGAAGCGTTGAGCGCGAGTAGATTCACGCCTTTACCTATTCTTAGAATGCCATCCAGCACTTCATTAACATTACTCGACTTTTCTGAGAGGGAAAGGCTTATCTCCTCCAAGGATTGATTGATCGAGGTGTTAACGTCCTGTACTTCAACCTCGATTTGTTGCTGTAACGAGTCAACAGTTGCGTTAGAGCTGTTGAGGTAGTTGTTGGCCACCGTTAATTCTGTATCGAGTTTATTGGCTCGCTGACTAATTTCGGAAAGAAAGTTCTCTTGGGCTTCAAGCGCTCTGAATACTTGTCGGGAGAGTTGGGCGGTCTGACCGCTAATCAGCTGTAATGCACGATAGAAACGTTTTTCATCGTCTGAAAAATATTGGTAGTCGATGGTCTCTGCGACCAGGGTGTCGATAGTAGGAATGTCTTTGTCTGGAGTCGTACTGTTTGATGTGCCAAATAGTTTACTAAATAGTGTCATTGCTCATTCCATCAGAGTACCGCATAAGCACTAGATACAAGCAAATCTTGTTCCATTTGAATATAAAGTTCATCTCAGGAATATAATAAGCGGTTGTGTTGAGCCCGGCTTGGCCCGTTGAGCCATTAACCTCAGCTCGTGGGGCCTGTGATATCGTGAGATTCAAATGCGAAGAGGCATGCAGTGGTGCGTTTTGCACCACTGTGAAGCCTTGTTGAAATATAAACGTGCAGAGCGTTTCTTATTGGATCGCAGTCAATGGGTTAGCCAAACTGACCATCGAGTCTGGGTTTCAGTAATATGGGGGTATAAGGAATCAGGAAGAGCAGCCAAGATAGCATCCACAAACCCCCGGAAATATGTACGCCCATCATATGGAGTTCTGGAATTAACGGCATAAAGACTCTAATAACACCGGCGATGGCCATCAGTATAAAGGCGACGACAGTGATCTTCGCGACTTTCAGTGGGCGGGCGGTATGACCCAGTGATACGCGGGCCATCATCCCAATGGTCATAGATCCGATAGCGCCGGCAGCAAAGGCATGGATGGCAATATATGGCGAGAGGGCGATCACGCCTGAGAGCGCATCGAGTGCAAACCCTAGAGGGATAAACAGATAGGCTAGATGCAAAATCCAGATAAGAGGGTTACGTATCATCCGTAATTTGAACCAGCCGCTAAGGCGAATAACATGTATTAGCGCATTGAGGGCGGCGAATAGACTGGTGATCAGCGTTAATTGGAACAGATCCGCGAGTAACCAAGCTGCGGCTAGTGGAATGATCAAGGGTTCGAGCCAAGTGTAACGTTTTGCCTCAAATGCCAAAGCGCGTTCAGTAAAGAAGGGGATGACTCGGCCACCCATCACCACCATGATGACGACGATTAGCCCTAGTGCCAGTTGTAAGCCGCTCGCTAAGGTTGTTTGTGTGACCCCTAATAGCTGAAGGTGCACTAATAGGTTGGCCAGCGTCAGCGCCAGTAAAATAATGGTAAAGACTAGGTTGCGATAGTTGCCTGAACGGATAATCGGTATGCCAATCGTGAGTGCGACCAGAGGTAAAAAAAGGAGATCAGTGATCGCAATTAAAGGTGCCGGCAGTGGTGTGACCAACTCAGAGACTATCGGCAATACACGACCGGCCAGCCAGAGCAGAAATAGTCCCGCTAGTTTGGCGCCATAAGGTGTTTGTATCGAGGTCCAGTTGCGTACAGCGGCCAATAGAAAGCCCGTGATCACGGCAGCGGCATAACCAAACAGCATTTCGTGACCGTGCCATATTTGACTCAGCAGGTAATAGTCGTAAGTGGATTGTCCTTTGCCTAGCAGCATGAGCCAGTAGGTCATGAAGAGCATGCTAGAGAGCGCAGCGAATAAAAAGAAGGGACGAAAGCCCAGATTGAACAAGGCAAAACCTTGGCCTTGGTTTGGTTCCTGAATCTGCATAAAGATGGCACCCTGACTGATGGTTCAAAAAACGTGGAAATAGATGAGTATTTTAACGGCTAGACTGATATTTTTCATCGAGGGGTAGGGTAGAATCAAATGCATTCAGACCCACTCTTATCTCGGCGATCCGTTATGCGGCTAAAGTTACTCGGTTTTACCCTATTTGTATGCAGCCAATGTCTATTCGCTTCGGTAGCGCAAGCCGATATCAGTGTGACAGATAATCATGGTCGAGTGATTAATATGACTCAACCGGCGAGACGAGTGATTGCATTAGCGCCCCATATCACCGAAAACCTATTCGCCATCGGTGGTGGTGACTATGTTGTGGGTGTTGTGAGTCATAGTGATTATCCGGAGGCCGCGCTGAGCGTTCCGGTGGTAGGTGATTCGCAGGGATTTAATCTGGAAGCCATTATTGCTATGCAGCCTGATCTTGTCGTGGCTTGGGCTGGTGGTAATCCACAGCTGCCTTTACAGCGGCTAGAGCAGTTAGGTATTCCTGTTTATTATTCAGACCCGCAACGGTTTAGTGATATTCCAGATAACTTGCGAGCATTAGGACAGTTATTACAGTTGCCTGCCGCTGAACAGCAGGCCGCAGAGTTTGAAGAGCGATTACAGCAGCTGCAACAGCGCTATTCAGGCCGGGCAAGTATGCGAGTGTTTTATCAGCTTTGGCATCAGCCGTTGATGACCGTGAATAAGAGCCAGATGATCAGCCAGGTGATCGAGGTGTGCGGTGGTGAAAATGTGTTTGCTGAACATCGAGAGGTTGTACCTCGCTTAGGAATAGAGTCGGTGTTACAGACCGATCCGCAGATTATTCTAACCGGCGAAAACGTCCCCGAAGGTTGGCAGCAGCAATGGTTAGCATGGCCTGAACTGGCGGCGAGTCGTCTTCATCAATTTCATCGTCTGAATGAAGACCTGCTCTACCGACCAACCATGCGCTTGCTGGATGGTACTCAACAGATGTGTGATGCCATTCAGCAGGCACGGATAGCCGTTAAACAGTAAACCTTATTTCGCTTTGATCGCTGTTAGAGCTATGTGACGAGATTGATCAATAGCGCTTACCCATCGGCCATCGTCATCCTCGATGGATGATTACTCGGTCAGGCCTTTGAAGAACGATTTTGTATCCTCGGCGGCTTCTTTCGTGGCATCCCACGCGGTTTCTGCACCGGCTTGGGTGCTGCAGGCAGCTCGTGCGGCGACACACTTCGATTTGCACCCAGCAATAGCTGCATCATCGGTCATATGTTTAACTTCGCACTTTGTTTCACACCAGCTTTGCTCATCGGCGCAGTCCGCTTGGGCCAGCGGTGCTAAAAGGATGGCTGAAAGGGCTAGAGGGACGGTTAAACGCAACATATTAGTTTCTCTCAACGATTGGTTAGGTCGGTTTGGTTTATTGAGTCAGTCATTCATTCGACTGACTCGCTCTAGGTTTATTCTATCGGTTTTTATCTTGCCACGCGTTTATGACTTGGGCGTGCTTGGCTTACGAGGTCGCCATAAAATCTCATCTCCCTGCTGCCGGGTTAATACCCGAGCGGCGACAAACAGAAGATCGGAAAGCCGGTTCAGATACTTCGCGCTTATCTGATTGACCGTTTCCTGCTGCGCCAGTTCCACCATGCGTCTTTCAGCTCGTCGGCATACGCTGCGTGCTTGATGACACAGTGCTGCTGCACGATTTCCGCCCGGCAGAATAAACTCCTTTAACGGTGGCAGAGAACTGTTCATCGCGTCGATCTGCTGTTCCATTTCGGTGATCACTGCATCATTGATGACGGTGTAAGCGGGATCAGCAACGGCCAGCTCTCCTCCGAGATCAAACAGATCATTCTGACACTGTAGCAACAGCTTCCTTAACGGTTCCTGAGCGGGCAGTTCGGCAATGAGTACGCCGAGTAGGCAGTTGAGCTCGTCGGTGTCACCGAGGGTTTCGATACGAGGATGGCACTTATCCACTTTATGGCCATTGGCCAGTGATGTCGTACCCTTATCGCCGGTGCGGGTATAAATTTTCGTCAGACGGTTTGTCATTTTCAGCTCCTAATAAAAAGGCCGGGGATAGAGCCCGGCCTTTTTGTTTCGCATTGAATCTGTTCAGTGATTAGAAACTGTAACGGGCCGAGGCGGTTACTAGGCGGTCCTGAGTATAATACCCAGGATTGGTTTGATATACCTTGTCGAACAGGTTTTCAACACGTGCACCTAACTGCCACTCGGGGGTGATTTGATAGGTTGTGAAAAAATCGACAACGGCAAAGCCTGGCAGAGTGTCATTATAGACATCACGTTTGCCTTCCCAGATGAGGGCGCTGCCCGCCGCCCATTGGTTGATGGCATAGTTAATCTGCCATTTCACCGTATCCTGTGGTCGGTTAAGCAGTCTTTTCCCAGTTGCTGCGTTTCTCGCATCTACGTACTGATATGACACGATATGATTCCAGTTGCCGTAGCTAATCTGATAACTTGCATCGGCGCCTTCTATCTCGGCTTTCTCGACATTCATCATCGTAGAGTCGAAAGTAACAGGGTCTGTGCTATAGGTAATTAGGTTCGTAACATTGGTTTTATAGAAACTGATTTCCCAGATAGCAGGGCCGTTACCTGAAAAGGTTAGTTCAGTCGTTTCAGACTCTTCAGGTTGTAAATCAGCATTTCCCTGATACGTTCCCCATGCACCATAGCTTACGAACGGTGCATATAGATCATCGAATGTTGGGGCTTTATAGGCGGTGCCATAGCTTAGCGCTACTTTCATCGGTTCAAACTGGTAAGCATAACCGAGGCTGTAGGTTGAGTTATCACCAAATTGATCGTCATCGGTATAACGACCGCTAGCCTCAACCTGATAACGGTCGCCTTGATGTAATAAACCAGCGAAAGCCGCTTTGGTTTGACGACTCGTTTCGCTATATTTTACTGTGCTATCGCGTAGGTCATCATCAATATAATCGATACCTGCGGTGACGGTATTGTTATCAATAAAGAAACTGTTCAGCCAGTTTAGCTGAAGACGCTCGGTCACATAGCGCGTGCCATCTTTACGACTGGTACCGTTACCATAAGTGAGACTATCATTTCTTAGGAATGCCGTTGTGAGAGAACTTTCAAAGCTTTCCTCAGCGTAACTAATTTTTCCGGAGTAGAGTTCGTTTTCAAAATCAGATTCATTACCGCTATAAGCGCTGTCGAACTCTGTGTTGCCTTGCCACTTAAAGGCTTGCAGAGTCAGATCCAATTGATCATTTAATTGCTGATTTAATGTGATATTAGCGGATAGATTACGATAACCATCGTTATCCGTCTCTGCGTCATCTAGAACATCAAAGCCATCATCGCGATCACTTGATAGTGATACCAATATATTACCCGTATCGCTGTATTGTTTCGCGATGTTCGCGTCTATCTTTTGAGTTCCCTGACCGCCAACGGTGACGGCGACAGATCCGCTGGTTTCGCCAGCAGCTTGTTTGGTAAAGATCTGGATGATGCCGCCAATGGCGTCAGAACCATAAAGAGCAGAGCGTGGTCCTCGAACAAACTCAATTCTATCGATTTGATCGATGGGAATGAGTTCTAGCTGAGTGCCGGTTGTTGATGGATTACCGATGCGAAGACCGTTTAGTAGGATTAACGTATGATCCGACTCTGTGCCTCGGGTAAACAGAGATGCTGTCTGTCCACGGCCGCCACTACTGGTGAAGTTAACGCCGGGCAGAAGGTTGATGGCTGCTTTGACAGAGGTTACCTGTGAACGGCGAAGCTCTTCCTCGGTGATCACTGAGACAGAAGCAATGGTTTCTGTAATCGGTTGCTCAATGCGGTTGGCTGACACAACAATCGTTTGCAGTGTGTTGTCTGATGCATTGGCTTCTTGTGTGTTATTTTCTTGTGCTACAGCGGCAGCAGAAATCAGTGAAGTACCCAACAGTACGGCCTGAGAAAGGAGTCGGTTCATTGTATTTCCTGTTTAGCGCACCCACCGTGCACTTAAATAGTGGACTGACTACTGGCCGGTCTCCGGGCTTGTAACTTGATTGGTGATGAGCCAATCATCAAACAACAACTGACGCCTTCCCATCACAGTGGCGAAGTCAGTTTTGCAGTTACTTACCGTTGCGGGGGCAGCGTTGGAGTTGCTCTGTTGAGGAGCGCACCAAACTTCCCGATTAACCCTGGCTGTAGAATCAGCGTTGGGCACCAGTAGAGCGAGGGGCTACTCTATGTTGCAGTTGCGCTCTGGTCAAATGAAAATCAATCAGGTATTGGTGAATTCGGGTCATTTGGTTGAACTTTTGGTGATTTATCTTGTCGCGGGGCGTCAGCCGATCCTGTGATTGGGTCGGCTGGGTTTGGCTAGGGTCTGATGGTTTATTTAATCAATGTCTGGAATATGTTTTTTGCTGAATTGAGGTAGTCGGTCCATCGCATCGGCAACGATGTTGCTGTCGGGCTTGAGATCTTTTTTATCTTTTTGCTCTTTGTAGGGCAGGGCATTAAGGACAATTTTCATGGCGCTCAGGCGGGCCCGTTTTTTATCATCGGACATAATGGTGGTCCAAGGCGCGAATTCCGTATGGGTATAGTGATACATCGCTTCTTTGGCTTTGGTGTAATCTTCCCAGCGTTCGACGGAGGCGATATCCATGGGGCTGAGCTTCCATTGTTTTAAGGGGTCTTCACGGCGTTCTTCAAAACGATGAAACTGTTCCCGCTGATTGACTGAAAACCAAAACTTAAACAGCCATACGCCACTTTCTACGAGCATCTGCTCTAGCATGGGGGTGTGTTTAAGAAATAATTTATATTCCTCTTCCGTACAAAACTCCATGACGTGCTCGACACCGGCTCGGTTATACCAAGAACGGTCAAATAGAACGATTTCGCCGGCATTGGGTAGTTCCTGCATATAACGTTGGTAATACCACTGTCCTTGTTCAACGCTAGAGGGTTTGTCTAAAGCGACAATGCGAGCGCCCCGAGGGTTTAGATGCTCGGTGAAACGTTGAATCGCGCCACCTTTACCCGCTGCATCTCGGCCTTCAAAAATCATGATGACTTTTTGGCCGGTCTTTTTGATCCAGTTTTGCATCTGCAGCAGTTCTATCTGAAGTCTGCGTTTTTCTTTTTCATACTCATCACGGGGCATTTTCTCATCATAAGGGTAATCCTCCCCGAGACCGAGTGATTGGCGTTTTTCAGATGCGTTCATCTCCTGTTTATTCTTACCCATACTAATATCCTTGTGAGTCTCGTCATTGTTGAGAATTAAAATGTGGTAGACCAAACAGGGTGTTAATGATCGCCTGTCGTGCTTAAGCCTCTTATAGCCTCTAATACTAGATGGTTAGCCGGTGTTGCAATATGAGCCTGATCAGCTATTGCGCAGAAATAGCCGGTGATGGTTTCTATTTCGTTGGGCCGTTGGTGGCTTACATCCTGCTGCATGGAAGAATAGTTATCGCCGGTCAATTCGGCCACATCCCATGCTTGTTCCATTAATTTCCGTTCAAATAACGTGATCCCCAATGCGTGGGTCACATCGTCGACCTCTTTACATAGTTGAGCCATGGCTGCCCGTCGATCGGTGTATTTGAGTAGTTCACCGTTACGGCAGTTATATAGCGCCGTGAGTGGGTTGATCGCGCAATTAATAGCGAGTTTGCGCCATAAAACGCTTTGAATATCCTCGGCCAGTGTAAGTTGATCATCGGTACTGCTGAGTGCTTCAAATAATTGATCGTTACCCCTGTCCGATAGACGGCCAACCTGTGTGGCACCGATACCTGCACGGATGAGATGCCAAGGGCGCTCAAAATAAGCCCCGTCAGTGGTGCTGCCGGCCCAGATCTCTAATTGAGGATTATCTTCAGTCAGTTGCTGCTGAGGCCCCATACCATTATGCAGTAATAGTACTCGGGCATTATTCGATAGACGGTGCTGGATCGAGGCAAAGGCGTCGGTAACGGCAAATGATTTTGTGGTGATCAATAGGTGTGAGATGGGGTCAGACTGATCGGCAAGCTGTGCTGACGGGGTGAACCGTTCGGTGTGGTTGTTATCGGTGAGAGCAAAGCCACCTGCCTCGGTGTATTGCGTTAGTTTTTCCGGAGTATGCAGAATCAGCGTGACCTGATGGCCCGCTTTTTCTAGTTTAGCTGCCCAGAGCAACCCGATAGCGCCAGCGCCCAAAATATGCCAGTGCATAGGTTCAAAATCCTGTACTGAATGGGGTATGTGTCTGACCATCATAACGGTATGATAGGCAGGATCAAACGAATTTACCGCCGGATGGGCGGTCGCAGTGTTTTAAGGAGTAATTTGGATGCCATCATTTGATATCGTTTCTGAACTGGATATGCATGAAGTGAATAATGCAGTGGACCAGGCCAATCGGGAACTGAGTACTCGCTACGATTTTAATAAAGTCGATGCCAAATTTGAGTTGGCTGGCGAAGTTATTACGTTGCAGGCCGAAGTAGATTTTCAATTGCAGCAGATGATGGATATTCTGCGCAATAAGCTGGTGGGGCGTAAGATCGATACGAAAAGTCTCGATGTTGGTGATGCGCAAACGGTCAATATGCGCGCCCGTCAACTGGTGACTTTGAAGCAGGGGCTGGATCAGCCGTTGAGTAAGAAAATCATTAAAATGATTAAAGATAAAAAACTCAAAGTGCAGGCTCAAGTGCAGGGCGATCAAGTACGGGTGACCGGTAAGAAACGGGACGATCTGCAGGGCGTGATGTCGATGTTGCGTGAGGCTGATCTGGAATTGCCGTTGCAATATACCAACTTCAGAGATTAATACTTCAGTTAACGGCAGCATTCAGCTGCCGTTACTTTATATCGGCTAGGCCGATCCTTTTTACGAGCACGCTTCAAGGATATTAAGTGGACGCGGCAAACTCTTCTGATAAACAGCAGCACTGGTCGGATGCGGTATTAAACCGTCGTACGCTTATCTGTATTTTTACTGGCTTTTCGTCCGGTATGCCGCTGTATGTTTTGTTCCAGCTATTGCCAGCCTACTTACGGGCGGAAGGCGTGGGTCTGAAAGAGATCGGCCTATTTGCTCTAGTAACCTTCCCCTATACATGGAAGTTTATGTGGGCGCCGCTGATGGATCGCTACATCCCACCGTTTTTGGGGCGTCGTCGAGGGTGGATGCTGTTAATGCAGATAGCCCTGTTGGGATCGATTGCCTGTCTAGGTCTGTTTGATCCGGCAATGTCGATCATGACCATCGCCTATCTGGCAACGGCCGTCGCGTTGTTCAGTGCTAGTCAGGATATTGTGTTGGATGCCTATCGGCGGGAGTTATTACCTGAGGAAGAGTTAGGTTGGGGCAACTCGGTACATGTACAGGCTTATCGCATCTCGGGCATAGTGCCCGGGGCGTTGGGCTTGATTTTGGCCGATATGATGCCTTGGAGCAGCGTCTTTATGATTGTTGCTGGGTTTATGATTTTAGGCGTTGCGATGACGCTGGTGGTGAAAGAGCCGATTACAGCCCCCCGAGCACCGAAAACCTTGAAAGAAGCGGTGCTCGAACCCTTTAACGAGTTTATCACGCGGCTTGGCTGGACCGGTGCTCTGCAGATTCTCAGTTTTATGTTTCTGTATAAGTTAGGCGACAATATGGCAACGGCCTTATCGACTCCATTTTATATCGATATGGGGTTTAGTCTGACAGAGATAGGTGTCATTGCGAAAGCGTCAGCCCTCTGGGCTTCGGTTGTGGGCGGTATTCTTGGCGGCCTGTGGATGATTAAACTGGGTATTAACCGAGCGCTGTGGATCTTTGGTGTTGTGCAAGTCGTGACGATACTGGGGTTTGCTCTATTGGCTGAAACCGGCCCAGATAAACTTCTCCTCGCGGTGGTGATTAGTTTCGAATATCTCGGGGTTGGCCTTGGTACAGCGGCGTTTACCGCTTTTATCGCTCGAACCACCAGTATTACATTTGCCGCCACCCAATTTGCACTGTTTACCGCCTTAGCGGCTCTGCCTCGCACCTTTGTTAATGCCTTGACGGGGTACATTGTTGACGCTGTTGGCTGGAATATGTTTTTCTATCTGTGCGCAGTGTTGGCGATTCCAGGGATGCTATTATTACTGAAAGTAGCACCTTGGCATGCCTCGACGGCTAACCTAAAATCTCCAGAATAACGCGTGTCAGGCATGCCCGTGTTTTGTGTTTACCATGAAACACCATAGATAATCATAACCGATAGCGGGAGTGTTGGATGGATCAGTTTTTGAATGCCTTACCCAAGGCTGAACTACACCTTCATCTAGAAGGTTCATTAGAGCCTGAGTTGATGTTTGCATTGGCTGAGCGTAATGGTATTGCTTTAGCCTATGATTCCGTCGATGAGCTACGACAAGCCTATGATTTTGGCAATTTGCAGGATTTTCTCGATCTTTACTATCAAGGCGCGGCGGTGCTGCAAACCGAACAGGATTTCTATGATCTAACCTGGGCCTATATCGAACGCTGTCAGGCGCAAAATGTTATCCACATCGAGCCATTTTTTGATCCTCAAACTCATACGGCCCGAGGCATCGCTTTTGAAACAGTAATCAATGGGATTAGTCGAGCGTTAAAGGATGCAGAAAGTCAGCATGGCATAAGCACCGGTTTGATCATGTGCTTTTTGCGTCACCTGAGTGAAGCAGAGGCTTTCGAGACGCTGCAACAGGCGACACCTTTTTTGGATAACATTATCGGGATAGGTTTGGATAGTTCTGAGCAGGATAATCCCCCTGCAAAGTTTACTCGTGTCTTTGCTAAGGCCCGTGAGCTGGGATTATTAACGGTGGCTCATGCCGGCGAAGAAGGCCCCGCACAGAATGTTATTGATGCCTTGGATATCTTAAAAGTAGATCGTATTGATCATGGGGTCCGCGCGGCCGATGATACAGCCTTGATGGAGCGTTTAGCCCACGAAAATATCGCCCTCACGGTCTGCCCGCTGTCGAATACGCGGTTGCGCGTGTTTGATGATATGAGTCAACACAATATTTTGCAGATGTTAGAGCAGGGCGTTAAAGTCACGGTCAACTCCGATGATCCCGCCTATTTTGGCGGTTATCTGACCGAAAACTTTCTCGCCCTCGAAAAAGGCTTGGGTATGACCCACGAACAAGCGATACAGCTGGCGCGCAATAGCTTCCAATATAGCTTTGCCAAACCCGAGCGAAAGGCGGCGCTACTCGCGACGTTGGATCATCTAACGACTTAGGTTCGCTAGAGGGCGCTTCGAGATGGTTAACTGCTGCTTTTCTCGCCCTTCAAGAAGGTTAAGATTTCACGTCGATCACTAATCAGGTGTCGTGCCTGAGGCTGATAGACCACCTTGATATCGGCAACATTTGCTTCGAGTCGTGACTGAGTAACCTTTGAATCGAGCAGTACGTCTTTACCGGCAACGATCGCCAAGGTCGGGGCTTTAATCGCTTGTAGGGTTTGATCGCTAAAGATAGGGAGTTTATCCCACCGAGGCTTCACATGTCGGCTGATCAGGGCGAATAACTCCCGGAACTTTTTCGCCGTAGTGGAAGGGTTTTTCTGTTCGGCCCCGAAGATCATTTCGCGTACTTTTCGCTTACCCCATTTGCCCAATAGCATGAGCGGCAGCGCTTTCATCAGGAACTTACGTTGCGGGCCAACACCGCCGGGGACTAACAGCGCGAGTCGAGTGACCTTCTCGGGTCGACGGCTAGCGTAATCGAGTGCCAACCAACCCCCTAAGGATTCACCTACGATGGCTGTATTAGAGAGTGCCAATGCTTCCATGACATCATCCAACCACAAGGCGTAACCATCGCTATCCATGGGCAGACGAACCTGTTCGCTGAGTCCGGGTTCGCCGATCATATCAATGGCATAGATACGAAAGTGCTGTGACCACTCGGCAATATTTAGAAACCACGCGCTGACGTTGGACATTGCACCATGGATTAGGAGTAGAGGGGGCAGTGTTTCGTCACCACAGGCAAGTACATGGGTATCCCCGTGGCGGGTTGGCAGGGTTAGCTGCTCGAAGGCGACAGGGCAGAGATTAAGCACCTCGTTATAACACTGTTTTACCGCGTGTTCACCATCGGTGGATTTGTATATTGTCATGGTGTTTCCAAATAATATGGGAGTGAGAGTATTGTTAAGCGGCTGATTTTTCGGCTGTTATATAGAGATAATATCGGTATTTGATCTAACTTACAGTGTAAATTGGCTGATCGGACTAATGATTTCATAAAACCGCTGAGCTGCTCGGTGCATTGTTTGTGTTAAACGTTAAATTTCAGTTCGTTAATGTGAAGAGACTCTGCGTTTATAACTTGGGAGCTGACAACGGCGAGTTGATGGTTATCCATGGTGGCTTCGAAGAGTTGCCACTGAGTATTTGCCATTTTTAAGTCTTGATAACTCAGTGTGGCAAGGGACGTTTTCGATTGTTGTGTAGCGGGAAGCGCTTTATAGAGGGCTTCTTTGGCACACCATAGTCGATAGAAATAGGCTTCTTTAGCTGCCGTTGATGTAGGCATAGCGCAGATTTCATTCGGACTCATAAATAGCCCCGCTGCAGAGGTAAAGTCTCTCGTACGTTTTTTATATTCTAGATCTATTCCAACGTTATTGTCGCTCAGTGCAAAGCCAATGAGTGCTTTGCTGTGGGTCAAGCTAATGTAGCCGTGGAGAGGCAGGTTGTGGATAACCGGCGCACAGTGACGTCGTTCCTCTATTTGCCATCGGCTAAGCGGTTGATTAAATCGCTCGCTCAATGCCGAGCAAATCAGCAATCGGCTGAACAGATATTGCTGCGCTCTACGAGGGTGTTGCAACTGTTTGTAATAACGTTGCTGTGCGGGAGGCAGTAGAGCAAGGTATTGTTGTGTTTCTTTGTCATGATGCGCGGCAGTTTTGTAATACCAAAGCTGCAGCGCACCATTTTTTCCGTTAGCGGGCAAGTTTAACGACGTCGCCGTTCAGGGCAACACCCGCCATAATGGCTCCCGCATGACATTCGAATTCACTGTTGCTGCTGTATTTCTGTTTTTTGTAATAGCTGACAATATTAATAACGGCATTACCGCCTTCGGCTTTGGCTCTTTCTTGTAATGCCAGTAGCGCTGATAGGAATACCCAGCGACAGGCTTCACCATCACTTTTGCCAAAGGCATTGGTTTTTTTATTCGTGGTGAAATTACCGAAAGAACGCAATGTATTGGCATGTTTTTGGTGGCCAAAATATAGTCGAATATTGGGGTCTAAGCGTTCTTGGAAATCGGCTGATTGCATCGCGTCTTCAATTGAGAACATCAGTTTTGAATCACGGCTATAAGCCTCTGGGGCGAGCAATAATAGGGTAGAGGTTAGCAAGGCTATCAATAGTTTCACAGGGTTCTCCTTGAAGATCGGTTCCATTAAGTGCATGGATTATAGGGAGATAAAGGATCTGCTTCAATGATCTTTAGGTTGCATCGCAGAGGTGAGCAGGTAAAATTCCAGCCTGAAAATTAGGGATAATATTTTAACATATGCGATTAAATGGCTAATGCTACGGTCGTTGACGGAGTAAGCCGCTTGTTACGTTTTAAATTGCAATCATGGAATGCGTTTGCCCCAGGGCTTGATAGCCAGAGTGCGTGGCGTGAATGGTTATTGCATCCATCAGACCTTCCCTCTGAGTTGGGGAAAACATCACTGAAGCAAATTCCACCCATGCTGAGACGGCGCTTTACCCCGTTGGGGCGTTGTGCGGCTGGCGCAGCGTTACCGATACTTGAGGGGGTTGATGCCATTCCGGGCGTATTTGCTTCTCGTCATGGTGATACGCCTCTGACTCTGTCGTTGCTCGAAGGCATTGCTAGCGGTGAACCGATGTCGCCAACCGGCTTTAGCCTTGCTGTGCATAATGCACTGAGTGGTTTGTTGTCGATAGCCCGAAAAGATGTGAGCGAGGTGACGGCGATAGCAGCGACTGAAAACCTTATCCCGAATGCGCTGATAGAAGCCGCTACTCAGTTACAAGAGAGCTCCAGCGTGCTCTGTGTTATCTATGATGTGCCGCTGCCCGAGCTTTATCAGCCCTATAGTGATTCAGTTGATTTTCCTTGTGCAGTGGCGATGATTTTAACTCGAGATGAGGGCGATGATTTTGTCGTACAACGTGAAGAAAGTCTGAATGATACAGCTCAGAGCGATGGTTTTTCTGGATTGTTAAGGGTCTTGTGTGGCCTCGAGTCGAGCGTCAGCTTCGGTTCGGCGTCCAGCTATTGGCGGGTTAGTCGCGGATGAGGTGTTTGGCGCAGCGTATAAACCATCTTTGGCGCTGGATCGGTACTGCATTTAGTTTTTTTGTCTTCGGTCTTGGCGGAATCCTTCTGCCACTATTTGCGGTTCCTGTGCTGTATCTTATACCGAGTACTAAACGACAGAGAGAGCGTCGAGCTCAAGGTATTATTCATCACTCGTTTCGTTTTTATATCGGCATGATGAAGTGTTTAGGTGTTTTGAGCTATGAGCTCGAGGATGTCGATAAATTACGGCAAGCAAAGTTGATTCTGGCGAACCATCCCTCGCTGATTGACGTTATCTTTTTGATTGCCTTAGTGCCTAATGCCAACTGCGTTGTGAAGGGTGGGTTAGTGCGTAACCCTTTTACGCGGGGGCCGATTAAGACGGCAGGTTATATCATTAATGAAAATAGTGAAGGGGTCATATTAGCGGCTGCAGAGGCATTTGCTAAAAACGATGCGTTGATTATTTTTCCTGAAGGGACACGTACTACTCCGCAGCAAATGTTACGTCTCAAACGTGGAGCGGCAAATGTAGCCATTCGAACCGCTGCTGATATCACGCCAGTGTTAATTGAATGTGTGCCAACGACATTGAGTAAAGAGAATCGATGGTATGATGTGCCGTCTAAAAAAGTTCATTTCCGAATTAAGGTCTGTGCAGTGGTTCCGGTAGCGCCCTATTTAGCTGAGAGCGCACCATCGGTCGGGGCTCGGAAACTGACGGCGGATTTGACAGAATATTTTAATAAGGAGTTGGTACTGTATGAGCAATCTGCAGCTAGAGATTAAACAGATGATCATTGAAACCTTAGATCTCGAAGATATTGAGCCTAATGATATCGTGGATGATGAACCGTTGTTTGTTGAAGGCCTAGGGCTGGATTCAATTGATGCGCTAGAGATCGGTTTAGCATTGCAAAAACGTTATGGTATTAAGCTTAAGGCTGATTCTGAAGATACCCGTGAGCATTTTGCTAGTATTAATGCGCTGGCCGTTTTAATTGAATCACAACGCGCGATTTAAGGGGGGGCTATGATTGATCAAGAACAAGTTTATCAGAAAATCTCGGCCGTACTTGTGGATCTGTTTGAAATTGATCCTGCAGCAATACACCCAGACGCGCATCTGTACGAGGACTTAGATATCGATAGTATCGATGCGGTTGATTTGGTCGTTGAATTGAAAAAGCTAACCGGTAAAAAGATTAAACCGGAAGATTTCAAATCGGTCCGCACGGTGCAAGATGTGGTCACTGAAGTTGAAAAGCTGTTTGGTTGATGTCGAATATTGTCAAAATTACGTTGTTGATACTGACACTAGGCTATCCATTTATCGTTTATTGGGGGCTGCAAAGCTTTAATGCTGCGCTGCTTCTGCCGCTGCTTGCTCTCGTTTTAGCGCTGCGTTGGTTAGCGGGAGCGCAGAGTAATGATCGTAAAGTGATTCTCGTTAGTGTGATGGGGGTAGCGCTAGTTGCCATTATTGGGGGGATACAGCAGGGGTTGATGTTTTACCCTGTGCTGGTGAATTTTAGTATGTTAATTATTTTTGCTAGTAGTCTGTATGCTCGGCAAACCGTCGTTGAAAAAATGGCTCGAATAAAAGAACCCAATCTGTCGCCTCAGGGCGTTGATTATACGCGTAAGGTAACACGAGTATGGTGTGCTTTTTTTGTGCTAAACGGTGGTATTTCAGCAGCGACAGCTATTTGGGCGTCCGAGCAGGTATGGATGTTGTATAACGGTTTGATTGCTTATCTTCTTATTGGTTTTCTAATGGCCGCTGAATGGGTTGTCAGGCAAAGAGTTAAACGAAACTGATGAGCACTTTATTACCATTATCTGATTGGTTAAATGCCGTGCCACAGGGGGTTATTGCCTATACCGCTAATCGTTCGGTAAGTAAGGCGGATCTGGAAAGGCGCGTAATCTTTTGGCTGAGTGTCTTACCGGCTGAAAGAGGCCAGCACTGGGCTGTATACCATCAAGATTCAGCCGAGTTTCTGGCAATGCTTTTAGCGCTTTGGCAGTTGGGTTGCACTGCTAGTGTACCTGGAGATGATAGACCGGTAACCCGTGAACGTCTTCGTCTTAAAGTGACGGGCTTTGTTACTGATTTCTCTGATCATCTAGTGCCTGACGAACTCGCTCAGTTAAATGAGATTGAGAGGGGGAATTGGTTAACGCTTGCCGATGATTTCCCTGCCCTCGAAATCTACACTTCAGGTTCAACTGGAGAGCCGAAGGCTATCCTGAAAACCTTTGCTCAGTTAGATAGTGAGTTAGCGGCTTTGGAAGCGCTATGGCCTGATGATCATGAAGCGGTAGTTATCTCCACTGTTACACATCAACATTTTTATGGTCTTATTTTTCGGCTGTTATGGCCGCTTGCTCGAGGGCAGCGATTTGAGACTGAGCAGTGGCAATACACAGAAGATCTGTTTAGTCGAGGGTTGCGGTATCAATCGTTTACGTTGGTGTCCACCCCTTCGCATTTGGGACGTTTTAATACTTCGATTAATTGGTCTGAAGTAGCTCCCCGGTGTTGTTCGGTGCTCTCATCTGCAGCTCCACTGAAACGTAGGGATAGTTTGCTGGTCGCGCAGTTACTTAAGGCACCAGTACGTGAAATTTATGGCAGCTCAGAAACGGGTGCTATCGCTTGGCGGGTTCAGTCGGAGCCATATGATGTTGCGTGGCAGGCTTTACCAGGTGTCCAGTTATCTCAGACGGAAAACTCTTTATTAGTCGTAACGGCCGATCAACTGTCTGACCGGACTTTTGAGATGTCTGATCGAGTGGAGTTTGTCGCTGATGGTATGTTTCATCTCGGTGAGCGGATTGACAGTATTGTTAAAGTTGAAGGCAAACGAGTATCTCTAACGGAGGTGGAGCGGGTCGTTCAACAATCTCATTTAATCGAAAACGCTAAAGCGTTAATCATTAGCCGTAAGCGAGTTGAGGTTGCCCTGGTTGCTGAGTTAACCGAGATAGGTCGTCAGACATTAGCTCTGTTAGGTAAACGGAAGCTACAGCAACAACTTAAACAGCATCTACAAAACTTTTTCGAACCGGTATTGCTGCCTCGTCGCTGGCGTTTTGTAACACAGATGCCCTATAACGCTCAGGGAAAATTGCCGATGGATAGCTTACAAACCATGTTCGTAACGCAAGCGATTAAATGGCCCGAATTAGTGAGTCAGACGGTAACAGATAAGCAGGCTAATCTTGTTTGTCGAATACCTGCCGAGCTAATCTATTTCGATGGGCATTTTGCGGGCAATCCTATTTTGCCAGGAATCGTTCAGGTGCATTGGGCGGAACACTATGGACGTCAGTTGTTAAATTTTATTGGTCAGTTTGATCGTTTAGAAGTTATCAAGTTTCAACAGGTTATTTTCCCTGAAACGACAGTTAATCTGGCGCTTGAATATCACCAAGAGAAGGGCAAGCTCAGTTTTCGTTTTTATTCAGATAAAGGAGTCCATTCCAGTGGCCGAATCTGTTTTAGCTGAGAGCGCTTTTAAACCGATCGTCGTTATTCCAGTATATAACCATGAGGAGGCTATTAGTGTAACGCTCGCAGATGTATTGCGCTTTGGTTATCCGGTTTTGTTGGTGGATGACGGTAGTTCAGCGAAGTGTCGCGATGTGCTGGTGGGATTACGTGATCAGTATGCCGGTCGGGTGAGTTTGATGCGTTTGGAGCAGAACGGAGGAAAGGGCGCAGCAGTTAAAGCGGGGCTTCGGCAGGCACTCGAAGCCGGTTATAGTCATGCCGTACAGGTTGATGCTGACGGGCAGCATGATTTAGACGATATACCGTTGTTTATGGAAGTTGCCTATTCATCGCCAGAGGCGCTGGTGATTGGCTATCCTCGGTATGATGAGTCAGTTCCCACCCATCGCTATTTGGCTCGTTATCTGACCCATATATGGGTATGGATTAATACATTGTCATTCTTAGTCAAAGATACAATGTGTGGTTTTAGAGTTTATCCGTTAACTCAGGTAGTGTCGCTATTGCAGGAGGATTGTTGTGGCGACCGTATGGAGTTCGATACCGAAGTTGTTGTTCGATGGGTTTGGCGTGGGCTGGCAGTCGAAAATTTACCGACAAAAGTGCATTACCCGATTGATGGTGTTTCTCATTTTAATGCGGTGAAAGATAACGTACTTATCTCACGAATGCATGCAAAACTGTTTTTTGGCATGTTACTGCGCTTACCTCGATTGATGCGGAAGAAACTAAATGTCTGATGTGAATAAACATTGGTCAGGTGTTAGTGAAGCGGGTTCTTTGCTTGGAATGCGTTTTTTACTGTTGGTTTATCGGCTATTTGGCCGCTGGGGATTTAGGCTGATTTTATTGCCGGTCATAAGTTATTTTTACCTTACTCGACGACAAGCTAGACAGGCGTCTGCTGAGTATTTGGCACGATTATCAAAGACCTTTCCTGAATGTGCCAATGCTGGCTTAAGCTCAGTACAGCACTTTTGGTGTTTTGGCGAAATATTGCTGGATAAACTGTTGGTTTGGATGGGGCGTATTCATCGAGAGGATGTGGTCTTTGCGACCCCCGAGGTTTTTGATGAGGTTGACAGCAGTACCTGCGGAGGTGTGATTCTGGTCTCTCATCTGGGAAATACCGAGGTGTGTAGTGCACTGGCTCATCAGCTTCCTAATATCAAAATCACTATGCTGGTACATACTCGCCATGCGGTAAAGTTTAATGCGCTGATGCAGCAAACTAATAGTAATGCTTGTATTAATTTGATGCAGGTGACCGATATGACTCCCGCGACAGCGATGCTTTTATCCGAGCGGGTTGCCGCCGGAGAGTATGTCGTTATTGCTGCCGACCGTACTCCAGTGAATGGTACAGGCCGTACTTCAATGGTTGATTTTTTAGGTGGCAAAGCCGCTTTTCCACAAGGGGCTTTTATTCTTGCAGGGTTGTTGGGCTGCCCTGTTTATCTATTGTTTTGCTTAAAACATGAGCAGCAATATCATCTTTATTTGGAATTGTTTGCGACGAAAATTTGTTTTAACCGGCGTAACCGGAGTGAGCAAATTCAGAGTGCTACGCAGGCTTATGCCAAACGGTTAGAATATTATTGCCAGCTAGCGCCGTTACAGTGGTTTAATTTCTTTCCTTTTTGGCAAGCGGTGTCGACCGCTGATGATTCCCAGGATTAATTATCTTATGCAACTAGAGCTGTTAAGGAAGCCGTATGATTGACGCTGAGGTGAGTATTGAGATTCCGTTTCATGATGTTGATGTGATGCGAGTTGCTTGGCATGGCCATTATGCCAAATATTTGGAAATAGCCCGTTGTGAGTTATTCGAGAAGTTTGACTATAACGTTCCACAAATGGAAGCTTCCGGTTATGCGTGGCCGGTGATCGATATGCGCATTCGTTATGCTCAACCGCTACGGTTTAAACAGAAAGTTAGAGTAAAGGCAACGTTGGTTGAATGGGAACACCGTTTGAAAGTTAATTACCAGATTAGTGATGCCGAAACAGGTAAACGACTGACGAAAGCCTATACCGTACAGGTTGCGGTTGATATGAGTAGTGGGGAAATGCTTTATGTGTCGCCAGATGTTGTGTTACAAAAATTGGGATTAGCATTGTGATTAGAGGGTGGCTGTTATCTGCTTTTATGGTTTTTTCGACTGTCGCTTGGTCTGCAGATTATAAGTTGTTGGAATCACTGACAACGGCTCCAGAAACATTACATGGGCAGTTTACACAGGTTAAATTTGTTCAAGCCTTGGATGCTCGGTTTGAGTCTTCGGGGCGTTTTGACTATCAACGAGACCGTTCTATTCGGTGGCATACCCTTAAACCCATCGATAATCTATTAACCTTGACGCCTAGGAGTATTTCAAATCAACAAGGGGATACCGTGCTGTCGCGTCTTGATAGTCAGGATAATCCAGTGGTAGCGGTTTTTAGTGATATCTTTTTTGGTGTCATGACTGCTCAATGGCAAACACTTGCTGATTATTTTGAGATGGATGTTCAAGGGTCAAAGCAACACTGGACTGTGACGCTGTCCCCGATTGATCAAAATGTTGCACAGGTGGTCGCGAGGGTCGAACTCAGTGGTGATGAGTTGCTACGAAAGGTGCTGCTGTTTGAAGCGACAGGGGATCAGACGACCATTATGTTTCTCGATCCACAACCATGAAACAGCTGTTATACCGAGCGCGTCTGATCGCGCTACTATGGCTCATAATTGTTATCGGAGTGATTTTAGCGGCACTGAGGCAGGGGCCTGCGTTTGATACCAGTCTGATGGCGCTTCTGCCGACCACCGAACAGCGACCAGAGATTAGTCAAGCGGTCGAAAAGTTGAGTGCTGACTTTTCGGGGCAGGTGTTGTTAGTGGTTGCTGCAGACGATCGAGATATCGCCCGTCAAGCGGTCGCTGTTGCAGCGCAACGGTTAGCGGCTTTGTCTGATATTGCCCGTGTCGATTGGCAATTAAATGACACGACTATCATGAGTAATGAGCTTTACCCTTTTCGTTTTAACGTCTTGAGTAACACCGTACGTAATCGACTGTTAGCCGGACAAGGACAGCAGCAATACCAATCGGCTTTGCAGCAATTATTTAGTCCTTTATCGGGGCGCGCTTTAGACCCTATTCGAGATCCTTTTGGTCTTTATCATGACCTACAGATGACCCGCCAATCCGCTTTGCAGATAACCTTGGAACAGGGCCTGTTTCGGTTGACGGGTGCTGATACGCCCGCTTATCTGATTCGTCTTAGTTTGAATTATGACCCATTCTCATTACCTATTCAGCAACGGGTATTAGGGGTGGTTGACCCTCTTGAGCAAGAACTCAACTTGCAAGGTGCTCAGCTTTATCGTTCAGGTTTAGTCTGGCATGCAGCGGCTGGCGCGCAGCAGGCTAAAAATGAGATATCGACGATTGGGTTAGGGTCGTTAGTCGGTATTGTGCTGTTGATCTTGTTAGTGTTTAAGCGTGTAAACGTACTGGCAGCTGTTCTGCTGCCTATTTTGATCGGTTGCCTGATGGCGGGTGCGGTGACGTTGTTAACTTTTGGCAGAATCCATCTGATAACACTGGCATTTGGTGCAGGGTTAGTAGGAGTCTCTGTTGACTATGCGTTACATTTTATTTGTGAAAGGCAGACGACCGCTGCTGACCGAGTGGTAAAAAAGTTATTTGCTGGTTTGTTTTTAGGGTTGGCTTCAAGTGTTATCGCTTATGCTGCATTGGCATTAGCTCCGTTTCCCGGATTACGCCAGATGGCCGTTTTTTCTGTTACGGGGTTAATTGCAGCCTGGTTGACGGTGTTGTTGTGGTTGCCATTGATGAACCGTAAAGCATCCTATAAAGCGCTTCCTGCGGCTGTTCTATTAAATCGGTGGCGCATGCGTTATCCACGTTTGGAGTCTCAGCCATTGTTGTTGGCCTGCATCGTGATTGTCGGGTTGATCAGCGTAGTGATCATAAGCCAGGGGGAGCCTCAAGATGATATTCGATTATTGCAAACCTCTTCCTCTGAGCTTTTGAATGAAGATCGTCGGGTACAGCAGTTACTTGGTAATAGTAGCAGCGCCGCGTTTATTCTAGTGACGGGGCAAAGTATTGAAACAGTGTTGCAAAGAGAGGAAAGGCTGCTGCCTCAGCTTGATGAAATGGTTGAGAGTTCTCAATTACAGGGTTATCAAGCATTGTCGCAAATGCTTCCTTCACTGCAACGACAATCTGAAAATAGTGACTTAGTGCGCGCTTTATATCGGGAGTATCTACCTAGAGTCGCGACGATACTTCATTTTTCTGAGGAACAACGCCAGAGCGCTAACGAAGCGCTAAAGCAGCAGTTGAATCAACAATTGACCCCTGCGGACTGGCAGGGATTAGGAACCAGTGAAGGCTGGCGTCAATTACTCATCAGTGATACGCCTGGAGAAGCAGCGAGCGTTATTCGTTTGAAGGGGCTGAGTTCCGACTTAAAAAGTCAGTTAAACGAATTAGTTAATAGTGAACCAGGGATTTATTGGGTTGATCGTGTTGCCAGTATTAGTGATCTGCTATCGGATTATCGGCAGCAGATTATTCAGTGGCTGCTATTGGCTTATGGTTTGGTTGTGCTACTTCTGGCAATACGTTATCGGTATGATTTATGGCGTATTATTTTGCCACCATTATTAGCGTCATTACTGACTTTTGCGGCATTAATACTTAATGATGGTGGCTACAATCTATTTAACCTTATCGCATTAATGTTGGTATTAGGTATCGGCCTAGATATGGGTATTTTTCTCTATGAGGCGGCAGATAATAATCATACTTGGTTAGCTGTCAGTCTATCGGCTATCACCAGCTTATTGGCGTTTGGTTTATTAACCTTCAGTAAAACCCCTGTCCTTTATCATTTTGGCATTATTGTGTTGCCCGGGCTCTGTTTGGTCTGGCTGATTGCACCGTTGATGCGTAAGTTACAACCGGAGATTGAAGAATGACTGTTTCACAAGGATGTTACGACATCGTAGTTATTGGTGCAGGACCATCTGGAGCAGTGGCCTCATCATTACTGGCGGATTATGGTTACAACGTTCTCGTGTTAGAGAAAGAACACTTTCCGCGATTTTCAATCGGTGAGAGTCTGTTACCACAAAGTATGGAGTTTCTTGAGCGTGCAGGGATGCTGCAAGCAGTGATTGAGGCTGGGTTTCAGTATAAAAATGGCGCCGCATTTTCTCGTGGGAGTGAGTATGATTGTTTTGATTTTCGTCAGAAATTTAGCTCGGGTTGGGGAACGACCTACCAAGTACAGCGCGAGCGTTTTGATAAAATTTTAGCTGACTGTGCCAGTGCGCATGGTGTTGATGTGCGTTACGGCCAAACAGTTGTAGCTATCAACTCGACAACAGAAGGGGTGCAGGTCGATGTTGCATCTCAAGACGGTTCTCTCTTTCAAGTTAAAGCTAAGTTTATTCTTGATGGTAGTGGTTTTGGGCGAGTTTTACCGCGGCTAATGCAGTTAGAAAAAGCATCAACGCTTGCGTCAAGAGTGTCGTTGTTTACCCATGTTGCAGATAATATTAGTGATAGCGGTTTTGATCGAAATAAAATATTGATTACAGTTCACCCAGATCATCCCGCGGTTTGGTATTGGTTGATCCCTTTCAGTAACGGTAGAGCGTCGGTTGGTGTGGTATTGCCAAGAGAGTTGTTTTCCACAATCGATGGTTCTGAAAGTGAAATACTGCAGCGTTTTATTGCTGAAAGCGCTATGTTAAATGACTTTCTGGTAAATGCAGAGTTTGATACCCGTGTTGGTATTATCGATGGCTACTCCTGTGATGTTGAAAGTCTTTACGGTGATAACTTTACCTTGTTAGGTAATGCAGGAGAGTTTCTTGATCCCGTTTTTTCCTCTGGAGTCACTATTGCGTTGAAGTCAGCATCTTTGGCTGCAGATGTGGTGCATCGTCAGTTACAGGGGCTTGAACCTGATTGGCAAACCGAGTATTCAGATCCTCTTATGCAAGGGGTCAATACTTTCAGAGCCTTTGTCGAAGGTTGGTACGATGGTCGATTACAGGATGTTATTTTTGCAACGGATAAGAGTGATCAGGTTAAAGATATGATTAGTTCTATTCTGGCTGGGTACGCATGGGATATTAAAAACCCCTATGTTCGAGTGCCTAGCCGTTTGACCACCTTGGCGGAATTATGTCGACAATAACGAAGCTATCCATGTCTATGTTAAATCTTCATAGGGGATTACGTAGCGCGAGCTTGTCGGTGTGCGTGCTGTTGTTGATGACCGGGTGCAGTGTCTTTAGTCCAAGTGAGCGCCCCGCGGAGATGGTATTACTACAGCCTGCTGACGGGCCACTTCCGGTATTGCTAACGCAGCGAGTGTCGTTAAATAAGTGGGGGCAGCAACAGCAGTTTATTGCGATCGGTCGGTTTACTTATCAACAGACAAAACTCGTTGCTCTTTTACCAACAGGGCAGCAGTTGCTCTATCTTGAATTTGATGGAGAGGAGCTAACGCAACGTACTGCTCCCTCGGTTGAGCTACCAGGTAAAGAGATCTTGGCGTTGATTCAGTTCGCACTGTGGTCGGACGAGGCTCTACATAATAGCTATCGCCCTGAACAGGGCTGGGCCTTAGAATTAACCGATCGGCGACGACAGTTGCTCTATAACGATAAAGTTTTGCTGGATGTTCTATATGCTAAGCAGCAGGTGATCATCGATAATCAATTGAAAGGATATCAGGTGATGATTGAGACTCTTGAACAGAAGGATCTGACACCTTGAAACGATGTTACCTTAATGCGATGGCAACACTCAGTGCGATGGGTAATTCGTCTGAACAGGTCTGTAAGGTCCTTAAATCGGGCCAGTCGAGATTAACTCAAACAGACCGGTTTAGCTTAGGTCGATCGCTCCCTTTGGGTTTGTACGAGGGTAAATTACCCGATATTTCGTTTGTCGAGCCTAAATGGCAGAGTCGGAATAATCGTTTTGCCCTAGCGGCGATATGCCAGATGCGTAATGAAATTGATGCTGCCGTTCGACGCTATGGGGCCAGTCGAGTTGGGGTCGTTATCGGAACATCTACCTCGGGTATTGGCGATAGCGAAAATTTTCTTATTCAGCGGGCTAAAAGCGGACAGGTACCCGAGGGATATGATTATGGCCTGCAGGAGATGGGCGCCACTGCAGCCTTTGTGGCAAAGCAGCTGAATGTAAGTGGACCGGTATTTGGCATTTCTACGGCATGTTCTTCTGGCAGTAAAGCGCTTGCTTCTGCTCGGCGACTATTGCGGTCAGGTATTTGTGATGCCGTGATTGCAGGGGGGGTTGATACCCTTTGTCACCTGACAGTACAGGGTTTTTCTGCGCTAGAAGCGGTGAGTGAGCAGCCTTGTAATCCGTTTAGTCGTCACCGTAATGGTATTAATATCGGAGAAGCTGCCGCTCTGTTTCTAGTAACAGGCGAGGCGCAAGGCGTTGAGCTAATTGGGGTTGGGGAAAGTTCTGATGCCCATCATATTTCTGCTCCAGACCCTACCGGAGCAGGAGCTGTGAGATGTATGTCTGCGGCGTTAGACGATGCTGGTATTACTGCAGAAAAGATTAGTTATATCAACCTCCATGGTACGGCGACAGCTTTGAATGATCAGATGGAAGCGCGTGCGGTTGATGAGGTGTTTGGGGCAGAGGTGCATTGCAGTTCCACAAAGCCGTTTACGGGGCATACATTAGGGGCCGCAGGTGCGCTTGAGGCGGCGATTTGTTGTTTGGCATTAGAAGAAGGGTTTATGCCTGTGCATCATTGGGATGGCGCTTTCGATCCTGAATTACCCATGATTAATCTTGTGGCCGAGCCAAACACCGGTCAGGTGCCAAAGTATATGCTGAGTAATTCCTTCGCTTTTGGTGGTAATAATATATCTCTGATATTAAGGAGAAGTAATGAAGTCTGAATATCAGGTAGCTGACTTAGTACCTCACTCTGGGCAGATGAGTTTGTTAACCGAAATAACAGGTTACGGAGACGATTGGTTGACGGCTCAGGTTACTATCAATGAAAACTCCATCTTTGCTGATGCCAGAGGTGTGCCTTCTTGGGTTGGTCTTGAATACCTGGCTCAGGCAATAGGAGCCTTCGCAGGATTGCAGGAAAGACTTAAAGGCGAAGCGCCAAAACTGGGTTTTTTATTGGGTACTCGTAAATATATTTGTAGTAAAGACTACTTTGTTCAGGGTGACCAACTGGTATTAAAAGTCATTCGGAATATGCAAGCTGAGAATGGATTGAGCGCCTTTGAGTGCCACCTGCAAGGGAGTGATGTTACTGCTAGCGCCAGTCTAAACGTCTTTCAGCCTGAGGACGGGGAACAGTTTTTAAAGGATGCGAGTGAATGAAAGGTACAGTATTGGTAACAGGCTCAAGTCGGGGTATTGGTAAAGGAATAGCACTGAGGCTTGCTCGGGATGGTTATGATATCGTGCTACATTGTCGAACTAAGCGAGAAGAAGCTGAACAGGTGGCGGCGCAAATACGAGATATCGGGCAGCAGGTAAGAATCTTGCAGTTTGATATTGCCGACCGAGACCAAACTCGAGAAGTTTTAGAGCAAGATACCGAGTCATTTGGTGCTTACTACGGTGTTGTGTGCAATGCAGGTGTCGCCCGTGATAATGCTTTTCCTGCTATCCCTGGTGATGAATGGGATGAAGTGCTGAGAACTAACTTAGATGGTTTTTATAATGTTCTTCATCCGGTCATTATGTCGATGATACGGCGACGTAAACCCGGTCGAATTGTCACGCTATCATCGGTTTCTGGTGAAATGGGTAATCGTGGCCAGGTGAATTATAGTGCGGCAAAGGCAGGCATCATTGGCGCGACAAAAGCGTTGGCTGTCGAATTGGCAAAGCGGAAAATTACCGTTAACTGTGTTGCGCCGGGTTTAATTGAAACTGAAATGACCGAACAGTTGGTATTGGATGAGGCAATGAAGATGATTCCGATGCAGCGCGTTGGTAGTGTCAATGAAGTGGCCGGGACTGTTAGTTTCCTTATGTCTGATGATGCTGGGTATATTACCCGACAGGTGATTTCGGTAAATGGTGGAATGTATTGATGAAGCGTGTTGTTGTTACAGGTATGGCGGGTTTCTCTCCGGTAGGGAATGACTGGCAGACGATTAAGAAAAATTTGCAGGATGTGAAAACCGGAATCGTCAGAATGGATGATTGGGATATCTATGACGGCCTTAATACCCGCCTAGCTGGACCTGTCGCTGAGTTTTCAATGCCTGCACATTATAAGCGAAAAGACCTTCGAAGCATGGGGAGAGTGGCTCAGTTTGGCGTCTACAGTACTGAGTTGGCATTGGCTGATGCCGGTTTATTAGGTTCTGCCGAATTAGGGCAGGGGCAGGTAGGTGTTGCCTTTGGTTCTTCTGCGGGAGACACCAACGCCTTTGTTGATTTCGGTCGAATGTTGATCAATCAATCCTCGGATGGTTTGAACGCCAACTCCTATGTGAAAATGATGGCACATACCGCGCCGGTTAATATTGGCGTTTATTTTGGCCTTCGTGGCCGAGTTATTACTACCTCAAGTGCATGTACATCTGGAAGCCAAGGAATCGGCTACGCCTATGAAGCCATTAAGTATGGTTTGCAGCAAGTCATGATTGCAGGAGGTAGTGAAGGGTTATGCGCTACAGAGGCTGCTGTCTTCGATACTTTATTTGCCACCAGTGTTGCCAATGATACGCCTGATAAATCGCCTCGCCCCTTTGATAAGGATCGAGATGGGTTGGTGATTGGTGAAGGGGGAGGCGCGCTTATTCTTGAAGAGCTAGAGCATGCTCTGGATCGAGGGGCGGCTATTTATGCTGAGATCGTTGGTTTTGGAACCAACTCCGATGGGCAGCATGTGACTCAGCCGAATGCTGAAACGATGGAAGCTTCGATTCGATTGGCGCTCAGCGATGCTAAGCTATCTGCCAGTGATATCGGTTATATCAGCGCCCATGGTACCGCAACCAGTCGTGGTGATGTCGCTGAAAGCCATGCAACCGCGGCCGTCTTTAGTGATACGACCCCGATCAGTTCACTCAAGAGTTATACCGGCCATACACTGGGAGCTTGTGGTGCTCTAGAGGCTTGGACTGCCATCGAAATGATGAACGACGATTGGTTTTGCCCAACTGCAAATCTCACCCATGTAGACTCAGAATGCGCCACTCTTGATTATATTATGACTGAAGGTCGAAGCATCCATACTGACTATGTCATGAGTAATAACTTTGCCTTTGGGGGGATCAATACTTCGCTTATATTTAAGCGCTGGGAGTAGTTGAGGCAGTGGATATAAAAAATGAGACTCTTTCGTAAAAGGACATAGTTAACTATTGCCTTGTGGATAAAAGGAACAACATTAATGTTGCTCCTTTTTTCGATACTGCTGCCGTTACAATGTTAGTCTTTTAGTGCTTTGACTATCGCCGGGTTGTTAAATAAACGAGAGACCTTGGTTTCAAACGCCGATACTGCAACACGGGAATTTTGTCCTTGGAAGCCGGCTCCGGAAATTTTTTCCTTTCCCGTTGAGCGTGCTGATGCAGAGGCTATTTCTCGACCTTCTTGATCCTTTACTTGTAATTCAAGATCATAAATAAGAGCAATATTCATCATGACATCTGTCTTCCATTCAGAGACAGTTAGAATAATATTTTTTTGTTGACCGTTATTTTTGATGACGTTGGCAACCATGGAAGTATCTGGGGATGAAAAATAAAGCTTATTAACCTGAAACCCTGATTGAACCAGTGAGCGTTCTAGCACGTCAGACATATCTTCGGTTAAAGGCTTGCCACTACTGGTTGTGACCTCAAATGGGTTACCAAACCCTCCTCGTTGAAGGCCAATGAAGTTGGCACTTTTATCACCGTTTATAACGTAACTTCTATTATCAATGACACCTAAGCTTACTTTGTCTGTTCCTTTGATAGGCAGAGAAACATCCGCTTGTTGGTAGTCATATTGATTCCCTACTGCGCAGCCTGTTAGAAAGGATAAGCATAAAAGAGCAATAGAATATTTAAATAATCTCATTGGGATACTACCTTGTTGGCTCTAAAAATATCATTCAAAACTTCATCGACCATCTCTTCAGGGCTTTTTCTTGCAAGTGATGTACGGAATGATCTACCGGTGGCAAACTGATAGTTAGTTTCAGGGTCTCGGAAGTTAATATTCAATTCAAGCATGTACATAGTAAGGTCCCACATCCACTTGTCTTGATATTCAACAATGACGTCAACAGGATGGGATGGCGTTTTATTGGTTCCACTGGATGCGTCTAAGCCCATAGAGTTAAGTTTATTAGCTATAAGTTTTTCAATACCTCGATTATCTTTTTCAAATTTGACGACATGAAATGATTTCATTTTTGAGATATCTACTTGAGGATCTACATCAGATATTAGTTTTGTGTTTGCACAGCCAGCGAGCAACATCACAAATATTGCAGTTATGAAGGGTTTAATGATACGGCGCATAAAAACATCCTTATTTTATAAACGTTAATTATTGAAGCTAGTCAGGAATAGAATCCATATTAAAATGAATACCTTAGAGCAAAGCTGATAATAGTCTAATCGGAATGTGCTTAACAAGGCTTCGAGATTGATGTTAATACTTATTTTGGTGAATGTTTTATGTGATTGGGGTCTTAGGGCGACTTGATAATTTAATGCTTTAGCTAAGAAAGAAAAAAGCCAGCATCGCTGCTGGCTTTTGTTAACGCGGTATATGGCGTCTATTAGAGACGTAGTGCGCCGTCGACTTCGATGCAACGACCGTTTACGTAGTCGTTTTGCAGGATGAAGGCAACAGTATTAGCGATCTCTTGAGGCTTACCTAAACGCTTAGCAGGGATAGTCGCTTCGACTTTTGCTAGTGCTTCAGGTTTCATGCTCAGTACCATTTCGGTACCGATAAAGCCGGGAGCAATAGATGCTGCACGAATGCCGTAGCGGGCCAGTTCTTTCGACCATGTTACAGCCATCGCTTGAACACCGGCTTTAGTGGCCGTGTAGTTCGTTTGACCCATGTTACCACTGCGTGAAATAGACGAGATGTTGATAATACAACCTTGGTTGCCTAGCTCAATCATCTTGATTGCCGCTTCACGGCCACAGAGGAAGGTACCGGTCAAGTTAACATCCATAACCAAGTTCCAGTTGTCGAGGCTCATTTTGCTGACAACTTTGCCTTCTTTAACCTTGATAAACAGACCATCACGGGTGATACCAGCGTTGTTAACCAGTCCATGCAGGGCGCCAAAGTCGGCTGCCACATCGTTGAACAGTTTAACAACAGAATCTTCGTCAGAGACATTAGCTATGTAGCCACGGGCTTCTACACCAAACTCCGCGCACAGAGCAATAGTTTCATCAAGACCTTCCTGATCCAGATCAGCGAGGGCTAACTTCGCGCCTTTTTCTGCGAGTTCCAGTGCCATGGCGCGACCTAAACCGCGGCCGCCGCCGGTAATAACGATTACTTTATCTTTCAGTTCCATCAGTTTTACTACCTTATCTTCTATATTTTATTTTCTTTTTTATTATGGCTCTTTTTGTGCGTTGCAAAATGCTTTGGGTAAGAACTTATAACGCTTCTGCAAAAAAGTCCACTGAATAAGGCTCTTGTTGTTTAAAGTCTTTAATAAACAATGGCTTATAATGTCAACTTTTTGTCCTTTTTTGCTTGGGTGGTAGTCCCTTAGACGTAAAAGTATGCGCTTATGTCCGTGCTTTTGTATAGTTTTTTAGTCGTAATGCTGCAAATGCGATTAGTTTTTTTGGGTTGAAAAAACGGGAAGAGTCCCTAACTATATTGAATGTTCAGTGTTTTTTCTGATTGCCTCTGCGATTGATATGTATCGTTGAGGTCTTTTTTCATCTGTGATGGACTGCCTAGGAAGATGTGAAGCATAGGATCGATGGTTTTTTGCCGATGCAATAGGCTGTTTATCGTTTCCCTTACCTTTAGCAGACACAGGATTGGAGCATTATGCGCTTTCTTCTACTGCTTTTTATTGTTATCCCGGTCATTGAGATAACGGTTCTGATTAATGTCGGCCAGGCGATCGGCGCTTGGTATACCGTCGGGCTAGTGTTGTTATCGGCCTTTATCGGGGTGAATATGCTGCGCTATCAGGGGCTGTCTACTCTCGCTCGGGCGCAGGAACGAATGAATGCTGGGCAGGTGCCCGGTAATGAGATGGTCGAAGGTATCGTGCTGGCGGTGGGCGGTGCTTTGCTGCTAACGCCGGGTTTTGTTACCGATGTTATCGGCTTTTTTTGTTTGATTCCCTTCACTCGTCAGTGGCTTGCGCGTCAGGTGATGAGCCGCTTTACCGTCGTGGCGATGTCGCATCGGCAAGATAATCCAGACGTGGGCGATTCGCTGCATCATCGTCAGTATCCGCCACACCACTCGGATGGGGGTAAGCCTGGCGATATTATTGATGGTGATTTTCGTCGCGAAGACTAAAAATATTTTCACTCGGGGTGTTGAAATGTCTTTTGCTGCCCCCACTTAGTGTGTCATCCAAGGATTTGTAGCAACGCTTTGTTGCTGCACTTTATAAAACAAAACTGACTTTTTTTGATCAACGGATCAGGAGAGAGATTCAATGAAAATTCGTCCGCTTCACGACCGTGTGGTTGTTCGCCGTAAAGAAGAAGAAGCAACTACTGCCAGTGGTATTGTGCTGCCAGGTTCTGCTGCTGAAAAGCCTAATCAAGGTGAAGTTCTCGCTGTAGGGACTGGTCGTATTACCAGTACCGGTGAGATCCAAGCTTTAGATGTTAAGGTTGGTGACACTGTGCTGTTTGGTCAGTATGCAGGTTCTAATACCGTTAAAGTTGACGGTGAAGAGCTGCTGATCATGAACGAAAGCGATATTTACGGTGTACTGGAAAGCTGAGTGTAAGCTTCTAGTAAGAATTTCTGATTGAATTTTTTTAGACACAGGATTTTTAAAAATGGCTAAAGAAGTACTGTTTGGTAACGATGCTCGCGTACGTATGCTAGCGGGTGTAAACATTCTGGCTGATGCAGTTAAAACCACATTGGGGCCAAAAGGTCGTAACGTTGTTTTGGACAAATCATTCGGCTCTCCTACCGTCACTAAAGATGGTGTGTCTGTTGCAAAAGAGATCGAGCTGAAAGATAAGTTCGAGAACATGGGCGCTCAGATGGTTAAGGAAGTTGCTTCCCAAGCCAATGATGTTGCTGGTGACGGTACCACAACGGCGACTGTTCTGGCTCAGGCTATCGTTAACGAAGGTTTGAAGTCTGTTGCTGCTGGCATGAACCCAATGGATCTGAAGCGCGGTATCGATAAAGCCTCTGCTGCGGTTGTTGAACAGCTGCGACTGATGTCTGTTCCTTGTGCTGACGGTAAAGCGATCGCTCAGGTCGGTACTATCTCTGCTAACTCTGACGCTCACGTGGGCGACATCATCGCTGAAGCGATGGAAAAAGTTGGTAAAGAAGGTGTTATTACCGTTGAAGAAGGTTCAGGTCTGGAAAATGAACTGGACGTTGTTGAAGGTATGCAGTTCGATCGTGGCTACCTGTCTCCTTACTTCATCAATAACCAAGAAAGCATGAGTGTTGAGCTGGAAAGCCCATACATGCTGATTGTTGATAAAAAAGTATCTAACATCCGTGATCTGCTACCGATTCTGGAGCAAGTGGCTAAGACTTCACGTCCGCTGCTGATTATCGCTGAAGATGTTGAAGGCGAAGCGCTGGCAACTCTGGTTGTTAACAACATGCGCGGTATCGTTAAAGTAGCTGCTGTTAAAGCACCTGGTTTTGGCGATCGTCGTAAAGCGATGTTGGAAGATATCGCTATTCTGACTGGCGGTACTGTGATCTCTGAAGAGGTTGGTCTGAGTCTGGATACTGCAACGCTTGAGCAGCTGGGTCAGGCTAAGCGCGTTACAATCACTAAAGAAAGCACGACTGTTGTTGACGGTGTTGGTGAACATGCCGGTATCGAAGCACGTGTTTCTCAAATCCGTGCGCAGATGGAAGAAACGTCTTCTGACTACGACCGTGAAAAACTGCAAGAGCGTGTGGCTAAATTGGCCGGCGGTGTTGCTGTCATCAAAGTCGGTGCTGCTACCGAAGTTGAGATGAAAGAGAAGAAAGCTCGCGTTGAAGATGCGCTGCATGCAACTCGTGCTGCCGTTGAAGAAGGCGTTGTACCTGGCGGCGGTGTTGCACTGATCCGCGCAATGGACAATGTTGGCGCGCTGCAAGGCGACAACCATGATCAGACTGTTGGTATCGAGCTGGCTTTCCGTGCTCTCGAAGCGCCACTGCGTCAGATCGTTGGTAACGCGGGCGAAGAAGGTTCAGTTATCGTTGCTAACATCCGTGAAAAAGGCACAGGTAACTTCGGTTACAATGCTGCTACCGGTGAATACGGCGATATGATCCAGATGGGTATTCTTGATCCAGCTAAAGTAACTCGTTCTGCGCTACAAGCGGCAGCATCGGTTGCGGGTCTGATGATTACTACTGAAGCGATGATTGCTGATGAGCCATCTGAAGGCGGTGCTGGTATGCCTGATATGGGCGGCATGGGCGGTATGGGTGGCATGGGCGGAATGATGTAATCCATCCCACCTAATTAAGCCTCGCTTATAAGAAAGCCCCGTGTTCTGCACGGGGCTTTTCTTTTGGCAAAAAAGTACTCAGATAGTGTAATATCGACATTTCTGAACTGAAATAATGGCCTTATAGAGAGTTTCACATGCGCGATCAGGATAAAGATCTGGAGCTTCCGAGTTTTGGCCCGGCAGAACGGGAGTTACATATTAATGCGCCTGGCGAGCATTCCCAGCCAGAGCCACCGGCTAACGGTAATCGTCATCCTAGCCCTAGGGACGATGCACAGAAGAAGTCTTCAGGTGGTAGCGCGCTGAGTTATCTGATTATTTTGTTATTAGCCGTGGCCGTTGGTGGTTTGGCCTATTGGAGCTTTCTGCAACATCAGCAACTGTTAGCGCTTGAGGCGGAACGGGTTGAGGTTGATGAGAAGATCATCGAATTACAGAAGTTGTTTTTAGTTGCCGGAAATAGTGCGGCGCAAACCGGTGAAACGTTACAGAGTCAGGTTGAGAAGCAGGCTTTAACAACCCAAGAGCAGTTTGTTAAGTTGAATGCGGGTGTGGCTAAGTCTCAATCTGAGATTGCTAAATTATGGGTGGTCGCTCACCAACAAAATGCGCCCAAGCTCGCTAAGTTGGAAACACAGTTAAAAGGCGCCTTAACGCAAGTTGAGACACAAACAAAAGCGTTGAGTGATGTTAGTGGTCAGCTGTCACAGCTAGAGAAGAAGCTAACCGCGGCGACAGCAAAAGAGAGTGACAATGCTAAGCAGGTTGCCGCCGTTAGACAGAGCGCCTCAGCATTGAGTACGGAGTTCCAGATACTGACGGAATCAATTGAACGTCAACAAGCGGAGCAGGGCAAAGCGATGGCGGCCTTGTCTAAGCAGGTTGCGGCTTTGAAGAGCGGTCAAGGGAGCGCTGCAGGACTTGAACGGCGTGTTAGAGTCAATGAGCAAGCGGTGAAAGCGATCGATGGCTCTCGTTTGGTGATGAATAAAGAGTTGCTGCAGATTAGGCAGAAGTTAAATAACTTGCAGCTCAAGGTTGAAAGGCTGTAAGGGTTAATCTGTGTTCTCACTAGGTTTGTTGAACTTGATCGCCGGTGTTGAGATTGCGCCGGTGATATTCGCGCAAAAATGGTGTGAGGTGATGATTCAGCGTACTCTTGTCATTGTTCAATCAGTCGCTCGACAGAGTGATGTAATATAGGAATGCCCGCGTTGCAAAGTTCAAGGTTATGGCTCCATATAAAAAAGACCCTTTTTTTATATGGGTTAGTGATTGCGATCCCTGCGCGGGACAGGCAAAATAGTCAGTCATTTTTTACGAGGAAGACAGCGCTTTAATGGAAATTCGTGCATTTTTTGCGCTGGCCCTGCCGGGTTCTGTGGCTCGATGGTTGGCAGATTACGCTGATACTCTGTGTCAGTATGACAAGCAGATAGAAGTAAACTGGGTAGATGCTGAATCCTATCACTTGACGCTGTGTTTCTTGGGAGAGATCTCCCTCGCGCAGATCGATCAGTTAGAGGACATTACCCGTCGTAAGTTATCGGAAGTGCGCTCATTTCAGGTGCACATTGATACGGCTGGCTATTATGCGGTGAGTCAGCAGTTATCCGTGATTGCGGCGATGGGTCATGACGATGAAGAGCTGAATGGTCTCAATCGGGCGATGATGGAGATCGCTTTGGAAGCGGGTATCGAGTTTAAAGAGGAAGATTTTAAACCCCATATCACCCTAGGGCGGCTGCCCGCTAAAAATAAATTTATACCGCCACCCGAGTGGCCATCATTGGATCTTTTTAGTCTGGCTGATTCAGTGATCCTGTTCCAGAGTAGACCGGGCGAACGCGGTTCTATATATACACCGCTGTTTGAAATTCCCTTGCAGGATATGGCCTAAGCCAGCTGCAAAATCTAAATTATCAACGTAGTGAATCATGTTTAAACCAGAACTCCTCTCGCCAGCAGGAACGCTGCGCAATATGAAGTACGCCTTCGCTTATGGTGCCGATGCGGTGTATGCCGGTCAGCCCCGTTACAGTCTACGGGTACGTAATAACGATTTTAATCTGGATAACCTGCGTGAGGGGATTGAAATCGCCCACGGACAGGGGAAAAAACTGTATGTGGCCAGTAATATCATGCCCCATAACAGTAAGCTGAAAACCTACATTGATGATCTGCGTCCGGTGATTGAGATGGGGCCGGATGCGCTGATTATGTCGGATCCTGGTTTAATCTTGATGGTGAAAGAGCAGTGGCCGGATGTGCCTATTCATCTGTCGGTGCAGAGTAATACCATGAACTGGGCCAGCGTTAAGTTTTGGCATCAGGCTGGGATTGAGCGGATTATTATGTCCCGTGAGTTGTCCCTCGATGAGATCGCCGAGATTCGTGAGAAGTGTCCGGAGATTGAGTTAGAGGTCTTTGTTCATGGTTCACTCTGTATCGCTTATTCTGGCCGCTGCTTGTTATCCGGTTATATCAATCACCGTGATCCAAACCAAGGCACCTGCACGAACTCCTGTCGCTGGAAATATGATGCTCATGAAGCGACTCAGAGCGACAATGGCGATCTGATCCCCGTACAGAATTTCGATCCAAACGAAGCGCCAGTACAACCGGCGTTGGGTGAAGGTGAGCCGACCAACAAGATGTATCTGTTGCAGGAAGAAACCCGTCCCGGTGAGTTTATGCCTGCGTTTGAAGATGAGCACGGCACCTATATCATGAACTCGAAAGATCTACGGGCGGTTCAGCATGTCCATAGACTGGCGGAGATGGGCATACACTCGCTTAAAATCGAAGGGCGGACCAAGTCCCATTATTATGTGGCACGGACCGCACAGGCCTATCGTAAGGCGATTGATGATGCCGTTGCGGGACGTCCGTTCGATATGCGCTTGATGGATACCTTGGAAAATCTCGCAAACCGAGGTTATACCGAAGGGTTCTATCGACGCCATGTGCATGATGAATATCAGAACTATGAAACCGGCAACTCTGTGGGTGTACATCAGCAGTTTGTTGGTGAAGTGATTGGCCAAGATAAGCAAAAGGGCACGCTGGATATCGAAGTGAAGAACCGCTTTATGGTGGGTGACACACTGGAATTGATGACGCCCTCCGGTAATCGTAAATTCAAATTGGAACACCTCGAAAACCTTAAGGGTGAAGTGCGTGATTGCGCGCCGGGTTCTGGCCATAAAGTGCGTTTGCCCTTGGATATCGATGTTGATCTGGAGTATGCATTGTTAATGCGGGATCTACCGAATGCACCCGCCCATGAGAATGGTCAGTAAGTAGTGGCATGTAATTGTGAAAAGGTATCCTGAGATACCTTTTTTTTGCGTTGTTTTTTTTAGTATTGATGATCGTTTATTCGAGTACGGTTGGGGTTGATGAAATACGATAAGTACTCACTGGGTCGGGCTTTACGACCTTTTTCTTTTTCGGTGGCGTTGATTACCTGTTTAGTGGGTATCCTGAGTGCGGCCGATCAGTCGGGGTTTAGCTACCCGGTGGCTTCGCTGATTTTACTGGGAGCATTGCTGTTGCAAGCCTCGGTGAATCTCATTAATGATCATGCCGATCTGCACTACCTGACGGATACCGTGGCTCGGGCCAAGATTATACGTAATTTTAGGCTGGGGTTGGGCTGTCTGCTGCTGTCGGCGGCGGTGGGTATCTATCTGATCAGCTATGCGGGGTTGGGCCTGTTAGCATTGCTCTTGGTTGGCTTGGCGGGGGCGCTGGGCTATACCGTCGAGCCGATTAACTTCAAGCGCAGAGGACTAGCCGTCGTGCTGGTGTTTTGGTTGATGGGCGTGCTGATGGTGTGCGGCAGTTACTATATTCTTGCCGGTGAGATCAATTGGTTGATCTTCTGGCGCTCGGTGCCGGTGAGCCTGATTAGTTCATTGTTATTACTGGCCAACGAAATCCGTGATGTCACCAGTGATCGGGACGAGGGGATTCACACCTTAACCGTGAGGCTAGGGCTGCGCCGTGCACGCATGTTGTATCTAATGTTGTTGGCCAGTGTAGTTGTTATTGCCGGAGTGCTCTTGAGCCTTGGGGTTATCTCGGGTTTCTGGTGGTTGGCGAGCCTACCGATGATCGCTTGGTTATACAAACAGCAACAAGATGAACGTGGACGGGCATCGTTACCGCCAGCCAGTGGCCGATTCTTTATGCTGTTTGGGTTGTTGTATTGCCTGAGTCTGTAGCTGAGTCAATGGTGTGATGCGGGCTATTCGTCCTGCTTGTTTTTGGGGTAGGGCTTAATACTAAGGCCGAGCACCGCCTGTGGATTAAATTAGTGTATAATTTCGCAGCAACTTTATAGCGCGGTGTAGAAACTTACCAGCGGCGTGCACAGTTTTACCGAACGATAGATAGAACAACGAATAAAGAGCTTATGTTGCGTGTTATCTCATAAGCTTTATCAACAGGGTTAAGGGTTACGCAGATAACCCTCGGCCAAGACAAGAGCCTGAAATTGCGGAGTCAATAATGAGCGTAATTCGCCAAGACGATTTCATCAGTAGCATTGCAGATTCGCTGCAGTTTATCTCCTACTACCACCCGATCGATTTTATTCAGGGCGTGCATGAAGCCTACCTGAAAGAGCAGAACCCAGCGGCGAAAGACGCGATGGCTCAGATCTTGATCAACTCGCGTATGTGTGCCGAAGGCAAGCGTCCGATCTGTCAGGATACCGGTATTGTGACCGTCTTTCTGAAAGTCGGTATGAACGTGACCTGGGACGCTCAGATGAACGTGACCGATATGGTTAACGAAGGTGTTCGTCGGGCGTATACCAACCCCGACAACGTGCTGCGTGCGTCTATTCTGGCAGACCCTGCCGGTAAGCGTCAGAACACAAAAGATAATACTCCCGCTGTGATTCACTACGAAATCGTTGAAGGCGATGAAGTCGAAGTGCATGTGGCTGCGAAAGGTGGCGGCTCTGAAAACAAATCTAAGATGGCGATGTTGAATCCATCTGACAGCATTGTTGATTGGATCGTGAAAACGGTACCCACCATGGGAGCTGGCTGGTGTCCGCCGGGCATGCTGGGTATCGGTATTGGTGGTACGGCTGAAAAAGCCGCTGTGATGGCGAAAGAGTCTCTGATGGACCCGATCGATATCCATGAGCTGCGTGAACGCGGTCCACAAAACCGAGTTGAAGAGCTGCGTCTGGAGATTATGGATGCGGTTAACGGCTTGGGTATCGGTGCACAGGGGCTTGGCGGTCTGACCACCGTGCTGGATGTGAAGATCATGGATTATCCAACCCATGCGGCATCATTGCCGGTGTGCATGATTCCGAACTGTGCGGCAACCCGTCATACTCACTTTACCCTGAACGGTAGTGGTCCGGCTGTGCTGACACCACCGAGCCTTGATGAATGGCCAGAAGTGACCTTCGAGGTGGGATCCAATACCCGTCGCGTCGATCTGGATACCATCACGCCAGAAGATGTGCTGAGCTGGGAACCCGGTGAAACGGTACTACTCAACGGTAAAATGTTGACCGGTCGTGATGCGGCGCATAAACGTATGGTTGAGATGCTGAATAACGGTGAAACCCTGCCGGTTGACCTGAAAGGTCGCTTTATCTATTACGTTGGGCCGGTTGATCCAGTACGCGATGAAATTGTTGGGCCTGCAGGTCCAACCACAGCAACCCGTATGGATAAGTTCACCCGTCAGATTATCGAAAGTACTGGTTTGTTGGGTATGATTGGTAAATCAGAACGTGGTCCGGTGGCGATTGATGCGATCCGTGATAACAAAGCGGTGTATCTGATGGCCGTAGGCGGTGCTGCTTACTTGGTGTCTAAGGCGATCACTAGCTCTAAGGTTCTGGCTTTCCCCGAAATGGGCATGGAAGCGATCTATGAGTTCGAAGTGAAGGATATGCCGGTTACCGTGGCTGTTGATAGTAATGGTATCTCGGTGCATAACACAGGCCCAGCGAAGTGGAAGAAGATCATTGCTGAGCAGGTCTAATCTTTAAGTTGCACTATAAAACGCGGCCTTGGTCGCGTTTTTTTATACCTGATAGAACCGTAGAACGGTCAACAGCTTTGTTGTTGGTTTTACTTATTTCAGAGATACGACAACCATTCGGTCTCACCTGAGTTGAGCGCAGTATTGGTCAACGGCTTGATAATAAAATTGGTACGGCGATCGACGCGCCATAAGGGGTTCTGCCCTGTTTGACCGGCGATATGATCTTCATCAGTACAGCGGGAGTGATTCCCGCTGTTTTTTCTATTCAGTTAGCCTTAGCCTAATTAAGTTAGGCGCATTTAGTGGCTTTGCTTAGACGGCTTTTGATCGCCATATAGCGCGGCATCGGACCGACGTCTTCGTACACTGGGTCGCCTTCCTCCATGCGGATGATTTTACTGCCAGCGCGGTACGGCATTTTTTCTTCGACATCCAGTAAAACGGTATGCAGTAACTCTGCAACCAGTTCCTCTTCTGATAGATGAAACAGCTCAGCTAAGGCCTGTACTTTCAGCTTGTCCTCTTCATTGATCGCAAAATGACAATCCACCAATTTGCGCTTCTCGGTTGACTGCTCTTCCAGTGTGTTCAGAAGATGGGCCACATGGTTATTGGGCATGGTCTTGTTCCCCTTTTTATACTGTCCTATGTAAGATAGTTGACAGAAATAGTTGGGTAAATGCTGAATTCAAAAAAATCAACGTATTACCGACAGTTGGTTTTCATTACTATATAGCGGCATTATGACTTTAAACTGAATGTTTGAATTAATTGAGAGGGAAAAATGGCTGAGATTCGGGTGGTAGTGGGTTCAACATACGGTAACGCGAGCCTGATAGCAGACGATTGTACCGATCAACTCAAGCGGCTCGGCCATCAGGCAACGCTATTGAGTAATCCGACCTATGAGCAGGTGGCTCTAAACCCCGATGTGATTTTAATCTGCACGGCGACAATAGGGCAGGGTGAAGTGCCGGTTAACTTGCAGCCGCTCTATGATGACTTAAGCAGCCGTCAGCCAGACTTTTCCGGCGTACGCTTTGGGTTGATCGCCTTGGGCGATAGCTCCTATGAAACCTTTGCTGAAGGCGGAAAACAGATGAATGAGTTGATGCATGACTTAGGTGCCAAGCCTGTTGGTCAGCCTCTGTTTATCGATAGCTGCGAAACGCCGGACCCAGACGAGGCCGCGGCGCAGTGGATCGATCAATGGTCCGTTAAACTGTAGCGCTTAACCCCATCATCGGCGGGCGTTAGTCCGCCTTTTTTAAAGGCACATCACTTTTAATAGCTTGATCGTAGTTCCTGTCATAGACGATTCGCTCCCTTGGTTGATACTGACTTGAGAACAGATCTTTACGTTCATCAATAATATCGCTGTCTATCGACATTAAGCTAAGAGAGTAGTGGAAAAACTCATCCAACATCGCCGGTTGTGAGCGGTTGTCTTTGAGTGTTTCGATCTTTTTCGCATTGGTTTGTAGATATTGGTCTGAAAACCAAGTGATAAAGGGAATCTCTACCATGGCGGGCGTGATGCTGTTGGGACGATGGCCTTTAAAATCAATACTATTGAAGACCTCTTCGCCATGATCCGAAATATAGGTCAAGCTATAGAGCCCTGCGGATTCCTTCGCTTGATCCGACAGTTTTTCGATCGCCGTGTTGATGATCGTATCACTGAAAAGAATGGTGTTGTCATAGCTGTTGATAACGCTTTTTTGTGAGGATGTCGGCTCTGAGGTATACGAGTAATAAGGCCCAGAACTGAAGTGCTTAAACTCGTCAGGATAGCGTTTGTCATATTTTAGGTGGCTACCCATCAGGTGGATAAAAATAACTTTCTTTTTGGCCGGTGATTGTAACGCCAAGCTTAATTTAGGCAGTACGAGGTTATCAAACCGGTGGGTTTCGTTGCCGTAAAAGTCATTGCTAATGAATAGCGTTTTGTCCGCCATATTACCGATAACCGAGTATGTACCCCGTAGTGGCTGTTGATTTGAAATCCACCATGTCTCAAAGCCTGCGAGATTGGCAGCATCAATAATGCTCAACGATTCAGCAAATTTCGAAGGGTCTTCCCTGTCAGCACTCGTGAGGGTGATTCTCAAAGAGGGGAGGGTCTGTGCATAGTTTGAGAGAATGTTATCAAGGGCAATAAGGTCGTCCCTCTCATCTAATAACGGTGTTGTTTTAATCGGGTAGTCATAGAGCGACATATGCGTCCGAGTGGCAGACTCGCCAATGAAAAACACATAGGTCTGTTTATCATTTAAATCATTGGTTAACTGAATGTTGGTATTAGCAACAAGCTCTTTTCGTTGCTCTATTTCAGTTTCAAGTGACTCTGTGCCTTTTAAATAACCAGGGTAAGCACCAACAATGCCGGGTAAGCGTTTGCCGTATTTATGTTGGACGGCTATACCGCTAATAATCAGATAAGCAAAAATAGTGAAAAAGACAATCGCCGTCGCCCTATAACGCTTCAGCTGAGAAAAGCCTCGAGGTTTAAAGTTGTAAAGAAGGTACAGGCTAATAGAGAGGTAGACCACAATGATCGCTAAGGCTTCAAAAGAGAAATAATCTTGTAAGAATTCAAGCGCTTCATTCGAGTTGGTCTGTGCTATCGCTTCGACAGAGGAGGTGGTGAATACGCCGTTGAATACCACCGCGTAAGCGATATCGATGGAACTGGCGATGGCTAGAAAGACCGCGGTAACGATGAAAGGCCAGCGTGTACGTGTAAGAAAAGCCAGCGACCAAAGCATGACCGCCCAACCGACACGGTTAATCAGTTCTCGCTCAATGTATTCAGAGTAATAAAATTCAATTAAAAACGGAAATATCAGTATAAATAGAAAGGTGGTTGCTGGGTGAGAGATGATTTTCTGACGAGTTAGCATATATATGTCTGAAATAACCGTAAGTGATGTATAGAGTTAAATAAATTAACGCTATGTGGGTAGAGCCGCGATTTTAGCGGTGCGGTGGTTATATTTCAATATAATTACAGAGCTACGATGGTGAGAATAAGTGGCTCACCCGTCAATAGTTAGTGTCAGCAGGACTGAAATGAGGTTAAACCCGAGCGTCGGTGGAGGTTAAAGCGGGGCAATGTTATAGGGTTTGAGAGTAAACGGGCCAGTCGCGAATTCGCGATCAGCCCTGTTAAAGTCGGCAATTCTCAGCCTGATTTATTTAAGTAAAAAGCCTTTCTCTTTCAAAAAGTTGAGCATGTGTGGCCGGGCTTCTTTAATCATCATGCCGGACATCTGTTCGCTCCAAGTCATCTCTTTATTGCCGCCGGTACGGGTTTGGTAATATTCGCGGACGGATTTGTCATATTCGGCGATTGTTTCTTTATTTCCATTGTCGTTATAGCTATCTTGCTTCAGCACCACGTCGACGGGGAGGCGGGGTTTTACTTCAGGGTTTTGATCTGGATAACCGAGACACAGACCGAAAACGGGATAGACCAATTCAGGTAGGTCGAGTAACTCTGATACCCGTGCGATCTGATTACGAATGCCGCCGATATAAGCAACGCCCATTCCTAACGATTCTGCTGCAATAGAAACGTTCTGTGCGAACAGGGCAACATCGACGGTGGCGGTAATAAACTGCTCGGTGAAGCCTGCGTTGATCTCGGCATCATTCATCTCACAGGCCAGTTTAAGGCGCTGCATATCGGCACAGAAGACTAAGAAAGCCGGAGCTTCGCCGACATATACCTGACCGCCGGAACACTCGACGAGCTGGCTGCGCGTATCTTTATCATTGACCTGAATAACGGTACAGGCCTGAATGAAACTGGAAGTGGCCGCGGCTTGTCCCGCCTGAACCAGTGTATTCAGCGTTTCTTGGGGAATCGGCTGGTCGGTAAATTTACGGATTGATCGGTGGCTGTTCAATAGTTCAATAACGGCGTTCATCGGTTATTCCATCTGAATATCGGGGTTGAGGGTATGCCGGAAGGTGAGGTTGATGCGTCCTTCTAGCGGCCGACTGGTTTTTGGCACACTGTGATGCCAGTAATGTTGTAACTGGCCTGACATTATCAGCAGAGAACCGCTGTTGAGCAAGTGTTCTTGTCGCGCAATGCTGTTGTCGTAGCGGTGACGCAGCAAAAAACGACGGGACTGCCCCAAACTGAGAGAGGCAATCACTGGATTTTTACCGAGTTCAGGCTCGTCATCGCTATGCCAGCCCATACTGTCTTGTCCGTTACGATAATAGTTGATCAGCACGGTGTTGAAAGACTGCTGGCTAAGGGCTTCGATACGGCGGCGTAGGTTGTTAATCAGGGGGTGCCAGGGTTCTGTTTGCAGGGCTAATCCTGAATAACGGTAGTGTATGCCGGGATCGCCCTGAAAACATTGTAACCGTGGAATGCTGACTTGTCGGCCAAACATACGGATCTGAGGTTGTTGCCAGCAGAGTTCATCGAGCAGGGTTTGATACAGTCGTTGAGCGGCTGGTGGGTCGATAAAGTGCGGCTCTAGTGATAGCTCACCTTGAGATATCGGCGCGTTCATGTCCCCGTCATTCCTCTAAGAGTTCTCGGGTGGCACTGGCTATCGCCTGAGCGATCGCAATCTGATTGCTCGGGTGAGGGATGGTATTGCAGGAAACCACATCGGCCACCGCGTTAAGTTGAGAATATGCATCCGCGGCAAATATCCCGTGAACGGCAATGCAGGTGGTGCGTGGCATCGCTGCATTTTGCAGGTGGATGATGGTTTCTTGCATGGTGCGGCCACTGGAAATGATGTCATCGACTAAGACGGGTGTATGTTGGCGCCAGCGTTCGACTTCCGGCAGCGTCACTTCGACATCATAATCCCCACGGCGAATTTTATGTAATACCTGAAACGGTGCATCGGCTAGTTCGGCGACACGGGAAACCCATTGTTCGCTTTCGCTGTCGGGGCCGATGAGTAAAGGCTTAGGTATATGGTTTTTGATCCAGTCCGCAATTAAGGGCGCTGCATGCACCACTCGGGAAGGAATGCTGTATATCTCGTCCAGTGAGTGATAACGGTGTAAGTGGGGGTCTACGGTCACGAGGAAATCGAGTGATGCCGAGATCAGTGTGGCAAAGGGGCGGGAGCTGACACACTCGCCGGGGTTAAACTGTTTGTCTTGACGCATATAGGCTAAGTAGGGGGTGATTAAGCCGATTTTGTTTGCGCCCATCTGCCGTAATGTATCGCTAAGAAGAAGTAAACGGAGAATTTTATTATCCGGCTGGTAAAGATTACAAAAAATCACCACGTTATGGTGTTGGCAATCGGTGAGCACCCGCAGGTAACTTTCATCATCAGGAAAACGGCGTAGTTCTATTTCGCCCTGTTGCGCATTTAGTGCTTGGCAAAGTTGGCCGGCCAGTACCTGATCGGATTCAAGATTAATCAGAATGGTTTTCAACGCCGCTCTCCTCAGTGTTTAGGCTAATGATGTCGGGGTGGCTTTCAAGATATTCCACGGCATAGTTAAGCTCGCCGGAACTCTCGGCATGTATTGTGAGTAGTGGATCGTGCAGCTGTACCTGCTGACCGACTTTGACATGGATGACGAGGCCGGCCGTTGGATCGATAGGCGCCCCCGCCAGTTTTGCCACCTGTGCAAGGCGGCGGTTGTCTACCTGAGTGACGCGCCCCTCTTTGTCGGCCATCAGCTTGAACCGATAGGGGGCTTCACCGGGTTGTTTCATGCCGCCTTGAGCAATGCAGATCGCGACAAACTTCTTCCATGCGAGTCCGCTTTCAAGCACGATGGTGGCTTTTTCGAGTCCACAGCCTGCATCGACAACGCCGGCCATTTCTAACATCGTGGCGGCCATGGTGAGCGCTCTTTGTTTGAGGTCCTGAGGCGCATGGGGCTCGTTTTGTAACACCGCCATCACATCCTTCGCCTCAAGGGCTGGACCGATACCGTTGCCCACCGGTTGAGTACCATCGGTGTAGAGGATTTGAATTTTAATCCCTAGTTGCTCGCCGACGGTCATAAAGGATGCGGTCAATTTTTCCGCAGCCTGTTGTGTGCGGACCTTAGCGGTAGGCCCAACCGGAATGTCGATTAAGACATGGGTTGCCCCTGCGGCTATTTTTTTCGACAGTACCGATGCGATTAACTGGCCTTCGCTGTCGATATCGAGGGCTCTTTCAACCTGAATTAAGATGTCATCTGAGGGGCTCAAACGAACCGAGCCACCCCAGGCTAGGCAAGCGCCTTCCTGTTTTACCACCTGTTTCATCTGTTCGAGTGACAGGCTCACTTCCGTCATGGTTTCCATGGTGTCAGCGGTGCCGGCAGGGGAGGTGATCGCGCGGGATGAGGTCTTCGGCATGGTTAAACCACTGGCCGCCAGAATCGAGACCACGATCGGGGTGGTGCGATTTCCCGGTAGGCCGCCGACACAGTGTTTATCGATCACCATCGGCTGGCCCCAGTCGATACGGCTGCCGGAGTCAATCATCGCGCGGGTGAGGGCGATGATTTCGGTATCACTGAGTTTGTCATCGCCACAGGCGGTGATAAAGGAGGCGATATGAACATCGGCATAGCGTCCCGCAACGATGTCGTTAATGATCTCCTGAAACTGCTGTTTATTGAGGGTGTGGCCATAGACCTTGGCGCGCACATGGGAGAGGGATTGCACGGGTTTAGGGTGCGATAACCAGACGTTGTCATCGTTATTCAGTTGTAGCCGTAACCAAGCGGATTCAGAAAAACCGATCTGCCCCCGACGTAGCATTTCGCCCGTGATGATGTTCAGAGTAGCAATGATTTTACAATGTTCGGTGTGCACCAACACCCGCGACAGGGCGGAAAAACCTTCTGAACGACAGACGGGGCTGTCCGCTCTGAGATAGATGATGGGTTCTTGGCGGGTGTCGATACCCAGCCGGCGCGCCTGTAGTGTGGTCGCTCGTTCAGGGGTGGAAATCATCTTTGCTTTGCTCCAATCCAGCCGGAAAGGTGAGGGTCTGGTTGCCCATTCAAATAAGGTCTTTTAGTGTGTTTATAGCAGAGAATATTATCCTCTGTACATGCCATCACTACTTTTATTGCTGAACATAGGTATGCCGTCAGCATCTTAATCCATACAGTGGCGTGCGGATAGCTGATAGAATATGGCCACTTCAAAATAGACAGACTAAGTAGGATATCATGGAACGTAGATTCAGATTGATATTGGCTTGCCCAGACCGACTGGGCATTGTGGCAATGGTAAGTAATTTTATATCTAGCCATGGCGGCTCTATTGCAGATGCCAATCAGCATTCAGATAACTCGACCGGCTGTTTTTTTATGCGGGTAGAAATCGTCATGGCCGCTGGTGGTTTCGACCGCGAGCAGCTGATAGAACAGTTTACGCCGATTGCACAATCCTTTCAGATGCGCTGGGAGATAAACGACGTCGCGATACCTAAAAAAGTGGTATTGATGGCCAGCCGTGAATCCCATTGCCTTGCCGATCTTCTGTATCGTTATCATGAAGGTGAACTCGATTGTGAGATCCCCTGTGTTATTTCCAATCACGATGATCTGCGTGACATGGTGGAGTGGCATGGTATCCCTTATCACCATGTGCCGGTGGATAAAGACGATAAGCAGCCTCACTTTGACCGAGTGCATCAGTTGATTGTTGAGCATCAAGCCGATGTGGTGGTATTAGCCCGCTATATGCAAATTTTACCGAGCAGCGTTTGCGATATTTATCGACATCGTATTATTAATATTCACCACAGCTTCCTACCGTCATTTGCGGGCGCTAAGCCTTATCATCAGGCCCATGAGCGGGGTGTGAAATTGATCGGCGCCACTTGTCACTATGTGACAGAAGAGTTAGATGCGGGCCCTATTATTGATCAAGATGTGGTGCGGGTGAGTCATCGGGATCAACCTCAGGAGATGGTGCGTCTGGGTAAAGATGTCGAGAAAACCGTATTGTCACGGGGATTACGTTGGCATCTGGATGATCGAGTGCTGGTGCACGGTAATAAAACGGTTGTCTTTAACTGATTGTTAACGGGCCTGCATAGGCCCTTTTTATAGGCCCTTTTTAATCTAAGCGCTCGATATTCAACTCATTGATAGACCTCGGACAGTGTTTTATTGCATTCCTCAGGCTAAGATTAAGTCACTATAAGCGCCGGTATCACCGGCCTGTTTGGCTATCTAATACCCTGTTGGAGGATTCTTGATGATGCGATCTGTTAAAGCCAGTGATTACATGGCGACACAACTGATTACCTTTACTCCCGACACCGATCTATTTGAAGCGATAAATCAGCTGTTAGAACATCGGATTACCGGGGCCCCTGTGCTGGGTAGAGAGGGTGAAATCGTTGGGCTGCTGTCCGAGGCGGACTGTCTGAAGGCGATTCTGACACTGACCTATCATGAAGAAGAGGTGGGTGGCCGAGTAGGCGATCATATGTCCACTGAAGTCTTTACCATCAACCATGACGCCGACATCATTTCGGTGGCGGAAGAGTTTATTACCAACAAAAGACGTCGCTTGCCAGTGTTAAAAAATGGTAAACTGATCGGCCAGATCAGTCGCCGTGATGTGTTACGCGCGGTTGGGCAGTTTGCTCAAGATGGCTGATTGGGTTGGAATCAGGGCTGTTTTTTTAGCTGCTATTCGCGGGTGAACGTGAGTCATTAAAACACTGCCATTGTGGTTTAGTTGGGTGGTTTTTTTGTGAATAACTTTAGCTGTAATGCGGATGCACTCACGCTGTTAGCTGTCCTGTTGTTATTTTCTGCGTTAGATTATTGGAATCATTATGAGTTTCCGTTTTCCGGAAAAACCCGTACTGTTTTATCCGTCGCTGGCACGTACGGTAGGCTCTGATGAAGCGATCCTTCTGGCGATATATCACGATTATATTCAACTGCACGGGTTGCCCGATAAATCGGGTGTGGCCTCTGCGGTATTAAGCCGTTCAGAGTGGCTGTCACTTACCAGCTTTTGGGATGAAGATAAGTTAGCGATGGTGACTAGCAGTCTGGTCTCGCAGGGTTATATACAGGCGTCCTTTGGTCATGGCCGGGCGATTAAGTTAGCGCTGGTTGATGCCGATCAAACGATGTCGCAGCCCGCTGCAGCCGATTTCTCGGCGGAGGCTTCGGCGCCAGAAACTGTGACCGTTCAAGAGTTACCGGTGGTTGAGCAGCCACCCGAACGCAATGAGATTAGTCGACGGGTGCAGCAGGCGCAACCGCGCCGCCTCGGTCCAGCGCCGACCTTTGGTGGCAGCATCGGTTGGTCGAAGAGTCGTCAGGTAACACCTAGCCGACAGACCACGCCCGAAAATGATTTCGCTAGCCGTTTAAACGAGATTGAAGAGAAAAACCAAAAACTGCATGCGATGTTTTTAGGCTGGACGCCATCGCGTACGCTGTTGGATATGTTGCCGCGTCATAATATCCCCGAACCATTTGCCGATCAGTTGTTAGATGAGTTTATACTCTACTGGTTGGATAAAGACCGTAAAGAATCCAACTGGGATCAGAAGTTCCTAGCTTGGGTTAAGCGGGAATGGATTAATAAACAAACACGAGATGCACGCAAACAGCGGGCAGACGAAGCAAATAAAGGTGTAAACCATGAAAACACCCGCCCAGATAATCGGGAAAAGCGCAAGCGGGTTACCGCAGCCATCATGGACATCAAGGACACCGACTGGTGAGTCCGGTGCGGCGACAGACTCCACGGTAATCAACAACGATACTAAAACCCTGATCAATATGCTGTTCGCTCGCTTTATGGCGATTTACGGACACAAGTTTAAAAGCTGTTTCGAAACTCAGGATGAGATCCGTATCGCCAAGCGCGAATGGGCGCTGAGTATGCAGGGTTATAGTGAAGCTGAGCTGGTATCGGCGATCAATCGTTGTAAAGAGACACTGGCATGGATGCCGACTATCTCCGAATTTATTACCATTTTGAACGAACAGAGTGGTGATTTCGGTTTGCCTCCGGTGAAGATCGCCTATGAAGAGGTATGCCGTTATGCGGATCATCCGACTCAGCATGACTGGACTCACATCGCGCTCTATCATGCAGGAAAGGCCACCGGTTGGTTCCGTCTAAGAAGCGAAACCGAAGACCGTGTCTATCCCGATTTTCGCTATAACTATCAGGTGATTTGTCGCCGAGTGCGGGCGGGTGAAGATCTGAGTATTGAAGTGCCGGTCGCGTTGGAAGATAAAAGCGACAATACGCTGGTGGCATTCATTCAGCGTTGGGGTGAAGAACAAAATATCAGCCCAGAACATGCGAGTACCTTACTGTTTTATCTGACAAAGCCGGCTGGCACTGCTGTTCGTGAACGCTTTCGACAGGCGAGCCAGCAACGCGCTGAGAGCTGGGGCTTGAGTGTTAACCTGCCGGATGATTATCAGGCTAAGTTTTAAACTTAATGGTTATGGCACCATCGTTGTGCCGTCGATGGAGCCCCTGCTCAGGGGCTCCTGTCTCCCTTAGATTGTTTTCACCATTGTCTTGATTGGGCTTTTTGACGCTGGCTGAGATGAGTGCTGGCCGGCGAAGATTATTTCTTGCTAGACAAACAGGATGGAATAACGCACATTCTTTGCTTATATCTAATAAAAAGGGTTTTAGCTATGTTTAGCCATGTCATGCTGGGTGCGAATGATCTTGAAGAATCGAAAGTTTTTTATGATGCGATACTGGGGGTATTGGGGTATGGACCCGGCGTATTAGATGCAAAAGGGCGTTATCTGTATCTTAGCGATGGTGGTATTTTTATTATTACCAAACCCATTAATGGGGAAGCTGCCTTTCATGGCAATGGTATGACTACGGGGTTTGCTGCTAGCTCTCCTGAGTTGGTTGAAGCTTGGCATGCTGCCGGTGTTGCGGCTGGCGGTGTTAGCTGTGAAGAGCCTCCGGGTGTTCGAGGTGCTGGTGATAAACAAATCTACTTAGCGTATTTGCGCGATCCATCCGATAATAAAATTTGTGCGGCGCATTTTATGTCTTAACGCTGAGTGGGCGACCCCTTCAGCGATAACCGACATCAACCGGTGAGCATTCTGCTAACCGGTTGATGTCGGTTTTTTAATGCCTGATTTTTAAGGTCAGGTTATTAACATAACGTTTTCAGTGGGGCTTTCAGAGAAAACCATCGCCAAACATTCCGCCAATGGCTTTGCTAAGGGCGTCGCTGCGCTCGAGGGAGCGGAACTGTTGCAGGCTAAGTGCCCGTAAGGTGGGAATAAACATAAGATCGGCCATCACGCGGTTGAAACAGGGTTGCCCAGCGTCATTGTTGGCCAGTGTTTCTAAAAATAGCTGTAGCAGTTGTGGATACTGTAAGCTAGCCCAGCAGCGACTGGCGAGGGCGGCAATCACTTCTGCTTCACGGCCGTATGGGCTTTTTAGCACCTCACTGAGCACGGCGATTTTTTGTTCACTCTCGGGTGTTTGTGAGATTGCCCGCAGCAGAGCGCCGACTTGGTTGGCGGATGCCTGACCTTCGGTTACTGTGGTTTCTAATCGCTGACGAATAGTGGTGCTTAATGCCTCAGCGGGTTGGATATGTTCGATAAAGGTACAGGCTGCCTCTAGCGGAACATCGGGTAGTTGGGGGAATATTTCAGCCAGCTTTTGCTCATTATTGCCCTGTTGATGGCGTATCACATAATCGGCGATACCCTGATAGCCTAAGGTATCCCAATCACTTAATTTGGTTTTGCCATGGAAATACTGTTTCGCTGCGTCATAGTATGAGGACGCCGGTTGGCGCGTTGTCAGCTTGGCAGTAGCGTGAAAGGCCGCCATTTTTTCTTGATCGGGAGTGAAGCTAAAAGGGTTATCCTTTAAAGCATCACGATACTCCGTCGCATCGGTGGGCTGGTCCAGCGGGCCCTTGCCCATAGTGTTGCTCAGGTTCTGTAATAGCCGATTGAGAAAGTCATCCCGTGCCGCCTGTACTAAGAATCCCTGTTCATCCAACGGAAGCTTCAGAAACCAGACCACGTTTTCATCCGCCTGTTTCGGGTTCCACATCAAAATAGCGATCCAAGCTTGATGCAGAAAGGGGGTGGGATAGGGGATATGCCCCATCTCCACTTGACGAAAAGTGTCAGGAGATAACTTGCTAATGCAGCGGCCCATATCGAAGATACGGAACTGTGCTTCAGTTTGACGAATAAAGTCGGTCAGAGTTTCAAAGTGTGCCATGCTGCTGCCTGATAAGGTAAAAACGCTGGCTATTTTAGCAGCGTGGGCAGTACAGATACAGCAACGCTGAGATTCAATATCGGTTATTCATAGAGCCGGAGTCACTCGGCGTCTAACATTGGCGCGCAAAGCAAGGCGATAAATCGTTCATCATTATGGTGTGGGGTTTTATCCACTGTTGTCAGTTTTGTCTGCCACGGGTCAATACGACAATTTTATATTGATGCTTTAATAAGGATGTTGGTCTTTAAATGTCTGCTAATCGGCTGGTCGGGGGTTTGTGTTTGCCTGATGACCCTTCTCATTTAACTTGGATATGATGCTGTTGACGTCGTGTTAGTGAAGCTATTCGATGTTTGCGCCATTCTTTATCCGTTCAAAGGGAGCTCCGTTGAGTAATTTTTTTATCGCCTTAGGTCGCTCGATGATAGGAAGTTTACGTGACCTTCTGCCCATCGTGTTGGTCATTGCTTTCTTTCAGATAGTCGTCTTGCACCAACCAGTACCTGATTTAGTGGGCTTGTTAACGGGGCTGCTGTGTGTGGTGGCGGGTTTAACCTTCTTTGTTTACGGTCTAGAGATGGGGTTATTTCCGATCGGCGAAGTCTTAGCAAATGCCTTTGCCCGCAAAGGGAGTCTGTTATGGCTGCTGGTCTTTGCGTTTTGCTTGGGGTTTGGTACCACGGTGGCCGAACCTGCGTTGATTGCGGTGGCGGCAGAAGCGGCTGCGGTGGCTGCACAGGGAGGCATGATCGAAGCGAGTGATGCGGCTCAAAAAAGTTATGCCGCTGGGCTTCGTTATACGGTCGCTTTTGCGGTCGGCTTGGCGATTGTTGTAGGGGTGATCCGCATACTAAAAGGGTGGCCGATTCACTATATGATCGCCATCGGTTATTTGTTGGTGGTGATCATGACCGGCTTAGCACCCCGTGAAATTATTGGTATTGCCTATGACTCGGGAGGGGTGACTACCTCAACCATTACCGTGCCGTTGGTAACCGCCTTAGGGGTAGGCTTGGCCTCATCCATTGAGGGGCGTAATCCGATGATCGATGGTTTTGGCTTGGTCGCGTTTGCCTCATTAACCCCGATGATTTTTGTCATGGCTTACGGCATGGTGATCTGATGGAGACTCTGTCGCAGTTATTCACTATTTTGCTGGCAACCATCAAAGATGTATTGCCCATTATGGCGATTATCTTTGGTTTTCAATTACTGGTGATTCGCCGGCCGGTGCCTAATCTGAAACGGGTGTTGTTTGGTTTTGTCTACGTTGTGATCGGTTTAGCGCTGTTTCTATTAGGGTTAGATAAGGCGTTGTTTCCTATTGGCCGTTTGATGGCGCAACAGCTGACCGACCCTAGCTTTATTCGTGGTGGTGCTGGCGGTGCGTTACATTGGGGAGACTATTATTGGGTGTATATTTTTGCCTTTGCGATAGGCGCCAGTACCACCATTGCAGAGCCTTCATTGATTGCGGTAGCCCTTAAGGCGAACGAGGTGTCGGGTGGTGCGATAGGGGTGTTGGGCTTGCGTCTGGCGGTTGCCTTCGGTGTTGCCATCGGTATCAGTCTAGGAACCTGGCGAATAATCACCGGTTACCCCTTACACTGGTTCATTATTCCCGGTTATATTTTTGTCGTCATTCAGACTTTTTTCGCGCCTAAGTTAATCGTGCCATTGGCTTATGATTCGGGTGGGGTGACCACTTCAACGGTGACTGTACCGCTGGTGGCTGCGCTGGGGTTAGGTTTGGCTAGTACGGTACCTGGGCGGAGCCCGTTGATCGATGGTTTTGGTTTGATAGCCTTTGCTAGCCTATTCCCCATGATGACGGTGATGGGCTATGCACAGATTACTGAGATGTTGGCTGCCCGCGACAAGCGTAGGCGGGAATGTGATGACAAGCTTAATGAAGAATAGGACGGAAAGATGCACTTCAAATTGTTGTTAGTATTTGTTGAAGATTCTAAAACCGAGCAGGTGATGAAAGCGGCCCGTGAAGCTGGGGCCACGGGGGCGACCGTCATCAACAAAGCGCGCGGTGAGGGCGTGAATAAAACGAAAACATTTCTCGGCTTATCGTTGGAGACCCCCCGTGATGTGGTGCTATTTATCGTTGAGGAACACCTAAGTCGCAAGATTTTAGAAACCATTGCGGTAGTGGCTGATTTTGATGAAAAACCCAGTCAGGGGATCGCGATTCAGTTGGATATCGAAGATGCGGTAGGGGTCGCTCATCAGATTAAAACCCTGACCAATGTTGTTGAGGATGAGTTATGAAGGAACGTACGGTGGTTCGGGTAGAGGATGTTATGACGCATAACTTTGCCATGGTCGATGGTCTCATCACGATTAAAGATGCGATTCATATCTACAAAGAGAGAAAGGTAGCGGCACTACTGGTGAACAAACGTTGTGACGATGATGAGTATGGCATTCTGTTGTTATCGGATATCGCTAAAAAGGTATTAGCCAAGGATAGAGCCCCCGCGCGCGTAAACGTGTATGAGGTGATGACTAAGCCGGTGATTGGTGTCGATCCGCAGATGGATGTGCGTTATTGTGCCCGTTTATTTGACAACTTTGGTCTGTCGATGGCACCGGTCGTGAGCTGTGGCGAGGTAAAAGGCTTGGTGGGTTATAACCAGATAGTCTTGGATGGCTTGCTTACCGATTAACGGAGCAGCCAATGTGTTTTTGGCTATTGGCTGGCCGATGGGCTATGAGTCAGTAGTTGATCTAGGCTGTTAAAATAATCGATGAGTTTACTGCTTTTAATACCGCTGTTGACGACTGCTTCCTGCGCCATGGGCGCCATGTTGCTATTCGGTGGTAAGGGTTGATGCTGTTCGATCATCTGCTGTAAGCGCGGCACCATGATCCATTGCACCCACTGCCAGAAGCTGAGGGTGTCAATGGCGAAGGGTTGAATGCTTTGCAGCGCTGACGCAGGCGGGGGTGTTGCGGACCAAACTGACCAGGCCCGCATCTCCGCTTCTATCTCTAACAATAGCTGCTGTAGCTCTGCATAGGCAGTCATTACCGTTGGCGAGCCTGCTTGAGTGTATCGGCAATCAGGAATGCCAGTTCCAGTGCCTGATCCGCATTCAAGCGGGGATCACAATGGGTGTGATAGCGATCACCTAAGCCCTCTTCGGTGATCTGGTAAGCGCCGCCCACACATTCGGTGACATTCTGACCGGTCATCTCAAAGTGAACACCACCGGCGTAAGTACCTTCTGCGCGGTGTACTTCAAAGAAGCCTTTAACCTCTTTAAGAATGTTATTCACGCTGCGGGTTTTGTAACCGCTGCTGGCTTTAACGGTATTACCGTGCATTGGGTCTGAACTCCAGACGACATTACGGCCTTCCTCTTTCACTTTACGCACTAGGGGAGGCAGTAGCTCGGTAATATTGTCGGCACCCATACGGCTAATGAGCGTTAAGCGGCCAGGGAGGTTGTTCGGGTTTAGCGCATCAATCAGGCGGATGAGTTCATCAGGCTTCATCGATGGGCCGACTTTAACGCCGATCGGGTTTTCAACACCGCGCAAGAATTCGATATGCGCGCCGTCTAGTTGACGCGTGCGATCACCAATCCAAAGCATATGCGCAGAGCAGTCGTACCAACGATCCGTCAGGCTGTCTTGACGGGTTAGCGCCTGTTCATAGTTGAGCAAAAGCGCCTCATGAGAAGTGTATACAGAGGTCTCTTTTAGCTGAGGGGCACTGGTGCTGCTGATGCCGCAGGCTTGCATAAAGGTCAGTGTGTCATCAATTTGATTCGACAGGTGCTGGTATTTTTCCCGCAGCGGACTCTTTTGTACGAAGCCGAGGTTCCACTGATGTACTTTATGTAGATCGGCAAAGCCGCCCTGTGCAAAGGCGCGCATCAAGTTCAGGGTGGATGTAGATTGGTTGTAGGCGCGAATGAGTCGCTGAGGGTCCGGTTGTCGTGCGGCAGCATCGAAAGCGATGTCATTAATAATATCGCCGCGATAGCTAGGTAGCTCAATGCCACCAATGGATTCAGTTCCCGCAGAACGAGGTTTGGCATATTGACCGGCTATGCGGGCAACCTTAACAACAGGGCAGCCACCGGCAAAGGTCATAACAACCGCCATCTGCAGCAGCACTTGAAAGGTATTGCGGATATTCGTGGCGCTGAATTCAGCAAAGCTTTCAGCGCAGTCGCCACCTTGCAGTAAAAATGCTTTACCTTCTGCAACATCACCTAGCTTCTGGTGCAGAGAGCGTACTTCACCTGCAAAGACGAGGGGCGGTAGTTGAGAGAGTTCAGTTTCGACCTGTTTGACCGCATCACTATCCTGATATTCAGGCTGTTGCAGAATGGGTTTGCTTTTCCAGCTTTCTGGAGACCAGTTATCCATCAAAAAAATACCGAGTTGAAAGGAGACTATTTAAGGGGCTTTTATGGGGTCTAGTTTAGCGCTGTTCGCCTTTGCAGGTAAGGGCTGAAAGGAGAAATTACCGGCTTTTGACTTGCTGCTACGGGCATTTTATCGAAAAAGGGGCTGGCGATGAGCGCTAGGCTCATTATCTTATCGGTTTGGCGTTAAGGCGTTAGATCTGCGTTTTGATGTTAAGCCAGACTCATGGAGGTTTGAGGGCTTAAAGCGGATAACTATAGAATAAGCGCATAAGACGATTGATGGGCCGCAGTTATCCGTGAAACTGGTAAAATCGGCGTTTGATAACCTAATAACGCGATAATAATAAGTGAGAGATTATGTCAGAGCAGGATAAGCAGAACGGACTACAGGTACGCACTGAAGTGATGGGGGAGGCCTTTGTTGCCCGTGCGCAAGCCAATACCACGGCGCTAACTGAACCCTTGCAAGATTGGATCAACGAACACGCTTGGGGATCGACTTGGCAGCGTCCAGGGTTGCCGCGGGCTACCCGTAGTTTAGTCACCATTGCGATGTTAGCGGCATTGAAGGCTCCAGCCGAGCTAAAAGGCCATGTTCGAGGAGCGCTTAATAATGGTTGTACCCCTGAAGAGATTCAGGAAGTTCTACTGCACTCGGTTGTCTATTGTGGCGCGCCTGCGGCACAGGAAGCGTTTCGTGCTGCGCAAGAGGTGTTAGATGAGAGGCAGGGTTAAGCTGGACTGAAGGCCTGAATGATCGGTCTGAGTTGATCGATCAGTTGATTCGGAAACTGCCGGTAATCGGGATAGGGTGTGAGAATGATATTATCCCGTTGTAGCAATCGGCCGCTGGCTGCATAGTTGCGTGCCAAAACAGATGGCTTCCCGCTGCTGTAGCAGTTGCTGATCTCGGTAGGTGCGCCAGTCTTGATCCGGCGCTTGTAACTTAGCCAAGATAATAAGGATTTTACGCCAGTGGTTGCCGTTTAAGCTGCACAGGGTGTCGTAATCCCATGGCTGCTGCGGGTCGATCAGCGGTGGTGTGGGTAGGTAGAGCAATGTGGTCGCGGTATCGACATTGCCCAGTGTTTGGCCTTCTAAGGTTTCACCGGTCAGCATATTGTTGGGCATGTTCTATCGTACATAGAGAGTAGGCTCGCGCAGATTAAGCGGATTTAATACCACTTAGATTACGGAAGGTGATCTCTTTGGCGGTGTTAAGAAAATCGACCATAAAGTCGGCATCTTTTTGGTCGTCACGAATGGCTGCATACAGGGTACACCAAACCCCTTTTTCGCCGAGTGGACGGGAGGTGATGTAGTCCTGTTCGATATACTGATGGATCGCCCAGTTGGGTAGCGCAGAAACGCCACGACCACTGGCGACCAGTTGCATGATCATCACGGTCAGCTCTGAGGTGCGTACCTCTTCAGGTTCGACGCCAGCGGGGTCGAGGAAGTGTTTAAACACATCTAAGCGGTGCTGCTCTACCGGATAGGTGATCAGTGTTTGATGTTCCAGATCTTCAGGCTGGATCGTTTTACGGGCGACCAGTTGATGCTGTTTACTCATGGCCAGCACGGATTCGTAAGTGAATAACGGAATATACGCGATCCCATTACGCTCTTCAGGGGCTGCGGTGATCACCAGATCAATATCGCCTCGGGCCAGTGCCGGTAGTGGTTGAAAGCTAAAGCCGGTGGTGAGATCCATTTCGACTTCCGGCCAGTTTTGGCGAAAGTGATCAATGGTGGGCATTAGCCAGTCAAAGCAGCTGTGGCATTCGATACAGATATTCAAGCGTCCGGCTTCACCGCCAGCCAGCCGAGCAATGTCTCGCTCTGCATTGCGGATCATCGGTAATACTTCTTCTGCGAGGGTAAGAATGCGTTGCCCGGCGCTGGTAAAGCAGATCGGTTTAGTTTTGCGAATAAACAGAGAGCAATCTAGGCGGTCTTCTAGGTCTTTAATCTGATGTGAAAGCGCGGACTGTGTTAGATGGATGCGTTCGGCAGCTTCAACCAGACTGCCCGCATCCCTCAGTGCAGAAAGGGTTTTCAGGTGTCGAAGTTCGATCATACTGGCAGGCCTCAGAGTTGCTTGTGTGAACCAGAGTATAGTATGAATTGCACTCATACGGCATATTTGAATGCAATAAGGCCCACCGGAAGGTGAGCCTTATTGCAGGAGATGCGTATTTCGCCGATTATTTACCAGCTTGTATCGCTATCTAGGCGGGCTTAACCAGCAGGAATTCCAGCAGCGCTTTCTGTGCATGCAAGCGGTTTTCTGCTTCGTCAAAGACCACTGAACGTGGATCATCCATCATCTCGGCGCTGACTTCTTCGCCGCGGTGGGCTGGTAAGCAGTGCATAAATATCGCATCGGGATCGGCTTGATCCATCAATGCAGGCGTTACCTGAAAGCCTTTGAACTCCCGTTCGCGTTCTTTCTGCTCTTCTTCTTGACCCATAGAGGCCCAGACATCGGTAACGATGAGGTGGCTACCCTTAACCGCTTCTTCCGGCGTACGGAAAATGCTGACCCGATCGCTGTTGGCCGCAACCAGTTCAGGATTGGGATCAAAGCCTTCAGGGCAGGCGATCTGCAGATTGAAGTCAAACCGTCGAGCGGCATTGATATATGAATGGCACATATTATTGCCATCACCGATCCAGCTGACCGTCTTGCCTTTAATGTCGCCGCGGTGCTCAAGGAATGTCTGCATATCCGCAAGGAGTTGGCAGGGGTGGTAGTCATCGGTCAGTGCGTTGATGACGGGCACTCGAGAGTTAGCCGCAAAGTTGGTCACAAGGTCATGTTCAAAGGTACGAATCATCACCACATCACACATGCTGGAGATAACGCGTGCACTGTCTTCAACCGGCTCGCCACGGCCCAGTTGGGTATCCCGTGAAGAGAGGAAGAGGGCATGGCCGCCTAATTGAGCCATGCCGGCTTCAAATGAAACCCGAGTGCGGGTGGATGATTTTTCAAAAATCATCGCCATGACTTGGTTAGACAAAGGCGCGTAAATCTCGCCTTTGTTACGGATCTGTTTTAGTTCGACAGCGCGGCGAATCAGCTTGTTGAGCTCTTCGGACGATAGATCGAGTAGGGTGAGAAAATGTCGTGTAGTCATAATTTAGAAAACCCGCAGGAGCAGGTTTTTGCTCAGAGTCAGTTATTCGTCAGCCATATAGACTTTGATGATGCGGGATACGGTGTTAACCAGTAATTCCGCTTCGGTATCGCTCATAATAAGAGGTGGCAACATACGTACAACTTTACCACCGCCGGTGATGTTGAGCAGCACCCCTTTTACTTTACAGAGAACTGCTAGCTCGGTACCGGCCTCGGTCAACTCAATGGCCAATAATAGGCCTTGATGGCGAATTTCTTTTACATAAGAAGCGTCGCCGAGTTGGGCGCGAAAGCCCTCGGCGATCTTATCGCCTAGTTCGGCAGCGCGTTGCGCGAGTTTTTCATCGGTAATGGTATTCACCACGGCCAATGCTGCGGCGCAACAGAGCGGGTTGCCGCCATAGGTTGATCCATGATTGCCGGGAACAAAGACTTCGGCCGCTTTACCGCGTGCAAGGCAGGCGCCGATCGGTACGCCATTGCCGAGTCCTTTCGCGGTGGTGACAACATCGGGCAGTATCCCTTTTTGCTGATAAGCAAAGTAGGTGCCGGTGCGACCGTTACCGGTTTGAACCTCATCCAGCATCAGCAGGAGATCGTTCGCATCACAGATATCCCGCAGTTGATTGAGATAATCATCCGCCGGAATAATAATGCCGCCTTCGCCTTGAATCGGCTCAACCAGAATAGCAACCACGTTGCTATTGTTGGCAATAATATTTTTAACCGCATCGACGTCATCGTAGGGGGCGCGGACAAAACCGCTAACCAAAGGTTCGAAGCCCGCTTGTGCCGAACGGTTTCCCGTAGCGCTCAGGGTCGCCATAGTGCGTCCGTGAAATGAGCCATCAAAGACAATAATGGTTGGCGTTTCGATATCTTTGGAATGACCGTATTTACGGGCGATTTTAATCGCTGCTTCGTTGGCTTCGGCGCCTGAATTACCGAAAAAGACATTGTCCATGCCGGAAATCTGAGTCAGGCGTTCTGCCAGTCGTTCTTGATTGGGGATGGTGTACAAATTAGACGTATGAATCAGATGGCTAGCTTGTTCACTGATGGCCGTCGTGACCGCCGGGTGGGCATGACCAAGACCGCAGACAGCAATACCGCTGAGGGCGTCTAGATATTTATTGCCATCTGTATCAAACAGCCAGCAGCCTTGCCCGTGGTCAAAAGCAACGGAAAGACGCGTATAAGTATTCATAACGGGCTGTGTAGACATTGAAGTCCCTCTATTAATCCCTTTATACAAGGCTAGTTGATCGTCGCTTGTATCGGGCCGCCGAACGGAAAAACCAGCAATTCTATTTACTTGCTCGTCAATAAGCAAGAATAGGCAATCAAAGATGAAATCACTTGAGATTAAATGAGCCGACCCCATATAGATGGATATGACGTTTTTCTAATCAGCGTTTATGATCATGACGACGAGTGTTGTTGATTATTTTTACGCAATACCTGAGTAAATTGATCGGGTTTATGCTAGGATTTCTTCATCAAATATTGATTAATGCCAGAGATCTGGCGACCAGTTAAAGCATAGGTAAGTTTATGAGCGTTGTAGATACGATTAAAGAGCAACTTGAAGCCAATGATATCCTTTTATACATGAAGGGTACGCCACGTTTTCCACAGTGCGGATTTTCATCCCGTGCGTCTGAAGCGATCATGTCCTGTGGCGCTCGTTTTGCATTTGTGAATATTCTGGAAAGCCCTGAAATTCGTGCCGAGCTGCCTAAATATGCTAATTGGCCTACTTTTCCACAGCTGTGGATTAAAGGTGAGTTAGTCGGCGGTTGTGACATCATCGCTGAGATGGCGGCTAATGGTGAGCTAAAAGAGCTGATCGATTCGGTTGTCGTTGACGACGATTCTGCTGCCAACTAAAACGGGCGATCCGTATTCAGAACACCTTCTCTGAGGTGTTCTGAATAGGCAGATGTTTTGATAGTCGCAGTTTATCGTGAGCATAGTTGTCTTTTATTAGTGTTCTATGGCGACTCACACTAAGCTGTCTCTACTTTTAATTTTTCACATTATGTAAATATTTTATTTACATAATGGTTCAACACACTATTTAACCATGGAGATATAAAATGGGCGTATTAGTAGGTAAGCAAGCTCCGGATTTCACGGCTGCAGCGGTTCTGGGTAACGGCGATATCGTTGACTCTTTCACGCTGTCTGACGCCATTAAAGGTAAGAAGGCTGTTGTATTCTTCTACCCACTGGATTTCACCTTCGTTTGTCCATCTGAGCTGCTGGCTTTTGATCACCGTATCGAAGAGTTCACAAAGCGCAATGTTGAAGTGATTGGTGTTTCTATCGATTCTCACTTCTCTCACAATGCATGGCGTAATACCCCTGTTGATCAGGGTGGTATTGGTCCAGTTAAATATACACTGGTTGCTGATATGACTCACAGCATCTGCCAGTCTTATGATGTTGAATCTGAAGGCGGTATGGCTTTCCGTGGTTCTTTCCTGATTGATGAAGATGGTCTGGTTCGTCACCAAGTTGTTAACGATCTGCCACTGGGTCGTAACGTTGATGAAATGCTGCGTATGGTTGATGCTCTGGCATTCCACCAGAAAAATGGTGAAGTATGTCCAGCAGGCTGGACTGAAGGCGACAAAGGTATGGACGCATCTCCTGCAGGCGTTGCCGCTTACCTGAGCGAAAATGCTGACACTCTGTAATATTTAGCACCTAGTGCTAAAACTTAAAACGCGCCTAAGGGCGCGTTTTTTTATGGCTTGCGTTTAACGCTGGATAATAGACGATAAGCCTTGATTACCCAGCATTAAGCTGATTATTCGAAGCGTGATTCTGCCATCTGCCAGCCGCCGAGGTCTTTCCAGCGATTAACGATTGTGCAGAAGAGCTCAGCTGTTTTCATCGTATCGTACAGCGCAGAGTGAGCCTGCTTACCATCAAAATCGATATCGGCCAGTTCACAGGATTTAGCCAGTACCGTATGGCCAAAAGCTAAACCGGCGAGTGTCGCGGTATCGAAGGTGGAGAATGGGTGGAAAGGGTTACGTTTGATATCGCAACGTTCCGCCGCAGCGGTGACAAAGCCGTGATCGAAAGAGGCGTTGTGACCCACTAAGATGGCACGTTTACAGCTGTGCGACTTAACGGCTTTGCGAATCGGCTTGAAGATCTTCTCCATCGCTTCGGCTTCAGCAATGGCGCCACGCAACGGGTTAAACGGATCGATACCGGTGAAATCTAGGGCGGCCTGTTCGAGATTGGCGCCTTCGAAGGGTTCGACATTATATTCATAGCTTTCGTCGATCAGCATGTTGCCATCATCATCCATGGTGAGGGTGACGGCTGCGATCTCCAGCAGGGCATCGGTTTGGGAATTAAATCCGGCGGTTTCCACGTCGATAACAACGGGCAGATAGCCACGAAAACGATTCGACATAGGGTGCTGGTACTGAGCGCTTCTGTTCAATGCATATCCTTAATGGCTGATTTCGACAGCCTAGGTTGGTAATTAGCTATGCTTAGTGTAAAGACTTGCTCTGGTTTTCACAAATAACTCTGTAGTTCTTCGTTACACCATTGTTAGGGTGATAAACTAAAGCTCTTTTGACGGTGGCCGATATAGGAGATCAGCTAAGCCTCATAACCTTTCTGGATTCCGGTTGTCTATGCGTGTAACTATCTTATCTCTTCTATTTATGTTCTCTCTGCCGGTGTTCGCGGTAGGTTATTCTGCATCTATTGAGCAGTCTAAGTGGGAGCTGGAAGCGTCTAAATTTAGTTGTCGTTTATCGCAGCGAATTCCGCTATTTGGGGATGGTGAATTTAATCAAGAGGCCGGTGAAACGGTTCGCTTTACGCTAAAACCCCTGCAAGGGCATGGGCTGAAAGGGCAGGTGCGAATATTGGAAGGCGCGTCACCTTGGCAGCCCGGTATTGCGCCGCGCCAAATAGGTGAGGTTAAGTTTGCGTCAAACGGCACTATATCGGTGCCTACCGGTTATTCGCAGCAGATGTTAGGCAGTCTTTTTCGCGGACGCATGCCGACCTTCTTGGCGCAGAACTGGGCTGATACCGGTGAGTCTGTGCGTATCGCGCTGTCAGCCGCTAATTTTCCACCTGCCTATGCCGCCTATACCGACTGTGTATCCGACCTGTTGCCGGTGAATTACCGGCAGATAGCCCGAACTGCGGTACTGTTTCCTTCGGCGCAATGGCAGTTATCGGATTCCACGAAAGAACGTCTCGATCTAATCGCTATTTATGTAAACAACGATGACTCGGTGAAGTCTGTCTTTGTGGATGGACACTCCGATGCACAGGGTCGACGGCTGGCTAACCGCGATCTGTCGAAAAAACGGGCGGAAGCGGTGACTGCTTATCTGGAGAAAAAAGGCGTTAGCGCTGATCGTATTACCACCCGCTACCATGGCGAACGCTATCCGGTAGCCCAGAAAAATGATCGTCAGACCCGCGACCGCAGTCGACGAGTCACCATTCGTTTAGATCGTAATTAAATGGCAGTCCATTGATGCCGTGTTGATCATTATATGGCCCTGTTTCTCTGCTGTAATCATGGTACAATTGCGCCCTTTCCTTTTTTAGGTACCCGTTAGAGACAACGATGCTCTTTAATGGGCTGATTTACGTTGGAGCCTCTCTATTATGTCCGATATCAAAAAGGTTGTGCTGGCCTATTCCGGCGGCCTTGATACTTCTGTAATCGTTCGTTGGTTACAAGATACTTATAACTGTGAAGTGGTTACCTTTACGGCTGACTTAGGTCAGGGTGAAGAGGTTGAACCTGCACGCGCCAAAGCGGAAGCGCTGGGCGTTAAAGAGATCTATATTGAAGATCTGCGTGAAGAGTTTGTCCGTGACTTTGTTTTCCCTATGTTCCGTGCCAATACGATTTACGAAGGTGAGTACCTGCTGGGTACCTCGATTGCCCGTCCGCTGATTGCTAAGCGCTTGATCGAGATTGCTAATGAAACCGGTGCCGATGCGATCTCTCATGGCGCAACAGGTAAAGGTAATGATCAGGTACGTTTCGAGTTGGGTGCATATGCACTGAAACCTGGCGTACAGGTAATAGCGCCTTGGCGTGAGTGGGATCTGACATCCCGCGAAACCCTGATGAATTACTGTAAAGAGCACAATATCCCAGTTGATTTCTCTAGCAATAAGAAGAAATCACCTTACTCTATGGATGCTAACCTACTGCACATCTCTTACGAGGGTGACATTCTGGAAGATCCATGGGCTGAAGCTGAAGCGGATATGTGGCGTTGGTCTGTATCCCCTGAGGAAGCACCGGATGAGGCGACTTATCTTGAGCTGACTTATGATAAGGGTGATATTGTTGCGATCGACGGCAAAGAGATGAGCCCAGCAACCGTACTGGAATACCTAAACAAAGTCGGCGGTGAAAACGGCATCGGTCGTTTGGATATCGTTGAGAACCGCTTTGTTGGTATGAAGTCACGCGGTTGTTACGAGACTCCGGGGGGCACCATTATGTTGCGTGCACACCGGGCGATAGAATCCATTACGCTTGACCGTGAAGTCACTCACCTGAAAGATGAGTTGATGCCACGTTATGCTAAGACTATCTACAACGGTTTCTGGTGGTCTGAAGAGCGTAAAATGATGCAACAGATGATCGATTTCTCTCAGCGTAATGTGAACGGTGATGTTCGCCTTAAGCTTTATAAGGGTAACGTCATTGTTGTGGGTCGTCGTTCTGAAAACAGCTTGTTTGATGAGAGTATCGCTACTTTTGAAGATGATGCAGGCTCTTACGATCAGAAAGATGCAGCTGGCTTTATCAAGCTGAATGCCTTGCGGATGCGTATTGCAGCCAGCAAAGGACGTGATCTGCTTAATGATTAAGCGGTTTTAATTGGAAAAGCCCCGATATGGTACCCATATCGGGGCTTTTTTATGTCCGCTACTCTTTGATAGTTGTCTGATTTATATGATACTTTGATAAATTCTATTCTGATGTAAAGCCTATGGAAATCAGTTACTCAAATAAAAAAGTACTGATTGTTGATAACCGCCTAGAAGATCTTGCCGAGTTGAAGATGATTCTGGGCAACATGGGTGTGTCTGACATTCAGGTGGCCTCATCGGTCAATATGGCGTTGGCGCTGTTGCGCGAGACGGCATATGACCTCTGTTTTGTTGTCTTCGATTTAGGAAAAGGTAGCAAGAATGGACTGCAGTTGATTCAAGAGGCGACCGCTGAACGAATCCGTCAATTCTCGACTATTTTTACCCTTGTGGTTGATCCTGATCGCTCTAAGTTGCTGTTTGGCTCTCTCGATAGTTCGCCCGATACCTATATTTCCAAACCCTATTCTGAACCGAGAGTCCGTTTTCGGTTAGAGAAAATCATGCGGGTCAAACAGGTTATACAGCCATTGGATGCGCTGCTCGATCAGGGGCGGTTTCAAGATGCGTTGCAGATGTGCCCCCAGTTAATACAGAACTATCCGGCGTTAAAGCTTTACGTTAATCGGTTTCGAGGGATTATCCTGCTGCAAGAAGGCTTGTTTAATAAAGCGGGGCAGTTGTTCAGCTCGATCGTAACGCAGCGGGATCAGCCTTGGGCACGAGTCGGTTTAGGGGCGGCGTTGTGTCATCAGGGGGATTATCTGAATGCGCGTCAGGTGTTGCAGCATGTTATTGATGAATCTCATTTCTGTGTAGAAGCCTATACCTGGTTGGCGCGAACCTTTCGCTCACTAGGCGAGCGTGGTGAGGCGATCAGCTTATTGCGTAAGGCGGTTATGCTGCAGCCCACGGTACCTGAATTGCTTGGTACCCTAGGAAGCCTGGCGGCCCAAAATAAGGAATGGAATGTCGCGGTGGAGGCTTATAGTCAGGCGATACTATATGCCCGACAAAGCTGCTTCCAGTCGGAAGATTACTATTTCAGTTTGGTGGCGGCGCAACTGGCGCGGGATAGCTTTGATCGCGACGTCGAAGAGAGTGCCATCAGAACCCTGGAAGATGTGATTCAGGCGTTTCCCAATGCTGCCATTGTGCAGTTTAAATCGCGCTTAATGGTGGCGCAGGTGTATCGTCGCGCCGGTGCGCAAGACCGAGCGGATTTAGCTGCCCGCAATGCCTTCGATCTGTTCTGCGAACTGGAGTTAACGGAAAAGGCGGAGTGGGTCGAATTCTTTCTAGAGGGCATGGAAGGGATGGCGGTGGAGGCCGATGCTCAAGCATTAAAGCAGCGTGTTAATCGCGATAGTGCTTCCCTTGAGTGGGGACGGTTGAATCTTCAAGGGATGTTAGCTTATCGCAAGAAAAATTATGCTAAATCGTTGGGTTTTTTTGTGCAGGCCGATGGTATTTTACCCGCGAATCCTAGTTTGACACTGAACTTGGTTCAAGCGGCATTGGAGCAGGCGCGTACCCCAGGTGAAGAGCGCTTCGAGCTACTGTTGCGCTGTGATAATGCCCTTTATGATATTAACTATGGTGCGCTGAGCCTGCGTCAACAAAAACGATTTCTGTCGTTGTCGGAACGCTGTGCCGATATGGTTCGGATGATGGCGGAAGGGAAAAGAAAAGTAGAAGAAAGTGTTTGATGCCGGCAATCTATACCGGCGTTGCGCTGCTGTTTTCAGAGCAAGATAGAATCGTCATCGCTTAAAATAGAGTTGTTTGAGACTGGGCTGTTTTCATCGGATTGGTAGGCCGAACGTGCCAGTTTTCGTGAAAGTAGTTTCTGTTGTGCCGGTTCCGGCAGATCCGTAAATAAAATCGTTTGCTTGGCGATCAGTAGATCGATCAAATCCTCAACGATTCGGCTGACTTCGGTGTCGGATTTGTCGAGAATTTCCTGTGGGCTTTCGGTGTTATTGTTGCTCGATAAAAAACGAATCACATCAGGGTCTGCAATATCGGCGACCGTTGAGTGTTCAACCGGATGTGCGGACAATGAAGTGACCTGTCCCTGTTCATTTCTGATTGCATACAACATAAGCTAAGCTACCGCCGATTTGAGTTTGAATTGCACTAAGTATGGCGGCGATTCTTTAGATGGGTCAAGTCAATGCGGGCAGTTTGGGTACAAATAACCGTTAATTGTTTACCCCGGTCGGTGCGAGGGTAAAGCCCCTTGGATTGCATAATCCACAGTGGCTATATAAAATCCACACCTTAAACGAGCTTCCTGAAGGGTTGCAATGCAGATCATGCTTCTATGATCGCGGCAGCCCTTTTTTATTGTGCCGAGAGATTATGAAATCCCATAAAATTCATCAAGCACCGATTCCAATGCGTACCGTTGGGCCGATTAAAATCAGTGGTCATATCCTGAATGAAAAAGTGTCAGTGCCACTGGCCACCTATGAAACGCCTTTATGGCCATCGGTGGGGCGCGGCGCCCGCATCTCGGTGCTGACTGACGAGGGGATTAAAACCACGGTGATCGATGAGCGGATGAGTCGTTCGATTTTGTTGGAAGCCGATGATGCGTTTGAAGCCTTTAAAGCGCTTGAGTCTATCAAGTCTCGTCAAGATGAGTTGAACGAGATCGTGGCGACGTCCAGTCGGTTTGCCAAATTGATCGATCTCAATAGTCAGATTGTGGCTAACCTTATCTACCTGCGGCTTGAATTTACCACCGGTGATGCCTCAGGCCATAACATGGTGACCAACGCGGCGGATAAACTGATTCCTTGGATTCTCAATGAATATCCTCAGCTGCGTTATTCCTCGATCTCTGCTAATTACTGCTCTGATAAAAAGGCCACTGCGGTTAATGGCATTCTCGGGCGGGGCAAATATGTCATCAGTGAAATTCTGATTCCTCGCGAGCTGTGTGAACGGCGTCTTAAAACGACACCGGAAAAAGTTGTTGATCTGAATATTAAGAAGAACCTGATCGGTACGATGCTGGCCGGCGGTTTACGTAGCGCTAATGCCCACTATGCCAATATGTTGTTGGCTTTCTATCTGGCGACAGGGCAGGATGCAGCCAATATTATTGAAGGCTCTCAGGGGATTGTGCATGCCGAAGTGCGCAACGGTGATCTGTATTTCTCCTGCACCTTGCCGAACCTTATTGTGGGTAGTGTTGGTAATGGCAAAGGGATCGAGTTTGTCGAGCAGAACCTGCAAGCCCTCGGTTGCAAAGAAGCGCGAGAGCCGGGGGAGAATGCCCGTCGACTAGCGGCTATCTGTGCCGCGACAGTGTTATGCGGTGAGCTATCCCTGATGGCGGCACAGACTAATCCCGGTGAGCTGATGGAATCTCACTTGAAAATGGAACGCTGATGTCTGATCAGACGAACGACCGAAAAATCGAACATATTCGGGCTATCGAAAAAGATCCTTTGACCGATCGCGATGGCCGTTTTTTTGATCAGATACAGCTGTGTCACCGCGCCTTGCCCGACCGGGCGCTGGACCAGATCGATACCTCCGTGGAGTTTCTCGGTAAAAAGCTGAGTTTCCCGCTGCTGATCTCCTCGATGACGGGGGGAGACCACTCGCTGATTAATACCATCAACCGCAATTTAGCCGAAGCGGCAGAGCGGACCGGTGTTGCCTTGGCGGTAGGTTCTCAGCGGGTGATGTTTACCCAGCCGTCGGCGCGCGAGAGTTTTGACTTGCGGGCCTATGCTCCGACAACGGTACTGCTCGGTAATATTGGTGCGGTGCAGCTGAACTATGGTTTCTCTATAGAGCAGTGTCAGCAGGCGGTGGATGTATTGGCGGCAGACGGTTTGTATCTGCATTTGAACCCATTACAGGAAGCGGTGCAGCCAGAGGGTGATACTGATTTTATCGGTTTGCAGGCGAAAATCGCCGCGGTGGCTGCGCAGCTGAAACAGCCCGTACTGCTTAAAGAGGTGGGGGCTGGGTTGTCTCCAGCGGATATTGAAGCGGGTATCGCGGCGGGCATTCAGTGGTTTGATCTGGCCGGTTGTGGTGGCACATCATGGAGCCGTATCGAGCATCATCGTAGCGAACACCATGGCGATGACCTTGGAATTTGCTTCCAGGATTGGGGTATTCCTACCCCGCAGGCATTGAAATTAGCGCAGCCGTATCAAAATAGTGCAGCTTTCATTGCCAGTGGTGGACTCAGGGATGGGATTGATATGGTTAAATCTGTTATACTCGGCGCCTCGCTCTGCGGCATGGCCGCACCGTTCCTGAAACCGGCAATGGAATCCGCCGATTCAGTGGTCAGGGTAATAGAGCAACGCCGGCGCGAATTCACAACAGCGATGTTTTTGCTGGGAATGCCGGATGTAAACAGTTTATTTATGAATCGGGCTCTCATTCTGGGCGAGCGTTGAGGATTTTAAGTACGTATGTCCGTCGGTATTGATGAAATCAGCTTTTACACCTCCAACTACTTTTTGGATCTGAAGAACCTGGCTATGGTCCAGGAGATTGATGTTGGGAAATATTATCAGGGTATCGGGCAGGAGAAAATGGGAATGCCTGCCCCGGATGAAGATATCGTGACGATGGCGGCAAATGCGGCCCTGCCTCTTATAGAGCGGGTCGGCACAGACGCTATCAGTACGGTGATGTTCGCTACTGAAACGGGGATAGACCAATCCAAATCAGCCGGTGTCTATGTACATCGCTTGCTTGGCTTGACGTCTAAGTGTCGTGTGGTCGAACTGAAACAGGCTTGTTATAGCGCTACGGCGGCTATTCAGATGGCTTGTGGGCTCGTGGCCCGTCAACCGGAAAAGAAAGTCCTGGTCATCGCCTCTGATGTAGCCCGTTATGATCTGGGGACCTCCGGTGAAGCGACTCAGGGCTGCGGCGCTGTGGCGATGCTTATCTCGGCGAATCCCCGCTTGGTCGAACTGGACCCTGAAGTCGGTAATCACACGGAAGATGTGATGGATTTTTGGCGCCCGAATTACCGCTCTACCGCCTTGGTGGATGGTAAATATTCGACCAAAATCTATCTGCAATCCTTGAAGCATGCGTGGGAACACTTCCGTGAAGTCAGCTCTCTCGCGTTCAATGATTTTCAGCATTTCTGTTATCACCTGCCGTTTACCCGTATGGCGCAAAAAGCCCATAAGCATTTGGCGCGGGTGAATCAGAGTGCTTTGACACCTGAAATGATCGATCTGCAAGTCGAAGATACCCTGCGTTATAACCGTATCATCGGTAACAGCTATACGGCATCGATGTATATCGGTTTGGCCTCGCTGCTGGAAAACTGTCAGGAAAATTTGTCCGGTCACCGGGTGGGTTTTTTCAGTTACGGTTCCGGTTCGGTGGCTGAATTTTTCTCTGGCAAAATCGTTGATGGTTATGATCAGTGTTTGCACATTGATAAACACCGTTCGATGCTAGATGCCCGCAGTGAAGTCTCTTATGACGAGTATCTCGCTCTGTATAACGATGTTGATCCTATTGATGGCGGTGTTCATCCTAAAGGGGAAGGGACTACCGGTCGTTTTCGCTTAGTTAGCATCTCCCACCATAAGCGTGAATATATCGCCTGCTAAGGAACTTCTTTGATGAAGGCTTGTGCCCCCGGTAAACTGATTCTCAGTGGAGAACATTCAGCCGTCTACGGGGCACCGGCGATCGCTTTGGCGGTGAACCGCTATATCCGTTGTCACAGCACATTTACCTCAACCCATGATCTGACCCTGCGATTGCCTGAGTTTAATTGGCAGGTGCAACTTAGCTGGTCTGATCTACGTTATCTGAATGACCATCTAAACCAGCGTTTTCAGCAGTTTGAGCAGGGCCTTATCGGCGCTGGCGATATCCTCGAAGCCCCACACCAATTAGCCTTATACGCACTGGCTCAGTGTTTACCTGAGACGGACCCCGATACCGGCCTCGCGCTGGAAATTCATTCGGAGTTACCACTGGGCTCGGGTATGGGCTCCTCTGCTGCCCTGAGTGCTGCGGTGACCCGTTTGGCACAACATCTCTTTGCTACCCCTTTGAATACCTACGATATGTTTCAGCGGGTTCGCTATTGCGAGCGCCTGTGTCATGGTCGGGGAGGATTGATTGATGCCGCCACCGTCAGCTATGGGGGGATGGTGCAGGTTGAAGCGGGGCAGGTCGCTCAGTTACCCGTACAGTTGGGTGATCATTGGTATTATATTCATACCGGCGCGCCAGCGGTGGGGACCGGTGAATGTGTGGATAATGTCCGACGACACTGGGGTGATACCGGGATCTGGCAGGATTTTTCCGCACTAACAGAACAGCTACGGGCGACGATTGTGGCGGGGACTGATCCACGCCAGTTGATACAGGCGAATCACCGTTTACTCAGTGATATCGGTGTGGTGCCACGGCCCGTGCAGCATTTTATTCAACAGTTAGAAAACCTCGGTGGTGCCGCTAAAGTGAGCGGTGCGGGTGCAGTATCGGGCGATAGCGGCGGTGCTTTAATCGCCTATCTGCCTGATATTGATCTGGCGGGTGTGTGTCAGCAAGCGGGTTACCGCTATATGGCGATAGAAGAAGATAAACAAGGAGCTCGGCTTGAAGATTAAGGTGACCGCCCCCGGTAGTTTAATGTTGATGGGCGAGCATGCCGTGCTGTTTGGTCAGCGGGCATTAGCTTGTGCGGTGGATAAGCGTATCAGCGTGATACTAACGCCTCGCCTCGATCGGCTGGTTTATATTGATTCGGCTCTGGCGCAATACAGTGCTAGCCTCGATAACCTTACCCCCGAACCCGCTTTGAGCTTTGTGCTGGCAGCGATTGAGCGACAACTAGCACAGCTGTCCCATGGTTTTGACCTGCAGATACGCTCTGAATTTTCCCATACGGTTGGCCTAGGTTCTTCTGCGGCCGTGACCGCAGCGGTGGTCTCGGCGTTGCAGGCGTATATCGGCAAGACGGCTGTAGATGGGCATGATCCGTCTATACTGTTCGATGAAGCTTTAGCGGTAGTGCATCAGGTACAGGATGGTCGGGGTTCAGGCACCGATTTAGTGGCAGCCGTTTATGGTGGTGTAGTGGGATATACCGTCGCTTCCGCTGAGATGCCACCACAGATTCGGCGACTCCAAGGACTGCCGACGATTAGTTTGTATTATGTAGGCTATAAGATGAAAACCCTCGATGTGCTCAAGCGCGTCGAGGGTTTTGCGGCACAATCACCGGAACTCTATGCGGGGTTATACCAGTTGATGGGGCAGACCTGTGAGCAGGCCGAGCAGGCTGTGGATAACTCGGATTGGCCGCAGCTTGGTCGGCTGATGAATATCTATCAGGGATTGATGGATGCGTTGGGGGTTAATGATGCCCAGTTGTCTGAGATGATCTATACATTGCGTAGCGATCCTGACGTTTTGGGGGCGAAGATTTCAGGCTCAGGCTTAGGTGACTGTGTGCTGGCGCTTGGGAATCCAAGCCGTGAACTATTGGCGTATGAACACATACCGGTGACGGTATCTTCGGAGGGAATAACCATTGAGTATGTCTGAACGTATGACAAAAGGTAGCGTGATTGCTCAATACCTACCTGAGAGGGTGACGCCAGTGGGTGAGACCATCGCGCCGGTATTTGCACCGAGCAACATCGCCCTGTGTAAATATTGGGGTAAACGGGATGTTGAGCTGAACCTGCCGATCAACAGTAGTTTATCTATTTCGCTCGCGCATTTGGGCACCCAGACCCGTCTCTCCGTTAGCGATGAAGATGCGGTTTGGCTCAATGGGGAAAAGGTGGCGGCGCAGGATAAGTTTGCCCGTAAAGTGATCGCCTTTATCGATCTGTTTCGTGGCCCACAGGGTAGTCCTGTTAAAGTCGAGACCGACAATAATATCCCTACCGCCGCGGGGTTAGCCTCCTCTGCGTCGGGTTTTGCGGCCTTGATGCTCGCTATCGACGGTTTTTATGGTCTTAAGCTTGATCCCCAATGCTTGTCAGCCTTTGCACGAATGGGCAGTGGTAGCGCGAGCCGTTCCCTCTATACCGGTTTTGTTGAATGGCAGATGGGGGTGCGGGAAGATGGCATGGATAGTATTGCCTTGCCGCTCGATAGTCACTGGGACGCGCTGCGGATCGGCTTGGTGAAGGTAAGCGTGGCGGAAAAAGCGGTCGACTCCCGTTCGGGGATGAATCGGACAGTGGAAACCGCGCATCTCTATCAGAGCTGGCCATTACAGGCAGCAGCGGATCTCGAACGTTTACATCAAGCGATTGCCGACAAAAACTTCACCCAGCTAGGTGAAACCGCCGAACAGAATGCGCTGTCGATGCATGCCACTATGATCGCTGCTTGGCCACCGCTGCTGTATTGGCAGCCCGGTTCTGTTGCCGCCATGCACCGCATCTGGCAGGCGCGTGCTGAAGGGGTCGAGGTATATTTCACCATGGATGCCGGTCCTAATCTTAAACTGTTGTTTACTGCCGAAGCAGAAGCAGCAGTGAAGCACTATTTTCCCGATATGGAGGTTATAGCTCCCTTTGGTTGAAGTGCCTGTTCATTCGCCGAATCAGGCGGATCAATGCTCCGAAGCCAGTGGTTTTGTGCTGACTCGGCAGCAATTCGATACACCAACAGGCATCTGCTTTCAGTTTTGGCTTAAGTCCACTGAGGCTTTTCCGGTTTCGGTGACGGCGCAGGAAGCGGTGTTTTTTGTCCTTGAAGAGGATGTCCCACGGATTAAATCGCTGCTCGAAGCGAAAGTTATCCCCGCCTTAAAAAAGCCGCTTAAGTCGGGCGCTGAATCGTCGGCGTCAGCCGGCTGGCGATTGCAATCACTACCGTTGAAAGACCTTCAACAACGTCCGGTCTACGGTTTATACAGCCAATCGTTAGCCATTTATAGGCAGTTAATCGATCTGTTACAAACCTATGCCATTCCGATGATCGAAGAGGATATTCGCCCTGTTGATCGCTTCCTGATGGAACGCTTTATTCAGGACAGCGCTCGGGTGCGCTTTAGCCAACAGTCGGCCCAGTTGCAGCCTATTACCTATGAAGCGCCACTCAGCATGTTGTCGGTGGATATTGAAACGACCATGCGTGCAGACCGAATATTCTCGATCGGTCTCTATTCCGATGAACTGAGCAAGGTATTGATCGTTGGCGAGGGCGTAAATGAGCCCTGGCTCGAGTACGTCAATGACGAACGGGCGCTGTTACAGGCGTTTGTGCGTGAGGTTGAACGTTGTAATCCGGACATCTTTATCGGTTGGAATGTGGTCGGGTTTGATTTTCGCGTCTTACAGGAGCGCGCTAAACGGTTGCAAGTGCCACTGAATCTAGGCCGTGATGGTAGCCGTATTCAGGTGATTCAGTCGGCCAATGGTAAATGGTTCTGCCGAATAGCCGGTCGCGTGGTATTGGATGGTATCGATACCCTTAAAGGCGCCACCTATCAGTTTGAAAGTTTTTCGCTGGAGTATGTCTCTCATCAGATGTTGGATCGCGGCAAGCTGTTAGGCCATCAGATGGATGAGGGGCTGAACCGCGGTGAGGAGATTCAGCAGGTCTATCGGACAGCCCCCCATCGGCTGGCGGAATATAATCTAGAAGATTGTAAGCTGGTGTGGGATATCTTTGAAAAAGCCCAGTTACTTCATTATCTAGTGGAACGCAGTCGTTTGACCGGTTTACCGCTGGATAAGGTGGGCGGCTCGGCGGCTTCGTTTGATAATCAATATCTGCCCCGATTACACCGGCAAGGCTATGTTGCCCCAGTGTACGCTTCCGGCGAATCCCAGATGGGTGCGCCGGGCGGCTATGTGATGGAGTCCCGCCCAGGTTTATACCATCAGGTGTTGGTGCTGGATTTCAAAAGCCTGTATCCGAGTATTATCCGCACCTTTATGGTGGACCCTTATGCCTTAGCAGAGGGTACCGGTACTGAATGTTCCGCCGATGATCTGGTGCCGGGCTTTAACCATGCTATTTTTAGTCGGCAACGGGCGATTCTGCCTGAGATTATCGAGCGACTATGGCAGGCGAGGGATCGGGCGAAAGCGGAGAAGAACGCACCGCTGTCTCAAGCGATAAAGATCATCATGAACAGCTTTTACGGGGTGTTGGGCTCAGACGTTTGCCGCTTTTTTGATCAACGATTATCGGGCTCAATTACGTTGCGAGGCCATGAAATTCTTACCCGTACTAAAGAGAAGATTGAGGAACAGTTTGGCTATCAGGTGATCTATGGGGATACCGATTCGGTGTTTGTTTGGCTTGGTGATGAGTTCCCTCAAGCGGATGCGCCCGCAGAGGGGCGTAAGCTAGAACAGTTTCTCAATCAGTGGTGGCAGGATGAGGTGCAACAGCGCTTCGGTTTACCCTGTCACCTGGAATTGGAATATGAAACCCACTACCGTCGTTTCTTGATGCCGACCATGCGCCACTCAGAAAAAGGTACTAAAAAACGTTACGCGGGTATTCGTCATTTTGCCGATGGGCAAGAGGAGCTTATCTTCAAAGGGCTGGAATCGGTGCGTTCTGATTGGACGCCGTTGGCGCGGCAGGTTCAGCGAGAACTCTACCGGCTGATCTTCAGTGATGCGCCCTATGTGGATTATTTGAAACAGATCGTGGCGCAGATGAAAGCGGGGCAGTTAGATGCTGAACTGGTCTATCGTAAACGCTTACGTCGGCCATTGGATGACTATAGTAAAAATAAGCCGCCCCATGTGCAGGCGGCGCTAAAAGCACGGCAGCAGTTTAGTCGAGAAGGTAAAACCCGGGTGTTTTCAGCCGGGATGTTTATCGAATATCTGATCACCGTGAATGGGCCAGAGCCGTTGCTGTTTGCAACCTCGCCGATCGACTACCAACACTATCTTGACCGGCAGCTCGCACCGGTGGCCGATAGTATTTTGATGTTTCTTGATGATAGTTTCGAAGCGTTACACGCTCCCCAGATCGATCTTTTTTAGCGCTTCTAACGCCAGCCCTCTTTATATTGCTGCTTTAACGATAGCCCGCTTGTTTTAATAGGGCGACCGCCAGATCACGGTAGCGACCGCTGGCTGAGATATTGTGTTGATCCTCATTAAACTTGCCGTGACGGCCGACGATGCGGGCCGGATAAACTTTTGGATTGACCGGATATTCCAGACTCAACTTGGCATATTGGGCTTGGGTTTCTTTACGGGTTAACCACTCAAGCAGATCGGTGGCGCCGGCTTTATTGGGGGCATGGGCGGTGACGGCCGCGCCGGTGATATCCACATGGACACCACTGCTATCTTGGTCAGCCCAAAATAACTTCAGTGGGGTTTCGGGGTTTTCATACTGATAGCGGGAAAAATAGTAGGCATTGACGATACTGACATCGCAGATGTTTTGCTCCAACGCGGGGAATATCTGTGCATCTTCCGCGAACGGCCGTACCGATAGATTGTGCACCCAACCCTTCAGCGTGGATAGGGTTTTCTGTTCGCCATCTCGATCAATCATCATCGCGACCAAGGATTGGGTATAGGCTTGCTGTGAGGTGCGTAGGCAGAGGCTACCATCCCATTTCGGATCGGCTAGATCGCTAAAGCCCTTCAATTCATCCTTATCCAATGTTGCACTGTTGTAAATCAGGGTTTGTGCCCGCTTAGAGAAGCCGAACCAGTGATTATCGGGTGAGCGAAGGTGGGCCGGGATGTTATCGCTTAAGACACTTGAATCGACCGCGGCGGTTAGACCTTTCTGGCTGGCTAGCCATAATGAGGTAGCGCCGGTGGTGAGTAGTAGGTCCGCTTTGGTTTGTTCCCCTTCCGCCTCTAATCGGGTAATCAGCTCGGTAGCGGGTGCCACTAAATAACCCACCGGTGTTCCGGTTTCTGCGGAGTAACGATCCAATAATGGGGCTAAGTAGGTGGCATTTTTGGTTGAGTAAACCATGAGCTCTGGGGCTGCTTGAAGAGGAGCGCAGAGGGTTGCTAATAGTATGCTAAGAGTACGGGTTAAAAATTTCATATGTTTACCTATCAAACGAATAGAGATCAGGAAGGGGTTGCCCACTGACGCAGCAAATTGTGGTAGATGCCGCTTAAATTGACGACTTCAGGATGGGAAGCGCCCAGTTCGGTGGTGAGTTTTTGTACTGAGCTGTCCAGATCAAACAACATTTCCCGTTGCTGGCTATCCCGCACCATACTCTGTATCCAGAAAAAGGAAGCCACCCGCGCCCCACGGGTTACCGGTGACACCGAGTGCAAGCTGGTGGATGGATAAAGCACCATATCACCGGCGGCTAACTTGATCGTTTGTGTGCCGTACTGGGTTTCGATGCAGAGCTCACCGCCATCATATTCATCGGGGGCAGCGAGAAACAAGGTGGCGGAGAGGTCGGTGCGTAGGGTCAGGTTCGTACCGGGTATCTGCATCAGCGAGCCATCGATATGCGCACCATAGGTTTCCCGTTCAGCGTAACGGTTAAATTTAGGTGGATAGATACGATCCGGCAGCGCCGCTGAGATAAAGGCGGGGGTACGGGATAACGTCCTAAGGATATGGTTGCCGAGGCTAATAGCCGGTTCCTGAGTATCGTCGAGTTGCTGATTCTGCTTGACGTTGCGGGCAATGGAACCGGCGGTGTTGACGCCGTCCTGCCAATCCGCTTGGTCTAAATGTTGGCGGAACTGTCGGACTTCGTCGGGGGTTAACACCTCGGGCAGAGTGATAAGCATCTTAGTATCCTGATAACGTTGGCTGTAGTGCGGTTGCTCTAATCGCTGCCAGCGATGCGCAGCCCGTCATGGCCATGCACAGCTCCAGCTCTTCGCGCAGCAATTTGATCATATGGGCCACGCCTAATGCGCCTGCCACACTGAGGCTATAGAGCTGCAGGCGGCCAATCAGCACCGCATCGGCACCTAGGGCGATCGCCTTGAAAACATCACTGCCACTGCGGATACCGCTATCAAACAGCAGCGGGAAATCATCCCCGATAGCCTGACGAATATCCGCTAAGACTGACAGACTGGCAGGGGCGCCATCGAGGGAGCGTCCGCCGTGATTAGAGACAATAATGCCCGCCGCGCCTAACGCTTTGAGTTGTTGGGCATCCTCGGGGTGCATCACCCCTTTGATGATGACCGGCACCTGACTTTCGCTGATCAGTTGTTGTAACTGCTGCAAAGAGGGGGCGTGCTGCCGGTAATGGTTGAAAATAGCACTTTGACCGTTGCGGGGGATGGGCACGTCAGGGTGCTGGTGAATAAGGTTGGCTGCTTTAACCGAGTCGGGTAGTTGAAAACCCGCGCGGATGGCCCGAATGCCCGGCGCCTGTACGGCAGCATCGAGGGTGACAACAATGGCCTGATAACCGGCGGCGATGGCGCGATGAACGAGGGCCGAAGTGTCCTCTGGGCGGGTTTGAAAATAGAGTTGAAACCAGCGTGCGGGATCGGCGCGTGTAGCGATCTGCTCCAAGGTGACGGATGATAGGGTGCTAGTTAGCATGCAGCTATCGGTGGCTTCAGCGGCTCGGGCGGTATCGAGCTCGCCCTGGGGGTGCACCAGTGATTGATAAGCCACCGGTGCCATAAAAATAGGGTGTTGGAAGCGCTGTCCCAACAGTTGTAGTGCGGTATTCGCGTCTTTAAGATCCGCCAGAATACGGGGTGTCATAGCCCAGTGTTGAAACGCGGCTTGGTTACTCCGCTGGGTGATATCGTGACCACTACCACCGGCAATATAGGCGAGAATATCGGCCGGAATAAAGGCCTGAGCTAAGGCTTCATAGTCCGCTGCGCAGGCGATATCCGGTGGAATATAATCCAGTGGTGCTCGATTTTTGTTGGACTTATTCATGGCTTTAATGGGATTTCTAAACGCAAATCAGGGCAGCCGAAGCCGCCCTGTGACGGATGTCCGTGACTGCTTTAGAAACTGTACTCCATAGTCAGTTGTGCACTACGTTTGTCACCGATGTAAACAAATGAACCTGAACGATAGGCGGCCAGATAATAATCTTTGTTAAACAGGTTGTTAATGTTAGCACGGAACTTAAGATCACGATTGACCTGATAAGTAGCAAAGGCATCGTACACAGTGTAGGAAGGGATGCCTAAGTCTTCATCGGCAGCGGTATCAGGCTGGCCAACATAGCGGGCACTTTCGTAAGTGGCGGTACCACCGAAAGCAAAGGCCGGTGTTGCTTGATATCGCAGCTGCAGCGACGCCGATTTATCGGCGAAGTTAGACAAGGTTTTACCTTCGTTAGATGCTGTGACTGACTCCAGTACCTCAGCATTCATGATGGCAAGGCCCGCTTGTACGCTTAAGCGATCAGTCAAGTTACCGGCCAGTCCTAGTTCAACACCTTCAACCCGGTTTTTACCTGTGTTTAGGCTGCCTTCGGTACTGTATGAATCATCGACCGAGCCTTCTATAACATCATGCTTGGTGATCTGGAACAGTGCTGCGGTGGCGAGCAAACGATCATCCTGTAGACGCCATTTAGTACCCAGTTCCCAGCTTTCGGTACGTTCTGGATCACCTAACGACGGGTCGCTGTCATCAACACAGACACCGCCATAACCACAGCTGGTACCCACATCGGATTCACCGCCGTTTAGGTTGGTTGCCGTGGAATAGCTGAGATAGACATTCGCCCGAGGGGTAATATCATAGCTAGCGCCGATATGCCCGTTCCAGTAACCACCATCGTCTTTGAACTCGTACGGTACTTTTCCGTTACCATCGCCAAAATCGAAGTTGGCAGTGTTGCTATAGTCGTAGTAATCGTGGCGAATACCACCAAAAACGGTCCATTTATCCGTCAGGTCAACGGTATCCATTAATGATAGGGAGATGGTTTCAACATTCCAATCGGAATCCGAATCCCCTTTACTGATATCCCGTTGCATCAGGTTATTAATGTCACCCACGCTGTTGCCACTCGCATCGATTAGGCAGTATCCACCGCCGACACCACCGCCCTTGCCGATAGTTGAACAGTTGGTCGCACCGGTGGAAGTGGTGTTATAAACCCCGTTGAGGACGCTTTGGTTGCTGTATTCGGCACCGATTACCAGTTCATGGTCTAAGCCGCCAATCTCTTGCGTGGTAAGCAAGTTTAATTGGTTGGCAAAGTATTCAACCTCTTGCCAGCCTTGGTGGTTGTTTAAACTAACAGATGAGTAACCATTGGTTTTAGCAGTGGCATCGGCATCTGTCGGATAACCTATTGTGCCGCTGGCACCGGTGGTGACATAACCATTATCGGTGGTGCCATAACGGGTCAGGTTAACGATACGGGTTTTAGGCGCGACCTCATAACCCATCCGTACGGTAAAGGTATCAACCGTTGATTCGAGGAAGTCTTCATCCTGTACATAGGCGGGAGTATCTTTTACAACCTTACCAGTATCACGGTCGATATAGGTGCCCAAGTCTGGGCTATCGGTTCCTTCAAAGTGATAGTAATCGGCGGTGATCTCTAATTTGTCGGTCGCTTGGTGGGTTAACGACAGTGCCGCACCGATACGCTCTCTGTCGGCCGGATCACGGTCAGGCACATCCTCTTCTGCATGCAGGATGTTGGCACGGAAAGCGGTGTCGTAGTTAATCACCTGGTTGGTGTCGATGGTGACTCGATGATAGTTGTCAGTCCCAACGCCGGCAGACAGTTTAGTGAAATCATATTCGGTGCTGGCACGTTTGGTGGCGGAGTTGACGGCGCCACCGGTGGTGCCACGACCTGCAAAGGTGGAACTCGGTCCTTTACTGATCTCGATCTGTTCTACGGCGAAACTTTCACGGGTGGTCATGCCGGGGTCACTCAAACCATCGACGAAGATATCACTACGTGCTTCATGTCCACGGATAATATAGCGATCACCGAAGGCGTTACCATTTTCACCGGTACCTAGGGTAATACCCGGTTGGCCATCAAGAATATCCCGTAGATCGGTCCGGCCAGAATCTGTAATCTCAGACGCGGTCAAGACGGTAATGGTTTGTGGTGTTTCAGCCAAAGAGCGGGTTCGGCGAGGGTCGGATACCCGTTCCGCCAGATAAGGTGCACCGGGTACCGCATAGGGGTTAGTGTCGGGTGTCACCGATTCTTCAATTTTGAGCTTATCCAACGCAATACTGTTGTCATCTGCGGTTGCTACGTTCGCCATGAGAGCGCCCGAAATAGCCAGAGCCAGGGTGCTAGGGGCAAAGCCTGAGGTTCTACTTCGGCGTATCGACTGCGAGGGCATGATCGCGATACCATCATTGGTTATCGCTGAATTCTTCATAGTGACGTTCTTCATCGGTGTTCCTTAAAACAATTTGCGGGTTGGATTTAATGAAAATTCCACGGGAAGAGTTAGCTCTAAATGACTGCTGCTTAACTCATCAGGGACCGATGCAAAGGGGCTGGAACGCACCAGCATATCAATCGCTTCCTGATCAAGGCGGGGGTCACCAGAACTGTTGATGATTTCGGATGATTCTACTTTTCCGCTCTTCCTGATAATGAATTTCACGACAACTACTCCGGTGACGCCGTCTTTTCGGGCACTACGGGGGTAGCGTTTGAAACGTGCGATTCTGGCCATTACTCGGGTCAGATAACTCTGCCGAGCAGCTGGGTTGCCGCCAGTTTCGACACGTTCGCCCACACCTGTTGCTCTTGTTTGGGATTGCGAGGGGGTCGGTTCCCGTTCTGACTCAGGGGTTGTTTCAGACTGGGTCGACACCGTCTCAGGTTTTGTTTTTTGTTTTGTTTCCGGCTTCGGCTCTGTTTTTGGCACAGGCTTCGGCTCTGGTTTTGCTGGCTGCACGGGTTTTGGTTTTGGTTTAGGCAGCGGTACGGGTTGCACTTCGCTTTTTGGTTGAGGTTGCTCCTGTTTGGGTTCGGGTTTAGATTTTGGTTCTGGTTCTGGTTCTGGTTCTGGCTCAGTTGGCTCGGCCTCCGTCATCGTTTCTTCGACAGGCGCCTCTTGTTGATCTTTTGTGGGTTGGTTGGTTTCCATGAAACTACCCGCTAGGCCAACACTCACCTGTAATCCATCCTGTCCTTCAGCGATAGCGCCTTCGGTGTCCAGTGGCTTCATCCAGATCATTAATGCGCCTAAGTGTACGGCGATGGCCGCGACGATGCTGACGGTCACTTTACGTGTGGTGATCATTAACGCTGCTCCGTCGCAATCAGCAGTGTTTTAATACCCCATTGCTGTACCGCTTGCAGGACAGGGTCGAGTGCGGAGGAGGGCAGGTCTCTATGAATATGACAAATCACGACGGTATCTGGGGTTGGCGACAGGCTGCCCATCATCGTTTGCAGATCCTGATGGCCCGGTTGACCGTTAATGGTGTAGTCACCCGAGGCTGAGATTCTGATCTCTACTTCTGAGGTTTTTAGTTCAGCGTCACTGCTGGAAGCAGGGATCTGCAGCTGTGCGTCTTGCGCTTCAATATGACCGGCTAACATGAAGAAGATCAGTAGCAGAAAAACGATATTGATCGCCGGAATCATGCTGTTATCGAGATTGTTCCGCTGCGAGGGGCGCGGCATCGTAACGATCTTCATGGTTTCACCGACGGGCTTAAATCGAGCTGGGTAATGCCGACCGAACGCAGCCGATCGATCAGACGAATGGTCTTCTGCACCCTAACGCTTGAGACGGCGGCGAGTGTAACGGACGCTTTATTCTCGGCCATGGTATTCAGATGCTGAGCAAATGTATCAGCGTCGATAGCGTAAAGCGTACCGTCTAATTCGACGTTATTATCCGGAAGTAAGCGGATGTTATGGCTAGGGGTATCGCTGCTTTGAGTCCCCGGGGCTGATGCTTCAAGTTCTAGCTGTCTGGTCTTGCTGAAAGTAGAGGACAGCATGAAGAAGAGCAGCAGGATAAATACCACGTCGATCAGCGGCGTTATGCTGATCGATTGTGATGTGCGTGGGGTTACCTCAAGCAGCACGTTGATGTTCCTTAACGGCCAGTGTTACCTTGGTTTGAGATAGGGGACAAGTGAATACTTGAGTGACATAGTCATTGATCAGAATGGCGGTACGTTCGACCTTACGTTCTAGCATACTGTGGGCAGTGGCCACCGGAATGGCGACGGCGAGTCCAACGGCGGTAGTGAGTAGCGCTTGCCAGATACCACCGGATAGCACTGAAGGGTCAACATTATTACCCGCCGCTTCCATCTGTTGGAAGGCAACGATCATACCTAGGACGGTTCCCATCAGGCCGAGTAGCGGACTTAAGCTGGCAATAACTTCCAGTGGACGAAGTAGTGCTTTGAGTTGGTTGATCAGGTGATTGGCTTGACGAGAAAGTTCTTCCTGTAAGAGGGCTTGGTCCTGCTGTTCGGTAACACCGTGCATCGCATAAGCGATGATCTTTGAAACAGGTCGATCGCTACGGAGTGATTTGACGGCACCTGCGGGGTCATGGCGGCGCCATTTTTCTAAACTGAGGTTAATATCCGCAGTGCTTTCCGGTTTTGTTACCGCAAACTGCCAGAGTTTGAGAATAATAACGCTTAAAGAAAACACGGATAGGGCGATCAGTATCCATACCACTGGGCCGCCAACGTCGATCATTTTAATGATCGGATCGAGGTAGTGGCTGGCCAGATCTGGGCTCAGGGTTTGATCCAAATTTTGATTAATTGTTTGGTCTAGAATGTCGCTGCTGTTTGTTTGAATCGTGCTGATGTCGGCTTTGGTTTCAGCACCAGACACGCTGTTTAATGCTGTGTTTAAGTTATTTGACGCGCCGTCAGTGACCTGTGTGGTTGCAGGGTTTGTTTCAGTCGAGGTATCAGGGAGAACTTGGTTACTGAGCACGGTTTGCTCTACGGGACTGTTATCAGATGGAGTGTTCAAAGCGTAACCTAAACATTAATGGTAGTGAGAATGATTCGCATTATAAAAGTATGTCGTTTTGATTTACAAGGCGTTTTTTGAAAAAAATGGAATTTATGGATGGATTTATTGTCGGGGGCGTTCGCCGTAATAGCTCTCTTGGCCTGAGTTTAGGTTCTTGATGGTTGATATAAATGGGGTTGAATAGTGGTGAAAATCGAGGCTCATTCGAGTGCTAAAAAGAGCTGCTTAGCTGTTAAACTCAGCTGTTAAATTGAGGGCGCTAAAATATCAGATGCCTCGGTTTGAATAATGTCGATTAATACGGATTATGGGTTTAGAACGATTCGATAGATCGGTTCGATAGAACGGTTGAGAAAGCGTTGTCCAAGGCCGGAAAATCTAAGTGTTTTCCGGCTGTCGACAGGCGGATTGAAAGATGGAAATATCGTTAAATTATCTATATTTGAAGCTATTTTCGCTGATAATGATGCTTATTGTAAATATATGTTTTTACGTGAATAGCATCATTATTCAGTCAGGAAGGCTTTGGGAAAAGTCATTTTGCTCGGCTAATGGGATTTTCGGTAGCTCTGTTAGATAAATATAGGCGGCGATGGCGACCAGTAGCAGCGCATCTGCGGTGATGATCCAATAGACCCCCGCCAAACTGCCACTGCGAGCTTGAATTAGCCCCGCCAATAGATTGCCTAATGCACCACCTAAGCCAAAGGTAACCATACCAATACCGTTGATCTGCATGGTGGCGGTAGAGCTGTAGTGTTGGTTGACCCAACCAGCAATCACGCCCCACATCGGGAAGTACATTAGGCCATAGCCAAAACCGGCGAGTATCGCAAACGTAGCTGGGTCATACATAAATGCCAGCTGCCCTAGGGCAAACCCTCCAAAGATAATGAGCAAGGCTGTCCCATGACCTTTCCTATCGGCTAATTTACCGGATAAAAAACCAGCAGCCATGCAGGTAACACCGGATACGGTCCAGGTATAACCGCCGAGCGCCGGAGGTAACATTAATTCCGCTAGATAGGTGTTGAGCCAGGTCGAAAACGGCATCGTCGCAAAACCAACCATGAAACAGATCAAGCAAGCGAAAAAAGCGGCCCGCTCTCTTAAGATAAGTCGAAATAGTTGCCGTGCAGGTAAGGCGGCCTGACTGTCGCTGGACGGTGCGACGGGGCGCTGTTTAAGCTGTACTAGGAGAAAAAAGGTGAGCACTAAGGTTGCACTGCCGAGTATGCCCGCCAGCAACCAGCCGCTGCGCCAGCTTAATAAAGGCACGATTAACAGGATGAGTAATCCGTTTAAACCATAACCCCAAGCGGTTCCACTTGAGGCACTGGATAGGCAGGTGGAGCAAAATGAGGGGTGTGCATAGCGAGTAATGAGCTCGACAATGGCTCCCCAGCTAATGGCGGCACTAGCGGCCAGCCCCGTCAAAACCAGTAGAATCAGGATAGGATCATCCAGCGTCGCCATCGTGAGCAATAAAACGCTAGTGAGAGTGCCGGTCATCAGCAACAGCCGACCAGAGTCAATACGGTGTCCAATCAGACCAAGCAACATCGCGCCACCCAGATAAGACAGCTGGGTTAGTGCGCCAATGGTTGCCAGATACCAGTGGCTGATGGCGATCGATTCTTGCATCATCGGTACCAGTGCGGCAAATAAGAAAACGCCAAAACCATGGCTTATGATTTGGTTTATGCCAAAGGTGGTCGTCATTCGCATCGTATAGGTTCCGTACCGGTCGAATTACCCTTACCGCGAGTATTCTGATTAGATAAAATCGAATTCTGACAGGTACGAAATTTAACCATTGCCCGATTACGAACGGTTAAGGTCGCTGTTGGATTATTTTCATCGGCGATGGCTAAGCAATGATCATAATAACGCTGTGAATGAAGTGGCATTGTGAAGAGCGCAACGAGCTAGGGACTCGCTAAGGCTAGAAAGAGAAGCCCGTCAGTAAAGCTCGATAAGCAGGCACTGCTAACTAAGTTTGTTATTTTTTAGCGGTCGCACAAAAATATTTTTATAAAATTATCCTTATAAATTAGATGCTTAATGTTTATATTAGAATTACTTTAAATATAATTGTTGCACTGCAACATGGCGAGTTGTAATATCACTTCATCAACTACATTTATCGATGGGTACACATCATGTTCAAGACTCTTCCTACTGCTGACTTCTCTGCTTTTGGCGCTCCTATCCAGAAGCTGATCGAACTGAATACTGCAACTTTCACTAAAGCTTTCGAGCTGCAGAAAGCTGCAATCGAAAAGCAAGTGGCTCTAGCACAAGCTGATTTTAAAGCATTCTCTTCAATCAAAGATGTTGAAGCGTTCACTGCTTTTGTTACTGCTAAATCTGAAGAAGCTAAAGCGCAAATCGAAGAGATGCAAGCTGAAGCTAAAATCGCTGCAGAAAGCTCTAAAGCTTACTTTGATGAAGTTCAGGCTATCCTGACTTCTGCTAAAGACACTGTTGCGAAGCCTGCTGCTAAAGCTCCAGCTAAAAAAGAAGCTGCTTAATTTAAGCTGCTTTTAAAAAGCCTCCATCAGCGATGATGGGGGCTTTTTTGTGTCCCAAAGGTATTAGGCTGCAATAGCTTATGCTTTTTGATTTTCAAATTTAGTCACCCAGCTGGTGAACAGCCTTCTGGATATTGAGATATCAATATCTCGGTTGTTAAGATAGGTTATCCACAACCTATGGCATAAGCTTAAATGCTATCTGCACCGCTCTCCCTGAAATCCGCTCTTCATTAATCGCCATAACTAAAACTTTGCCTTAAAGCTATTCCTATAGGGCTGTCATAAAAATACCTTTTATCTGTCCCTTAGTCGTCACATTAAGAACGTAACCTGCTCAGTATGATTTGAAATTTTCAGCTGGCAGGATGGTATGTCAAAAAAAGTAATACTGGTGGTGTTAGACGGTCTTGCCTATGAGACTGCACAGCAGTGTATGGGTTTTTTACAGGGGCTGACCGAACAGGGGTTAGCAACGCTGTATAAAGTGAAGTCTGAGTTGCCTTCGATGTCACGGCCGCTGTATGAGGCTATCATGACCGGTGTAGCACCCGCGCAAAGCGGTATTGTCCATAACCAGATTATACGTAATTCCCATCTATCAAATGTGTTTAGCCTCGCTCGAGAGGCTGGCTTAACCACGGCTGCAGCCGCTTATCACTGGTTTAGCGAACTCTATAACCGCTGCCCTTATGATCAAGTGCGGGATCGCTTTACGGCAGATCCTGAGCAACTGATTCAGCACGGCATCTTCTACCATCAGGATACCTATCCGGACAGTCACCTCTATTTGGATGCTGAATGGCTGCGGTTGAATCATGATCCTGATTTTTTGCTGGTACATCCGATGAATATCGATGATGCCGGTCACCGTGCTGGCTTTGATAGCGCTCACTACCGTAATACTGCACGTCATTCGGATGCTCATCTGTCAGAACACTTATTAAGGTGGATGAACGAAGGTTATCAGATTTTAGTGACGGCCGATCACGGTATGAATGTGGATAAAAGTCATGGCGGTACCCTCCCAGAAGAGCAGGACGTACCTCTGTATGTGATCGGTGAGCGCTTTGCTCATCGCGCCGAGGCTCAGCCTAGACAGCTTGAGCTATGTGGCACTGTTTGTGAATTATTAGGCATTACTGACCATGGGAAGCCGGTGGCTGACTCCCTGCTTAAGAGCGGGAGCTTGAACCCATGAGCCTCGCTATTTTTGATCTGGATGAGACACTGCTAGCGGGGGATAGCTGTTCGTTATTCTGCCAATTTTTGGTGGATGAGGGCCTAGCGCCAACGCTCTTTCTGCAACAGGATGCTCAGATGATGGTGCGGTATCACGCCCAGACATTGGTGCTGTCCGACTACATCCGTTTCTTGCTGACACCGCTAATGCATCTGCCGGTCTGTGATATCGATACGCTGATGCCGCTCTTTGTCGAGCGTTATATCCGACCGCGTCTTTACCCCGAAGCACTGCAACTGTTAGCGAGTTATCAACAACAGGGTATTCGCCTGTTGATCATCTCGGCCACCTCGGAATTTATTGTAAAAGCGATCGCCAAGGCGTTAGGGATAAACGACTTTTTGGCGATTCAACTCACCACTGACGCTGATTTTTATACCGGTGATATTCGCGGTATAGCGACCTTTCGTGAAGGCAAGGTCAAGCGGCTTAAACAGTGGCTGAATGAGCAGCAAGAAAGTCTCGATGGCGCTTTTTTCTATAGTGACTCGATTAATGACCTGCCGTTATTAGAACAGGTTGAAAATCCGGTGGCGGTTAATCCCGATGCCCCGTTGCTGGCGGTTGCTACTCAGCAGCATTGGCCGGTACTGCAATGGAGCATCCCAGACCTCACCGCTGTTGTTGCAACAGCATCCTCAGGTACCCCTTCAATCCAAGATCAATCTTTTATACGACCGGAGCTAAACCATGTCTAAACTTTTTATTGCTGGTGCTGCGGCACTGATGGCAGGTAACGTCATGGCGGCATCATGCCTGCCCATTGTCGGACCTGAAGCGGGTGGGCTTTATCCACACCTGTTTGAAAAAGCTGAATTTGAATTAAAGCAGGGCTGCACATTAAGTTTCAGTGAAAACCCATCGATGGCTCAGCTGAATAGCCGCATTGCTGGTAACCCTAAGTTGCCAGCTTTAGCGCAGCGTTTGCCGCAAGAGCCTTTGGTGATTGCGCCTTACCAGAGTATTGGCCAGTACGGTGGTGTTCTGGATGGCATCTCTAAAGCAACCGAGTCTGGTACGTCGGACTTCTTATCCCTACGCCATGTTAACTTAGTGCGCTTCAGTGATGATTTAGCGACGGTGGTACCCAATGTGGCTAAATCTTGGGAGTGGAATGCGGATTACACCGTATTGAAAGTCAATCTGCGTCAAGGCCATAAATGGTCGGATGGTGCGCCCTTTACCGCTGCGGATATCGCCTTCTGGTATAACAATATCCTGATGAATAGCCATGTGATCGAAAAGCCTAAGGATCGCTTTCTGTCTGCGGGCAAACCGGTTCAGGTAAAGGCGCTGAATGACACCACGGTGCAGTTCATCATGAACGAACCCGCCCCGGGATTTTTGGATAACTTTGCCCAGGATTATGCCCAGCCTTTCCTGCCAAAACATCTATTAGCCACCTTTCACCCTGACTTTAATAAAGATGCCGATACGGTGGCTCAATCGTTGGGCTTTGATGACGGTTATGCGCTGATCAACTTTTATTATGGTCAGTCTGATTGGAAAGATATCCCAACGCCACTGTTGAAGGATAAAGCGGCCAGTGAACGCTTGGTCAAAGCCGGTTACACCGCGATTATGCCAACCCTCGAGTCACATCTGGTGGTTGAAGAAACATTGGAAAAACGTCATCTGGTGGCCAATCCTTACTTCTTCCAAGTGGATACAACGGGTCATCAGCTGCCCTATATCAATGAGATTAATGAAGTCTATATCGGTGATGAAGATATTCAGACCGCTAAGTTGATCTCCGGTGAAGTCGATTATAAGGCGCAGGCGGTTAACCTGCCGCAAGCACCGGTGTTATTGGAAAATAAAGAGCAGGGCCATTACGAGATCGCTCTGCGTCCGACCATTGCCCAGACCACTTTTGCCTTCAACCTGACCGATAAGGATGAGGAAAAACGCGCGGTGTTTAACGATGTTAACTTCCGTCGGGCGATGTCGGTTGCGATGGATCGTAATCAGATCAATGAGATCGCTTATTTTGGCTTAGGAACACCCACTCAGTACACCGCGTTTGATGCGGATACCACCCCCTTTATCACCGAGAAATTGAAAAACAGCTGGATTCAGTTTGATCAGACACTCGCGGGTGAGTTGCTCGATAAAGCCGGTGTTGTGGATAAAAATGGCGATGGTTTACGTGATCTACCCTCCGGTAAAAAGTTTGAGCTGAATATTCAGTATGCCGCTCAGGGTACGCCTTCTGAAGTGGTGGAAATTGTTGCCAAAAGCTGGAGTGATGTGGGGGTTAAAACCACCATTAAAGAGGTGACTTCGGATGAGTATCGTAACTCTCAAACCGCTAACGACCTAAGTGTGCTTAGCTGGGTGATGGGCCGTCCATTGGCCAATATTGCCAGTAATGTCGAAACACTGGTGCCACCTTACGGCAGCTTCTTCGACCTGCGTACCGGTATGCTTTGGAGCCAGTATCTGGATACCAATGGTGCGGAAGGCGTTGCACCACCGGCGACCGTTGCTGAGATGAAGAAACTGACCGATCGTTTTGTGACACTCAAAGCGGGTAGCGAAGCATCCGATCAGTTGGGCCTAGCGATTGCTGAAAAAGTGGTGGATGACCTATTTATCATCGGCACGGTGAAAGCGGTTTCTCCGGTCTATCGTAGCCAGTCGCTGGAAAACTTTGAAGTGCCTAAAACCTCTTCGTATGAGTTTTACCGGATGTACCCTTATCTGCCAACGCAGTGGTATCTCACTGAATAATCACGGTTGATAGCGAAAAGAGAGGAGTGTTACTGCTCTCTTTTTTAATCCTTTATGACCGTTTATTAACCCAATGCTCAGGACTGGGGATTGGGTTAATAAACGGGTAACGCATTTTGTATTGGACGCTGGCTAGCGCGGCTTGTGGCGCAGTTACTCCGTTCAGAGTCATCATCATTAATGTAAGTTTGGGGCCTTGTTTGTGATCATTCAATTCTTTTCGGATACCTGGTTGCTGTGGATTCTTCTCAGTATCGGTGGCCTGCTCTGGTGGCGGGGCCGTGATAATCAGTATTTCCATTATGTTTTTAACCGTTACTGGTTGGCCTTGGCAACTCTGTTGTTGGTCAGTGGCATCGTCTTTTCTTTGATGGAGGTATTGCCGGGAGATTGTGCCGAAAAATATATCGCCTATAAAAACACTCAAGGTGAAACCATCACGCAGGCGGATATTCAGGCCGAACGGGTACGCATGGGGCTGGATAAATCATTGCCTGAACGCTGGGGGCGTTGGGTGACTAATCTGACGCTGCGTGGCGATCTCGGCTTTAGCTGCGCTAAGCGACAATCGGTGAATCTCGCGTTGGGCGACCGTTTCTGGATGAGCTTTATGTTCTGTATGGCCGGCTTACTGTTTGCTTATCTGATTGCGGTGCCATTTGGTATTTTCTCTGCCTTTACCATCAATAAACCTTGGAAAGATAAAAATCCACAACATAGCCAAGTAGAGCAGTGGATCGGTACGGTGATGCTTAGCGGGCAGAAAGTGCTTGATCTATTGTTGCGGGTGATCAGCTATCTGGGGTTGGCCCTGCCAAACTTTCTCTTGGCGCTGACCATTATTCTATTGTACGTGTTTGCCGGTGAGCCGATGCCCACCGGATTGTTTTCCGATCAGTGGGCCAGTGTGCCTTGGTTTGGGCCTAACGGGTTTGAGATGGAAAAACTGTATGACTTTTTGGGGCACATCTGGTTGCCGATCTTTGTGATTGGTTGGTCGGCAACGGCGCTGCAGTTACAGACGGTGCGGGCATTGGTGGTGGATGAGTCGAGCAAACTCTATGTGGATGCTGCGCGTGCTCGGGGGGTTGATGGTGTAGCACTGTGGGCCGGTTACCCCGTACGTCATTCAATCAGCCCTCTGTTTAACTCCATCGGCTTCGATTTTCAACGGGTGTTTAATGATCTGCCGATCGTTGCGGTCGTGATCGGCTTGACCGATTCGGCGGCGCTGTTGATTGAAGCGTTGTCGATGACCAATGATCAGGAGCTAGCGGCGGGGATTCTATTTCTGGTGGCGCTGGTGGTGATTAGTATGAATTTCATCACGGATGTGGTGTTGGCCGCGATCGATCCACGGGTGCGTAAGAGTGTGTTAGGGAGCTGATGATGAATGCACTATTAGCCCGCTTCGGGCGTAAAGCGAAGCCAGAGCAAAATGAAGAGTCTTATTATACGGCCGGACAGTTAGCGTTGATCAAGGCGAGATTCAAGCAGAAAACCTCCGGTATCGTCGCCGCTTGGATACTGGGGACCTTGGTGTTGATGGGTTTTTTTGCCCCATTCTTCTCGCCGGTTGATCCGACGATTAACGGTGCCGATGGCGAGTATCGTCGAGGCGAACCTCAGGTGGTGTTTTTTTGGGATAAAGAGGGCTTTTCGCTACGGCCTTTTAGCTATAGTTACCAAAAAACGACCAGCAAAATTGATCTTAAAGCACTCGCCGGTGGCGGTTTAGATGCACTAGATGCGTTAACCTCCAGCGGTGCGCTGAGTTCATCGAGTCAAAATAAATTCACGGTGGATAAAACCGAGCGCCGCTACCTACAGTTGTTTGTACAGGGTTGGGAGTACAGCCTGATCGACTTAAGTGTTGGGGGTTTGGACTTGGATATCCGTTGGGATCGTCACCTGTTTGGGGTTGATAAAGGACAGCTCCACCTGATGGGCACCGATGAGGATGGTAAGGATATCTTTAGCCGTACCCTGCATGCGATTTGGGTGACCATCAGTATTGCGATTGTGGCGTTGGTGGTGAAGTTGATCGCTTCACTGTTTGTCGGTGGTGTAAGTGGTTATTTCGGTGGTCGAGTCGACACTATTTTGATGAGTATCACCGAAGCGGTACGGGTGATTCCCCCCATTCCTATCTATCTCGCCTGTGCGGTGGCGCTTTCGCAGATCGACCTGACCCCCGTGCAGCGTTACTTTGCGATTGCGGTGGTCATTGGCGCACTGGATTTTGCCACCTTGGGACGACGCTTACGCACCCATATCTTAACCGAACGTAATCAGGATTATGTGTTGGCGGCACAGTTATGTGGTTCGAGCACCTGGCGGATTATCTGGCGCCATCTGATTCCCAGTTTCACCAGTTATATCATTGTCGATACCTTGATCAATTTTCCCTACGTGATTCTGGCGGAAACCAGCCTTAGCTTTTTGGGGTTAGGGCTTACCGAACCGGTGAATAGTTTGGGCGTGTTGTTACAGAAAGCGCAGGATCCCGATATACAACAAAACATGATTTGGCAGTTTTTCCCGGTGTTGGTGTTTGTGGTGTTGATTATGGCGTTTGTGTTTGTCGGTGATGCATTGCGGGATGCGGCTGACCCTTATTCGGAGAAAAAATAAGATGATGATCAATCAGAAAATCAGTGAAAACCTGCTCGAAATTCGTGATCTGAGTATCGATTTTAATACCGATGAGGGGCTTGTTCGCGCGGTGGATAACTTGAGTCTAAGTATCCGTCCCGGTGAAGTGATGGGCTTGGTTGGTGAGAGTGGTTCGGGTAAGTCGATCACCGCGAAGAGCATTATGCAGTTGGCGCCGGGGAATGCCATTATTCAGCACCCGAGTCAGATTACCTTAAACCATCGGGAACAAGCCGTTAACGTGTTGAAGTTGCGTGGCCGCGATCTACGCTTGGTGCGCGGTAATGCGGTGTCGATGATCTTTCAAGAACCGATGGCTAGTTTTGCCCCTGCGATTCGTATTAGCGATCAAATCATTCAAACCATGCAGATTCATCTTGGCTATGACAAAGACCAAGCGCGTCGGGCGGGGATTGAGTTGTTTGACCGTGTTGGCATTGTGGACCCCGCTAAACGTTTTGATCAATATGTATTTGAGCTATCGGGTGGGATGCGGCAGCGGGCGATGATTGCTATGGCACTGTCGACACAACCGAAATTGCTCATTGCGGATGAACCAACGACCGCTTTGGATGTGACCATACAGGCACAGGTGCTCGATCTTATGATGGAGCTGCGGGAACAGTTAGGCATGGCCATGTTGTTTATCACCCACGATCTAGGGGTTGTGTCAAAAATTGCCGATAATGTCACGGTGATGCAGCAGGGTAAGGTGGTTGAGGCAGGCATGGCTGATCAGGTGTTGTTTCAGCCGGAACACGCTTATACGCGCCGTTTGCTGGATGCCTTACCTAACCTTGATAACTTACCGCAAGCTCCGGCGAAAACACCGGCCCCGTTACTCTCGGTGACCGATCTATCTATCAGTTATCCGACGATGGGGAGTGGCCGTCAGCGGGAAGTCTATACCGCGGTTAAAAATATCAACTTAGATCTGCCAGAAGGCCAGATTATTGGCTTAGTCGGCGAGAGTGGCTCCGGTAAAACATCATTGGGTAAGGCGATGCTGGGGGCGGCGCCGATCAGCTCCGGTACCGTTGAATATCATCATACGAAAAAGAAAGTAAAGTTTGGGGCGACCAAAGCGATTAAGCGCAAGCGGTTGGCCCGGACGGCGCAATTGGTGTTTCAAGATCCCTATAGTTCGCTGAATCCGCGAATGACCGTGCGGGATATTATTGCTGAGCCATTAGAAGCGATGAAACTGACGAAAAGTAGAGAGGAGACCGATCAGCGGGTGATAGAGGTCGCTCGTTTGTGTCATATCGAGGTGGAACATCTGCGTCGTTTTCCCCATGCGTTTTCTGGTGGTCAGCGCCAACGGATCAGTATTGCACGGGCGTTGGTGTGTAAACCAAAATTTATCGTTGCCGATGAATCCGTCGCCGCCTTGGATGTGTCGATTCAGGCCGAGATTCTTAAACTGCTAAAACAGCTAAGAGACGAACTGGGATTGACCATTATGTTTATCTCCCATGACCTGAGTGTCATCGCAAACCTCTGTGATTGGGTCTGTGTTATGAAAGAAGGGGAGCTGGTGGAGCAGGGGACCGTTCGGCAGATCTTCCTCGATCCACAGCAGGGATATACTCAGCAGCTTATCGCTGCCATTCCGCTGTTGCATTCGCCGAAGGGGCGTCAACAACGGCTACCAGATCTGTTGCAGATGGCTGAGTATTCGGCCAATACCGTTGAGCAACGGTTAGCATAAGATGGATTACTCTATGGCGGAGATTCGGGCGTTTAATGCCACCTTAAAAACCGGTAATTTTACGCGGGCAGCGGATCTGTTATCGGTTAGCCAGCCGGCCATTACCGCCCAGATTCGCAAACTTGAATCTCGCTTTAGCGCACCGCTATTAGAGCGGTTTAGTCGAGGAGTACAGGCGACGGATTTGGGTAAGCAGCTGTATCAAATTACCCGCCAGTATCATGATCTTGAAACCGCGATTGAGGTGTTATCCAATCCTAGGTTATCGCCCGGTAAAATGACGCTGCATGTGGCGAATGCGTCATCTATTATTTTTATGCCATTGATGGCTGAATTTAGTCGCCGCTTTCCTCAGACGACGCTAAAGATCAAGTCGGTATCAACCTCAGAGTGTCGTGCGCTGGTGTTAAACCGAGAGGTTGATATCGGTCTGTTTCCGCTACTGGATGACAACAGTGAACTGTCCCGTTTAGCCTTTTCGGCGCATCGACTCATGGCGGTGCTGCGACCGGATCATCCGTTGGCGCAACAAAGCTCTTTATCGGTGAATGAATTAGTCGGCGAACCTTTGATTCTGTATAAGCCAGAAGCCTGCACGCAGCAGCTGTTAGAAGCTGTGTTTGGTCGTTTTCAGCTGACGGTGTCGAGTAATGTGGTGGTGGATGGCCGCTTAGATATGTCCGAAGCGGTCAGTCATGGCTTGGGTATCGGCTTTGCGTTGGAACAGGATATTCGTCCCGACCCTCGGCTGAGGGTGATGCCGATACTGGAGGCGCGTGACGAAGTGATCGAACATGTTGTATGGTTGAAGAACCGCCGTAGCTTACCGGGTATCAGGGATTTCATTCAGTTGGCACTAGAGCAGCGCTGCGGTGCTCTGTCAGAGGTGAGTGAGTTATAGCTAAACATTGGGCAATGCTGGCCGATATCATTTAGACTCATTTGTATACAAGCACTGGAGGAGAGCGCTATGGAATTAACCGCAGCATCGGCGTCGGCATATCAGCAGGCATCGCTGCAACAGGATGTTGCTCTGGCGGTGGCTGGCAAAGCGAAAGACAATATAGACCTGCAAGGTGCAATGGCGTTACAGCTAATCGAAAGTACCGCCGTGGCGCCGGTCGATCCCAGTTCTCCGTTAGGGCAAAACATTAACGTGAGTGTTTGATGGTCGATAGTGTGTTGATCAGTATGGATAAACCGCCCGTGGGCGGTTTTTTATTGCCTATCGTTAAATCTCATAGTCACTGGGAAGAAGTTGAGGAAAAACCGCCTTTATCTGCTGAATAACCGCGGGTAGCTGCTCGGCTTTGACCGGTTTACTAAAGAGGAAACCCTGAATGTTGGGGCAGTTTAGTTGATGTAAATAATGCAGCTGCTCCACGGTTTCGACCCCTTCGGCGATCAGTTCTAACCCTAGGCTTTTGGACATCGCAATAATGGCGTTCACGAGGGTAGCATCCTCCTGGTTATCGGGTAGGTCACGAATAAAGGCCTGATCAATCTTTAACTTATCGATGGGGAACTGTTTTAGATAGCTGAGGGATGAATAGCCGGTGCCGAAATCATCGATGGCGAGTTTAGAACCCAGCGCTTTAAACTCCTTGAGCCAGGTAATAGCTTCCGTAGAGTTTTCGAGAAACATATTTTCGGTGATTTCAAAGATGATCTTGCTGGGGTCGACACCCACGCTGTACATGATCTCGGCGGCCACTTTGGCATCAAAACCGAGCAAACGTTGATTGCTGGAGACATTGACGGAGATCGATAGATCGTTGATCCCCTGTTGCTGCCATTCGATAATCTGCTCACAGCTCTGGCGGAGTACCCAAAGCCCAATAGGTTGGATTAAGCCGGTCTCTTCCGCTAATGGAATAAACTCTGCGGGGCTGATTAGGCCTTTTTCGGGATGTTGCCAGCGAATCAGAGCTTCGGCGGCGATCACTTTGTGTTGTTGGCAATTACTGATGGGCTGGTAGTAGAGTTCAAACTCATGGTTGTTGATCGCTTGGCGTAGCGCTTGTTCCATTTCGGTACGGTTTTTCACCTCTTCACGCATCTGTGAATTAAAGAACTGATACTGATTGCGGCCTCTGTCTTTGGCGAGATACATCGCCATATCCGCATGACGCAGCATCACTTCACCGTTATCGCTATCATTGGGGTAGCAGGATATACCCACACTGGCGCCAATATAGAGGGTTCGTCCGGCCAATTGGAATGGCGGTTGTAAGATATCAATCACCCGTTTGGCCGTCATGGCGGCTTCTTCGCTATCTACGAGGTCCTGCAGCACAATCACAAATTCATCGCCGCCGAAACGACTGATCAGGTCCTGCTCACGGATAACGGAGCTTAATCTTAGGCTTACCTGTTGCAGCATTTGGTCGCCTACCGAGTGTCCGAGTGTATCGTTCACCGCTTTGAAACGATCGAGATCGATAAATAGCAGGGCGCATTGGCAGCCTTTCTCGTCACAACGCTGCTGTATCTGTGTCAGCTCCCGCTTAAGCATGGTGCGGTTGGGTAGTGAGGTGAGAGCATCAAAATTCGCCTGTTGACGAATCTGTTCCTCATCATTTTTACGCTGGGTCATATCGGAAAATACAGCCACATACTGTGCTAGTAGGCCGTCGTGATTCTGTACTGCGGCAATGGACAGCCATTGGGGGTAGAGGCTGCCATCTTTACGCTTATTCCATATCTCTCCCGACCAGCTATTATTTTTTTCCAACGAGCGCCATAGTCCTTCATAAAACTCTTTCGGCTGTTTACCCGATTGAAAGATCTGTGGCGTGTTACCCACCACATCTTTCTGGGTATAGCCGGTTATCTTAGTAAATGCAGGGTTGACCGATATGATCTTGCTATCGGGGGTGGTGATCATGATCCCTTCGTTGGTGGTTTCAAAAACGGCGGCATTCATCCGCAACTGCTCTTCGGTGGCGCGTCGTTCGGTAATATCTTCTTTAACCGCAACAAAGTGGGTGATGACACCGCGTGGATCTTTGACGGCGGATATCGTTGCGGCTTCCCAATAGAGTGAGCCATTTTTCCGGCGATTGAGAAAGTTTCCCTGCCAAGCCTGACCGGATAACATCTGCTGCCACATCACCTGATAATTGACGGGAGATAGTCCACCCGAACTAAAGACGTTAGGACTTTTGCCGACCACCTCTGCAAGTGAGTAACCACTTACCTCTTCGGCTTTCGGGTTGATATATTCAATGAGGCCATTGATATCGGCGATGACGACGGCGGCAGGGCTTTGGGTTAATGCCCGAGAGAACTTCCGTAGCTCCTGTTCTTTATGGCGTGTGTCGCTGATATCAATGCGTACCCACACCTCGCCGCCTTCGTTAGTGGGGTTGTCGCTACACAGAAGATAGTGGCCATTGTCGGTATGCTGAACAAGGCGCTGATCAGAATCGTTGTCTTGCTGGTAGTGACATTTCGCATCGATAGCGGTTTGCAGAACCGCTTTTGGTGTACCCGGCTGTAGCAGTTCGCTAACCCAGGGGTAGTAATGCGCAAAATTACGGTTACTGAGAATCAGTTTCTGGTCGGCATCAAATAGGGCAAAGGCTTCACGAATGTTATCGACACCGTCTTTTAAGCGTCTCTGCGCTCGTTCTGTTTGGTTATGAGAGCGGCCTAAATGCAGGTAGAGAAAGGAGAGCAGTAAGATTAATACGGTTGTTAGGCCGATAAGCGCTGAGTTGAGATAGTCCGTTTTCTGTGTGGCTTTATTTCGGTGGCTGAGATAGGCGCTATAGAGTTGATTAAAAGCGACTTTATTGGGGACTTGTTGATATTTTTGCAGCAGTTGGTTTAATTGCGTTTGGGCGCTAAGGCTTGAGTTAATATGGAATTTAAGCGCTTGTAGGCTAGCGGATGGATTCGTTAGCTGTGCGAGTCTCTCCTTTAATGCCACCGCGTCTAAGTCGCTTTTGAAAATATGGTAATGGTACAGTCGGCTGACAATCTCTCGGGTGGGGAGCAGGTATTGGCGATCGTTTTCGGCGATGGCACTGACAAGCATAGGAATATAGTTCAACCCATTACGAACCTCAGCCGCTAGGGTTTTGATCTGTTCGGCTAAGTTTATACGCTGATGCAGGGTGCTGCGATATTGCCGTAGCTTATCACTGAGAGGGGGTGGTAGATCATTAAACAGGCCCGCAATTTTAGGGTTGTTTTCTTGCTGTTGTAGCCGCTGGGTGAGTTTGACGATCTCGTCGTAGTTTTGCTGCCTCATCGAGCTGATGACAAGCACTTCTAAGTCGAGGGCATTATCAAAGGCCTGCAGCTGCAATAATATTTCTGAACGCTGTTGGTTGGTTTGTGAGTGTTCGTCGTGGACTAAAAAAAATAGCCATCCGAGTAAAGTGATGGCCAGTATAGATGTTAGGTAGAGACGTGCTTTGAACCAGATCATTCAGATAACTCCGGATGTTCTCCGGCCAGGGAGCGGATAAAGGCACTAATCGAGGTGATATGTTGGTTTGGAATCTCACGACCTAGTTGAAAACGCCCCATGATTTTGATCGCCGAATCTAAATCGGGGATGGCTCCGTCATGGAAATAGGGTGCAGTATAGGCAGCCATACGCAGGCTAGGGACTTTGAATAGGTAACGATCTAGAGGGTCATGGGTGATGATGTAACGGCCCAGATCGGCTTCGCGTAATGGGGTGCCTCGGGTCTCAAAGTACGCTGAAATATCATTCACCGCACCAAAATGAGCGTACATGTTCCCGCCCACATTGGCGCCTTGATGGCAGCTGATGCAGCCATAGGATTTAAATAACTGGTAGCCCTGCTGTTGCTCATCGGTGAGGGCCGTTTCATCGCCCTTTAGCCAGCGATCAAAGGGGGCGTTGAGCGTGATTAGCGAACGTTCGAACTCGGCAATCGCGTCACGGAGATTGTCGGCCTTTAAGCCCTCTGGATACACCGCTTCAAATGCCTGCCTGAGTAGAACGTCTTGACTGAGCTTTGTAGTCACCTCAGGCCAGTGGGTATTCATCTCGACGGGGTTCTGAACCGGCCCATTAATCTGTTCGTGTAGATTCGCGGCTCGGCCATCCCAAAACTGAACAAAATTAAGTTGGGTGTTATACACCGTGGGGGTATTCGTTGTGCCTTTTGTGCCGTTAACACCCAAAGAGAGTGGTGTGCTGTCTGCGCCACCCGATTTGAGATCGTGGCAACTCGCACAGCTAATGCTGTTGTCGCTTGATAGTCGCGTGTCGTGGAACAGGACTTTACCTAGATCGACCTTAGCCTGATTAAGATCACTGATGGGCGAAATAGGGGTGATGGGTTCTGAACTGAGGTCTCGTGCAGACGCGGTTGTGTGTAGCAGTAACAGTGTTACCGCTATACCGATCAAATTCAGACGGGAAATAATGGCCCGATTGTACTGCTGCAATGCCTGCATCTAGGCATCCTTTTGGTCAGGTCGTTAGTTTGAATACGAAAGGCCTTTTTAACCTGTTTTCGCATTGCTAACCATGATCTGTGTGCTAGAAATGCTGATTTAGTTGGTTTTTAGTGTAGATTTCGCTGTTTTTTATGAAACATCTGAAGCACAGGGGTAGCCCTAAGCTGTTTTAAACAGACCATCTTTTTTAAAGCGGATATTTAAAACGAATATTTGAAATGTATTTTAAGGGAGATTTAACTGAGGGTTAACGACGGTCTTAGGATTTAAAAGAGGTGATAAAAAGCGGTTAATATTACTCGCTGACCGAGGGGCCAGCGAGTGGGGTGTGGGATAGGGAGTTAATCCTTTATGAATAAGATAATCAGTGTTTTTGGACCATGGGCTCCCATTTGCAATGTTTGTTCGATATCCGCACTGCGGGAAGGGCCGGTAATCATATTAACGGTCCTTGGCAGTGTTTCACCAAAGGTCTGTCTCAGCTTTTTCCATGCTTCCTCATAGCAACCGACAATCGCCGAGCGGTGCAGTACCACTAGGTGATTATCCGGTAGAAAGTTCAATGTGGTCGGGCTCTGTGCGCTAGAGTGCAGCATGAGGGTGCCGGTTTCAGCGATCCCTGTAAAACTGCAGGTCAGGCTGGCAATATCACCGACCTGTGCCACCCGTTCGTTACGACCGATCTGCTGCTCGTCTAGCGGCTGCCAATCCAGTGTGCTGAGTTCAGTATCGCTGGCACAGTTGAGCTGATCGACATGGTGCTGCGTCAGCCAATCGGCGCAGGCCTGTGGTACTTCTGCCAGACTCTCCAGTTCAATCAGTTCGGCGGCAGCTTCCGTGGCCATGGTTTTGAAAAGCTCGACCTGTTCCGCGGGGGGGAGTTGTGAGCGTGCAGGAATCAGGTTATCCGCTTTGGCTGACAGCCGATTGGCGACCGTCTGTTGGCGCTGGGTGTCTGACGAATCGGATTTAAGCCCGCGGCGGATATTAGCGAAAATATCGGCACGGCTGGTTTGGGATCGAGTGCTAGAGTCCTTTATTGTCGCGCTCATCGCTGTTCTCCCGTTTTGGTTTTTTGTTGTTCTTTCCATGCTTGCATAAATGTTTTCCCCTGAGGCGCTGGCATGTCACGCCAATCGGTCCAGCCACTGGCTAACGGTAGTTTTTTGATCCGGCCATCTTTGCCCGCCCAGCTTTTCATCAGCCAACTGGCCATACGGGTATAAGGCTTATACAGAGTTGGGCGCTTAGCGAAAAAGGCCCAGCTTGCTAAACCATAGCGGGCGGCCTTTGGTTGCAGGTGCTTTTCAAATTCATCTTCACGCCAATGTCGCATTAATTTTGGCAGCGGGATTTTAACCGGGCAGACCGATTCGCACTTACCACAAAAGGTCGAGGCGTTAGGCAACATGCCTCCTTTTTCGATACCGATCATCTGTGGGGTGAGTACCGAGCCCATCGGGCCAGGATAGACCCAACCATAACTATGCCCGCCCACGGCCCCATAGACAGGGCAGTGGTTCATACAGGCAGAGCAGCGGATACAGCGCAGCATATCCTGAAATTCGGTGCCGATCATCTCACTGCGGCCGTTATCCACTAACACAACATGAAAGTTTTCAGGGCCGTCCTGATCGCCTTCTCGACGTGGACCGGTGGACAGGGTGTTGTAGACTGAAAACTCCTGTCCGGTGGCTGAGCGGGCCAATAAGCGTAGAAATAACGTCATATCCTCTAAGGTCGGTACGACTTTTTCGATCGAGGTGACCACGATATGGGTTTTTGGCAGGGTTTGGGTTAGATCTCCGTTGCCTTCATTGGTGACAATAATGGTCGAACCGGTTTCGGCGACACAGAAATTAGCACCGGTAATGCCTACATCGGCGGCAACAAATTTTTCACGCAGCATCTCTCGGGCTTCCTGCATCAGTACGGCGGGATCGTTGGATTTAGGCCGGTGGTGGTTAGCATGAAAGGCTTCGGAAACATCTTCTAGGTTCAGGTGAATCGCGGGGGCGATGATATGGCTGGGGTGATCATGGCGCAGTTGCAGGATATATTCACCGAGATCGGTTTCCACCGGCTGCACGCCGTTTGCTTCGAGATAGTCGTTTAGACCGATCTCTTCGGTGACCATCGATTTACCTTTGGTCACGGTCTTGGCATCCACCTGCTGGCAGATATCGAGAATGATCTGGTTAGCATCGTCTGCGGTTCTGGCCCAGTGAACATGACCGCCATTTTCGATCACTTTGCGTTCGAACTGCTCTAGGTAGAGATCGAGATGCTCCATGATATGGTTTTTGAGGTCACGCCCTTGGTTGCGCAGTTCTTCAAATTCAGGCATTCGATCGACGGCAATGGCGCGTTTTTCTGGAAAGCCGGTTTTCAGCTTGGCTAACGCTTTTTGTAGGTTTTCATCGGCTAATGCATCATGGGCGCGCTGCTTAAAGAACGGGGTGTTTATTTGCATGGTCTCGCTCCTTAAAGCTGTTGTGCCAGATTGTAATCGGCTTCGCCAATCGCAGGGGTGTCGGTCATGCCGGCTAATACTTCGACAATATGCCGCGCTTCAACCGGTTTACCTTCCCGCTTGAGTTTACCTGCCATGTTCAGCAGGCAACCTAAATCACCACCGAGTAGGGTGTGGGCACCGGTATTGCTGATGTTGTCAGTTTTATTCGATACCATGCGATTAGATATTTCTGGGTATTTCACACAGAAGGTGCCTCCAAAACCACAGCAGGTTTCCGCTTCATCCATCTCTTCGAGTTCGACGCCCTGTACATGGCTCAGCAGCTGCCGGGGTTGCTGTTTGATGCCTAACTCTCTCAGCCCTGCGCAGGAGTCGTGATAGGTGACTTTATGGTCAAATTGCAGCTGTTGTAGCTGGACCTCAAGCGCTTCGGAACGCAATACATCAAATAGAAATGAAGTGATTTCGTGGGATCGAGCAGCAAGTGATTTAGCCTGCAAAAAATAGGGGTCAGCGGAGTCGAATAGATCTGGATATTGGTGCAGCATCCCGATGCAGGAGCCAGAAGGCGCGACGATGTACTCATAGCCGTCGAAAGCATCGATGGTCTGTCGGGCGATCTCAGCGGTGGTTTTCCGGTCACCCGAGTTGAAGGCGGGTTGGCCGCAGCAGGTTTGCCGTTCAGGTACCTCGACGGAGCAGCCCGCCTGTTCTAATAGTTTTACGGTGGCGAAAGCGACGGATGGGCGAAACATATCCGCTAGACAGGTGACAAACAGGCCGACACGCGGACCCGAAGATGTATTTGGCATTTATAGTTACCGTTTTTTATCGTTATTGGCTTAAGAGCTGGATAAATGGCGTCAGCAATTAAGTCTTGTTATTGCGTTGTTGCTACTCAAGATAGTTAATGAAGCGCAGGAAAGAAATGTTACACTCGAAACTGGTCTGACCAAAAGCCTAGGGTTATCTCTGTATGAAGCAGAATTTGAGTGACGATCTGTTACAGCAACTAAAAGAGTGTTTATTCACCGGTGCGTTACTGCCGGGGGCTGAGTTAACCTCCCAGCGGCGTATGTCGGCATCGTTAAAAGTCTCCCGTGCGACGGTGCGGGAAGCGGTGGGGCAGTTAGAGGCCGAAGGTTATGTTGAGGTGCGTCACGGGGGAAAGACCCGCGCAAAAAACCTTCTTGAACCTCATTTCAATATGTCTCTAGGTGAGGGGAAAGCGCTGGGGGATAACCCAGAGTTTCAGCGGCAAGTGTTAGAGGTGCGGGCGATGCTGGAAGGTGAGGCCGCCTTCTATACAGCGCAGCGAGCCACCGATGATCAGTTAAAGGCGTTGGATGCGGAATATCGAAAGATGCAGCAGCGGCAGCAGGAAACGACACTGGAAAAAGCGAAAGAGGATCTGCGCTTTCATATGATGATTGCCGAGTCCTCCCACCACCTATTGATTATCTCTTTTAGTCAGCTGTTCTATACCCGTTTTTTTAATGCCATCTATGGGGTGCTGATTCGGACATTAAAAACTAATGGCCGTTACCCTGAGGGGATTCGTGCGCAACACAGTGCTATCCATCAGGCTATTATGCAACGTGATGCCGAGGCCGCCCGCAGCGCGGCAAGCGAGCATATCCTCTATACCCGTCGGCATCTGGAAAAGGATTAATGAGAGTTAACCATTCTGCAAACCAAGCCTATCTTCCGTTACTTTTACATCGCCCCTAGAAGGGGCTCCTTGTATGTTTAGTCTCAACGATTATTTATCATTGGTAATCGTTTCTGGGGAAGCCGCCCGCTCCTTGAAGCAGTTTTTCTGACTTCGTGTGTAGAGGGGCTCCCCACCTCATTGCTTAGTT
>NZ_RQXW01000008.1 GCF_003957515.1 Amphritea opalescens
TTCGGTCAACTGTTGATATGTCATAGTGATACACTTTGTCTTTGGCGAGAAGAAGCGTACCACGGTCAGCAGTTGACCACCTCTCCACCTTTAGCAAAAAGTGTCGCACTTATTATATGAATCCCCGCGTGGGTTAATAAAGCCCTTGATAGGGTGAACTTTCAGGCCATTAGGTTCTCCAATCGCTGAACGCCAGTTTTAGGGGGATATAAAGCGCCTCTGAAAGTTGTTTAATCGGCGTAAATATTATTTTTTGTCAGAAAAAATGCAGATTTTGAGCGCTGATCTCGCTACTATCAGAGCCTGTTTTTCAGATTTCATCAGAAGGGGTTAGAAACGTGCCGGATAAAATGTCGATCTGGAGCCTAGTGGCAAATGCCAGTTTTGTTGTTCAATTGGTTATGTTGCTGTTATTGGTGGCTTCAGTGCTGTCTTGGGTTATGATTTTTCAACGTCACTTTGTGTTGCGCCAGGCGCAGCGTAAGTTACGCGCCTTCGAAGATCGTTTTTGGTCCGGTGTCGACCTTAGTCAGCTGTTCCGGGAAGTCAATGCTGATCCTGATGCCGATAATGGCGCTGAAAATATTTTTCGCGCAGGGTTGAAAGAGTTTAGTCGCCTGAGTCAGCAATCCGGTGCCGATAGTGATGCCATTATGGAGGGCGCTCAGCGGAGTATGCGTGTTGCTCTAGCGCGTGAAGAAGAGAAGCTGGAAATGCATCTGCCGTTTCTAGCCACCGTAGGTTCAACGAGCCCTTATGTGGGCCTGTTTGGTACGGTATGGGGGATCATGAACTCGTTTCGAGGCTTAGCGAATGTGCATCAGGCAACGCTAGCTTCAGTAGCGCCGGGCATCTCGGAGGCGTTGATTGCCACCGCGATTGGTTTGTTTGCTGCAATTCCCGCGGTTATTGCTTATAACCGGTTCTCGGCTAAAACCGAAACCCTAATGAATAGTTATGAGACCTTTGCGGATGAATTTTCAAGTGTTCTGCACCGCCGTGTGCACGCTTCAAACTGATCTGTAACGGGCGGCTACTATGATTCGCAGAGTAAAAAAGAAACGTAAGCTGAATGCCGAGATCAATGTTGTGCCATACATCGATGTGATGATGGTGCTATTAGTGATCTTCATGATTACGGCGCCGATGCTGACTCAGGGCGTTGATGTACAATTACCTAAGGCGGGGTCCGATCCGGTTGATACTCAGGATAATGAGCCGCTGATTGTGACAGTCGATAAAGAGGGGCGCTACTATATCGATGTGGGCGGCGACCCCCTGAAAGCGATCAGTGGTGAGGTTGTCGAGGAGCGGGTGGCTAAAGTCTTAAGTAGCAATCCGAAGAAACTATTGTTGGTTCGTGGTGATAAAGGTGTCGATTATGACCATGTTATTCAATTGATGACCCTTTTACAGCAGGCAGGTGCTGAAAGTGTCGGACTGGTAACAGAGTAATTTGATTGTGAATTTACGAAGCTACCTATTTCCCACACTCTTGGCGCTGGTGCTCCATGCAGTCATTCTCAGTGCGCTATTCTATAGCTGGTTGGGCTATGCTGAAGATAAGAAACACCTGACCCCGCGGCATGTAAAAGCGCAGATCGTTGATCTGAAGTCACAACTGCAGGCTCAGCAACGGGATAAACAGGCAGAGGCGAAAAAGAAAGAAAGTGCCCGCCAGCAGGTTGAAGATCGCAAGCAGGAAGCCCGTGAAAAAGCAGCTCGAAAAAAAGAGCAGGCACGGCAGAAGCAAAAAGAAGAGCAGGCTCTAAAAAAAGCACAAGCTGAAAAGAAAGCAGCGGCTAAAAAACGGGATGAGGCAAAGAAGAAAGCCGAGGCCCTGAAAAAAGAAACCGCGCGTAAGAAAGCCGAAGCGCTGAAACAGCAAAAAGCTGAGCAGGCGGTTAAAGAGAAGCAGCAGGAAGAGGCTCGCCGTCAAGCGCAAGCACAAAAAGAAGCAGAGCGTAAAAAGGCCGAGCAGCAACGTATCGTGCGTGAGCGGAAAGCACAGCAGCAGCGAGAGGCTGATTTGGCCGCCGCACTTGCCGCTGAAGAGCAGGAGATGCAAGCGTTGCAGGATCAGCAGGCAACCGCCGGTTACTTAGAGTACATCGCTGCTGAGATTGAAAGTAACTGGCGTCGGCCACCGAGTGCCCGTAACGGTATGACCGTGGTGTTATCGTTGCACCTACTGCCGACCGGCGAAGTAGATAATGTTTATGTTGTTAATGGTAGCGGTGATAGCCATTTTGATGAAAGTGCTATCCGTGCGGTTAAGCGGGTTGGCCGATTCAGTGAATTGCAAAAAATGGACCCGATACTGTTTGATAGAAATTTTAGGAAGTTAACCCTTGAATATAACCCGTCAGATCTTCGCAGGTGATCAGTGATGCAGCGTAGTTTTATATGTCTCTTTCTTTGTTTTTTCAGTTTGTTCGCGCGGGCTGAGTTGACGGTTGAAATTACTCAGGGCGTCGATGAACCAACACCGATAGCCGTAGTTCCGTTTGCCTGGAGCGGCAATCAAGCCTTGCCGGATGATATTGCTAAGGTGGTGGGGGATGATCTCTACCGTAGTGGTATGTTTAAGGTGATGCCTAGGGATAATATGCTGAGCTTCCCTTCTGACCGTAGCTCTTTGTATTTTAGAGACTGGCGGATCAGCGGCAGTGAGTTTATTGTCATCGGCCGCATCAGCGAATCTGAAGGGCAGTTAAACGTCGGCTTTGAGCTATACGATATCCTTAAAGAGGAGCGTATTCTCGGTGAAGATATCAAGGCTAATCGTGATAACTTACGCGCGGTGGGTCACTATATTAGTGACAAAGTCTTTGAAGCGTTGACGGGGGTGCGAGGGGCATTCTCTACCCGTATCGTTTACGTTACCGCTAAGCAGTTAGCGCCTTCTAATCATCGCTATCGACTGATGTTAGCCGATTCTGACGGTCATAATCCGCGAACTATTTTGGAATCTAAAGAACCTATTTTGTCACCAGCTTGGTCTCAGGATGCATCAAAACTGGCCTATGTGTCATTTGAATCGGGACGTCCTGCGGTTTACATCCAGTATCTAGCAACCGGAAAGCGTGAAAAGGTGCAGTCTTTCCGTGGCTTGAACGGTGCGCCGGCCTGGTCGCCGGATGGTAAGAAGCTGGCATTAGTGCTTTCTAAGGATGGTAACCCTGAAGTCTATGTGCTCGATCTGCAGCAGCGACGGTTAACGCGCATCACCCATCATTTTGGCATCGATACCGAGCCATCATGGTCTCCTGATGGCCAATCACTGATCTTTACCTCGGATCGAGGCGGACAGCCGCAGATCTATTCTATCTATCTGCCAACCCGAGATGTCACACGATTGACCTTTGAGGGGCAATATAATGCTCGTGGGCGTTTGACCCAAGATGGCCGCTTTTTGGCGATGGTGCATCAGAACAATGGCTCGTTCCATATTGCTGTTCAAGACCTGCGTACCGGTCGGGTTGATCTGCTAACGGAAACCTTTATGGATGAGTCGCCGACGATTGCGCCCAACGGTAGTATTATTTTATATGCGACCCAAGAGGGCATTCGCGGAGTATTGGCTGCGGTGTCATTGGATGGACGGGTTAAATTCCGACTGCCTTCCTCTGATGGGGATGTGCGAGAGCCGGCTTGGTCGCCTTTCCGGTAACGCGGAAGTGTGTTGATTTTGCACCAAGTGACGGCGTTGAGTGACAAGGTGACGCCATCAACCCACAAAGTTAAATCAATTAGTTAGAAAAGTTGATCGATTGTTTAACGGCTATTGCATTCGGGCGTAGCAACCTTTACTTTAAGCAGGAATAAGGTATGTTTCGCATACGATTGGCTAATTATTAGGAGTGTTTCATGCGTACTATGAATATTGGTAAAGCTACTGCTTTGGCGTTGACGGTTGTTTGGGCGGCAGGTTGTAGTACTACAAACACAACAGATACTGACACAATGGGCGGCGGTGCAACAACAACAGCACCTACTACCACTACTCAGCCTGTGACAGACTCTTCTATGTCTGGAACCTCTATGGCTGATGTTAAAAATCTAGCCACTATCTTTTACTTTGACTTCGATCAGACTCAAGTAAAAGCTGAAGCGGTTGCAGCGCTACGTGCTCATGCTAAATACCTAGCGGCTAACCCATCTGCGACAGTTGTTCTCGAAGGTCATGCTGATGAGCGTGGTACTCGTGAATACAACATGGCTCTGGGCGAGCGTCGTGCACAAGCGATCGCACGTGTATTGACTGTTAATGGTGTATCTAACAGCCAGATCGAACTGGTTAGCTTTGGTGAAGAGAAGCCTGTTGTGATGGGTCATAACCCAAGTTCTTGGGCTCAGAACCGTCGTGTTGAACTGAAATATTAATCGCGTAAGGTTTTAGACTCTATGCGAAAAGCATATAGCTTTGCTGCGGCACTGGTGCTATTTAGCACTGGTGCCCTAGCAGCCGATCCCGTCAAGGTGATCGAATTACAGATTGATGAAAGTTCTGCGAATGGCTCAACGGCTAACAGTGGTTATCAGTTCGGTAGCAGTAACGATACTGCGATGTTATTACAGCAATTGCAGGAAGAGGTGCGTTCACTGCGCGGTATGGTTGAGCAACAGCAATACCAGCTTCGTCAGATGGAACAGCAGCAACGTGATCGCTACCGAGATCTAGATCGTCGTATTGCGGCAGGGCAGAGCAGTACGCCATCCACTTCGTCGTCTTTACCTGAGACAGGCGAGCCGGCTTCGACTTCATCCTCAACTACCCAGCCGCTTCCAGCGCCGGATAGTACGCCGACGGATGCTCAGGCCTATCAGCAAGCGTTCGGACTCGTGCGCCAGAAAGATTTTCCGGCTGCGCTTGATGCCTTTGATAAATTCATTGAGCTTTATCCCAATAGCGCTAGATTGCCTAACGCCTATTACTGGGTAGGTGAAGTCAATTTGGCAGAGCAAAAGCTAGCACCGGCTAAGGCCGCTTTTGAACAGGTATTGCAGACGTTTCCGCAGCACCGCAAAGCAGCAGATGCATCTTATAAGCTAGGCGTTATCTATCATCAGATGGGTGAACAGGCTAAAGCGAAAGAGATGTTTAATAATACTATCTCACGTTATCCTGAGAGTTCCGCTGCTAATTTAGCGCGTGATTATCTAAAACGATAACGGCTAAAAATCCTTAAGGTTTGACAATGAGTACTTCCTCCAACAATGCCGTTGTATTGTTATCGGGTGGCCTTGATTCCGCTACCGCGTTGGCGATGGCTGTTGAGCATGGCTATAACTGTTATGTGCTGAGCTTTGATTATGGCCAGCGTTCACAAACAGAGTTGACGGCGGCTAAGCAAATTGCGGCTAATCTTGATGTAAAAGAACATCGTGTCGTGCGGCTGAATCTTGAAGATTTTGGCGGCTCAGCCCTAACCGATAATGACATTGATGTGCCAGACCACGAAGAAGAAGGCATTCCGGTCACCTATGTGCCCGCACGTAATACCGTGTTTATGTCTTTGGCTCTGGCTTGGGCTGAAGTGCTTCACGCTCAGCATATCTTTATCGGCGTCAATGCGGTGGACTATTCCGGTTATCCTGATTGTCGTCCCGAGTATATTGCGGCGTTTGAGCATATGGCTAATCTGGCGACTAAAACCGGCGTTGAGGGTGAGCGTTTAACGATTGAGACACCGCTGATCGACCTAACTAAGGCGCAAATCATCCAAGAAGGAACCCGTTTAGGCGTTGATTACGGGTTAACCGTCTCCTGCTATCAGGCGGATGATGATGGCCGTGCCTGTGGTGTATGTGACAGCTGCCGATTAAGGGCGAAAGGGTTTGAGGATGCGGGCGTGGTTGATCCAACCCGTTATGTGCAGGGGGCTTAGGCTTCTTGTGCAATAATCTTTAGATGAGTGGCAGATGCAAACCGCGATAAAAAGGAGCTGTAAGGCTCCTTTTTTGTTATCTATGTTCCCACTTTATACAGAATTAACCTGTTTTGATTAACCATGGTGGTATAATATCTACCGTCTAAAATCAGTTACCGTTACATTATCCGATTAAGAAAATTTGTCGATGTTGAATAAACAAGAGCTTTCAGATCGTATCCTTGTTCAGGAATATTTTGCTAAAGAGCATCTTCCTGATGCCATGGATCTGCAGCAGCAAGAAGAATACAAAACCCGTATTAAGCAGCTTCTCAAAGAGAAGGATGCTTGCCTTGTGGCGCATTATTATACTGATGAGGTGTTACAACAGCTGGCTGATGAAACCGGTGGCTGTGTCTCTGATTCACTGGAAATGGCCCGCTTTGGCAATAGCCATCCAGCCACGACATTGGTTGTTGCTGGCGTTAAGTTTATGGGTGAAACGGCGAAGATATTGAATCCTGAAAAACGGGTTTTGATGCCGACGCTAGAAGCCACCTGTTCACTAGACCTTGGCTGTCCAGCGGATGAATTTACCGCTTTTTGTGATGCCCATCCTGACCATGAAGTGGTTGTCTATGCAAATACCTCCGCTGCCGTTAAGGCGCGTGCGGATTGGGTGGTCACCTCGGGTATTGCGTTAAAGGTGGTTGAGCATCTGGCGGATCAGGGTAAAAAAATTATCTGGGCGCCAGATAAACACCTAGGTCACTACGTGCAAAAGCAAACCGGCATCGAGATGTTGATGTGGGATGCTGCCTGTATCGTGCATGAGGAGTTTAAGGCGCAGCGGTTGCTTGATCTTAAAAAGGTTTATCCCGATGCGGCGGTCTTAGTACACCCTGAATCACCCGATGCGGTGGTTGAGTTGGCCGATGTTGTCGGCTCAACGACACAAATTATCAATGCTGCGCGGGAGTTACCGAATAAGCAGTTTATTGTAGCGACCGATCGCGCTATTTTTTATAAGATGCGTCAAGCGGCACCGGACAAAGAATTTATTGAAGCGCCTACGGGTGGTTCAGGTGCGACCTGTCGTAGTTGTGCGCACTGTCCTTGGATGGCGATGAATGGACTTGAGAATGTATTGCATGCATTGGAGCATGGTTCAGACGAAATCATCGTGGATGAGGCATTGATTGATGATGCCCGTCGGCCATTACAGCGGATGTTAGATTTTTCAGCACAAAACGGCTGATTATCGCTATTTGAAATCAAAAAAAAGCCTGCGTTTGCAGGCTTTTTTGTATCAGAGGTTTAGCGCTTAGGCTTCGCGGCGATCAACCATAAAGGTACCGTAACCGGTGGCCACTAACTTATCGCCAACATGAACATCGGTACGCATTTTAACCCGACGACGTTTCTCATCAATCTCTTCGATCGTGCCGGTTGCCTTAGCAGTGTCGCCCATATATACCGGCGCTTTAAATTTGATGGTTTGGTCGATATAGATAGCGCCCGGTCCAGGCAAGCGGGTACCCGCAACGGTGGATATTAGCGCCGCAGAGAACATGCCGTGTACGATGCGGTTTTTGAAAGGCGTCGTTGCCGCATATTCACTGTTAACATGGATCGGGTTATTGTCACCGGAGATGCCAGCAAACATATAAACGTCGGATTCGGCGATCGTTTTAGCATAGGAAGCACTCATGCCGACTTCCAAGTCTTCTAGGTAGTATCCGTGCAGTTCATCCATTAGTCATTCCTCTTTATTTCAATTGGCATTTTGGGCGACGTCTATCGGCTGTTAGGGCTAAAGCCTATGCCCTGTATGGGTCGTTATGATCGCTGTTATGCTTATAAACCTAACGCAGTACGTTAGGCCTTTCAATGGGATAACTCATTATAACGCTAAGTTACGCCGCTTTTTGTTGCAGTGCGAAAATATTATTACATTATTGGCTGTCGGTATGCTCCCTTGTCAGCCTGTGCCATCATCAGCGTCATCAAAAGGGAGGGTATAGCGTTCACTTGATGGATAATCGGCATATCATCTGTTCTTTAGTATTGCAGTTTTACTCGGGCTATGGAGAATGAAGCACCCTAAGAGTGCGTATGGATAAAGTGAGTTATGGTAACCAAAGTATTGCTGACACTACTGGTGCTTCTGATTGCCTATGTTTATCTGAAGAGGCGTGCTTTATTGAGTCAAAGAGTTCAGTGGCCTAGCGCATTAGACCAATCGACGACCAATTCGAGAAGCGATAGACAGCAGCGTGATCCTATTAAGATGATCGCGGTACTATTCCTATTGGTGTCGTTTCTGCTAACCCTGGGCTTCTTTGTTTACCACTGGGTAGATGGTCGCCAATTACTCAACGTTACCCTCATCTCTTCACAGAGTAGTGAGCCGCTTCACTATCAGGTATACAAAGCTGAGCTGCAGGAGCGTAGTTTTACCACTACCCGTGGGCAGGTTATCCGCTTAGGTGCTCAGGATCGTTTACATATCGAACCGTTAAAAGAGTGAGTGGGCTTGGTTGATGCTTTTATCGTTGAGCTTTTAGAGTGTCGTCTTTGTAAGCTAAGCCTCAGTCTATCTCGTTAGTAGGACCATTTTTTTCTGAGTTAATCACCCGTTAGTGCTGATCTTCATTTACACTGTCTTCAGCAGCTGATGAGTATTACAGGGATTTTGTATGTTTCAATGTACCAGTCTTCATAGCCACAAAATATTGCCACTGAGCATCAATAGTGATGGTGATCACCGGTTGCTGGCGAGTTCGGGTTATCAGCTCCCTCTATGTTGGTTAATGCTGTTTCAAGAAAGCGATCTTCAGGTGCAAAAGGTCTATAGCAATGAAGGTGAACAAACCTGTGAATATACAACGCTGATCTGCTCGAAAGCGGAGGCCTTGCCACGCTATCAACTGGCTGCGGAACGCTTTAAGCGTCTATTAGGTCAACGTTGCGATACCTATTTTGATTATTGGCATCAGTATCTTGAATATAATGCTGATGAATACCTCTTTCTCGATGCGACGGCGCTTTGGATGACGGGGGATGAGCAAGCCTATCTCGATAACTTAAATCTTAGCCTCAGTGGTATTCGTTGGGTGATGTCGGATGAGTGCCCGTTGCAACCTAGCCGGTTGGCTTCACTGCCGTTTATCGGGCGTTTTGTAGATCCGTTGGCGCCGATCTTGAAACATGAGGGTCTTCGTCATTTGCTCATTCAAAGTAATGTGCTGGATGCTGACGGCGGAATTTATATCGATAAGAGTGTGCTTCAGGGTAATATCTGAGGTGACGTTACTTGTGGGCCTAGTCAGGACTGAGAGATTATGAATATAACGGTTATTTTATTGTCTCTCTGTCAGGCATTACTCACCACCGGTAATGTATTGCTGATATCGGTGAATGCTCTGATTGGTCAGCAGCTTTCCCCATCTCCCGAGTTAATTACCCTACCTATCGCGATGCAGTTTGTCGGACTCATGTGTGCCACCATTCCTGCATCTTTGGTGATGGCCAAAATAGGGCGCAAGAACGGCTTCTATTTGGGTAATAGTATTGGGATCGCGGGTGCTCTGTGTTGTATTTTTGCCCTGCAGCAAGGACAGTTTCTGTTGTTTTGTGGCGGTACGTTTTTGCTCGGTATTGGGATCGGTTTTGGTACCCTGTACCGTTTTGCGGCGGTCGAAGCCTGCGCCGATGAACATAAAAGTCGAGCGATCTCGTTTGTGATGGCCGGTGGCGTGATTGCGGCTGTATTGGGGCCTAACTTGGCGATCAGTAGCCGCAGTTGGCTCGATGATAGCGTCTTCACCGGCGCGTTCATCGGCTTACTATTGCTCTATGTCACCGCGCTTATCTTGCTCTCTTTTGTACGCATGACCGATGTTGTGGTGAGTCCGCAGCATCGCCGTACGAGTCGCCCGATCGTCGAGATTATGTTGCAACCGGTCTTCATCGTGGCGGTTACCATTGGTATGGTTAGCTATGCGGTGATGAATCTGATTATGACGGTGACGCCTGTTGCGATGGCCCGTTGTGGCTTCGATTTTAGTACGGCCGCTTGGGTGATCGAATGGCATGTGTTGGGTATGTTTTTACCCTCGTTTATTACCCCACGTTTGATTAGCCGCTTTGGTTTGTTATCGGTGATGCTGCTGGGGGCGCTGTTGATGCTATTTTGTATTCTGCTAAATCTTCATGGTGTCAGCCAATGGCATTTCTGGGCTGCTTTGTTCTTATTAGGGATTGGTTGGAATTTCATGTTTATCAGTGCCACACAGCTGGTGACGTCGAGCTATCAAACCGCAGAGAAATCAAAAAGCCAAGCCGCTAATGAGTTCTTGGTTTTCGGGACCGTGACGATTTCGGCCTTTAGTTCCGGCTGGCTTGAGTCGACTTTGGGCTGGCAGATGCTGAATACCCTTATGATACCGGTATTGGTATGGGCGGTATTGGTGATTGTTGTGTTTCGCAAGGCTGTCGTTAGGCATCTCGCTGAAGCCAAGTAGGCTGTTGTTTTTAGTTTGTTTAGCTATCTCACTCAATGTTCTGCGCAGTGCTCAGATTGGGGGATAGGGGCTTGTGAAAACCCGCTAAGTATAGTGCAATGCTGCACATTAATGGACGTTGGAATGAATCGATGAAAAGTTATCTGTTTACAACTGAAACGGATCGTGGCGGTGTGATGCTGTGCGATATTAATGACTTTGATACCGCCGTGGCGTACCTCTGTAAACGGTTCGATGGGGTAGTGAAGATTGAGTCGGCAGAACAGGTTTGGCAGTTGTCAGAGACGCCATCGATAGCGGATAACTCCATGGCCGCTGAGGCCAATCAAATTGAATCTACATCGGCGCCGGTCGATGAACATGCTGAGTCACCGGATCTATTCGGTTGATCCGCTAGAACGGTCGATCGACTGTTTGTTAGATGCGTTTTTCTATAGTCCGTACAATCAAAGGATGACAAGGGGCGGCTGAATGTTTCAGATTTATCATTCCAATAAACTTGATCTACAAAAGGATTTGTTAGTACGTCTCATCAGCCGAGAACCTCTTGCTAACCCTTTCCAAGCTGAAACAATCTTGGTACAAAGCCCTGGGATGGCCCAGTGGCTTAAGCTAGAGCTGGCCGATAAGTTAGAGATCGCCGCCAATATTGATTTTCCTTTGCCAGCAAGCTTTCTTTGGAGCAGTTTCTCCGTTGTATTAAAGGATGTTCCAGAGCGTTCCGCTTTTAATAAGGAAGCATTGACCTGGGCATTGATGGAACTGCTGCCGCAACAGTTAGACCAGCCTGAATTTGCACCTTTACAGCGATATCTTGAGCAGGATCAGGGGCAGTACAAACTGTATCAACTGTGTGGCAAGGTTGCGGATATCTTTGACCAATATTTGGTTTATCGCCCGGATTGGATCGCCAGTTGGGAAGCCGGTGATGATCTTGTCGATATCAGTCGTTCCCAGCCTTGGCAGCCGATTCTCTGGCGGATCTTGCAACAGCATATTTTGAGTTTGGGGCTATCGCCTTGGCATCGGGGCAATATGTTCAACGGCTTTGTTGAGGCGTTGAAACAGGGGCATTACGACCATGGACAATTACCGGCTCGGTTGTTCGTTTTTGGTATTTCGGCACTGCCACAAAATTTTGTTGAGGCGTTACAGGCGCTAGGTCAACGTATCGATGTTCACCTGATGGTGTGTAACCCCTGTCAGTATTACTGGGGTGATATTGTCGATCCAAAATATCTTGCGCGGCTCAATCAGCGCTGGTTATCCAAGCCGGGAATGAGTGCCGATAATCTGGCCGACAATTACTATAGTCATGGTAATCCACTGCTATCTTCAATGGGTAAACTCGGACGGGATTATCTGTTTCAGATACAGGACTTGGGGGCGCCGGAGATTGAGCTGTTTGAATCCTGTGGTCGGGATACGCTATTACAATCGATACAGCAGGACATTCTTGAATTAGACGACCCGTCGTCAGATGCGGTGTTGGATAGCGATCAAAAACGTCTGTTATCGTCTGATGATGGCTCGGTGCAATTACACAGCGCCCATAGCCCATTACGCGAAGTCGAAGTGCTCTATGATCAGCTGTTGGCGATGCTCGATGAGCAACCGGATCTATCGCCCCGAGATATTATTATCATGATGCCGGATGTCGCGGCTTACGCGCCCTATATCGAAGCGGTTTTTGGTAATGCTCCCTATGAACGCTATATCCCATTTTCGATTTCGGATCGTACCTTACAGCAGGAAAGTCCGTTACTGTTGAGTTTTCTGCGTTTGTTGGGGCTGCCTGAAAGTCGTGTAGCGGTGTCTGAGGTATTAGAGATCCTCGAAGTGCCGGCGGTACTGCGTCAGTTTAATCTCGATAATGACCGCTTTGAGCGTCTTTGTCGTTGGATTGACGCCTGTCAGGTACGTTGGGGCATCGACGCTGAACAACGTCATCATCAGGGTGTGCCGGCCTTCGATCAGAATAGCTGGCGCTTTGGCTTGCGCCGGATGCTGGCGGGTTTTGCCATGGGGCAGAGCGAGTCTCTGTGGCACGGTATCGATCCCTATGCAGAGATCGAAGGGCTCGAAGCGGAAGATCTGGGGCAGCTCGCTGAGTTTGTTGAACTGCTGGAATTCTGCTGTGAGCGGTTAGCCGATGATAAACCGATCGCTGACTGGTTTGAGGTGATTAATGATATTTTGCAACGCGCCTATCAGCCCGATGAAGATGACGAGATCCTACTGAGTCAGATCCGTCAGGTGTTAGAGCGCCTACAGCAGCAGCTCAGTGACAGTTGTTATCAGGCACCGCTTAGCTGGGCGATTATCCGTGATTATTTGACCTGTGAGCTGGGTGAAAGCCGAACCGGGCAACGTTTTATGATCGGTGCGGTTAACTTCTGTACCCTGATGCCGATGCGTTCCATTCCCTTTAAGGTTGTCTGCTTGTTGGGGATGAATGATGGTGTTTATCCTCGTTCGATTCCACCGATGGGGTTCGATCTGATGGCAGAGTCCCCCCAGCGGGGAGACCGATCACGCCGCGATGATGACCGCTACCTGTTTCTCGAGGCCTTATTGTCCGCACGGCAGATACTCTATATGAGCTACATAGGCCGTAGTGTTCAGGATAATAGCCCTAAAGTGCCCTCGGTATTGGTGAGTGAACTGCTGGAATATTGTCAGCAAAACTATCGCTTTGATGATGAGGATATCGTGCAACGGTTACTCACCGAGCACCCTTTACAGCCCTTTAGCGCCCGCTACTTCTCCACCACGTCGCCTCTGTTTAGTTACGCCGAGGAGTGGTTGCCGCTCTTACGTAATGAAGGCAAATCAGAACAGAGCTTTATTACCCAGCCATTAACGCCCGAAGTGCTAGAGGAGCTGGAGCTATCTGAACTGCTGGGGTTTGCCCGTAATCCGATTAAACACTTTTTTCAGCGTCGTCTTAAAGTCTATTTTAATAACAGTATGCTTGAGCTACAGGATGAAGAACCGTTTCAGCTCGATGGGCTCACCGGCTATCAACTCAAACAGCAATTATTAGCGGCGGCGATTAACGATCAACAACCACAGTGTTTTGAACGGATGGTGGCGTCTGGATTACTGCCGGTCGGTATTGCTGCCCAGTTACAAACACGTAAGTTACGCGATGACTGTCAGGTGATGGCCGATAAAATTCGGCGTCATCTTGATCAGCCTAGACGTATCGAGTGCCAGTTAGGTCTAGCGGGTATCCGTTTGAGTGGTTGGTTGATCGGTGTGCATGAGGCCGGCTTAGTACGTTATCGGGCGGCCAATTCGAAGGGACGGGATCTGGTACAGCTGTGGCTTGAGCATCTGGTGTTATGTGCCAGCGGGTATGCGCTTAAATCATATTTCTTTGGTTTGAATGGGCGACACTGGTTTGAGCCGCTGTCGCCGTCTAGGGCCAGTGAATATTTAGAGGGGTGGTTAAATACCTATCGGCAAGGGATGTGTGAGCCGTTACCTCTGCCTGCCGATACCGCTTGGGTGTTGGCGGCGACAACATTGGAAAAAGGTGAAGAGAAGGGCGAGGCTGACGCTATGAAGTGTTTTAACGTCGATGCTTATAGTCAGATAGGCGAGTCGGGAGACCTATATATCAGTCGGGTATATCCTGATTATGCGGCGTTGGGTCCACGGTTTGCCGAGTTAGCCGAAGCGCTGTATTGGCCCTTGGCTGAAGCATTACAACAGGATGATGGCGCGAGCGTGAATGAGCCTGAAGGAGAGGGCGCATGAGTCAAGTGAACATACTCGATCCTCTGCATTTTCCGCTGTTCGGTCGACGGCTGATTGAAGCCAGTGCCGGTACCGGTAAGACATACACGATCACCGCGTTGTATTTACGACTGCTGTTGGGCCCTGAGGGTCTATCGTCGGCACTGCGGGTCGATCAGATTCTAGTGGTTACCTTTACCGAAGCGGCGACAGAGGAACTGCGTGACCGTATTCGCAGCCGGATTCAGGACGCGTTTATGGTGTTTCGCGGGGCTGAAACCTCAGATCCTTTCTTACTGGCCTTGCGGGATCAGCAGGAGGATCTGCAGCGTTCAGCGCGGATGCTTGAATATGCCGCCCGGCAGATGGATGAAGCGGCTATTTTTACTATCCATAGTTTTTGTCAGCGGATGTTACGCCAGCATGCCTTTGAAAGTGGTAGCTTGTTTGAAACACAGCTGATAACCGATACCGCTGCGTTACAGCGTCAGGCTCTGCTCGATTGCTGGCGTGAGCTTATCTACCCCGCCGAGAGTGAGCTGAGTGAAGCGATTCAGGAGGTCTGGCCCAATCCGGATAAATTACAGGCAGATCTGAATCCGCTGTTAGGTAAGCCCGATCTCAAGCTTATCCCATCGCTGGATACCAGCAACTTACAGCAGCAGTGGCAGGCGAGTCAGCAATGGCTTGAATCGTTTCGGCAGCAGTGGCTCGATCACTTAGAGCAGCCTGATGTGGATCTAGCCGAACTGATTCAAACCTCTGGGGTGAATAAAAACAGTTATCGCAAAACCTCTGTGCCTAAATGGTTGGCCGCCATCTATGACTATGCGCGGGGTGTGAGCCGCTCGGTACCTGAGGATGAGATTGAAAAACTTTATCAGTCGCGCCTGACCGAAAAAACGCCGGCCGGTAAAAAGGTCCCCGAACATCCGTTGTTTCGCCTCTGTGATCTTTATGAGGAACATCGTTTGCCGCTGCGCGAGCTGTTATTGACGACTATCAGACAGCAGATAGAGCAGCGTTTCGCTAAACTGAAGCAGGATTACCGGCTGCTGTCATTTGATGATCTATTGAGCCAGTTGGACGCTGCCTTACAGCAAGATGCTAGTGGCATACTGGCAGATGCGATTGGTAAGCAGTACCCGATCGCCATGATCGATGAGTTTCAGGATACCGACCTGCTGCAATACCGTATTTTTAGTACCCTCTACCCCGATAATCCGCAGCGGGGTTTGTTTATGATTGGTGATCCTAAGCAGGCGATCTACGGTTTTCGCGGGGCGGATATTTTCACCTATATCAAAGCGCGTCGCGAGGTGGCTGATCACTACACCTTGGAGACCAATTGGCGTTCATCCCGGCCGATGATACTGGGGGTCAATCAGTTGTTTCAACACAGCCCGTCGCCCTTTATTTATAACGATGATATTCCTTTTCTGCCGGTGAAAGAGGCTGGGAAGGCAGATAAGACACCCTTTACGCTTTATGGTCGTACGCCAACGGCGTTGCAGTTTTGGTATTCGAGTGAAGAGTTTATTAGCAAGCTGGATTATCTTGAGCAAATGGCCGACGCCTGTGCGTGCGATATCGATGCCAAATTACAGGCGGCCGCTGAAGGTAAAGCACTGATTGGTGATCAGCGGTTGCAGGCTAACGATATGGCTATCCTGGTGCGCAACCGTCAAGAGGCGGCGGCGGTCATGGCATCGTTGGCAGACAGGGGAATTCACAGTGTCTACCTCAGTGGTCGAGACAGCGTGTTCAATAGCCGGGAAGCCTTTGATCTAAAACTGCTGCTGCAAGCGATCGCTGAACCTCAGGATGAGCGTCGTTTAAGGGCGGCGTTGGCGAGTTCGCTATTGGATTATCCGGCTAGCTGGTTGGATCAACTGAGCCATAATGAGCAGCTATGGGAGCAGTTAGTCGCTGAGTTTAGCGATTACCGTGAAAAATGGTTGCAGCTGGGGGTGCTACCGATGCTGCGTCGTTTGATGCGGCAACGTCAGCTAGCCGAAACATTACAGCAGCAACCCCAGGGTGAGCGCCGCTTGACCGATCTTCTGCACCTCGGGGAGATTCTGCAGCGGGCCAGCATGGAGCAGGAAGGTATTGCCGCGCTGTTACGTTGGTACAGTGATCAACTGCAGAACCCTAATGGTGAGAGTGATGAACAGCGTTTACGGCTGGAGAGCGATGCCGATCTAGTGACGGTGATCACGGTACATAAGAGTAAGGGGTTGGAGTATCCACTGGTCTTTTTACCCTTCGCCTGCACCTTTAGAAAAGCTAGCGTACCGCTATTTCACGATGAGACTGGGCTCTGTTTTCATCTGGATTCCAAGGATCAAGATAGTCTCGAACAGGCGGAAAAGGAACGCTTAGCCGAGGACCTGCGGTTGCTCTATGTGGCGCTGACGCGCTCGGTCTATGGTTGTTATATCGGCCTTGCCGCTATTGCCGATGGCCGGTCTAAGAAAAGTGGTTTGCACCGTACTGCGCTCGGTTATCTGTTATTGAAAGGCGCGGAGGACGATAAAGATCTTGCCGAGCGATTAGAAACACTTTGTGAAGATAAGTTGATTGAGTGCGTTGAACCCCCTCATGGTGATCCCCAGCGAGGCTTGTTTGATCTGCCCGACGCATTACCGCCAAGCTGTGAGGCGCGTCGTTTTACGCGTCGACTACGGCGAGATTGGCGTATTTCGAGCTACTCCGCGCTGGTTAGCCATCATAGTAGTGCGCCACCGTTGCCGGGTTTAGATCTCGAGGTAATTGACGAACGCAACGATCTCGATGAACTGCAGGCCGATGTGGTCGATGATATCTTCAGTTTTCCCAAAGGCGCTCAGGCCGGTACCTTTTTACATGAGTTGTTTGAAGCGATCGATTTCACCGATCATGAGCGGGGCTTAGAGGCGATTTTAGAGCAAAAATGTCAGGTGTCAGGTTATGAGACCCGCTGGATACCGGTGCTGCGACAGTTATTGAACGATGTGTTGCACAGCCCACTGGGTGCCAGCGAAACTGAAGTTAGTTCACCCCGTTTAGTCGATATCGGTACCCAGCAGCGATTAGTCGAGATGGAGTTTATGCTGCCCTCCGCGGGCCTGAATGCGACCCGTTTGAATCAGATTATTAGGCAGTATGATCCGTTATCTCAACAGGCTGGTGAGCTGCAGTTCGATACCCTGAAGGGGATGCTGAAAGGGTTTATCGATCTTGTATTTGAATATCAGGGGCGCTATTACGTTCTCGATTATAAATCGAATCACCTAGGTCATCAGCCTGAACTCTATAGCGGTGCGGCGCTTGAGAATGCAATGATCGAACACCGTTACGATTTACAATATCAGTTATATACCTTGGCTCTACACCGACTGTTGAAGTTGCGCTTGCCGGATTATGACTATGAACGTCATGTCGGTGGGGTGTTTTATCTATTCCTGCGGGGTATGAGGCCAGAATTACCGAATAGTGGTGTGTATCATTGTCGTCCTGAAGCGGCGTTCATCGAGCAGTTAGATCGACTATTCAAGGAGGGGCAGTAATGGAGTTGTTGCAGGCATTACGACAGTTGCAATTGATTCGGCCACTAGACCTTCAGTTTGCGCGCTTTATCCATGCCGAAGCCCTCAAGGATGACCTCCCCGCGGAGGATGGCGAATTGCTATCGTTGATAGCGGCGTTGGTCAGTCTACAGTTGGGCAAGGGGGAGGTTTGTCTTCCTCTCAATCACTATCACACACTCATTGAACACTGGCCGATGCGGTTGAAAGAGCACGCGGCAGCATTACTCGCTGGCCTATCCGAAGATCGGCTATTAGCTTTTTCGGTGATCTCCGATGGGCAGGATGAAACGCCCTTGGTGTGTAGTCGTGGGCGTTTGTATCTTTATCGCTATTGGTTTTATGAAACCGAAGTGGCGGCCACCATTCAGCGGCTAACTACGCCCATTGATGTGGCGACATCAACTATAAAAGCGGGCTTGCAGCGGCTGTTTGAGACTCGGTCGGGTGAAACCGATTGGCAGCAGGTGGCGGTTGCCGTGGCCTTGAGTCGTCGGTTTTCGGTCATTAGCGGCGGCCCTGGAACGGGTAAAACGACCACGGTGGCGCGATTGCTAAGCCTCTATGCCGAACTCTTTAGTGAACAGCATCAGCGTGCCCCCCTGATTCGATTAGCCGCCCCCACTGGTAAAGCCGCGGCGAGACTCAGTGAATCCCTCGGTAAGGCACAGCAGCAGTTAGATATGACGGCGGCTGTGCAGGCGATGATTCCTGATCAAGCCGTCACCTTACACCGCTTACTCGGACCGCGTCCGGAGAGTAAAAACTTTCGCCATAATCGTGATAATCCATTACACCTCGACCTGCTGGTGGTCGATGAGGCATCCATGATTGATCTACCGATGATCTATCGTCTGTTGGATGCACTGCCATCCCATGCACAGTTAGTCATGATTGGTGATCGGGATCAGCTAGCCTCAGTCGAGGCGGGCAGTGTGCTTGGGGATATCTGCGCTTGGCAGCAGCAGGAGGCGACCGGCGAGCTCTGCTACAGCCCTGAACAATTGGATTATCTTCAGCAGGTTTGCGATCTACCTGCGCCGCCCTCTGAACCGGGGAACAACCCGGTTGCCGACGCGCTAGCACTGCTGCGTAAAAGTTTTCGCTTTGATGAGAACAGCGGTATTGGCCATTTAGCGAGAGCGGTGAATGGTGGTGATGGGCAGCGGGCGGTGCAGTTATTGACGGAAGGCTGGAGCGATATCAGTTTTGTTCCCCTCTCCGAGCAGGGTTATCAGCAGATGGTCGTCGATGTTGCGGCGGGTTATGGCCACTATCTTCAGTTGATGCACAGCGGGAGTGATGCGAAACAGCTGTTAGCGGCTTTTAATCAGATACAGCTGCTCGCAGTGGTACGCCAAGGGGTCTATGGGGTCGAAGGTCTGAACTTGGCGATCGAGGCGCAACTCCAAAAGCTGGGGCTGATTCGCGTATCTGGCGCATGGTACAGCGGCCGACCTGTGATGATCACGCGCAACGATTATCAGTTGGGGCTTTATAACGGCGATATTGGTATTGCGGTTGCCGATGCGGATGGCAAGCTGAGGGTGTGGTTTGAACTGCCTGACGGCGAGTTAAAAGGTGTGCTGCCCGGACGATTACCGGCACACGAAACTGTATACGCGATGACGGTTCATAAAAGTCAGGGATCTGAGTTTGATAAAGTGGTGATGATCTTACCCGCGGAAGATAGTCCGCTGTTGACGCGGGAATTGATCTATACCGGTATTACCCGAGCTAAACATCGTTTTGTGCTGCATGCGACGGCGCAGTCGTTAAAAACAGGAAGCCACCGCCGGACGGAAAGGGCCAGCGGATTAAGCTGGCGACTATGGCGACCAAACGGGGCTTCTTAGTGGGGCTGTTCAGCGAGACTTTTTAGCGAAATTTTTAGCGAGACTCTTTAGTTGGGCTTTTTAGCGGAGCTTTTTAGCTGGGCTTTTTAGTTGAGCTATCGAGTCTCGGGTAGAACATTACGCTTTAGTGTCGGCTTCCTGGGCATCAACGAAGGCTGCAAGCTCGGTGTAACCGCCGATATGGTCTTTACCGTGGAAGATTTGTGGCACGGTGTCTACTGGCTTGCCGACGGTTTTTTCCAGGTCTTCTTTAGTGATACCTTCTTCATGAATATCGATATAACGATGATCATAACCTTTCATTTCACATAGTTGCTTGGCACGGGTACAAAAGCCACAGCCCTTACGGCCAAATATAGTAATTCGTTGCATATATTGCGCTCCTTAAATCTGTTTGAATGTATTGGAACAGTTTATCAAGACTGAGGCTAATTGCCTTTTTTAATGTTTTAGATAGACAAAGGTTATCGTGAGGGTATTCTTGGTTTAGAATAAAATCTATCAAGAGATAACGGGTAGTACTGTGCCAGAAAATATTCCGATCCATCGGCTTAAAGATATGCCGGTATTTGGTGGATTGCGTGAAGATATCATTAAATTGATACTTGACGGTAGTCATTACGTTGAACGTGAAGAAGGCGAACCGTTCTTTCTTGAAGGAGAACGGGGTGATTCTTCCTTTATAGTCGAGACGGGTAGCGCAGCACTGTTTAAGGTGGGAGCGTCCGGACAGCGGCATCAGATCCGGTCTTTTTTACCCGGAGAGTGTTTTGGTGCTATGGCGCTGTTGGGCGTTTACCCTCGTAGTGGCATCGTCAAAGCGCTAGAGCCTTGCCGAGTGGTCGAGATAAAAGCTGATCAGCTTTTCTCGGTCTATCAGGCGGACCCCGAGCAATATGTGCTGATTTTTATGAATATGGCTCGGGATCTTAGTAGACGACTGCGGGACACCGACGAGCAATTGGTTGACTGCTTGGATCAACTCTTGCCTCGTTAACCGAGTCGCAAGGTTCAGGTCGTTTTGATCATATACAGTGAAAGCTCTGGCGATATGCCGGAGCTTTGTCGTCTCTGGCGTTTGCTAATCAAGTTGCTAATGAGGTTGCTAACGAGATTGGTAAGCCAATAGGTTGCCTAGCTAGGTTGCTCGCAGGGCGCATAAAATGCCTTTTGCCGGTTGTTGCTGAAAGGTACAATGCAGGCCATAGGTGAACCTGAAGCGTTTTCAGTATCAATAACGGAGAGAGCATGAAAAATAGGTATGATCTGCTAATCGTTGGCGGCGGTATGGTGGGTGCGACTATTGCGGCAGCATTAGGGAATACCGATCTTCGGATTGCGGTTGTTGATCAAGCCTATCCGCAACCTTTTGTGGTGGATGCAGAGCACGATCTGCGCGTTTCAGCGCTGAGTATTGCGTCAGAGAGAATATTTCAAACCCTTGGTGTTTGGGATGGCATTATGGCTCGTCGAGCCTGTCCCTATCAGCGGATGAAAATTTGGGAAAGCAGCGAACAGCGAGCGGCCACCGAGTTTGTCAGCGATGATATCGGTGCCGACCACCTTGGGTTTATTGTAGAGAATCGCGTCATCCAGTTAGCGCTACTCGAACGTTTGGGGCAACTGGATAATGTCGATCTTATCTGTCCAGCCGAGATCTTGGATATCGATTACTCCCCCGGTTGTAGCTTAGTGAGGCTGGCCGATGGTCGGGAGCTGATTGGCAAGTTGATGGTGGCGGCTGATGGTGGTGGATCGAGAGTTCGGTTGGCTGCCGGCATCGGCGTGCATAGCTGGGATTATGATCAGCATGCGCTGGTGGCATCGATCGTCACGGAACAGCCACAGCAGGATATTACCTGGCAACAGTTTACACCGACGGGCCCCTTAGCCTTCCTGCCTTTATCGGGACATAGAGCCTCATTAGTCTGGTATAACCGGCCGGCTGAGGTAAAACGACTACTGAGTTTGGATGAAGCGGAGTTCATCAGTGCCGTTGTTGAGGCTTTTCCGAAGCGGTTAGGTTCGATAGAGGCTTTGCTTGAACGGGGTGCATTTCCTCTACGGCGTCAGCATGCGTCGCAGTATGTCAAAGAGGGGGTAGCCCTCGCCGGTGACGCGGCTCATATGATCAATCCGCTGGCGGGTCAGGGGGTCAATATTGGTTTGTTGGATGCGGCGGCGTTAGCCGAGGTTATTCTGACGGGTCACCGCGAAGGGCTGGATATCAGTGATCTGACGTTGTTGCAGCGTTATGAGAAGCAACGGCGTCATCATAATCTGATGATGATGCAGCTGATGGATGGCTTTTATCGGGTGTTTTCAAACGATCTGCTACCGCTCAAATTGCTGAGGAATTTAGGACTGGGTGCGGCTGAACGATTAACGCCGGCGAAAAATCGTGTAATGCGTTTTGCCATGGGGTTGGAGGGGCGTCTACCTGCGCTAGCGCGAGGTGAGCAAATAGGTCAGTAAGTGGCAGCCGTGGAGAAAGACGGTTAAGACAGACCGTTGAGAAAGGCAGTTGAGAAAGGCAGTTAAAATTTGAGTTGTTGATACTATCGGTTGTGATGATGCATAAAAAAACGGAGCCAAAAGGCTCCATTTTTTTATATCAGAAAAGCTTATTTCGCTTCGTCTGCTTTTTTCGCTGCAGGGGCTGGTGCCGCCGCTTTTACGGCAGGAGCTGTTTTTGCAGCAACTTTCGCAGCAGGTGCTTCAGCGGCAGGTGCTTTTGCGATAGGTGCTTTAGCAGCAGGCGCTATCGGAGCCGTTGCTTTTTTAGCAGGAGCGGCTTTTTTAGCCGGAGCTGCTGCTTTTTTCGGTGCGGCAGGCTTAGCTGCTTTCGGCGCCGCGGCTTTTTTCGCCGGTGCTGCTTTAGGCTTAGCCGCCGGCGCTGCTTTTTCAGCGGCAGCAGGAGCCATGAACTTACTCAGATCTTCAAAGTAGTTCATGTCTTTTAGGCCGAGCCCATCAAAACTCTTTTCAATAATGGCAGTTAGCTCATCTTTTGCTGCGTTAAGAGCAGCCATCTCTTCTTCTGCAACGCTGCTCAGCTTAGTTTCAAGCTGCTTAACATAATCAACCTGAAGTTCGATTGCTTCTTTAGGATCTTTGATAGAAGACAGTGCCTGCATTTGCGCCATGGTAGCGTTAACAAAGTCAGATACATAACCGGATTGCAGCTCAATGAGTCTTTCAACCGCTTTTTTGTTGATCTCAGCCATATCAACAACGGGCTTCATATTCTTTTGGACGTCTTTCATCATTTCTTCGTACATGTTTTTTTCACCTGTGATCGCAAGAGTTTCAATCTTTGTGCGTTGCAGCAATTCTTTTTACTATATTAGGCGGTCACAATAAAGTCAATTGAATTGTTGCGGTGCAACAAAGCGGTATTTTATAAAAGAACACAACTGTTTAGCAGAAGTTTCCGGTAGTACTACCCTAAAGGTCACCAATGAAATAAACATGACATTGGGCAAATATGTAGACTATATCGGTCTCTTCGTTAGTAACTGTAGCTCAGTTCTCAATCACTGTAAGAGGAATGTGGCATTTCTTTGATGTGGGCAGGCTAAAAGGTGTTGATTTAGTTACAATGATCTCAATATCTAGAGATTAAGATCACAGACATTGGATAACGCCATGACCCGCCAACCGGCTTTTCAACTTAAGCGTACGGAAACAATTGAGTCACTGGGCATCGATGTGCAGGAATATGTGCATTCCCGTACCGGTGCTTTGCATTATCATATCGCAGCTGACAATCAGGAAAATGTCTTCCTGGTCGCATTTCGCACCGTGCCCGAAGATAACTGCGGGGTGGCGCATATTTTAGAGCATACCGCCCTCTGTGGTAGTGCTAAATACCCCGTGCGAGATCCGTTTTTCATGATGAGCCGTCGCTCTCTGAATACTTTCATGAATGCTTTTACCAGCAGTGATTGGACCGCCTATCCATTCGCCAGTCAGAATCGCAAAGATTATTTCAATCTGCTGGATGTCTATCTTGATGCGACTTTTTTCTCCCGTCTCGATCCGCTTGATTTTGCCCAAGAAGGCCATCGGATAGAGTTCAGTGAAACTGAAAATACCGATAGCCCCTTGGTTTATAAAGGGGTCGTTTATAACGAGATGAAAGGGGCAATGAGTTCGCCGGTATCCACCTTGTGGCAAACGCTGACCCGCTATCTATTTCCTTCCACCACTTACCATTACAACTCAGGTGGCGATCCAGAAGCGATTCCTGATCTCAGCTATGAAGAACTTATTCACTTCTACAAAACCCATTACCATCCATCGAATGCGGTGATTATGACCTTTGGTGATATTCCGGTTGAGGAGTTGCAGCAAAGGATTGAAGACCAAGCTCTGTCTCAGTTTGAAAAACTCAGCGACGAAATTACTGTCGAAGATGAAAAACGTTATTTCTCGCCGGTAAGAGTCGAAGAAGCTTATGCACTCGATGATGAAGATTACAGTGCTAAAACCCATCATGTACTCGCTTGGTTGTTGGGGCCCAGCATTGATTTAGAGCAGCAGCTTAGAGCGCATCTGCTATCCCGTGTGTTGTTGGATAACAGTTCATCTCCTCTGCGTTATGCACTTGAATCGACCGACTTAGGGGCGTCTCCTTCACCTTTATGTGGTTTGGAAGACTCTAACCGCGAGATGGCCTTAATGTGTGGTATCGAGGGAAGTGAGCCTGAGAAGGCTGCTGAATTCGAACAGCTGGTATTGGATACCTTGGCGGATGTCGCCGAAAACGGTGTTCCGCAAGAGCATCTTGAAGCGGCACTGCATCAGCTTGAATTGAGTCAGCGAGAGATCAGTGGTGATGGCTACCCTTACGGTATGAGTTTGATCTTAGCGTCGCTGTCCTCTGCGATCCATCGTGGTGATCCAATCGCCTTGCTCAACCTTGATCCTGTGTTAGCTAAACTACGCGAAGAGATTAATGATCCCGACTTTATTCCAGCGATGGTGCGTGAGTTGTTGGATAATCAGCACCGGGTTCGCATCACGCTAAGACCGGATGCTAAGTTGGCATCACGCCGTGATGCAGCAGAAGCGGCCAAACTTGAAGCGATTCGCCAGCAGCTCGATGAGTCAGAGAAACAGGCGATTATTGATCAGGCTAAAGCATTAGAGCAGCGTCAAAATCAAATTGATGATGAATCGGTACTCCCTAAAGTGACTATCGATGATGTGCCGGCGAAGATGCATATTCCGCAGGGGTCTGAAAATACCCTGAACGGTTTTAATTATCACTTCTACCCGCAAGGGACCAATGGCTTAGTGTATCAGCAGGTGATTATGGATCTGCCCGCACTGACCGAGGCGGAACAGCAGCTGTTGCCGTTATACAGTTACTGTGTCACTGAGCTCGGTTGTGATGGGATGAGCTACCAAGATACCCAAGCGTTGCAGTCACAGGTGTGTGGCGGCATTCATGCTTATTCATCGGTACGTGCCGATGTGAATGATGAGCAGCAGGTGAGCGGCTATATGACGCTATCGGGTAAAGCGTTATTGAATAAACAAGCGCAACTGACCGACCTGATGTACAAAACATTGGAGACGGTGCGTTTTGATGAGTTGAGCCGTATTAAAGAGCTGGTGTCGCAGCAGCGGACCCGTAAAGAACAGAGTGTGACGGGGCAGGGGCATAGCCTTGCCATCATGGCGGCGGTGAGTCAGTTATCACCTGCGGGGCATCTGGCGCATAATTCCCGTGGATTACAGAGTATTCGCGCTATTAAAGCGCTCGATGAGTCGCTACGTGATGAGGCAAACCTACAACAGTTGGCCGACGCATTGTCGCAGTTACATCAAAAAATACTGGCTGCGCCACGGCGTTTTCTGATCGTAACCGAAGCGGAATACCAACAGACATTGGCTGATACTATGGCTGCCCGTTGGGTTGGCGCTGAGGTCAAAACGGATAAGGGGTTTGTACCCTTTACCCTGCCGGCCACCCGTGAAGCGGTTAATCAAGCTTGGACCACCAGTACTCAGGTGAACTTCTGTGCCAAGGCTTATCCTACCGTGCCGGTGGAACATCCCGATGCGGCGGCGCTTACGGTGTTGGGCGATTTCTTGCGCAATGGGTTTCTTCATCGGGTTGTACGGGAGCAGGGCGGTGCTTACGGTAGTGGTGCTGGTCAGGATTCCGCCGATGGCGTATTCCGTTTCTTCTCATATCGTGACCCCCGTTTAACCGAAACGCTCGATGATTTTGATGCCTCTATCGCATGGTTACAGAGCACCGAGCTTGAGCCGCAGAAGCTGGAAGAAGCAATACTCGGGATCGTTAGCAGTATTGATAAGCCCGGTTCGCCAGCCGGTGAAGCGAAGCAGGCTTATCACAGTGCGTTGTTTGGGCGTACCCCAGAGCAGCGTGAACGTTTCCGTCAGCGAATTCTGACGGTCACACTGGATGATCTTAAACGGGTGGCAGCAAGCTATCTTAAACCTGAGCTGGCGAGTGTCGCGGTGGTGACTAGCCCGACAGCCGCGGCTGAACTGACCGATCAGTTCGAGGTTATCGCCATCTAATTGCTGCGTTAATGATCAGAGGAAAACCCATTAGCCCTTCTGTCACTGGCAGAAGGGCTTTTGTTCTTTATGAAAAGTAATCAATTTTTAGTGGGCGCCGCTCTAATACTGTTTTCCGAAATGTTTCTGGTGTTATCGGGGATGGTGATTAAGCAGATCTCAGCCGATTTACCGACCGAAATGATCGTCTTTTTTCGTAACCTGCTAGGGCTTATGCTGTTTATGCCCTGGTTAATGCGTAAAGGCACTCGCGTATTGCGCACCAGCAAATTACGTTTTCACCTTATGCGCGCGACGGTTGGTGTGACGGCGATGACCTGCCTGTTTTATAGCTGGGGGCACTTACCTCTTGCACAGGCAGCATTGCTGAAGCAGACCGCGCCCTTCTTTATGCCATTGATTGCGTTGTGGTGGTTAGGCGAACATATTTCAACGCGGGTTAAGTTGGCAATCTTGGTGGGTTTTATCGGTGTTGCACTGATTCTCAACCCCCAGGAGAGTACGGTTAACCTTGGGATCTTGATTGCACTGGCGGGGGCCTGCTTGGGTGCTCTAGCGAAAGTCACCATTAGGCGGATGCGCGATACCGAATCGCCACAGCTTATCGTGTTTTACTTTGCACTCTTTAGTGCCATTCTGTCGGCGATACCGGCATGGTTAACGGGGGCGGGTTTAACCTTGATTCAATTTGCTTGGTTGCTGGTGTTAGCCGCCACCTCAACCGTTGCCCAGCTATCACTCAGCAAAGCCTATGGCATGGCACCGGCGGGTCAGTTAGCGCCATTTACCTATGGCTCAGTGGCGATAGCGGCCTTGTTTGGCTGGTGGATATGGGATGAAGTGCTAGGCCTGCATACCTTATTGGGTATTCTATTGGTTAGCTGTGCGGGTATCGGTGCGCTGCTCGGCAAACAACAGGCAGCAGCGAAAACAGTAACCGATCCAACGTTATGAGTCTGCTGGCTTATCAATTAAAAGCTTATTAGTTGATCGATTGATAGTGGGCGTCGAGTTACGGCGGCTAATATCACTCACTGGTCTCACTGTCTTCGATGGACGTTTTGGGTAGCCCTTGAATCTGTGAATCGCTGCGGTACGGCACCTGGCTGCTAGGTACTCGTTTCGAGGCCTGTAACAGGTGAGCCGGTTGGTCATCAAAAAAAATATGTGGCCGCAGCGCACTTAACACAGGCTCTTTACTCATACCACCGAGAAAAAACGCTTGATCGACGTTCACATCCCAGGCTCTTAGGGTTTTGATCACGCGCAGGTGGGCAGGCCCATTGCGGGCGGTAACGATCGATAGCCTAAGGGGTGAGACGTCGGCACCTAGCTTTCGGTTGAGTCGAGATAATACCCGTACCAGTTTAGCAAAGGGGCCATCGGGTAGGGCGACATCTTCATTATCCGATTCGTTTTGCTGAAAACGTTCGAGCCCTTCGGTTTTAAATATGTATTCCGATTCATCCGAGAACAGCACGGCATCAGCATCGAAGGCGATGCGGATTTTATCACGGTCGGGTTGATAGCTTTCCGGTGGATCGTAGATCAGTGCGGCGGCGCAGTCCTGAGTGTCGATGGCGATCTGTGCGTCGTCGGAATGGCGGGTAAGCAGTAAATCAACACTGTAGGCGTGTAAGAACGGACTAAGTGGTTCGCCGCCGGTGAATGCAGAGCGGGTAATATCCAGATGATAATGTTGAATCGATTTTAAAATTCTTAAGCCGGTGTCGGGGCTGTTTTTTGACATCACCACGACCTCGACAAGGCGTTCATCGGATAGGGCGTTAAGGCTTAGCAGGGCTTCGACAAGATAGAAGGCGGTGCCTTTACCCAGCACTTTGTTTTCTTGCTCAAACTGATAGCGGCGGTAAGCCTCTACGTCTTGCTGTTGATAGATACTATTTTCGTGCTCAAGATCGAACAGTGCTCGGCTGGAAACGCCGATGACCAGTACCTCATCTAAATCGAAACTCATGTGAATCATCCTATCGCGGTGATCGTTACTGCCTATATTTTACCTAAAGCGGAGTCGGTTAAATAGCGTCTGTTGTTGAATCGCCAGTACGTTGTTCAATAAATCGCCAGCTTTAGGTATCATGCCTCCTCTACTCTTATTCTGGCGATTGATATTGAGCGTTTTCCGTTTTCCTGTGCGTCGTTGGTTGTGGCGCCTATTGTTGGCACTGTTCCTCATACCGTTTTTGGGGGTGTTGATGTTGCGTTTTGTCGACCCTGTTGTATGGATGTGGCAATTACAACGGGAACTGAATCCCCCCGCTAGCTACCCGGCTGAGACTCAGCATCATTGGGTATCATTAACAGAGATCTCGCCGGCGATGCAGCTGGCGGTGATCGCCTCTGAAGATCAAACCTTTCCTCAGCACTGGGGGTTGGATATCGATTCTATCTATGCGGCTATCAGCAGTAACCAACGGGGTGGCGCTGTGAGAGGAGCGAGTACCCTGACACAACAAACGGCGAAAAACCTGTTCCTGTGGCCAGCTAGGAGCTATCTACGTAAAGGGCTAGAGGCGGGATTAGCCGTGTTGATGGAATTGTTGTGGAATAAACCCCGTATTTTGGAAATCTATCTGAATATTGTCGAGTTTGGGCCGGGTATTTATGGCGTCGAAGCCGCCAGTCAGGCCTATTTTCACAAACCGGCTAAGCAGCTCACGGCGACGGAGGCGGCTCGGCTAGCCGCCGTGTTACCGAACCCTTACCGGCTGAGCGCTGCGGCTCCCAGTGATTATGTTTGGCAGCGTACTCAGTGGATTCAAAATCAGATGCGTCTGTTGGGGCCTAATTACTGGCCAGCCTCTTAGGGTTCAGTGATAGGCGTCGCAGCGGTACTCTTCTCTCTATCTGAGATCTGGCGTGGTTAGACTGCCTACCGTTCTAGCGTATAGAAAAGATCACCACCATTATGTTCGGTCGCGGTTTGGGTTTCGACACTCCATGATTCATTCAGCTTATAGCGCATAAAAAAGGTATGGGTGGACTCTAATAGCCCCACGCCGTATTTAACATACAGACGGGGGGAGAGATATTTACCGATATAGAAAGAGGTATCGGTGGTATCCCCAGCAACTCCTAAGTCATCGATATCGAAGGTCTCTGAAATCTGTTCTGCGATACTGTTTCCGCCTTTCAGTGTTAGAGCCGAGGCCGCTTTGAACAGCAGTTCCTGCTCTGTCATGGCGCTGCCACTAGCCCCCAGGGCGTGACCAAATATCAGATAAGAGAGTTGATTGCTTTCGGGCATGACGGGATCAGAAAATAGCGTTAGTCGAGGATCGCTCAGGGTACCTGATACCTTTGCCCCCGCCGTTACATCATCGACAGTGCGTGAGACACGCAGGTCTAAGCCTGGGTTATCGATAGGGCCGCCGCTATAGACCAAGTTACCACGGGTAATATCCAGATCCTGTCCATAGAGACGATATTGTCCGGTGGCGACCTGCATGATGCCAGTGGCGCGGGTCACTTGACGGGCATTGTCTTCCACCAGAATACTACCGAGCAAGCGACCCTTGAATCCGAGTGCGTCTAAATAGACCTTATCGCCGAGGGTGATGCGCAGTTGAGTCTCCAGTACCCGTTTTTTATTACCTCCTTGCCCGTCTGAGGATTGACTGCTGGCTGGGTCAATAATCACCACATCCTCCGATAGGGGTGAGCTAGTATCAATGCTGGGGGGCTGGATATGAGCTTCTGGAATTTTCAGCTCTCCGCTTAAACGGATGAGTTGCGGCTCAATGTTGAGTTTAATCTCCGGTGAGATCCAAGCTTGAATATCTTCGGTGGCCAGGGCTTGAAAGCGTTCTCCCTGCAAGGTGATCTCACCATTATCGAGGATAGGGTTATATCGACCGCTGATATTGAGCGGCCCCTTGCCAGATTGTAATGCGCCTGTCAGTTGTAGATTGTTATCGCCGGGTTTGCCGATCAGCGATAGGTTGATCCCTTCGAGTTTGATACCGAGGGCTGGCAAGTCGGTGCTGGCATCACTGAGTGTTAGGTGTCCCTGCATCAAGGGTTGATCAATCCGCCCCGTCACTGACATGTCAGAATCGATTTGCCCCGTGATCGCCTGTAGTTGAGGGGCGAATAGCGAGATAAACTTAAGGTCACTCAGGGCGAGCCTGAGTTGGGCGTCGAGTTTTTGGCTAGTATTAAGATCATCAATCGCTACCTGTGCGGTTAACTGTCCGACGGGTTGCAGCAATGGCAGCGAAAGGCTCGCATTAAGTTGGTTATTCTGGCCATTGAGATCGAGTTTAATATCCCCGGCAATGACCTGTATGTCTTCCTCTTCGAGTTGTGCTTCTGCGCCTTTAATGCGTGCGCTACCCGTGAAAATAGGAGGGTGATTCGGTTGTTGTGAGAAATTGATATCAGCTGAAAAGTCGCCTTGTAAGTCGATCTGATTGGGCATCCAAGCGCGTAGGTGGTTTAGTGATAGTTGCTGGGTTTTCAGTGTGCCGGCCATGCCATTCTCTGCCGACCACTGACCGCCAACGCAGAGTGAGCTGTTCTCTTTACCGGATTCCAAGCAGAGGTTAGTCATGGAGGCATCGCTGCGACTGAGTTGCAGCGGCACGGGGCGGGACAGGTGCCACGGGCCGAGATCTGATTGGGTCAGGTCGAGCTGATTAATCTGACCGCGCCATTGCGCTTCTTGCCACTGCCCCTTGAGGCTTAGATCTATATCGGCAGGGCCTTGCTCGGTTGTCAGTGTGAGTTGATGTTGTGCGGCACTGCCTTGACCTTTCAATGAGAGTTGTTGCCAGTGTTGTCCCTCGAGTTGCAGCTTAGTCGCCGTCAGTTGAATATGGGAGTTTTTATCGGTCCCGAGGTCGATATCGAGGTCAGCGGATAAAGAGCCGCTTTGGTAACGCTGATACTGTAGGTTTTGTCCGTTAAGTTTTGCGATCAGATGGGGTAACGCCTTTGTGCCGGTCAATGAACCCGATCCATGTAGGTCACCTTTTAACGTAGGTAGCAGCTGGCTCAGGTCGGGTGATTTGATACTCCAATTAAGGTCCAGTTGTTCATCTAATCGGCCTTGGGTTTTTAGTTCTGTTGAGGCTAGATTGAGTTGTAACTGTGGAATGCTGATTTGGCTGCCATTGATCGCTAGGCTGCCCTGTGCCGTGATCGGCTCGTTGCGTAGGACACCGCTTAGTGATGCCAATGTTAGTTGCAGTTGTAAGGGCTGCTCCGGCGGTTGGCTGCCCGAGATGCTGCCTTTTATTCTGAGCTTACCCGGCCACTCAGGCCAGTGACTCGCAGGGTTCAGTTGAGTGCCCGAGAGGTTGAAATTCCAACTAAGGGGTTGCCAAGCGAATGATCCATCGACCTGAATCTGGCCGTCTAAGGTGTCACCGATTAAGCGAATGTCGTTCAATGATTGTTGGTTACCGGTGCCGGTGAGCGTCCATTGGCCGGTCGGTATACTGGTGTCGGCAAGGGTACTGTTTAGCCTCAACGTATACTGCTGTAGGTTACCGTTAACCTGCAGTTGCCCCGATGGACTGAGATAGTCGGCATCGCCAATAAAAGGGTAACCTAGGTTTTGCCATTGGCCTTTAATATCAAAACTGATCGGTGTGTTGGCAAGATCAACATCGCCTTTCAGTGCTACCGCTAGCGGTTTAGCTAGGGTTATGTTTGTTTTGTTAGTGGGCGCTGTTGGTGGGATTGTCTGTAGCAGATCCAATTGCTCAATTTGCAGTAAACGGCCGGCTAAATGTAGCTTGAGGGTTAACTCCGTCGAACCGATCTCCGGCAGGGTGGTTTGCCAGTGACTGTTGAGTTGTAGTTGTTCCGTGTTGCCGCTAGCGTCCGCCGAACCGGTTAAACGGCCCGTTAGTTCAGGCGTCAGCTGCGTTAACTCAGCGTTAAAATCCTGCAGGCTTAGCTCGCCGCTAGGGTTGGCTAAAAGATTTTGTAAGGATGCGGTGATCTCTGTGCTCACCAAACCGGATAGTGTTTGCTGTATTTGAAGCTGATTGAGGTTGCCCCTGAGCGTGCCTTTAATACTTCCCTGTCCGGCGAGGGTTTGCTGCTGCGGTAATTTGAGGTTCCATTGAGTATTCAGCTCAATGGGGAACGGGCCGTTGGGTGTCAGTTGACCCTCTAGCGTTAGATCAGCTTGTGGTGCGGTGATACTAAAATGATCTAAAATTAATGTTTGTGCATCGGAATGTAGCCTGAGCTGGATATCAGATACCTCTGTTGTAGCGACGGCGTCCTCTTTCGTCAGCTGATTCAGGGTGAGTTGGCTTATCTGCAATTGATCGATCTGGAACGACAAGGGTAGCGTGATCTCAGGCAGCTCTGGTGAATCCGCGTTGGCTTCGTTATTCGTTGCGCCGGACAGGGTAATCGTGGGCTGTTGCACCTGTAACTGCATAATATGCAAACGGCCTGAGAGCAGGGCAGAGGGTTGCCAGTCAAGTGCAAGGCTCTCCAGGGATAAGACTATGTTCGGCTGTGTATAGCGGACATGACTGAGCTTGAGGTTATCTAGTAGCGAGCCATCTATCTGTTCAACCTGCAGCTCTCCGGGGAGCCAGCGTTGACTGGTGCTGATCAGTTGCTGCAGGCCACTGGAGGTACCTAATAGATAGTACAGGGTGCTGATGAGTAGGAGGATTAACAGGGCGAGCAGTAAGAGCGCCGCTTTGATAAAACGCTTAACCCTTGAGGTATGGGGCGTGGGGTTTTGTGTTGCACTAGCGCTCATAGGTCGGTCCCTAGGTTGAAATGCAGATGGATGCCATTATCATCGTCGTCATCTTGAGGTACCGCTAGATCGAAACGCACGGGGCCGACCGGTGAAAACCAACGTAGGCCAACACCGATACCGGTATGTAGGCTTAGATCCGTATCGTTAAAGGCGTTGCCGCTATCGATAAAGGCGGCCACTCCCCAGTTTTCAAATAGGCGGTAATCAACCTCGACGCTGCCGACCAGCAAGTTACGTCCGCCAACTACATCATCGTCATCATCCCGTGGCCCGAGGCTCTTATAATCATAGCCTCGCACGCTGTTATCGCCGCCGGTAAAAAAGCGCAGGCTGGCGGGTAGTTGATCGAAATCGTTCACCCAGGTCGTGCCCACTTCCGCACGGCCGAGGAGGCGAAATTTATCGGTGATGCTGTAGATGCCTTTCGCATTGAGGCGGGTCTGAATAAAGTCTTCGGTGGAGATCAGTGCTTGACTGGCACCCCTCAGTTGCGATGAAAAACTGTAACCGTTTTTAACCTGTAAGCGGTTTTTTGTGGATACCGTATTGTAATTCACCTGAGGAATGAGGAAGTAAGAGGTATCTGTTTCGCCGCTAAAGGTTGATTCCTCCTGTTGGTAATTGAGTGCTAACACCTGTTGCCATCGACCGCGCTGCTGCTGTTTGGAGACGCCGATAGAATAGTTGCGGGTATTAATACTATCGGAGTCTTCATCGAGCAGGCTCAGCTGTACCGCATAACGGTCTTCGCGGGGGTTGGTGCCGGGAATGGAATACTCTGCAGAGAAGTTAGTAATGATCTCTGAGGCGAGCAACTGAGTATTGAATTGATGACCTTGACGATTGACCCAGCGTTTATTCATACCCAGCTTGGTTCTCGCACCGGTGTCGGTACCGTAGCCAAATCCGGCTTGATATTTCGTTTTTTTATTGGCGTCTAAGTCAACAAACACCGGTACTTGGGTGTCACTCATCTGGTTCCAGAGGGGGCGTACTTCGACCCGTTGAAAGTAGTCACTATCGATGAGTGCCGATTGGAGTTCAATCAGCTGACTGTTTTGAATCGGATCGCCGGTTTTAAATGAGGCGTACGACTGAATAAAATCGTCATCAATGGGGCTCGGTGAGAAAGAGATCTCACCCACACTAAAGCGTGGGCCGCTATCCATATGCAGGCTGATGGCCGCACTATAATCTTCTAGGTTGACTTCGACCCGGTGTTGAGTCAATTCCGCTTGATAGTAACCCCGCTCGACGGCTAAAGAGCTAAGCTGTTTTTTTAACTGTTCATATTGGCTGTGCACCAGCGGTTGGCCGACGCGAAGTGATGTTTTGGCAAGTAGTTGGTTAAAGGCGACATCATCCTTTGCGGCGCCTATGAGTTGGATGTCGAGCTGAGTAATGGGTAATCGCTTGCCAGGCTGGATATGATACTGGGCGATCCAGTCTTGTCCTTTTTTACTTAGGTTGGTTTCAATCGTTGGTTGATAGAAACCCAATGGCTGCAACGCTGTTTTGATCTCACCCTCGGCTAGATTATGAAGATAGCGTAATCGACTGGTGTTGCTAATCGGCTGACCATCGAGGGATTCAAGGCTTAAAAAACTACGGATATTTAGTTTTTGTTCTGCGTTGACGCCATCAATATCGATGCTGAGGGTGTCGGCCATGAGATGACATGAAGTACTGCCGAGAAGTAGCAGAAATATCAAGCGTGTTAGCGTCATCATTAGGTTTCTATCGCTGAGAAAAGCATAAGCAGTAATTATACCGGCTCATCGTGTTTTTAATACTATAATCAATTCAATGGATCTCTGTCATCAGTACTTTATGTTCACTGTTGATGGGGCATACCTAGGTGTTTTGAGACTAAGCAGTCCTCTTTTTAACCGTGGTTAACTTTTTGCTATCGGTTTAGATAAGAATGCTGTATATCGTCATCTATAAAATCACTGACAAGCCCTGTTCGGGTGTCCATGTTTGTCAGTGTCGAGGCTTTAGTTACCAATCCGGTGGGTTGGTTCACTTTAAAATTTACTCATGTTTAGTGTTGGTGTTTTATCAACTCATCGATAGGTGAGCGGAGGTTGGTGTGGGCAATAAGGATAAAAAAATCATCGGTTGGCGGGAGTGGGTGTCACTGCCGGAACTCGGTATTGATCAAATGAAGGTTAAGGTCGATTCAGGCGCAAGGACCTCTGCATTACATGCGTTTCGGGTAGAGCCGTTTCAACGGGATGGGCAGGATTGGGTGAGTTTTGATGTTCACCCGCATCAACAGGATGTAGAGACCGTGGTGAGCTGTGAAATGCCGATTAAGGATATTCGCACGGTGACCGATTCCGGTGGTCATCAGAGTCAGCGGTATGTGATTGAAACCCTGGTGTCGATCGGCACAGAGCAATACCCCATCGAACTGACGTTAACGGGTCGAGATACGATGCGTTTTAGGATGTTGCTTGGAAGAACCGCCATGAATGGTCGCTTTTTAATCGACCCTGAAGGTGCATATTTAATTTCACAAGGCAAACATCAGCCTGAGTCATAAGGATTTTTTCATGAAAATAGCAATTTTGTCCCGTAATGTTTCTTTGTATTCTACTCGTCGTTTGATTGAAGCAGCTGAGGCTGCTGGCCATGAAGTGCAGGTCTTAGACGTTTTGCGCTGTTATATGAACATTAACTCTGAAGAGCCAAGCATCCATTTTAAAGGGCAGGATTTAGGCAGCTTTGATGCGGTGATCCCTCGAATCGGCGCGTCGGTTACTTTTTATGGTACGGCGGTGCTGCGTCAGTTGGAAATGATGGGTGTGTATCCTCTGAATGAATCGGTAGCGATTAGCCGTTCACGAGATAAGTTACGCTCCATGCAGTTGCTCTCCCGTAAGAAGGTCGGTATGCCTATTACAGGGTTTGCCAGTAAACCGGGTGATATCCCTGATCTCCTTGATATGGTCGGTGGCGCGCCGGTGGTACTGAAGCTGCTCGAAGGTACCCAGGGTATTGGCGTGGTTCTAGCCGAAACCCGTAAGGCCGCAGAGAGTGTATTGGAAGCCTTTATGGGCATGAAAACCAATATCATGGTGCAGGAATTTATTAAAGAAGCCGGTGGCGCGGATATTCGCTGTCTAGTGATCGGGGATAAGGTGGTGGCCGCTATGAAGCGGCAGGGTCAGGAGGGAGAATTCCGTTCTAATTTGCACCGCGGAGGCTCCGCTTCGTTGGTGAGAATTACCCCTCAAGAGCGAGCCACGGCCGTATTAGCAGCTAAAACCATGGGGTTGAATGTGGCGGGTGTCGATCTGCTGCGCTCCGAGCGTGGTCCACTGGTGATGGAGGTTAACTCTAGTCCAGGACTTGAAGGGGTAGAACGGGCAACGGGTAAAGATGTTGCCGCCAGTATTATCAGCTTTCTTGAAAAAAGTATGGATGCGAAGAAAAACTCAACCCGCACCCGTGGTAAAGGTTAATACATTATGTCACAACTGAATCAGCCTATCGAAATTGCTGGGTGTATTGTTCAGCCCGGTGAGCGCAAAACGATCCATGTCGATCTGGCGCGCCTCTATACCAATACCCATTTAGATTTGGATATTGAGGTTATCCATGGTCGCCGTACAGGACCCACATTGATGGTCTGTGCCGCGATTCATGGCGATGAACTTAATGGCGTGGAAATTTGCCGCCAGTTACTTAAACATAAGTCGCTACATCGGATTGCCGGTACCTTGATTATTGTGCCGGTGGTGAATATCTTTGGCTTTATTCAACAAAGCCGCTATTTACCCGATCGACGTGATCTGAACCGTTGTTTTCCGGGGAGTGAAAAAGGCTCTCTGGCGAGCCGAATCGCCTTTATATTTCGCACTCAGATTCTTAGCCACTGCACCCATGTGGTGGATCTGCATACAGGGGCTATTCATCGCAGCAACATGCCACAGATTAGAGCGAATTTAGATAATTCTGTTGCCAGAGAGATGGCGAACGCCTTTGGTGCGCCGGTGATTATCGATTCTAAATTACGTGATGGATCACTGCGACAGTGTGCCGATGAGGCTGATATATCACTGATTCTCTATGAAGCGGGTGAGGCCCTGCGGTTTGATGATAGTGCGATCCGCGGGGGAATTCGCGGAGTGATGAATGTGGTGCGCCATCTGAAGATGTTGCCGGCATTGAAGCGCTCTAAAAAAGAGTTAACCTCGGTTGTTGCTAACTCTTCCGCGTGGATCAGAACCAACTCTGACGGTGTGTTCCGCTCGGTGGTGTCGGTAGGTCAGCGAGTGACGAAAGGACAATCCATGGGTATCGTGGCGTCCCCCTTTGGTACACAGGAAGAGGAAGTCGTCGCCCAGCATTCCGGTATTATTATTGGCCAGAATAATATTCCAGTGGTTAATGAAGGGGATGCGCTGTATCACGTGGCACGTTTTGAAGAGAGCAGCCTGGCAGCTGAAAGGCAGGTTGAGCGGATTACGGAACAGATTGATGCTCACCCGATGCCGGAAGATGTTGATTAAGGTGCCTTGTCAATAATAGATGTGGCTACGGTTAAACGTTTGTTTGTATTTTGATCGTTGCTAGTGACAGATACATAGATGATAGAAGTCACCGATACAGAGATCCTTGATAGATTCCGTATCGGTGTTTGTTGATTCAGATCTCTTTGAGCAGTTTTATCGGCTATGCCGGATGTTTAAGTGAATCTAGATAGCAGGAAACTGCTTCCGTGGGGTCTGACTCTGGGGTAACAAGGGCTTCGATGCCTTGGCGGGCTAAACGTTTAGGTAAGCCTGCACCCATACCGCCGGTTAATAACACATCAATACCATCCAGTGGGTGTGCCGCTAAGGGCTCACTGTTATGAAAGGACTGTTCTTTGGTCAGTTCTAGCAGTGTTTTATCCGTGATCTGCTGATCATTAATAGTGAAGACCCAGAAATTACGACAGACGCCTGCATGGGGCGTCACGGTTTTTCGGTTTTGACTGGTAATAGCGATTTTCATAAGGGTTTCTCCCCGCTTTGTTCATTAGAGGCGCTGGCCGCAGTCGCATCCTCCTGTTCTGGCTCGTAACCGGTAATCATCGGTTTAATCAGGCTCAGTGGTGTTTTACCCATGGTCGCCATGTACACATGCGCAATAATAAAGATCATCATCAAAAAGGCCGCCGCGGTGTGGGTTAGGGCGATCCATTCGAGTGGTATATTGCCAAGACCTATTTGATCCAGTTGGTTATAGAACAGATATAACAAGCCGGATACCCAGATCAGTGGCGAGATTATCAACTTGAGCCATAGGTAGGCAAGCCGCTGTAATGGGTTATGCTTGGCTAGGGTAGTTTTTTTGAAAGGGTGGGCGGCGCCGGTAAAAGTACCCACCGCATAATAGTAGATAACCGCCCCTAGTTTATCGGTTACCGGTATGTATTGACGCCACTCTCCGGTCGTAAAGTGCCAGAAAATAGCAAACACCCAGAGGGTAATCAGCGCCCAAGCGGCGGTTGAATGTAGTTGCACCGCTTTGCCGAAACCAAGCACCTGATAGGTGCCATGTACTTCAAAGCCGGTAAACAACAGGAAGAAGATCAACGCGGCCTGAGACCAGTGCCAGAAGCGTTCAAAACGTTTGAATACCATCACTCTGCTCATTTCTTATTCCTCCGTCTGCGTAGTGCTGAGATACCACGTCCACCCGCATGTGCCGCACTTCCGATTAACATCAATAGAGCGGTGCCCCAACCGATTTTATCGAGCAGTGAGTTGTGATCTCGTGCTGGAATATAGATATCGGGTATTCCATTGAGCCGGCTATTACGCGCATGACAACTGCTGCATTTAACGGCACTGTCTGCGGGGCCAACCATATGACTGATTGGCCAGTACATTTCGGTTTCGATGAAATCGAATTGGCCGCTATAGGGCTGTCCGGCTATTTTGGTACCCGCGGCGAGGGCTTTGGCCCAGTCAAAATTAGTCCATAAAGCACTATCATCGGTCGGGCTATACACATGGTTAATGAGCAGGGTTTTGTTAACGGTATCGAACGGTTGTTTGCCATGCATGATTTTGAATGGCCAGATCCGAGCATCAGGATCATGAGCGCTACCCTCTATCCAGTTAACTTGGACAGGCGGATGATCACTATCGATGGTGTCCGTTTGCAGGGTGTAGTGGACGGTACCGTTAAACCAACGATACTCTGGTGTGACATTTTCGGCATAGTGGAAGTCGCCTTTGGTGCTCAGGTAGCTGAGATGGCCATTTTCATCGTAAACCGTCATCGGTTTGTTGTTTTCATCGAGCTTGCCTGCCGTTGACCAATCCCACCAGGTTTTAGTCGCCACACCTCCCCGAGCAAAGGCGGGAATATGACAGCTTTGACAGGCGACTCGGTCAACGTGTTCATTGAGCTTCTCTTCATGGTGTGGGGCTGCGCCATGGCATGATTCGCAAGAAGCCCTGCTCATATCGGTATGCCCGGGGACATCGATACCTTGGGTGTCGTGAGCATTTCCTTGGTAGCGGCTACCGGCGGTGATATGGCCTGTCGTGGTATGGCAGTCAGAACAAGCAAAGTTAGCGCCTTCGGCCGATAGGTGGACATCCAGTGATTTCGGTGGATTAACCAGTGATGAGTCGAGATCACCATGTTTAACTCCGTCACCTCCGCCACCGTAGAAGTGACATGAGCCACAGTTGGCGGGCTGGCTATGGCCGACATTTTGCGCAATAACGGTCAAATCGGGAGGGGCTTTCATATGCCCGCTGTCGAGGGGGGACTCCATCGGTTGATAGGCTGGATGACCGGCCGCGTTCGGAAGCTTAATGTAACCGCCCGTGGTGTCGTGACAGACGAGGCAATCGACACTGGTTTCATCCGTGGGTGGCGGCTGTTTCATATCCTCCCAACCGTAACCGGCGTGACAGCTTGTGCAGCGGGGTTCGTTTGAAGTGACTGAGCCGCAAAAGCTATTAATAACGTGACGTTTACCCAGTGTTTGAAGTGTTTTTGGCTGAACATACTCCCATGTCCAGTGGAGGCTCTGTTGGACTTGTTTAGCCGCTTCGGTGTGGCATTGAAGGCAAGCTTTAGTGACTTCGGGGCCACTATGAAACTGCTGCTGTAGAACTTTAAACTCTGAGTGGTCAGCCGTCGTGATGTTCTGATCCAGCTTTTCACTGGCGATGACTGCATAAGCATCGGTACTCAGACATGCGAGAATGATCAACCACAGAGATAACTGAGCTTTGCAAAAAAGATCCATCTCTGACTCCTTTCTAGTAGCGCTTTCTAGTAGCGCCAAGGATTAAGCGTGCCATTTCATATTAGCAGTGGCTAAATTAATAAACCATTATATGTTGGTTTACATTAGATGTGCGTCAATAAAAACATTGGCCATTAGCATGAACTCACAACTAGGCCATAAATAAGGCCAGAAAAAGCGCTCACAGAAAAAGACAGAAAAAGACAGAAAAAGGTCAGAAAAAGAAGCGAAGAGGCTGAAACAGCGAGGCACTAGAGGCGAAATAGAGTGTTAAGCCGTCAGCGGTAATACGCTCAAAACGGATAAGCGCGCATTGCCTGGGGGTAAAAACTATTATCGATAAGGCTGTCGATAAGGTAGTAGAGTCTAGGTGTGCCGACGGATGCCTAAAGGAATTGGGTGGTATTTAGCGGCTTGCTGTCACCGAGCCACATAATGTATTTAGTGTGGTCATCAAGATCGCTGCCGGTTACTGGGTGAATAAACACCGTGAGCCCGTTACGATTAAGCATTAACCAGGGAAGCACATTGCCGATCTGCTCTGCACTAAAGGATAGCTGGCAACTCCACTCAGGGTGAGGTCCTACGGGTTTCTGATGGACGCGACCCATGGCGACAGCGAGGTGATCGCGGGCCTGCTCACAGAGCTTGGTTGCTTGATTAAGGGTATTGGCATCGAAGTAAACATGTGCGTGATAGGCCCGAATGTCGGATGCTGCCAGTGTCATAACATTTCCTATGTGTGATGGTGTTGATAGATGATAGATGATAGATGAAAGCGATTTATAGAAGCAATTGTTATCATAAAGATGCATCATTACTCGCTAAAATGGCTTTGCCTATACAATGCGAGAAAGCGGCATCTGCCAACGGTAATAATAGGAGATATGATGAATAAAACCCATGTACAGGCATCCCTGACGCTGGATGCTGCTTTATTAATGGCAAAGGCGGCCATCGATAAAGGTAATGAATTAGGTATTAAGATTAATGTCGTGGTGGTCGATAGTGCGGGTCACCGGTTGGTGTCTCTGCGAGAACCTGGGGCACCGATGCCATCGATGGATTACGCTGAGAAAAAAGCATATACCGCCGTGCATTTTAAACGGTCCACTGATAAATGGGCTGAGGCGCTTGAGGGGCAAGCGGTGCTGGCAAACGGCCTAGCACAACATGAAAAAGTGGCTTTGTTTGGTGGTGGCCTCCCAGCTTGGGTTGATTCGGTGGTGGTAGGGGCTGTCGGTGTGTCCGGCGGTAAGGTTGCTGAGGACATAGCCTGTGCCGAAGCGGCATTAATGATACTAAGCGATGGCGATTCATAGGGGGGATAGTACAGATCTTCACTAGCTAGCTAGTGATAGGCGTCAGTTGACCAAAGTCGAGAGTGGTTATTATCTTGATAAAAGCGAGGCAGCTTTAGATGACCGTTATCTTGATATAGCCGAGGGTCTAAAGGTGGGCAATATAAGATTAAGTCTTGTTAATAGCAGTGAGCAACCAGTACATATTAATTATGTCATCGGCTAACGGCTGAGAGAAAGACGACTGGATCGCTTAACGGTGAGCCAGTGGACCTGTGAAGAAAGCCGGCAGTTCGGTTGAGAATAGGTTGATGACTTTTTGTACGCTATTAGAAAGGATCTCTTTTAGATAAGCCGCGCGCTCTTCATTAGCTTCTGCAACGATGGCTTGTAGATCACTGTTGCTCGATTCAGCGTCGAAGTTATATTTGATCATGATGGTATTCCTTTGAATGTTTACGATAAGAGACATCTTAGACCTTCGTCTAAAGTGAAACAAACGAGTAATTCTTGCACCAAAGGTTAGAAAAATTCATCATTTGGGTTGTTTTTTTATCAGATTCTTTACGCCTCTCAGTGTTAGAGTCTCATTCGTGACAGATGAGTTGACATGCAATACCTCAATACCGACAGCGGTCAAATGTAAACTTTATACTCATTAGTTTTTATTATTGGAGACTGTCGATAGCGTTGTCTAAGAGGGTATCGCAAAGCCCGTGTAGATCTATGTCTATATAAGCTCGTTAATAGCGGGATTAATCTTTACAATTCAGCCAGTTTTTTTAACGTATTACCTCCTTCGTCATATAGGTTGTCGCGTGTCGCAATTAGTCCGTAAGTTTTTTCTCCCGGTGATTTGTCCTGCCGCCATTGTGTCTACCATTCAGCAGGCCTTATTGGTGGTTTTACCCTTATACGTGTTATCGATTGGTGGAACCCTAGCGGAATCAGCGATGATTATCGGTTTTAAGGGGATTGGTATGATGCTGGGTGATCTACCAGCAGGCTTACTGTTAGCGCGATTTGGTGATAAACGCTTAATGCTGGGTGCGGCCGTCACCTCTTCTCTGTCTTTGGCTCTGATGGCTCTATTTCCTACGCTGGGCGTGTTGACGGCAGCGGCATTATTACTGGGTTTTGCTCATGGCAGCTGGCTGGTGGGACGAATCTCCTATGTCTCCGATGCCGCCGCGCCGAATGAACGAGGTCGGGTGATGTCGCTATCTGCGGGCACCATTCGGCTCGGTAATGTGGTGGGGCCCTTACTGGCAGGGTTTATGATTGCGGCGCAAGGGTATCAGGTTACACTCGCGGTCTTCACCCTCAGTTCTTTGTTGGTGGTGCTCTTTGTGGCTTTATGGGTTGTCTATAGCAAACCTCATGGAGAGGATAGCCATCATGTGGCCGCGTTGCAAGATGCGGTGGTCGACAACCGCAAGGTGTTGTTAACGGCGGGTGTCGCATCTCTGGCTTTGATGTTGGTACGCGCATCCAGAGCGTTGTTATTACCCCTCACCGGCGCGGCGTTATTGTTGGACGAAACCAGTATTGGCATGGTTATCTCCATTGGCGCGGTGGTTGATACGTTACTGTTTTACCCCGCGGGTACCATGATGGATCGCATTGGTCGTAAGCCGATGTTTATTGCAAGTTTGACGTTACTGGGCCTGAGTATCAGTTTGCTGCCGATGGCCGAAGGGTTGTGGAGCTTAATTCTGATCGCATCTTTGATGGGGCTGGGTAACGGGGTTTCTGCGGGGGTGATTATGACGGTGGGGTCGGATTTAGCACCTCGATTAAACCGGGGCGGCTTTATTGGTATCTGGCGCCTGCTGTCGGATGTGGGTTCTACTTCGGGCCCATTGCTGATTGGCTTGATGGTGAAATTATCGGGGCTGGCGATGGCGAGTTATAGTATTGGTCTGTTAGGCCTTTTGGGTGGAGCCTTCGTGGTGAAAGCGATGCGCGAGACTCACCGTAAGGATGATAGGGTTGAGGTTGATAGGAAAGGGTAGCTTTCAATGCTTAGCGCATGGCATCACTGTAAGTCGTTTAGGTGAGCAGGCTTTGAGCGTTGATCTTCGTCGTTTAAATTTGTTGGCTGATGATTGGGTCGTCTAACAAAACCCCGCTGCCACGGGGTTGCTAGAGAGAGCAAGAGTCGCGTCTGTTAAAGCATGGTGCAGGCTTGTATGACGTCTAGGTTCCTTATAGCGATGGAATGACCGTTTCCTCATTACCACCATGTTTAACGCCACCGAGCAAAATGGTTTTGTCTTTCGTAATGGTGCGTACCAGTGCGGCATAATCTGCAGCGCCATCTCCGTCGGGCAGAAACTCAAAGATGGTTTCACCGTGCGAAGGTGAGCGGCTTAATTGCTCGTCATAGCGTATTGGGGTGCAAACCTTATCGTTGTATAAGCTCTGTAGCTTGCGATAGATATGCTTGGGTTGTTCCACTCGGGTGTCGAGAAAGGTCGGTAAGATATAATTGAGATCTATATCTTTGTATTTTTTAATCGCGTGAAGGTTTTTAGTAAATTCCGCTAACCCATGGAGTGACATCACTTCTAATGAGACCGGAGTCAGTACTTCGGTGGCATAGAAGAGTACGTTGACAGTTAGCTGATCCCAGCCCGGTGAGGTATCGATAATGACGTAGTCGTAAGCGGTATCTACTTCTGCCATCGCTTCCGATAGGGTCCATTCAGAGCCAAAACTTTTTTTATCGATGATGCGTTTAACGCCGGCCAAGGATCGGCCGCCACTGAGTAGCCATAGATTGGGTCTGGCTTCGACGATTGTTTCTTTGGCGGTGAGTTCGCCGGTCAATAGTTCAGTTAAACCCGCGGGTGGTTTTTTACCCAGCATGAAGGATGACTGACCCTGGGTATCCGTATCGATTAAGAGTACCTTATAGCCCGCCATCGCCAAGCCGGCACTGAGGTTAACCGCCGTGGTTGTTTTTCCGACTCCGCCTTTGCTGAGTGATACGCAAATTTTTCGCGGGGTCTTCGGTACTCTAGGGGTTTCAATGATCGGAGCGGGTTGTGGCGCAGCAACAACGGCAGGCTGCGCCGCTGGCGGCTGTACAACTGGTTTCGATTGTATTGCATCGGGCTGAACAAGGCCGTTGTGATCAAGATTGATGACAAACTTATGCTCGCAAGCTTTACAGCGCACCACGAACCGTTTTTTCTCAGCAAAACGGCTGGTATCGGCATGATGTTTACGCGAGCAGTTTGGGCAAACAATAATAGTCATGGGTTAGCCTTCTTAAGGTCATCAAGGATGGCGTTTAATGCAATCTTAGCAAGCCTTTCTACCGAGACATTGGTCTTCGATTTAGTGATAAATTTAAGACTGATCTTGCCCTTTAGTTTCCAAGCATGAATCGCAAACTGATCATTTTCGGTTTCCCAGATGAGTTCGCCCTGATTTTTGGGTGGCTCTGCAACAACGGAGTCTTCGGCATCACAAAAAATAATATTATTGAGTTGCTGAAGTTCATCGATACTGTCGTCGACATCATCGCTTAACAGCGAGTCCATAATATCCCGATTTTTTGGCTCAGGCATCTTCAAATATCTCTTTACGGAGGTGGAGTAATGCCTGATCTAAGGCGCTGCGGGTTGTTTCATCGATGTGCTGCCATTGGATACCGCATATCCAATTACCTTCCTCATTCAGTGATGAGTGGACCACTTCACCGACTAAGCCGTCAAAATGGAATTCACCCAAAACGATCTTGCAGTCAGGTGTAATATCCGCGGAAGAGAGGGGGGCAGTGGCATCAATAGCAATGCAGACACCTTCATTGCTGATATCTATAAGCGGGTATGTTGAGTCATTCGTAATCAGTAGCGAGGTTTCTCTGTCTTTGACAGGGATGCGGTATGACTTTCGGGAGACCTCTATTGACTCTGAATCATTGGGAATCTCTTCAAATTCCAATGTGTCATCCTGTATCAGTTTCATCGCATAACCTCTTTGAACATCTGTCTCTTCCGCCATCAATTGAGTAATAAGGCGATCGTTATCGTGTACAGGCCTTATGTTTGCTGCTGGTGCCATAGGCTATAAGCAGTGATTACCTCAGGTTGAACGTATCAACTAAGGTATGTCATGACCATCTATAATGGTTATAAAAGCAGCAATTAAGGGGTATCACAAGGCTTGCACCTCTTAAAATGGGTATGAGTAAATAAAACTTGATCATTCGGATCATTGCTCTGTAGCAGTACGCAATTTATATATCAGAGAGTTTTACGCCTATTAAAGCGCGTTTTTAATCTGCTCTCTGACCTGTTCTGCTTCCCGTTGACGCTCTTCCAATCTGGCGATATCACTGCTGCTGAGTCCTTTTTCGCGTAGGGCGAATTTAATCTGTTGCAGTGCTTTATCGGTAGCCCCTATCAATAGGAAGTATTCGACTCGGGCTTCGTGGACACCCAAGGTATTACCGGCTAATCCTTGGGTTTCGGCTAATTCATACCAGATAAAACTATTATCAGGAAAGCGTTGGCTTAATTCACTCAGTATGCGGGCTGCTTTTTTATACTGACGGTTAGCGCTCAGTGCTTTGGCGTAGCGCTGCCTGACGGGGTAGCTGTCGGGGTAAAGCTTATCCAGCTGTTCCATCTGCCGTAACGCATCCTGTGTTTCGCCAGCGGCGAGTGCGAGTTCGGCGTAGGTCAGACGGATATAGAGATGTTGCTGTAAGTTACTGGGTAAGCTTTTTAATGCGGTTTTGGCTTGGCTATAATCACCTTTTTTTATCAGGGCTAGGGCTAAGCCATAGTTACTCAGTTGGTCATCGGCAGCGCTGAGTTGGTAGCCCTTAATGAGCTGATTAATATCCTTGGTGTAATACACTTCTACCCTTTTTTTCAGCAGTTGGTAGTCGTAGCCTTGCTTCTTGTAGGTGGGTTTAGGCAGTTGGCTTGCTCGGTTTTCGGCGTCCGCTATGCGGGATTCAGTGACGGGGTGAGTCAGCAAAAACTCCGGAGGATTTTGTCCGAGAAAGCGACTAGAGCGCTGTAATCGGGAAAACATGCGTGGCATAGCATAGGGGTCAAAGCCGGAGTTAGCCATATTCAACATACCGATACGGTCTGCTTCTTGTTCGTTACGGCGGGTAAAGTTGATACTGGCTTGTTGGCCTGCCGCCATTGATGACGTAATACCGGCCATGCCCGCTTGAGAATCGGCACTGGCAATCAGGATGCTGGCTAAAATACCGGCCAGTAGTAAGGGCGTGTTGCGGCGGCTCTCTTCTAATTGTTGTGCGTAATGGCGTTGCGATAGGTGGGCAAGCTCGTGGGCAATGACCGATGCAAATTCCTGTTCATCTTGAGCGCTGAGTAGTAAACCAGCATTGATTCCGACAACGCCACCCGGCACGGCAAAAGCGTTTAACGCGGCGGTGTCGAGTACGATTAGCGCTAGGCGGTGATCCTGTAGTTGACTATTTGCCGCGATTTTCCACAGTAGGCCATCGATATAATTAACCAGCAGTGGGTCGCCATATTCTGCTGCGCTACCCCGTAGCATCCTGGCCCAAGTGCGGCCTAGTTGATATTCCTGCTCAAGTGAAATAGTGGCGGAGCTGTTGGCTATTAGAGGGAGTTCATTGGCCTGTATCGGCGAGACGGCACTCAGCGATAGGATGCCCGCTAATAGATATCGTGTAAGTCCAGTTCGCAATTTTTTGATCCTTATACTGGGTTTCTGTGGCCACAGAAACAGTTAAGTGTAATTGTGGTTTATAATACCCCGTTTTTTGGTATATATTGCTGTCCTCTTAACTGTATCAGGACATTTTTTATGACTGAGTCCCACTGGGATGAACAACTCGACACCTGCGGGCTAAATTGTCCGTTGCCTTTATTGAAAGCAAAGCAGGCGTTACATAAACTGGCGTCGGGTAAAATTCTCAAAGTGGTGGCAACAGATGCTGGATCACAGCGGGATTTTAAGGCCTTTGTCGATCAATCTGACCATCAGATGCTGGAATCGTTCAGCGAAGGTGGTCGGTATACTTATTTTATCCAGCGCGGTTAAGGGAGCAAAGTGTGAGAAAAATTTTCAACAAGTGGATCGATAACTACTTTTCCAATGAAGAAGTCATTCTGTTGTTGGTGCTTTTGGCGGGCGCCTTGGGGGTTATTCTCTATTTGGGACAGGCGCTAACACCGGTCTTTATCAGTATTATTCTCGCATTTCTAATGCAGGGCATGATTATCTGGTTGAAAGAGCATCATGTACCTCACCTTGCATCCGTGATGCTGGTCTTTACCTTCTTTATTGGTGCGTTGCTATCGTTGCTACTGTTTATTATGCCGCTGGCGTGGAAACAATCGGTTAACCTGTTTAATGAGTTGCCGGGGATGGTGACTCAGGCCAAAGAAGTTCTGTTATTGTTACCGCAGCAGTATCCTGATGTTTTCTCAGAACAGCAGATTACTCAAATTATCGATTTGACCACGACCGAGCTAAGAAAGTTGGGGCAGATGGTCGTAACCTATTCCTTGAGCTCGATTACGGGATTAGTCGCGTTGCTTATCTATGTGGTCTTAGTGCCGATTTTGGTATTTTTCTTTTTAAAAGATGGCAGCAACCTAGTGCGTTGGTGGGTCTCTTTTCTACCACAAAAGAAAGCGATGCTTACCCAAGTTTGGACTGAAATGGATCAACAGATCGCCAATTATGTCCGCGGTAAGGTGATAGAGATTGTTATTGTTGGCTCAGTTACCTATGCCGCCTTCACGCTGCTCGGTATCAATTATGCGGCTCTGTTAGGCATTATGGTGGGGCTGTCGGTGCTGATACCCTATATTGGTGCCGCACTGGTTACATTACCCGTTGCTTTGATCGGCTTCTTTCAATGGGGTTGGACGAATGAGTTTTGGTACTTGATGCTGGCCTACGGCATTATTCAAGCGCTCGATGGTAATGTGTTAGTACCACTACTGTTTTCGGAAGCGGTTAATCTGCATCCTGTCTCTATTATTATTGCGGTGTTAGTGTTTGGTAGTGTTTGGGGGTTCTGGGGTGTATTTTTTGCCATCCCACTGGCTACCCTTATCAAGGCTATTTTGAATGCTTGGCCGAAAAGCCATGCCTTTGTCCAAGACGATAGAAGCGCCGAGACTAAATAATAAAAGCGACCCTAAAATATGCCTCCTCAGACATATACGCACGAGTCATTAGGCTCTGCCGACCTGACGCTTAATTCGATACTTGATCTGATCGTCGAAGGTATTTGGGATTGGAATGGTGAAACCGGCAACGTTGTGCGTAGTCCTGGTTGGTATCGTATGCTGGGCTATCCTGTAGGGGTTTTGCTGCCGGATGTGTTTACCTGGGAGGAAATAATTCATCCCAATGAATATGCCGATGTGATGTTACATATCGAGCAGTACATCAATGGTGAAAGCGATGTCTATCATATTGAGTATCGGTGTAAAAAGCTTGATGGTAGTTATCTCTGGATCGAAGATAGGGCGCGAGCGGTACAGCGCGATAGCGATGGTATTGTTACGCGGTTGATCGGTAGTCATCATGATATTCATGATCGTAAAATGGCTGAGGAAGAACTGGAACGGCAAACCTTATTACTTCAACAGGGTAATCAAACCCTTGAGAGGTTGCTAGCTCATAAAGCTGAAGCCTTAGAGGCAAGTAATCGCCAGTTGCAGGAACAGATAGTTAAGGTTGAACGAATTTCTCATACCGATGCGCTAACTCGGGTCGCTAACCGTGAAAAAGCGAATCTAGAGCTAACTAAAGAGATATCCCGTTCTCAGCGTTATAATCACCCCTTGTCGTTAGTTTTTTTTGATATCAATGATTTTAAGCTGATCAATGATAACTATGGTCATAATGTTGGTGATCAGGTATTGGTTGAGCTGGCAAAGAGGGTCTCTTTGGCGCTGCGGAGTATTGATAGTCTCGCGCGTTGGGGTGGGGACGAGTTTTTGATTATCTTGCCGAGTTCAGATCTGCAACAAACATCCGGCGTGGTTTTAAAGTTGCAATCTGTGATTGCGGCAACAGCCTTCGTGAATAATATCGATCTTGAATGCAGTTTTGGTGCGGTTGAGTACCAGCAAAATGAAACCATGGTTGAACTGTTTCAGCGGGCGGATCATGCGATGTATGAGGACAAAGATCCTGAGGCTTTCAGCGCGAGAAAAAAGATCACTGATTGAGCGTTGTGCTCGTGTCGATTGATTTGCTTATGCATGGTTGAAGCGGAAAGGTATCTGTTTTTATATAAGAGTATTCAATACCCTGCCCGGCGGGCAGGGCTATTACGAAGGAGCGTTGTTTTCGATCAACGCTGTTTCATCTTATAGCGCTTTTGCCGCTTCGAGTACTTCGGCAACATGTTCTTTGACCTTCACTTTACGCCACTCTTTACGCAGTACGCCTTCAGCATCAATTAGAAAGGTGCTGCGTTCAATCCCCATATGCTCTTTGCCATAGAGTTTCTTCAATTTAATAACATCAAATAGCTGACACAATGTTTCATCTGGGTCGCTGATGAGTTCGAAGGGAAAGGCTTGTTTGGCTTTAAAGTTTTCATGGGCGCGCATACCGTCCCGTGAAACACCGAAGATCTGAGTGTTGGCCTCTTGGAATTGATCATAGAGATCACGAAAATCTTGCCCCTCGGTGGTGCAGCCAGGGGTGCTGTCTTTAGGATAAAAATAGATAACCACGTTGGAACCTTTGAGTTCGGATAGCGTCACAGTGGTATCGCTGGTGGCTACAGCAGTGAAGTCGGTTACTGGCTGATCAATTATTGGCTGGCTCATGTATTTTCCTTAAAATCGGGCTTAAAAACGACGCTTATCTTATTGATATCAGTTAGAATGATACGCTTTTTATACGATAACAGATTACACAGTTTTGGCAGCCACTTTAACCATCGTTTTTTGAATTTTCAGATTACGCTAACTTATTGAGCTGAAATGGGTTGAGCCGCAAAACGCAGGCAAGTACCATAGACCATTCTGTATACCTCTTGATGGAGACCATGATGATTACTGGCAGCATTGTTGCTCTTGTTACCCCGATGAATTCAAACGGTGATGTCGATTGGGACGCGCTGGATAAACTGGTTGATTTTCATCTGGAGAAGGGCACCGACTCAATTGTCGCGGTTGGCACCAGCGGCGAATCAGCAACTCTGAACTGTGATGAGCACTGTCAGGTCATTAAACGGGTCGTTGATCGAGTTGCTGGCGCGATTCCGGTCATTGCCGGTACCGGCGCTAACTCTACCCAAGAAGCGATTGAGCTAACGACAGCGGCTAAAAATGTTGGTGTTGATGCCTGTTTGTTGGTGACGCCTTATTACAACAAGCCGACCCAAGAAGGCTTGTTCCTGCATTTTAAAACCATTGCTGAAGCGGTCGATATTCCACAGATTCTTTATAACGTGCCGGGCCGCACGGCTTGCGACATGCTGGCTGAAACGGTTTTACGTCTAGCTGAGATACCGAACATTATCGGTATTAAAGAGGCTACTGGTGATCTTGATCGTGCGAAAACCTTGATTGATGCGGCGCCGAAAGAGTTTGCGATCTATTCAGGAGATGACGGTACTGCGGTTGAACTCATGCTGCTAGGTGGTGACGGTAATATCTCCGTAACGGCCAATGTTGCTCCATCGCAGATGGGCGAGCTTTGCCGTTTGGCCATTGCCGGTGAGGTTGAGGCGGCTCGTGCGCTACAGGCATCTTTAATGCCACTGCATACGGCGATGTTTGTCGAATCTAACCCTATTCCTGTGAAATGGGCCGTGTCAGAAATGGGCTTGATAGGATTAGGTACTCGGTTGCCGCTAACAGTGTTGTCTGAGCAATACCACAATCAAGTACGTGAAGCGCTGAAAGCCTGCGAAATTATCTGAAACTAACGGACAAGCATAATGAGAATAATTGCCTTGTTGCCTCTGGCAGCAGCTGTGTTAAGTATTGCTGGATGTGGTTCTTACTCAAACCCGATTTACGGTGAGAATGGAATTATCAACGATCGCAGCCAAAACTACGAAGAGGCGCAGGCAACTAAACGACTCGAGCTACCGCCTTCTCTTCAGGATCGCTCTAAACCGATGCAGGATGCGTTGGATATTCCAAATGCTGGGCAGACCGCCTCGCAGCGCAGTAGAAGTTTTTCGGTTCCTCGTCCAGAGTTCTTCTATGCTGATGCCGGTAATGGTTCGGTTAATCTGAAGCGTGAAGATGGCGAGAAAATTTTGGTCGTTGATGAGCCTATCGGCGATGTTTGGGTGCAGTTGCAGGATTTCTGGCGCTTTAACAATATTGGCTTAGCTAAATCAGCGCCACAAGAAGGGGTTATTGAAACCGATTGGATCGATGTGGATGCTAAAGAGCTAAGTTTTGTCGATAGTATGATTAAACGGCTGACGTTCCAAGATATCGACGGTCCTGTTAGCGATAAGCTGCGGGTGTCGGTGCGTCCGGTTGCGGATGACTATAATCGAACCAGTATTACGATGCAGCATGTGCGGGTGGCGCAGGACGAGAAAGATCAACCGGTTAGCTGGAGTGATGACGCGACAGATGTTGGTTATAAAACCGATATGATGTTTGAAATGCTGCGTTATCTGAGTAAGTCGACCAGTAATAGCGAGAGCATGAGTATGCTTGAGCTGCGTCGCCAACAAAATAACCTGCCGCAGATGGGCCGTGATTCTAAAGGCTTCCCTGCGCTGAAGATTACCGTGCCGGTTGATCAGGCATGGGCAGAGATTATTCAGGCGATCGATCAGACCGACCTTGATGTAGGTACCCGCGATCAACAAGCAGGTATTATTTATATGACCTACACGACGTCAACACCGTTTGAAGATACTGAAAAGATGGGCTTCTTTGAGTGGTTACATTCCGACCGTGACGAGATTACCTTTGATAGTGGTAATGCGTTTGGTCGGGCACTCGGGTTTGATGACGATGAAGAGGATGGCGCGCCTTCTTATAGCACCAATAAGGTTAATGGTGGCAAAGAAGCTATCGATAAGAGCGAGGACCTTGCTAATCAAAAAGGCTTTAAGATTTGGCTAGGTGGCGAAGTGTTATACATCTTTTCAGATGATAAGGACGCTGTCTACAATGACGAGTCAGGCAAGTATGAACATGTGGGCCAATATCAGCTACATATGAATCGTACCGCCAGCGGTGTATTTTTAACGGTTAAAACGCCGGACGGCTATTCTGCACCGGCGGTTGTGGCTGATGAGATACTGTGGCAAATCAAAGAGAAGATTTGATCGGCTTAAAAGCTGAAGCCTAGCTTTATTAGGTGATAGATAAACGTTAAAAGGGCCTCGTAATTGAAGGCCCTTTTTTTATTGTTAACGTGATGGAAAAGAGCGATGAAAGCAGTATTTCTAGATCTAAATAGTCTTGATTGTGATGACCTTAATCTCGCCGAGTTGAAGGCTCAGTTTACAGAATTCAACGGATATCCAGCCACGAGCCAGCAGCAGGTTGCAGCACGGATCGCGGGTGCGGATGTTGTTATTGTCAATAAGGTAGAGCTGGATGGTGCCGCGCTAGCAGGTGCCACTCAGTTGAAGCATGTGTGTATCGCCGCGACGGGCACTAATAATGTGGATCTTCAGGCTGCTGCCGACAACGGTATTACGGTGTCTAATTGTCAGGCATATGGCACAGCGTCGGTGGTCCAGCATGTGATGTCGATGATGTTGGCTCTGCATACCAACCTCATTGCCTATAATGAAGCTGCGCGTAATGGTCAGTGGGCGCAGGCTGAGCAGTTTTGCTTGCTGGATTATCCGATTCAGGAGCTTAACGGAAAAACTTTGGGTATTGTTGGCTATGGAAACTTAGGGGCGAGTGTCGCTCAATTGGCCAGCGCTTTTGGAATGAAGGTGTTAGTCGCGCAACGTATTGGTGGTGATACGGTGGCGGGGCGTGTTGCGCTGGAAGAGTTGCTGTCACAGGTTGATGTGTTGAGTCTGCATTGTCCGTTAACGGCGCAGACCCGTGATCTTATTGATGCCGATGCGATTGTACAGATGAAAACCGGTGCTTTTATTATCAATGCGGCCCGTGGCGGTATCGTCAATGAGGCGGCACTGGCTGCTGCGTTGCGTAGTGGCAAGTTAGCCGGTGCCGCGACCGATGTGTTAATACAAGAGCCGCCGGTGGATGGTAATCCGCTGTTGGCCGATGATATTCCAAACCTAATTGTAACGCCCCATAGCGCTTGGGGCAGTGTGCAGGCGCGTCAACGTATTGTCGAGCAGCTTACGGAAACCATCGAAGGTTTAAAGCGGGGTGAGCGCATTCGCGTGGTGAATTGAGCTAGATTTCCATTGATAGCGACCCGTAAGGGTTAAGGTGCCTCTGGTTAGAAGGGGCAGGGTGCGTTAAAGGATAACCGCGCCTGACTGACCGGATGGTTAAAGCTTAGGGATTGAGCATGTAGTAGTAAGCGCTCGGAACGTTCTCGTTGGTCTGGCTGAGCATAGAAACGGTCACCAAGAATAGGGTGTCCAAGGTACTGCATGTGGACGCGCAATTGGTGCGAGCGGCCAGTAATCGGTGTGAGTTCGACCCGAGTCGCATTATCTAAGGGTTCGATGACCCGCCATCGGGTCTGCGCCGGTTTACCCTGTTCATGATCGACTATCTGTAAAGGGCGGTTTTCCCAGTCGCAGCGCAGTGGTTGATCCACCGTACCGCAGGAGGCTAGTAACTTGCCACCGACAATCGCTTGATAGCTTTTTTCGGTGAGCCGATCTTGAAACTGAATGCTGAGATGGCGGTGGCTTTCTTTGCTGAGCCCCAACACCATAATGCCTGAGGTGGGGTAATCGAGTCGGTGCACGATGAGAGCGGTTGGAAAAAACGGCAACACTCGACGCCAGAGGCAATCCTGTTTGTCCTCTCCGCGACCCGGCACGGAGAGTAGATCAGGATCTTTGTTGACCACTAGGATGTCGTTATCGGCGAAAAGAATCGCGTGTTCATCAATAACGGGTGTCATCTCAGCGGTTAATGCCTTTGCCGGCAAATAGTTTCTTTTTCTGCTGTTTCTTTTTCCCGCGTACAAACAAAGCCATTGATTCAATATGGTGAGTCTGTGGGAACATATCCATCACGAGAAATTGCTGTAACTGATAGCCTTCTGTGGCTAATAGTTCACTATCGCGAGCCAGTGCGCCTGGGTTGCAGGAGATATAGAGAATCAATTCGGGTCGCTGATTGCAAATTTGTGGAATTAGTGAAGCGGCACCACTGCGAGGCGGGTCAAGAATGACCTTGTTGTAAGACTCGCGAAACCACTGTAACCCCGTTAAATCATCCGCCAGATTGCCGCAGAAAAACCGGCTGTTATCGAGTTGGTTTAAGCGGGCGTTTTGTTCGGCCTGCTCTACCATGGATATGCTACCTTCGATACCCGTGACCGAAGCGCCCGCTTGGGCGGCGGGTAGGGAGAAATTACCCAGGCCGCAGAACAGATCAAGAATCTTATCGTCAGCTTTAAGGTCCAGTAACTGGCAAGCCTTAGAGACCATCTGTTGGTTGATCTCGGCGTTAACCTGAATAAAGTCACCCGGACGGAATTGCAAGGTGAGTTGGTTGAGTGAATAGCTCACCGGCGCAACTTCACTGTTATCGGGATCAGTGCCGATGATCTGCTGTTGTAGGCTTAGGCCGTAATGCGACGCTAGCGTGGTAAAGATGGCCAGGTGTTGATCGTTAAGTGGTTTCTTTAGTCGCAGGGATAAGTAGCCGCCTTCATCACCTAGGTCGATATCTAGCTGAGTGATATATTTGATGTCCCCGCTATCACGTAGGGCGTCTCTGGTGCGGCTGAAAATATCACTAACACGTTTGTCCAGCACGACACAGCTATCGAGCTGAGTGAGTAGATGGCTGCCTCGGCGACGAAAACCAATAATGGGTTCGCCATCGGATAACTGGTTAATGCCAATCCGGGCGCTGCGGCGGTAATGCCAATCAGAGGCCGTTAGCGGCTCGACTATTTTGGTAGGCTTTGTATGGCCGATCCGTTCTAGTTGTTCCACAACGAGCGACTGCTTTAACTTCAGCTGTTCAGCATTATCTAGATGTTGCAGATCGCAACCGCCGCATTGTTGGTAGTGCGGACAGGCGGGTTCGATTCGGTGGCTAGAGGGGGTTAAAATCGCGTCAGTATGGCCAAGGTAAAACTTGGCTTTTTCTTCTGTCAGTCGCGCAGATACCTGCTCTCCCGGTAGAGCATTGGCAATAAATGCCGTTTTGCCCTGATATCGCCCAATGCCTCGGCCGTCGTGGCTGAGAGATTCGATCTTAAACTCGACCGCTTCGGTGGGTAGAGGGTGGGTTGGCTTGCGGGCCGGGCGCTGATTTTTTGGACGGGAACGGTTCGGTTTCATGGGCTTCTCCTGACGAAGGCCGGATTCTACCAGTCACCGATGATGAAAGCATCCGCAACGGCGTGAATCACCGTTAGATTAAGAGGTATCGATAGGCTTTTTACGGGTAGACGGTGCGGATGGGCATAAAGTTGGCTTTAAGGTGGTTTTGTCAGCGTAAAGACTTCATACGGATGGCGTCGAGGGTATAAAATCTGCGTAACGTTAATTAATGGGTTAGAGAGGGTCTATGTTACAAAAACCGCCGTCAGCGGAGCATCCTTTTGCTCCCTTTGTTCGCATTCTGGGTAAAGGTAAACAGGGGTCTCGTTCGCTTAGTCAAACGGAAGCGCGTGACGCGATGGAGATGATTTTAGATGATCAGGTAGAGCCTGAGCAGTTAGGTGCTTTTTTGATGCTGTTGCGGGTTAAAGAGGAATCCCCCGAAGAGTTGGCCGGTTTTATCGAAGCGGTTCGTGGTCGATGTGGCGCGCCGGCGTCATTGCAGGTGGATCTAGATTGGTCAACTTACGCGGGTAAAAAGCGCCAATTGCCCTGGTTTATTTTGGTGGCATTGTTATTAGCCGAAAGCGGTATTCGGGTGTTTATGCACGGCGCTAAAGGTCATACGCCTGAGCGTATCTATACCGAGGACTGTCTGGCATTGTTTGGCATTAAGGCCTGTTCCGGTTGGGACGAGGTGGCGCAAACCTTAGATGCTCACCGGTTCGCTTTTATGTCGATTGATACATTGAGTCCGCGTATGAGTCGGATTATCAATCTACGTCCCGTGTTGGGGCTGCGCTCTCCAGTACATACGCTATGCCGACTGATCAATCCACTGCATGCTCGCCACACTGTCGATGGCGTGTTCCATCCGGCGTATGGGCCGATGCATCAGAAAGCGGCACAGTTGCTCGGTGTTGAAAATGGGTTAACGATTAAAGGTGATGGTGGAGAGGCTGAGATTAAACCCGATGCTGAATGTGATCTGCAATGGACCAGAGGCAATGATTATTCGACCAGTGTATGGCCCCGCTATTATCCAAAGCGATTAGTGAAACAACCGCTCGATAACGCGGATTTACTTAAACTGTGGCGTGGAGACATAGAGCATGAATATGGAACGGGAGCGGTGATCTCGACGTTGGCCTTGATGCTGAAATTGCTTAATAAGGCGGATGATGAAAGCTGCATCCCCTTAGCGGAGCAGATGTGGCAAGGTAGAAACAAAGCCCAGTATTAGTCGCACTGGTGGCATAAAGCCTGTGGGTTTGTCCGATAGACTGCTCTATCGGACATTGGTTTTAATCTCTTCTTAGCTTATCTGACACGGCAATCGGGCTTGGGTAGTTAAAGATGACAATATAGGTCGATAGCAAGAAGGTCAGAATGGCAGTTGCCTGTATGACATGGGAGGCTTCCTGTCCAATCATGGAGGCACCGGTGGCCATATAGGCGATCAGTAATGAAAACTCACTTATCTGGCCCAGTCTGAAGCCTACTTCCCAAGCAAGGGTTTTGCTATCACTGATATTGTGCAGTAGAAAGCGAAACACGATCGGCTTAATCACCAGCACCAGCAGCGCTAGAATAATGGACGGAATAATAATCTGACCTACGAGTCCGAGATTAAAACTCGCCCCGATAGAGAAGAAGAACAGAATAAGGAAGAAATCTCGCAAAGGCTTTAGGCTAGTGGCGATATACTGGGCGATCGGACTGGTTGCTAAGCTGACGCCTGCAATAAAAGCGCCGATCTCCGCAGATAAACCGACCGCATGGGCGAGTTCAGCTAGGCCGAGGCACCAGCCAATGGCAAGTAGAAAGATATACTCATGGAAGCGGTCAAACTTGTGAATCAATGGCAACAAAATATAACGGACGAAAGCTAGCGAACCGCCAATGATCAAGGGTAACGCGATCAATGTTTTCAGGAAGGTGAAAAACTGGTTCGCTTCGCCATCGCCGCTGTTGAGTAGTAGTAGCACCAGAATAGCGATGACATCCTGCAGTAGTAACAGACCAACCACCAGTTCGCCGGTGTACTTGTGGTGCAGCACGGTGGTAGGGAGAAGTTTGATGCCAATAATGGTGCTGGAAAACATCAAGGCTACACCAATAATAATGGCTTCAGTGCGCGTGAATCCGAAAGCTATCCCCACACCATAGCCAATCACCATAAAGATAATCGCGCTAAATACCGCCACTAAGGTCGCTTTTTTGAGCATATGTACGAGGTGGCTAGGTTGCATATCGAGCCCTAGCAAGAAGAGTAAGAAAATAATGCCGACGTGCGAAATGTCTGAGAGTAGGGCGGTATCTTGAATATAGCTGTAACCATAGGGCCCCAAAATGGCACCCAAAACAATATAGGCAACGAGTAACGGTTGTCGAGTATAAAGGGCGATAGAGGCCAGCACAGCGGCACCGGTAAAAATCAGGAAAAAAGAGAAAACCAGGCTCTGTTGCATCATAGCTAAAGTGATATCCAATCGATTCAGGGCGGGAGCTCAGGCGCTGAGCACCCCTTAGTTTAACGAATCTATAGCCGGATATGAAGGTGGTGGGGGATTCAGCTATAAATAAAATAGCAACGGTTGGAGCGCGCTCGATAGATAGGCTTGATAGATCGACTCAATAGATAGTTCCGCTGACCAAAATAGAATGTGGTTTAACGCGAATGGGCGTTCTGTGGGGGGGCTAAATAGCCTTTTTGTCGATTTAACGACGCCTATCTCGTTATGAATCAGTATTTGCAGGTAGTTAAAATACCGATCAAAATAGACGAAAATGAGTATTGAAAGGGTTAATAAAGATTGCCAAGTCGTTTGATGAAAAGGTAAAAACGTCGGTTTTACTAATAACTGAGTATTTTACTCGGGATTAGAAAGGGTGTATCCTAATGCCCATATTGAGTGAGTGATTTAACAGGAATTTTGATGAATATTACTGTAACCGAATCAGCTGAAATTTACCTTGCTGAGTTGCTAGAAAAGCAAAATGTAGAAGGTATTGCTGTGCGGATGTTCGTTACCCAGCCGGGGACGCCTTACGCAGAAACCTGTCTGGCTTACTGTCGTCCAGAAGAGATCGTCGAAGACGATGCTGTGATGCCGATGGATAAGGTAACGTTTTACTTTGAAAAAAACAGTCTGCCTTACCTCGAGGAAGCAACCGTTGACTTTGCGACCGACCGCATGGGTGGGCAGCTGACGATTAAAGCACCGAACGCTAAAGTGCCAAATGTATCGGATGATAGTCCGATAGAAGAGCAGATAAACTATATTCTCTACTCGGATATCAATCCGGGCCTTTCATCCCATGGTGGTGAAGTGAAGCTGATTGAGCTGGTTGAAGAGTCGAACGGCCAGATTGCTATCCTACAGTTTGGTGGTGGGTGTCAGGGGTGTAGTGCTGTTGATATGACGTTAAAAGATGGCGTTGAGAAAACCCTCGTTGAGCGTGTTAGTGGCTTAGTGGGTGTGCGTGATGTGACAGATCATACTGTTACTGATAACGCGTATTACAAGTAACAACCAATGCTCTGAAAAAAGCCCGGACTTTCCGGGCTTTTTTAATTGTAAAGAGACTATCCACCATTTTGGTACGTTGTTACTCATTGAACTTACTGATAAAACATTATTCGTTGTTGTTACTTTTTTCTGTAACTTTTATTGTGATGTGGTTGATTTTTATAGTCTAAGCCCCATTTATCAGTAAGAGCGATATATCGTACAGCCCGTAACTGCTGTATCTCCCGCAGTTTCTTTCGACAAAGGAGTAAGGTCCATTATGGCACCACTCGAGAATGATAAAGAGATCACCACCACCCTGATGCCGGTTTTGCCGTTGCGTGATGTTGTTATATATCCACATATGGTGATCCCGCTGTTTGTAGGTCGGGAAAAATCAATTCAGGCCCTAGAAGCGGCGATGTTGCAGGATAAAGAGATTCTGCTGATTGCCCAGAAAAATGCTTCCGATGATGAGCCGGACGGTAAAGACCTGTTTGCCATTGGTACTGTTGCCAGTGTGTTGCAGATGTTGAAGTTACCTGACGGTACGGTCAAAGTACTCGTCGAAGGCGACTACCGTGCACGGATCGAAAAACTGCACACCACGGAAGCTCATTTTACCGCTGATATTACTGTGTTGCCGATTGATGAAGTCAGTGCAAACGAAGCGGAAATCTATAAGCGTACCGCGTTGGATCAGTTCGAGCGTTTTGTACAGGTCAACAAGAAGATTCCGGCCGAGGTGTTAACCTCATTAGGGTCGATCGATGAAATTGGCCGTTTAGCGGATACCATTGCTGCACATATGTCTCTCAAGCTAGAAGAGAAGCAGCAAATTCTAGAAATTCTAGACGATAAGCTTCGTCTGGAGCATCTAATGGCGTTGATGGAGACCGAGATTGACTTGGTTGAAGTTGAAAAGCGCATCCGTGGTCGCGTTAAAAAACAGATGGAAAAGAGCCAGCGCGAGTACTATCTGAATGAGCAAATGAAGGCGATTCAGAAAGAGCTGGGTGATTTAGATGAAAACGGTACCACGGATATCGAAGAGCTGAAAAAGCGGATCGATGAAGCCGGTATGCCGAAAGAAGCACTCGATAAAACCCTCAACGAGTTCAATAAGTTGAAGATGATGTCGCCAATGTCTGCGGAAGCGACGGTGGTGCGGGGTTATATCGACTGGATGTTACAGATTCCTTGGTCGAAGCGCTCTAAGCTGCGTCACGATATGAAGCGTGCCGAAGCGATTCTGAATGAAGACCACTATGGGCTCGAAGAGGTTAAAGACCGAATTCTTGAGTATTTAGCGGTTCAGCGTCGAGTCCGTAAGCTGAAAGGCCCAATCCTTTGTTTAGTCGGGCCTCCAGGTGTGGGTAAAACCTCCTTGGGGCAGTCGATTGCGCGAGCAACCAACCGTCAGTATGTGCGTATGGCGTTGGGTGGTGTACGTGATGAAGCCGAAATCCGCGGTCATCGACGTACCTACATCGGTTCGATGCCGGGTAAACTGATTCAGAAAATGTCTAAAGTTGGCGTGAAGAACCCACTGTTCTTGTTAGACGAAATCGATAAGATGGGTATGGATCAGCGCGGCGATCCCGCTTCTGCATTGCTAGAAGTGCTGGATCCAGAGCAAAACAGTACGTTCAATGATCACTATTTGGAAGTCGATTACGATCTGTCGGACGTAATGTTTGTGTGTACCTCAAACTCGATGAATATCCCGGGTCCGCTATTGGATCGAATGGAGATTATTCGGATTCCGGGTTACACCGAAGATGAGAAATTAAACATTGCACGTAAGTATCTGATTCCTAAGCAGATGAAGACCAATGGTCTGAAGGATAAAGAGCTTACGATCGAAGATGAAGCCGTTACCGATCTGATTCGTTACTACACTCGGGAAGCCGGTGTTCGTGGCCTTGAGCGTGAGATCGCTAAAATTTGTCGTAAGGTGATTAAAGAGGTTGCCCTAGGGGGTGATAAGAAGGCCTCTATTGTGGCGAATAGCGAAAACCTTGAGAAGTACTCTGGGGTACGTAAGTGCAGCTTCGGGGTGGCAGAAGAGGAAGATCGTATCGGTCAGGTAACCGGTCTGGCTTGGACATCGGTCGGTGGTGATATCTTGACCATTGAATCTGCGGTAGTCCCTGGTAAGGGGCGTCAGATTCGCACAGGCTCCTTGGGTGATGTGATGCAGGAATCCATCCAAGCGGCGATGACGGTTGTGCGTAGTCGAGCAGAGTCCTTGGGTATTAACCCTGATTTCCATGAAGAAAACGATATTCATATCCATGTTCCTGAAGGTGCGACACCAAAAGATGGACCAAGTGCTGGTATCGGGATGTGTACTGCATTAGTATCTGTGCTCACGAGTATTCCTGTCCGCTCTGATGTAGCGATGACTGGGGAGATTACGTTGCGTGGGCAGGTTCTGCCTATCGGTGGTTTGAAAGAGAAATTACTGGCGGCGCACAGGGGTGGCATTAAAACCGTCATTATTCCAGATGAGAACAAACGTGATCTGAAGGAAATTCCTGACAATATCAAAGCAGACCTTAAAATTTGTCCGGTTAAATGGATCGATGAGGTGTTGCAAATTGCTTTAAAATACAGTCCGGAACCATTGACTGAAGAGCAAAAAGCAAACTTTTCTGAAAAGAAAAAGCAAGCAAAAAGTGAGCGCGGGCAAATAAAACCGCATTAACTGAAAATAGTGACGTATCAAGCTGCAACCCGCTTGACACCTGAATTGTACGCTTGGTATAAGTTGTTCGTTAACTTACTGGGCTTGAGCTACAGAATATAAAAATGATTCATATAAGGGGAACAATGTGAATAAATCTGAACTAATCGACGCAATCGCCGCTTCTGCGGATATTCCAAAAGCAGCAGCTGGCCGTGCGCTGGATGCTACACTGGAATCTATCTCAGACGCTCTGCAAAAGGGTGATTCTGTTGCTCTCGTGGGCTTCGGAACCTTTGGTGTAAAAGAGCGTGCTGCGCGTACGGGTCGTAACCCTCAGACTGGTCAGCCTATTCAGATCGCTGCGGCAACGTTGCCGACTTTCAAGCCGGGTAAGGCTCTGAAAGACGCTGTAAATAAGTAATAAAAGTTAGCGCCTGATCCGTAAGGATCATTGGCACCCGGAGCGGTAGTTCAGTTGGTTAGAATACCTGCCTGTCACGCAGGGGGTCGCGGGTTCGAGTCCCGTCCGTTCCGCCAAATGTGAGATCATTAGCCGTAACAGTTAGTGTTTCTCTGGGTGACGGTAACCGGCATTAGCCGCTCCGTATTGCCAATCATATAAAAGGCGCATCCGGTTATGGGTGCGCCTTTTTTTCTATTTGTACACTAGCTTAGAGGCCCAGAGGCATCATGCTTCAGAATATCCGAGATAACTCCCAGGGAATAGTTGCTAAGATCATCGTTGGTCTGATCATCGTTACCTTTGCACTGTTTGGGGTGGAGTCCCTGGTCAGCCTGACCTCAGGCTCAAATGCTCCGGCCACCGTTAACGGTGTTGAAATCAGTGAGCAAGAATTACTCCAGGGTGCAGACCTGCAGCGGCGACAATTGTTGGCCCAGATGGGTGAAAATGCAGATCCTACCCTGTTAGATGATAATCTAATCAATAAGGCAACCCTGGATAACCTGATACAACGGGAAGTGCTGGTTCAGTCTGCGGTTAACCAAGATATGGCGATTTCAGACCATATGTTGGATCAGATGATTATCAACACCCAGGACTTCAAAGTGGATGGGGTGTTTAATCCCGATCAATATCAGGCGGTGTTACGTAATGCCGGTCTGACGCCGATGATGTACAAGGATCTGCTGCGTAAAGAAAGTTTGGTCGACTACGAGCGTTCCGGTTATATGCTGTCAGCCTTTGTGTTGGATAGTGATGTCGACAACATTTTAAAACTCGATCGTGAAACCCGCGATATGGCTTACGTTAAAGTTGGCTTGAGTGATTACATGGCCGGCGTCTCTGTTTCTGCTGACGAGATGAATGCTTACTACGATGCGCATCTGCAGGATTTCATGACCGAAGAACAGGTTGCCATTCAATACCTGCTGATTAATAAAGCGGATCTATTGAAAGAGGTGACGGTTGATGAGGCTGAGTTGCAATCCCAGTTTGATCAACTTCAAGCGGTATACAATGCAGAAGAGCAGCGCACCGTTTCCCATATCATGATTGAAGTGTCAGATGATGTTGATGATGCGACAGCACTTGCGAAAGCTGAAGCACTGCAGCAACGGTTGGCGGCGGGTGAAGATTTTGCCGCGTTAGCCGAGTCTGAATCCGATGATCCTGGTTCTGCTGCTGTTGGCGGTGATCTAGGTGTTTATCAGGACGGTATGCTAGATGGCCCGTTTGAACAGGCAGTCTATGCGCTGAAAAAGGGTGAAGTGTCAGCGCCGGTCCGTACCGCGTTTGGTTATCATTTGATTAAACTCACCGATTTGTCTGAGTCTGAGCCGCCAGTATTTGCTGATGTTAAAGATCAGTTGATTGCGGAGCAGATGGAAAACAAGGTTGAGCAGCTATATGTTGAACGTGTTGGCCAATTGACCGACCTGTCGTTCTCCTCCGGTGATCTGCAAGAACCTGCCGATGAGTTAGCGCTGAAGATTGTTGAGGTTAAGCCCTTTGGTCGTCAAGGTGGCGATGATGATATCACCACTAATCCACGGGTGATTCGTGCTGCCTTTGACGAAGAGCTGATTCGTGATGGTTTGAATAGTGATCCTATTGAATTAGATTCGGGTCGTACGCTGGTATTGCGTATCAAAGAGCACATCCGTCCACGTCAGTTGAGCGAGGATGAAGTTAAACCACAAATCACCGAAATTCTAACCTTTAAGAAAGCCGGTGAAGCGTTAGAGGCTTCTTTGAGTACCGAATTAGAGAAGCTACAGCAGGGTGCTGAGCGGACTACGATTAATGGTGCTGAATGGTTAGTGGAAGATGCGGTGAGCCGTACCAACCGTACACAGCCTGCTGAGATCCTGTCTGCGGCCTTTAAACTGCCTAAGCCTGATCAAGTGGCATCATATAACTTGATTGCGCTACAAGACGGCTCTAGAGCGATTGTGGCGGTTACGGCGGTCAATGAACCTGATCTGTCTGAAGTAAGCGCAGAAGAGCGTCAAGCGATGCGTAATGTGTTGGGTCAGCGTACTGGTCAGTTTGATTACCAGGCGATGATTGAAGCACGGACAAGTGCTGCTGAGGTTGAGCGTCTCTAATGGCTCTCTAATCGTCAGACGTCATAAAAAAGGCCGATACATAATGTATCGGCCTTTTTTTTAATTGTTTTTTTTGTGCTTTGGATTCAGAAAGGGAGCTTTATGACCCGGCCATGCTTGTATGTTTATCGGTCACTGAAAGCGGCATTGAGCAGGCGGCGGGTATAGGCTTCGGTTGGTTTGCTGAACAGTTCTGCTGCTGCGCCTTGTTCAACTACGTCGCCATGTTGTAAGACGAGTAGATCATGGCTGAGGGCTTTAACGACCGCTAGGTCGTGGCTGATAAAGATGTAGCTCAGCTGGTAGCGCTGCTGTAGCTCGCGAAGCAGTTCGATAATCTGAGCCTGCACCGTTCGGTCTAAGGCGGAGGTCGGTTCATCGAGAATAATCAGCTCAGGTTTTAAGATCACCGCTCGGGCGATCGCGATACGCTGACGTTGTCCTCCGGAAAATTCATGGGGGTAGCGATGACGGTCTTCGGGATCGAGACCCACTTCACGCAGCACATCAATAATCATCTGCTGTCGCTCAGCGGCCATGCCGATGTTATGAATCTCTAAGCCTTCGTTGATCGAGTCGGCAACGGACATACGAGGACTGAGGCTGCCATAAGGGTCTTGAAACACAATCTGCATGCGACGGCGCAACGGCTTTATTTCCCGCTGGTTGAGTGTGTCGATCGCGGTACCAGCAAACTGTATCCCGCCTTCTGATCTGATCAGTCGTAGGATGGCCAGCCCTAGGGTTGTTTTACCCGAGCCGCTTTCGCCGACGACACCGAGTGTGCGCCCGCGGTACAGTTTAATGTTGCAGGGGTTCACCGCTTTGATGTGATCAACGGTTTTCTTCAGCAAGCCTTTTTTAATCGGGAACCATACTTTAAGGTTCTGGGTTTGTAGTATGGGTGTACCACTGGGTGCGACTGCCGGCGGCTGACCACTGGGTTCGGCATTCAGCAGCTTTAGGGTGTAGGGGTGTTGAGGTTGAGCAAAAAGCTGCGCGGTGCTATTGCGCTCAACGATGGAGCCTTGGTACATGACACAAACATCATCGCTATAGCGTCGCACGATATTAAGATCATGGGTGATCAGCAGTACAGACATGCCTAACTTTTGCTGTAACGACTGCAGTAGTTCGAGTATCTGTTCTTGAATCGTGACATCCAGCGCGGTGGTCGGCTCATCGGCGATCAGTAGTTCTGGATCATTAGCCAGTGCCATGGCAATCATAACCCGTTGGCGTTGGCCTCCTGATAGCTCATGAGGGTAGCTGGTAAGACGTTTCTCGGCTTCCTGTATGCCCACCAGTTGTAACAGTTCTAAGGTTCGCTCTCGGGCTTGTGGCCCCGTGAGGCCTTTATGTAACAGTAGCGTCTCGCCTATTTGTCGGGCGATGTTGTGTAGCGGGTTGAGCGAGGTCATGGGCTCTTGAAAGATGACGCTGATCCGGTCACCTCGAAGGGCGCGCATCTGCGCTTCGCTGTTTTGTAGCAGGTCTTTGCCTCGGTAAAAAATTTCACCGTTTGGATGACTGGCTTTGGGGTAGGGCAGTAGCTTCAGGATCGACATCGCGGTAACGGATTTTCCCGAACCTGATTCACCCACTAACGCCATAATCTTACCGGTTTTAATATCAAAGCTAACCTGCTTGACGGCATCAACGGCCTGGCTATCTTGGCCAAAGCGTACCGATAGATTGCGGATGGAGAGCAGAGCATCAGTCATTGAAGGTCTTCCTTGGATCAAAGGCATCACGGACGGCTTCGCCGATAAAGATTAGCAGGGTCAACATAATAGAGAGTGACACAAAGGCGGTGAGTCCGAGCCAAGGGGCGTGAAGGTTGGCTTTACCCTGCGCCACTAACTCCCCTAGCGATGCCGACCCTGGCGGTAAGCCAAAGCCAAGAAAGTCCAAAGCTGTCAGCGTGACTAGGGAGCCGTTAAAGATAAAAGGCATGAAGGTGAGTGTCGCCACCATGGCGTTTGGCAATATATGTCTAAACATGATTAAGCGATTGCCCAAACCGAGGGCGCGAGCCGCACGAACATATTCTAAATTGCGCCCGCGGAGAAACTCTGCCCTGACCACATCCACCAGTTGCATCCAGGAAAATAGCAGCATGATGCCCAGTAGCCACCAAAAGTTAGGTTGTACGATACTGGCGAGGATGATCAATAGAAAAAGTACGGGCATGCCGGACCAGATCTCTATGAAACGCTGGAAAAATAGATCGACTTTACCGCCGTAGTACCCCTGTACCGCACCGGCGGCCACGCCAATAATAGAGCTAATGATTGTCAGGGTGAGGGCAAATAATACCGACACGCGAAAACCATAGATGACCCGCGCGAGGACATCACGCCCCTGATCGTCAGTCCCCAGTAAGTTATCACTGCTGGGTGGCGAGGGGGCGGGTACTGGGAGATCCTGATTGATGGTGCGGTAGCTGAAACGGATAGGGGGCCAGATGATCCAGCCGCCCTGATCCGTGATCAGGTCTTGGATGTAGGGGTCTTTATAGTCGGCAAAGGTATCGAATTCACCACCAAATACCAGCTCTGAATAATCCACGACCACCGGATAGTAAAAGCTATTCTCATAACGGATGAGTAACGGTTTATCGTTGGCGATCAGTTCGGCAAAGAGGCTACTGATAAATAATGCCAAAAACAGCCACAGTGCCCAGTAACCACGACGGTTGTTACAGAAATTCTGCAGCCGACGTTGGTTTATGGGGCTCATTTTTTTATGTTTCAACAGTGACAGCATGTGCTCAGTTTTCTCTGCTTTCAAAGTCTATTCGAGGGTCGACCGCCACATAGGTCAGGTCGCTAACCAGTTTCAGTAGTAGGCCGATCAGGGTGAAGATATAGAGGGTGCCGAAGATGACCGGATAGTCGCGTTTAATAACGGCTTCATAGCCGAGCAGACCGATACCATCGAGTGAAAAGATCACCTCAATCAACATCGAACCGGTAAAGAAAATGCCGATCAGTGCGGCAGGCATGCCGGCGATAATCAGTAGCATTGCGTTGCGAAATACATGGCCATAGAGTACTTGGTTCTCTGATAAGCCTTTGGCGCGAGCGGTGATGACATACTGCTTGTTGATCTCATCGAGAAAGGAGTTTTTGGTTAGCATGGAGAGGGTCGCAAAGCTTCCAATCACCGACACTAATACCGGCAGGGTGATATGCCAGAAGTAGTCTTTAACCTGTCCCCATGCGCTAAGCTGATCAAAATCGGGGGAGGTGAGCCCCCTAAGCGGAAACCAGCTAAAATAGGTTCCTCCAGCAAAGAGTACAATCAGCAGAATGGCAAAGAGAAAGTTTGGAATAGCGTAGCCAATGATGATGATTGAACTGCTCCAGACATCGAATGGCGTACCGTCACGGACGGCCTTTTTGATCCCTAAGGGAACGGCGACCAAATAGGTAATCAGCGTCGTCCAGAGACCTAAAGAGATCGATACTGGGAGCTTTTCAATAATAAGGTCGGTAACTTTTTTTCCACTGAACAGGCTTTCACCAAAATCGAACACCAAGTAGTTTTTCAGCATCTGTAAAAAACGTTCATGGGCGGGTTTATCGAAGCCGAACTGCGCCTCAATCTGTTTGACCAACTGTGGGTCAAGCCCGCGACCACCGCGATAAGTACTGCTGTTTTCAGTGGCCGAGGGTGAGCCGCCACTGAGGTCCGATTGCGCCGACCCATCAAAACGGGCGGTGGCGCTAGTGTTTAGTCCTTGAAGGTTGGCAATGGTTTGCTCAACAGGGCCACCCGGTGCAGCTTGCACAATCAAAAAATTGATCGTCAGAATACCCAACAAGGTCGGAATAATCAGCAGCAGCCGCCGCAGGATATAAGCCGCCATAGTGGTTATTGCTCCGCTTGATTAGGTTTGACCCACCAGGTATCGAAACCCAGTGAATACTTTGGATGGATAGCGGGGAAAGCAAATTTATCCCAATAAGCGACCCGATAACTGTTGATATGGTATTGCGGGATTACATAATGGTTCCATTGCAATACCCGATCCAGAGCACGGGTTCGCAGGACGAGTTGTTCACGATTGGGTGCTTGAATCAGTTGCTCGACTAGGTAATCAACCGCAGGGTTTTTGATGCCAATCATATTGCGACTGCCGGGTTGATCGGCGGTGCTCGAGTGCCAGTACTCCCGTTGTTCGTTACCCGGTGAGTTAGACTGACCGAATCCGCTGACGATGACATCGAAATCAAAATTACGCACGCGGTTGATGTATTGCGACGCATCGATCACCCGTACCGTGGGTTTGATGCCCATGCGTTCGAGGTTGCGACTAAAGGGTGCGACAATCCGTTCAAAGGCGGGTTGTACCAACAAGATCTCAAAGGTCATCTGTTTGCCATCAGGCCCTAAGAGAAGGCCATCTTTTAGCGCCCAGCCGGCACTTTTCAATAGGCGCAGGGCAGAGCGCAGCTGTCCCCGTGTTTTGCCATCGCCTTTGGTTGTAGGGGCCTTATAAACCTGGGTAAATACTTCAGGTGGCACCTGATCACGCACGGGTTCAAGAATTTTCAACTCTTCAGCGGTAGGCAGTTCTGTCGCGGCCATCTCTGAGTTGGAAAAGAAGCTGTGGGTACGGGTGTAGGCGTTATAGAAAATATTTTTATTGGTCCATTCAAAATCAAAGGCGTAGGCCAGCGCTTGTCTTACTCGGCTGTCTGCGAAGTAGGGCTTGCGGGTATTTAATATAAAGGCCTGCATCCCTGTTGGATTCTCATGGGTAATATTGCGGGTGATGATTTTACCGTCATCAAACACTGAGCCCTTATAGCCGGTGGCCCACTCTTTGGATGAGGTTTCTTGGCGGAAGTCGTATTCTCCGCCCTTGAAGGCCTCAAGGGCTACATTGCCATCTTTATAATAATCGTAACGGATATTGGCAAAATTAAAGCGCCCTCGGTTGACCGGAAGATCGGCGCCCCAGTAATCTGGGTTGCGTTTATAGTTAATGGTGCGGCCGGCATCAAAGCTATCGACAACATAGGGGCCAGAGCCGATAGGTACATCGAGGCTTGGCTTACTGAAGTCGCGTTGTTGCCAATAGTGTTTCGGCAGAATACTGACTTCGCCGACAATGAGCGGTAACTCGCGGTTTTCGCTTTCGCTGAAGCTAAATTTCACCCGCCGCTCTGAGAGCGCTTCGATAGAGGAGATCTCACGGTAATAAGACTGATAAAAAGGTGAGCCCTGTTCGCGCAGTAGTTTAAAGCTATAGATCACATCTTCAGCGGTCACTGGCTGTCCATCGCTGAAGCGGGCTTTCGGGTTGAGGTTAAAGATTATCCAGCTGCGATCGTCGGCGACTTCGAGGGATTCTGCTAACAGGCCGTAGAGGGAAAATGCTTCATCCTGAGAGCGCGTGAGAAGTGAGTCATAGATAAGGCCGATACCATCGGCGGCAGCCCCTTTGATGATAAAGGGATTGAAGCTATCGAAAGTGCCGATGGCATCTTGAGACACAGAGCCGCCTTTCGGGGCATCAGGGTTGACGTAATCGAAGTGCTTAAAGTCCGCAGGGTATTTTAGATCGCCATACATAGAGATAGCGTGCTGTGGAGTGGCTGCTTGTAAGGGTGCCGCAAGAGAGCCGATCAGTGTTGCAGATAACAGGCAAAGCGTTGATATCTGCTTAGATAACTGTTTGAAATTCATCCGTAATTATCCAGCCAGATTGATAATCTGTTAATTTATAACAGGGGGATTGGGTTATAGCTAGTTATATGAGTACGGATTAGCGGTTTTGTTCAAATTCAGTGGCCAGATCAGTTAGGCGTTGGTGTTGTAACTTACGTTTGACCTTGGCTGCTTTCATATCATTCAGGTGCTGGGTGAGAAAGCGATGCTTATGATCATCGCCCTCTGCCAGTCCTTTGATGAGATCCTGATCCATCCAGTGACTAATCTTATGGTACAGCACAAACTTAAATAACAGTGCGGTGACCGTGGCGAAGACGATAATGCCGATACTGAGTGCGTCCATGATTAAGCCCTATGATAGGTGGATTGAGTTGATCTAGTTCACTTCGGTGATATCAACATACAGTGTAAGGTTTTGTCCAGGTTGTAAATAGCGGCTTTGCTCCAGTTTATTCCAGCGTTTGATATCGCTGACGGTCACGCTGAAACGATTGGCAATGGTTGATAATGAGTCGCCGTTGCGAACAGAATAACCAATGCGTTTGATCATCTGTTCGTCGCTGCGGCTAAGGACTGCTTGTTGACCGTTTTTCCATAGGGTGAGTGTATGGCCTATGGGTAGCAGATCTCCTGGCGCGATCTGATTCCAAGCAGTGAGTTCGCGGACGCTGACCTTGTGCTGTTGGGCGATGCTCCATAAATTATCGCCAGACTTAACTCGGTAGCTTATTTTGGTGCGGTTGCTGGATGCTAATTGGTTTTGTTTGCGGTTAAAACGTTGAGACTGGCTCAGTGAATATTCGCTCGACTCATGTTTGGCACTGGGAATCAGTAGGTAGCGTCCGGCGCGAATCGTGTTGCTGCTGAGTTTGTTGGCTTGGCGAATCACCGCTGAGGTTGTTTTGTATTGCTTGGCAATCGTACTGATGGTGTCGCCCTGACGTATTTTATGGCGGCTCCAGTTGACCCGTTGATCCGCTGGCAGAGTGGCCAGCTGCTGGCGAAATTGTTCGGCTGTCGCTGTAGGAATAAGCAGTCGGTGAGGGCCGTCAGGGTCGGTAGCCCAGCGATTGAAGCCCGGGTTTAGTTGATATAATTCCTGGGTTGAAATATCACTCAGTTCAGCCGCCTGCGCCAAATCGATTTGGCTATCGAGTTCAACCTGTTCGAACACCGGTTTATTCGCTAATGGCGTCAGCGTTAGGTTGGATTGTTCTGCATCCCGGATAAGGCGAGAGACGGCCAAGAGTTTAGGCACATAGGCGCGTGTTTCTTTGGGTAGGTCAAGTGACCAGAAGTCGGTCTCGAGCCCTTTGGCTTTGTTGCGACGGATCGCTTTTGACACCGTGCCGCCGCCACAATTATAGGCTGCTAAGGCTAACTCCCAGTCATCAAAGCGGCGGTGTAGCTGTTGTAGGTAGGTCAAGGCTGCATCGGTAGAGGCGATAATGTCGCGGCGCCCGTCATACCACCAGCTGGACTTTAGACCAAAATGTTTAGCTGTCCCTGGAATAAACTGCCATGGACCCGCGGCTCGGCCATAGGAGTAGGCAAACGGATCGTAAGCGCTTTCCACAATCGGCAGTAGGGCGATCTCGGCCGGCATATCACGGGCGATCACTTCGTTGAGAATATAGTAGTAATAACGGCCGGCACGATTGGTGACCCGTTGCATATATTCAGGATGCTTTTTATACCAGTCAAACTGCTTTTGCAGTCGAGGGTAGGCGCTATCGAGATGAAGCTGCATGTGGTCGCGGGTCAGCTGCCAAAGGTCGTCGTTCGCGACGGACTGTCGATCAGTTTCGAGGCTTTCAGCTTCGTCCACTGTCGCATGCGCGGTGTGACTGATCTGACGTGGTGCCTGCGTGGCTGCAGGGGCTGGTTCATTGATAACCAGATTATTCTGACAGCCAGTCAGGACGAATCCGACAGCGGTGAGTACGACTAATTTTCTGACCAACTGCATTGAACAAGCTGCCTATAATAAAGTGAAGGCAGCATTTTAGGGGGGCATTATCGGTGGGTCAACCGTTAATGCTCCTTGGGTGTGTCATATCAATAGTCATTGATTTAACAGTAGATTCACCGTCAAAATTGATTCTTCCATTCGCGTATGGCGGCAAAAACGGCCACGTCGGTGGATAGGGGGTTATGGCTAAACTGTTCGGCGGATTGTTTGACAGATGTTTCGTTATAGCGGAGAAAGGGGTTGATCTGTTTTTCCGTTGCGATCGTGGTGGGGAGTGTCGGTAGGCCCGCCTGCCGTTGTTGGGTGCACTGCTTAATGGCGGCGGTTATCTGAGGGTTTGTCGGTTCAACCGCGGCGGCAAAGGCGAGATTGGCGAGAGAGTATTCGTGGGTGCAGTAAACCTCGGTGGTATCGGGTAGGCCTTTATAGTATGCCATCGCCTGGATCATCTGCTCAGGATTGCCTTCAAAGAGTCTGCCGCAACCGGCAAGAAATAGGGTGTCACCACAAAAAACCTGTGGGGTGGTATCGGCTAAATAATAGCTGATGTGGTCGAGGGTATGCCCCGGCACTTCATGGATTGTCAGTTGCTGTCCCAATAGTTCGATTTGGTCGTCGTTGCTCAGTTTATGGTTGATGCCCTCGAAAGGGGAGTTGGCGGGCCCGTATACGTCGGCGGAGTGCTCAAGGCTGAGTTGGTTGACGCCGCCGGTATGGTCTGCGTGGTGATGGGTGACGAGAATAGCGGTGAGTTGAAGGTTGTTGTCTTTCAGGTAGCGGTTAACAACATCGGCATCACCGGGGTCGACAACGGCCACTGCTTGAGAACCGGGCACTGTCAGCGCCCAAATATAGTTATCATCAAAAGCAGGAATCGGGGTGACATTAAACATTTTAGGCCTCGGCTGAATCAGATTTGTCAGATATAGTAGTAAAGGATAAAGCGTAAAGGCAGATGTATTTGCCTTATTGCAAGATTAACCTATTCACAGCGGAGCGTTAAGCGCTAATACTATATGGTTTTTAAACGACAGCCCCCTCTCGATGAATGGTTACCCGAGTTACGTCAGTGGTTTGCGACAGATCTTGGTCAGCAACTATTAGCGTCTGAGCGGGCATTACTGGATCGCTTGTTACCCACGATGTTTGGTTATCATCTGTTGCAGATCAGTATTGATAACCGCTTAGATCTCGTGCATGAAAGCCCTGTTCGGCATCAGGTTAAGGTCAATCCACTGACTGAGTTGGGATTGCCCGACAATGCCGTTATTGCGCGTAATGAAGAGTTACCCTTTGAGAACAACAGTATCGATGTGGTGGTGCTGCACCACGCACTAGACTTTACACAAAGCCCGCATCAGGTGTTGCGTGAAGCGTCTCGAGTATTGAGGCCTGGGGGGTATTTGCTGAATCTAGGGTTTAACCCTATTAGTTGGTGGGGCGTTTATCGGCGGCTTAAATTTAATAAAAACACGGTGCCGTGGCAGGGGCATTTTATTAGCCCTCAGCGGATGCATGATTGGCTTGCCCTGTTGGAGCTGACGGTGGTAAAAGAGCTGTCAGATTATTATCCTTTACCCTTTGAAAAAGAATCTTGGCGTCACCGCTCTCGTTTGATCGAAGCGATGACGCGGCGTTGTTCGTCCCATTGCGGGGCATTTATGTTACAGGTTGCGCGTAAAGATGTGGGGGGCATGACGCCCATAGAACCCGTTAAGAAACAGCGTAAGCTAATTAATATGCCGTTGGTTGAGCCCTCAACCCGCGGCGCCCGAGGAAGTGTGAGTGAAGAAAAAAATTAAGATTTATACCGATGGTGCCTGTAAGGGGAATCCCGGTCCTGGTGGTTGGGGAGCGGTACTGCAGTATGGCGAACATGCCAAAGAGTTGTTTGGTGGTGAGTTGACGACGACGAATAACCGGATGGAGTTGATGGCTGCGATTGAAGCCCTATTGGTGTTGAAAGAGCCTTGCGATATTGTGTTAACCACTGACTCCCAATACGTGCGTAAAGGTATCACCGAATGGCTTGCTGGCTGGAAGCGTAATGGCTGGAAAACAGCAGCTAAGAAACCTGTTAAAAATGCCGATCTCTGGCAGCGTCTTGATGAGCAGAACGCACGGCATCAGATTGAATGGAAATGGGTGAAGGGCCATAGCGGTCATCCCGGCAATGAGTTGGCCGATCAGCTAGCGAACCGAGGGGTCGAGCAGGCCCTGCAACAGGCATAAGTGATAGAAAGTTAATGAGACAAATTATACTGGATACCGAAACCACGGGTATCGACCCCAAAGAGGGGCATCGAATTATCGAGATTGGTTGTGTTGAGATGATGAACCGTCGTTTGACGGGGCGGACCTATCATCGTTATTTGAACCCTGATCGGGCCATTGATGAGGAAGCTATTCAGGTGCACGGTATCACCAATGAATCATTGGTGGATGAACCTCGCTTTCCCGATATTCAGGATGAGTTTCTGCACTTTATTCGTGGGGCCGACCTCGTTATTCATAACGCGCCCTTCGATTTGGGCTTCATGGATAATGAATTGCGGCTCAATAATCACAATGAGCGAATCAAGGATTTTTGTCAGATAACGGATACCTTGGCGCTGGCACGTAAGAAGCATCCCGGGCAGAAAAATAACCTAGATGCTCTGTGTCGTCGCTACGGCATAGATAACAGTCATCGTGAATTGCACGGCGCCTTGCTTGACTCAGAGATTCTGGCTGACGTGTATCTCATGCTTACCGGTGGGCAGAAAAACCTGCTATTGGCCGGTGAGGAGGATGGTTTTGATGGCGTTGATCAAATTCGACGGCTCAATAATAGCAGTGAGCTGAACTTAACCGTACGCTCAGCAGGTGCCGCAGAGCTTGAGGCGCACAATGCTTATATTAGTCGGTTGGATGGCAAGACAGGAAGCATCTGGAGCCAGATAGGGGTGATTCCAAGCGACACCGAGTAATGGTTGCGTCGACATGGGTTGTGATCTTAAATGTTTTTGTAATAGATAGCGTTTAAGACAGAGTATTTAAACAAGAAAAAGGCTGATGTCATGACATCAGCCTTTTTTTGTTACCGAGCCATTCCTGATGGCAACGTCGGTCGCTTATAGGAAGTGGGTTACGGCAAAGTAACCGGTTAGGCTCATGACGATGGTGTAGGGCAGGGCCATCCATACCATGGTGCCATAGGATAAGCGGATAAGCGGTGCGAGCGCAGAGGTTAGCAGGAAGAGAAACGCTGCTTGTCCGTTGGGTGTGGCTACGCTGGGGATGTTGGTGCCGGTATTGATCGCAATGGCGAGCAGATCAAAGTGCTCACGGGTAATCGAGCCTTCATGGAGCGCTTCGAGAACTTCATTGATATACACGGTGGCAACAAAGACGTTATCGGAAATAGCGGATAATACGCCGTTCGCGACGAAGAATATCCCCGGTTGAACCTGGGTATCCATCGCCAGTACGGAGGCGATGATCGGCTGGAATAGATGTTGCTCATGAATAACGGAGACGATGGAGAAGAAGACGACCAGCAATGCTGTAAAGGGCAGGGCTTCTTCAAAGGCCTTGCCGATCTGGTGCTCTTCGACGATTCCGTTAAAGGCGGTCAGGAGAATAATAACGGTTAGGCCGATTAAACCTACAGCCGCGAGGTGGAAGGCTAAGGCGAGTACGAGGAAAAACGCCACTAGAATCTGAACAAAGAGTGCTAGCTTGTCGGATTTAGTGAGTTTTCTGTCCTGTTCTGCGGCGTAGTCTTCTAAGATGGCGCGGACGGAATCGGGGATATCGGCGCCATAGCCAAACCATTTAAGTTTTTCCAACAGCATGCAGGTTGCAAGACCGGCAAAGAGTACGGGCATAGTGACCGGCGCCATGAGGGTGAAAAACTCGACGAAATCCCAGCCTGCTTTTTGGGCGATCAGTAGGTTTTGTGGTTCGCCTACCAGTGTGCATACCCCACCCAACGCAGTACCAACGGCACCATGCATCAGTAGGCTGCGTAAGAAGGCGCGAAATTGATTCAGGGTTTCGTGGTGGTCTTGGTGTACATGTTCATCATCGCCGTGGTCATGGGCTTCTTGCTGAGACTGTTTACCTGAAGCGACTTTATGGTAAACCGCATAGAAGCCAACCCCGACGCTGATTAATACCGCGGTAACGGTCAGCGCATCGAGAAACGCCGAAAGCAGTGCGGCAAATAGCGAAAACATCAGTGATAAGATGATTTTAGAGCGAATTTTTAGCAGTAATTTGGTGAATACCCATAAAAGCATATCCTTCATGAAGTAGATGCCTGCTACCATAAACATCAGTAGTAGGATGACTTCTAGGTTGGCTGCGACTTCATGGTAAACCGAATCTGGGCTCGCCAGTCCGATGATGATCGCTTCTAGAGCAAGTAAGCCCCCAGGTTGCAGTGGGTAGCATTTTAGCGCTAGGGCGAGGGTGAAGATGAATTCAAAAATCAGCATCCAGCCGGTGATAACGGGGCCGACCGTGTAGAGAAGAATCGGGTTGAGAATCAAAAAAAGTACAATGGCTTGCTTATACCATATGGGGGAGTTGCCAAGAAAGTTCTTAATAAGAGCCTGCGTAGTGGTCATCGATACGGGGTCCTGTGCCAATTCGGGCTTATGGAAAGTTGCTGTAGATCAGGTTAATAATAGTGATTACAGTCTTTCCAACGTATGTTAAGTAGTTAAAGCTATTATAATTTTGCGGTAGATTAGCAGGAGTTGCGCTAAATCAAAAGCCTGCTTAACCTGTTAAGAATACTCTAGTCTTCAGGTTGTCTGTATGCCTGAATCCACCATTTAGTGATCTGTTTTTGTTTAGGTTCCATTATATTATGAAAATTGAATATATTTATGCCACTGGAGACCGGGTCTGGTCAGACCCTCAAGGTCGTTGGTTATTTGCGCAACCCTGCTGTGATCATGGGCTTGCAATAGAGGAATATGATCTCACATTGCTACCTGAGCAGCCGATTAGGCTGGTTGTTATGCCGGAAGCTGAGTTGCGGGATCAAGCCTCGGGGTTGCAGCTACGACAACTGTTGTCGCGGACCGATGAAGCGCAGTTCCCGCTACTCTCTCGAGCGGCTCAGGTGGTTACCTGGAGTGGTCATCATCGTTTTTGCTCTCGCTGTGGCGATGCCTTAGTGCATCACGACCATGACTTGGCTAAGCAGTGTAACGGTTGCGGTTTAACCCAGTATCCTCGTTTATCGCCCTGTATTATTACCTTAGTAACGCGGGGCGAATATTGTCTACTCGCCCATGGGATTAGGTTTAACGAAGTACGTTACAGTACGTTGGCCGGATTTATTGAGGCGGGGGAAAGTGCGGAAGATGCCTTATCACGAGAGGTGCGTGAAGAGGTGGGGGTTGAGGTTAACAATATTCGTTACCACTGCAGTCAGTCTTGGCCTTTTCCGCATTCTTTGATGTTTGGTTTTTTTGCGGATTATGTGTCTGGCGAGATTGTGCCAGAGCCTGAAGAGATCGTTGATGCGCGTTGGTTCCATTACACTGAATTGGATGAGGCGCCGATTCCGCCGCCCTTTACCATTGCCCGGCAGCTGATCGATGCCTTTCATGCCCGTTGTGTTAAAGCAGATTAACGCTGCTTTTGTTTGCTGAAAAACTTACTTAAGCGCGTCGCTAACATGACGTTGCCCTCGGCTCTGAGTTTGCCGCTTAGGTAAGCGCTCATGCCATCTTTTTGCCCCGTGACAACGCTAATAAAGGTTTTGCTGTTGGTTATTAACGTGATATCGGGGTCCTGATGTTCGCCCCGTTCAACCCTGAGCTGCTGTTCGGCGATGCTGAAATAAAAATCATCGGCATCGTCTAATACGAATTGGTATGTGGCCGTGATGCCCTGTGTATTTTCAGGGATAAAGCGGCTGGAAAGCTTTTCGATAACCTGAGTGACGGTGATAGTATCGGACATGTTAATTCAGCTCTCCAATTTTATGTAACAGTGATATTGCCTACGAGGGTTGTATGTTACATTACCCAACTATAAATCAATATATTGAATTGCCCTGAAAGGGCGTATTTATCTGGAGTGTTAGGTGGTCGATTTTCTGGCAAATTACGGATTGTTTCTGGCAAAAGCGTTGACGGTAGTCGGTGCTTTGGTTCTCGTCTTGATCGCGGTGGCGGCCGTCGCCTCACGGAATAAAAAAGACAATAAAGATGGCTATCTCAGTGTTCATAGTATGAACGAGACACTGGAAGATATGGAACATGCATTGAAAGAGGTGGTGCTAGACCCTGAGGTGTATAAGCATCAACTTAAAGCTGAAGAAAAGCAGGACAAAGCGGATGCTAAAGCACGCAAGAAAGCGCTGAAAAAAGCGGAGCCGGTACCTGAAGCTGACCGTAAGCGTGTATACGTGCTGGATTTCGATGGTGATATTAAAGCCTCAGAGCTTGAGCCTCTACGTGAAGAAATCACCGCAGTGCTGACCATGGCAACAGACAAGGATGAAGTGGTTGTGCGCTTGGAAAGCCCCGGCGGCATGGTGCATAGCTACGGCTTGGCATCCTCGCAACTTGAGCGTATTAAACGTCAAGGCATTCCGTTGACGGTCTGTGTCGATAAAGTGGCCGCCAGTGGTGGTTATATGATGGCTTGTCTAGCCGATAAAATCGTCGCAGCCCCTTTTTCGGTGTTAGGGTCGATCGGTGTCGTTGCACAGATACCTAACTTTCACCGTTTGCTGAAAAAGCATGATATTGATTATGAAATTCTAACCGCGGGTGAATATAAACGCACCATGACGGTGATGGGTGAAAACACTGAAAAAGGCCGGCAGAAGTTTATTGAGGAGCTGGAAGATACACATAGCCTCTTCAAAGAGTTTGTTGGTGAGTTTCGCCCGCAGGTTGATTTAGAAAAAGTAGCCACCGGTGAAGTCTGGTTTGGCCGTCGTGCGTTGGATGTTAACTTGGTTGATGAAATCTCAACCAGTGATGAATATCTGACAAAAGCCTGCGATGAAGCCGATGTCTACCTGGTACGTTTTGAATACAAGAAAACCCTTCAGGATCGTATTTCAGAGATGTCAGTTAAAACAACCGATACGTTATTCACCAAGTGGGCGGGCCGTATTTTAAACCCCCGTTTACTGGCTAAGTAACCAAAATGGTAGGAGAAATCACCTTATTATGACATTTTCGCTTATAATCCTTATCTCTGTGTTTTAAACATGGTAGTACTGCCTTGTCTAAAACGATAAAGGATTATAAGCCGATTACGGGGGCGTTGATGCAACAGTCTGCAACCGCAAAGAAAATTATGTCATCTGCCGAAGCTCTGTTCGCTGAACAGGGCTTTGCTGAAACCACCATGCGTGAAATTACCAGTGCGGCTAAGGTTAACCTTGCCGCCGTTAATTACCATTTTGGTTCCAAAAAAGGGTTAATTACCGCGGTGGCGGAAAAATACCTCACGCCATTAGTTGCTAATCTTAATGAGGCACTCAGCGAAAGGTTGACGTTAGACTCAGATAAAACCATTACCGCTGAAGAGCTGTTAGAGATTCTTATGCGAACCCTGTTGCGGGTGGGTAAGGTTAAGCGGTTTGCGTTGCCGGTTTGCATGCGTCTGCTCGAGCTCATCTATATGAAAAATCAGGCAGAGCTGCGAGATGAGATGATCAGCCGGTATCGTAGCTCCTTCAGCTGTTTTGTCGATTTGATACGTAAAGATTCTGCCATCATGAGTGATGAGGAGTTTTTCTGGCGGCTGCATTTTCTGATGGGATCGATTGTTTTTACTCTGTCTAATTTTCAAACGCTGGTGGCGCTCGAAATGCGCGAGTATGAGCGTTCGGCTGAGGTAGAGCGTACGCTGCATCGTCTCATTCCCGTCTTGGTGGCGGGTTTACATGCCCGCGCCGACAGTACTCCCTTTACCCGTCTGTGACGGGTTATCCTCTTTCTTTATGCATATACATATCTCGTTAGCCCGCCAAACCCTTGAGTTACGGCGGGACTTCGTCTGTCTTGAGTGTTATTCGGTTTCAACCGCCTTGAATGGCCCAGGTGAGCAAAAAAACAGTGGTTGTACGCCGCGAGGCGAACATCTGATTCGCGCTAAAATTGGCGCGGGTAAACCCTTGAATACTGTGTTTATTGGGCGTCGAGACACGGGTGAAATCTATACGCCGATGCTCGCAAAGCGCTATCCAGCACGAGACTGGATTCTCAGTCGTATAATCTGGCTCTCTGGTTGTGAAATAGGTCGCAATCGCCTCTCTTGCGTTGATACAATGCAGCGCTATATATACATTCACGGCACGCCGGACACTGAGCCGATGGGGCAGCCGTTATCCCATGGCTGCATCCGGATGCGCAATATTGATATTGTGTCTTTGTTTGAGCATGTGAATGTCGGAACCCGAGTTTTCATAGAAGAGTAAATTACGAATGTCTGGAGCATTGATGCTGGACATCGCCGGCCTAAGTCTGACAGCTGAAGATAAACTGCTGCTACAGAACCCTCAGGTCGGTGGTCTTATTCTGTTTAGTCGTAACTATCAGTCACCCCAACAACTTTCTGATCTGATTCGTGAGATTCGTGCCTGCGCGCCCCGAATCTTGATTGCTGTCGATCAGGAAGGTGGTCGTGTTCAACGTTTTCGTGAAGGTTTTACGCGATTGCCGCCCATGGCGGTGTTGGGTGAGCTTTATCGAAAGAGTTCGGTTGAAGCTTGCGAGGCGGCCTGTCAGTTAGGTTGGTTGATGGCCGCAGAGTTGATCAGCTATGGTGTTGATATTAGCTTTGCGCCGGTATTGGATCTGGATTTTGGTGTCAGTGCTGTCATCGGCGACCGAGCGTTCTCGGCCCAGCCGGAAGCGGTGGCTGCGTTAGCGGGGGCTTTTATTCGCGGAATGCGAGAGGCCGGTATGGCGGCAACCGGTAAACATTTTCCTGGGCATGGTTGGGTGGTGGCTGATTCGCACTTAGCTATCCCAGTTGATGAGAGGCCACTTGCCGAGATCGAAGCGCAAGACTTGATACCTTTTGCACGTTTGATGGCACAAGGATTAGATGCGGTGATGCCTGCACATGTTATCTATCAGCAGGTTGATGATCGGCCGGCGGGCTTTTCGCCTTATTGGATAGGTCAGCGGCTACGTCAGGAGATGGGGTTCGATGGCGTCGTCTTTAGTGATGATCTAACGATGGAGGGGGCCAGTGTCGCAGGTGGTTTTGAATCCCGTGCAGCGCAAGCACTCGAGGCGGGATGTGACATGCTGGTGGTGTGTAATGACCGTGCGGCAGCGTTGCAGGTTTTGCATCACCTAGAGGCCGTCAATCATCCCGGTTCGGTACGTATTGCGCGGATGAATGCCGCTCAGCATTATGATATTGATACTATTCGTAGTACTGAGCGCTGGCATCAGGCCGTGACATTAGCTAATCAGTTAATCGATATTAAATAAGCGTTGGAGTGACACCATGCAGGAGCAGCTTGCACAGGTTTTTACCGAGTTAGGCTTGGACGGCTATAAAGATGCTTGGATTTTCCAGGTGTTTTTGGTGGTTTTTATAACCATGTTGGTCAACTTTATCTCAAATAGAGTGTTTGGCCGGTTAGAAGAGCAATTAGCTAAAACGCGAAATGTTTGGGATGACCTTTTGCTGCATGCCGCTCGTCGACCGATTGCGATGTTAATCTGGGTGTTGGGTTTGAGTCTGGCGTTTGAGTTAACCGACCCTGAAACCGGTTCGGTATTGGTTAAATTGGTGGAACCGTTACGCCGAGGATTGGTGATTGTAATGATCGCCTGGTTTATGATCCGCTTTATCCGACAGGCTGAAGGCGTGTTGGTGAGTGAAGAGAAAGTTAAAAATCCGATGGATGAAACCACGGTGGGGGCGCTGGGTAAATTGCTGCGTCTGTCGATTATTATCACCACGGTGCTCGTTGTACTGCAAACCTTTGGTTACAGTATTTCTGGGGTATTGGCGTTCGGTGGTATTGGTGGTCTTGCGGTTGGTTTTGCCGCGAAAGATCTCCTAGCAAACTTTTTTGGCGGCTTGATGATCTATCTCGATCGCCCCTTTAAGGTGGGCGACTGGGTACGCTCGCCGGATAAAGAGATTGAAGGCACCGTCGAAGATATTGGTTGGCGTTTAACCTGTATCCGTACGTTCGATAAACGGCCTCTCTATGTGCCTAACGCAACCTTTGCGAGCATCTCATTAGAGAACCCTTCGCGTATGACCAATCGGCGTATTTATGAAAAGATCGGTCTGCGTTATGAGGATTCCGCATTGGTGAGCGGTGTGATTGATGATGTTAGGACGATGCTGATGAACCATCCTGAAATCGACAATCGCCAAACATTGATCGTTAATCTCAATAGTTTTGCGCCCTATTCGTTGGAGTTTTTTATCTACACCTTCACTAAAACGACTAACTGGGTGCGTTTTCATGAAATCAAACAGGATGTAATGGGCAAAATTATCGATATCGTGCATGAGCATGGTGCTGATTTCGCCTTTCCTACCCAAACGATCCATCTTGAGGGTGGTGACACTCATCCGTTGGTGGATCAGCCTGGATCGTGAAATTAGACCTCTTATTTAATATTTGCCCGTTGGGCGCTGGAGATATGTGTGACTGCTGAGCAGAATGAACGAGAAAAAATAGCGTCCTCCGATGCGGAGCAGCGCTTCGATTACCTGATTAGTCGGGTCGTCGAAACCGATGAGTTATGGATCCTGACCGATGAGCAGGGTAGCGTGATGCTCAATACCGATGATGAAGACTGTGTGCCGGTATGGCCCGATCAAGCATTTGCTGAGCAGTGGGCTACCGGCGAGTGGTCTGAGTGTGAGGCGATGCCCATCACCTTAAAGCAGTGGAATTTTCGTTGGACACCGGGGCTAGAAGAGGATGGTTTTGCGGTGATCGTCTTTCCGTTGGCGGGCGAGGACGGAGATGAAAATGGCCTCGTGGTATGGCCTGAAGAGCTGGATATGATGCTAACCCGTGAGGTTAAGCGCGCTCGTAAGAAGTGAATGAATAGCTAGTCTGTTCTATCTATGAAAAAAAACGGAGCCTCGGCTCCGTTTTTGTTATCTGTTTCTTGATGTGCCGCTATTATCGGTTTATTGCCCCGCGCGGGTGATTCTGACCAGCATGCCAAAGAGTGGGTGGTCAATATAGTGCAGATCATTGCGGCGCATTCGGCGGGCAGACTTCATTTCCACCGTAAGAAAATCAGGCACGGTAGTTTGAGTTAAGTAGCGGTTGCCGTTACTGCTGTCGCTGCCATCAATACCATCGTTATTAGCCGGTGTTAGGCTGTCAGCGCCGTCAGTTAGGCCTGCTGTGTTAGCGTTGCTATGGGTAACCGGCGTTAAGAGCATATTGCTTTCAGTCGGTGTTAATCGACGGCTGTGAAACAGGTCGCTGCGAAAGTGCAGGTAACGGCCCTTATCGACAGAGATATAACCATCGAGTTCGTATAAGCCGTTATCAAGAATATCGCCGCCATTGATATGGACGACATTTCGATCTTTGGTGCTGCCGATCGGTTGTATCCATGCTTCATGAAAGAGTACATGATAGCCTGCGCTGCGTCTTAGGCTTGCTTGCTTGGCGTTAAGTGATAGGGATGATTTAGGTAGGCGAGTGAAATAGCCATTACGCTGGCCGGCCTGATAGTAATTCAGTGAGCGGCTAGGGCGGGGTGGAATGCTGTCGATGGTTGGCCAGATTTCATCGTCCAGTGTGTCGGACGCTAATCGGCTAAATATAAGCAACTCGACCTTATAGTTGCTGGTAGCGGCCTGTACTGTTGTGCTGCTTAACAGTATCAGGGTCAGAGTCATTACGATCCCTGAAGCGAGCTTGGTCATTATCAATTCCCGGTCAATTGCTGGAGGAGCTGTTCTACCGCTTGAAAGCGTTGCTCTATTTTATCCATCTTCATGGTGAACTTCAGCTGACTTGAGCCACCAAACTGAAATTTTTGTGGTTGTTGCTGTACCAGTTGTACTAGTTTGAAAGGATCGATGGCGGTATCGGCTTCAAAATCGATGCGGCCGCCTTTCTCCCCTGCGTCAATTTTGCAGATTCCGAGCTGTTCGGCTTGAAGCTTGAGCGATGTTTGCCGGAACAGATTTTTGGTTTGTTCTGGCAGAATACCGAAGCGGTCGATCATTTCGATCTGTAGCTCTTTTAGATCGGTTTCGTTCTTACCATTGGCAATCCGTTTGTACATGATGAGGCGGTTATGGACATCCGGTAGATATTCATCAGGAATCAATGCGGGCACCCGTAAGTTAATTTCGACACCGATTTTAAGCGGGGCATCAAGATTAGGTGTTTTGCCTTCGCGAATGGCATCGACCGCCTGTTCTAGCATCTCCATATAAAGCGAAAAGCCGATGTTTTGAATCTGGCCGCTTTGCCCTTCACCTAGCAGTTCTCCGGTACCTCTGATCTCCATATCGTGGGTGGCGAGCGTGAAGCCGGCGCCGAGCTCGTCGGCGCTGGTGATCGCTTCAAGGCGTTTTGCTGCATCGGTGGTCATCGCTTTAGGGTGGGGCGTCATCAGGTAAGCGTAGGCTTGGTGATGTGAGCGACCCACGCGGCCACGTAGCTGGTGCAATTGAGCGAGGCCAAACTTATCGGCGCGATCGATGATAATGGTGTTGGCGTTAGGTAGATCGATACCGGTTTCGATGATCGTCGTGCAGACGAGTACATTAAAGCGCTTGTGGTAGAAATCGGACATGACCTGTTCGAGCTCGCGCTCGCGCATCTGCCCGTGACCGATGCCAACCCGAGCTTCCGGGATGAGTTCGCTGATCTCGGCGGCGGTCTGTTCAATATCTTTGACTTCATTATGTAGATAGTAAACCTGTCCACCTCGAAGAAGCTCTCGCAGAATCGCTTCTTTTTTTAGCGCTTTGTCGGTCTGGCGAACAAAGGTTTTGACCGATAAGCGGCGGGCAGGTGGTGTAGCTATGATGGAAAGATCACGGATACCCGACATCGCCATATTAAGTGTGCGAGGGATCGGCGTGGCGGTCAGCGTAAGAATGTCGACTTCTGAGCGCAGTGATTTTAAGCGCTCCTTCTGCTGTACCCCGAAGCGGTGTTCTTCATCGATGATCAATAAGCCTAGATCGCTAAACTTAATATCGCCCTGCAGTAATTTGTGGGTGCCGATCACAATATCGGTTTTACCCTGTTCTAAGGATTCGATCACGGCGTTGCTTTGTTTGCCTGAGCGGAAACGGGAGATTAGTTCAACATTGACGGGCCAATCGGCAAAGCGGTCGCGGAAATTTTCATAATGTTGCTGTGCCAGCAGGGTGGTGGGCACCAGTATCGCAACCTGTTTGTTGCTTTGAATCGCCATAAAGGCAGCGCGCATCGCTACTTCTGTTTTACCGAAACCTACGTCGCCGCAGACTAAGCGGTCCATCGGCTGCGGGGATTTCATGTCGTTGATAACGGCCTGAATAGCGTTCGCTTGGTCAACGGTTTCTTCAAACGGAAAGGCGGCGCTAAAGCTGGCGTAGTGTTCGTCAGGCGAATTAAACTGATGGCCTCGGCGTGCCGCGCGCCGGGCATAGATATCAAGCAGTTCGGCAGCGGTATCGCGGACCTTCTCGGCGGCTTTGCGGCGCGCTTTGCTCCACTGCTCGGTGCCTAGCCGGTGTAGTGGTGCGAGTTCGTCACCCGCGCCGGAATAACGGCTGATCAGGTGTAGTGACGTGACCGGTACATAGAGGTTGGCGTCGTTAGCGTACTCGAGTTTCAGGAATTCAGAGGTTTGTGAATCGAGATCGAGGGTAACCAAGCCGCGATAACGACCCACGCCGTGATCTATATGTACCACGGGAGCGCCTAGGTTGAGTTCGGTCAGATTTTTGATGATCTGATCTGACTGCTCCTGTTGTTTGGAGCGGCGACGACGCTGAAAAACTTGATGGCCGAATAGTTGTGTTTCGGTGATTAGGTGAAACTTACCGGGGGCGCTGAGGCCGTGTTCCAGCGGGAAAATACAGATGCTGATCGGATAGCCATCATCAAAAAACTGCTGCAGGTTATCAACCTGATGAGGTTTGATGTTGATGCGTGCTAGCAGCTCCATCAGGGCTTCACGTCGGCCAGCCGATTCCGCGCACAGTAGGACTTTATCTTGAGTCTTAGCGAGAAAGGCGTCGATCGCCGCTAGGGGCTTGGCTGCCTGAGCATGAACGGTGAGTTCCGGCGGTTCTATTAACGAGAGGTTGTAGCGGCCGGAAGCGGCTTTCGCTTGGGTTTTAGCTTGCTGTAGCTGAATACGTTGTCTTTGTTTAAGAATCGTAAATAGCTCTGTCGCCGGCACAAAGAGTTGATCTGGGGCGAGAATAGGGCGTTCAATATCGTAACGACGCTCTTCATAGCGTTCTTGTACATCTTGCCAAAATTGTTGGCAGTGATTCTCTAGATCTGTTTCTGCCAGAATCATGACATTTTCTGGTAGATAGTCGAATATGGTCGCACATTGGTCGAAGAATAGCGGGAGATAGTATTCAATGCCCGGTGGCGTCATGCCATCGTTAATATCCTGATAAACAGAGCAGCGTTTATAGTCGACATCAAAGGTTTCGCGCCAGCGCTGTTTGAAATGACTGATGGCGGCTTTATCAAAAGGAAACTCTTTGGCGGGCAGAACACGAATATTGTCGACTTTATCAATCGAACGCTGAGACTCTGGGTCAAAGCTGCGTAGGGTGTCGACCTCGTTATCAAAAAGCTCGATGCGATAAGGAACGGCGCTGCCCATGGGAAAGATATCAATAATGGAGCCGCGAATGGCAAACTCGCCGTGTTCAAAGACGGATTCGCTAAGCTGATAGCCCGCATCCGTGAGCTTGTGGCGCATCTCGTCTAGATCAAACGCCTGGCCTTGATCCACTATGAGTGCGTTACCATCAAGAAACGACTGTGGAGCCACACGATGCATCAAAGTGCTGGCGGGGATGATAAGCACGCCCCGTTGTAATTGCGGCAGTTTGAATAGGGTATTGATGCGCTCGGAGATAATATCTTGATGTGGCGAAAAATTATCGTAGGGCAGCGTCTCCCAGTCGGAGAAAACCATGCATTCAAGGCTGTTGTTACTATAAAAACGGATCTCAGACTGAAGTCGGGTGGCGCTGTCGCTATCGTTGGTGATGCAGAGTATCAATCCCGAGTGTTGCTGGGCAATGTCGGTCGTTAATAAGCCGCGGCCGCTGCCTAAAAGGTTGCCTATTCTTCGGATATCGCCTGGAGATTGGGGTAATTGATACTCTTCTTTAAACACTGACGTTGAGCTCCGTTAAACTGATGAAAGGCTTCATCGAACAATTATACTGAAGAAAGCGACAATACTGCTCTGGCCGCATATCTTACGTCCCACGGGGCAAAAGTACAGCCCGTTCAGTGCAATAACTTGCTGTCCTGAGGGGGTAAATTTTTGTCTGAAAGGGTCTATTGTGGCACATAGGTTATCTATCTAAGTCTAAAGTGTAGCGTTTCCGATTTGCTCATGTTGTTTTAAAAGTGGATAATGCGCGCAGCAAAATTGACTGCTATTTAGACTACTACCTTCTATGGAGTGAGCCGTGAGCCAAGATAAAGTGTTAGCTGACTGGAAAGGTCGCGAAGCATTAGCTGAAGAGATGATTCCACTTATTGGACGTCTGTTTCGTGATAAGCATGTTGAGACGTCTGTTTATGGCCGTCTTATTAACAAGCGTTCAGTTGTCGATGTGATGAAAGCGCATCGCTTTGTACGTCAGCTTGAAGATCAGGAACTGTCAGTACATGATACTTATCCCGTGTTGAAAGCATTGGATACGATTGATGTCAAAGGGGCTCATGTCGATGTGGGTAAGCTGGCGGTTAAATTCCGGGAGCAGGCCGATGGCGTTTCCATGGAAGATTTCCTAGCGGCTGAATTAGCGCCAGTGGTTGGCGGTGCTGAATCAGAATCTACCGATGTCGTGCTATATGGCTTTGGTCGTATCGGGCGCTTGTTGGCTCGCTTGTTGATCGAACGTACTGGCGGTGGTCACTCTCTGCGCTTACGTGCCATCGTTGTTCGCAAAGGTAAAGCGACTAACGATTTGGAAAAACGGGCTAGCTTGCTGCGTCGTGATTCAGTTCATGGTTCATTCCATGGAACGATTCAGGTCGATGAAGAGAACCAGGCCATTATCGCTAACGGTAATCTGATTAAAGTCATCTATTCCGATGGTCCTGATCAGGTAGATTACACCGCGTACGGTATCGATAACGCATTAGTGTTGGATAATACGGGTATTTGGCGTGATGAGGCCGGCCTCTCTCTACACTTGAAGTCTAAAGGCGTGGCTAAAGTAGCGCTAACAGCGCCAGGTAAAGGGATTAAGAATATCGTTATGGGTGTTAACCATGGTGATATCGAAGACAGTGATAGAATTCTGTCAGCGGCCTCTTGTACCACGAATGCGATTTCGCCGGTCTTGAAAGCGATGGATGCTAAGTACGGTGTGACCAATGGTCATGTTGAAACGGTGCATGCCTATACCAATGACCAAAACCTGATTGATAACTATCATAAAGGTGATCGTCGTGGTCGTGCGGCGGGTCTGAACATGGTTATTACCGAAACAGGTGCGGCTAAAGCGGTATCTAAAGCGCTACCTCAGTTAGAAGGTAAGCTGACCGGTAATGCGATTCGTGTACCTACACCCAACGTCTCGATGGCTATCCTGAATCTGAATCTTGATTCTGCAACCAACAAAGAAGAGCTAAACACCTATCTGCGTGATATGGCGTTGCATTCACCGTTACAGAAGCAGATCGATTACAGTAACTCGCCTGAAGCGGTTTCATCTGACTTTGTCGGTTCGCGTGCGGCTGGTGTTGTCGATGCTTTGGCGACGATTGCCGAAGGTAATCGTTGTGTGCTCTATGTTTGGTATGACAACGAGTTCGGTTATAGCAGCCAGGTAATCCGTATGGCTCAGCGTATGGCTAAATGTACTTTACCTGCGTTCCCTAAAGCCAAGGTTTAATACGACTTTAGATGTATAAAAACCGCCCTAAGAGGCGGTTTTTTATTGGCTTTTTTAATATATGCTAAAAAAACACCCTCTTAGAACTTAAAGTTCTATCTCTGATTTGCTAATAATGGCCTAAAAGCCCCCTTTAGTGGTCGCTCTTGTAGAAAAATTACCTTCTGATCTTTATACTTAACCGGTTTTTGGGTTGGGGTAATCCCGTCCATTGTAGGGTTATTGCTTTGGTTTGCGACATCAGGGGACAGTGTTGCAGAGTCGGAGGCATAGTGCTCTGCAGGAAGGGATCCTAAGAAAATTATAATAGAGATTGGGTGAGGCGGATGATCAAGATCAAACAGGGTCTGGATCTACCTATAGCAGGCGCACCAGAACAGACTGTTTCGACAGCTGTTGAGGTTAAGTCTGTTGCCGTGATCGGCTTCGATTATCAAGGCATGAAGCCTACGATGCGGGTCAAGGTGGGGGATCGAGTAAAACTCGGTCAAGTGATCTTTTCCGATAAGAAAACGGAAGGTGTTGATTTTACAGCACCAGCGGCGGGTGTGATCAAAGAGATCAACCGCGGTGACAGACGTGTTCTACAATCGGTTGTTGTTGAAATAGATGGTAATGAAGCGGAGCAGTTCGCGAAATATGATGTGGCTCAGCTGTCGTCACTGACGGTTGAACAAGTACAGGATAACCTGGTTAAGTCAGGTGCCTGGACTGCATTGCGGACACGCCCGTTTAGCAAAATTCCACAGCCAGGCTCGCAGCCTGCATCGATTTTTGTCACGGCTATCGATACGAATCCTCTGGCAGCAAATCCAGAGGTTGTTATTGCTGAGCAGAAAGACGCTTTCGTTAACGGTTTAACCGTGTTGACACGGTTAACTGAAGGTAAGGTCTTCTTGTGTAAAGCTGCCGGTGCCGATGTGCCGACAACAGACGGCGTGACGGTTGAAGAGTTTGCTGGAATACATCCGGCTGGCAATGCGGGAACGCATATTCATTTCCTAGACCCAGTGTCTGCGTCTAAGACGGTTTGGACCGTGGGTTATCAGGATGTGATCGCTTTTGGCCAGTTGTTTACCACGGGTGAGCTTTATACTGATCGTGTGATTGCGATCGGTGGGCCTCAGGTCACTAAGCCGACGCTTGTGCGTACTCGTTTAGGTGCAAACCTTGATGAATTGCTGGCTGGCCGTACTGAAGGTACACATAATCGTGTGATCAGCGGATCGGTGTGGAACGGTCGTCGTGCGCAAGGGCCTCTGGCTTATCTGACACGTTACGCCAATCAAGTATCCGTGCTGGAAGAGGGTGATCAGCGTGAATTCCTAGGCTGGATTAAACCTGGTGCTAATAAATTCTCTGTACTGAACATGTTTGCCTCTGCGCTGAACTCGTCTAAGAAGTTTAACTTCACCACGACGACTAACGGTTCTGAGCGGGCCATGGTGCCTGTGGGTCAGTTTGAACGACTGATGCCATTGGATATTCTTCCTACGCAGCTATTGCGTGCTCTGGTCACCGGTGATGTCGTTCATGCGATGGAATTAGGTTGTCTCGAGCTTGACGAAGAAGACCTCGCGCTATGCACATTTGCCTGTCCGGGCAAGTATGAGTATGGCCAGATCCTTCGCTCCAACTTGGCGCGTATAGAGAAAGAGGCCTGATCATGAGCTTACGAAATATTCTCGATAAAATGGAGCCGCATTTCCATAAAGGCGGCAAATATGAAAATTGGTATGCGCTGTATGAAGCAGCCGATACCATTTTTTATACTCCGGGTCATGTGACTAAGACGGCGGCACACGTACGTGATGCTGTTGATTTGAAGCGCATCATGATTCTGGTTTGGATGTGTACATTCCCAGCAGTCTTCTTTGGTCTGTACAACGTCGGTTTTCAGGCTAATACAGCCATGGCTGCGATGAACATTACTGAGCCATCAACGTGGCAGGGTAGTATCGCAGGGGCGCTGACTAGCTTTGACCCTGATAGCCTGTGGGATAACATCATCCACGGGGCATCTTACTGGTTGCCGATCTACCTAGTGACTTTCGTCGTGGGTGGTTTCTGGGAAGTGTTGTTCGCTATGAAGCGTGGCCATGAGGTTAACGAAGGTTTCTTTGTGACCTCTATCCTGTTTGCGCTGATTCTGCCGCCAACGATTCCTTTGTGGCAAGTCGCACTGGGTATCAGCTTTGGTGTGGTTATCGGTAAAGAAGTCTTTGGTGGAACCGGTAAAAACTTCCTTAACCCTGCTCTGACGGGCCGTGCCTTCCTGTTCTTCGCATATCCTGCGCAGATGTCAGGTGATGCGATCTGGACAGCGGTTGATGGTTTCTCTGGCGCGACCCCTCTGGGTCTAGCGGCTGCCGGTGGTGTTGACGCTATTCTGGCGCAGAACATTACTTGGTTTGATGCCTTTATCGGTAACATTCAGGGTTCTGTTGGTGAGGTATCTACCTTCGCGATTGCCTTGGGTGGTTTGGTCTTGCTGTTTGCGAAAGTAGCCGCCTGGCGTATTGTGGCCGGGGTGTTCTTGGGTATGACCGTGATGGCAACCCTGTTGAACTTAATTGGTTCTGAAACCAATGCAATGTTCTCGCTGCCGTTCTACTGGCATATGGTGTTAGGTGGTTTTGCGTTCGGTATGTTCTTTATGGCAACCGATCCTATCTCTGCATCGATGACCAATACGGGTAAGTGGTACTTCGGTGCTCTGATCGGGGTGATGGTTGTTCTGATCCGCGTAGTTAACCCAGCGTTCCCTGAAGGAATGATGCTGGCGATTCTGTTCGGTAACCTGTTTGCACCGCTCATCGATAACTTTGTCGTGCAAGCAAACATCAAACGGAGGGCGATGCGACATGTCAGCGAGTAAAGATTCTATCGGTAGAACACTTACCGTAGCTGTTCTGTTGTGCGTAGTCTGTTCTGTGGTTGTTTCTGCAGCCGCTGTGCTGTTAAAGCCAAAACAGATTGCAAATAAGAACCTTGACCGTCAAACCAATATACTGGCAGCTGCTGGTATTGCGACGGATGGCAAGGATGTTCAGGCATTGTTTGATGAGCTTATCGAAAAGCGTTTTGTTGATCTGCGTACCGGTAAATACACGACCGTTGCCGATCCAGCGCGTTACGATGCTAGTAAAGCAGCCAAAGAAGCGGATACAGGTATCAAGCTAAGCCGTGAAGATGATATTGCTTCGATCAAGGTGCAGGCTAAAGTTATGCCTGTGTATCTTGTGAAAAGTGATGCACCACAGGGCTTTGATAAGATGATCCTGCCGGTTCATGGTTACGGCCTCTGGTCGACTCTTTACGGCTTTTTAGCGTTAGAGTCTGATCTGAACACCGTTGTTGGTCTGGGCTTTTATTCCCATGCGGAGACGCCGGGGCTTGGTGGTGAAGTTGATAACCCTAATTGGAAGGCGCTATGGCCTGGCAAGCAGGTTTATCATGAAGGTTCTATGGAGCCTTCTCTGAGCCTGATAAAAGGCAGTGTTGATAATGCATCAGCAAATGCTAAATATCAGGTTGATGGGCTTTCCGGTGCAACACTGACCAGTCGCGGTGTGACTAACCTGGTTCACTTCTGGATGGGTGAAAATGGTTATGCACCATTTCTATCAAATCTGAAAGCAGGGGGGGCGTAAATTATGTCTCAAGTTAAAGATGTCCTGATTGGGCCGATTTTTAACAACAACCCGATCGGCCTGCAGATCCTCGGTATCTGTTCCGCACTAGCGGTAACATCTAATCTGGGTACTGCCTGTGTTATGGCGTTGGCGGTAACGGTAGTTACGGCCTTTTCCAACATGTTCATCTCGATTATCCGTAATCAGATTCCCGGTAGTATTCGGATTATCTGTCAGATGGCGATTATCGCCTCGCTGGTTATTGTGGTGGATCAGATTCTGAAAGCCTATGCCTATGAGATTTCTAAGCAGCTTTCAGTCTTTGTTGGTTTGATCATTACTAACTGTATCGTAATGGGCCGTGCGGAAGCATTTGCGATGAAAAACCCTCCTGGTATCTCCTTTTTGGATGGTATCGGTAACGGTCTGGGCTACGGTGTAGTGCTGCTGTTTGTTGGTTTTATTCGTGAACTGTTTGGTGCTGGTAAACTGTTTGGTGTTGAAGTTCTGCCGTTGATCACTGATGGCGGTTGGTATCAAGCGAATGGTTTGTTGCTACTACCACCAAGCGCGTTCTTTATTATTGGCATGTTCATCTGGTTGATTCGTACCTTTAAGAAAGATCAGGTCGAAGCACCAGAATTTGAGCTGGCGAAGAACTCTCAGAAGGAGGCTGCGTAATGGAACAGTATATCAGCCTTGCTGTTAAGGCGATCTTTGTTGAAAACATGGCGTTGGCATTCTTCTTGGGAATGTGTACCTTTTTGGCGATTTCCAAAAAGGTAAAAACAGCTGTGGGTCTGGGTATTGCGGTTATCGTCGTGTTGGCGATTACGACACCGATCAATAACCTGATCTATAACCTATTGCTGCGTGAAGGTGCGTTGGCATGGGCCGGTTATCCTGATGTTGATCTAAGCTTCTTAGGTTATATCTCCTATATCGGTGTTATCGCGGCGATTGTGCAGATCTTGGAAATGTTCCTCGATAAGTATGTTCCTGCGTTGTACAACGCTTTGGGCGTATTTCTACCGTTGATCACCGTAAACTGTGCCATCATGGGTGCTGCACTGTTCATGGTTGAACGTGACTATACCTTTGGTGAGTCCGTTGTCTATGGTACGGGTGCGGGTGTTGGTTGGGCGTTGGCAATTGCTACTCTGGCCGGTATTCGTGAGAAACTTAAATACAGCGACGTACCGGAAGGTTTACGTGGCCTAGGCATTACCTTCATCACTGTTGGTTTGATGTCTCTGGGTTTCATGTCTTTTTCCGGCGTGCAGCTGTAATTGCTGTCGCATGATCAACTAAAGAAGGATTAAGCTAATGAATGCAGAAATCGTTCTCGGCGTTGTCATGTTTACCGCGGTAGTGCTTGCACTGGTCGCGGTAATTTTGGCAGCCCGTTCGAAACTGGTAAGCAGTGGTGATGTTACTATCACCATTAACGATGATCCGGACAAGAGCGTTACCGTTCCTGCCGGTGATAAGTTGCTGCAAACGCTGTCAAGCGTCGGCATCTTTGTACCCTCTGCCTGTGGTGGCGGTGGTACCTGTGCACAGTGTAAATGTCAGGTGTTGGATGGTGGTGGTTCTATGCTGCCAACTGAAGAGTCCCACTTCACTATGCGTGAAGCGAAAGAGGGCTGGCGTTTATCCTGTCAGGTTGCTGTTAAGCAGGACATGAAAATTGAACTCGAAGAAGAGATCTTTGGGGTCAAGAAATGGGAATGTACTGTTGAGTCAAACCCTAATGTTGCGACTTTCATCAAAGAGCTGACGTTGCGTCTGCCTGAAGGTGAAAATGTCGACTTCCGTGCCGGTGGCTATGTACAGTTGGAATGTCCTCCTCATGAAGTCTTTTACAAGGATTTCGATATTGAAGAGGAATATCGCGGCGATTGGGATAAGTTTGATCAATGGCGTTTTGTGTCGAAAGTGGATGAAACCACTATTCGGGCTTACTCCATGGCTAACTATCCTGAAGAACGCGGTGTCGTGAAGTTTAATATTCGTATTGCTTCACCACCACCGGGTACTGATGTGCCTCCAGGTAAAATGTCGTCCTATGTCTTTAGTCTGAAGCCAGGCGATAAGATCACTGTTTACGGGCCATTTGGTGAGTTCTTCGCTAAAGATACCGATAACGAAATGGTCTTTATCGGTGGTGGTGCAGGTATGGCGCCGATGCGTTCTCATATCTTCGATCAGCTAAAACGTTTGAACTCGAAGCGTAAGATCTCTTTCTGGTATGGTGCCCGCTCTCTGCGTGAGTGCTTCTACAATGAAGAGTACGACAAGCTTCAGGAAGAAAACGATAACTTTAGCTGGCATTTAGCACTGTCTGATCCGCAACCAGAAGATAACTGGGAAGGTAAAACAGGCTTCATTCACAATGTGTTGTATGATAACTATCTTAAGGATCACGAAGCGCCTGAAGATTGTGAATACTACATGTGTGGACCTCCGATGATGAATGCGGCGGTTATCCAGATGTTGGTTGATCTGGGTGTTGAGCGTGAAAATATCTTCCTTGATGACTTCGGTGGCTGATTAACAGATGTCTGATATGTCCAGGCGTAATATTAAACGGCCGGCAGCTTTGCTGCTGGCCGCTTCGTTTATGTTGCTTGCCCTGTTGGGCTGCAGTAAACAACCTCAGATTGTTAGCCATCAAGGGCCAACAATGGGGACTTCTTTCTCGGTAAAATGGGTCTCTACTGATACCGCAGTGGATGCCATATTACCCGCAAAAATCGATCAGCTTTTGGTCGATATCAATCACAGCATGTCTACCTATCAAGATGATTCAGAACTCAGTCGCATCAATCAGATGCCGGCCGGTGAGTCTGTTATGTTATCGGTTGGTTTGACACAGGTTTTAAAACAAGCTTTAGAGATTAGCCACTCATCTGGCGGCGCATTTGATGTCACTGTTGGGCCATTGGTTAATCTGTGGGGCTTTGGTCCAGATGGTCGCATTATTCGCGCGCCCGCTGATGCCGACATTGAGGCATTACGTCAGCGGGTGGGTTATCACTATCTGACGCTCTCGGGTGAGCAGCTGACTCGTGAGCGTAATGTCTATATCGATCTATCCGCCATCGCCAAGGGTTATGGTGTTGATCAGGTCGCTGAGCTTCTTGAGTCGGCAGGGGTTAGTGCCTATCTGGTGGAAGTGGGTGGTGAGTTACGCGCTAAAGGTGTGAAACCTGATGGGAGTCATTGGAAGATCGCGATTGAAGCGCCGGTGTCTGGCGAGCGTATCGTTCAGCGCATCATTAAGGTTCACAATATCGGTATCGCCACCTCTGGTGATTACCGTAACTATTTTGAGGAAAACGGGATCCGTTTTTCTCATACGATTAACCCAGTGACCGGCAAGCCGATTAATCATAAGTTGGCGTCGGTAACCGTGTTGGCTAAGGATTGTGCCACTGCTGATGGACTGGCAACGGCGATGATGGTGTTGGGTCCTGATAAAGCGGAAGCCTATGCTGAACAGCAGGGGGTTGAAGCATTAATGATTGTAAAGTCTGATGAAGGCTTTGTAGAAATAATGACACCGGGATTTAAAGATTACTTGGTGGAGTGAGGAAATAGTATGAGTACGATGATTTTAACCTTTGTAGTGTTGTTGTTAGTGGTTGCGGCTATGTCGGTTGGCGTGATGATGGGGCGTAAACCGATAGCGGGTTCCTGTGGTGGTCTTGCTGCGGTAGGCATTGATGAAGAGTGTTCTATCTGTGGTGGTAACCCTAGTAAATGTGAAGAAGAGCAAGATAAGCAAGGCCGCAAGGAAGAGTTAGCTGCGCTGGCCTATGATGCTAAATCTGGGCGTTAATCAGCCCGCTAGTCATTCTGAGTATTTAGCCGGTATCTTGTGTGTATCGGTTGTCTGACGTTATCGCACCGATACAGAGGGTGTTTCGTTTTTCAACTTAAAACAATATAGAAATTTATCAGATAACAGGGGAAAGTGATGGCTGTATATGACTATGATGTCATTGTGATTGGATCGGGACCGGCCGGTGAAGGCGCAGCGATGAATGCTGCGAAGAAAGGACGCCGTGTTGCCGTGATCGAAACGCAGAACTCTGTTGGGGGTAACTGTACCCATAAAGGGACTATCCCATCAAAGGCCCTGCGTCATTCGGTTAAGCAGATCATAGAGTTCAACACCAACCCCATGTTCCGTGATATCGGCGAGCCTCGCTGGTTTTCCTTTCCTAAAGTACTTAAGCGGGCAGAAAAGGTTATCTCCAATCAGGTCATGATGCGGACTAACTTTTATGCGCGCAACCGTATCGATCTGTTTTTTGGCCAAGCAGAGTTCGTTGATAAGACGACGGTATTGGTTACCGGTACGGTGAAAGGCGATGAAACTTTACGCGCCAAGAACGTGATTATTGCTACCGGCTCACGTCCCTATAAGCCGGATAATATCGACTTCACCCATCCCCGTATTTATAACAGCGATACCATTCTAACCTTGAGCCACACGCCGCGCACACTGATTATCTATGGTGCGGGTGTTATTGGTTCTGAATACGCATCCATTTTCAGTGGGTTAGGTGTCAAGGTCGATCTGATCGACTCAATGGATCGACTGCTATCCTTTTTGGACGCTGAAATATCAGATTCATTGAGTTACCACCTACGGAATAACGCCGTTAAAATTCGTCATAACGAAGTGTATGACAAGGTGGTAGCGGACGAACGCGGCGTCACGTTATCGCTTAAATCCGGTAAAATGATCCGTGCCGATGCTTTCCTTTGGTGTAATGGTCGTAGTGGTAATACGGACATGCTGAAGCTTGATAATATCGGGCTTGAGGCGAACGGTCGTGGTCAGATTGAAGTGGATGAGCACTACCGTACCAAGGCTGAAGGGATCTATGCCTGTGGTGACGTGATTGGCTGGCCTGCATTGGCGTCCGCTGCACTCGACCAAGGTCGGGCGGCTTCGTCTGATATGTTGAAGGCGGAGGATTTCCGTTACATCAATGATGTGCCGACGGGTATTTATACCATCCCAGAGATCAGTTCGATCGGTAAAACGGAAGAGCAGTTGACCGAAGAGTGCGTGCCTTATGAAGTGGGCCAGGCTTTTTTCAAAGATACGGCGCGGGCGCAGATCTCAGGTGAGCCTGTCGGTATGCTGAAAATTCTGTTTAACCGCGATACTTTGGCTATTCTCGGCATCCATTGTTTCGGAGATCAGGCGTCAGAGATCGTGCATATCGGTCAGGCGATCATGAACCAAAAGGGTGAGGCTAACAGTATTAATTATTTTGTTAATACCACCTTTAACTATCCAACTATGGCTGAGGCCTATCGGGTAGCGGCGATTGCCGGACTGAACCGTATCTCTAATCTCTGATTATTCTCGGTATTAAAAAACCGCCTCATTGGGCGGTTTTTTGTTATTAGCTTTTGGCTTTTAGCTCGGATTAGTCAGACGAGCTCTCATCTTTTGGTTTTTTTTCTGGTTGTTTGTAAAAACCATCTTCGTAATACTTGCCGGTTACATTGAGTTTCTTTTCGACCCAGCGGTTGTAGTGCTTCCAAGCAAAGAAACCTGGAGTCATGGCGATCATGATGCCGAGCATTAAGCCGGAGCCGGCGTATTCTTGCGGCAATAGCGCTGTTACCCAGTCATAAAATCCGGTTTTATCCATTAGCAGATAGTATCCGAGTAAAAAAAGTAACCCAATAGCGGTCGCGATGTGATGAAGGGTTTTGTTATGTGGCTGGGCTTGAGGGTTTTGCTTCGGGTCAGACATGCAATGGATTATCCCAAATATCGGTGGGCTCTGAGGCTAGGTAAAAAAGGCTGTGGATCTATTTTAAGATCGCTGCGCTCTAATCGACTACGTGCCTCAGGGGGTGTCAGTGGAGGCTCATTATACTCAGGCAGTCTTGGATTATCACTGTTCAGCGCGATAATAATCGGCAATGACGTGTTTTGTGCTTTACGCATTACAAGGTCTTGTTCTTTCCATGTCATATTGGCGCGCATAACCGGCACCTGTGACTGAATCTGTGCCAGCCTATCGCTGGGGCGTAGATTACCAACCGCTTGTAGTTGTTGCTGTATATGTCGTTGGCTGGTATCCATTTTAAGAAGCTTTTGTTCGGCCTCTGCCGGTGTTAGCTTGCGAATACTGCGGCCACTGGTGTACCAACTGAAACCGATTTTAGAGGGGCAGTGCTCTAGCAGGGGAATTTGTCGATAACATTGTTTGAGATGAATTCTAGCGGCGCCATGCCGTTGCAGTATCTCGGCTATCTTTTCGCTACGGTGGTGGAGTTCTTTGAGGGTGTCCGTTGATCGGCTCAGGCGATAATGAAGTGCAAGCGTCTGAAAGTTGGCCTTAGCTTCATTTAGCTGAAGGGTGGCGGCGATGAGTTGAGGGTCGGCACCAATGATGCCATGTTGGCTGAGGGTAGTTCGTCCATCTTGGCCGTCCTGATACCAAATATCGGTATACAGGGCAGCCGCTTGTTGTAAGTTTTGTGCGGGCCCAGGCAGCCAAAAAGGTAAAGTACTTTGTTGTAATTGTTGCGAAAAGTGAATGAGTGCCTGATTGAGTTGGTTCAGGCTATCAATTAACTCAACAGCACTAGTATTGTTCATCTATCTTCTGGCGATCATGGGTCTGGCGGTTAAGGATGTAGCGGGCAACAATCATGCGACTACTTTCCGGCATCTCAGTAAACTCGATCCCTATTTTGTACTGACCATCTTTCTGCTTTTCGCTGCAATAGAGGGTTTGTCCATAGAGTAGAAGCCCGCTATGGGTTTCTTCGAAAACCACCTTGAGTGCTAGGAAGCTTTTCAGTTCGACCGGCTCTGGGCTATAAAATGACATGCCGCCTTCACTGAGGTTAATCTCTTGCGCGGAAAGATGTTCAAAATCGACATCACTTTTAGCGATGGCATGGGCGATAGCGTCTATTTTATTATTCATCAGTTCAAGATAGGTGGCGATCATCGGCTCTTTTTGAGCAATCTTGCGCAGGTGGTAGCTGCTATCGCGACTATATTCTTGAAGTTGATTGAGGAGCAAAAAGAAAGGGGAGACCTGAAATTGACTCGGAAGACGTCCGTGCCGCATTTCATCTTTAGTGATGATTTTATAGTCGACTGCTACTTTGCCATTGATGCGGAAATATTGACGTCGTTCCTGATTCAAAATTACTACCCTCGAGATTTTGTCACTTTCATTGAGTATAACGAATATTATTATGATTTTGTTAGAGAAATTTATCCGTCTGTGATTTAATCCTCAGCCATGTTTAGACCATTCTCTCTGTACGTTGGCCTGCGATATACCGCCGCCAAACGGAACAATAATTTTATCTCCTTTATCTCGCTAGTCTCGATGCTGGGGCTGATGTTGGGTGTTGCCGCGCTGATTGTCGTCCTGTCGGTTATGAACGGTTTTGACCGTGAACTGAAGGATAGAATCTTAGGTATGGTGCCCCATGGTACGATTTCGGATTACGGCCAGCCCCTTGAAGATTGGCAGGCGGTGTCTGAAAAGGTCAACCAGCAGGCGGGTATCATTGGTACTGCTCCCTATATCCAAGCGCAGGGTATGCTCACTAATCGTGGTGTCGTGCGTGGCGTGTTGATCAACGGTATTGAGCCCGAGCTAGAAACCAAAGTATCCATATTAGGTGATCATATCAAAGCGGGTAGCCTCGGTGCGTTAAAGCCGAAGTCGTATGGTATCGTGCTTGGGTCTCTGTTGGCCCGCTCAATGGGGGTTAATATTGGTGATAAAATCACATTAGTATTACCTGAAGCGTCGATTAGTGTGGCGGGGGTGATACCTCGGCTCAAGCGGTTTACCGTGGTTGGTTTATTTGAGGTTGGCGCAGAATTGGATGCTAACCTAGCTTATATTCATATTGCCGATGCGGCGCGCATTAAACGTATGGATAGCGGGGTGGATGGTATCCGTTTGCAGTTTAATGATCTGTTCGAAGCACCGTCGCGCATTAAGCAGATTGTTGCCGACTTGGGCGGTTTCTACCGCGCTAGTGATTGGACGCGTACCCACGGTAACCTGTTTCAAGCGATTCAGTTGGAAAAGAAAATGATTGGCTTGCTGCTGTTTCTTATCGTCTTTGTCGCCGCGTTTAATATTGTTTCAACCTTGGTCATGGTGGTAACGGATAAGAAGGGCGATATCGCTATTCTTCGCACATTAGGCGCGACACCCGGCTGTATCATGCGGATCTTTATGGTGCAGGGGACGGTGATCGGGGTGATGGGAACGTTACTCGGTTCCATCCTAGGGATTGTACTGGCGTTGACGGTGACCGATCTTATTGCCTGGATTGAACATACCTTTGGTATTCAGTTTCTCAGCGCCGATGTTTACTTTATTAGCTATCTGCCATCTCAGTTAAAGTTAGAAGATGTCGTTGTGATCATCTGTGTGGCGTTGAGTATTAGCTTTTTGGCCACTATTTATCCGGCTTGGCGGGCTTCTCGTACACAACCGGCTGAGGCATTGCGTTATGAATGATCTGGTGTTGGAGTGTATCGATCTCAAAAAACACTACGGTGAGGGTGATATTACTGTAGAGGTTTTGCAAGGGGTTCAGCTGCAGGTTAGGCGGGGTGAAACTCTCGCGATTGTGGGGAGTTCTGGCTCGGGTAAAAGTACCTTGCTTAATATGTTGGGTGGCCTCGATCTGCCGAGTTCAGGCGATGTGCGAGTGGATGACCGATCACTGTTTGAGATCAGCGAGCAAGCCCGTGCCAAGCTGCGTAACCGTTCTTTGGGTTTTGTTTATCAGTTTCATCATTTGTTGCCTGAGTTTACCGCACTGGAAAATGTTGCCATGCCGCTGTTAATTCGTGGCGAAGATATCAGTGTCGTACGTAAGCAGTCGGCTGCAATATTGGATTCAGTAGGATTGTCCCATCGGCTTGAGCACAAGCCGTCGATGCTTAGTGGTGGTGAACGGCAGCGGGTGGCCATTGCTCGTGCGCTGGTGACTAATCCTGCCTGTGTGTTGATGGATGAACCGACGGGTAACCTTGATCGTCATACTGGGCAGGAAGTGCAAGCGTTGATGAACGGGCTCAATAGCGAGTTTGGTATCTCTTTTGTGGTGGTCACCCATGACCTTGAGTTAGCGCAGAAGCAGGGGCGTGTGGTTGAGTTGAAGGATGGGCTGTTACAGCCGATAACCCTCTCATAATCTGGATATATTAAACTGATGATATTAAAAAGCCGGAATCCTATTCCGGCTTTTTGCTATCTGAGTGGTCTGTTTCTGTGCCAGAGTCGGGCGACTTCTGCTGTGGGTCCTCGGCTTGATTTACCTCTGGGCTATCCGGATTATCCGACGAGGTCTTTGCCGCTTTTTGTTTGCGTAGCGTAAATTTACGTCCTTGACGGTTACGCCAGCTTTTATTGACATGCCATACCCAAAAGCGCTGCATCAACAGATAACCCAGCGAACCGCTGACAAGGCCGCAGACCAATGAGCCGACAACTAGCGGCAACCAGATATGGTCTAGTTCCGCTTTAATCCACTGAAGGCTGACTTCGAAATCGATCGCGACCACATCGACGCCAATAATGAGTGTGCCTATCCAGTAAGCGAAATAGAACATCGGCGGGATGGTCAGTGGGTTTGTCAGCCACACAAGGCTGACAGAGATCGGTAGGTTGCTGCGCACGAACAGCGCCGCCACCGCCGCAATCAACATCTGCGAGGGAAGAGGGATGAATGCACAGAATAGCCCCACGAAAAACGCTCGGCTGACTGACTTGCGGGTCAGGTGCCAGAGGTTTGGATCATGTATATGACTACCCAACCAGCTTAGATAGCGGTTGGATTTGAGCTTTCGCTCATCGGGCATAAATTTTTTAATAAGTTTGCGCGGCATCAGGGAGGAACTTATAGTTAGCTGATGGGGGAGCTAATTATGCCTCCTTCAATCCATTAAGCCAACCGGTAATCAAGGATGATTGGTATAGCATTGGGGATGCTGTTGGTCGCTTGGCTGCCACAGCTACTGCCATCTTGGGTTCTTGTCGCGCTATTGGTGTTTTTGTTGGTTGATTGTCTGCCGCCGTTTAGGCGATGGCTTGGCTTGAGGCCTCTATATAACACTGGGTTGCGCATTCAATTTGCGGGTTTTCTGCTGGGCATTTTGTATGCCTCAGGCTGGGGATATGTCAATCTCAGCCAGCGAATGCCGCTGTCGATGACGGCGCAAACATTAACCGTTGTTGGGGTGGTTAGTGACTTGCCGGACTCCTTTTCGGATATGCGTCGATTTCGGTTTGACGTTGATCAGCTATCTGATACATCCACGAACATCGACTTACAGCATCTGTTACTGAGTTGGTATAAAACCGATGAGCGAATCGTGCCGGGTCAGCAATGGCAATTTGTCGTACGGATTAAACCCCCGAGGGGGTTAAGGAACCCCGGCAGCAGTGATTATCAAACCCGTTTATTTGCAGACCGAATCAATGCTAAGGGCTATGTGCGCAGCGCGAAGCTTCTCGCTGAGCCTCAGCAAACGGGGCGAAGTCAGGTTGCGTATCAGCGTTATCAATTGCGGGAGTGGTTGGTAGGGCTGCCATTAAATGAGCGAGCGCAAGCAACGGTGCGGGCGCTTGTGTTGGGTGATAAACAGGGGTTGCAGGACCCTCAGTGGCAAATCTTAAGGCAGAGCGGTACGGTGCATCTTATCGTGATCAGTGGTCTGCATATCGGTATCGCTTGTCTCTTTGGCTATGGCATCGGCTGGTTGCTGCAGTTAGGGCTGCGGCGATTGACAGTCAAGGCCGATGATCTTCGTGCGTATCGCATTGTACCGGCGCTCATAATGGCTTCGGGTTATGCCTTGTTGGCCGGCTTTAGTATTCCGACTCAGCGTGCCTTAATTATGTCGCTGGCGATGTTGTTGCCGCTGCTGTTTAATCGGTCTATCAGTGTGTGGTTACGCTATCAGTTGGCGTTAGTGCTGGTGTTGTTCCTGCAGCCGTTAAGTTTTTATCAGCCGGGATTCTGGTTGTCCTTTGCGGCGGTTGCTGCCCTGTTGCTAATCGTTAAAGGGGAGGCCAGTAAAGGTATCGTCACGGTACTACGAACTCAATGGGCGGTTTTTCTGGGGTTGATGCCGCTGTTATTGCTTTGGATAGGTCAGGTTACCTTGATCGCTCCGTTAGTAAATCTAGTGGCTATCCCGCTATTAACCTTTGTTGTCTTGCCAGGGGTGATATTGGGGTTGTTGCTGTGCCTCATTGAGCCGGCTTTCGGTGCCTCTCTCTTAAATGGCTTATTGGATTATTTCTGGCAGATACTTGAGTTTTGTTCTCCTGCCGGTGGGGTGCTGAGTGGCTATCCAAGTACCCTGGCCGTTGTGTTGGGGTTGTTGGCGGCGGTATTGTTAATTTTGCCTCGCTGGACGGGTGTCGGATATTTTGGTCTCTTTCTGTTGCTGGCGTTAGTTTTTCCGGCGCGCGACTCTATCGATTCGGGTGATTTTCGCGCCACGGTAGTGGATGTGGGGCAGGGCTTAGCGTTGTTGATTGAAACCGCTAACAAAACCTTAGTCTTTGATACGGGCGCTGCGTTTAAAGGACGTAGTATTGCGCGATTTACGTTAATTCCCTTGTTGCAAAGCCGCCATATTGAGCATATTGATCGGCTTGTATTAAGCCATAAAGATAATGATCATGCGGGTGGCTATCCTGAGTTAAACTCGCAGTTCGAGATCAAACAGGTGCTTTCGGGCAGTCCGACACTCTACCGCCAACCATCAATACAACCCTGTGTGGCGGATGATGCTTGGGAGTGGGAGGGCATCCGGTTTCGTTTTCTTCAGCCCGCTCGGTTGTCTGTGGTGAATGAGAATAATCGTTCCTGCGTGCTACTGGTAGAGTCTGAGCAGTGTTCGCTTGTTATTCCCGGTGATATTGAGGCGGGTATTGAACAGCAAATATTGGCTAAATATCCCGATCTAACAACCAACTGGTTAGTGGCCGCGCACCATGGTAGTCGGTATTCGAGTTCAATCGGGTGGTTGCAAGCGTTGCATCCTGATTGGGTGCTATTTAGTGCGGGTTTTGATAATCCATATGGGCATCCTGCACAGGCGGTGATTGATCGATTAAATCGGTTACAGCTGCCCTGGTTGAATACTGCGGAGCAAGGCGCACTAATGTTGGAGAGCAGGGCCAACGGTTGTTTGACTAAAACCTATCGAGATCAGAAAAAGCGTTATTGGACAGCAGGTTAATCACTACACTGGCGTCGGACTCTATGCTAGAGTATGGGCCGGTCTGAAGGAGAAAATCTGGTGTTTGAGTTGATACAATCCGGTGGTTGGCTAATGCTGCCAATTATCGCCTGTTCTATTTTGTCTCTGGCTATCTGTCTAGAGCGATTTTGGGTGCTGCAGAAAAAAAGAGTAGCGCCGGCAAACCTCTTATCCGAGGTCTGGACGATGGTACGCAATGGTGAAATGACGCCTGAGCGGCTGTTGCAGATCCGTAATCAAAGTTTTCTTGGCCAGATTATGGTGGCGGGTTTAAATAACTCGACCCATGGCCGCGAGATCATGAAGGAAAGTATTCAGGAGGCGGCTCAGCATGTTATGCATCAGATGGAGCGGTTTCTTAATTCACTAGGCACGATTGCTGCCATCTCCCCGTTATTAGGGTTGCTGGGTACGGTTATCGGTATGATTAAGGTATTCGCCGAGATCATGTTGCAGGGTACCGGTAACGCTAATGTATTAGCGGGCGGTATTTCTGAGGCACTCATCACGACTGCGGCAGGTTTGTCGATTGCGATCCCCGCGTTGGTGTTTCACCGTTATTTTCAGCGTCGGATTGAGACACTGTTAATTGAGATGGAGCAAGAGTGTCAAAAACTGGTTGAAGTGGTTCATGGCGACCGTGAAGTAGATTTCGAGTAACCGATGAGTCGATTGAAATTCAAACGAAAGCAAACAGAAGACGTTTCTGTCAATTTAACGCCCTTGATTGATGTGGTCTTCCTGTTGCTGATATTTTTTATGGTGTCGACCACCTTCACCAACGAAACCCATCTGCAGATCAGCTTGCCTGAAGCGGATGGCGAAGCAGTTGAGGCTAAGGCGGATACCTTAGAAGTGCTGATAGGCGTTGATGGTGGCTATACCGTTAACGGTCAAAGCTTACTGAATAATCAGCCGGAAACCCTACGCCGTGCGATTATTGATCAGGTAGGTGATGATCGCAAACTCCCCTTTATTATCTCTGCCGATGGCAATGCGGCGCATCAATCGGTGGTTACCGTGATGGATGTGGCTGGAAAATTGGGTTTTGCTGGCCTCAGCATTACCACTCAGAAACCGGCTGAGCCTTAGTGATGGGGCTGGAACAGGCCTGGTATAATGGCAGTCGTTGGCCTGCCTTGTTGCGGCCGTTGGAACGACTGTTTCGTTGTTTGGCGACTCGACGTCGGCAGCAATACCTTGATGGTATTAAGGCGCGTTGGACAGCCCCAGTGCCCGTTATTGTGGTGGGTAATATCTCCGTCGGCGGCACCGGTAAATCCCCTTTAGTTATCTGGTTAATTGAGCATCTTCGAACCCAAGGCTATAGCCCAGGCGTCATCAGTCGGGGTTATCGAGCCTCACCGCCGACGACACCCTATTTTGTCACTGCAGCGGCTAAGCCTTCCGAAGCGGGGGATGAGCCATTAATGATCGTGCGCCGCACGGGCGTTCCGTTGGTGATCTCCGCTGATCGGGTCGCCGCAGCCAAGCATCTATTAACTCAGGCGGCCTGTGATCTGATCATCAGTGATGATGGTTTGCAGCATTATGCGCTCGACCGCACGGTTGAGATTGCGGTTATCGATGGGGCAAGAGGTTTCGGTAACCGTCGTTGTCTACCGGAAGGTCCGCTAAGAGAACCCGTAGAGCGACTCAATGATGTTGATCTTATCGTGGTGAATGGCAACGCTTCGCCGGCGCTACTCGAATCTGCGCATGCGAGTAAAGCGTTTCAGATGACCCTAGAAGCAGGGTCGTTAGTTTCCTTAAGCACGCATCAAGTTGTTGAGCCTAGCGCTTGGCGCGGACCGCGTCAGGTGAATGCGGTCGCCGCCATCGGCAACCCCGTGCGTTTTGCGCAAACATTGGCGAGTCTTGGGTTTACTCCTCAGCTTCATCCCTTTGCCGATCATCACCAATATAGCCGCGCTGATGTTACCTTTGCGCAACCCTTGCCGTTGATAATGACTGAGAAAGATGCGGTTAAGTGCGATCATCTAGGGCTTGATGATGCCTGGTATTTACAGGTTAATGCGATGATGGATAAAAGTTTTTCTGCTTCACTCGAGGCTATACTAAATACTGCGTTGTCTGCCGATACTGAGCAGAATAGCGCTTACTAAAGCATTTCACACAGAGGCACTAACGATGGATAAGAAATTACTCGATATCCTGGTTTGTCCGGTATCTAAAGCACCGGTTGAATGGAACAAAGAGACAAACGAACTGATCTGCCGAACCTCCGGGCTAGCTTATCCTATTCGTGATGATATTCCGGTGATGCTGGAGACCGAAGCTCGCACGCTGACGACCGATGAACGTTTGGAGAAATAGCGGCTATGGCTTTTTCTGTTGTTATTCCTGCGCGTTTTGGTTCTTCCCGCTTTCCCGGTAAGCCGCTGGCGGATATTGCCGGTAAACCGATGATCCAGCACGTGTATGAGCGTGCAATTCAGAGTGAGGCGCAGCGGGTGATCATCGCAACCGACGATCAGCGTATCGCCGATGTTGCAGCAGGCTTTGGCGCCGAGGTCTGTATGACTTCGGCGGAACATCTGTCTGGTACCGACCGCTTGCAGGAAGTGGTTCACTCTTTGGGCTTCTATGCCGATGATATCGTCGTCAATGTGCAGGGTGATGAGCCCTTGATTCCACCTCGGATTATTAATCAGGTGGCGCATAACCTCAGTGCGGTGTCCGACGCGAGCATTGCGACTCTGAGTGAGCCGATTAACGATATCGAGTCTTTATTGAATCCTAATGTGGTTAAAGTGGTGTCAGACCAAAGTGGTCGGGCGCTCTATTTTAGTCGGGCTCCTATTCCTTGGCCGAGAGATGCATTCAACACTGAGCTTGGTCGAAGCGTGATGCCTGCCGGCGTTGATTTTCAACGCCATATTGGTATTTATGCTTATCGGGTTAAGCTGTTGAATAATTTCGTTCTCTGGCCGCCTGCGCCGCTAGAAGAGACGGAGTGTCTCGAGCAGTTACGGGCGATGTGGAACGGGGCAATCATCCATGTTGATGTGGCCGATGAGCTGCCGCCAGCAGGGGTGGACACACCTGAAGATCTTGAGCGGATACGTCATCTTTTTTGAACCTTGATTAACCGGAGGAGATAGCATGAAACGCGTTCTTTTTATTTGCTTGGGTAATATTTGTCGTTCCCCAACGGCCCATGGTGTCTTTCGTGCACTGGTGGAGCGTCGAGGTTTGGCGCATTTAATAGAAATCGACTCAGCGGGTACCGCTGCTTATCATGTGGGGAATCCTCCGGATCATCGAGCAGCGGCCGCTGCATTGAAGCGCGGGGTCGATCTTAGTGATCTACGGGCGCGCCAAGCAGTGACTGCTGATTTTCATCACTATGACTTTATTATGGCGATGGACAAAGAGAATTTATCCGAGTTAAAAAGGATCTGTCCGGCTGATTATAAGGGGCATCTAGGTTTGTTTCTCGAGCTTGCCGATCTATCTGAGCGAGAAGTCCCTGATCCTTACTATGGTGGGCCTGCTGGGTTTGATCATGTGCTAGATTTGGTTGAGGTGGCGTCTGCAGCGCTGTTAGAGCGTATAGCTACCGAGCTTAATCAATGAGTCTTGAGATTCAGGAGAATATCTCTCTCAAGCCCTATAACAGTTTCGGTTTTGACGTCTCTGCACGTTACTTTGCGGTTCTAGAGAGTGCTGGCCAACTTGCCGAGGTGCGCGACTTTATTCAACGCCATGACCTGCCGGTACTCTTTATTGGGGGCGGCAGTAATTTAGTGCTCACGGCCGATCTCAATCAGCTCGTCGTGGTTAATCGCATTCATGGTTTGCAGATGAGTCCTAACCCTGACGGTAGTATTTGCGTGACGGCCGGTGCGGGAGAGGAGTGGCACGGCTTTGTTCGTTGGACGCTGGAGCAGGGCTGCTATGGCCTTGAAAACTTGTCGCTGATTCCAGGCACGGTCGGGGCGGCTCCGATTCAGAATATCGGTGCTTATGGTGTTGAGCTCAAGGACTGTTTGTCGAGTCTAGACGCATTTGATATGGAAACAGGGCAGGCGGTCGTCTTTAGTGCGGATGAATGTGAGTTTGGTTATAGAGACAGTATCTTTAAGCGCCGCTTTCCTGGCCGCTATCTGATTACGGCGGTCACTTTTACCTTAAGTCGAGAGTTCAATCCTAAGCTGCAATATGGCGGGATCGCGGATCAGCTTAAAGCTCGACAGATAGCGACCCCTGAGCCGCTACAGTTAAGTGATCTTATCGGCGACATTCGTAATGCTAAGTTGCCTCAGCCCGCTCAGATTGGCAATGCAGGTAGTTTTTTTAAAAACCCGATTATACCAGTGGATCAAGCTGAAAAATTGAAGCATGACTATCCTGAATTGGTGATGTTCGCTGACCAGCCTGGCTATTGTAAGTTGGCGGCAGGTTGGTTGATTGATCGGCAAGGATGGAAAGGCCATCGGCAAGGTGATGCGGGCGTTTATAGCAAGCAGGCGCTGGTGTTGGTGAATCACGGTACGGCTAGCGGTGCTGATATTCTTGAGCTTGCGGCAGCGATTCAGGCGGATGTCTATCAGCAGTTTGGGGTTATGCTGGAGATTGAGCCGCGTTGTTATCCTTGATGATTTAGCCTTCCTTCGAAAGGCATGAGATACGACATAAAGCCGCGATATGATTCGCGGTTTTTTTATGCCCGGCGAATATTTTTTTAGATATATAGAGCGGTTAGTCGTAGGTTTGGTCATGCTGAGCTGTAAAACAGTTGCGGAAATGAGATGAAATCGCAGGGGCTGGCGTTGTTGGGTGTATCTTGAATGCTGTGGAGCTTACCGTTTTAGCGGCTGCTGAATGACAGGCAAAAAAAAGCACCCCTGTAGGGTGCTTTTATTAATCAGCGTTTATACGCTTATTGCATAGGCAATTAGCTATTGCTGCTTTCTTGGCTCTCGTCCGCAGAAGCTGAAGTAGCGGCTTCAGTGCTTTGTAGACGAGGGTCGTTAGGCGCACGTCGTTGACGACGTTTGCGCGGTGCAGTCTCTTCTGTTGCCACCGGTGGAGGTGTTTCCCGTTTTGGACGAGCGGTCATCACCTCTTCGGGTGCAACGGTTGGCGCGCTTAGATCTGGACGCTTACGGACACGACGACCGGTGGGGCGGGCAGGTTCTTCAACAGGTTGCTCGATTTCAATTTCGATTTCAACGGTGTTGGATTCTTCTGGCGCTTCGGTCGGTGTGGCGACGGCTTCGATCGGCTCAGCTTTAACCGGTTCCTTAGTAGCAACCGGTGCTTCAGCAGGGGTTTCTTCTGCTTTAGGCGCTTCTGGCGCTGTTTCAGCTTTAGCTTCAGGCTCAGGGATGAGTTCAGCTTCAAGTACGAGGGTATCAGAGATTTCCTCGTCAGCGACTGGCGCTGATGTCTCTTCAGTACTGGCAGCTTCGACTTCTACAGCTGCTTCTGTTGCTGCTTTAGTCTCGCTGACCTGCTCTGTCTCAGGGCTAGGCGCATCGGTAACCGGTGCCTCAACAGCTGCTTCAGTGGTCGCAGCTTGAGTCGCGGCTTCCTGAATCGGTGCTTCTTGAGTCGGAGCTTCTTGAGTCGGCACTTCTTGAGTAGGTGCTACCTGAGTTGTCGTTTCTGAGGCTTCTTCCACTTTCGCAGAGGTCGTTTCAGTATTTTTGACAGTCTCTTTGGCTGGCGCAGATGCAGACTCTGCTGTAGCGGCTTTGGCTGCAGTGTTATCTGTTTTTGGTCCGCGACGACGTTGGCGACGTTTACGAGGCGCTTCTTCTGACGATTTATCTGCTTTTACTGGAGCAGCTGTTTCGGCTGGGGCGGTCTCGCTATTGTCACTTGGTAACTGAACGGCATTCTCTGCGGCGTCAACTTTAACGTCGGTAGGGGCGAGCAGTTCGGTGTTTTCAGTGTTGTTGCTGTCAGCGGTACGCTTACCACTGCGTTCACCGCGACGACGACGTCCGCGACGACGTTCACCGCGAGGGCGACCATCTTCGTTTTTCTCGGCAGGTTTATTTTGCTCGCTGCTTTTTTCAGGCTGAGTCGGTTGAGCATTGTTTTGCTCTTCACTCTGCTCTTTTGGTGCAGACTTATCCCGCTCATTGCGACGACGGTTGCGTGAACGACCTCGGCTTGGCTCTTCAGTGGTGTTATCGCGCTCTTTTTGCACGACAGGCTCTGAAGTGTCAGACAGGTTGTCGATTATTTTATCGCTGTCACGACGTTGATTGCGGTTACGATCGCGATCTCGGTCACGACGGTTATTCGTGCGTTTACGGCCACGTTGTTTTTTGTTGCGCTCTTCCCGTTCTTGCTCGAGTTTAGCTTTTTCCTGTTCGAGGCGAGCCTTTTCTTGAGTATCGTCTGAACCGCCAAATAGGCCGCCCAATGCACTGAAGATTCGGCTAGTTAACGATACCGGCGCTGGTTGTGCTGGCGTAGCTGCTTGAGGCGCTGGAATCGGAGCTGATGCTGGCGCAGGGGTCGATGGTGCTACCGTGCTGACGGCGGCGCGCTCTCTGACAGGCGGCGCTTGTGGCGCGGTTTCAACAATCAGTTCCTCTTCAGTTTCTGGCTGAAGGGTATAACTAGCGTCATTGGTGTTAATAACGGTGTGATCATCACGTAAACGAACCACTTCATAATGAGGTGTTTCCATGTTGGGGTTCGGTACAATAACCACCCGAACATGATGACGAACTTCTACTTCGTGTACTTCGCTACGTTTTTCGTTCAGTAGGAAGGTTGCCACGGATACCGGTAGAATGGCGCGAATCTGTGCGGTGCGATCTTTTGATGATTCTTCTTCAATAAGACGCAGGATAGACAGTGCCAGTGATTCTGTATCACGGACGGTGCCTTGACCATTACAGCGAGGGCAGACGGCGCCACGGCTTTCGATCAATGATGGGCGAAGTCGCTGACGTGACATCTCCATCAAACCGAAGCGGGAGATGCGACCTAACTGAACTCTAGCGCGGTCGACCTTAAGTGCGTCGCGCATGCGGTTTTCAACTTCCCGCTGGTTCTTGATGGGGGTCATATCGATAAAGTCGATAACGATGAGTCCACCAATATCTCGTAGGCGTACCTGACGAGAGATCTCATCGGCTGCTTCGAGGTTGGTCTGCAGGGCGGTTTCTTCGATATCGCTACCGCGGGTTGCGCGAGCGGAGTTGATGTCGATAGAGACCAGTGCTTCGGTCGGGTCTATAACAATAGAGCCGCCGGAAGGTAGCTGAACTTCCCGTTGGAAGGCAGTCTCAATCTGACTTTCAATCTGAAAGCGATTGAATAGTGGAATCGCCTCATCATAGAGTTTGATCTTGTTGAGGTAGCTCGGCATTACCTGTTGAACGAAGTTGATCGCTTCCTGATAAACCTCAGGCTTATCGATCAGTACTTCGCCGATATCCTGACGTAGGTAGTCACGAATCGCTCGGATAACCACATTGCTTTCTTGATAAATCAGGAAAGGGGAACGACGTTCTTCGGCGGCGCCGGTGATCGCGTCCCATAGGGTCATGAGATAATCGAGATCCCATTGCAGTTCTTCAGAGGTACGGCCGATACCCGCAGTACGTACGATAGCGCCTGTTTTTGGTGGGATAGTGACCCCATCAAGCGCTTCTTTAAGTTGTTTGCGGTCTTCGCCTTCGATGCGGCGGGAGATACCACCGGCACGAGGGTTATTCGGCATCAATACCAAATAACGGCCAGCGAGACTGATAAAGGTTGTCAGTGCAGCGCCTTTATTGCCGCGCTCTTCCTTATCAACCTGAACAATGACTTCGGTCCCTTCGGCAATAACCTCACGGATATTCGGACGACCGCCTTTATCGGAACCTTTCTTGAAGTATTCTCGGGAGATCTCTTTAAGGGGGAGGAAGCCGTGGCGTTCTGAGCCATATTCGACAAAAGCAGCTTCTAGGCTAGGCTCAACGCGGGTGATTTTACCCTTGTAGATGTTAGCTTTCTTCTGCTCACGGGAGCTGGACTCGATATCCAGATCATAAAGGCGTTGGCCGTCTACCAGCGCAACGCGCAACTCTTCTTGTTGAGTTGCATTAATTAGCATTCTTTTCATTGTTTGTTAGCGTTCTCTTATAACACTAACGCACTTCATCCAGCCGCAAGCCACACAGAGAGGTGCCTGTACTCAATACAACAGGCACGCAAAACAAAGTCTTCGTAACGACTTTTGTGTTTAACTTAATGCCGTGCTACATCGTTATGTAACGCGGTCTTATCGACGGTGAAGGAAACAGTTGCCTCGTATCGACTGTCTTGTCTCAAGTCTGATCGGGCTGGTGCTGCCGGTTATATATTGGCAGGTTCCGGGCAACTGACATCTACACCTCCAACTGGTTTTGCCATATCAGGGCATAGCCAACTGGGTGAAATACGTAGTAATTCTTTTTAAATTGATGCTGTACGAGGGATTCATACCGGTTATTTGCTTGATTTTATGTACTAAATGGCAAAATAACAGGGAATTTCAAATTAGCTAAAGCCAACTGCCCGCAGCAGCGTTAGAATATAGCAGCTTAAATAGATAGCATCAATCGAAAGGTCCGATATCCCATTAATATGTCAGAAGAAACAACAACATCCGCCCCTGCCGTTCAATGGTTTGAAATTGATTCAGAGCTAGCGGGGCAGAGGATAGATAACTTCCTTCGCACACGCTTAAAAGGTGCGCCTAAAACGCTGATTTATCGTATTTTGCGTAAAGGTGAAGTGCGGGTTAACAAAAAGAGAATCAAGCCTGATTACCGTCTGCAGGATGGTGATCTGGTGCGGGTGCCGCCGATTCGTCTCAGTGCCGAGAAGCCCCAGGCCGAGGTGAGTGACAATCTTCGGGAGCTGGTTGAGCGCTCTATTCTGTTTGAAGATAATGATCTTATTGTCATCAATAAGCCTTCAGGGTTAGCAGTGCACGGTGGTAGCGGTATCAGTCTTGGATTGATTGAAACGATTCGTCAGATGCGCCCCGACGCTAAATTTCTTGAGCTGGTTCACCGTCTCGACCGAGATACGTCCGGTTGTATTATGGTGGCTAAGAAACGCAGTGCATTGCGATTTTTGCATGCCGCTATGCAAGCGAAACAGATTACCAAGATCTATCATGCCCTAGTTGAGGGTAAATGGTCGGCAAGAAAGCTTAAAGTCGATGCGCCTCTGCAAAAGAATGAACTTAAGTCGGGCGAGCGCGTCGTAAAAGCGCACCCATTAGGTAAGCTTTCGCTGACTGAATTTAAAGTACTGCAGCGATTTGGTAACTTTGTCACCCTAGTTGAAGCGCGGCCTATCACCGGTCGTACCCATCAGATTCGGGTGCATTGTCAGTTTGCCGGTCATCCTATTATTGGTGATGATAAATATGGAACCGACCCGGTTAACCGTGAGATGAAAAGTTACGGTATTCGTCGCTTGTTTCTCCATGCCGCCGAGCTGCGTGTACCGATGCCCTCCGGTGGGCGAAAGATTTTCCACGCACCCTTGGGTGACGAGTTGGAAAAGAGTTTAAAAAAATTGAAAAAAACTGAAGGGCAATCTACAGCCCGGTAGGCGTTATTAATGAGTCAACAGATCAATACTGAAGAGTTTAATAAAGCAGCGGATGCCATGCTCAAAAGTGGTAAAGCACCCAATGTGGCTGAACTGGCAAGCATGCTTGACGTGGATGCCGATCAAGTGGCTGCATTGCTTGAGCAGTGGTGGAGTGTGTTGCCGGACCGTATGCGAATGTTGGGTGATACCAGCGTTAAAATTCCGGGACTGCCTGAATCCTTAGTGCAAAGTTTCGAGTCCTTATGGCAGCACGCCATACAGGAAGCGCAGTCGGCGATGTCGACCGATAAACAGTTTCAACAGTTGGCCAGCGAAGATGCGCGCCGTCATTCTGAAACTGAGCTGTTTAAAGTGCAAAGTCAGCAAGCGGAAATGGATCAACATTTTCGAGATCTGAAACAGCAGTTAGAGCAAGAAAAGCATCAGATACAAGCACTCGATGCAGAAATTGCTGTGTTGAAGATTAACTTGGTGTCGGCAACCGCAGGACAGAAGACAGAAGAACAGCGTCGCCTTAATGTGGAGCAGGAACTTAATCTGCTACAGAAAAAAATGGATGATGCTAAGCGCACCTTTGATCAGCGTATTATCGAAGAGCAGCGTCACGGGCTTGATCAGGTGGCTAAAGCTGAGGCCGATACTCGCTATTACCGTAGCGCGTTGGAGAAGTTCAGGGATGAGTGTGGCCGTAAAGAGTCTACCCTGACCAAGGATATCCATAACCTTCAGGGATTGCTGGCGAAGAAAGATGTCAAGCTGGAGACGACCGGCACTCAAGTGAAAACCCTAGAAACTGAGCTGAAGCGTTATAAGAGTCAAGAAAGTCAGCGGGATCGTGAAAAAAGCCAGCTGAGTTCGGCACTGCTGTCCGAGCAGAACCGTTGCAAGCGGTTAGAGGGCAAAGTCGAAGAGATTAAGGATGAGCTGAAACGCACCGCTCAAAAACATATGCTGGCCCTGAACGATGCTTCTCGCCGCGAAAATATGTTGCGTAATCAGGTGAAAGACAAAACGGAAGAGGCGATGCGTGCTAACGCTAGGTTAACGGCGGTCGATAAAAAGATAAGCAGTTATGAAGAAGAGATTCGTAAATTGCGCAGTCGTCTTTCCTGATCAAAACGCGGGGTCTGTTGTGAGTGTTGCCTTTGCCTATTGGCAACACTGTTGGTCTATCTGTCAGTCGTTGATAAGCCTTTCCATTAAACAGCGCTTTGTGAATCGCATATCAGTGTTATAATTAATGGTTATTAAAGTTAAGTTTTATCGTTCCTGGAGGTATAAATGAAGTTGCAGCAGTTGCGTTACATATGGGAAGTGGCCCGACATGATTTGAATGTTTCAGCAACGGCGCAGAGTCTTTATACATCGCAACCGGGTATTAGTAAGCAGATACGGTTGTTGGAAGATGAGCTGGGTGTCGAAGTGTTTGCCCGTAGCGGTAAGCATCTGACCCGAGTGACCCCCGCAGGAGAGGCTATTCTCGAGGTTGCCGGCGATATTTTACGTAAAGTGGAAAGTATCAAGCAGGTTGCACAAGAGTTTAGCGATGAAAAAATGGGCAGTCTTGAGGTGGCTACGACGCATACTCAGGCGCGTTATGCCTTACCCGTGACGATTCATCGCTTTATGCAAAACTATCCGGATGTTTCTTTGCATATGCATCAGGGTACGCCGATGCAGATTGCTGAGATGGCGGCCAATGGCACCGTTGATTTTGCCATTGCGACCGAGGCGATGTCACATTTTAATGATCTCATTATGATGCCCTGTTATCGCTGGAATCGTTCGGTGGTTGTGCCTAAAGATCATCCTTTAGCTCAGGTGTCGAAGTTGACCCTGCAGGATGTCGCGCAGTACCCCATCGTAACCTATGTGTTCGGCTTTACTGGGCGCTCTAAGTTGGATGATGCCTTTAGTCAGGAGGGGTTAGAGCCGAAAGTGGTGTTCACCGCGGTGGATTCAGATGTTATTAAAACCTATGTGCGCTTAGGGCTTGGGGTTGGCATTATCGCCACGATGGCTTTTGAGGAGCAGAAGGATTCCGACTTAGTCTGCTTGGATGCCAGTCATCTGTTTGAATACAGCACCACTAAAATAGGCTTCCGCAAAGGGACTTTTTTGCGAGGTTATATGTACGATTTTATTCAGCAATTTGCGCCCCATCTGACACCCGAGGTGGTGAAGCGAGTGCAAGCCTGTAGTAATCGAGCCGAGATCGAAGAGCTGTTCGCGCATCAGGTGCTGCCGGATATGTAACACGAGCATTGTGCGACTATTGCACGACTATTGCACGACTATTGTGACAGAGCCTCTTATGAGGCTTTTTTTATGTTCATTCGGATGAGGTCTTGTGTTGGAACCCTTCAAACTCTCTTTTAAGGTGACGGATTATCATCACTTAACGGTGGCGGAGTTCCTACAAGATCGCTTGGCGAATGGGGATATTGACCGGTTGCCTCAGCTCTGTGCAGAAGGCCATGTCTATGCGGACGAGTATCGAATGGGCTTGGATGATGGGCTGAACAATGTGTCTGAGCTAAGGGTTATGTTGCCATATCATCAGGAAGAACCGGTGGATGATCGCTGGTTATTGCTCTGGCAAAACAGAGAGTTAATGGCGGTATTTAAACCACATAATCTGCCGGTTAGTCGCACGACACGTAATTTGTACAATACCTTGATCTCGTTAGTGCGGCGGCAAACGCCTTACTGTGATGCGCGCTTACTGCATCGGTTAGATAGTGAAACCTCAGGGGTTATTCTCTTAGCCAAGGATGCGGATGCTGATCGTCGTTGGAAGCCCCGTTTGAATGAACTGATAGAGAAAAAGCTTTATCAGGCTTGGGTGGAGGGTGTTCCTAGCTGGTCGTCAAAACGGATGGAGTGCCGTTTGTCAGAGAGGTTGGGTAGTGCTATTCGTAGTCAGGTCTATGTGATTGATGAAACAGATGTGTCCGATCACCATTGCTTTCTCAAGCCTCGTCTCAGTCAAACCCTGTTTCGGGTGTTAGGTATTCAAGCGGGTAGAGCATTGCTAGAGTGCCAACTCATCACGGGTCGTAAACATCAAATCAGGGCTCAGTTGAGTGATCTAGGTCATCCGGTGGTGGGGGATAAGATTTATGCCCATGAGGGGCGGTTTTATCTTAAGCGTATCGAACAGGGGCTCGATCAAGAGGACCTCTCGGTGCTGGGGGCGGAGCATCATCTCTTGCAAGCGGTTGCGCTGACGCTCAATGTCGATGGCGATGAGGTGCAGATTAGCGTACCTGAATCCCGACGGCTCAGGTTGCTTTAATAGGCGGTTGAGTGATGAGGAATAGAGGGCGCTGTCATGTTGGATGAAGCGCCCTTTATACGACGTTTAAGCTGATGGGGTGAAGGCGTTCATTAGCTTGCGATAACTGTTACAGCGATCTTCAAAATCATGGGTAACATTAACCAGCATAAGCTCTTGCGCGTGATAATGTTCCGCCAGTTGTTCCAGTTCTGCGCGACATTCTTCCCCTGAGCCCGTGATCACTGAATTCAGGGTTTCTTGGTAATAAGCCTGATCCGATAACGGTAGCTTGTTATACAAGCTCAGTGCTTCTTCAGGGCTGCGAAGATGCTCACGAATACCGTGGCGAAACGCCATTACTTTCCAGTACATGTTCGGTGCCGCTAGATAGGCTGCTTCCTCTTGGTTGTCGGCGGCCAAGCAGGCGACGGAGAGAATTGTTTGGGGTTGTTCTATGCCTTTGTCGTTGGGGCGGAATTTAGCTTGATAGCGGGCAAATATTTCGGCGGGGCGGTCATGGGTGCCGATAAATAACGCCAGTACAAAGCCGAGTCCAAGTTCAGCCGCTAGATCAACGCTACCGCTGCTGGAGCCTAGGGTCCATAGTTGCGGGGCTGCGGCATTGATCGGGGTAGCGTTGATGCCGGAAAAGGGGTGGTTAGTGGGTAGGTTGTCATGCAGAAACCCACTCAGGTCGCTCAACAGTTGTGGATATAGAGCTGCTGTATTGGGTGTGTTCGGAAAGGCGAGGGCTTGGCTGGTCAGGTCGGTGCCGCCGGGTGCGCGACCAACCCCTAGATCAATTCGACCGGGGTTGAGTGCCTCGAGGGTGCGAAACACTTCTGCGACTTTCAATGGACTGTAATGTGAAAGCATGACGCCGCCGCTGCCGACACGGATTTTATGGGTGTTTTGGGCAATATGGGCAATCAGTATTTCGGGGCAAGAACTGGAATAGCTAGGAGTGTCGTGATGTTCTGCTATCCAGAAACGGTGATAGCCCAGCTCTTCGCACAGTTGGGCGAGTTGGGTGGAATAATGAAGCCCCGCCGTTTGTGATTGACCGTTATGGGCTGGAGACTGATCAATGACACTCAGTTTAAGCGACATCGTCCGCTCCTAATCTGTTGTATCCTGATTGTTTAATGGCTGCTAACGCAATGGCTTTATCTTGTGCAGCACTACCGCCTGAGATACCAATGCCGCCGATGAGTTGATCGGCTTGATAGATGGGTTCGCCACCGGCAAAGAGTATGAGCCCGCCATTGGTTTGTGCGAAACCGTCCAGTTGTTGGTCTTTTACCAGTTGGCCTAGGTTATCGGTGGAGGCGCCGAACATAACAGCGCTATAGGCTTTCTTTTGGGCAATCTCAATCGAACCGAGTGGCGCGTTGTCCATGCGTTGAAAAGCGCATAGGTTAGCGCCTTGATCATATACCGCGATGTTTACCTTGACCTCAATCTGAAGGGCATATTGAACCGCATGGGTTAGCAATTGTTGGCTGTGTTCTAATTGCATTACTCTACCTCAATATTGAGTTTTTTTAGGCGATAGGCCAGCGTTGGGCGTGTCATATCCAGCATTCGAGCCGCTTCAGCGACATTATGCTGGGCCTTGTTTAAGGTGTGTTCTAGCAGGCTTTTTTCGATGGAGGCCATCGAGCCTCCCTGTTCTAGTGCTTGATCCATCCAGGAGGTGCTGTTTTGTTCCCGAGGTGATGTTGGTTGAGATATCTGTTGCGACGGTGCATCAACCAATCCACCTTCCGCTGAGATGACTTGACTGTCTTGACCGATAGACATGCTAGGGAAAAGATATTGTGCATCGATGGTTTCGCCGTTTTCAGCCAAAATAAGGCCGCGTTCAATGACGTTCTCAAGTTCTCGGACGTTGCCCGGCCATTGGTAACGGGACAGCGCTTTGGTGGCTAAATCGGATAGACCAAGGGTTTTTTTGTTGTAGAACGCTTCATACTTCTTGAGGAAGTGATCGGTCAGCATCGGGATATCCTCAGGCCGTTGGCGCAGTGGTGGGATATCAATCGGATAAACATTAAGACGGTAATAAAGATCGGCTCTAAAGCGGCCTTGTTCGACGGCCTCAAGCAGCGATTCATTGGTGGCGGCGATAACCCGGACATCCACTTTGCGGGTTTGATTATCACCCACCCGTTCAATTTCCCCCTCTTGCAATGCCCGCAGCAGTGTTGCTTGAGCGCGGGGGCTAAGTTCGATCACCTCATCGAGAAAGATAGTGCCCTTGTTAGCCCGTTCAAAGCGGCCTTCCCGTGACTGGGTAGCGCCGGTATACGCGCCCTTGACCACCCCGAAGAGCTCGGCTTCAATCAGATCAGGGGGGATGGCGGCGCAGTTAATCGCAATAAAGGGTTGCTTGGCGCGGGGAGAGTTATCATGAATACCTTTGGCGACTAGCTCTTTGCCAACGCCGGTCTCGCCGAGTAATAGCACCGAGACTTTGCCGGCTGAAGCCTTGTCGGCGAGCTTGCAGACTTTTTGAAAGCCTTCGGATACGCCAATAAAATTGCCCAAGCTTGGGCTGTTATCGATTTTATGACGTAAGACCGAGATCTGGTCCTGTAATTCATAGAGCTCATCGATAATAGGCGCGGATTTATAGTAGTTGCGGTAGGTAGCGTAATCTTCCCACTCCGTGGCTGGGCGACCTTCGAGGAGGCATTGATGATCACCACAGCCGCGACACTGTTTCTCCTTGAAAATAATTTCTTGGCCCAAGAGCGTCGATGAAAAGCTACTCGCGTGACCGGCGAGTGCCCAGCAGACAGGGCCATCGGTGAGTCCTAGCTCAGAGGTAAACATCTCGGCTTCATAGGAGTCATGCATCTGGAGTAGGGCGTAGAAATGATCGCTCTCTGCACTGACTTCCAACTGGAGTTCTTCTACCCGCATTGAACCCTTGAGAGAGTCGAGCATAAAACCGGTGCGAAATAGTTCGATGGGAGGAATATCGCCGGCCAGTCGTTTAACTAGTTCTGCATCTTGCTGTCCGAGGCTATAGCCTAAGCGCATAAAGAAGCCTTTGGCGCGCTCTAATCCGACGGTGAGGATCTGCTCCTTTCTGAAGTTGGTCAGAGAGGTGAGCTGCATGAGCAGCATTCGTTGTTCGCCAAACCAAACCGTGCCGTCGCTCTTTTGAAAGCGGACCTGTTGTGAGAGTTGCTGCATATCCGGATGGGTTGCCGGCAGTTGAGCTGCAATGTTCATATTCTGCACTCCTCATCTTTATTATTATGAGATGAAATCATCATATATGATTGCTTATTTAAAATCTTAGAGCTTTTGTGTAATCTATAATCCCAAATATGGGATTATAGTGGTGATATGAATTATCAATATCTGTATATATTTATCAAAGTGATTGAACGGGGCAGTTTTCTGTCGGCTTCGCAGGCGTTAGGTGTGCCAACCTCAACGGTAAGCCGTAAGGTGCAGCAACTCGAGCAGGATTTAGGCTATAAGCTGATGCACCGTAGCGCACGAAAATTGGTGCTGACCGAAGCCGGCGTGAAGTTTTACAATCGCTGTCAGCCGTTATTTGTCGAGTTAGAGTTTACCGCGAAGGAGTTAGACGATGAGTTGGCTGAGCCTTCGGGGCTACTGCGGGTAACGGCCCCGGTTAGTTTAACCAATGATCTGATGATGGATTGGTTTTTCCTATTCATGGAGCAGTTTCCGCGCATTAACCTCGAATTGATCGTGGCTAACCGTAATATCGATCTCGTTGAAGAGGGGATCGATGTGGCGTTTCGTATTGGTGAGGTGCGTTTACAAAATTGGATCTCACGTCCGCTGTTAGAATCACGCTTCAGTGTTTGTGCCAGTGAAGACTACCTCGCTCGGCGCGGATCGCCCAAGCATCCAGAAGATCTATATCAGCACACCCTGATCGTTGCCCGTCGAACCCAGGTGTGGAATTTTACCGGTGCGGGTGGCGAGCAGGTGAGAATTGAGGGGGAAGCACGGCTAAAAGTGGATGAGTTGAGTCTCGCGGCCCGCGCGGCTGAAAATGGTTTAGGGATCGTGAATTTGCCGGAATATGTGGTACAGAATTCATTAGCGGCGGGGCGTTTAAAGCGACTGATGCCGAGTTGGCAGCCCCACTCGCGGGAAGTGAATATGCTCTATCCCGAGCGTAAATATATTCCGGGAAAAGTGCGGCTGTTTATCGACTTTATATTGGCGCGGGTTGCTGAGATGCCGGTTAATCAATCTCACTGACATCAATCAGCTCGGCGGGCTCGTAGGCTGCGGGCCAATACTTTTTAACCACTTCGCCTGCACTGTCAAAGGTGTGGCAGGTGTTGAGGTTAAATGGCTTATGATTTTCATCTTGGCGGGCTTTATCTAGCCGTTCTTGATGGGTTGCCTGGAATGCGGTGGTGGCGATAGGGCCGAGCAGCTCAAGTAAGTGGGTGCAGCCATTAATACCGCTGAATAGCTCTTTACACTTTTTCGTAAAGCCGGGCGCAATCTGCTGGCCGGTTAATAAAGAGTAGCGATCGGCAATCGACGGGCACATACGAAAGGGCGTGTTGTCCATGCTAGCCACCGCATCGAGGATATTCAGCTCTAGATCGATGGTTAGTCGGATCGCCAATAAATGAATAGGCTCACCTGCATCCACGATACCGTTGTTACGTTCCTTGATTTCGATCGGCACAGTTTTGATATCGCTTAAGTGCCCCTCAATGTCCCAGAGTCCGTCGGCGCGTTTATAACCTTGGCACGTGACGGTGCGGGTGTGTTGCAAGCTGCGTTCAGTCGGGGAGGGTAATGGCATAGAATCAGTACTTTATAGTAATTGGGTTTAGACTAAAGCCTATCTTTATCCCACAAAGGCTTCCGCGGTGCAACAATCAATCGTTTGTCTTATAAGCCGCCGAAACGTTTGTAAAAGCGTGGAGCCGGTTCCGGTAGGCGGCCGTCGGCGGTCTCTTGGGTGTCAGACAGGAAGTTCTCGGCCCCTTGGAATATCAGTCGATAGATGTTGCGACACAACACGCGGGCGGAGGTGCCGGACCAGTCAGCGGGGAGTAGTTTTTCAGGTAGCTGCGGGTCTTTCAACAGGATGCGACGATAGTGATGAATCAGCAGAGTACGTAGTTGAAAACACTGTTCCGGATCGAGTTCTGGCTGGTTCTCAACGGCCCTAAGGATCGGCCGAAAGCGTTCGAGAAAGAGTTGATAGTCATCGGCCAGTTGGTTGAGGTTCCAGCACTCATTAACCAGTTCTTTAAGCGGAGTTGAGGTTTGCCCGCCCACCAGTTCTGAATTCATATGAATCACATCATTTTGCACACAGAGTTCCTGTAGTGTGCCGTTAACTTCGATCATATCAGCCATGGGGTGTGCCATGACACTCGGGGCGATGTTACCGAAACCTAACCATTCAAGCTCTTTTTTGACCACTTTGCGCAGTTCTATATCCAGCTGGGTATTGATGACTAGGTCCCACTTACCATCCCACTCAGGATAAAGCTCGGCGTAGATACGTCTAAAGGCGCTTTCGAAGCGTCTGCGTCCGGTGTCGGTGAGGCTGTAAAAGCTTTTGCGGCCGACCTGTGATGAACTAAGCCAGCCATCTTTGGTGAGCCTGAAAATGGATGTTCTGACGAGGCGCTGATTGAGGCCGAGAGGTTCAAGAAGTTTGATCAGACTGCCGAGCCAGACGGTGCCACCCCGAGGGGAGATAGCATCACCATAGATGGTGATAATCAGAGAACCACCACGGATCGGTCGCTGGTTCTTAAAATCATCCACCAGCTCTTCAATACAACGAAGTCTGTTCATTGAGTTCTCATAACATTAAGTAAGGAAAAAATTCCGCTACTCACCATCGGTTGTGCGGGATAAAGCACTGATTCTATGTGCAAAAACCGATCCCATCAACTAAAGCTCCGAGAAATGATTTAAAAAGCCGTTGCTAGGTGACGCTTCAGTGCGATGCTTTAATAGCTTTTTCAAAGGGATAAAAAGTCGTAAGCCGCTGAAAAACTCGTCCATTGTGTTAACAAGGGGGAAGGGTAGGGGCGGAGTTAGGCTCAAGCTGCTACATTGATAGGCGGCTTAGGGCGAAAGTCGTAGACGATTGTCCAATAAAGTCGCGGTAATTTGTTTACGGGCAGAGGTTATTCGATTAACATGTTAACTAAATAATGTATCAGACTATCAACGCTTAATAGTCGGAAACAATATTGCGGTACATTAAGTAACGTCAAAGGGAGGTTCTAGGTTTGTGTTGCTTTGATCAGGAAGTATTCGAAAAGAATGTTTGAATCCTGTTTCTGAGCGGCTAAAGCTGAGAAAATCATTCTGATACAGTCTATATGTCTTCAATTTATAGTAATGTATCACTTTGTCGGTTATGCTTTTGTTAAGCTTTGATCCGATATGTTAAAGCGGATAGATAATAATAAAGGGCTCAGCCCTATTATGTTCTCTATAACAATAAAATGGCATGCGTCTGAGCATGCAAGAGAAAGCCAGGAGATTAACGAATGACAAATATGAAATTTTTCAAAACGGCAGCGGCTGTCAGTTTGGGTCTGTCCCTATCCGCTGGAGCTATGGCTGAAACCACACTGCGTGTCGCTAGCTGGTTGCCGCCTACCCACCCTCAAAACGCTATCGTTTGGCCTACATGGTCTAAATGGGTTGAAGATGCGACTGACGGTCGCGTTAAAGTTGAGATCGAATATGGTCTTGGCCACCCTAAAACCATGTTCGAACTGGTTGAAGATGGCGTTGTTGATGTGTCTTGGAGCTACCATGGCTATGTGCCAGGTCGATTTAAGCTGACGCAAGCGGTTGAACAACCATTGCTAGGTGCAAGTGCTGAAGCCGCGTCTGTTGCGCACTGGCGTGTTCACCAGAAGTACTTTGCTAAAGCGAACGAGCATGAAGGCCTTGAAGTGATCGGTCTGTTTACCCATGGACCCGGTCAGATCCACATGGTTGATCCTATTACCTCTTTGGCAGATCTAAAAGGTAAGAAGATCCGCTTAGGTGGTGGTGTTCAGGGTGAGATTGGCGAACGTCTTGGCGTTACCGCAGTTGGCGCACCGGCACCAAAAGTCTATGAGATGATGCAGCAGGGTGTTATCGATGGTGTTTTCATTCCGATGGGTGAGCAAAAATCACTGCGTTTGAAAGAAGTCGCCCGCAACGTTGTTGTACTGCCCGGTGGTATGTACATGGGTAGCTTTGCGATGTTTATGAACCCTGATTTCCTTGCGGACCTTGATCCTAAAGATCGCGAAGCGATTTTGAGCGTATCCGGTGAAAAGCTATCGGCAATGGCCGGTCGTGCATGGGACCAGGGCGATATTGCTGGTCTTAAAGCCGCAGAAGAAGCCGGTGTGAATATCACTATGGTTAAACCAGGTGATGCGCTGGACGTAGAGTTCAATGAGCTGACTAAGGGTATGGATGAAGCGTTCTATGAATCGGTTGCTGATCGCGGCGTTGATGCCAAAGCAGCACTGACAGAACTGCGTCAGATTGCCCGTAGCTATAAGTAAGGAGCGCGCTATGACCTTTAGTGCCTGGGTAACAGCGCACTACGAGGAAAAGGGGCCAGTCATTTGGCTGGCCTTTTTCCTTGAGTTGATTGCTGCCGTAACACTGTTTTTACTGATGATGTTGACCTGCGCGGATGTCTTCGGACGTTACTTTTTGAGTAACTCTGTTGATGGCACCACCGAACTGACGGAAATGGCAATCGCCATTATGGTCTTTGCTGAAATGCCGGTGATTACGTGGCGTGGTGGACACGTTGTGGTTGATATTCTTGATCGCATGATGGGAAGCACGCTGATTAAGATTTTAGGGCTAGTAGCAGCCTTTTTAATGTCGACATCGCTATATTTTTTGGCCGTCCGAATTTTTGAGCTTGCGGAACGTTCTTTACGTCGCTCAGAGGTAACTGAGTTTCTCCAGTTCCCTACCGGTTATGTGGTCGAATATATCGCTATTATGAGCTGGATAACGGCCGCCCTGATGATCAGTTACGGTGTTTACCGTCTGTTATTCTTGTCGCGGGACTGATCTCAGTAATTTCCCTATAAATACGCTGACAACGTTACAGGTGTTCTCAGAATGATTACTGCATTAACTGGCTTTGCAATACTGCTGCTGATTATCGTGGTCATCCGGGTACCGATTGCTTTTGCAATGGGGCTGGTAGGCTTTTTTGGCTTTGCATATATGCAGGGTCTTGGTTTTGACAATTTTATGGAATTTCGCTGGAACGGTGCTTTATCAATGGCCGCGAAGCGGGTGATTGATACGTCACAGGAATACGGTCTGTCCGTTATTCCGTTATTTATATTGATGGGTAATCTGGTAACCAAATCCGGACTGTCCCATGAGTTATACCGCGCATCTTATGCTTTTCTGGGTCATCGTAAGGGTGGACTATCCATGGCAACCGTGGTCGCCTGTGGTGGCTTCTCAGCGATCTGTGGTTCCAGCCTAGCAACATCGGCAACCATGGCAAAAGTGGCCATGCCTCCGATGCGTAAATATGGTTATGCTGATTCGCTGGCAACCGCGTCTATCGCGGCGGGTGGCACCTTGGGTATTTTGATACCACCATCGGTTATTTTGGTTATTTATGGTTTGTTAACTGAAACCAGTATCCGAGAACTGTTTGCGGCGGGCTTTATTCCTGGCTTCATTGGTATTCTGCTGTATCTGGCAGCGGTACGTTATGTTGTATGGCGTACACCGGAAGCGGGCCCTTGTGGCGAAAAAATGGAATGGCCTGAGCGCTTGCAAGCACTGAACGGTGTTTGGGGTGTGCTAATTCTGTTCTCCATCGTGATGGGCGGTATCTATCTGGGTGTCTTTACCCCGACGGAAGCGGCCGGTATCGGTGCGGGTGGTGCCTTCCTTATTGCGCTTTACCGTCGTTCTCTGAACTTTGGTACTCTGTTTGATATCCTGACCGATACCGCACGGACATCAGCCATGCTGTTCTCCGTACTGATCGGTGCGTTGATCTTCTCCAACTTTATCAACCGTGCCGGACTTCCTGGGGATCTGCTCGACTTGGTTAACAGCTTAGATGTTGCGCCAATGGTCGTTATCCTCGTGATTTTGGCGATCTATATCGTATTGGGTATGGTGTTTGAAAGTTTGTCGATGTTGCTGCTAACAGTGCCAATTTTCTTCCCGCTCGTGCAGAGCCTAGGCTTTGACTTGGTGTGGTTTGGTATCGTGGTTGTAGTGGTGACTGAGATCAGCCTGATAACGCCGCCGGTGGGGATGAACGTATTCGTGTTGAGCGCGGTATTGAAAGATGTCAAAGCCAGTACTATTTTCAAAGGGGTTACCCCGTTCTGGTGTGCTGATATTGTGCGTTTGATCTTGATTACGCTCTTTTCATCGATATCGCTTTTCCTACCCGAACTGTTGTATCGTTAACAAGTATTCAACAACTAAGGCCCTGAGGGGCCTTTTTAGTCTGAGGGTTTACTTATGCTCCCTGATGTAAAAAAGATTCTTTACGCTTCTGATATTGATAAGGGTTCACGCCCAGCCTTTCGTGCGGCTATCAGCCTCTGTGGGCACTACCGTTCAGAGATCACCTATCTGCATGTGATAGAGCCGCTCAGCGCATCGGCTCAGAGCATTGTCGAAACGATGATTAATGAGCATGACTTGAACGAGTTACACGATCAAAGTTTGAAAGATCTTAAAGCGAAGATTGAGCAGCGCATTGATCGTTTCTGTAAAACGGAACTCGAAGAGAGTGAGCTTCTAACCGATGGTACGCTAACATCGAGAGTAGAAGAGGGCACGCCTTGGCGTACGATTCTGCGAGTTGCGGATGAGATAGAGGCGGATGTCATTGTGATGGGTACCCGTACCCATTCGGCCATGGGGCAGTTTTTGATGGGCTCTACGGCCAACAAAGTGATGCACCATTCGAAACGGCCGGTATTGATTGTGCCGCTTTAACTGTTTTGAATGATCTCTAGATTTTATCTAAGCGGCTGAAAAGGCCGCTTTTTTTTGCTTTTTTTATGTTGATGAATCTCGTTGAATTAAGTTTGTGTCTTCCGTTAAGCCCTGATAGCGTTAGCGATGACCGTGATAATAGAGAGACCGAGTAATGGATGTGTTGTCAGCAATGGGCGTATTTGTCCGGGTGGTGGATCTAAAGAGCTTTTCGTTGGCGGCGGCCGAGCTGGGAATCTCCAGTTCGTCCGTGAGCAAGCAGATAGCCCACCTAGAAGAGCATGTGGGTGCTCGGCTATTGCAACGTACCACTCGCCGTCTCAGCGTCACTGAGGTGGGCTCAGCCTATCATGAGAAGTGTCAGTTGATTCTAGCTGAGGTAAGGGAAGCTGAGAGCCTCGTGTCGCAGCTGCAAGGCAAGCCTCAGGGGGTATTAAAGATCAACTGTAATATGACCTTTGGTCAATTGTTGCTATCTAAAGCGATTCCGGAATTTATGCGGCTTTATCCTGAGATACAGTTTGAGGTGGCGTTGGATGACGGTGATGTAGAGTTGCTGAAAGAGGGGTTTGATCTTGCCCTGAGGATTACCAATCCAAGGCTGCCTGACTCCAGTTTGATTGCCCGTGAGATTGCTTCAATCCCACTCTTTCTGTGTGCCAGTCCTACTTATTTGGCAAAGCATGGACGGCCAGAAACACCTGAAGAACTTAAAGATCACAACTGTCTCGTGTTTATGTTGGCCACCAATACGAATGTCTGGACGCTCAGTAACCGTGACGCTAGTCATGTTGTACAGGTGAGTGGTGATCTCAGAGCCAATAATAGTTTGTTGGTTTTACAGTCGGTTTTGGCGGATAGGGGGGTGGCGAATTTAGCCTCCTTTGTCATTCAGTCTTATGTTGATGAAGGGCGTATTGAGTTGTTATTACCGGACTATCAAGCCGAGCGATTAAGCTTGTATGCGGTGTATCCTGAGCGTCAGTATATGCCGCCAAAAGTGAGTCTGTTTATTGAGTTTTTTCAAGGCTGGTTAAGCGAGAATCTGCAGCAGACACTGGGTTGATCAGTGGTGCTGGTTTGATCTTGTAACGGTCATTTATCTCATGAATACCCTGTGAGAGTTCATTGGTTAGGGTTCATCGCTTATGGTGGGCCAGCCCACGATGGGATGTGGTAATAATGCTGTATTAATTCTGCTCATGTTATTTTTTGCATTAAGTAGTCTTTATAAAGCATTGTTAAATAATAAATAAATTATAATAGAGTGTTTGTTAAATGATTCTGTATGACTATTTTCGTTCATCGGCGGCTTACCGCGTTCGTATCGCCCTTAATCTAAAAGAGCTTGATTACCAGCAGCAACAGGTGAGCCTAATCGATGGTGAACAACGTTCTGCTGAGCATCTAGCGCGTAATCCTCAGGGCTTTATACCAGCACTGCAAGACGGGGATTTATTGTTAACCCAGTCGATAGCGATCTGTGAATATTTGGATGAACGCTGCCCCAATATTAGCCCGTTTTTACCCTCTTCAATTGACGACCGCGCCAAGGTAAGAGCGATGGCTTTGCTGGTGGCCTGTGATATACATCCGGTCAATAATCTGCGTATGTTGAAGTATTTAGTCTCTGAACTTGGGGTGAGCAGTGAGCAGAAAACTGACTGGTATCAGCATTGGATTTATCAAGGGTTTGATGCCCTTGAGCAGATGCTAGCAGAGAGTGCGGGCGACTTCTGTTTTGGTAACCAGGTGTCCTTGGCGGATATCTCCCTCGTGCCTCAGGTTTATAATGCCTATCGATTCGATTGCGATATGAGCCATTACCCTAATATCACTCGGGTCAATGAAAACTGTATACAGCTAGCGCCCTTTATCAAGGCACACCCTGATCAGCAGGTCACAGGGTAGCGGTTGAGTCTATTGCTAGTAGGTTAGTAGGTTAATAGGTGGGTCTGGTATAAGTGAGTCTGGCATAGGGTGGTGATTGTTAGCTATGAGAGTTTGTTGTCTCGATTCACGAAACAGAGCACATAGCGATCTCTTAGCTCAGATTATTTAGCCCAGACCATTTAGCCCAGATCGCTTAGCCTGTATCGCTTAGCTTAGCTCATTGAGTGCCTGCATCGCCTCTTTGCTCCAGTCGAGGGCTTTGCGATAGCAGCTCTCATAGAGGTTGGAATCGAAGTTGGTAGGCAGTAAGTCCCAGTCACCGGCTTCGTAGTTGCTGACATTCATCAGCACTTCGCCCAGCGCTCCTTCATTGAGCAAAATAGCATTCTTAATTTCATCGCTGAGGGGAACGTCTCTCAGCATGGTTTCACGATCGGTATCCAAGAGTAGATGAAGGTTAGACATCATGCCTGTCATGAAGTAACTGCCGGGATTCTTGCGCTTCAACGCGGTGGCAATCTCTTCACACATTCGGCCGCGCACGAGTAGGGCGCGACTGATCTCTTCCGGTCTACCGCTTTGGTTATTAAGCGCGATTAAGGTGGCCCATTTTCTAATCTGTGTCATGCCAAGCATCACAATCGCTTCTGTCAGTGATTCAACTTTACGCACCAGTGAATAGGCGGCAGAGTTGATGATGCGTAGCAATTTATAGGTGATGACCGGGTCGCGAATAATCAGGCTCTCAAGACGTTCGGGGGTGGTGTTGGGGTTTTGTAACTCCTGAACTAACTCAAATAGGGCGGCTTGGTTAGGATCTACTTTTTTACCTTTTTTACCTTTTTCCCGTTTAGGGGTATTGAGAAATTGCCCCTGAAACAGTTTAAAGCCGAGCTTGGTGCATTGGTCCATCATCTCGACCGTTTGAATGTTTTCGGCTAACAAGGTCACTTTAAACGGCTTCAGTAGTTGAACCTGTTCAGCTATCGCCTCGGTGGTTAGGTGTTTAACATCGAGTTTGATGATTTGAGCCATTTTCAGTAGTGGCTCGTATGCCTTTTGATAGGTGAAATGATCGAGCGCGATCCGGTAACCGGCTTTGACTAAACGGTAGACGGCGACGATGACCTCGCGATCCACCTGTATGTTCTGGTGAATTTCCAGAATAATGTTTTTACGCGGCAGTTCAGGAAAGGTCTCGGCTAGCAGTAACGGGCGGCTGAGATTAATAAATGCCGGTACGCGCTTAAGCTCCCCTTGATCGGAAATACTGGTGTAGGCGTTCAATAGTACTTCACTACTGTTACCTGCCTGGGCGAAAAGCGGGTTGTCGGCGTTTTGTTCGTCGCGGTATAGCAGTTGATAGGCAATCACGCGCTGATGACGATCAAAGATCGGCTGTCGTGCCATCAGTACGGGTGAATCTGCTGTCATATCCATGGCTGCCTTTTTCCTGAGTAAACTACCTATAATTAAAGCATATATATAGCGGTATGGGTTGTCAGTAAGCTAACTCACCATTACAAGTAATTCGATATGATGATATTGGCCGAAAGAAGTCGCTGTTTTCGATGCGACAGGTATAATGTTGCTCCCTGATTTAGCAGACTGAGAATATGAGTACAATTAACTGGTTTCCTGGCCATATGCATAAGGCCCGTAAAGAGATCGCCAAGGTGATGGATGAGATTGATGTGGTTATCGAGGTACTTGATGCCCGCTTGCCTGTGTCCAGCGAAAACCCGATGGTGTCTCAGTTGCGCAAGGGGACGCCAGTCATTAAATTACTTAACAAAAGTGATCTAGCAGACCCGCAGCGCACCCAAGAGTGGGCCGACTATTACAACGGTTTGCCGGATACGCAGGCGCTAATTATCGATTATCAGCAAAAAAAGCTGATTAGTAGTATCCCCGATTTGTGCAATAAGCTGGTGCCATCGCGCAGTAACAACGCTCGTCAGGTGCGTGCCATGATTATGGGGATTCCCAATGTGGGCAAATCCACCATGATCAATGCCTTAATGGGCAAACGTATTGCCAAAGTCGGCAACGAACCGGCGGTGACCAAAGGGCAAACGCGCTTTACGTTGAAAAACGGTATGGCGTTGTCCGATACGCCGGGGATGCTGTGGCCTAAAATTGAAGATATTGATTCAGGTTATCGGCTAGCGGCGAGTGGTGCGATCAAGAATACCGCTATTGAGTATGAAGATATTGCGCTCTATGCCGCAGAGTTTTTACGTAAGGATTATCCCGAGCTGCTGATTAATCGCTACAAGCTTAAAGAGTTGCCTGAACGAGGTGATTTGGTATTGGAAGCGATTGGTCGTAAACGCGGAGGCCTAAGGCCCGGTGGTGTCATTGATATCCATAAAGCCTCAGAGATATTGCTCAATGAGCTTCGAGGCGGTCAACTAGGGCAGATAACCTACGAGACCGTGCCCGAATGGCTAGAAAAATGGGAACAACAGCGGCTTGAAGCTGAAAGGCTTGAGCTTGAACGAATAGAACAGGAACGGTTAGACGCAGAGTCACAGAGTGATCGCTCGGCTCGCCGCCATAAAGGTAATTGAAATGTCCCGTATAAAGAAAAAGCGCACGTCACCTAGACCTATCTTTTTAGATATCCCGCGCCGGAGTGAAAAACTAGCCGATCCGGATAGTTATGAAAGCCGTCGTCGTCGTAATCTTGAACAGAAAAAGAAGCATAAGTCTGTGTATGAAAAAGCACGCGAAGCCGAACAAGCCGATGGCGCCGTTCAGCAACAGCGTAATACACCCTTGGCGGATAAAATTCGTCGTCTGAAACGTGCTGAAGAAGCCCGTAAAACCGAATCTGACGCAGAATAATTCCTCCCCAAATTTGATCTCTGGGTAAGGTTCATCTACGTTTATCTGTACTTGCAGATAAACTGTAAGCCTTAAACGGAGATCAGGTTATGTCTCATGCTGATGTTCATCGTGCTGGTGATACACCAATCAAAGTCGATTTAATCGCAGGTGAAACCTATGTTTGGTGCGCCTGTGGTCGTTCTGCCGCACAACCCTTCTGTGATGGTTCTCATAAAGGTACGGGCATCGATCCGTTGGTCTTTGTTGCCCGTAAGAGTGAAGCCGTCTTTCTGTGTAACTGTAAACAAACCCTAACCCCACCACTGTGTGATGGTAGCCATAAGTCGTGATAATAAGCGCCGGTAGCGCTCGCTAGAATTGACCCGACTAGGTACAATGTTTCTCTTTTTTTAGCAGGAAATATGTCCCTTGCAACAGGTTGATGTGGTGATCGTGGGTGCCGGTGCGTCCGGTTTAATGTGTGCGGCCACGGCGGGCTATCGTGGCCGGTCGGTGCTGGTGTTGGAACATACCGCAAAAATTGGGCGCAAAATCCTGATGTCCGGCGGCGGACGCTGTAACTTCGCCAATATCCATAACTCCCCCGCGAATTTCATTTCACAAAACCCTCACTTCTGTAAATCAGCGTTGAGTCGTTATTCTGCGCAGGATTTTATCGATCTCGTCGATCGTCATGGTGTCGAGTATCACGAGAAAACACTCGGGCAGTTGTTCTGTAATGACTCCAGCAAAGAGATATTACGGGTATTGATGACCGAATGTGAATGGGCTGGGGTTGAGATTAGAACCAATACCGAAGTGCATCAGCTGAAACAAAGCCCAAACGGTTTTCAGCTGCAAACCAGTAATGGCAATATCAGTGCGACCTCGGTGGTTATCGCCACCGGTGGTTTGTCGATTCCCAATGGTGGTGCCACCAGCTTCGCCTATGATATCGCCACTGAGTATGGTTTAACGGTGTTGCCCCGTAGCGCCTCATTGGTGCCGTTCACTCTGCAACCGAAAGATAAAGAGGTGTTAAGCGAACTGTCGGGCGTCTCTCATCAAGTGAGAGCGAGTATTGGCCACACCAGCTTTGTTGAAATGATGCTCTTTACCCATCGCGGCTTAAGTGGCCCAGCGATCTTGCAGATATCTAACTATTGGCAGCCGGGAGAAGAGGTGGAGATCGATCTATTCCCTGGGTTTGATCTACTGTCATGGTTGAAAGAGCAGCGAGATAGTCGTCCCAAAGCTGATATCACTACGATCATGGCGCAGCAGATGAGCAAACGGATGGCACAAATCCTTTGCGGAAAGTTTGAGTTAACCGGTGCGCTGGGTAATCTGTCCAATAAACAGTTGGAAGCGATCAATACGGCTTTTTGTCACTGGCGCATCAAACCCTCTGGCACCGAAGGCTATCGCACCGCCGAAGTCACACTGGGTGGTATCGACACCGATGAGATCAACCAGAAAACGATGCAGGCAAAAAAGGTAGAGGGGCTCTATTTTATCGGTGAATGCCTCGATGTGACTGGCCATCTGGGGGGGCATAATTTTAATTGGGCTTGGGCTTCCGGTTTTGCGGCGGGGCAGGCGGTGTAGTGTTGCGCAGCCTGTGTGAGTGTATTTACATTTTAGACAAACGGACGTTTGTCTAAAATTCTTAAAGGATAATAGTGATACGCTCATCAACCTTGTTCAAGGGAATCATCTAAAATGATGGTCAGTTTAAGTTGACAGTACCAGTACATCGGCAATAACATGCTGGGCCGTTCAAGTTGGGTTGAAGGAGAGGTATCCAAAGATCAATGCCCGTACAAGTCAAGAGAACGGAAAGATATGCTGGGGTGGTTAGACCAGTATAAAAAACTCTGCAAAGTATGATGGATGCTATGCCCAAAGGCAACGCGCCGATTCAACCAGACCTCGCCAAGCGTGTATCGTTAGATATATTTCGGCTATTGAAGAGCAAGGATATAGCTGAACACAGTTATTCAATAACACTGTAAGAACTAAATTAATTAAGGAAGAGTTATAATGTTTTTAAAAGGAATCTGTCTGATTGCTACTGTTTTTTCTCTTGTGGGTTGCGCTACTCCCGGAACTTTACCATTTGAGTCCGATATTACAAAGTCTAGAACATACGCAGCTTCTTATGATCAAGTTTGGAAAGCAATAATAGCTGGTGTTGCTGAATCCAATCTAAACATAACCACAATAGAAAAAGACAGTGGTATTATTGCGATATCGAACTCATCATATGAACCGAACTGGGCATATGAGGGTACTCGGGGAAACGTTATGAACGTTCCTGATCAGGTTGTCGAGCGCTCAGCGAACTTTAATATACTAGCAGTGAGCGAAGAAGAAAAACAAACTCGAGTTCAAGTAAATAGCAGTTTCAAGATGAAAATTAAAACTGGAAATGGTTCTAACGTATACCCCTTTAACTATCAATGGCAACGCGCATATTCAAACGGTACGCTAGAAAAAATTATTTTAGATGGTATAGCTCGTCGAGTAGAATGATTAATATTTACAAATGGTTTTATTGCTAGGGATTAAGGAAACTACGATTAAGAAGTCGCAAAACACTCAACCTCTTTTTTTCAAATAAAAAAGCACAGGATTTCACCTGTTTTGATGCTTTTCTCCACTAAACAAGCTTATTTAGCCTGGTTTAGTGGATTTTGAACGGAGCAACATCACTTCGTAGCTGGACGTGCTAACGTATACAGCTACTTGAGGTATTCAGTGTTTTTAGGGAGAAAGGTGTGAGTCAGTACCATATTGCGCAACTCAACATCGCCAAGCTTTTGGCGCCGATTGATTCACCGCAACTTTCGGATTTTGTTGCGAACCTGAACAGGATCAACGCGTTGGCAGAAGAGTCTCCTGGGTTTGTTTGGAGGCTGCAAACCGAAGAGGGTGACGCCACCGGCATTGATTATTTCGGTACTGATCAAATTGTGAATCTTTCTCTCTGGGCTTCGGTCGAGGATTTACATCATTACGTTTACCGGACTGCCCACGTCGAGATCATGCGCCGCAAGAAAGAGTGGTTTAGCCGAATGGGTGAAGCCTATATGGTGCTTTGGTGGGTGCCCGCCGGTCATATTCCGTCAGTCGAAGAGGCCGCGCAAAAGCTGAACACTCTGCGAAAACAGGGGCCAACCGCCGAGGCTTTCTTGTTCAAAAAAGCCTTTCCGGCGCCCAGTGAGTTAGCTAGTGGGCCAACCGGTATTCTGGATGGTGATTCTCCAGCCACTTAACCACTCAATCAAGTTCGTCAGTTAAACTCATTAATTAAGTCCGTCAATCAAGCTCGTCTATTAAGTTCGTTTCAATCGACGACCGCCACTAGTCGCTCCTGTTGGGGCGGCGCTTATCATCAGTGATCTGTTGCGAAGGGAAGGGCTTGGGCATAGCGTAGCGCTGATATCAGCCTATTATGGTTCCTCGCAGTGTCATGCGAAGTTTTGCTATCATGCTGCTACTGTAAGTCGATGTGTCATCCTTGGACTAGGGTTAGATGCATCAGAGCAAGATCCTTTTGCGGTGTTAAAGCTAACCACCGAAGGTTTTGCGGATATCGGCAAACGGATTAAAGCGCTGAATAAGCCAACGGTTATTATTCAAGAGGGCGGGTATATCTCACCTATTTTGGGCAATAACCTTGCGGCGGTGTTGAAGCCTTTTTGTCAGTCTTAATTTTTGGATGATAGAACACTGTATACAGTGAGCCTCGCATTCAACTGCCCGCTATCAACTACCCGCATTCAACTATAAGTGCCCTAGTGCACTTTTAGTTGAATGCGTTTTTCTCAAACATAAGCTTATGAGAAGGGGGTGTTCAGCAAGTCAGTCAACCGTCGCCTAAACATGGGTTAAGCAGAGTGAAAATAGTTCGTTCTGGCTGGTAATGCTTAACCGAGCATAGGCGCGTTTACGGTAGGTTTGCACGCTTTGCATCTTAATCGCTAAATCCAGAGCGATTCCCTCTGAACTCATTCCCAACAGAATACGTGAGCACACCTCTTTTTCCCGTTTAGTTAGGCTGTCGTCAATCGTCTCGAGCCGTTCAATCAGTGTGGCTATCTGAGTATCACGGGTCATAAAACTAGACAGTGAACCGCTAAGGCGGGTTTGTCTGACGCTTAACGCTGAGAGCACCGAGCTTAACGTTTTAATCACGGCTACATCATGATCACTAAAGCCTTTATCGGTACGAAAAAGGTTCAGGCAGTACAGACCATTGTCGGCTCTAGTTAATATCGATAAACGATCCACTATGCCCATGCGTTCATACCACAGCTGACGGTAATCAAGATCTGTAATATCTTGAGGCTGCAGTCGACGAATTAATATCTGATGGTCGTTCTCAAAATGATCTAAGAAGTCTTTGTTTGGGTCTAGGCGGTAGTAAATCGAAAGATACAGTTGCTGCATGGTCTTGGTGATATTCACTTGCGTATCACTGGCAGAAAAAACGTAGGTTACCTTACTGTTTGCCTCAAGGTGCACCAGCGATAGATGATTCACTTCGACGGCATGGTTGATCTGTTTGAGCAATTTAGCAGGAAATCCAGCACTTCCCAGCGCGATGATCACCTCTGCAATAGAGTCTAGCAGTGCTGGGTCGGTTATCTCATCCAAAATGGGCTCCTGTTTTCATTTTACTTAATATCTTAAGAGTCTGTCCCTGTTTAGAGGGACAGACAGTCTAACGCGCCGCTATTAATATAACGTCATGCAGTATCAATCAACCAAAATAATAAATATTAGGAATCGTTATGGCGCATCTACGACCGTTAGAAAATAGTGAAGTTGATCAAGAATTGCGGGATATGTTTGAACACTATGAAAACACCCGTGGCTTCTGCCCCAATAGTGTTAAAACCATGGCGCGTCGGCCCAACATATCCAAGGTGTTCGGTAAGTTAAATCAGGCGATTTTGTATGAAGGAACGGTACCTGAAGAGTTGAAAATGCTGGTGGCTTTGGCATCCAGCCTAGCATCAGGTTGTCGTTATTGTCAGTCTCATATGAGTAATCTCTCTAGTATTTATAACGCACCGGATGAAAAGATTGCCGCGATCTGGGAATTTGAAACCAGTGAGCTGTTTAGTGATGCCGAACGTGCTGCCATCACTATTGGTATTAAAGGTGGCACCTTGCCAAATGATGTCGCATCGGAAGATTTTGATAACCTGAAAAAATATTTTGATGAAAGCGAGATCGTTGAAATCGTCGCGACAGTGGCGCTGTTTGGCTATCTCAATCGCTGGAATGACACGATGGCAACTGAGTTGGAAGAGTTGCCATCCAAGGTCACCGAACGTGCGGTAGGGCATACCGGCTGGAATGCGGGCAAACACAGCTAAGGGGCGGATCATGAATATTCAAGATGTAACGGATAGCTCCTTTATGGACGTCATTGAAACCGCAGAAAGACCCGTTTTAGTGGATGTGTGGGCACCTTGGTGTGGCCCCTGCAAAATGGTGGGGCCGGCGATAAAACGCCTATTAGCAAAGCAACCAGAACGCTTTCAGATTGCTATGGCGAATATGGAAACCTGTGAAGGCACCGCGGCGCAATATGAGATTAAAACCACACCTACCTTGCTCCTATTTATCAAGGGTAAGGAGGTCGCTCGGCGCAGTGGTGCACTAATGGAAAGCCAGATTAGCCAATGGCTCGATCAGCATATCGATGGGGCGAGTGATGAGTGAAGTTAAGCATTCACCATTGATTATTCTCGGCTCAGGCCCCGCCGGTTATACGGCGGCGGTCTATGCTGCACGAGCAGGGCTAACACCCGTGATCATCACTGGTGCAGCGGTGGGTGGGCAGTTGACGGGCACCACAGAGGTCGATAATTGGCCGGGGGATGTCGATGGCGTACAAGGGCCAGAACTGATGGCTCGTATGCAACAGCATGCGGAACGTTTCGATACGGAAATCCTGTACGACCATATCACCAAAGCAGAGCTGTCTAGCCGGCCCTTTGCCTTAACCGGTGATAGTGGCCAGCGCTATAGCGCTGATGCCCTAATCATCGCTACGGGCGCATCGGCTCAGTATTTAGGCTTGCCCTCTGAAACGGATTATATGAACAAAGGGGTAAGTGGTTGCGCGACCTGTGATGGTTTTTTCTATAAAGGTGGCAAAGTAGCGGTGGTGGGCGGCGGCAATACCGCTGTTGAGGAGGCGCTTTATTTATCTAATATTGCCAGTGAAGTCACCTTAATCCATCGTCGTGGTGAATTGCGTGCAGAGAAAATTTTGCAAGAAAAGCTATTCACTAAAGCCGCTACCGGCAATATCAAGATTCTCTGGCATCATCAGGTCGAGGAGGTTTTAGGGGATGGCAAAAAGGTAGAGGGTTTGCGCCTAACCGATGCATTGAGTGGCAATGCAAAAGAGCTTTCTGTTGATGCTGTGTTTATCGCCATTGGGCATAAACCCAATACTGAGTTGTTTCAAAATCAATTGGATATGCAAGCAGGCTATCTGATCGTTCATTCGGGGCTGGAAGGTAACGTAACCCAAACCAGTATAGAAGGTGTTTTTGCCGCAGGGGATGTGGCAGATCACGCTTATCGGCAAGCGATTACGTCAGCCGGCATGGGCTGTATGGCAGCGTTAGATACCGAGCGTTTTCTCAGTCGCTAGAGGGTCTGCTGATTATATCCAGTCGTACGTATTAAAAAGTTATTTAACCTAACGTGACTTACAAACAATAATAAATTTAGGTATCAACACAATGTTATCGACAATTATCAAAGCTAGTGCTGTTTCGTTAGCGCTTATGACATCAATGTCAGTGGCAGCCGACACCGTTATGAAATTTGCGAGCTGGGCACCGCCTTCACATGTGCAAAATAGAGTAGTCATTCCAACATGGGGGAAGTGGGTCGAAGACGCCACGCAAGGGCGTGTTAAAGTCGAAATTGAATATGGCTTAGGCCATCCTAAAACGATGTTTGACCTGGTTGAAGATGGTGTGGCCGATGCGGGTTGGAGCTACCATGGTTACGTGCCTGGCCGCTTTAAATTAACCCAGATAGCCGAACTTCCGTTATTAGGGGCTAATGCCGAAGCGGCGTCCGTGGCCCATTGGCGAATACATCAGAAATATTTGGCCAAAGCCGATGAGCATGAAGGGTTAACGGTCATTGGTTTGTTTACCCATGGGCCGGGCCAGATTCACACCGCGAAACCGATTCTCTCTCTGGCTGATTTAGAAGGGCAGAAGATCCGCATTGGCGGTGGCATTCAAGGCATCATTGGTGATCGTCTTGGGATTACGGCGGTCGGGGCTCCGGCCACAAAAGTGTATGAAATGATGCAGCAGGGTGTGATTGATGGCGTATTTATGTCGACCGATGTGCAAAAATCATTGCGCTTAAAAGAGGTGGCGCCAAACCTCATGTTATTCCCAGGCGGGATGTATTTAGGCAGCTTCTCTCTGTTTATTAACCCTGATTTTCTCGCATCTTTGTCGGCTGAAGATCAGCAAGCCATACTCAGTGTGTCTGGAGAAAAGCTGTCCGCGATGGCGGGAAAGGCGTGGGATCAAAGTGATATTGATGGTTTAAACGCTGCGCAAGAATATGGGGTGAACATCCAGCATGTGACGACCAGTGATGCTATTTATAAAGAGTTTGAGCAGGCGATCAAGGGGATGGATGATGAGTTTATCGAGATGGCCAATCAGCAAGGCGTAGACGGTGCCGCTGCACTGCATGAGCTACGACAGATAGTGCAGAGCTATCCTTAGTACTCATTTTCATTAGTCGATTAGTCACATAAACTAGTGTGTAAAGATGCACCTGTGATGACCGTTATCCAAAGGTTCTTTATAGCCCTGTAATCGTAACGCTGAAAGGTTAACCTCCTATAGTTCTTCTTGGGAGGTTAGCCATCTACATAACCCCAGTTTAAACCCCAACCCTCCGGTACCCCATCTGTTATTTCTCCCCTTAAACGGCCTAAACAGTAATAAATCATCGTATCGTTGATCTGTGGCGGGCTATCAGTCATTGGCTATCTGGGAGATTTCCGATATTAGGTATATGCTTTAGTTATAACGCAAAAGGGAGTTTGTGAGGACGTATTGCATACCGACCGTTCTGTACAGGTTTCTCGGTTTTCATTCACATTGCTATGTGAGGCGGTTCAATGAAGTCCTTGGACTCCCCGATAATCTACTTGATTGGAGAATATCATGTCAGAACATCTAAAAAATGCCCTTGTAGAAGCGATCAACGATGAATACAAGGCGCGCGCGACATACCGAGCCGTCATTGAGAAATTTGGTGAAATACGGCCATTCATTAATATAGTCGAAGCAGAAGGCCGTCATGCTAATGCATTGCTTCCCTTGTTTGCTAAATATCATGTTGCTGTTCCAGAAGATGATTGGGCTTCACGGGTTCAGGTGCCCGATACGGTTCAAGAGGCATGCCGCTTGGCGGTAGAAGACGAAATTGAAAATGCAGAGATGTATGAGCGATTGCTAAAATCTGTCAGTGATTATCCTGATGTCGTTGCGGTGCTAAAACAGCTACAACGGGCGTCAGTCGAAAATCATCTGCCTGCGTTTCAACGTTGCGTTGACCGGCAAGGCGGAGGTCGAGGTCAGGGCCAAGGACATCGTCGAGGCCAACACCGAGAATAGGGTTAAACATGGAAAATACATTCTGGACGGCGCTCGCAACCAGTTCTCTGGCTGCGGTCGTGACTTCTGTTGGTATATATACCGTACGTAAGTATACCGATTGGGGTCAGCGAAATATCACCTACTTTATGTGCTTCGCCGCAGGCGTGTTGATCTCGGCCTCATTTCTTCACATCATTCCTAAATCATTGGCCATGAATCCTAATGCCGCGCCTTATCTGCTGGTGGGCTTTTTGGGGTTGCATCTGTTTAATCGTTTTTTCACCGCTTTTGTCTGCCAAAAGAACCCCGAAAAAGAGCAGTATGGTATAGGGCTGGTGCCAATGATTGGTATCGGCTTTCACTCGTTTATTGATGGATTTATCTACTCTATCGCCTTTACGGTGAGTATTTTCACAGGGGTTCTCGCCACGGCGGGTATGGTGTTGCATGAGTTTCCAGAAGGTATCATTACCTATCTGTTATTAGTCAAAGGGGGATTTCACGAGCGCAAGGCAATGACGTTATCCTTTTTTGCCGCCGCGTTAAGTACTCCACTCGGTATGCTGATCTCATATCCTCTGATCAGTGACATTAACGAACAGATGTTAGGTGCTTTGTTGTCCGTGTCTGCCGGTGCACTCATCTATGTGGGGGCAACGCACCTCTTGCCGAGAGCGGAACAGGAACACAAGAAGTACAGCTTTGTGGCATTGGCGGGTGGTGTGTTGGTCGCGATTATCATCGTTTTGTCAAAAGCGTGATGTAATGATCAATGCTGTACTCAACCAATGTCTTGATAAGATCAAGCTGAGTATTTTTATCCCTTTGAATTAGCCCGATGCCTAAACATGTAAAACAATAATTGCTACACTGCCTCTCCCTAGCGTATCGCATCATTTTATTATTGTTTAGATCTTAAACCATCGGCTAAGCGTTTAAGCGGCGATAAATGGGCCAAGCCACATCTGTCCCAATCGCTTCATTATGTCTGCGATGCGCTGAACGTAACCGATTTAGGAAACCTCTTTGATGAACCATCAATCTATTGTTAACGATCAGCCTTTGGCAGGTATTCCCTCTGAACCGGTAGGGAGTGTTCCGCGACCTCTTAAGTTACAAGAGGCCATGCAAGCATATTCGCAGGGTGAGATGACGTCCGAGGCGATGGAAGCGTTGTTTGATGAGGTAGTGAGTGACACTATCGCTAAATTTGAAGCTGCGGGCTCTCCTGTGGTTAGTGATGGTGAGCAAACCAAGTCGAGCTTTGCTACTTATCCTCTCGATGGTTTAGATAATATCTCAGCCGAGGGTGTGGTGATCCCATTTGATGATGGTCATACACGACAGTTGCCTTGCTTAACGCAGGGGCCATTTAAGTATGCGACCTATGCGGGTTCTTACTTGCCTCGTGCTAAAAAGTTTGCGACTCGGCCAGTAAAACAGGCGGTTATTTCTGCCTCAGCGATGAGCTTGTTATATCCAGAGCAGGGGATTGCTGATTATTCACGGGAGCAGTTTTTAGCCGATTTGGTTCAGGAAGCGGTTACTGACATCCGTAGCTGTTTCGATAATGGGGCTTACCAGGTTCAAGTTGATTTCACCGAAGGGCGTCTTGCGCTTAAGTTGGACCCTTCCAAGCAACTGTTACAGCAGTTTATCGATATCAACAATGAGGTGTTTGCTCATTTCAGCGAAGAGGAGCGTCAACGGATTGGTGTTCATACCTGTCCAGGCGGTGATCATGATTCATGCCATAGTGCGGATGTCGATTATGTCGATCTGATTCCTATGTTGTTAACGCTCAATGCAGGTAATTTTTATATGCAGATGGCGAGCGAAATCGATCCTGAAAAATCGTTGAAAATCATCGGTGAACACTTAGGCGCTAACCAGCGTATTTATATCGGTGTTATCGATGTGATTAATGAAACGGTGGAATCGGCTGAAACCGTGCGCGACCGAGTATTGCAAGCAGCGAAATATATTCCGCTGAAGCAGCTTGGCACAACAGATGATTGTGGCTTTTCGCCGTTTAGTGATGATATCGCCACCAGTCGTGAGACGGCGTTTTCGAAAATAGCGGCCCGTATTCAAGGCACGCAGTTGGCGTATGAACAGCTGATATAAACGGATAACCCGTCAGCCGGCTTTAACTGAGCCGGCTGACACTGTTTGATTCAGGGCAAAATTGCGTTCGCTCTCTACGCCTCAGGATTACCCAACACGAGATTCGCTTCCTGTGCTTCCATAGCACTCTGGTGAGCGGCGATCAGTGCATCTTTATTTCGCTCGATTCGTTGAGCAACCAATATCGCAACGCAACCTGCCAGCATAACAATAAGCGTTATGATGAGGCCGTTATCAAAGTTACCGTAGTATTCCGCCATATAACCCACGAGCGCTGGTGCGATCATCTGTGAGGTGCCATAGCTGAAGGTTAGGCGGCTCATCGGTTTAGATGGGTTATCAGGGAACAACCGACCCACCATCGACAACACCATGCTAACGATACCGATAAAGCTAGCGCCATAAATGACCGCACTAAGGATAACCGCCCATAGCTGGTGGCTTAACAGTAGTATTAAAATACTGACTGCGTTCAGCAGATAGGCACAGATCAAGGCCTGCCAAGAGCCGGTCATGGCGACCACTTTATCCCATAGCGCACTGGCCGGGGCGCAGCTTAAGCCCGCAATGAGCCAGATCATCCAGCCTTGGCCGGCTAATGCATCGATGCTTTCAGCGATGGTAATTAAAAAGGTGGCGGAGATCACATAACCAAAGCCCGCGCAAAAGTAGGCCAGTTGCAGCACCGGCATAAAACTACGGGGTAGCGCGATATGATGGTGAGGGTGTTTTGCGAGCGCTTTCTCGGCACTGAAATCGGGTAGCCATTGCCATACCGGTGCAATGAGTAATAGCGTGACCAGTGCATAGATAAACCACTGTTGATCCCAACTGAAGTGTTGATTGATAAGGGTTGATAGCAGCGCTGTGATGACGATACCAATGCCTAACCCTGAAAAGAAGATACCCAGCTCGGCTTTATGGTTACGTTTCATTAACCAGTGCATCAGTAAGCCGCCGCCTAGCAACATGCCCGCAGCACTACTTAAGCCAGAGAGGTAGCGTAACAGATACCATAAGGGTTCCAGCGTAGTGAGCCCCATCGCAAAACTGGTTATCACGGATACCACTAAGCCGACTCTAAAGAGACGCGCTTTGAGTGCCAAGCTATGGATAAAGGAGATAAGCAGTGCGCCACTGAGGTAGCCTGCATAGTTAGCGGCGGCGAGGTAACCGGCCACCGATTCACTCAAACCCACTTCACTGGCCATCTCTGGAATCATTGGGGTGTAAGCAAAACGGGCGATACCGATGGTGGCCACAACGGCTAAAACGCAGGTGACTAGCATGCGGTTTTTACTGATTTCAGCCATGTTCAGTTTCCTGTAAGTGATTATCGAAGAAGGAAGTAATAGCAAGGAGGCTAGATTAGAGGATGTTGCATCAGTAAACTTTCTATAAAATGACAGAATATCTACAAAACAGGACAAAATGTTGTGAAAGAAGAGCCAACAGCCCAGCTTCGTCCGCTAACGATGCCTACCTTACCGCGGGAACTGTATGTCCGACAGGAAAAAATGCCCGCAGGGCACTACTTTCCGGATCACCAGCATGACTGGCATCAACTACTCTATGCCGTGTCGGGCGTATTGGTGGTGGATCTAGTCGGCGAGCGATATTTTATTCCACCGGAGCAGGCGATCTGGTTGCCCAGTGGTTGCCAGCATCGGGTGTATACCGAATATGGGGCCGATCTGAAAAGCCTCTATTTAGCGAAAGAGTATCAGGCATTAGGCACTGAGCGGGCGACGGTGCTGCATATTACACCGCTGATTCGCGAATTGATTCTCACCGCGGCGGAGTTTGAGGTCGAATATGGTTTAGAGTCCTATGAAAACGATCTGGTACAGCTGCTATTAAAATCCCTTAGCCGTTTAGAGCGGGATGATCGTTTTCTGCCTTGGCCCGTGAGCCCCGAGTTAACGGCATTATGTCATCGTTTGTATCAGCAGCCGGATCAGGTGGTCACCTCAGAACAGTTAGCGAGTTCGATGGCGGTATCTTTGCGTACATTAGATCGCCGTTTTCGCCGAGAAACGGGTATGACCCTAAAGCAGTGGCGTTTGCAGTTAAGGTTGATGCAGGCGATTGAGTTATTGAACGCTGGGCATAGTGTCACGCAGATTGCCTTAGAACTTGGTTATAGCTCCGCATCACCCTTCATCTATATGTTTCGAGAACAGTTTGGTGTTGCGCCTGCTCAATATCGAAATCGCGCAGAAAAACTGAAATAACAGGGTATATCGCTGGTGATATTTCAGGGTCAGATAGTCTTCGTTTAAATATCAGAATTAGTGTTAAAATGCCCGCCACTGTATGTCGCCTACTGGGCTGTAAGAGTGCTGTTTTACCTTAGAGACGGCATCAACATACTCACCAACTTTGCATTAAATGATCCCGGAAAAGTATTCAGATGGAAATCAAAGTAAATTTTTTAGACAATCTCAGGCTTGAAGCGAAGTTTGATGATTTTACCGTTATCGCCGACCAGCCGATTCGTTACAAGGGGGATGGTTCTGCGCCCGGTCCATTTGATTATTTTTTAGCGTCTTCAGCCTTATGCGCCGCTTATTTCGTTAAGGTGTATTGCCAAGCTAGGGATATCCCAACGGACGATATTCGCCTATCACAGAACAATATTGTCGATCCTGAAAATCGCTATAACCAGATTTTTAAGATTCAAGTAGAACTGCCGGATACCATTTCAGAGCGGGACCGTACCGGGATTATCCGTTCGATCGATCGCTGTACCGTGAAGAAAGTGGTGCAACAGGGGCCTGAGTTTAGAATCGAAACGGTTGAAAACTTGGATGCCGATGCGTCGATTATGGCGATGGGCGTTGCCGATGATACGGCCAACACCATGATTCTGGGTAAAGATCTACCGTTAGAAAAAACCATCGCCAATATGACCGGTTTGCTTGAAACCTTAGGCATGAAAATAGAGATCTCCTCTTGGCGTAATATCGTGCCTAATGTGTGGTCCTTGCATATTCGGGATGCGTCTTCACCGATGTGTTTCACCAACGGTAAGGGCGCTACCAAAGAGAGCGCGCTCTGTTCTGCCCTAGGTGAGTTTATCGAGCGGGCCAGCTGTAACTTCTTCTACAACGATCAGTATTTCGGTGAAGAGATCGCTAACAGTGCCTTTGTTCACTACCCTAATGAGAAGTGGTTTGAACTGACCGAGGATGACAGCATTCCTGCAGGCTTGTTAGATGATCACTGTCTGGCGATTTATAACCCAGATAACGAACTACGTGGCTCCAATCTGATCGACACTAATTCCGGTAATGTTGAGCGTGGTATCTGTGCATTGCCCTATGTGCGCCAATCTGATCAAGAAACCGTGTATTTCCCTTCTAACCTGCTAGAAAATCTGTTTCTGAGTAACGGCATGAGTGCCGGTAATAATATCGATGAAGCGAAAGTGCAGTGCCTATCTGAAATCTTTGAGCGGGCGGTAAAACGCCAGATTATCGAAGAGGAGATTGTGCTGCCGGATGTGCCTGAGGCCGTATTGGCGAAGTATCCTCAGATTGTCGCCGGTATTAAAGGGCTGGAAGAGCAGGGATTCCCTGTGCTGGTTAAAGATGCTTCCTTGGGCGGACAGTTCCCCGTGATGTGTGTCACCCTGATGAACCCTCGCACTGGCGGTGTGTTTGCTTCCTTTGGTGCCCATCCAAGCTTTGAAGTGGCACTAGAGCGCAGCTTGACCGAGTTGTTACAAGGCCGCAGCTTTGAAGGGTTGAATGATGTGCCACCGCCTACCTTTAATAGCTTAGCGGTGACCGAACCGAATAATTTTGTCGAACACTTTATCGATTCGACCGGGGTCGTTTCTTGGCGTTTCTTCAGTGCTTGCCACGATTATGAATTCTGCGAGTGGGATTTTTCCGGTACCAATGCCGAGGAAAGTGAACGCTTGATGGCGATTCTCACTGAGCTAGAGCAGGAGGTCTATATCGCGATCTTTGATGACCTAGGTGCTGCGGCCTGTCGGATTCTGGTACCCGGTTATTCAGAGGTCTATCCGGTGGAAGACTTAGTCTGGGATAACACCAATAAAGCGATTCAGTTCCGGGCGGATATTCTCAATATTCATACCCTGAGTGATGATCAGCTAGCTGATTTGGTGGAACGCTTAGAAGACAGTGAAGAAGATAACTATACCGATATCAAAACCCTGATCGGCATCGAGTTTGATGAGAACACTGTGTGGGGTCAGCTAACGATTCTTGAGCTGAAGATTCTTATCTATTTAGCACTGGGCGAGCATGAAGCCGCGTTAGAGCTGGTGGAAAGTTTCCTACAGTACAATGACAATACCGTCGAGCGGGGCCTGTTCTATCAAGCGATGAATGCCGTGTTAGTGATTGTGTTGGATGAAGAGCTCTCCCTAGATGATTATCTGTTTAACCTGCGGCGTATGTTTAGTGAGCAAGTTATGGAGAATGTGGTGGGGTCAGTCACCGGCGAGGTGAAATTCTATGGTTTAACACCGACCAGCATGAAGCTCGAAGGGCTAGATCGACACTTACGACTGATTGATAGCTATCAAAAGCTACATGCGGTTCGTGCCGCTAAGGCAGGCCTCACGTCCTGATAAACTCAAGGTTGCGGTGTGCGTCGATTCCTTTATGCAGATAATGCGATAGGGGCTGATAATTAGATAGGCGCTGATGATTCGGTTGGCGCGGATCAATGATGCTGTAGCCGACCCCCATGAGACTAAACAAAAAAACCAGCGGTTGTGAGGCCGCTGGTTTTTTTCATTTAAGCGCACCGCTCGGTACGCTAAGGGTGAAAACCGGTCAGAGCACCAGTTTAGTCAGTCCCATTACCGCCAAGTAGCCACAGGTGTAGGCAATCAGCAACCAGTGAATAAAGCGTAAGTAACTGATGAATGACAGCTCTTGCAGTTTGCTGAGGGCGATAACACCCGCGGCAGAACCGACGATGAGAATCGAACCACCGACACCCACCGCATAGGTAAGGCCTAACCATTCGCCTTGAGTCATCGGAATATCTGATTGCAAGATAGCCGCCGTTAATGGCACGTTATCGACAAAGGCAGAGAGAATACCGATCACATAGTTAGCATAGACCGCAGGCATCATGGTGTAGAGTTCAGGCAATAGCTCGAGTACCGACAACTCTTTGAGCATGCCGACGAGTAACAGAACTCCGAGGAAGAACAGTAGGGTATCAAACTCGATCTCGCGCACATATTCCAAGACATTGGGGTTTTGTTCTTTACGGAAGATCACTTGATGTACGATAAACATTAGTGCCAAACCAAAGAGGAAGGTCAGCACCGGCGGTACCGAAAACAGTACACTAAGAGCCAGTGTGCTAATGATGGTCAGTAGGAACAGCGCGGCAATCAGCTTATCGCCAGCCGAGATCGGCCGTTTGAATTTAGGCAGGGTGATCATGTCATTACAACCACGCATCAAGATCAACGCCAGAATCGCAACCCCTATTATGGCGGGCAGGATCAACAGCAATAAGCTCAGAATCGATACCTTACCATTCAAGAAAATCATCAAGGTGGTGACATCACCGGTGATCAGCGAAACACCGCCGGAGTTAACCGCAAAGACAATCAGTGCGGCAAATTTTAGTGTGTCTTTGGTTTCGAGTTTTAGTGATGCCAATAACGACAGCATAATCAGTGAGGCGGTGATGTTGTCCGCCAAGGATGAAAACATCAACCCGAGTAGGGCGATGAGAATCATCAGGGTGCTGAGCTTGAGTTCGCTAGGTAGTAAGCGGTAGACCAGCTGAGTGATCAAACCTTTTTCGTTAAGATACGCGACGAAGGTCATCGCGGCCATCAGAAATAGCCATAGAATGGCGATATCCAGAAGTTGTTCGTTGAGTGCTTCCTGAATTGCCTGAGGTGACTTTTCAGGGAAGACAAAGGCAAGAATCCAAACCAGTGTGCCGATGAAGAGTGTCGATTTAGCTTTATTCAGATGAACAACATCTTCAAAAATAATCAACAAAAAGGCGAGGATGATCAGGCCCAATAGCAAATAATGCATCGTTAGTCCCACTTTTAAATTTTATAGGCGGCTATTCTCCACTTTTGTATTAGCTTAATACAATAGATAAAACGGTTAAGAGGGTAAGAATATTAGGATATTCCACTATATCTGTTTATTTATTCTATCTGCCGAAAACTTTTTTAACGGTTGCGGGTCACAACGGTAGCCGTTAATCCGTTTGGTGTCGTTTTGTTCACGACAGGCTAAGTTGTTGACCTGCGAGACGCTGAATGGATAGTACTGAATGAAAATGCTGAATGATAAAAGCCCCTGTTGTTTACGCAGCGGCGATAGATGACCACGAGGAGGTATAGTGGTCGGGATTGAGAAGATGATATATATACTCATTGTCACGCCATAGGCGTTACCATGAGCGGTCTATAAATTAAGGAAGAGCAAAGATGTTAGATAAGCGTCAGTTTTATATAAATGGTCGTTGGGTTGCACCCGTCGAAGCCTGTGATTTTGATGTAATTGATCCATCCTCAGAAGAAGTATGTGCTGTTATTTCGTTAGGTACTGAGGCAGATACCGAAAATGCCGTGGCGGCCGCACGCAAAGCGTTTGATCATTGGAGTCAAACCTCAAAAGCGTCTCGGGTTGCACTGCTGGAAAAACTGCTAACCATCTACAATGAGCGAGCAGATGAGATGGCTAAGGCGATCTCAACCGAGATGGGTGCACCTATTGCACTGTCCCGTACCGCTCAGTGTGGTGCCGGTTCTTCCCATATTAAAAACCTTATTCGTGCGCTGAAAGGCTATGAATTTGATCAGCCGCTGGGTGACCATGCGCCGGATAACCGTATTCTGCATGAAGCGATCGGTGTCTGTGCCCTGATCACGCCGTGGAACTGGCCGATGAATCAGGTGACCTTGAAAGTGGTCGCGGCACTGGCGGCCGGTTGCACCATGGTGTTGAAACCCTCTGAAATTGCTCCACTGTCCTCAATGCTGTTTGCAGAGATGATCGATCAGGCGGGTTTCCCTGCTGGCGTGTTTAACCTAGTGAATGGCGATGGTCTGGGTGTAGGCTCACAGCTTTCCGGCCACCCTGAAGTGGATATGGTGTCCTTTACCGGTTCAACCCGGGCCGGCGTGGCGATTACCAAAAATGCCGCGGATACCGTTAAGCGTGTTGCACTGGAGCTCGGTGGTAAGGGCGCTAATATTATTTTCGCGGATGCGGATGATAAAGCGGTGATTCGCGGTGTGCGTCACTGCTTTAATAATAGTGGTCAATCTTGTAATGCCCCAACACGGATGCTGGTCGAGCGTTCGATCTATGATCAAGTGGTCCAAGTGGCGGCGGATGTGGCCAATAAAACTGCGGTTAACTCAGCGGATCTTGAAGGTCATCATATTGGTCCCGTCGTGTCACAGATGCAGTTTGATAAGATTCAAGGCCTGATTAAGGTAGGTATTGAAGAAGGTGGCCGTGTGGTGGCTGGTGGATTGGGTAAGCCTGAAGGGCTTGAGAAGGGCTTTTATGTCCGTCCAACCGTGTTTGCGGATATCCATAACCAGATGAGTATTGCCCGTGAAGAGGTGTTTGGACCGGTATTAGTGCTCATTCCGTTTGATACCGAGGAAGAAGCCGTAAGCATTGCTAATGATAGCCCTTATGGTTTGACGCACTACGTGCAAACTCAAGATAGCGAAAAAGCTAACCGCGTGGCGCGTCGTCTGCGGGCAGGTATGGTTCAGATTAATGGAACCTTCCTCGGTGCTGGCTCGCCGTTTGGAGGCTACAAGCAATCGGGTAATGGTCGTGAAGGCGGTGTTTGGGGCCTTGAGGACTTTCTTGAAGTGAAAGCGGTCAGTGGTTGGAACTGATCTGAACAAGCCTACATCGACTGCAGATGGCAGTCGGTGTAGGCGTTTATTCGTTAGCCTTTATTGATTGTCTGCAACAACTTCTCTACTTTCTGCTTAAACATCGGGTGATGTATCACCCAGCCCCCAATATAACCAATCACAGAACCTAAGGTAATATCAAACAGACGGGAGAGGATGAGTTGATCCGTCTCGCCGGTCGGTATATTGGTGTCTGTAAAAATCACCGTTAGCGGGGTGATAAACATCACTGCTAAGCCGTAATTACGTGTAATTAATAGCTCAATAATAAAACTCAGTCCTAGTATCAGACAGGCGGTTTCCCAAGGCCCAGGGGCTAATGAGAAGATCACCCACGCGATACCCATACCGATAGTGGTGCCGATAATTCGATGCACATTACGGTGCCAAATCGCCCGAAAGGTGGCGCCTTGCATAATAGCGGCGCTGGAGATGGGCACCCAATAAGGATTTTCTAATTGTAGGAACAGCGCGAGACAATAGCCGCCGCCGACAAATAAGCTAAGTACCAGCGATTCAATGCTGATAACAACAATATTGTGATTGATCTCTTCGGTAGGGCGATCGACAAAGGTTTTGGAAATATATACCTGATAAACACTATAGATCAGCGCTAAACAACACCCGCCCATGGCGCCAAACGTCAGAATACCGGTACGCTCAGCGGCAAGCGATAGATCAAAGGGCAGTGTGCGGGCCAGGCAGGCGACGACGACAAAAAAGAAGGTGCCCGGTGGTGGTACCGAGTAAAAGCGACAGATCACCGTAACCAAAAAAACATTTACCGTGAGTGTAGCCGCGGAAAAATAGGGGTCAAAATTGGTTAATACGCCGAGGGCAAAGCTAACTGAAAACCCAAAGGCGCAGCCCGCTAATGTCATCATTCGCCGGGGAATATGGGTTTGGCGCATATATAAAATAGACAGGCCGCCTAAGCAGGCCAGCATAGCGGTTTGAATATCACCTAACCAAGCGCCTATGAATGCCGGTAGGCCGACGGATAGAGCGGAAGTAACGAGAAAGCCTAGAGGTCGCTTATGATCGCTGAGTTCTAGTAGTGGCTTAATGCTGTTGTAGAGGCGTGTGGTAAGAGCGAGGTTGTTGTTCAATAGCAACTCCTATCAATATAAGGGTGAATGATGCTGAATTAGCCCTTCAGCGGGGAGAGTGGGGTAAAAGTATCATGATTTTAATGTGACGATACGGTTTTATAGGCTAGGGTATAGCTGTTGTCTTCATTTTAATGGCAATCCTAGTTGATTCTCATGAGCCTGAGAGTGCGATTGTGCTCCTGTCTTCGCGGTGATGATGACAAAAGTGATTGTTTTAAAGTGCAAAGGTCTGGGCTATGCGTTAACGCTAGAGCGAAGGCTTATGGGCATTTATAACTAATAAAAGAGAAAAATATGTCAGAACTGCTTGAACAACTCGATATTAATCAATATTTTCCTGCGGCGCTCGATTGGGCAAGCAACATTCTGTTAGCGATTGTGATTTTGCTCATAGGCCTATGGTTTGCCGGTAAAGTGAACAAGATGATCGTTGCGGGTAGCAAGAATAGTAAACATCTCGATGACACCTTGTTCCGTTTCTTGGGCAGTGTGGCGCGTTATATCATTATTGCCTTTGTTATCATCGCGGTGTTGAATCGTTTTGGTGTGCAAACGGCTTCGATTGTCGCGCTGTTGGGTGCCGCTGGTTTAGCGGTCGGTTTAGCGCTTCAGGGGGCGATGTCTAATTTGGCGGCTGGGGTCATGTTGCTGGTCTTTCGGCCCTATAAAGTGAATGACTTTATCGAAGCCGCTGGCCGATTTGGTAAAGTAACCGAGATCGATCTGTTCACCACTATTTTACAAACATTCGATAATCAGCAGATTATTGTGCCCAATTCACAGATCTGGGGTGACCAGATTATCAACCATTCGCACTTCGATGTGCGGGGTGTTGATATGCATTTTGGCATCGCTTATGACGAGAGTATTGATGCCGCGCGGGCGGTGATTGATGGCGTATTGGCTGCCCATCCTCATGTGCTGAAAACACCGGCACCCTTTGTTGAAGTTGAGACGTTGAATAACAGTTCAGTGGACTTTCTGGTGCGTCCTTTCTGTCAGGGCGAGCACTACTTTGATCTGCTGTATTCTGTGCCTGAACAGATTAAGAAAGCGCTAGATGAGCAGGGTATTGAGATTCCATATCCGCACCGCAAGGTGATTTTGGTGAATGAAACCAATAAGGAAATTTAATTTTAATGTTAAACCTGTCTATTAAGTTATTAAGGTAACTTTTTGATAGTAAAGATCTAAAATATAAAATAAAAAAGCCCTGTCATAACGAGAGGGCTTTTTTGTGTCTAGTGGGTTGGCACTAAATGGCTTTTGATTTGGCTGTATTTTTAATACAGATAACGATACAGGCCTTTATTGTATGCTGGCGGTGAGTCGTTTTTCATCGCTCTTAGTAGCGTTCATATCAGTGCTTATATTAGTACTTATATAAGTGCTTATATCAGTGCCCATTAGCGGCGCCATGAAACGACGCCTATTGGCTTTCTGTCGTGTCTTTACCTTAGCCGCGCTTCCAGCGATGGAAGGTTTCTAACCAGGCGAGAACCTTTTGTGGGGCATGCTTTTTCTTCCACTCACCGGCCACAAAACGGTTGGCTTCGTTGAGGGTTGGGTACGCATGAATGGTCCCAAGGATCTTGTTTAAGCCCAGTTTGTTTTTCATGGCTAATGCAAACTCGGGCAGCATCTCGGCGGCATGTTCACCGACCAGTGTCACGCCGATAATTTTATCGCTACCGGGTTTGAGTAAGACTTTAACAAAGCCGTAAGCGGCTTCATCGGTGATCGCACGGTCTAGCTCTTCGAGGTTATAACGTACTGCCTCATAGGCAATGCCCTCATCAATCGCTTGCTTCTCGTTGAGGCCGATACGGGCCACTTCTGGGCTGGTGTAAGTGGTGAATGGGATTAAAGAGTAATCTACCTTGAATTTCTTAAACTGTCCGAATAGGGCATTAACCGATGCAAACCATGCCTGATGGGCGGCTGCATGGGTGAATTGGAAAGGCCCGATCACATCGCCGCAGGCAAGGATGTTAGGTATTCGAGTGCGAAGGTAAGGGTCGACCTGAATGGTACCACCGGGCTTAGCCGTGATGCCCATCGCTTCGAGGCCAAAACCCGTAACGTTGGCGGTGCGCCCAGTGGCGACCAATAATTTATCAAAGCCGATCCGTTTTTCCTGTTCGTTATGACGACAAACAAGCTGATAGCCTTGACCAGTCACTTCAAATCGCACCGGAGTGTGGCTTGAGCAGATGGTAATGCCATCCTCTTGAAGACGTTTTTCAACGACGGCGGCAGCGTCTTGATCTTCACGGGTGAGTACTTGAGTGCCGCGGAAGAGAATAGAGACATCGCTGCCAAGCCGTGCAAAGCACTGTCCGAGTTCGCAGCCAATAGCCCCTGCACCCAGTACCAGCAGTCTTTCAGGCCGCTGACGTAGCCCCCAAATAGTATCAGAGGTGAGTGGATCAACCAGTTCGATGCCGGGAATGGACGGTATAGCAGGGCGTGCGCCGGTCGCAATCACTATGTTCTGGGTGGTAATGGTCTTACCGTTGACTTCGACTTCCCAGGGGCTGCGAATATGAGCGCTGCCGGTGACGCAATCAACACCGAGGGATTCATAGCGGGCAATGGAATCATGGGGCTCAATAGTTTCAATAACCCGTTGCACTCGATCCATCACTTCTGAAAACTCATACTCGACTTCGGCGTTGCGAATCCCCAAGTCTTTGGCATCACGCACATCGGCGAGGAAGTGGGTGGTGCGAATTAGGGTTTTAGAGGGAACACAGCCGGTATTAAGGCAATCACCGCCCATCTTGTGACGTTCGATCAGGGTGACTTTGGCCTTGGTGGCTGCTGCAATATAAGAGGTGACTAGGCCGCCCGCGCCTGCACCAATGACAACCATATTGGTATCAAACTTTTTCGGTTTGGTATAACCGTTATAAACTTGGCGTTGTTTAACTTTATCGACAATGAATTTCGCGATCCAAGGGAAGATGCCTAACAAGCAGAAGGATAGAATCAGCCCTGGTGACAGAATATCGCTAGGTTGTTCGATCAATGCCAGCTGTGTACCAGCATTCACAAAGATTGCCGTGCCCGGCAGCATGCCCAGTTGGCTCACCCAGTAGAAAGTACCGACTTTCATGCGGGTTAGGCCCATAACCGCGTTGATGACAAAGAACGGGAACAGCGGCACTAAGCGCAGGGTAAAGAGATAGGATATACCATCTTTCTCGATGCCGCGGTTGATGGGATCAATATAGCTAGAAAACTTATTGGTTAGCGGTGCACGTAATAGGTAACGGGCCATCAAGAATGCAAGCGTCGCGCCGATTGCGCTGGCAAAGGACACCAGTATCAGGCCGGTTGCGAGGCCGAAGATGGCGCCGCCTACAAGCGTCATGATAACCGCCCCAGGGAGAGATAGCGCAGTGACAAGGACGTAGAACACAACGAAGGCAGCAATGGCTAACACTTTATTCGCTGAGACCCAGCTTTGCAGGCTGTCCTGTTGTGTTTTTATATAATCGAGGTTGAGGTAACTGCCTAGATCAAATAGGAAGAAGGCACCTATGAGTGCGGCAATAACAACGATTAAAAGGATTTTTTTACTATTCATAAACAGGCTCTGCTTGGCAAGAGTGGGGTAAGTGCTAGGGATAGTCGCACAGTAAACTGAAAATATCCTGAAAGACTGATTGTTTCAGCGGGGCTTTGTTCAGTTTATTTTACAATCGAGAGATAAAGAATGGCCGGTTTGAGCGGCAGTGTTCAGGCGGTGTTGCGTTGCGGGTCATAAAAAAGCCTTTTCCACTCAGGGAGAGAAAAAGGCTTATTTGGCAGAGCCGTGTTGAAAAATAGCGGCTTAGCTATGGTTGTTGGCGGCTTCTAGGGTATTTTCCATTAACGTCGCTACTGTCATTGGGCCAACACCGCCGGGAACGGGTGTGATCCAGCCAGCACGTTCCGCTGCAACCGCATAGTCGACATCGCCTACTAAGCGGCCATCTTCAAGGCGGTTAATGCCCACGTCGATCACAATAGCGCCGGGCTTAATCCATTCCCCTTTGACGAGTCCAGGTCTGCCAACACCCACCACGACTATGTCAGCGCGCTGTACATGGGCCGCAAGGTCCTTGGTAAAGCGGTGAGTTGTGGTCGTGGTGCAGCCGGCGAGTAGCAGCTCTAGCGTCATCGGGCGGCCAACGATATTGGATGCACCGACAATGACCGCATCTTTGCCGCGAATCGTTTCACCGGTTGATTCCAGTAGAGTCATAACGCCTTTAGGTGTGCAGGGGCGCAGCGCGGGTAGACGTTGCGCAAGACGGCCGAGATTGAAGGGGTGGAAACCATCGACATCTTTCTCTGGGCGGATACGCTCTAGGATTTCATTCGCTTCGAGGTGAGAAGGGAGCGGAAGTTGCACTAGAATGCCGTCGATCTTTGCATCGGCGTTTAGCGTATCGACTAAGTCGAGTAGTTGCTGCTGGCCGGTCTCTGCAGGAAGGTCGTAGGAAATTGATTCAATGCCTACTTCTTTACAGGCATTTTTCTTGTTTCTGACGTATACCTGCGAGGCGGGATCGAAGCCTACGAGAATAACGGCTAAACAAGGGGCGCGTTTGCCCGCATCAAGACGGGCTTTAACACCCACTGCTACCTGTTCGCGAACATTTTGGGCAATCTGCTTGCCGTCAATTATCTGAGCGCTCATCTTACGAATGTCTTCCTCAGTCATTAATTTTGATGGCGCGGATTGTCTCATGGTTGCGGTCTTCCTCCAAGGAGAATTGCGGCTCAATAGGGATGGGGGGGCGATCTGCTTGGCTAGGCGTCATCAGTTTATAGAAGCCATGATGATGACTTGGGGTGATAAGAGAGGAAAGGGATGACAATAGCCTCTTATCAAGGGGTAATGATTGATGAATGACGGCTAGCTCATAAAGAGAGGATTGTCTGTGATGAATACAGCAGCTTTATGGTTATCCTCTATTGCCAATAACATATGACCTATTACTGCTTTATCGCCAGCGTTATCTATGACTGTTTATCTATATGGACTGCTTTTTTGCCGCCGCCTCTATGACGGTCTATCTATATAGATGGCTGATGTTGTATACAAAATCAGCAGTTATGTACAAAAATTGTTCGCTTAGGCCGGTTATCGCCGTCTAAGTGGTTTATTTTGCTTAAATTTTAAAAAGGGTGTTGACGGAATATAAAGCGATATATATTATGCGCTCCATCTTGAAGAGGGGCACGAAGCACCTAGGTGTGAATTGAACTTCAACGAGATCGGGCAGTGTCAGGCGCCCGTAGCTCAATGGATAGAGCACTCGCCTTCTAAGCGAGCGGTTGCAGGTTCGACCCCTGCCGGGCGCGCCAGTAAGGTCTGACAAAGAGTCAAAATGTATTGATATGGTGGGCGTAGCTCAGTTGGTAGAGCTCCGGATTGTGATTCCGGCGGTCGTGGGTTCAAACCCCATCGTCCACCCCAGTACATTGTTGTCTTTAAGTGTGGTATGCTAATGCCGCTTTAATGATGACGAACCCTGTTTTATGCGAGTGTGGCGGAATTGGTAGACGCGCTGGTTTTAGGTACCAGTATCTTACGGTGTGGGAGTTCGAGTCTCCCCACTCGCACCATTATTTACTTCTCAGGAAGTGCGCCTTTGGTGGGCGTAGCTCAGTTGGTAGAGCTCCGGATTGTGATTCCGGCGGTCGTGGGTTCAAACCCCATCGTCCACCCCATTTCTTATTTCTGTTTATTCCCTTATTTATCTCTTTTCTAATCCTTTTGTCATTGATCCGCGCATTTATAATGCCTATGTTGTTATTCAACGCTTTTGCTTGACTAATAGCACCGCTTACCGGACAATTTCCGCCTTTAGAAATTCAGGTACCTGTTGTGATAAGCCTCTGCATCTTTAAGAGGGTGAACGACAGGTCAATTTTCAGATTTGTTACGATACAAATAATTTTGTGAGGAATTCCATGCAAGTATCCGTAGAAACCACTACTGGTCTTGAGCGTCAACTGACTGTTGTTGTACCTGCTGATCGCGTTGATAGCGATGTAGCCAAGCGTGTTCAAGAGACGGCTCGTACCGTTCGTCTGGACGGTTTCCGTCCTGGTAAAGTGCCAGTTAAGGTGGTTAAAAAGCGCTACGGCCAAGGCATTCGCCAGGAAGTCATTGGTGAAGTTGTGCAGCAGAGCTTCTATGAAGCGATACAGCAAGAAAGCCTGACACCTGCTGGTGGCCCAAATGTTGAGTTCAAAACCGACAAAGAGGGTGAAGATTTCTCTTACACTGCAACGTTTGAAGTGTATCCAGAAATCACACTGGCTGATTTCTCCGGCGTTGAAATCGAAAAGAATTCCGCTGAAGTGAAAGATGCTGATCTTGATCAGATGATTGATACTCTGCAGAAGCAGCAAGCAGCTTATGAAGAAGCTGACAAAGCGGCTGCCGAAGGCGATCAACTGAACATCGATTTTGAAGGTTTCATCGACGGTGAAGCGTTCGATGGTGGTACTGCCACAGGTATGGATCTGGTATTAGGCTCTAATACAATGATTCCTGGCTTTGAAACGGCACTGGAAGGTGCTAAAGCCGGTGATGAGAAAGAGGTTAACGTCACTTTCCCTGAAGAATACCATGCTGAAAACCTGAAAGGTAAAGACGCTAAGTTCAACGTTAAGGTGAACAAAGTATCTGCTCAAGTATTGCCAGAATTGAACGAAGAGTTCTTCGCTAAATTCGGTATCGAAGAGAAGAGCGTTGAAAGCTTTAAAGTTGAAGTGCGCAAGAACATGCAGCGTGAACTCACTCAAGCACTGAAAGCTAAGCTGAAAGAAGCTGTTTTCGGTAAGCTGGTTGAAGTGAATGCGATTGACGTACCAACTGCGCTGATTGATGGCGAGATCGATGCGATGCGTCGTCAAGCTATCCAGCAATTTGGTGGTGCTGATGCCAATATCGATCCTAACATGCTGCCTAAAGAGATGTTCTCTGAGCAAGCTGAAAAGCGTGTTAAAGTCGGCCTGTTGGTTTCCGAAGTGGTTAAAGCTAACGAACTGAAAGTAGACGACGACCGTGTTCGCACAACCGTTGAAGAGCTAGCAGCGACTTACCAAGAGCCACAAGAAGTGATCGATTGGTACTACAGCAACCAAGAGATGCTGAACCAGATTCAGAACCTAGTTCTGGAAGATCAAGTTTTGGATCTGCTGCTTGATTCTGCTAAGGTTAGCGAAACCGAATTAAGCTATGAAGACGCAATCAAACCAGCAGCGCCTGCTGCGGCTGAAGAGTCAGAAGAGGCGTAATTGCCCTTCGCCTTAATTGCGTTTATAAAAGAACGGTTGTCGGCTTAAGGTCGGCCGCCGTTTTTTTTTCTGGACGTGTGGTAAACACGTTGTTAAGGATTTAGGAGAGAATTCAATGTCGGATTTTTATAATGGCCCTACAGTAATTACTAGCAGTGGTCTGGTACCCATGGTTGTTGAACAAACAGCACGTGGTGAGCGTTCTTACGACATCTACTCTCGATTACTGAAAGAGCGGGTTATTTTCATGATTGGCCAAGTTGAAGATCACATGGCTAATCTGGTCGTCGCTCAGTTGCTTTTTCTTGAGTCTGAAAACCCTGATAAAGATATTCACCTGTATATCAATTCCCCAGGTGGCTCGGTAACTGCTGGATTGTCAATCTATGACACCATGCAGTTTATCAAGCCTGACGTTAGCACTATGTGTATCGGCCAAGCGGCGAGCATGGGTGCCTTGTTGCTGACCGGTGGTGCTGCAGGTAAGCGCTACTGTCTGCCACACTCTCGAATGATGATTCATCAGCCGTTAGGTGGCTATCAGGGTCAAGCAACCGATATCGAGATTCATACTCAAGAAATTCTGAGTATTCGTGACAAATTGAACAGTATTATGTCGCACCATACCGGTCAGGATATGGATACCATCAGTAAAGATACTGATCGGGATAATTTCATGTCACCGGAACAAGCGGTTGAGTACGGTCTGATCGATCAGGTGATGACTAGCCGTTAATACGCGTACCGCGCTGTGTGGGTGTCGCCTCGATGGTTTATGCGAGTGTTTCGATCGCCCACCCACTTGAAGTTTGTTGTAAAGCGGTGCACATTGTTCGCTATAATAGGCGTACAGCGATAAAGAAATTAAAGGGCCTAACCTGGCATGGTTGGGACAAATAGAGGAAGTTGAATGTCCGACGATATCAACGGTAAAGAGGGAGGCGATGACAGCAAACTGCTGTATTGCTCTTTCTGTGGTAAAAGCCAGGACGAAGTCAAAAAATTGATAGCAGGTCCGTCTGTTTTTATCTGCGATGAGTGTGTCGATCTTTGCAACGACATCATCAAAGAGGAAATTCAGGACGCGGAAGAGCCCCAAGAAGATGGGGATCACCTGCCGACACCGTCTGAGATCAAAGAAAATCTGGATAGCTACGTTATTGGTCAGGAGAGGGCGAAAAAGGTTCTGTCTGTTGCCGTCTATAACCATTACAAGCGGCTGCGTTTTCAGCAGACAGCGGGTGATACCGATGTAGAGCTGGGCAAGAGTAATATCCTGCTAATCGGCCCAACGGGTAGCGGTAAGACCCTGTTGGCGCAAACATTGGCGCGTATGTTGAATGTGCCGTTCACCATTGCTGATGCAACCACCCTGACCGAAGCCGGTTATGTGGGTGAGGATGTTGAAAACATCATCCAGAAGTTGCTACAGAAATGTGACTATGATGTTGAAAAAGCGCAGCTGGGTATTGTCTACATCGATGAGATCGATAAGATCTCCCGTAAGTCAGATAACCCATCGATCACCCGTGATGTAAGTGGTGAAGGTGTACAGCAAGCGCTGCTGAAGCTGATTGAAGGTACGGTTGCTTCTGTGCCGCCTCAGGGTGGCCGTAAACATCCACAGCAGGAATTTTTGCAGGTTGATACCTCGAATATTCTGTTTATCTGTGGTGGTGCCTTTGCTGGGCTTGATCAAGTCATCAAACATCGTAGTGAAAAGAGTTCTATTGGCTTCAATGCGGCGGTTGTCAGCAAAGAAGAAACCAAGAAGATCACCGATGTGCTGGCTGATTTGGAATCAGAAGATCTGGTTAAGTTTGGTCTAATTCCTGAGTTTGTGGGTCGTCTACCGATGATCGCCACACTGACAGAACTAGACGAAGATGCTTTGATTCAGATTCTGACAGAGCCTAAAAACTCACTGACCAAGCAGTATTCTGCTCTGTTCGGTATGGAAGGCGCTGAGCTGGATTTCCGTGAAGATGCGCTCAAGGCGGTTGCCAAAAAAGCGTTGGAACGTAAAACCGGTGCCCGTGGTTTGCGCTCTATCTTGGAAGAGAATCTGCTGGACATCATGTATAGCCTGCCATCAGAGCAGGGTATCTCGAAGGTTGTGATCGATGAAGGTGTGATCACCGGCGATTCCGACCCTATCCTGATCTATGAAAATCAGGATGCCCCTAAAGCGGCATCAGAAGACTGATTAAAACCATGATATAAAACGCGCCCCCGGCGCGTTTTTTGTATCCTGCATCGATAATCCTATGTTAAATGCTGTTGTTGGCGAAGAAATAGGATGCACACACTAGAGCTTAGGCGGGTGAGCGATTAAAATGGCCCCTGCCTTTATGTAAGAAAGAGATTTTCCAATGGGAAGAAAGTTTGAAGTACGTAAGGCTTCCATGGCTAAGACTCAGGGAGCTAAATCCAAGGTATATGCCAAGTATGGCAAAGAGATCTATGTGGTTGCCAAAAATGGTGGTGTTGATCCAGAGGGTAACCTATCTCTGCGTCGTCTCATCGAGAAAGCCAAAAAAGATCAAGTACCGGCCCACGTGATTGAAAAAGCGGTCGACAAGGCTGCAGGCGGCGGTGGTGAAGACTTCCTACCAACCCGTTATGAAGGTTTCGGCCCCGGTGGCTGCATGGTTATCGCCGATTGCCTGACCGATAACAACAATCGTACGTTTGGTGATGTGCGAGTAGCTTTCAACAAGGGTAAAGCCAAATTGGGTGGTCAGGGCACAGTAGCCCATATGTTTGATCATCAGGCCGTCTTTGTCTTTCCCCATGACGATGAAGATGAAATTCTCGAAACATTGATGGAAGCGGATGTTGATGTGACTGAGGTCGAAAGCGAAGATGGCAACATCACCGTTTACGCGCCGCACACTGAGTTCTTTAAAACCAAGACCGCCTTGCATGAAGCTTATCCCGATCTTGTGGTCGAGGTCGAAGAGATCACCTTTATCCCTCAAACCTATGTTGAGTTGGCCGGTGAAGACCTTGAACAGTTCGAGACCTTCTTAGAGATGCTGAACGATGTAGAAGACGTACAAGAGGTTTACCATAACGTTGAATTGCCAGACGAGTAAGTTATAGCGTTAGGCAGATCAATAAAAAAGGCTGATGTGAAAACATCGGCCTTTTTTGTTTAAACGAGATTATGAAGGCCGTTGCTCGAGTGTCAGAGGCTGGGTGATATATCATCATATCTACTGTAGCGAGCGACGCCCTCGTCGCGATTGAATTCATATTGGTTGAGATGAGAACTAAAAAAAGTATTATCAGAGGGCAGCATACTTGCATTTTTTTACTGAAACTCCGATGAGCCTGTTTCATAAGCAGGAATAAAGGTATAAGAAATTCGGGGTAATATTTTTAAAAGAATATATATTTTAAAAAGGTGGCCGCGAATTCAACTCCGAAGTGCGACACAACTATGTAACCTGACAAATAACAGCTGGTTTTTGCTTCATCGGCGCCATTTTTAGCCAATATTTTTTGTCCTCAGATGTCGGCGTTATGTTTCTTTTGTGCCTTCTAGGGTTTCAATTTGTATTCTGATATCCTCTGCTTCACTAGTAATCATAGAGTAAGATTGGATATCTCCACTTCTCTGAGCATGCATTGCCTTTTCTAGTTTTTGAAGATATAGTTTTTTTAGGTTTTTAATTGGGTCTTTCTTAAAGAGTGAGAACATATCGAATGCCGTTTAGATTAATCTTAGTTTCCTATACGTGCACTAACTGATTTCGGTTCACTTTGCTTTGGGTGGGCGGTGCGGTTCGTTCCTCACCGGTCACCCTACGGATTATACGGGTTGCAGTGGTGCGGTTCGCAAAGCTCACCTGCACCCTACACAAACAGCTTTTGTGGTTGGGTGCATGGGGTTTCGATGTGTAGTAGTGGAGGCTAAGCAGTTGTCATCATCTTTGAAAAACCGCAAAAATAAAACCAAATACAAATCGCTTAATACTCAGCGTTAGGTCATAAATAATACTATGTCGAATCACTATACTTTCACGTTGAATTTAAAACTTAAACGCAATTTAACGGCTACAGAAGTGTCTGTATTAGAATATATTCTTAATGGTAATGGCTCTCCACCGGCTGATTTGCTAAATCATGCCTTTTTTTCTAACGGCTTACCTAAATATGTAAACTGGCAATCATACAAGGCGTTTCCAGTAGGAGGTTGGCGTTCTGAGTTTTGGCAATCAGTGTACTCCCCAAGCTGCGCTGCTGATGGTCAAATGAATTATGGTGTAAATTTACATCTGCCGGGCCATAAATTGGAGGGCGCACTTAGCGAACTGCCATTTGCTTGCTGGCTTGCAACAATCAGTTCTTCAATTGGCTATGTTGGGGCAATAACCTGTGAAGATGATGATATTGGTATGCCGCTTTTCCTTCTGTTTGTCAGTGATGGGCAGTTCAAAATAAGTAGCTTACCTGACAACCTTGAGTTGGAATCTGCTGAAGGGATATCTGGTTGATTGAATACTAACAGTTAACTCAGCTTTGCCGTTTTACAGGGGTGAGTGTGTTAGGGCTTCGCGTGATTCATGACAGTAGGAAATAGGGGAAAGGTTTTATCGAGAGTTAAGGAGTTTCCAGTAGGAGGTTGGTGTTCTGAGTTTTGGCAATCGGTGTACTCCCCAAGCTGCGCTGCTGATGGTCAAATGAATTACGGTGTAAATTTATATCTGCCGGGCCATAAATTGGAAGGCGCTCTTAGCGAACTTCCATTTGCTTGCTTGCAACAATCAGTTCTTCAATTGGCCATATTGGGGCAATAACCTGTGAAGATGGTGAGGGTAAACTCTGCTAAACGCCAATGAAAAAACCCCGAAGAAATCTTCGGGGGAAGAAGGCGTTAACTTTTAGAACCCCCTTGTTTTATCCGCACCGAATTTCAGTGCAGAACAGACGGGCCGGCTGTTCTAATCTTGAACTGCTTTCGATGCAGGTGCGCTGCCAACAACTGCACGTTTTGGTGCATTACCAACGATGCTCTTTTGCGCGACAGGCTTCGTCATCTCGCTAACCAAATTCAAAGCATGTTCCCCTTTAAGAAAAGTAGCCGCATCAGGAATCTCTGCGGCATGGACGAAACAAGAATCCCCCCCGCTCAATGATACTGCCCCACAATCCGCAACCATGGCACAATTCACTGCACTCCCTACCTGGCGACAAACGGTGTCGGCAAACAACTGCGATACGGGCAGTAAGCCAAAGGCTGCAATCAAAAATATCTTTTTAGTTGAGGTCATTTTCGGATCTCTCTTTTTTTAAGTTAAATTAATACATAGTAACTGAAGCATATTACACAAGTTATATATTAGCATATCTGGCCTAATCCTCAGCGAGGCCCAATCAACCCAATAAATTTGCATGTCAACCATCCAAAAATATAGCGCTGCGGTATCGCAGGAGTTTGGAAATTATACCCGTGACATCATGCTTTGCGTAGTTGATGAAAATTTTCACAATCTATACTCCGCGGCCGCTGCAACTATGATCCACGAAGCTCACTTCAGATTGTTGGTCAGCGCTTCAGCATGAACTAATCACATCAACATTAACCTTAGGGTCGTGGTAAGTAGCCATGCTTTTTTTCTTACTCAACTTCCGATCTATCCGTTAAGTGCCAGATTCACAGCCTCTGTCACTGCAATGGCAGCAAAACCTCCAACGATAACCAGCGCGAAGATCGCCCCGGCTTCCAATAGGATGATAGGGATATAAGCCACCATTGCTTACCTCCCAGGTTCAAACGGCGAGTAAGGTTTCAGAATCAGAGTTTTATTCACCATGATGTTAAAGCGGTATATAGGGCGAATTTCCAACGTAGGCTTGATATTCAAGTTTCGGTGCAACATTTGTTGGCCTACCTGACTCTACTGTCTGCCCATTTCAACCGCCAGTGTTTCATTAGCTGTTGTTGTCTCGCTATTGTCATCTTCCGGATGGGAGAGCTGCGCCCAGCTCTAATTATTGGTATGCCACTTTTCCTTCTGTTTGTCAGTGATGGGCAGTTAAAAATAAGTAGCTTACCTGACAACCTTGAGCTGGAATCTGCTGAAGGGATATCTGGTTGATCGAATACTAACAGCTAACCCTACGTTGCCGTTTTACAGGGGGGGGTGTTAGGGCTTCGCGTGATTCATGACAGTAGGAAATAGAGGGAAGGTTTTATCGCGAGTTAGCATCTAATAATGATGATTAAGCGTTATGGTTGGCTTTGCTGTAGGTGGGTGGTGCGGTTCGTTCCTCACCGGGCACCCTACGGATTATACGGGTTGCAGTGGTGCGGTTCGCAAAGCTCACCGGCACCCTACACAAACAGCGTTTGTGGTTGGGTGCATGGATGGTCGACCTGTAGGGTGCGGTGAAGAATGAACCGCACCATGGGTATTCATTATTCACCAAAACTTTCATTACAATTCTCATTACAGCTATTACTGTAGCTTTTATTACAGCTATTGTGCGAATATCGGTGCAGTTCGCAAAGTTCACCGTACCCGATGATTATAGCGTAACAACCCGCGCGGCGAGGGCGATCAGAATGCCGCCGGTGAGCCGGTTAACAAGCTGACTGCGTTTTTGTAACGTTTTCAGGATAGGGCCGTGGGATAGTAAAAAGACCATCAGTGTATACCAGAGGCCATCCACTAAAGCGGCGGTGGCGGTCATGATCATATGATCGGCAAAGGTGGCATCGGGGCTGACAAATTGTGAGAACAGGGCGATAAAGAAGATAGCGAGCTTGGGATTGAGTACCGAGATGGCCGCGCCTTCGATCCCCGCAGTGAATATCGATACCTTTTTGCCTTCATTCACACCAAAGGCTGACTGCTTACCCGCCCGAATCGCTTTAACGCCGATCCACGCCAGATAACCTGCGCCTAACCAAGTAATCACCTGAAACGCAAATTGAGATTCCGCCACCAGAATCGCCAAACCCGAAATGGTCGCAAATGCCCATAAGCCCACACCCGCGGCATGGAACCAGCTGGCGGCTAAGCCATGGCGACGACTATTCGTTACGGTTTGTTTAAGTACCACGGCAAGGCTGGGGCCGGGAGACATCGCACCCAGGCAGCAGATTGCAAGGAGAGAAAGCCAGGCTGTTAACGTCATGTTGAGTCTCGGAACAGTAGTATTGAAGTAATGAGTGCATTGGAAGTCGGCACGATGGGCTAAATGCACCTAAGCTGATAGGGTGGATTATATTACAGCGATGCGCAGGGAACCAGTATTCAGGCTGTAGGGTGATGTGCGGTGACAGGGCTGACGTTGAACCGGTTATCTCACATTCCCTTTTGTTGTGCATATCAATCGAGAGGTTTCAATGATGCGAAGTTTAGAATCTATTTCAGACGTTTGCCCCTATTGCGGTGAACCAATTGAGCTATTAGTGGATTGTAGTGCGGGTGATCAAGAGTATATCGAAGACTGTCAGGTCTGTTGTAAGCCGATCACGGTGGAACTTAAGTTAGATGGGTTGGAGCCGGAGGTGACGCTCAAGAGTGAAAACGAGGTATAAAAAACGCCACATCGGTTGATGCAGCGTTAATAGATCGGTTATCGCTGTGCTTTAATCGATCAGGCCGTAATCGTTGCGTAGAATCTCAATGATCTCGGCTTTCGGGTTTTCTGATAGTGGCAGTTTTTCACCGATAATCTTTTCAGCGATGCCCACGTAGGTATCAGATACTTTCTGCAGCAGGGCGACCGGTAGGGCGTTATCCTTAGCAAGCGCATAGCGTTCTTCCATGCGGTCTTTATTGATCAGGATATCGGGATCAGGGAAGAAGTTAAGCAGCTCCTGACGGAACACCTCTTTTGAATTCTCGACGATCTTGCCTTCACGGTAAGATGGGCCGTCCCAAATACGGGAAGAGTCGGGCGTACCAACTTCATCCATATAGATCAGCTTTTCCTGACCGGCCGCATCGGTGACATAGCCGAACTCGAATTTAGTATCGACAAACACCTGATCGATTTTTTCCAGTTCATCACTGATGACATCAAAGCCTTCTTTGAGCAGCTTCTCGTAAATGGCGATATCATCTTGCGAGCGGAAATGGAACGCCTCATGGTTGTTGACGATATCATCGCGGGAGATGTTTACATCATCCACTTCGGGGACGCCCGGAATACCGGTAAGAATCCCTTTGGTTGAAGGCGTGATCAGCAGTTCAGGCAGCTTTTGATCTTTCTGTAGATCATCGGCAATCTGCATACCGCAGAACTCACGTTCGCCCTTAGCGTAAGAGCGCCACATCGAACCGGTAATGTACTGACGGCAGATCGCTTCAATCATCACCGGTTTGGCTTTCTGTACGATCCAGACAAACGGGTGGGGGATATCGAGAATATGGCTATCGGCTAAGCCGTTTTCACGGAACAGCTTAAACCAGTGGTTGGAAATCGCATTCAGCGCGGCGCCTTTCCCTGGAACCCCATTCATACCGCCTTCACCGTGCCAGATGCACTCGAAAGCCGAGATACGATCGCTGATCACCATAATGGCCAGTGGTGCATCTTCCGCCACATCATAGCCTTTTTCCTGAATCAGGCGGCGACTATCGGCTTCCGTTAACCAATATACGGAGCGTACTTTTCCACTGTGTACCGGTTGGTTGGTACGAATCGGCAGATCATTGTTGACTGCCAAAACCTTATCAGCAAGACTCATTGCACTTTGTCCTGTATCTCAAAATAGATGATTAATAAAGTTCCAGAATAACAGCGTTTGCCTTGAACGATGGCAGTGCAGAGTTAGCTAGTAGATCAGCGGCGAGCGCTGTCGATTTCTACTAGATTCTGGAACAGGGATATTACACAGATTTGTAATATCCCGCTACATTTTGCCTCGGTGGATTTAAGGCGTTTAGTGCGTCGTCGATGGCCACCGTCTTGATGATGCGGATGCTAATGTAATGAATGTGTGAAGTATCTCCTGTTATACTGCGTCGCTAACATTGATGGGGTAATGCTGTGACTGATTCTGTATCTGATGCTTTCTCCTCTGCGGAGGCTAAGTTCTATCAAATGAACCCCCGAGCGCGCTGGTTTGTGCTCGCGAGTATCTGTATTACGCTGTTTATTGTGCCCTTATCGATGTCCGGCGTTAATATGGCGTTGCCCGCTATTGCCGATGCATTACATGCCGATGCCGTCTGGTTGAGCTGGATTCCTACCGCGACCCTGTGGGGCAGTATCGTGTTATTGCTGCCCGCCGGTCGGGTGGCGGATACCGTTGGCCGTAAACCTATCTTCTTACTGGGCCTATTAGGCTTTTCGTTGGCCTCGTTATTGGTGCTGTTTGTCGATTCGGTTGCTGTGCTGCTTCTTGTCCGGGTGCTTCAGGGGTTGTTTAGCAGTCTGGTGTTTGCCACGGCGATGGCCATTGTTGCCACGGTGTTCAGTGATAATAATCGCGGCTCGGCGTTGGGGTTTACCGCGACGTCGGTCTATCTCGGTCTCACCTGTGGGCCGCTGATCGGTGGCTGGCTGACGGAACACATAGGTTGGCAGAGTGTCTTTTGGGGGCCGGTACTGTTGGCACTGGTCGCTATTGTGTTGGCGGTGATTTATATCCGCAATGATGTTCAGTCGGGTAAGGCGTCTCAGCCGCTGGATTGGCGTGGTTCAGTACTCTTTGTGGCGTTGTCGACCTTGTTACTGTTGGGGCTTTCGGGGTTACCTAATCTCTATAACGTGCTGATGTTGATCGCGGGCGTTGTATTGATCTTTGTGTTTGTGCGATATGAAAACCGCTGCGAATTCCCCCTGGTACGTTTTAGTTTGTTAGCGACTAACCGAGTGATGAGCCGCTCCTTGATGGCCAGCTTTATGATGTATGCGGCCCATTACCCTGTGCTATTCCTCTTAAGCCTCTATTTGCAATATTTACAGGGACTCTCACCTAGTGAAGCGGGGCAGTTGATTCTTTTACAAGCGTTGATTATGGCGGTGTTGGCACCGATTTCAGGGCGTCTATCGGATCGCTATGAGCCACGCTTGATCGCCACCGTCGGTTGTTTGTTCTTCGCGGCGGGTTTTGCGGTGCTGGTATTCCTGACGTCAGACAGTGCGCTTAACCATGTGATTCTGTCTCTGTCGTTATTGGGTGTGGGCTTTGGTTTGTTCTCAACCCCGAACAACAATGCGGCGCTAGGCTCTGTTCCGAAAGAGCGTCTGAGTATCGCTTCGGCTCTGCTCAACCTGTCCCGTACCAGCGGTAATATGTTCAGCATGGCGATTATTATGTTGTTGATGAGCCATTTTCTAGAAAGCGATCAGATCCGCCCAGAGCGTTACCCAGATCTGTTGTTGGTGGTGAAACTCGGTTTTGCCAGCGCCTGCCTTTATAGCGTACTGGCAGCATGGTTTTCCTATAGCCGAGGTAAGGTGACCCGCTAGTTCAGCTAGCGGTGACCGCCTTATTTGATCCGGCGTTGTAGTCCTTTCTGGGCAATAATGCGGGTGGCGATCTCTTCGATCGAGAAGTGGGTGGTATTGATAAAAGGGATCTGCTGCTGCCGGAACATCCGCTCGACGCTGCGGACTTCCTCTTCACATTGATCGAGAGAGGCATAACGGCTGTTGGCGCGACGTTCATGACGGATAGCCGCGAGTTGAAACGGATCGATGGTTAAACCAAATAACTTATCTTGAAAGGGCTGCAGCACCTCAGGCAAGGTCGGGCAGTTTAGATCGTCATCAGTCAGCGGGTAGTTGGCTGCCCGAATACCAAACTGCAGTGCCATATATAAGCAAGAGGGTGTTTTTCCGCAACGGGAAACACCAGTTAAGATAATGTCCGCTTTATCGTAGTGCTGTGTTCTGCCGCCATCATCATTTTCCATCGCAAAGTTGACCGACTCAATACGGTCCATATAGGTGTTTACTTCATTGATCGAGTGGGATTTGCCGACGCTATAAGATGAGTGGCTACCGAGTTCTAGTTCCAGCGGTTTTAGAAAGGATGAAAATACATCGATCTTATAGGCGCTACTGGTGGAGATGACTTTACGGATGGCTTCATCGACAACCGTATCGAATACTAGGGGCCGATAACCATCATCAAGACCAGCTTGGTCGATGGTCTCAACCGCGACAGCGGCTTTGTCGATACTGTCGATATAGGGCAGTGTTACTTTATTAAATTGAATCGAACCAAATTGCGCCAGTAAGCTATTACCCAAGGCTTCGGCGGTGATGCCTGTGCCGTCAGAGATAAAAAAAGCGGTGCGTTTCATAAGCTTAAACTGTCCTGTGTCATCGTAGTGTATCGCTGGGAGGTTATTATTACGGCATTGGCGCGTACTGTATAGCAAACTATTGTCTAAAACAGGAAGTTACTTAACGCACTGAACATACGTGCGGAATTACAGTATGATTAGCCCCATAAGAGAATATTAAGGAGTGTACGGTTTTGCAGGAATATATCGTTCGTCTAGATCAAGTGGGTATGGATGACATTGACCAAGTAGGTGGCAAAAACGCTTCACTGGGTGAAATGATAACCGAGCTATCCGGTGTCGGCGTGAAAGTCCCCGGTGGATTTGCGACAACGGCAACTGCATTCCGGGACTTCTTAAAGCACAATCAACTGGATCAGCGCATCAGTGAGCTATTAGCGCAACTCGATCCTGAAGACGTCAATGCGTTAGCCATTACCGGTAATCAGGTGCGCCAATGGATTCTCGAGACACCTTTTCCCGAGGCGCTGGATAAAGCGATCGAGCAGGCGTTTACCGAGATGGGTGGTGATGAGGATCAAGCGGTGGCGATCCGTTCATCCGCGACGGCGGAAGACCTGCCCGATGCTTCCTTTGCCGGTCAGCAGGAAACCTTTCTTAATATCCGTGGATTAGCCAATATCAAAACCGCTATTCACGAGGTATTTGCCTCGTTATATAACGATCGGGCTATTTCATACCGTGTGCATCATGGGTTCGAACATCATGATGTGGCGCTATCGGCGGCGATTCAGCGCATGGTCCGCAGTGAAACCGGTGCCAGTGGTGTGATGTTTACGCTGGATACGGAGTCAGGCTTTAAACATGTGGTGTTTATCACCTCGGCCTATGGCTTAGGCGAAACCGTTGTGCAGGGTGCGGTGAACCCCGATGAGTTCTATGTCTACAAACCTACACTACGTCAAGGTGCACCGGCGATTCTGCGCCGTAATCTGGGCACCAAAGCGATTAAAATGGTGTACGGCAAAGAGGGAAACACGGCCAGTGCTGTGGAGACGGTGAAGGTTCCCGTTGAACAGCGGTTGCAGTTCTCGATTAACGATGACGATGTGCAAAAATTAGCGCAGATCGCCATGACGATCGAACAGCATTATGGCCGGCCGATGGATATCGAGTGGGCGAAAGATGGTGATGATGGCGAGCTGTATATTGTTCAAGCGCGTCCCGAAACCGTCAAAAGCCGTGATAAGACCGCGGTTATTGAGCGATACCTGCTGAAAGAAACCGGCAATGTGTTGCTCGAAGGACGCTCTATTGGTCATCGTATTGGCAGTGGGCCGGTACGGATTGTCGAAAACCTAAGTGACATGGATAAGATTCAGCCCGGCGATGTGTTGGTCACCGATATGACCGACCCCGACTGGGAGCCGGTGATGAAGCGTTCGTCGGCGATTATTACTAACCGTGGTGGACGCACATGCCATGCGGCGATTATTGCCCGTGAACTGGGGATTCCCGCGATTGTCGGCTGTGGTGATGCCACTGAACGGTTGCATGATGGTCAGGAAGTCACCGTCTCCTGTGCAGAGGGGGATACAGGACGAGCCTATGAAGGGCATCTAGACTTTGAACATCAAACCAATAAAGTCGATTCCATGCCGCCACTGCCACTCGATATTATGATGAACGTGGGCAATCCTGATCGGGCCTTTGATTTTCAGGCACTGCCTAATGCGGGTGTGGGCTTGGCTCGGCTTGAATTTATTATTAACCGTATGATCGGTATTCACCCGAAAGCCTTGATCGAGTTTGATCAGCAGGAAGAGGGGATTAAAACCACGATCGCACGGCGCATCGCGGGCTACGAGAGCCCCATAGAGTTTTATGTGGCGAAGCTGGTGGAGGGAATCTCGACACTAGCAGCGGCGTTTTATCCTAAAAAAGTTATCGTGCGGATGTCGGATTTTAAATCCAATGAATATGGCCATCTGATTGGTGGTGCAGATTACGAAGCCCACGAAGAAAACCCAATGCTCGGTTTTCGTGGGGCTAGCCGCTATATTTCAGAATCTTTCCGTCAATGTTTTGATTTGGAATGTCGGGCGCTGAAATATGTACGTGACGTGATGAAACTCACCAATATTGAGGTGATGATTCCGTTCGTGCGCACCGTTGGGGAAGCCCGTCAGGTGGTCGAACTGCTGGCTGAAAATGGCTTGGTGCGGGGCGAAAATGGTCTGCGGGTCATCATGATGTGTGAGATCCCCTCGAATGCATTGTTGGCCGATCAATTCCTCGAATACTTTGATGGTTTCTCTATTGGCTCCAATGACCTGACTCAGCTAACGCTAGGGTTAGATCGCGATTCCGGCGTGATTGCGCATCTGTTTGACGAACGTAATGACGCAGTACGTAAGTTGTTGGAGATGGCGATTCAGGCGTGCCGCGCACAGGGTAAGTATGTGGGCATCTGTGGTCAGGGGCCATCCGATCATCCTGATCTAGCTAACTGGCTAATGGAACAGGGTATTGATTCGGTGTCGTTAAACCCAGATACGGTGCTGGAAACCTGGTTCTTCCTTGCCAATGAAGATAATAAATCACTTTGATTTTATACCGTTATCTTTGTGGTTGTTGTCAATGTCATTTCTAACTGAACGCTGATGCAGCTCGATCGGTTTATTCAGATCAACACCCCCTATAGTCGGCGGCATGTGAAGTGTTTGCTGGCTGAAGGGCGGGTGACGGTGGCGGGAAGTGTGACCACGGATGCTGGCCTTGAGGTAGATCGTTTCGTTCGCATTGAACTCGATGGTCAGATATTGCAGGAATCCCAAAGCCACTACCTGATGTTGCATAAGCCTGCGGGTGTAGTCAGTGCCACGGAACATCCGGAGCATCAAACCGTCATCGATCTGCTGCCGCCAGCATTACGAGAGGGGTTACATCTAGCCGGGCGGTTAGATCTGAAAACCACCGGGCTCTTGTTGCTAACCAATGATGGCCATTGGTCGCGGCGAATCACCCAGCCAACCTCGAAGATCGCCAAGGTTTACCATGTGACCACCCAAGATGAAGTTGCGGCGGATGCGGAGGCTGTCTTTGGTCAAGGGATCTATTTTCGTTACGAAGACATTACCACGCAGCCCGCTGAACTCGAGCGCATCGATAGCCATCATTCCCGTCTCACCCTGCACGAAGGCCGCTATCATCAGGTAAAGCGGATGTTTGGTTATTTCGATAATGAAGTGACGGCATTACACCGCGAGCAGATCGGTGGATTAACGCTAGACCCTCAATTGCCTCCCGGTGCTTTTCGGCCACTCACCGCCGCTGAAATTGCGCTTTTCTAATGATGAGTCCTCGTTAGTTCGCTGCTAGTATTCCGCGCCTTGAATTTATCTGTTTCAATCATCCAGCCCAGAATGACAACGACCCCCGCCAAAGAGCCGACTAAATGAGCGGTTGGGTAGGCGGGCCAGGCACTTTGACTCAGTAACGCTTGCTGACTGAACTGTTCCCAGATTAACTTCCCCAAACAGATGAGTAGCGGTAACCAGCCATTGAGCGAGGGTTGTTGGCGGGCAAAGATCACCAAGCTTAATGTCAACGGAGCGAATAGCAGGCCAGATAACCCCGCATAGCGGCTAATACCGGACGCAGGTGACATCAGGTGGACGTCCAATAAGAAGACGGCTGCCAGCAATGCTGCCAGTAGATATTTAGGTGAATGCAACTCTAGGTATCCAGCGGCTAGTGCAAAGGCCAATAGATCCCACAGCAGGTGACTAGAGGAGGTATGGCTGAGATGTCCGCTCACTAGACGCCAGAGCTGCCCCTGTTGAATCAATTGTTGATCAAAGTAGCTGAGCTCAAATAGAGAAGGGCTCAAGCTTAAGGGGAGGGCGATGAGAATAATAACGAGCGTAATGAAGGGAAGCCTAACGCCCCCCGCTAAGGCGGGAGGCGTATTTACGTTGATGTTATTGGACGTGTTCATAGTGATCTCACCATTGTCTGCGGTTCTGACGGCTACGGCGATCGTTACGGTAGTGAACCAGTAACAGAGAACCGATCAATAACAGTATCCAGTGACCGATCGCACCTGAACCCGAACTAGAACCGCCGAATGAGGCTCTTGATTGTGATGGGTTAAACATCGGCTTTTGGCTGTCGGCACGGCTGCTAGCAACCGGTTGCTGTAACCGTTGTTGACGGGCCAGCTGTTCGTTCTGCGTACGTTGCTGATTATCACGTTCAATCTTCAGCTGTTTAAATACTTCTTCTCTGACAACCAGCATGGAGGTGTAATCGGTGACGAGATCATACTGCAGCGCTATATCGGTCATCGCTTGTATGCCATCGGCGTTAGCTGCGTCATCCTCACCGAGGTAGTCCATTTTAGCTTGTATATTCTCGATACTGGCAAAGGCCCAGATGCGTTCAAGTTCAGGGTGTCGCTGGCTGCCTTCTTCATTAAAGCGTGGCAGCGTGACCTCAGTGCTGTATTCCCGTGTTTGCTGTCCTGCATCCGCGGTTAGTGTCACCTTGACCGGTCCCGGCTTACGATAATGGCCGAGCACAGTTAATTGTTCGCCACGGTAGAGTGATCCGATCTGATCCGGTGTTAGGTCGGTGACTCGGCCACCATCGATGCTTAGCTGCACATTGCGCAGTGCCTGATGAGTCATCTTGCTGGTGGCTAACATCAACTGGCCGACAATATCGTCCGCGTTAGATACGCTGATGGCAAAACCGTTGGAGACCTCCGTCATACCGTTGAGTAATGGTCTGTTAGCGCTATTCCCCATGACGAAGGTGAATAGTCGGACATCCGCCTTTTCCATTAAATCGAGAAAGCGTTTCTTCTCGGTCACACCTAAGTTAGCGACCCCATCGGTGACCAAAATCATAGCCGTACTACGGTCTGAATCCATATTCTTTAAGCCTAAGGATAAGCCGGCATAGAGGTTGGTGCCGTTAGTCGGTTGGTATTGTGCCAATTGATCCAGTAGCGGGCTGATGATCTCTGGTTTGGCCAGTTGGAAGCCTTGCGAGAAATCGGTTGCGCTGTTGTTAAATAGAACGATTTTAAAGCGGTCTTCAGGACGCAGCTTAGCAAGCCCCTGACGCACACCGTCAATAAGTGTGCTGTATTTTCCTTGCATCGAGCCGGAGACATCCAAGACAAACACCCAGTCACGACCGCCCTGCAAAACGCCTAAATCATCACCGGGCGTCAGTGTCATCATGAAGGTGCCCGGTGCGTCAGCGGAAGCTTTGTAGCTTAGTAGATCGAGACTGCCGGGTAGGTTTTGGCTGTGGCGCCAATACACCACGATATCTTTATCGAGACTGGCCGCGGGGACGATACCGGCGGGTTGAAGCTGTTCACTCGGTAAGCCTTCAGTGCTGGTCTCTATTTGAGTGTCAGTCGCGGCTGATGGATTGCTTTGGTTCTCTAGGCTGATATGCCACTGTTGAGGATTAAGCTGCTGTACCGTGGCTTGAGTGTGTTGCGGTAGGCGAATAGAGTCGATCGGATAACCGGAGGCGAGGGTCATATTAAAGCTGAATTTTTCATCTACGGTTTCGTTACGGCTCCAAAAGGCATTTTTCTGATCATCGACACCGCCATCTTCGAGTGGGTAGACGTATCGGCCCACACCGGAATCCACATGGGTGGGTTGAATATAAACCAGCTTGATACGCACATCACCGTTGGGCTGCACCGGTGTGACATTGATGTCGAAGGTTTTATAACTGTCTTGTTCCACCAGAGCGGCTTCCCGTCCTGCTTGTTTTTCCTGTTCATAGATCTCTCGGGCTTGTTGCTTTTTAACGACTTCACCGGAGACCGGTTTGCCATCAATCCAATAGGTGAATTCACCCACAGCAGCATGATCAGGTAACGGGAAGCTATAGATCGCTTCTAGGGCTTGATTAGAGGGGTTATGGAATACCTGTTCAATGCTGGTGACGGCGTAGCTATGTTCCATCACGACATTGACGTGATGTTCTTTAATGGTTAAATCTGGCAGGCTGGATTGCGTTGGTTTAAGTAATCCTGCGGCGTCGGCTGTTGAGTGCCCGAGGGTCAGTGCCAAACTCAAAGCGAGGGTGCCGGTTAATAATTTGCTGCTCATATAAATCCTCTGAATCTCAGTTCGTTGAAGTCAGAGGGATGATCTAGTTAAAACCGTTTCAGGCGTAGCAAAACGATCAAGGTAGCAAATAACGCTACCTTAGGTTGAATAAAGGGTTGAATCAACGGGGATGGGAAGGCGTTAAGGGTTTTTACGGTAGTGCTTAAACAGACTGTACTGCCATTGGCGTATCGCTATCACCATGGTGTTGCCATGTTTTTGATCCATCGGTAGGGGATAGTCGTCACGAATGAGGCTATTAAACTCTTCTGCGATGCGTTCCATCTTTTTCTGCATAGCGAGATTCGCTTCGGGTGTTAGCACCCCGTTAAGTACAATCAATTTCTCGTGTTTTTTATCGAAACGGGACTGGAAGAAATCCTGCTCAACTTTTTGCTGGAAAAACTGCTGAATCGGGCCGTTAGGCAGCCAGGTGAAGTTGGGATCGATCAGCAGCTTAATACGGTTGTTGGGTTGCAACTCGATAAAATGAAGGCGGTCGAGTTGTGCCAGTTTACGGATGCAGTCATGTTCACTGATATCGTAATGGTCGATGATATCCTTAAAGCCGAAACCATTGATTACACTGACCGCAATTAAGAGTAGTTCGAGGTCGGATGCGATCTCTTGTTCCTGTTCGCGGGTAAGCTGGGTGAGGCGTTGTTGCTCTTGGGCCATCAGCTTGAACAACCCCGTGAGTTCCAAACCTGCTAGGTCGGCAATAATCTCTAGACGCTGCAGGGTAAAGTTCTGTTCAGAGAATAGACGTTTGACTGAAGCCTCGCTGAGTTGCAGTGCATCGGCCACATGGGTATATGTTTTCCCCTGTGCTTTTAACTGCTTCTTGAGGGTTTGAACCAGTGCTGCTGCCTGCGCCATATAGCTGCCTTTAATTCCATGGGTATCGAACAAGGGTGTGTTTTAGCATAAAAAAGTAGCGAAATCTGCCCAGAAGCAGGTAGATGCTTGCGGTTATTATATTTATACCGTTATCTGTTGTTGGTTTTAAGGGTCATAAACATGGTTTAATTTAACTAAGTTAATAGGTGAACCACTCTTTTCAGGCTCTAATAATCAGGATGAACATGCCCTATAAAATCCCCCAGTCTCTGACTACTGAGCGATTAACGCTGACTAAAATTTCGATTGATGATTGGCCCGCACTGCATCAGTTTTATAAAGATATAGAATCAACCCGATACACCACAGGCCGTCCTTTAAGCGAAGGGGAGAGTTGGCGTATCGTGGCCGCGTTAATCGGTCATTGGGAAATCCATGGTCATGGCCCCTACACCCTGAAGTTGAAAGATAGCAATACCGTCGTCGGGATTGTTGGTCTTTGGTATCCGGGAGATTGGCCCGAACCTGAAATAATGTGGTCGTTAATTCCGGGCTATAGTGGCAAGGGATACGCGACAGAGGGGGCTATTGCCGTGAGAGAGATGGCGGCGACTTACTTGCCCGAGCTGCGTCTGATCAGTTTGATCTTTGAACAAAATGCTGCATCACGAAAACTGGCCTTATCGCTAGGGGCAACACTGGAAAGGGAGTTTAGCTTTCGAGATAAAACCGCCTTGATCTATCGTCATTTAGCGCCGTTGAATCCGCGTGAGCACAATACCCGCGAGAATACCGATTAGTGCAAACAGACTACTCGGCGGCACGGAATCATCTAGGATTAATGTGCCGGCAAAATACGCGACTACTGGAATAAGGAAATTACAGTTTGATAGAAAGCTGGGGCCGGCGCGATTCACCACAACGAAGTAAACAATGGAGGCAACGCCGGCTGGCATAACGCCGAGCCAAAGCAGTGCGATCACCGAACTGGGTGTGGCGAGTGAAGTGAGCTCTTGGTAGATACTTGCCCCATGGTAGAGGACAAACGGCAGTATCAGGATGCAGGCACAAATAGTCATGCCTGCTCCGCCAACGAGTGGGTTGAACCTCGGTAATAAGCGGATGAGAATCGTATTGATGGCATAGCTACTGGCCGCAGCAAGGATAGCGAGGGCGCCGATTAGATCGATGCTGCCTGAGGCAAAAGGATTGAGTAACAGGGTGACACAGCTAAAGGCGATGACGAATCCTAGGAGTTTGTAACGGTTGAATGTTTCACCCGGCACAACATAGTGTGCGATCAGCATGGTAACAAAGGGCATTACCGACATCAGCACACCGGTGGTGGCGGAGGTGACGCTGTTCTGTCCCCAGGTAATGAGCGTAAAGGGCAGGGCGTTACCAAACAGCCCCAGTAGCATAAAGCTGCCCCAGCTTTTGGCATTCAAAGGTAAACGTAATCCCTTTGAGTAAACGAATAGGCTAATAACAATAGCCCCCAACGCGATACGTGCGAGGGTTATTGTGAGGGCTGAAAATCCGCTCTCGATCGCGATAGAGGTCACCATGAAAGAGGTGCCCCAGGTGATGACGAGGAAGCCTAGAAGAAGCCAATTTATCAGTTGCGGAGTGAACACTATTCAGGTCTACCGTTGATAGCGGAAAAGCGGGCTATTTTATACTAGTCTTGCGGCTAAAGCTGTAGTGGGCGAGTCTTGGTTGGGTCTAGTAATCGCATCAAAAAGAGCGATCTATTTTTCATAATCCATTATTTTTGTGGCCGAGGTTTTGTTAAGCTCAGGCAACCTCGCTGAAATCGATAAAGCGTTAGTGAATAAGGGTATGTATGAAGCAGTTTATGATGATCGTCGGTATTATTGCCTTCGTATTGGTGGTTGCCGTGATGGGGTATTTTGTCTTTCAAGGGATTAAATCCCGTGAGCAAATGTCGCCAGGATTGGTTGATGGCGCGTTGTCGGCTTGTCCTATCAAGCCTAACGCGGTTTGTAGTTACGAAGGCACCGATACCGAGCACTTTATCGCGCCTATTACACCAGTAACTTCATCAGTAACGCCCGATATGACTTCGGTGGCTAAAACTGTTGAAGCATTAGGTGGCCGTATTGTCACCCTCGATACTCATTATCTAGCCGCTGAGTTTAGCTCCAATCTGTTTGGCTTTGTCGATGACCTTGAACTGTTACGCGATCCGTCCGAAGGAGTTATTCATGTGCGCGCAGCCGCTCGAGTAGGCTACTCCGATATGGGGGTGAATCGTAAAAGGGTTGAGGCGTTACGACAGCAGTTGGAAGCGGTGCAATGAGCGGTAGTCGGAACATAGACTATCTGGCCGGTTATTCCGCTGAACTGCAGCAACAGGTCACGCAGTTGATTGACGCCGGTAAGTTGCCCGACTATCTACGCCAGCGTTATCAGGGTGGGCATGGGGTATCGAATTCGAAAAGTCTCTATCAATACACCCTCACGCTGAAAAACACCCATCTCAAAAAATCAGCTCCATTGAGTAAAGTGGAGTATGACGACCGCATCGATGTTATCCATAATGCGTTGGGGCTACATACCCATATTTCTCGGGTGCAGGGCAATAAACTGCGGGCTAAAAAAGAGATCCGCATCGCCTCTCTTTTTAAGCAAACCCCAGAGCCGTTTTTACGTATGATCGTGGTGCATGAACTGGCACATATCCGCGAGAAAGAACATAACCGCGCCTTTTATAACCTGTGTCAGTACATGGAACCGGACTATCATCAGTTGGAATTGGACCTGCGGCTCTACCTGACCTGTCTCGAGCGCTTTGGCCCGATTTATTAAGGTTCATCAAGGCGTTGTCCGCCGATGGTTCTATTAAAAGACCATTTTTAATGAATATACGGCTCTAGTTGAAGCGCCGACTAAAGGTCCCCCATGGCTGACTTACAACTTTATCAATATGTACTGATTGGTTTGCTGTTTATCTGGAGCGGTTTTATCCGTTCGGGATTAGGTTTTGGCGGCTCGGTGCTTACGTTACCCTTTCTCCTGTTGATCATCGATGATCCACTGGTTTTTCTGCCGCTTATCGGTGTTCATCTGATGGTGTTTTCATTGCTGATTACTTGGCAAAGTCAGCGGCGTACGCAACGGGCGGCGGTTGAGTATCAACAAAGCGCTTCTACCATCGATTGGCGGTATTTGCGCTATGCCATGATGATCATGATTATCCCTAAAATGATCGGCATTCTGGGCTTGTTGACGCTGCCGGGACCACTGATGAGCGGCATCATCTATCTGATTGTGATCGCCTATGCCATCAGTTATGCATTCAATCGGCCTTTTAAGAGTAATAGCCGCGGGTTGGATATCCTGTTTTTAGTGCTCGGTGGTTATGTCAGCGGGACATCATTGATTGGAGCACCTTTAATTGCGGCGGTTTTTGCCGCCCATGTCAGTCGTGAAAAACTAAGGGATACGCTGTTTGTGCTCTGGTTTATTCTGGTGCTGATCAAGCTAGGCTCTTTTGTGATCGCCGGGGTGGATTTGCAACTGATTCACCATCTCTGGTTGTTACCCTGTGCCTATATTGGCCACCTTTTTGGGCAGCAGGTACATAACAAGCTGATGAGTGCCGATACGCGGGTGTTTTACCGGGTGCTGGGGACGGTGCTCATCCTAGTCAGCAGCTTAGGGCTTGTGCGTATCATGATGTAAGGCGTTTGTTAGGTTTCGATCGGTATTGCGCGACGTTGTCATTAAATTGCGGGGATATGTTATTTTTCCAAGCGGGGCAGCGGGGTAGAGTGGTCTATTTAGAGGGGAGATAGTATGGCGATTTGGAAAACAGAGATGAGCATTGAGGGGTTACAGTCCTTTATGAAGAACACCTTGGTTGATCATCTTGGCATTAAGATTACCGAGATCGGCGATGATTACCTTTGTGCATCGATGCCGGTCGATAGTCGAACCCATCAACCGATGGGGTTGCTTCACGGTGGCGCCTCGGTGGTGTTAGCAGAAACCCTTGGTAGCATGGCGGCGCAGTTAGCGGCCGAGCCGGGGCATCATTGCGTGGGGCTCGAAATCAATGCCAACCACCTATCAGGCATTCGTTCCGGCTTCGTCTATGGCACCGCATCACCCATCCATATTGGCCGCTCGACACAGGTCTGGGATATCCGCATTGCTGATGAAAACGGCAAGGGTGTTTGTGCCTCCCGATTAACGATGGCCGTTTTACAAAAATAGTACAAAATTTAACCTTGAATCGTCTTTAAAAGGGTATAAGTGGTCTATTTTGGGTGATAGACTGGCGAATTAACAAACCGGCTTATTTGCCGGTTTTTTTTATGTTTTTCAACCTGAATTTCAACTGCTAAATAAGCCAGTTGAAGAGAGAAGCTTCGTGCGTAAAACCCTATTGTCATTAATCGCCTTGTTTAGCAGCTGCATTATTCTTTACTTGGGTGTTGGTCTAATGAATATTCTGGTGCCATCAAGGATGGGACTCGAAGGCATATCGACAGATACCATCGGTCTAGTGCTCTCCATGTATTTTGTGGGGATGTTCGCGGGTGCTATTTACAGTAAGCAGTTAGTTAAACGGGTTGGCCATATTCGGGTATTTGCCGGCTGCCTTGCTATCGAAGCGATCTGTATTTTGAGTTTTACGCTGGAGACCAATGCGATACTTTGGGGCGTGTTAAGGGTTGTGCTTGGCTTCAGTCATGCGAGTCTATTAACCGCCATGGAAAGCTGGCTCAGTGACACGGCAACCGAAGAGACTCGGGGTAAAATGCTGGCCGTCTATAACGCCTGTATTATGACCGGTTTGTTCTGTGGTCAGTTCTTGATGGGGGTGGCGGATCCTTCTGAGAGCACGCTGTTTGTTTTGGTGGGTATTCTTTTCTGTCTAGCGACGCTGCCGGTCTTATTCAGTAGTTCCAAAGGCCCCATTATTGAAACCGTCGCGCCGATGTCGATTATCTCTTTGTTTCGGATTTCTCCATTGGGTGTGGTGACCTGCTTAGCCTCTGGTGCCGTGTATTCGGCGCTGTTTAACCTGTTGCCGGTGTTTGCTGCTGAATACCACATCACCGGTTTTCAACTGTCGCTATTTATGGGTTGCGCCATCTTAGGGGCGTTTATGTTGCAGTTCCCTGTGGGGATGTTATCGGATCGGTTAGACCGTCGATCAGTCTTGCTAGGATTACTGCTGGTTTCCTCATTATTGGCGATTGCGATTGTGCCTTTGGCCGCGATGGAGATGAGATTGGCGCTCTTCATTATCTGCGGTGTGACCTCGGGTATTGTTGCCTGTTACTACCCACTGAGTGTGGCGGAAGCCTTCGATAAGCTGAAGAAAACTGAAATGGTTTCGGCCATGGGCAGTATGATCTTAGCGTTTGGCCTTGGCGGTGCGATTGGGCCCTATACCGCTTCCTTAGTGATGGAAGCCTATGGCAGTGCGAGTCTCTTTTATTGTATTGCGCTGACCCAGACGCTGTTGGCAGTGTTCACCCTGTACCGTATGACCGTCAGAAAGGCATTGCCGGTGGCGGATCAGGAAGACTTCGTTATGCAGAGTGAAGCACTGTCAACCACGGTTCATCTTGATCCACGGATGGAATACAGTGAGCCCGAAGCGAAGTTAAGTTCTGAGGCAGAACTGGCGATGCTTATCGCAGAATCTGATCCTGCTGCCGCGGTCAGAATGGCCCAAGCATTAACCATGAAAAACCCAGAAAAGGGTACCGAAGTGGCTGCAGCCGTGGCGAAGGTGCCGGGTATTGATGTGATCCGCTTGTATGAGGTAATGAAGGAGGCGGCACCGGATCAGATTCTTGATATTACTCAAGCGATTGTTAAGGCGAAGCCTGAACTCGCCGCAGACTTGGTCGCTCGATTAGCCGAATGGTATCCCCAGCAGGTTATCCCTGTGGCTATCGAAGTGGGACGGGTGTTTCCGGATAAACGTATCGAGATGGCGCGGATTGCGGTTGATTCTGCGCCTGAATCGGCGACTCAGGTGGCCGAATATTATGCCCGTTTGATTGCTGAAGAGCGTGAATCGATTCGTCCTGCAGATCGTGAAGATGATACCAGTGAATCCGATGCGCTGAATATGGCGACCGAATTGTGGGAAGCTAACCCAGATCAAGCACTGGATATCGCGGTCACCATGGCTGAGTCTGTTCCTGAAACAGCGGTGGCGATGACTGAAGAGTACATGGCTGGCTATGAAGCGGAATCGACCAATGATTCAGCGGAAACATCCACCGAATCGTCCGCGAGTGATAGTAGTGATGATGCCGATGAAAGTGAATATCAGGATGCGATCGAATGGGTGTCTCGGATATCAGAAGCGGCACCTGAGCAAGCGATGGATGTAGCGGCAACCGTTGTTGAAGCGGTGCCTGAATCGATGTATGAGGTTACTGAAGAGTATCTTTCTGCGATAGAAGAAGATGATGAGAAGGCAACGGATGATGCCGAAGGTAGCGCAACATTGCCGGATGATGAGTCGGATACCGAGGAAGATCATGAGGAAGAGGAGCATCAGAAAGCGATTGAATGGTTAACGCGGATGTCTGAGCTATCACCTGAGACATCGTTGAATCTGGCGGTGAAGATTGTTGAGGCCGTGCCGGAAAGTGCGCAATATGTGGCCGCCGAAGTTGCTCGACTGCTACACGAGAGTTATCAGGAAGAGGATACCAGCGTCAGCGATGATTCAAGCAGTGAGGTTGATGATGCGGTCGAGCTGGTGAATCGTCTGAGCGAAGTCGCGCCGGAAAATGCCGAAGAAGTTGCGGTTGCCGTGCTTGAAACCATACCTGAAGCGGCGTCCGATGTGGTTGATGCCATCAGTTCTGGTGATGAATCCCGTGAGGGTGAGTGGGTTAACTCGATCGATAAGCACAATGATAATGCTTAGTGCTTAGTAGGGAGGTAGCGGTTAGCTTAACGGAAGGTGGCGACTCAAGCCGTCGCTTAACCTGTTATTGAACGTTAGCTAATAAACAAAAAGAGGGTCAACCGAAGGGCTAAAGCGCTTAGGTTGATCCTCTTTTTTTTGGTCGATTCACTAATTTAACAAGCTCAAATTAAAGAGCTCAAATTAAAGAGCTTTGGCCAAACGGGCGACCGCTTCAGGAAACAGTTCTGGATCGGTATTGCTGAAGTTGAGCCTCAATGAATGGTCTTCTTTAGCGCTACCCGCAGGGTAAAATGCTGCCCCCGGCACGACGGCGACCTTATGTTGCAAGGCTCGCGCGGCAGCATCACTGCTGTTTCCCTCTGTCAGGGTAATCCAGATAAACATCCCGCCCTCAACGGTATCGAAGGTTATCCGGTCACCCAGTTGGCGTGTCAGTTCTGCGCTTAGATGTTGATAACGATCCTGATAACCACGACGCAAGCGTGTTAGATGCTCGGGGAACGCGGGATGATTCAGTAACGCATGGATGATCGCCTGTTGTGGTATTCCGGTATGTAGGTCAGTGGCTTGCTTGATCCGTTCCGCGAGGCTAATAAATTCTGCGGGGCCACTCATGGCGCCGACTCGTAATCCGGGGAAGCCTATTTTGGAGAATGATTTAAGGCTAATGCTATGTTCTGGGCAAAGGTCACTGAGCAAGCCGAGCTGTTCACCGGCGAAACGCAGTTCGCGATAAGGGGCATCTTCCACCAGCGTTACGCCATAGTGACGACATAAGTTAGCCACCGCTATGCGTGTCTCCATTGACCACACTCGCCCGGTTGGATTGTGGAAGTCAGGTACGCTGTAAAACAGCTTAATATCTCCCGCCTTAAAGTAACTTTCTAGCTGATCGAGATCTGGCCCTGTGGTATGGCTGGCTAATGGACAGACAAGGGCACCGGTTAATTGGAAGGCTTGCAGTGCGCCAAGATAGGCGGGCACTTCGGCGACAACCTTATCGCCAGGTTCGAGCAAAGCGCGGGCGATCAAATCAAGTGCTTGCTGGCTGCCGTTACAGATTAACCAAGGTTTATCGGTGATTGATTGTTGGTTTAGGGTCTCAATCAGCGGCCCATAACCTTGGCTGTTGCCGTACTGAAATAGACTAGGGTTATCTGCCATTGATTCGCAAGTCGCACGGACGAGCTCAACCGGTAGTAGAGAGGAGGCGGGTAGGCCGCCTGCCATTGATATCATTCCCGGTTGTCCGGCGGTGCAGAGAATCTCTCTTATATAAGAAACATCTAGGGATTCTGCGTATCTTGCAAACTTCATGATCCTTTCCTAGTGGGGGCGGGTAATTGAATAAAAGGGTGAGTGGTCGTGAGCGTTAATTCATAGCGATAAAGAGGGTTTACCGTTTGGAATGAGCTGTTGAGCGCTTATCTGAGTATATGCTTGAGGCTTAGATAATAATTATCTGTTTATGCTTTGATATTTATCCATTTATGCTTTTTGGGTTTGCTAAAGAGTATGGGAAGTTGACTGATAACTCTGGTAGGGTTTGATTTTGTGCTCTTATGCTTAGGGGTAGCTTAAAACCCTCGCTAAGGTTCTCGACTGCCGCTTGCTTGCTAGGCGTTAGCACAGACAGTCGTATAGGAGCCTGACACATTGATACGGCTCAAGCGGTACGGCATTAGTGGCTATTTATTGCAGACTCAGATCTAGGAGTCTATGCAATCAGTAGAGGATGGTTTTACAATGCTAAAGGCCGCCTAATGATAACGCATAAACAGAGCGTGTTCTTAGGGGCATAACGTCGACAGCTAGCAGGTGTGAAACGGAATTAGCCCATCATCCTACTATTTTTACCTGCTATCGCTTTTAGAATAGGTTTATAGTGTTGACAATAATAGCGTCAGAATAGTGTTGTGTATGACGCAATGGCATACCTGGAAGGTATTATGGAATTTAAAGACTATTACAAATTACTCGGGGTTGAGCCTGATGCGGATGGCAAAACCATAAAAGCCGCCTACCGTAAACTGGCACGCAAATATCATCCTGATGTTAATCCGGAAGCGGGCGCGGAAGATAAGTTCAAAGAAGTGGCTGAAGCCTATGAGGTATTAAAAAATGCCGAGCGTCGCGCCGAATATGATGAGCTGCGCCGTTACGGTGGACAGCGGGAGCAGGGCTTTGAACAGCCTCGAGGTCGTCAAGGCAGTGCATCGGGTTCGGGGGATTTTGAAGGTGATTTCGCCGACTTTTTCAGTTCTGCTTTTGGTAATCGCGGTAGCCGTAGTAGCGGCTTCCAAGGGTATAGTGACTTCCAACAATCGGCTGCTCGTGGGCAGGATGTTGAGGTTGAGTTGCCGGTGTTTCTTGAAGATATTATTTCCGATGTTCAGAAACCGATCGAATATCGCATACCTGCTTATGTGAATGGTCAGGTAACGGAAGTTAAAAAATCGTTAAAAGTGAAAATACCTAAGGGTGTTTCTGATGGCGGACGGGTTCGATTAAAAGGTCAGGGTGCGCCGGGGCAAGGCGATGCGCCAAACGGCGATCTTTACCTACATATTCGAATCGTTCCACATCCTATCTTCGATGTTGAGGGGCATAATTTACTGATCACCGTGCCTATTACACCATGGGAAGCGGTATTGGGAGCCAAAGTACAGCTGCCTACACTGACCGGTAAAATTAACTTAAGCGTGCCAGCTAATAGCCAGTCGGGCCAGAAATTACGTATTAAAGGTAAAGGATTACCGATGAAAAACGGTATGGGTGATCTATACGCTATCTTTAAGATAGTGATACCTGAACATACCAATGAAGAATCAAAAGCGTTGTGGCAATCGTTGTCTGAAGTATCGGCTTTTGACCCCAGAACCGAATGGGAGAAACCAAATGTCTGATATTATGCTGAAAGTGTCATTGCAAGAGCTATGTGTGCAAGAGGGGATCACTGAGACCATGGTGATCGAAGTGGTTGAGCATGGGATTGCCGAACCCTTCGCAGGCCAAGACGTGAATGACTGGATGTTCGAGCTAAACAGCGTTCATTGGATGAAGAAAGCGATACGTTTATATCATGATCTGGATATTGACTGGGTGTCGATCGCGATCGTTATCGATCTATTGAAGCAAAAAGATCTGTTATTGAGAGAAAATGCCCGTTTAAGAAATCAGCTAGATCGCTTCGTCAGTGATGTGGCCGATTTACACTAATAACGGCTAGACCTTTAACCGCATACCCACTGACGGCCGTTGGCCGTCAGCCCCTTACTCGCCGTTTAGCGGTAATACTTGTGATGAAGCCCTCTGCGTTAAGCAATCTTTAACGGGGCCTTATCGCACCGCTCACCTTTTTAATAATTAATAAACGACCTATGCCCAGCATTCAGCAAAGAGCGCGCATTAATGATGTTTTGCATCAGATTCATCGAGACCTCAGCGCGCCATTAACGGGTGCGGGTTTAGCACGCATCGCAGCCTATTCAGAACAACACTTTCATCGATTATTTAAAGCGGTGACCGGCGAATCTCTGCATCGCTATGTTCGTCGAGTACGGCTAGAACATGCAGCGAATCTATTGATGTTTGAGCCATCCACCACGGTAAGAGATATCGCGTTTAAGTGTGGTTATAGCTCTTTAGCATCGTTTACCCGTGTGTTTCGTGAGCAGTTTGACGTAACTCCCGGACGTTGGCGGCAACAGGAACAGTTTCGCCGTGAGCCCTATCTGAGTGATCCCGAGATCGCCGCCGGCGCCCAGCGGATAGCGACATTAGCGCTGCCACAACCGGATCTTATCGAGTTGCCGGATCAACCGGTGGCTTATGTTCGCCATCTCGGCTATAACCGTTCAATTCGCTCGGCTTGGCAGGTGCTTCAAGCCTGGGCGCTCGCAGAGCAGCGTTCATTCGTTCATCAGATCGGTTTACATCACTCTAATCCCGCTTGGACCCCCTTAGACCGGTGCCGTTATGTCGCCTGTTTACGGATTGATAGTCCGGTTTCTCGCCGTGGAATGGTCAACTCAATGTTGATTCCGGGTGGGCTTCACGCACGCTTTAAGTTTAGCGGTCAATATGGTGAACTACTGCCATGGATCAATCGCTTGCAGGATGAATGGCTTGCCAGTTCTGGCTTAAAAACGGGGGGATCGCCCGCGTTTACCGAATATCAGCGAAATCAGTTCATCGATCCACTGGAACGGTTTGAATTGTATTATTATCAGCCGGTCTCGTTTTATTAATCAGATCGCTTTAGGTGAAGGATATAAGTATGAATATAGTCATCAGCCGCAATGATTTGCCGCAACAGGCCGAAGTTATCAAACTTTATCGTGCTAATGATTGGTCGGCCGCGGATAAACCAGCCGAGTTGATGGCCGCTTTGCACGGCTCGCATACGTTGGTGACGGCGCGACTCGATGGCCAATTGATCGGTTTAGGCAATGCCATTTCCGATGGACATCTGGTTGTTTATTATCCGCATTTGCTGGTGATGCCGGAATATCAGCGCCAAGGGGTTGCTAAACAATTGATGGGGGTGTTACAACAGCCTTATCAGGGATTTCACCAACAGATGTTGGTGGCCGATGGTGCCGCCATTGGTTTCTACGAAGCGCAGGGGTTTTGTCGTGCCGGTAACACTGAGCCGATGTGGATCTACAGCGGAACGGATCATTAGTCCCTTATGTAACGACTAGCTCTCTGAAGGCTAGTTTTTTTAATCTGCATAACCGCGATAGAGCGGTTGAATCCACAGGTGAATTGTTTGAACTATCCCCGTTTAACACGTTTAGTGCCGATATTATTTGTGTTGCTGTGGAGCACGGGTTTTATCGGTGCGAAGTATGCGTTGCCCTATATCGAACCGTTTTATCTACTCTTTGTCCGGATGATCATGACCCTTGTGGTCTTTTTTATACTGGCCTTAATCTACCGTTCGCGTTGGCCATCGCTGAAGCAGGGCGGGCATCAGGCCGTGACAGGGTTGTTAGTGCATGGTTGTTATCTCGGTGGGGTTTTTGCCGCGATTAAGTGGGATATGCCAGCCGGTATTGCCGCGATTATTGTAGGCTTACAGCCATTGTTAACATCGCTGATTGGTTGGCAGTGGCTCGGCGAACGCCTGCGGGTGGTGCAATGGACGGGGCTCTTTTTAGGGCTAGCGGGGGTGGCACTGATTCTCCTCAGCGGTCAACAGAGTGACACGTTGGTGATACATCCCGAAGCGGTGCTGGCAACATTGGTGGCATTGGTGGCTATCTCTGTGGGCACGCTGTATCAGAAAAAATTTGGCGGTCAGGTGGATCTTCTCACCGGTGCGATCTGGCAATACCTGTCAACGGCGATGCTGATGGCGATACTGGCCTTTATGTTTGAAGAGCGTCAGGTTGAGTGGAATATGACCCTGATGTTGTCACTCGGTTGGTTGGTGTTTGGGCTGTCGATCTCGGCAATCTTACTGCTGATGTTTATGATTCGTGAAGGTGAATCAGCACGGGTGGCCAGTTACTTTTATTTAGTGCCACCGGTCACATCGGTGGAAGCTTGGTTGCTCTTTGGTGAAGCTTTAAGCTGGATTCAGGTAGGCGCCATAGGTGTCACGGTGTTCGGGGTCTATTTGGTGTTAAAACCCGCTCGCCATCAACTAGACTGACGCTACACAATGGATCGTATCGTCTGAAGCAACGGAAGCCGCGATATCTGAGCATAGGGATAAGATGTGAATATTGATACGATCGTTGTTTTTACGCTGCTGCTGGTTACCATTGCCCTGTTTATCTGGGATCGTATCCGCATGGACTTGGTGGCGATGATGGTGGTCGTGGTGTTGGCTTTATCCGGCATTATCACTCCCGCCGAAACGGTCTCTGGGTTTGGGCAGTCACTGGTGGTGATGATTGCCGGTTTATTCATCGTTGGGGAAGGGTTGTTTCGTACGGGTGTGGCCGCGGCTGTAGGCGGCTGGATTATGCGTATGGGCGGCCAGAGCGAGAAACGTCTGCTATTAGTGTTAGTGCCCGTTGTCGCCGCGATGTCGGCGATAATGAGCTCCACGGGCGCTGTGGCACTCTTTATCCCTGTGGTGCTGAGTATGTGCCGCACGGCTAAATTAAAACCCTCTCATCTGTTGATGCCGTTATCTTTTGCATCCTTGATTGGCGGTATGATGACGCTGATCGGCACGCCGCCTAATATGGTGGCCAGTACCCAACTACATGCCGCGGGTCTTGAGCCTTTTGGCTTTTTCGACTTCACCCCTATTGGGGCCGTTATTCTTGTATTTGGCACCCTGTACCTTGTCTATGTCGCGCCCCGATTACTCCCTGATAGCGCGGTGCGCTCCACCGAACATCCTCGCTTAAAAGAGTTTGCCGAACGTTACGGCATCGAAGATAACCTTCACTGTTTGCGGGTGAGAAAAGATTCCGACCTAGTGAATCATTCCGTGTCAGATCTATTATTGCGAACCCGCTTTGAGGTGACTGTTTTTGCGATTCGGCGCGACGGTAATCTGGTTTCATCGCTGATGCCGGTTCTTAGCGAAACCCTGATTGAGAGTGGGGATGTGCTGTTAGCCTACGGGCAAGCAGAGGGGATAGAACAGCTCTGTATTGAAACCGGTTGTCTGTTTTTAGGCTTTCCCGCCGAAGAGCGTACTCGGATGGATAAAGAGTTTGGAGTGGCTGAGGTACTATTGCACGGTCGCTCACCGATGATAGGCAAAACCATTAAAGATGGTCGATTTCGCGAACAGTATAACCTCAGTGTGATCGGGGTGTTACGGGCCGGTAAACCCCTAGCGACCCGCTTTAATGGTGAGCCGTTACAGTTTGGTGATACCTTGCTGTTAGCCGGCGGCTGGCGCTATATCGAGGCATTGGAGGAACGACACAACTTTGTCATGTTAGAAACACCGGCAGAGATGACGGAAACCTCCGCCCGTTGGGGGCACGCACCGGTGGCCTTGGTCATTATGCTGTTGATGTTGGGTTTAATGATTAGCGGTGTGCTGTCGAGCTTGGCGGCGATCCTACTGGCGGCGATGGCCATGATTCTTAGCGGTTGCCTTACCATGGATGAAGCCTATAAATCGTTGAACGCCAGTAGCCTAGTGTTGATAGCGGGTATGTTACCACTGGCATTAGCGATGCAAAAAAGTGGCGGGCTGGATCTAATCGTCTCTGCCTTATTAACTTTTTTGGGTACCAGTGCCCCTATTTTTATCTGCGCCGCGCTATTTGTGCTGACCTCAGTGCTCAGCCAGTTTATCTCTAATACGGCGACCACGGTGTTGATCGCCCCGATCTCTATTGCGATTGCACAGGGACTAGGACTAAATCCCGAACCCTTTATGATGACCATCGCGATCGCCGCCTCGACCGCTTTTTCGACCCCCATCGCATCACCGGTTAATACCCTGGTGCTGGTGCCGGGCCATTACCGATTTATCGATTTTGTGCGGGTAGGTTTGCCGTTACAGATCATGTCGATGGTGATCACGCTGATCATGACGCCGATGATTTTTCCATTTTAAGTCTGAATTCTGAGGTGAAGGCTGTATCATTGCTTAGCTAAGATAATTATTAGATAGGTAAAGAGATAATGAGTGAACGTGAATACCGTACCGTTAAGGCATCACAAACGGTTTTAAAAGAGCTGATGGTGCCTTCTTATGCCAATTTCGGCGGTAAAGTTCACGGTGGGGTCATTCTTTCGTTGATGGATAAGATCGCTTATACCTGTGCGGCATCCCATGTGAAGGGGTATTGCGTCACTGCATCGGTTGATTCGGTTAACTTTCTCAACCCCGTTGAGGTAGGCGAGTTATTAACCCTGTCGGCATCGGTTAATTATGTGGGGAACTCATCCCTAGAGATCGGTATTAAAGTGATCTCAGAAGATTTTCGTCTGGGGATTGTTAAGCATACGAATACCTCTTATTTCACCATGGTGGCAATGGATGAGGATACCCGCGCGCCGATTCCTGTTCCGGGTTTAATCCTAGAAGATGAGCGGGAGATTAAGCGCTTTATTGAAGGCCGAATCCGCAAACAACTTAAAACCTCACACCGAGCTGAGATGAAAAAGATACGCCGCAATCTCGACCTGATGACCGAAATCAAATCCCTTGATGGCGAGCATTGCCGTCTTTATAAAGCTTAACTGTTTTCTGAACCGTTGTTCGTCGGTGCCGTGGCGATACTTTCCAAATAGGGTGGTAGTGTCATGCTCAGGAAGTGCTCCCGAGCAAAGCTTAATAGGGTCGATGCTGCAGGGCTGAGGGAGCGGCCCTTACGACTGACTAAGCAGACCTGACGTCGCATCGGTGGCTCAATCAGTGGGATGAAGCGTAGTTCCTTAAAGGATTCCGTACTAGCGGCCAGGGCCGGTAGTACGGAGATACCGATGCCTTGCCGAATAAGAGCTGCCAAGCCTGCCGGGTTAGAGACTTCTAAAATAGCTTTCTGATCCGACAGCAGCAGTTGACCCGCTTGGCGGAACTGATTTAGCTGCGCCCGTATACCGGTATCCGCCGATAGAAATAACAACTCCTCTTTAATCAACCGCTGCCATGGAATGCTGCTTTCACCGATAAAAGGGTGGCAGGCGGGGACAACCACCCCATAGCGATCCGAGAGCACCGGCTGATAGTTCAGTTCTGGATGTGCCGAATGATTCGCACCTATGCCAAAATCCACATCATTATCCAATACCCGTTGTTCGATCTGTCCGGCACTATCATCACGTAGAGAGATGGCGATGTCGGGGTATTGCTGGCGATAGTCATCGATCACCGGTGGCAGTAGACGACTAATCGTCGAAGGTGAGGCGGCAATGGCCACCTGTCCCTGTTGCTGTCCAGCGATCGCCTGTAGGTCGCCGATAGCGGTATCAAAATCGGAGATCAGTTTCTCAGCCACAGGACGGAATTGCTCTCCCTGTAGGGTTAACAAAACTCGCCTTGTGGTGCGATCAAACAGGATTAAACCCACGGATTGTTCTAGCTGTTTAATGGTGGCGGTGAGGCTCGATTGGGTCAGATGCAGTCGGCTCGCCGCCTGTGTGAAGCTGCCGCAGTTGGCCACTTCAGTAAATGCTCGCAGGTGCCGGATAGAGAGGTTTGTATTCATTTATCGTTTGAAACTATTAATTAATCATATTTTATCGTTTGAATGATAAATGATATTTCTGCATGATGACCACCTATTTATATGCCAGACGTAACAGGTTGATCGATGATTCCACGTATAGCCGAAGTACATATCACAGAGCAGCTCTACCTTGATTTTATAGAAGTCATAAAAATCAATGGCTTCAAAGGTGAAATTAATCCTGATTATGCAAGTCGAGTCGTGTTATCGACCGATAACAGTATTTATCAGGTGTTGCCTCAAGGGGTGGTTTTTCCCCGCTCGGTTGATGATTTAGTGGTATTAGCCCGTTTAGCCGACACGCCTAGGTTTAAAGAGATCGTCTTGAGTGCCCGTGGTGGCGGTACCGGCACTAATGGTCAGTCGTTAACCGATGGCTTGATCGTCGATGTTTCACGGCATATGAATCAGATTCTTGAGATCAACGCAGAGGAGCGTTGGGTTCGAGTGCAGGGGGGCGTGGTTAAAGATCAGCTCAATGCCGCACTTAAACCCTATGGTTTATTCTTTGCGCCGGAACTGTCTACCAGCAACCGTGCAACCGTCGGCGGGATGATCAATACCGATGCCAGTGGTCAAGGCTCCTGCATGTACGGTAAAACCCGTGACCATGTGTTAGAGCTGAGTTCCGTTTTTCTCGACGGCACCCTCTGGCACTCTGCACCCCTGGATGATGCCGCTCTGGAACAGATTAAGCAGCGTGATGATCGCGTCGGTGAGGTGCATCGGGTCGTGGATCAGGTTTTCACGGAACATCGTGATCTGATCGATGCGAAGTTCCCTAAACTCAACCGCTGTTTAACCGGTTATGATTTAGCCCATATTCGAGATGAGGAGGGACGGTTCAACCTGAACTCCGTACTCTGTGGTGCCGAAGGCTCGCTGGCCTTTATTGCCGAGGCGAAACTGAACGTCTTGCCGATTCCCAAATATTCGGCCTTGGTGAATCTTAAATACGCCGGTTTTCAAGACTCCCTTGAAGACGCCGCGCAGTTGATGGCTTGGGGACCGACCTCGATCGAAACCGTTGATTCTAAGGTGCTCAATCTGGCGATGAACGACATCGTGTGGGACAGCGTCAAAGCATATTTTCCGCAAACTGAAGATGAACCCACCATTCAGGGGATCAACCTCGTCGAATATACCGGCGATGATGAAGACGAATTGCAGCAGAAGGTGGCTAAACTCACGGCCTATCTCGATAGTGTTTCTGGTGAAGCGGGCAAATCCTTTGGCTATTCGGTGACCATGGGCGCCGCTGAGGTCAACAAGATCTGGGGGATGCGTAAAAAATCCGTTGGTCTACTCGGTAATGGTCAAGGCGAACAGCGGCCGATTCCGTTTGTCGAAGATACCGCGGTACCACCGGAAAACTTAGCGGCGTATATCAAAGAGTTTCGTGAGCTGTTGGATAGCCATCATTTGGCCTACGGAATGTTTGGTCATGTGGATGCGGGTGTGCTGCATGTACGCCCGGCGATCGATATGAAAGATGAGGTTGAAGAGAAACTCATCCGCGTTATCTCCGATGGCGTGGTCGCCCTGACACAGAAATATCACGGTTTGATCTGGGGAGAGCACGGTAAAGGGGTACGTTCTGAGTATTCACCGGCGTTCTTTGGCGAGCTGTATCCGCAGTTGCAGGTGATTAAAGGGGCTTTTGATCCAAGAAATCAGTTAAACCCCGGTAAGATCTGTACGCCGTTGATCGGCGGGGCTGAACTACTGAAAATTGATGAAGTGCCAACCCGTGGTCAACATGACCGGCAGATTCCGGCGGGTGCCCGTGATGACTATAAGCAGGCGATGTTCTGTAATGGTAACGGCGCTTGTTATAACTACGATCCTAAAGACGCGATGTGTCCCTCTTGGAAAGCCACCCGTGAGCGGAAACATTCGCCTAAAGGTCGCTCATCTTTAATCCGTGAATGGTTGCGGTTAATGTCCCTGCAGGGGGTAGATGTGGTGGAAGAGGGCCGTAAAGCACGCTATGGCTCCTTCATGAGCAGTTTGCCGGGCCGCATCAAGAATAGCTGGAAAAAGAACCAAGGCGAATATGACTTCAATAATGAAGTCCATGAAGCGATGATGGGCTGCTTAGCCTGTAAATCTTGTGTTGCACAGTGTCCTATCAAAGTGAATGTGCCTGATTTCCGCTCCCGTTTTCTGGAAGCTTACTACAGTCGTTACCTGCGGCCGGTTAAAGATTATATGGTCGGCGGGTTAGAGTTTATGATTCCCTATCTATCCCGTTTTCCGGCACCCTATAACTGGATGATGAACAATTCGCTGATGAAAGCGGTATTCCGCCGCTGGATCGGCATGGTCGATAGCCCCGCTATCTGCACCAATACCCTGAAACAGGGGATGGATAAGCGAGGAGTGTTGTTCGCCACCCCAGATAATCTGTCGGCGATCACTCCCGATCTGCGTGAGCGTTCGGTGATTATTGTGCAGGATGCCTTCACCAGTTATTTCGAAACGCCCTTAGTGTTGGATGTGATCGATCTGCTCAACCGTACCGGCTTCAACGTTCTGGTCGCGCCATTTAAACCCAATGGTAAACCATTGCATGTGCATGGCTTTAAAGCGGCCTTCAATAAAGCGGCGGATGCGAATACTGCGATGCTACAAACACTCGCGACCAGTGGTATCCCGATGGTCGGTGTCGACCCCTCGATGACGTTAACCTATCGTCAGGAGTATGTGGATGATGGTACACGGCAACAGGTGAAGGTTGAGCTGATTCAGGAATGGTTGGTTAAGCATTGCGATCTACTGGCGGAAACTGGAGCACGTTTGACACCACACGAATATAAGCTGTTGGCCCACTGTTCTGAGAAAACATCCGCGGCCGCCTCCATGGCGGATTGGAAACAGATCTTTCAGGCACTGGGACAGTCACTGGAACTGCAGGCGACCGGCTGTTGCGGCATGGCGGGCACCTATGGTCATGAAAGTGAGCATTTTGATACGTCGAGAAAAATTTATGATCTGAGCTGGTCAGAAGTGGTTAATGATCCGGCCAACGAAGGTAAACTGGTCGCCAGCGGTTACTCCTGTCGTAGTCAGGTGAAGCGGTTGGATGATAAGCAGTTGCCACACCCGATACAGGTGCTATTGGCCTTGGTTAAACAGGGTTAATTTGAATCTGACCTAACACCTAAACCGGATGACTAAGGCGTTGTCCGGTTTTTGTCTTTCTGGACCTGCTGATATTGCTTATCCATCGCGCCATATTGCCGTTCATAGGATTGTGGATCTGACCGCCAGAGTCGATACAGTTTACGGTCATGGCTGGCCATCGGTGGTGGGTTGAGTTTACGTCGCTGAATGGCTTGCCAGGTGATGGGGGTAAACGCCAACACAATAAACAGAAGGACGATGATGTACTGATAGCGTTCCATGGTATGTGAGCTCGGTGTTAAATTGAGTCAGCTGAGCTGAATTGAGTTAAGTGAATCGCCAGGTGGATCTCAACCATTTGAGATGATGAGCCATGATGACAGTACGTTTTTGTCAGTTACATCAGTTAATAATAAAATCTGCAGACCTAGCAGGGGATTGTACACCAATGAGTAGAGCGGATCTCTGGAACAAGCGTTACCTCGATAGAAACAGAGCTATTCCAAGCCTGCCGGATGCGCTACAGAGATCGCTAGCCGCATTACCGGCGGGACGAACTCTCGATCTGGCCTGTGGTGATGGTGCGGCGAGTCTCTATCTTGCCGAGAATGGTCATCGAGTCGTTGCGGTTGATTTTGCGATTGAAGGTTTGCAGCGCTTACAAGGGTTTGCTGCGCAGCGGCAACTGACGATTGAAACACAGGAGATAGATCTATCGGCTGAGCAATCGTTAGCCGCACTCAGTGGCGAATTCGACAATATCGTCCTACTGCGTTATCGACCAGAGTCATCGCTGTTACAGCAGTTATCAGCGCGAATGAAGCCCGCTGCTCGGTTATTGATTCAAACCTTTAACCTTGAACAGCATCGACAAACAGGATTTCCAGAGCGGTTTTGTTTGCAACCCGATGAACTCAGCCAAGCGTTGCCGGAGTTAACATTAGAGGCCTATGATAATGGCCAATTAGAAGGGTCGGTGTTTGACCGTTACCTTTTTGTGATGCCATAGCTTGTTTGTAAAGCCATAACTTGGCTGAGACTATTTAGCGTCTCTTTTTTGCACCTCGCCTTATCTCACTTAAGTGCAAGTGCAAAAAAGCCCAAAATAAGCGAAGATACCCGCCGGATAACGGTTTAATTTAAGGAGCATTCCCGTGGACGATTTATTACCCGAACTGTGTGACCAGTTTCCCGACCTCGTACAGGTGGTGGAACCTATGTTTGGCAACTTTGGTGGCCGTGAGCGTTTTGGTGGCGAAATCGTCACGCTCAAAGCATTTGAAGATAACTCGCTCGTGCGTGAGCAGGTTGCCTTGCCCGGTGAAGGGCGGGTGTTAGTTGTCGATAGTGGTGGGTCGCTACGTCGTGCCATGTTAGGTGATATGCTGGCCGAAAAAGCGTCTCTGAATGGTTGGGCAGGGATTATCATCTACGGCTGTATCCGTGATGTGAACGCCATTGGTGATATCGACTTAGGGGTGCAAGCGCTGGCTACGCATCCGATGAAAACCGATAAAAACGGTCTCGGTGAGCTCAATGTGCCATTAACCTTTGGTGGCGTCACCTTTAAGCCCGGCCATTATGTCTATGCGGATAACAACGGTATGTTGGTGTCCCCCGAGAAGCTAGAATTGGCGAATGCTGAGAGCTAATGGGCAAAGCTAAGCTAACAGCCTGCAGATAACAAAAAGCCGCTACAGATAATACTCTGTAGCGGCTTTTTTAATGCGTTTAGATTATGCGTTTAGCTTACTCTTCAGGAACCAGTGTGCCTTTAATCTGATAGGCCTTTCCCCGAAAGAAGGCTAGTTCAACACCTTTTTGGTTGGTCAGGGTAATATCGTAAACACCGGTGCGGCCACTGCGGGAGCGTTCTTGTGCAATCGCGGTCAGTGTATCGCCCTCAAAACCTGGAGCGATAAACTCAATATTACAACCACTGGCCACCGTTGCACGGTTGTAGCTGTTGCAAGCATGGGCGAAAGCGGTATCGCACAGGCTAAACATCATGCCGCCGTGACAACTAGCATGACCATTGAGCATATCTTTACGCACGACCATGGTCAGTTTCGCAGTACCAGGGCCGACCTCCTCAATGTTCATCCCCATCGCTTGGGCGGTGTGGTCATTGAGATGCATTGCGGCACTGGAGGCTTCTGCCAACTGTTGTGGCGTCATTTCACTGGGCTTCATGCTGCACCTCCGGCAACCTTACGTAACAATAGTGGGGAGGCGCGATAACGATCTTCACCGTAGGCGTCCATCAGGTTATCGAGCACATCGAGTGCATAGCTCAGCTCTAGGTTATTAACCCATTCAATAGGGCCGCAAGGGTAGTTCACGCCACCCTTCATGGCGATATCAACCGCCGCCTCATCGCACACCTGTTGGTTGACCGCATCGAAGCCTTCATTCGCCAACATGCAAACCGTACGCATAACCACCATGCCGGGAATATCATCGATCACGCTGACGGACTTGCCAATCGCTTGGAACAAGCCGATAGCCGCTTGTATCGCTTCATCAGAGGCCTGATCGGCCGGTGCTAAGGCGATACGGGTTGAACGGGTGTAATCCAATGCGAGATCGAAGTTAATGAGATTCGGGCGCATGGTTTCACTGGCACGCATGGTGGTGAATTGGCCGTTGGATAACATCAGGGTGGCATCACCGATGGTGATCATCCCTTCAACTTCATCATTGTCGGTGCGTTCTACCTGAATACCCGCTTGTTCAAACAGCGCTAAGAGAGGTTCGGCAACACCGAGCTCGCCTTCCACGATGATTGATTTGGGCGCAGGGTATGGCGCAGCGGTTTTAGCGTCGGGCTTTTGTGCGCCTTCGCTGTAATCATAAAAGCCGCGGCCTGTTTTACGGCCTAGGTGGCCGGCATCGACCAGCTCTTTTTGAATCAGTGAGGGGAGGAAGCGCTGATCATGGTAAAAGGCGTCAAAGACGGAGCAGGTCACTGCGTAGTTAACATCGTGTCCGATCAGGTCCATCAATTCGAAGGGCCCCATCCGAAAACCACCACACTCACGCATCAGTGCATCGATGGTCGCGATATCGGCAGCACCTTCCTGTGTAATACGCAGGCCTTCGGCATAGAAGGGACGAGCAACACGGTTAACGATAAAGCCCGGTGTTGATTTGGCCAGTACCGGCTGTTTGCCCCAACTGGCTGAGAGCGCGTAGATATCGTTAGCGATCTGTGGATCGGTATCCAGTCCACTGATCACTTCCACGAGTTTCATCACCGGCGCAGGATTGAAAAAGTGCATGCCGACGAGGTTTTGTGGTCGCTTGAGTGTCGCACCAATAGCGGTGACCGAAATAGAAGAGGTGTTGGTCGCTATCACCGCATCGGCGGAGCAGATCTCTTCAAGCTGACCAAACACCTGCTGTTTAATATCCAGACGTTCCACGATGGCTTCAATGATCAGTGCTGCGGGTGCAAGCTCTGTCATTTGGCTGACCGGCGTAATGCGGGCAATCAACTCATCGGCGGCTTGCTGGCTCATCTTGCCACGGCTAACCTGACGTGAAAGCCCTTTGGCGGTATTGTCGATACCCCGTTGTGAGGCGCCGGCGGCGGTATCAAAGAGTAATACGGGGTGACCGGCACTCGCCGCCACCTGTGCAATGCCAGCACCCATGGTGCCTGCACCGATAACAGCAATAATAGAATCAGTAGTAAAACGACTCATGTGAAAATCTCCAGTATTGGCTTACTTGCCTTGGAAGCTAGGGCTGCGTTTGGCCATAAAGGCGCTTACGCCTTCGCGATAATCGTCGGTTTGTCCGGCCAGGGTTTGCAGATCGCGTTCAAGGTCGAGTTGCTCGTCTAGGCTGTTATTCGCCGAGGCTTGCAGTGAACGTTTAATCAATGCGAGGCCTTTGGTTGGCTGAGTAGCCAGCTTTTTAGCCATGGCCAGTGCGGCCTCTTTAAGTTCGTCCGCTTCGTAGGTTTTCCAGATCATGCCCCATTGTTCAGCCTGTTCGGCAGAGATTTTATCGCCGAGTAGTGACAGTGCCATTGCGCGGGGTAAGCCTACCGCGCGGGGAAGTGTCCAGGTGCCACCGGAGTCGGGAATCAAACCAATCTTGCAAAAGGCCTGAATAAAGCTCGCGCTTTTAGATGCCAATACGATGTCGCAGGCCAGTGCGATATTCGCACCGGCACCCGCCGCAACGCCGTTCACAGCACAGATGACCGGCATTTCCAACGAGGTGATTGTACGGATCATTGGGTTGTAATTTTTCTCGATGGATTCGCCCAGATTCGGCACCTCTGCATCGGGATCAACGGCGCGATCGCTAAGATCTTGTCCGGCACAGAAGCCACGACCGTTGCCGGTAATGAGCAGGCAGCGTACCGACTCATTTGTTTTAGTCTGCTTCAGTGCATCACGGACTTCGGTGTGCATCTGGCCGTTAAAACTGTTGAGACTGTCCGGACGGTTCAATGTCAGAACGGCAACGCCTTCAGTAATCTCAAATTCAATATGCTGGTAAGTCATTGGATTATTTCCCCTTAAATTCTGGTCGGCGTTTTTCCATGAAAGCGGCAATGCCTTCACGTCGGTCATCTGTGGCGGCAAGCAAGGTAAATGCTTTGCGTTCCAAATTGAGCCCGGTTTCTAATGTGGTTTCATAGGCTTTGAGCAACGATTCTTTTGCCAAGCGAACCGCAATCGGCGGTTTTTTGGCAATCGTCTTAGCCAGTTTTAATGCACGCTTATAACTCATCTCTGGGATGGTGACTTCACTCACCAATCCAAAATCACGGGCTTGTTCGGCGGTGATAAATTCGCCCGATAACACCAGTTGCATCGCCATCGATTTGCCCACGGTTCTGAGCAGTCGTTGTGTGCCACCGGCACCGGGGATGATGCCTAGATTGATCTCAGGCTGGCCAAACAGGGCGTTGTCTCCGGCGATAACGATATCGCAATGCATCATCAACTCGCAGCCGCCACCGAGGGCAAAGCCGTTAACGGCACCTATAATCGGTTTTGGATATTGGGCGATGCGACGCCAGTAGCTAGGACGGATATCATTCATCACGCCCACGGTATCGAGTTCGGCCATCTCTTTGATATCGGCGCCAGCGGCAAAGACTTTTTCGCCGCCGGTAATCACAACGGCTTTTATACGCTCATCGCTAATAGAGGCATCGAGTGTCTCGGCAAGTTCTTTTAATAGATTGTTACACAACGCATTTCGCGCGGCGGGGCGGTTGAGGGTAATGGTTATCACACCGGATTCTGGTTCGCTGACCAGAATATCTTGATAATCGGACATGGCTTATCTCAGCATTATGGGTATCGATAGGGGCTTAACTACAGCCGGTACAGACTCGCTACCGTTTATTATTGTTTAATTGTATCAGTCTTTTACGGGTTGACGTTTGGGCGTTGTCCGTTAAGGCTAACCATTCTTGTTATTTCGTTGCACACTTCAGTATTAAGTCTGATGGTCTGCTTTAAATCAGTATGCGCAAAGGTTACCGTAAAAGCACAAAGGGATACAAATATATTATCAATAAATTATCTTTTCGTATCACTTTCTTTAGTGTATCTTTTAACCTAAATTGATATTCGTTAGACAGTTTAGATCAGCTTTGCGCAAACAGTGCTTAAATGAAGGCTATATTCTAAACTGTCTGAAACACAGTATGTTTCGCAGAACGATACAGACTAAGCGAAGCGCTTATGATGTGATGTTCTGCAAAGAGATAACGCCTGCGGGCTGAACAAAATAAAGAGACCTTGTATGAGCCATACCCTGTTTGAGTTGCACAAAGCAAAACTTGATGCCGCACTAAATGCTATCCGTACCCGCGATTATTATAGCGCCTATCCTGAAAACCCTAGTCCACGTCAATATGGCGAAACAGCCGATAAAGATGGTCAGAGTGCGTTTAAAGCGCATCTCAATACCTCCTTTAAACTGGATATGCCTGGGATTACGGGTGAAGCGGGCAGCGAAGTCTCTCCTTACGGTTTTGACTTAGGTATTCAGTATCCAACGGTTGATGTTGATGTCTTGTTGCCGGCCATGAATGAGGCTCGTAAAGCGTGGCGCGATGTGGGTGTTGAAGCCCGTACCGGTATCTGCCTCGAAATTCTTAAGCGCATCAATCAGCGTAGTTTTGAGATCGGTTACTCGGTGATGCACACCTCGGGGCAGGGTTTCATGATGGCCTTCCAAGCCGGTGGTCCACATGCTCAGGACCGTGGTCTGGAAGCGATCGCCTATGCTTATGATGCGATGACCCATACTCCAGGTGCAGCCACTTGGACTAAACCTCAGGGTAAACATGATCCATTAGTGATGGATAAGACCTTTACCGTCACCGGACGCGGCGTCGCACTGGTGATTGGTTGTTCTACCTTCCCTACGTGGAATACCTATCCTGGTTTGTTTGCGTCACTGGTTACCGGCAATCCGGTTATTGTTAAGCCGCACCCAGCGGGTATTCTGCCGGCAGCGTTGACCATTCAAATTGCTCAGGAAGTGCTTAGCGAACAGGGTCTACCCCCTTATATTGCGTCCATGGTGATTGATGCTGATCCATCGCAGCCATGCACTAAGACGTTGGCGCAGCGGGAAGAGGTTCGTGTTATCGACTTCACCGGTAATACCGCTTTTGGTGATTGGTTGGAACAAAACTGCCATCAAGCCGTGGTCTATACCGAGAAGGCAGGGGTGAATACGATCATTATCGATTCCACCGATAACTTCAAAGGCATGATTCAGAACCTATCATTTACCCTGAGTCTCTACTCTGGACAGATGTGTACCACGCCGCAGGATATCTTCATTCCAGCCGGCGGTATTGAAACCGATCAGGGCCATAAGAGCTTTGATGAGGTTGCCGAAGCATTGAGTACCGGTATCACGCGCTTCCTGTCAGACCCGGAACGTGCAGCGATGGTGCTAGGTTGTATTCAGACAGAAGTCACCGACAAGCGTGTAGATAGTGCACGTGAACTCGGTGAACGTGTGGGTACCATAGTGCGCGAATCGGATCGTCCAGAAAATCCTTGGTTTAAAGAGGGGCGGATGCGTAGCCCACTGTTGATCGCGGTCGATGCCGATAAAGAAGATGCTTATATGGAAGAGTTGTTTGGTCCTATTAGCTTCTTGGTGCGTACCGACAACAACGATCATTCGATCGAGCTGGCACACAAAGCGGTTAAAAATCATGGTGCTATTACCATGGGTTGCTATTCAACAAATGATGCAGTGCTTGAGCAGATCGAAGAAGCAGCCTTGGATACGGGTGTGGCACTGTCCATCAACCTGACCGGCGGTGTGTATGTTAACCAGAGTGCAGCCTTCAGTGATTTCCATGCGACCGGTAGTAACCCCGCCGCGAATGCTTCACTGTCTGATCTAGCCTTTGTTGCTAACCGTTTCCGCGTTGTGCAGAGTCGTAAACACGCCTAATTGGGAACAAATAAACGATTGATATCCAGCCGATTCCGTCTGCTTAGCCGATTGAATCGGCTGAATGCTAGAAAGTGAAGGTTGTTTTTGGCGGATATCGATTACAACTGAATTAACTGAGAAGAGTGTTTTATGAGCTACCAGTGTATTCTGACGGACGTTAAGCAAGGGGTCGGTATTATCACCCTGAATCGACCTAAGGTGATGAACGCCCTCAATGCGACACTCTGTCGTGAAGTAGGTGAGGCGGTCGACGGTTTTGAAGCCAATGACAGTATTGGCTGTATTATCTTAACGGGTGGTGATCAGGTGTTTGCCGCTGGCGCCGATATCAAAGAGATGAAAGACCAGTCTTTCCCCGCTTTGCATGCCAAGAACTTTCCCTATATTCAGCGCGATTGCTGGCGAGCCATTGAAGATGCTCGCAAGCCTATTATTGCAGCGGTTGCCGGGTTTGCCCTTGGCGGTGGTTGCGAAATGGTGATGGCTTGTGACTTTATCATCGCGGCCGATAACGCTAAATTTGGTCAACCTGAAGTCAGTATCGGCACCATGCCGGGCGCTGGCGGTACGCAGCGTTTGACCAAAGCGGTCGGTAAGGCGAAGGCGATGGAGATGTGTCTGACCGGTCGAATGATGGATGCCGAAGAAGCTGAACGGTCGGGTCTGGTTGCCCGTATTGTGACGGCCGAGGCGCTCGCTGAACAAGCACTCAAAACCGCCGCTAAGATCGCGTCTATGTCACGTCCCACCGTTATGCTGATCAAAGAGAGTGTCAACATGGGGGTGAGTTGCTCCCTTGATGATGGCTTACGCTTTGAGCGCCGAGCATTTGAAGCCACATTCGCCTTTGAAGATTGCTCCGAAGGGATGAATGCGTTTGCCGAAAAACGCAAGCCGGTGTTTAAAAATAGGTAACGCTGCTGATGGATGCGTTTGCATCCTTGAGTTGCCATAAAGCCGCCGAGTTTAGCTCTGGCGGCTTTTGTGTTTCTGTTAAGTGGTATCGTTTCAGTCACTAGGCCACGTTGTTAACGTTTATATGTTAAGACTAAATGTAGAGTAGATAAAATGAAGTTATTAGGAAAAACCGCCTGGGTAACCGGCGCAAGTTCTGGCATTGGTCAAGCAACGGCACGGGCGCTTGCCGCTGAAGGCGCTAACCTTGTCATCAGTGCTCGACGAGAAGATCGGCTGCAACAATTAGCCGATGAGCTAAGGGCCACAGGGCGTGAAGTTTGTATTGCCCCGGTGGATGTCTCCGACCGGCAGGGTATGCAGCAGGTGGGGGTGTTGATTGCGGCTCAAGGTGGTGTTGATATCCTGATCAATAATGCGGGCACCATGCCGATCAGTCCGATTATCAATGGCCGAGTCGATGAATGGGAGCAGATGATTGATACCAATATCAAGGGTGTCTTATATGCGATCCATGCGGTTTATTCAGGCATGGCAGAACGTAAGCAGGGGCATATCGTTAATATTAGTTCGGTGGCTGCCCGCTTAACTTATCCCAGTGCCGGCGTTTATGCAGGCACCAAACATGCGGTGAGGGCGATCTCTGATACTTTGCGCAAAGAAGGCATTCGTTACGGCGTGCGGGTGACCGATGTTCAGCCGGGTGCTGTCTCCACGGAGCTGCCTGACAGTATCGTACATGATAAAATACGCGCTGCGGTCAAAGAGAATATGTATGGCGAAGAGATGGCGAATCTTAAACCTGAAGATATTGCCAATGCGATTCTCTATGCCGTTACTCAACCTGCGCATGTGGATGTCAGTGAGCTGTTGATTCGGCCTACGGTGCAGGAAGGTTAATGGTCACGGCTCAAGCTAAAACCATTTTGAATCCGAGGTTATCTTTAGGGCGCTGTTAACGTAAGATCTACATCCACGTTTTACGATTAACAGTGCTGGATAAATATTGTGTATAAGCTACTTATTTTTGATTGGGACGGAACCATTATTGATTCCGCTGCACGGATTATTGCCAGTATGCAAAAGGCCGCCCGTGATCTAGGGCAGGCAGAGCTCACAGATGATGCCGTCCGCAATATCATCGGCTTGGGTTTGCCTGAAGCGATTCGGGTATTAATCCCCGGAGTGGATGAAAGCCTTATCCCTCAATTGCGTGACCGTTACGGCTATTATTATCTTGAAGCCGATGATACGCCAACGGAGCTGTTTGATGGGGTGGAGCAGACTCTCATCAATCTAAAGCAGAAAGGTTATCGTTTGGCTGTTGCTACCGGTAAAAGTCGCCGAGGATTGGAGCGGGTATTTGTGCAGACGGGTCTTGAGTACCTGTTTGAAACCTCGCGTTGTGCCGATGAAACCACCTCTAAGCCCCACCCCCATATGCTGGAAGAGATTCTTGAAGAAACCCATCTTAGCGCGGCTGATGCGGTGATGATCGGCGATACGGAATTTGATTTGGAAATGGGTGTCAGAGCGGGTATGGATACGATTGCCGCGAGCTATGGGGCACATCATGTCGATCGGTTAACCCCGTACAATCCAGTCTTAGTCATGCATCGCTTTACTGAGCTGGAAAACTGGTTAGCGCAAACATCGCGCCAGCCGTCCTGATATCGATATAATTTAAGCCAGATAATGAAAGGAGAACCAAGTGGGCTCAAATCCCTGGGAAGCTGAAGATAGCAAGGATACTGATAGCGCCAATGCGTCGGCGGATCAAGTAAAACCGCAGGAACATAAAACCAAAGAGTGGCGCCTCATAGAACGAACGATGATGGGCCTGCAAAAAGAGCAGCGTAGTGCCCGCCGTTGGGGGATATTTTTTAAACTGCTGACCTTTAGCTATCTGTTTGTCATCTTAGGTATCTATCTGTTCGCGGATTCCTTTAGCCCTAATCTGGATGAAGGCGGTGAACATACCGCCGTTGTGCAAGTGAAGGGTGTGATCGCGGATGGTGAAGACGCCAGTGCCGACCATATTATTTACTCACTGCGCAAAGCATTCGATGACGATAACGCTAAAGCGGTTATCCTAAGGATCAATAGCCCCGGCGGAAGTCCTGTTCAATCGGGTTATGTGTATGACGAGGTGAAGCGCTTACGTGCTCTGCATCCTGAGAAAAAAGTATACGCGGTTATTCTCGATATTGGTGCTTCCGGTGCTTACTACATTGCAGCGGCTGCCGATGAGATCTATGCGGATAAAGCCAGTTTGGTTGGCTCTATTGGGGTGGTTTCGTCCGGTTTCGGTTTCGTTGATCTGATGGAGAAAGTGGGCGTCGAGCGACGTAACCTGATTGCGGGAGAGAATAAAACCTTCCTCGATCCGTTCTCGCCTTTGGAAGACAAAGATCGTGCCTTTTGGCAGACCGTGCTGAATACCACCCACGCGCAGTTTATCGACCAAGTGCGTAAAGGTCGTGGTGATCGCCTGAAAGAGAATGATCAGCTATTCAGTGGCTTGGTTTGGACCGGCGAGCAAGCATTAGAGTTAGGCTTGATCGATGGTTTAGGTAGCAGTAGTTCAGTGGCACGGGATCTGGTTGGTGCCGATAAGCTAGTTGACTACTCACCAAAAGGTACACCGCTAGAGCAACTGATCGACCGTTTAGGCGTCAGCTTTGGTAAAACCATTGCCACCCAGTTAGGGCTGAATAATTCAGTACAGCTGCGTTAGGCACGCAATGATAAGTACAAGGCCGCTACAGCAATGTCGCGGCCTTTTTTGTGTGTGAAATCGTAGGGAGAGGTGGTAAACATTGATAACGAAGATTTCGCGTAGATACCATCTCTCACCACCGGGTTCAAACTGTTTTTTAAGCCGTTTGAACCTGGAATTCACTTTGATTCTTAACCACGCCAAAACATACCTGGACAAGCTTTCTCATGGCCGCTCCCAAAGC
>NZ_RQXW01000009.1 GCF_003957515.1 Amphritea opalescens
TTGGAGAAAAAAGAAGTCAGGTTTAATCTACGGCACAGCATCAAAGTGCTAAGGGTGCTCCCAAACTGACTGACTTCTTTGCAATGGAGATAGCTAATCATCCATCGCTGAGAGATACAAGGGTGCTTGGTGAGCTTCGCGAACCGCACCGTTGCCAGAATCGTACCAGCGTTAAATCAAAATCCATCGCCTCTAGAAGAGCCTCCCACACAAGACAATACGGCACCCGCAAATTTTTGCGGTGATCAATTGCTGTCGCGGGTGCCGGATATGGTTCGACTTAGCAGAATAACAGGAATAATCCCCACCAACACAATCAAAAGTGCCGCCAGCGAGCAGGCTTCCAGCATCTCATCAGAAGCATACTGATACACGTAGGTGGCCAAGGTGTCGTAATTAAAGGGCCGCAAAATCAGGGTGGCGGGTAGCTCCTTCATCGAATCAACAAAGACCACTAGTGCAGCCGTGAGGATGCCGCCTTTGATCAACGGCAGGTGAACCTTGAGGAGGGTTTGCAGTGGGGAGAGCCCCAGTGAGCGGGATGCCATGTCCATGCTTTCGGTAATCTTATTCAGGCTTGAATCGACCGAGCCTAATGATACGGCTAAAAAGCGCACCACGTAGGCAAAGATAACGGCAAAAGCAGTGCCGCTCAGCAGCAAGCCGGTGGAAATGCCAAAAAACTGATCCATCAGGCTGTCGATCGTATTATCAAACGCGGCTAATGGGATGATCACCCCGATCGCTAATACGGCCCCAGGCATTGCGTAACCGAGGCTGGAAAATTGCACCGCTATCTTCAGGCTTTTGTTTTTATGCAGTCGCTTCGAATACGCCAGTAAGAGGGCGATCATAATGGTTAATATGGCTGCGCTGCTCGATAGTATAAAACTGTGACTGGCATAGGTGAAAAACTCGAGAGTCCAGAGTTGATCGATATTGTGCAGTGCATAGCCAGCTAATACCCAGACAGGAATAAAAAAGCCAGTGATGACCGGTAGGGCGCAGAGTAGAGTTGCACCCCAAGCACGCCAGCCCGATAGACGATAACCGGTGAGCACTTTATAGCGGTCTGGGCTATTAAATTGTCGCTGTTTCGCCCGAGCGAGGCGCTCTAATGAGATCAGTATGACCACAAACACCATCATCAGGCTGGCGATCTGCGCTGCGCCCCCTAAGTTGCTCATATTTAGCCAGGTATCGTAGATACCCGCGCTCATGCTTTTGACAGCAAAGTAATCCACGGTACCAAAATCGTTGAGTGTCTCCATCGAGACGAGGGATAAGCCGACGGCGATGGCAGGTCGGGCGATGGGCAGCGATACACGGTAGAAACTTTGAAACGGTGTGCAGCCAAGGGTGCGGCTAGCATCATGGATGGTGGTCGATTGTTCTAAAAATGATGCCCGTGCTAACAGATAAACATAGGGATACAGCACCATCGATAGCATCAGGATCGCGCCCCCGAGGGTGCGAATATCGGGGAACCAGTAGTCGCGGGCGGTTTGCCAGCCGAACAGTTCACGCAGCGCTATCTGCAGCGGGCCGGAGTATTCCAGCAGGTCGGTATAGACATAGGCGATAACATAGGCGGGAACAGCAAAGGGCAGCAGTAGCGCCCACTCGAATAGCCGACGGCCGGGGAAACGACACATGGTGACGAGCCAGGCACCACAAACGCCGGTGGCGACGGACAGTGCGCCGACGCCGAGCATCAGTGCCAGTGTTGTGGTGATATATACCGGCAGTACTGTGGCGGCGAGGTGAGACCAGATATTTTCGCTGGGAAACAGCGCTAAATAGAACACAGAGAGGATCGGCAGCGCCACCATGAGCGCTGCGCCCCAGGTGCCACTGTACCAACCAAACAGGTAGTTCTTCTGCTGAGGCGCTGAAGCGGGCTGCTGGATTTCTTGGATGGCGTGCTCTGCCTGCATAGCTGTGTCTTCTTAAACAAAAAACGGTAGCGCGCAGACTACCGTTTTGATCTTGAATTGTCCAAATATGTCGTTAGGCGGGTTTAGTTATCAAAACCCACTTTGTCGACCATGCGTGCCGCAACGGCACGTAATTCGGCAATATGTTGCAGGCTGACGTCATCCTGTTTGAATTCGCCCATGTATTTGTCAATCAGGGCTGAACGCTTGGTGCCTGGACGGATAGGGAACTCAAAGTTCGCTTCAGCATACATCGATTGTGCTTTAGCTTGGCTGAGGAACTCCATGAGTTGGATCGCCGCTGCTTTGTTCGGTGCATATTTGGTCAGTGCAGCCCCAGAGATACTCATATGTGCGCCGCGACCCTCTTGGTTAGGGAATACCAAGTTAACGGAATTAGCCCACTCTTTCTGTTCAGGTTGCTGCTCGTTAGTGAGCATCTTGCCAAAGTAGTAAGAGTTACCTAGGGCTAGATCACACACGCCCTCTTTAACAGCTTTTACCTGAGCACGGTCGTTACCTTGTGGTTTGCGGGCAAGGTTGGCCTTTAAACCTTCGAGCCACTGTTCTGCTTCGGCTTCACCGTGGTGAATGATCATTGAGCCGATCAGTGACAGGTTATAGGTGTGTTTACCGCTGCGGGTACAGATGCGGCCTTTCCATTTAGGATCGGTCAGTTCTTCGTAGGTGGTAATCTCGCCCGGTGCAACGCGGTCTTTAGAGGCGTAGATCAGTCGAGCACGGCTTGTTAGGCCAAACCAGTGAGCGTTGGGATCACGGTAATGAGCAGGGATATTCTCTTCCAGCACGTCGCTGTGGACTGCTTGGGTTAAACCCTTGGCGACGACATCGTAAAGTGGGCCAATATCAGAGGTGAGGACGATATCAGCGGGTGAGTTTTTACCTTCGTGCTGTAGGCGCTCAATCAAGCCTTTTTTGGCGAATACTACATTGGTTTTAATGCCGGTCTCTTCACTAAAGGCGTCTAGCATCGGTTGAATCAGGAATTGCTGGCGGTAAGAGTAGATATTTACTTCATCGGCAGCAGATACATGGGGCGCTGCGATCGAGAGAGGGAGTGTAAGGAAGGCCAGTTTTTTCAAATGATTTCGCATGATTGGGGTACCTGATCTGTGGGACGCTATATAACGCCGCAAGAGATGACTAATCTGTAATATTGGTAATGGGAACTATTCTTATTTAAAAGAGGCTTAATGTCAATGGTAATGCGTATGATTCTCAATTAAATTAAGCGCGGTGTTCTATCGTTGCCGGTTTTAAGGGTACTGAGTGTTAAATCGCTGCCCTTTAGTATTAGAAGGCAGCGTCGAAAAGGGCTAGTGAAGCATAGTTAAGCCACGGTGCTAAACGGGAAAGAGCCGCGATAATAGCACCGGCACGGCGTTTTCTACCCGTAAAATTCTAGGGCCGATATGAATCGCTGCAAAGCCTGCATCTTGTAGTTTTTCGACTTCATAGGGGATAAAGCCTCCTTCAGGGCCGACGGCGAGGGTGGTGTTAATATCCTCTGCTGGCGGACAGATAGCGGCGTTATAGGGGTGGGCTACCAGTGCGCGACTGTCTTTGATGAGGGCGGGGAGCTCATCTTCAACAAAGGGCTTAAAGCGTTTGCGTAAGTGTACCTCTGGCAGTTGTGTGTCACCGGCCTGTTCTAATCCTAGATAGAGCTGCTCATTGACGCTGTGTTCTTGTAATACCGGCGTTGACCAATAACTCTTATCAACCTTGTATGAGTTGATTAGATAGATCTGTTTCACTCCCATACTCGTGACGGTTTGCAGGGTGCGCTTGAGCATTTTTGGCCGGGGGAGCGCGAGTATCAAGGTGAGTGGTAGTGGCGCGGGTGGTTGCTTATCTAATGTAACCTGTAAGGTAATCGATTGATCGCTAAGTTGAGTGACCGTGCCTTGGCCAATCTCTCCATCCAACAAGCCTACTTTTAACTGTTGCGCCTGCACCGGTTGATAAAACTGTTTGATATGGTGGAAGCGGCGGTCATTAATAACAACGGTGTCGGCGGCGATAAAATCACTTTTAAACAGCAGAATCAGATTCATGTTATCCCAATGTAGCGTCAATTTAGGCTCGCCATTCTAAAGCAGCCTATTTAAGTTATCTATCTTGCTGTGGGTTGTTGCGACATATAGTCGATCAGGCCATCGGCAAAGGCTTTGACCTTGGCTGAGAGGTGCTGCCGATGCGGGTAGATAATATTGAGTGGTATCTGTGTCTGGCAGGTGTTGACTAATACGGGGACCAGTTCGCCAGTCTGTAACATTGTGCTGATGGCAAAGTCTGGACAATAGGCCATGACGGTGCCGCTGCGGGCCATATTAGCGGCGGCGAGGGCGCTGTTCACACGGACAACAAATGTGGGGCGGACCTCAACCAAGCCTTGCTCTGTTTGAAAACTCCAGCTGGCACCTGCTCGGTGATTACTGTCATAAACACAGGGGAGTTGATTCAGTTGTTCTAAGCTATCCGGCACACCGTATCGCTTGAGATAATCGGGGCTGGCACAGAGCATCATTTTTAGTGACCCAGCGGAACGGGTGATCAGGTTAGAATCTTCCATTTGACCAATACGGATGCCCACATCAAAGCCTTCAGCAATAAGATCGGTAAAGCGATCACTCAACACTAACTCGATGTTTAAGTTGGGGTTTGCTGCCATGATTTGAGCAATATAGGGCATCAGCACCAGCTCACCGAAGGTGGTGGGGGCGGCAACCCGTAAGCGACCCACTAAGGTGCGGTGTTGGTGCTGCAGTTCAGCCTCTAGCGTGGCGATATCATCGATTATTTTCTTCGCTTGTTCATAGTAACTCTGACCTTCGGCGGTGAGTTTCATGCTGCGGGTCGAGCGGGTAATCAGTCGGACTGTCAGCCATTCCTCTAATTGCGACACATGAGTGCTCAGCAATGCCTTCGTTTTACCCAGTTGCCGTGCAGCAGCGGTAAAACTGCCTTGTTCTGCGACAGAGATGAAGGAGGTCATGAGGTTGAGCTTATCCATATTGTTAAATATATCCGAACAATGTTTATATAAAATGGATTATTGTTTATTTTTTGTCTTTGGTCAAAAATCATCGCATCTAAACAACACCGATTTGATTAAGGAACAGAAAATGAATACACAACAGGAATATGCAACGACACTGTTACGCATCACACTGGGGGCGATGTATCTAGCCCATGGTTTACTCAAGCTGCTGGTGTTTACACCAGATGGAACCGCGGGTTACTTTGCCTCATTAGGGGTGCCTGCTTTTATGGGGCCGCTGACCATGGCGATTGAAATTGCCGGTGGCACCGCATTGGTGTTAGGTGTTTATGCTCGCTGGGTAGCGTTGGCCTTGGTGCCGGTTTTGCTTGGTTCGATTGTCCTGGTACACGGAGCCAATGGTTGGGGCTTTGGTAATACAGGTGGTGGTTGGGAATATCCTGCGTTTCTGATCGTCGCATCCTTAGTGCAAGGCTTGTTAGGCAATGGTCGTTGGGTGTTGTGGGCGGAAAACCGCAAGATTGATCGGTCGTTGAAGCCCGCGGTTTAAATGCAGCCGCGAGAGGCTGTTAGCCAAAACAGGTGAATGGGTCATATTAAAGCAAGCTATATATGCGATTAAGAGGCTAAGCCTAAATGGTTTGCCGCCCGCTGCCCTAGGTTCAGCGGGTATCGTTATTTTCAGGATAATTCATGATGACAGTAGAAAAAGCACCGGTGATGTTTATTAGCCACGGTTCGCCCATGTGGGCCCTCGAATCGGGAGAGGCGGGCGATCATTTGATGCAGCTCACGCCTGAATTTGAACGATTCGCGGGCGTTGTGATTATCTCACCCCACTGGATGACGCGAGAGGCGGAAGTCACATCAGCGTTACAGCCTGAGACCATCCATGATTTTGGCGGTTTTCCCGAAGCGCTGTATCAGTTGCAATATCCTGCACGGGGTAGTGCGGAGATAGCGGGGCAAGTGGTTCGCTGCCTGAACGATGCAAATATCAAGGTATCGCTGAATGCTCAACGTGGGTTGGATCACGGTGCTTGGGTGCCGTTACGTTTTCTGCTGCCAAAGGCGAATATTCCAGTGGTGCAATTATCACTGCCGGTGAGCTTGTCGCCAGCACAGTTAGTTGAGCTGGGTGAATCACTGGCATCGTTGCGGGCGCAAAATATCGCCGTGATTGCCTCGGGCAGTCTTACCCACAACCTGCGTGATATGGTGCGTGACGACCATGCGGTACCGGCTGGGTATGTCGAGCGGTTTCAGGCATGGGCACGCGATAAGGTGCAGCAGCGAGATATTCCCGCGTTATGCCAGCCGCATCTTGAAACCGAGACCTTTGCGCAGGCACACCCCTCGGCGGACCATTATCTGCCATTACTGATCGCCATGGGCGCCAGTCATCCGGCTGATCACCTTACCGTGCTGCAAAGCCCTATTCAGTACGGTGCACTATCGATGGAATCTTATCTCTGGCGGTAATGCTACCGGATCTGCCTCACTCTCACTTTCTAAGCAGCCTGACATTGATCAGGCTTTTTTGCGTCTTTTTTGTCGTGGTTAATTTAGATGCTTCGTTTAGACGCTTAATTTAAAGGCTTAATTAAAAGGTATGAGTTAAAAGCTGAGATTGATGGCTGAGTGGCGGGCATATTTCAAATACTGTCCTATAGTGACGGAGTCCTGTTGTCGGTTTACTGATCAGAGTGATCGATTGCGTCGATGCTCAATTGATTAAATGATCACTTGGCTCGGCTTAAATTAATCATTTGATCACTTTTCTTGAGAGGTGAATCTTTATTTTAATCTGATTTTTTATTGAAAGTGTTTATAAAACAATAAGTTAATTTTGTTTCAGAGATAGTGGCTCAGTGTTTGCTTATTCATTAGGGCAATCATCGAGTGTTAAGTGTGGAGTCTCTTATGCCCGATTCGCTGATACATCAGATCAAGGTGGTTAATCGTCAGCTGAGCTTTAGCTGCAGTGAAGATCAGGCCTTACTGATGGGAATGGAGCGATGCAACGCTGGTGCGATTAATGTGGGTTGCCGGGGTGGCGGTTGCGGTGTCTGTAAAATTCGTATTCTCAGTGGAGAGTATGAAGTGAAACGGATGAGTCAGGTTCACTGTTCAGCGGATCAGTTGCAGCAAGGTTTTGCCCTTGCCTGCCGAGTGTTTCCGAGATCTGACCTTGAGATTGAATCTGATCACTGTGATGCCGTCTTGATACCTGGTGATAAACCGGCTGAGCAAAACGAATGAACATAATAAATACTAATAACAGTAAGTGCAGAGGTTAATATGAGAAATGGCGTTATGCGTCCCGGTCATGTGCAGATACGGGTTTTAGATATGGAAGAAGCACTGGAACATTATCGTGATCTGATGGGCTTAATCGAAGTTGAGCGCGATAATCAGGGGCGTGTTTACCTGAAAGCCTGGACTGAGGTCGATAAGTTTTCCGTTGTGCTACGCGAAGCCGATAAGCCTGGTATGGATCATATGGCTTTTAAAGTGCTGAATAATGAAGTGCTGGAACAATTGGAAGCAGAGCTGGTGGCCTATGGGTGTGAAGTAGAACAGATTCCCGAAGGCGAGCTGAGTGGCTGTGGTCGTCGTGTGCGTTTTGTCGCGCCAACCGGGCATAACTTTGATCTGTTTGCTGAGAAAGAGCAAACCGGTAAATGGGGTATCTCTAGCGTTAACCCAGAAGCCTGGCCGCGAGGCTTGAAAGGGATGAAAGCGAGCCGCTTCGATCATTGCTTGCTGTATGGGCCGAACATTGAAGAAACCTATGTGCTGTTCCGTGATGTGCTGGGCTTTGAACTGGCCGAACAGGTAGTCGACCCTGAAGGTGGCCGGGTGGCGGTTTTCTTGACCGTCGGCATGAAAGCTCATGATGTGGCGTTTATCGATTGTCCTGAACCGAATAAATTCCATCACGCATCCTTCTTCCTCGAAACTTGGGAAGCCGTATTGCGTGCCGCAGATTTGATCTCCATGACCAATACGTCTATCGATATTGGCCCAACCCGTCACGGCTTGACTCACGGCCAGACCATTTATTTCTTTGATCCATCGGGTAACCGTAACGAGGTTTTCTGTGGTGGTGATTATCACTATCCCGATCACGAACCGATCACTTGGAAAGCTGAAGATCTAGGTAAGGCGATTTTCTACCATGACCGTGTACTGAATGAACGCTTCCTAAGCGTGCTTACCTGATTTGATGCGCTGCCCTAGGTTGGGCAGCTGATTACTTGACCATTGTTATTTTCACCGAGGCTTGAGAATGAAAGAATTTAAGAACTTTATTAATGGCGAATTTGTTACCAGCGCCAGCGGTAAAACCTTTGAAAATCGTAACCCGGTGGATAACAGTCTACTGGGTCAGGTACATGAAGCGGGTGAGCCAGAAGTGGCCGCCGCTGTTGCAGCGGCTAAAGCGGCCATGAAAGGCCCTTGGGGTAAAATGACCCAAGCGCAGCGTATTGCATTACTGGATAAAGTGGCAGATCGCATCAATGAACGTTTTGATGAGTTTCTTGATGCTGAATGTAAAGATACCGGTAAACCTCACAAAATTGCATCGCACATCGATATTCCTCGGGGCGCGGCGAACTTTAAAGCGTTCTCTGAAACCCTCGCTAATCACCCGACCGAAGCTTACAAGCTGGATACACCGGATGGTCGTGGTGCGCTGAACTATGGTCACCGTTCCCCTAAAGGGGTGATCGCGGTGATCAGTCCATGGAATCTGCCGCTGCTGCTGATGACTTGGAAAGTAGGCCCAGCACTGGCCTGTGGTAATGCTGTGGTAGTGAAACCGTCGGAAGAAACACCGGCAACAGCAACCCTGCTCGGCGAAGTGATGAACGAGTGTGGTGTACCTGAAGGTGTGTATAACGTGGTGCATGGTTTCGGCCCTGATTCGGCGGGTGCTTTCTTAACCGCACACCCCGATGTAAATGCGATTACCTTTACTGGTGAGACTCGCACCGGCGAAACCATTATGCGTGCGGCCTCGGTTGGCCTGCGGAATATTTCACTGGAGTGTGGTGGTAAAAACCCTGGGATTGTTTTTGCGGATTGCGATCTGGATAAAGCGATTGAAGGCACCATGCGTTCGGCGTTCGTTAACTGTGGTCAGGTCTGTTTAGGTACTGAACGCATCTATGTTGAACGACCTATCTTTGATGAGTTTGTGGCGCGGTTAAAAGCCGGTGTTGAACAGCTTAAATTGGGTGTGCCTGAAGATGCTTCTGTCGATTTTGGCCCGCTGGTCAGCCAAGAACATAAAGAAAAAGTGTTGTCCTACTACCGTTTAGCCGTCGAAGAGGGCGCCACGGTTGTCACGGGTGGCGGTGTGCCTGAGATGGGTGATGCCTTGAATGCTGGTGCTTGGGTTGAACCTACTATCTGGACCGGCCTTGCGGATGATGCTCGGGTGGTCAACGAAGAGATCTTTGGCCCTTGCTGCCATATTCGTCCGTTTGATACGGAAGACGAAGTCATCGAACTAGCAAATGATACTAAATACGGTTTGTCGGCGGCGATCTGGACGGAAAACTCGTCCCGTGCTTCCCGCGTCGCTGAGGCGATGGATGTGGGTATCGCTTGGGTTAATAGCTGGTTCCTGCGGGATCTGCGTACGGCGTTTGGTGGAGCAAAAGAATCGGGTATTGGCCGTGAAGGCGGGGTACACGGTTTGGAGTTTTATACCGAATTGAAAAATGTCTGCATCAAGCTGTAACCGTTTGACTAAATAGAGAATCATGATGAATAAAGAACAGATACTACTGTGCGGCGATGAGTTATATGAGGCGATGACCCAGCGTCATACGCTACGTCCTTTTACCGAACGCTTTACCGACATCACTATTGAAGACGCCTATGCCATTTCGTTGCGCATGATCGAACGTCGCGTCGCCGCCGGTGAAAAAATCATCGGTAAAAAGATCGGTCTTACATCAAAAGCCGTGCAGAACATGCTGAAAGTCGGTCAACCGGATTTTGGTTTCTTGACTGATGCGATGGCTTACTCTGAAGGTCAAGAGATGCCGATCAGCGAGAAGTTGATGCAGCCAAAAGCCGAAGGTGAGATCGCTTTTATTCTGAAAAAGGATCTCTTAGGCCCAGGCATCACGAATGCAGATGTGCTGGCCGCAACCGATTGTGTGCTGCCTTGTTTTGAAGTGGTGGATTCGCGTATCGAGAACTGGAATATCAAGATTCAGGATACCGTAGCGGATAATGCGTCCTGTGGCCTGTTTATTCTGGGTGATAAAGCCGTTGATCCCCGTAAAGTCGATCTGTCGACTTGCGGTATGGTGGTTGAGAAGAACGGTTCGATTATTTCCACCGGTGCGGGTGCTGCGGCGTTGGGTAGCCCGGTTAATTGTGTGACCTGGCTGGCGAATACTCTTGGGCACTTTGGTATTCCACTGAAAGCGGGTGAAGTGATTCTGTCCGGTTCATTAGTACCGTTAGAGCCTGTTCAGGCCGGTGACTTTATGAGTGTATCTATTGGTGGTATCGGTTCTGCATCGGTCCGGTTTGTTTAACGACCAGTGACTGGGAAACCATCAACAGAGCTGAAGGTGAGAAGAATGAGTAAGAAATTAAAAGCAGTGATTATTGGGCCGGGTAATATCGGCACCGATTTGTTAATGAAAATAAAACGCTCCGAGTGGGTCGAGCCGGTTTGGATGGTGGGTATCGACCCTGAATCCGACGGTCTTAAACGGGCGCAAGCAATGGGTATTAAAACCACCGCTGAAGGTGTGGATGGTGTGTTACCCCACATTATTGAAGATGATATTCGAGTGGCGTTTGATGCGACCTCGGCTTATGTTCATGCCGAAAATAGCCGCAAGCTGAATGAGCTAGGCGTGATTATGATCGACCTGACGCCTGCTGCGATCGGCCCTTTCTGTGTGCCGCCGGTGAATCTGGTGCAACACGCGAAAGAACTAGAGATGAACGTCAATATGGTGACCTGTGGTGGCCAAGCGACGATTCCAATGGTTGCGGCGGTCTCTCAAGTACAGCCGGTTGAATATGGCGAAATTATCGCCACGGTCTCCTCTAAATCGGCTGGCCCCGGTACCCGCAAAAATATCGATGAGTTCACCCGAACCACCGCCAGTGCGGTGGAGAAGGTTGGCGGTGCTAAACAGGGTAAAGCGATCATCATTATCAATCCGGCTGAACCGCCATTATTGATGCGTGATACCGTCCACTGTCTGACTGAAAGCGAGCCGGATCAAGCAGCAATCACAGCATCGGTACAGGCGATGGTGAAAGAGGTGCAGAAATATGTGCCGGGTTATCGTTTGGTGAACGGCCCTGTCTTTGATGGCAATCGTGTTTCTATGTTTATGGAAGTTGAAGGACTCGGTGATTATCTGCCGAAGTATTCCGGCAACCTAGACATCATGACAGCGGCGGGTTTACGTACGGCTGAGATGTTCGCTGAAGAAGCGAATAACGGCAATATTACCCTGCCAGCACGCGGCTAAGTGGAGGAAAAGAGAATGAACTTGAACGGAAAAAAAGTAGTACTCCACGACATGAGTCTGCGTGATGGTATGCATGCGAAACGTCATCAGATCTCATTGGAACAGATGGTTGCTATCGCTACCGGCTTAGATGCAGCTGGCATGCCGCTGATCGAAGTAACTCATGGTGATGGTCTCGGTGGCGCGTCGGTTAACTACGGTTTCCCCGCCCACAGCGATGAAGAATACCTCGGTGCGGTGATTCCCAAACTGAAAAACGCTAAGGTTTCTGCACTCCTGTTGCCGGGGATCGGAACGGTTGATCATCTGCGCATGGCCAATGATCTCGGCGTGAACACTATTCGTGTCGCGTCTCACTGTACTGAAGCAGATGTGACCGAACAGCATATTGGCTTAGCGGCCAAGCTAGAGATGGACACCGTTGGCTTCTTGATGATGGCTCACATGGCTAGCCCAGAAAAAATTCTGGAACAAGCGCGCCTGATGGAATCCTATGGTGCTAACTGTATCTACTGCACCGATTCCGCCGGTTATATGTTGCCGGATGAAGTGACTGAAAAAATCGGTCTACTGCGGGCAGAATTAAACCCAACCACCGAAGTCGGTTTCCACGGTCATCACAATATGGGCATGGCGATCGCTAACTCATTAGCGGCGATTGATGCTGGTGCTATCCGTATCGATGGTTCGGTAGCAGGCTTAGGCGCAGGGGCGGGTAATACGCCACTGGAAGTACTGGTCGCTGTGTTGGATCGTATGGGGGCGGATCACGGTATCGATCTCTATAGCATCATGGATGTGGCGGAAGATTTAGTGGTGCCTCTGATGGATCACCCGATTCGACTGGATCGTGATGCGCTGACATTGGGTTATGCCGGTGTGTACTCATCCTTCCTGCTGTTCGCTAAACGCGCAGAAGCGAAGTATGGCATTCAAGCACGAGACCTGCTGGTGGAACTGGGCCGTCGCGGCACTGTCGGTGGACAAGAAGATATGATTGAAGATTTGGCGCTGACCATGGCCAAAGAGAAGGGGTTAATTTAATGTCCGATGTAAATGAGAATAAGCTGTCACAAACGCAGATCGAAGAGCTAGCGGAACATCTAGAAAATGCCGAGCTACAAGCGTATGAAGTGACTAAGATCACCGATGACTATCCCGATATGACCTATAAGGATGCATTTGATATCCAGTGGGAAATTCGTCGCCGTAAAGAAGCCCGTGGCAATAAAATTGTCGGTATGAAGATGGGTCTGACCTCTTGGGCAAAAATGTCCCAAATGGGCGTTGAACATCCTTGCTATGGTTTCCTCGCAGACTACTTTACCGTGCCCGACGGTGGTGAAATTAAGCACGACGAACTGATTCACCCTAAGATCGAGGCGGAGTTGGCATTTGTCACTAAAGCGCCGTTGAAAGGACCGGGTATCCATATTGGTGATGTGCTACGGGCAACTGATTTTGTGATGCCGGCCGTTGAAGTGATCGATTCACGTTATAAAGATTTTAAATTCGATCTGAAATCGGTGATTGCCGATAATTCCTCTTCGACTCGGTTTATCACCGGTGGTCGGATGGCGGATGTAGCGGATCTTGATCTGAAAACCCTTGGCGTGGTCATGGAGATCAACGGCGAAGTGGTTGAAGTCGGTGCTGGCGCGGCGGTGTTAGGGCATCCAGCTTCCTCTGTCGCGATGCTGGCGAATATGCTGGGTGAGCGCGGCGAAGAGCTGCCTGCTGGTTCTTTCGTGATGATCGGTGCCATTACTGCGGCGGTTCAGGTGAACAAAGGCGATTCTTTTTGTGTTCGTTATCAGGATCTGGGTACAATCAGTGGTAAATTTGTGTAATTAACTGAGGTGTGACAGTGACGGGCGAAACGGGTATTGAACAACAACTGACCGAACCCGGTCAGGAAGGTCCAGTCACTGTCAGTATCTCCCGTAAGGTGATTGCGGGGAAAGAAGCGGACTTTGAACAGTGGGTTTCAGACGTTGTTGAAGAGGCGTCTGTCTATCCCGGTCATCAGGGGAGTAATGTGCTGCGCCCCTCTGCCTCTACCGGTAACTGCTATGTGCTGATCTACCGTTTTGATAACTACAAAAATTGTCAAAACTGGGAGAATTCAGAGGTACGCCGGAAGTGGCTCAAAAAACTTGAGCCAATCATCGAGGGGGAGCCTGAGGTACAGCGGGGTACCGGACTCGAGTTTTGGTTTGACCTGCCTGAGCTGCCGGTGAGCAAGCCTTCACCCCACAAAATGACATGCGTGTTATTAGTGGTGGTGTATGCCTTAGTGATGGCGATCAATGTGCTGTTAGGGCCCTTTCTTAATAGTCTCGATCTATGGTTGAGATCGGTGGTGATTGTGCTGTTACAGGTATTACTGCTGACCTATATCGTGATGCCCCGCGTGACCCGGTTGCTGCAATCCTGGCTGTTTAGTCAGGGGCCTAAATAGGGCGATTAACAAGAGGAAAACGGCATGCCTATCGTGACGGTTAATATGATGGAAGGACGCTCCGATGAACAGAAAGAGCGGATGATCGCGGAAGTGAGCGATGCTTTGGTGCGTTCTCTGGGTGCGCCTATCGAAAGTGTTCGGGTATTGATTAACGAGATGCCTAAGCAGCACTTCGGTATTGCGGGCCAGTCGGCTAAAAAAATGGGCAAATAGTTCCATCTTCATCTGCTGAAACCTCCTACGGGAGGTTTTTTTATGCCCCTTTACTGATGACTACAGGGTTGATGACACATAGCACCCTTGAGCGGGTAGAGGTATGATGGCGGCTATTTTAATCTTATGTATAAAGGTATTGAGTGAAATCTGATCTGCTGAACGATGAGGTCCGACCTACCCTGATTAAAATGACGCTACCGATGATGCTCGGTATCGTCAGTCTGATGTTATTTAATATTGCCGATAGTTATTTTGTTAGTCAGTTGGGCACCCACCAACTCGCCGCCTTGGGCTTTACCTTTCCCGTGTCATTTACGGTGATCAGCCTATCGATCGGCTTGAGTATCGGCACTTCCGCCACTATCGCGAGGTTGATAGGTTCGGGTAACGAATCCGGTGCCCGGCAGCTAACCACCGATAATCTATTGATGACCACTCTGTTGATGGTCACGATTGCCGTACTGGCCACTCAGATGATCGATCCACTGTTCCGCTTGCTCGGTGCCGGTGACGATCTACTGCCGTATATCGATCAATATATGTCGGTGTGGTTTGGTGGGGCGGTTTTCTATGTCTTGATTATGGTGTCTAATAGCTCTTTAAGGGCCAGTGGCGATACTCGTTCTCCGGCATTATTGATGGGCATCTCATCACTACTCAATTTTATACTCGATCCCATCATGATTTTTGGCTGGGGGCCGGTGCCTGCATTAGGGATTCAGGGGGCTTCGATTGCCAGTTGCATTGCCTGGGGCTTAACCGCGGTGTTTGCTTTATGGAATCTTTATTTTAATAAAGGTTTATTAGTACTGCGGATTGAGTCGGTGTCTGTTGCGCTGCAACACTGGATGATGGTGATGAAAATCGGTTTTCCGGCGGCATTGTCCAATATGATGACACCTATCGCTGCGGCGATTATGACGGCGATTGTGGCCACCCACGGGCCTGAAGCGGTGGCGGCATTCGGGGTGGGGAGTCGGCTTGAGTCTCTTTCGTTACTGGCCAACTTGGCGCTCTCAATGACCCTGCCGCCCTTTATTAGTCAGAACTTTGGCCGTGGTTATGTTGACCGTGTGCGGGGGGCTTATCTGGCGGCAGTCAAATTTGCGTTGCTATGGCAGGCCGCTGTCTATCTCTTGTTGCTGCTGTTTGCTGGTGGGATTGGTTCACTGTTCAGCGACAACGATTCGGTGATCAGTTTGATTGGCTTATGGATTTTGATTGTGCCTTTAGGTTTTGGTTTTCAGGCGGTGACTTTTTTGACTGCATCGAGCTTCAATGCCTTACATCAACCGATTAGAGCGATGCGAATCAGTATCTTTCGGTTATTTTGTCTCTATGTTCCCTTAGGGTTATTAGGCAATTATTTGGCTGATTTACAGGGGATGTTTATTGGTTTCGTGATCGCAAATATGTGCACCGCAGCAATGGCTTACTGGTGGATGCAGCGACATCTGAAGCGTCTGTAAAGGCTTTGACTTCAGTAAAATAAGTTGTATGTTGTCATTAGGCCGTAAGGAAGCAACGATAAGCTTTTGAGCTAGATCAAACGTTTGTTTAATAGTTGATCTAACTGCTGTTACGTGCTGAGTATGACTTAATCATGGTGGTAGTATTGAGTACTCAACCAAAGTCATATTATCACGCTGATCGGTTCGCTATATGATCGGTGTCGATAACATAATAATTACAACGCTAAACAACGACTCGAAACAATTAACTCTCAAAAAGCAAAGGGGACACGAGCATGACACAGAAAATTGCTCTAGTTACAGGAGGTACTGGTGGTATTGGCTCCGCCATCTGTCGGGCATTGGCTGACGCAGGCGTCAAGGTTGTTGCAGGTTATAACTCCGGCGGCAATCATGAAAAAGCCAAAGCTTGGCAAGCAGAGCAAAAAAAGGATGGTTACGATATTTTGGTCGCCTATGGCGATGTTACCAATGAAGAGTCATGTGCTGCCTGTATTAAAACGGTAGAAGAAGTTGCCGGCGGCAGTGTTGATATCCTTGTCAATAATGCGGGTATTACCCGTGATGGTACGTTCCGCAAGATGAGTTGGGAGCAATGGAACGAAGTGCTGTCTGCTAACCTTGATTCAATGTTCCATATGACCCGTCTAGTGATTAATCCAATGCTGGATAAAGGTTGGGGTCGGGTTGTCAATATCTCCTCAGTCAACGCTCAGAAAGGCCAGTTTGGTCAGTGTAACTACTCCGCGGCTAAAGCGGGTATTCACGGTTTCACTAAGGCATTAGCGCAGGAAGTAGCCGCTAAAGGTGTGACGGTTAACACTGTTTCTCCCGGTTACGTTATGACGCCCATGGTTGCTAAGATTCCTGAAGAGGTGCTTGAGAAGATTATTCGTCAAGTGCCTGTCGGTCGTCTAGGAGCACCTGAAGAGATTGGTAAAGCGGTCTCTTATCTGGCCAGTGATGATTGTGGTTATGTCACCGGTTCTGACTTCTCCATTAATGGTGGTCAGCATATGTCATAAGCTGTCTTCAGCTGATAAAAAAACCCGCCATTGCGGGTTTTTTTGTGCCAGTCATAGAATGCTAGTGTTGAAGCATCGATTATCGCGGCTTAGCTTACTTGCTGAAGGTTGCTATAGAAGCGGATCTGCAGTGCTTCATGTTGCAATGTTAAGGGTTGGCACTGCCACTCCAGTTCGAGCTGTTTAAGGTCGTTATTATCGGTTGACGTTTGGCGCTGTTCCAGGGCCTGTTGTAACCGATCCATCTGATATTCCATGCGTAGGCTTTGATCCTGTTCGGGTGACTCTAGCCCCAGTAGGATTTCCAATCGAATACAGAGTTGGCGTAATGACTTTTCGGTGATCGCTAGTAAGTCTTCTATCTCTATCTCGCCGGAGATGTAGGCCAATAAACGTTCGTAGCGGGCGTTGATGCGAGGGCCGAAGTCGTTATCGACCGCACCGCACTGCGCCCAAGCCGCTTCAATCTCATCGAGCGCGAGTTGATCGAGCGTGCCATCTTGAATAAAGTTTTCCAACTGATCACATAACGCGATACGGCTTAACAAGGCTTGATAGGCGGGGCTATCGACCAGTGCTAATGAATCATTCTTTTCGGTGGTTGAATGGGCCGGTTTATGGATTTTCTGCTGTTGGTTGAGTTTTTCAAACACCAGATTGCAGGCATGACGAAAGGCAGGCCAAAGCTCACGTTCAACGCTATGGAAGGTATTGCCAACCTCTTTCCAGCGTTTCTGCAGCCTTTTAATGTCGGCCGCTGCGGTGGAGATATTATCTTCCAATAGCAGTTGCTCGGCTTGTTCTAATAAGGCTTTTTTCTCGCCGGCGACCTGATCGCGATGGGCTGAAATCTTATGGTCGATCTGCTTTAACAGGGCGTTAAATTCGGTTTGTACTTGACGGCCTGGGGTGCGGTCGACGGGAGCATACTCTTTCCATTCTCGTTTAGCGGTGCGGCTGACCTGTTCGATCAGTGACCAATCGGCCTGTTCCCAGTCTACTTGTTCGAGGAAATTACTTAACTCGGCGGCCAGATTAATCCGCTTTTTGAGATTATCGGTACGCTGTTGTTTCTGCACCCGAAAGTACTGTTCGCAAGGAGAATAGGCTTGATCGGACGCGGCTTTAAAGCGTTGCCAGACTTTATGGGAGTGCAGAGGGTCACCGCTATCGAGTGCTTTCCACTGTAACTGCAATGCGTTGATCTGTTTCGCTAGGAGCGGAGGCTCAGTGGTGCTGCCGATCAGTGCTTCCATCGCTTCGCAGAGTTCTTCCTTCTTCGCTGATACGGCAAACCCTTGCCAGTTTTTCAACTCAATCAGACGGGCGAGTAAGCCTTTATAACGTTGCTGCAGCGATTTGGGCAGTGTGCCGTTGAGCTCGCTGAACTGTGCTTCTGCTTTCTGTTCTAATTGGCTCGCACGTTTAATCTGACCCGCGTCGATCTGTTGCTCTAGCTGATTTAGCAGCTCAGACAGATCTTGATTGCTATGTTGTTGTTCGCGTTTTAGCAGATTAATCTGCTGTACTAGGGTTTCGCGCTGCTGCTTAAGGTTTTGTAGCGGTTCCGGCGATTTTACATCGTCAGGCCAGTTGAGCTGTTCAGTGAATCGATCAATCTGTTCTAGCTGGCTCAGTAGCAGGGGCTTCTCTGCGGCCTCAGGCTGTTCGGCGTCCAATAGGGCTATGATGGCCTGTTGGTGTTGCAACCACGTACGACCGGCTTGCTGATAGTGATCAAAGCGCTGTTTCAGTGGTTTGATAAGAGCGGAGGCTTTGGTTGCATCGATCTCCTGTAGTTCGGTGCAGTTATTGTCCCAGCAACTTTGTTCTGCATCGAGGTCGGCTTTGCCAAAGAGTTCGCCGGCGATCAGTGATGCGCAGCGGTTAACGGTATCTTCCAGTTTTTGCCGCAATGCAGTTTGTTGCAAGGTTTGGCTGTGTATCTTTTGCTGTTCAGCCTGTTGCTGCTCGTTTTTGATCTGTTCTGCGCGAAGGGTGCTTTGGCAGCATTCAACCAGATCCTTATAACGCTGATCCATGCTGGCATCATGAGCATCTGTTAGTGCCTTCCATTGAAGGCTGAGGGCTTCTAGCTTAGCGCTATACAGGGGAAAGTAAGCGGTTCTACTGAGCTGTTCAAGGCTGCAGAGGAGTTCCTCTTTACGTAGCAGCAGCTGCTCTTGCTGCCGTGCTTGCTCCTGCTGCTGCTGCTGTTTGTTACGGATAATACGATAAACAGTTTTGTCTCGTCCTCTGATGGCCTTGGCGGCCTGCTCTAGCAGTTCAGACGACTCTAGTTTTTCAGCGGCCAATTGACGTAGCTGGGTACAGTTGCCATTGACGATGACCGAGATAAGGCTGTGCTGATCATTGATGCGCTGTATCGCTTGCTGTTGTAACTTTGAGTTTTCACTGTTGAGGGCGATATGGGCGAGCATATTTTCATCCTGAAGACAGCTGATACACTCATGTTGCTGACTATAGGTATAGCCGGGGTCGAGGATGATTTCACAGATCCGTTTGGCGACGCTGCGCCGGATATCGGGGTCTTCATCATGGGCTAGAATATCGGATAAAAGGTCTGGTGCGGCAATCTTTTCGACCGCGGCTAAACGGACATCGACACTCTGATCCTGCCGAGCGAGTCGGGCTAGTACCTCACGATGTTCGGTGTTACCAGGGCTCAAACGGTGCACCGCTCGGATACGAACAGTGGCCTTATTGTGCTGCCAACGGGGTTTAAAAAACTTTGCAAACATTACATCGATCCTGCAAGGGCCACTCTATAAAAGCAGTACTGGTGGCAAAAGCCCGTATTCTACCGGCGTTTAGCGGTACAGGAAAAGCCTTGACAGAAAAGAAAAAATGTCTCTGTCAGGCGACATTGAAGGCGGTTTGCCTGTCTGTGGGGCTTTACGGTCATTTATCGACGTAAATTTTATTTATTCTTATTGATGATTTCGACGTCCCCTTCTACGTAAACCCAATGATTGTCCTCTTTTCGGAAATATGAGCGCTCGTGAAGGTCGGCTTTTTGTTCACTGGTTTCAAAATGGGCGATAAATTCCACCACGCCTTCTTGATCATCCGGCTGGCCAGCTTCGGTATTTAGGATCTTGAGGCCGGTCCAGGTGGTCGCTTTAATCTGTTCGGCCATCAGCGCGGCATCATCGGGATCGCGTTGCTCAACGGCGGTGCTGCTGATTAGATAATCAACGGCGCCAAGCACAAAGGCGGTGTACCGCGAACGCATCAGCGCCTCGGCGGTGGCGGCGGGTTTATGTCCCTCTATTGCGGCTTCACAGCAGAATGAAAATGGCTTATTTGAGCCACAAGGGCAGGTAAGCGTGGTATCTTTATGGTTATGAAGCATGTGGGCTCCGGCTTAGATAGAAATCGACTATTGATAGGCTATTATAAGGGGCACAGAAATGAAACCTATTGATCAAAAGCATTAACCGGTTAACCGGTGCAAAGGCGAATAGAATGGCGGCATCAGCAACACCTACCTTTTTTTGGCATGACTATGAAACCTCTGGGGCGGACACTAAGCGAGATAGGCCGTTACAGTTTGCGGGTATTCGCACCGACCAAGACTTGAATATCATCGAAGAGCCTGTGATGTTTTATTGCAAGCCGGCAGAAGATCTACTGCCACATCCTCAGGCCTGTTTGATTACGGGGATTACACCGCAAAAAGCGCTGCAGGAAGGGTATTGTGAAGCGGAGTTTATCGCGCTGGTGCATGAGCAGCTAGCGCGGCCCGACACCTGCGGCGTGGGTTATAACAGTATTCGTTTTGATGACGAGATTACCCGTTATTCGCTGTACCGTAATTTTTACGACCCCTATGGCCGAGAGTATCAAAATGGCTGCTCCCGCTGGGATATTATCGATATGCTGCGGCTGACCCGGGCGCTCCGGCCTGAGGGCATTGAGTGGCCGGTCTATGAAGATGGTCGTCCGAGTATGCGTTTGGAAGACCTAACCAAAGCGAATGGTATTGATCATGGCAATGCCCATGATGCCTTGGCCGATGTCTATGCCACCATTGCGATGGCTCGGCTGGTGAAAGAGCGGCAACCCAAATTGTATCAATATGCGTTGAATAACCGCGATAAGCGCACAATACAGGGCATGCTCGATGTGATGAGTATGAAGCCTGTGCTGCATATCTCCTCTATGTACCCCTCTGAGTGGGGTAATGCCGCGGTGGTGGCACCGCTTGCACAGCATCCGGTGAATAAAAATGCCGTTTTAGCCTTTGACCTGCGCTGTGATCCAACGCCACTGTTAACCTTGCCGGCGGATGAAGTACGCCGCTTGATCTACACCCGCACTGAAGATCTTGCCGAAGGGGAGCAGCGTATCCCTCTGAAACAGATACATACCAATAAGTCCCCCGTTATCGCCCCTGCGTCGATGTTAACGGCGGTAGAGGCGGAGCGCTTGAATATCTCTGGCGATCTTTGTCGTACTCATTTGGGCATGTTGCGTCATAGTCCCGATCTGAAGCAAAAGTTGGCGGAGGTTTTCTCCGTCAGTGATTTTGAGGAGGATTTCGATCCCGATCATATGCTTTATAGTGGCGGATTCTTCGGCGATGCCGATAAAAAGAATATGGATATCATCAGACATACGCCGGCAGACGAGCTAGGGACACTCGACTTAGCGTTTCAAGATGGCCGCTTGGAGGAGATGTTCCTGCGCTATCGTGCCCGCAACTATCCGTTCAGTCTGAATGACGAGGAGCGGGCACGTTGGGAAGAGTTCCGCCATCTGCGCTTACTCGGGCCGAATAATGGTGGCCATCTCACCATGACCGAGCTCTTTAGCCAGTTGAATGAGTTGTATCAAAAACCAGATCTGTCTGCGGCCCATAAAGAGATCCTTGAAGAGTTAGCGCTGTATGCTGAAGCGATCTATCCCTTGGATGAGGTGTATTGATGAGCCAATCTATTAGCGCAGTATCGTTAGGCTTGATCGCGTGGACGATCAGCTTGACGGTGATGGCTGATAGAAAAGAGGATCTGGTCGATCCGATTGGCTATGAGGTGGTTCAGCCAGCGGGGGATATCGATCTGCCCGTGGATCCGAAAACCGTGTATGAATATAAACGGCGCGGCTATGTTGATAGCGAACCGATGACGGAAATTAAGCCATATGTGCTGCCCGACCGGCAGCTACCGCCGCCCACTGTCGTGCCTTATAGTGAACCGGAACCGGTTGAGCGGATAGTCAGTGTGGAAAAAAAGGCCCCGCCATTGACGGGTGAAGATAAGATCTTTGCACAGATTGAACGGGATCAATTGGAGATTCAATGTGCGTTGGACGATACCCTTGAGCAGTGTGAAGGGGTTGAGATCGTCCAACCGAAAGAAGAAACAAAACCCCGCTCACGCAGGGTTATCGAACGTCAGATTCAGGCGTCTGGGACAAACTGATTAGCCTGTTTGAGATTGGCGATCTCGCTATCACATATTTTATCAAGCGCCTGTTTATCGACCCCTTGACGGTGTTGTTCACCAAAGGAGCGAACGGTGAGCCGGCGTAGTGGTAGTTGGGCGTAGCACTTGTGTAAATCCTCTAGTGTTAGCGCCTCAATAGCGCGGGTGAGCTGCTCGCGACTATCAAAGTTCAGCTCCCCTCGATCAATCTCCTGCCAATACCGCTCGCTCAGTTCGCCCATACGATTCTCTTTACGGTTGATGCGGGAGATCAAGCTTCGTTTAAAGGCATTGAGTTGCGATGCATCCATCGTCGCTAAGGTGGTTCCCGTCGAGTCGATAAATTGATTAATCTGCTTTTCCAACCCCAATGGGTTGGTATTCGGTGATTGAATCACAAAAGCCAATCCAGGGGCTTTACGCATGGGGAGAGAGGTTTCGAACACAACATAACCTAGCTGCTGCTCTGTCCGCAGGCTGCTGTAAAATGGCGCCGATAGCATTTCGCCTAGCAGGGCGTATTCGGCCCGGGTCTGGGTGCTGCTGTTCTCACCTTGAAAATAGACGCTGATGGCTGAATCGTTATGATCCAAGGGCAGTGTTTGTGTTAGCTCGGTATTGGATTGTAATCGAATGACCGGCAACGTATTGCTGTTATGGAAGGCTTTCTCTGATGGTAGGCCCGCTTCGACGGTTTGGGCCATCTCTAGAGCGTCCGCCTGAGTAAGGTTGCCGTGTGCCAGCATCCGTACTTCGACCTGATTAAGAAGTTTAGGCACAAAGGTATGTAATGTTTCTAGGGTAACGCCATCTAAGGCCGCCAGCTTTTTGTCGGTGCTCCAGCTCTGCAGCAACAGGTTATAGACTTCGCCGATGGCTTGGTTGAAGGGTTTGTCTTTACGGCTGTTCTCTAGCTCTTGGGTATACTTCTCTTTGATGCGGGCAAAGTTATCTTCGTCAAACTGAGCCTGCTGTAGGCTGGAGATGACCTGTTTTAGCAGCTTCTGCTGCTTATCATCATAGCCGGAGATACGCACACTTAGGCCACGCATATGGGGATAGATACGGGTACTTAACCCTGCAAGGGAAGCATCGTAGAGCGTTTCGTTGAGCTGGTCATTGATCAGCTTTGTATACAGCGAAGTCATCACGGCGTTTTCTGCCGTTTGGTTTGCCTGTGGCGAAATAATGGAAAAGAAGAAGTCGGCTTTTGGCAGTTTAAAAATAGAGTCCTGTTTGTGCCAAAGGGAGAATCCTCCCTGCTGCAGAATCCGTTCGGGATGTTGCTGCTCATGCTCAATCGGTTTAAGCGTAAAGCGTTCTGCAATATAGGGGTTGAGTTGACGAATCTGTAAGGCGGCAACCGCTTTCGGCTGGCGCCACTGTTTGAGACGGTCGGCATCGATAGAGGTGACGCTATACTCCGCCTTGAACCAAGGGTCTTGCTGATCGGTTTCGACGTTTTTAGCCTGTAAGGTGATCAAAAGGTTATCCGGTGTCATCTGCTCCAGAATATTGTTGATCAGTGCGGGATTAAATTTCTCCATCAGATAATCGGCACTGATCACCGCATCGGCGGGGTAGAGTTGCAAGTTGTGCGATAGTCGCGTGACCTCATGGATCGGTTCAGACTGCTCTTTGAAGCGAAAGCTGATCTCGCTTAGTTTCTGCTCTTCTTGATAAAGTTCGGCGGAAACCCCTCGTTGTTTCAATAACTGAATGGCGGCGAAAGTCGTTTCGATCACTTCATTATAGTTTTTCAGCCCGTCATCGGTGAGCGAAATGGAGAGTTCAATCGATGATTGGTCAGGCAGGTCGGTGCCTCGGTAAGCACTTAGACTATTCACCCAACCTTTTGCTTTGAGAGTCGAGAACAGACTACCTTTACCCTCATAGCCAAGCATAGAGGCGATATAATGGGCCGGTTTTTCGCGATAGTATTCACGGGTGGCTTGTATTGGGAAGGTCAAGGTTAACTGTTGTAGATCTTTCAGCGTTTTAATATTTTGCTGTTGTGGCAGGTGCTGATAGAGCGGCACAGCGGTGATGAATGGCGTGGCGTGACGATTTTCGACGGGAGAAAATTTGGCTTCAACCAGTGCTTTTAATTCGGTCACAGAGGCTTTACCCAATACCACCAGAGACATCAGATTGGCAGAGTAGTAGCGTTGATAGAAATCGATTAGATCATCTCTCAGTTTGCCCTGTTTATTCGATAGGGTGGCTAAACTGCCGACAGCAAACCGACTCATGCTGTGCTCTGGGTTAATCAGATGCTTGCCCGCAGAATAGCCTCGACGACCATCGTCCCGCAGTTTGGATTGATATTCAGAGTTGACCGCATGACGTTCACGATCGACATAGTCTTCAGCGAACAGAGGGTCGATAAAAAAATGTGAAAAACGGTCGAGAGCAGGTTCTAATTGATCAGCTTTAATATCGAAGAAGTAATTGGTGTTTTCAAAGGCGGTAAAGGCGTTGTGGCTGCCCCCATGGTTGCTGATATATTCTTGATAACTGCCTGCTTCGGGGTATTTTTCAGTGCCGAGAAAAAGCATGTGCTCAAGAAAGTGGGCCAGCCCTAGACGGTTTTCCGGATTAGCATTTGAGCCGACATCAACATTCATCGAGGCGGCGGCTTTATCGGTACTGGGATCGGAGATGACCAACACCTGCATCTGGTTAGGTAGGGTAAAGGTTAGATAATCTCGCTGATCGGTGGGGCTTTTGATAACGGCGGCATAAGCGGCGTTAGAGGTCAAAAATAACAGCAGTAGAAGGGTGTAGATGATATTTTTGTTATGTACTGTATCTCGCATGCACTCAAGCCTCTGGATGTTAAGCGGTTATTTCAAAACCCTGATAATGGCCAATGTAAGGGGTTATCTCTCTTTTCTATAGCAACTGGCCGTTTTTGGATACTGTGTTATCAAAAACTTTATTGGTCGCCCTGCGATTTTTTGTTCAGGGGTTCCTGTTATATATCATTGCTATCTGCTTATATATAGTCAGTGGTAACCAATCAGGAGATTGGACAGAGATTTTCGGTGTCAGTTCGATTGTTTCTCTATTACCTCGGGATGTTTTACAATTGCGCTGTAAGTTTTTGTTGTTATAACTATTTTTCACTTGGTGGATGGATTCTATGAATCGCGAAAAGGTGATTTACGCTTTCTTTATTGTGCTTGCCTTAACCATGAACTTTGGTTTTTTCATTGGTGAAATGGATGATCCAACACATCATAATGTGTATGAGTTTTTTGCCGCCATCGTTATTAGCATCGTCTGTACCGTGCTGAAGTTTGGTGACCGGACTCATTTGGGTGCGTTGATGTTGGCAACCAGTTTGGTGGCCGATCTTCAGTTAGTGATTGCGGCGATGATCTGGGGTTATGGCGCCCAGTTATCGGCGAATGGGGTAACGACCGAAATGTTCAGCAGTGTGATCTCGATGTCGGGTGGAGCGCTATTGGCCAATATCGTATCGGTGATTCTGCTTATGGTTGAGACCGTCGTCGTGCGCCGTTAAGCGGCCTGCGTTATGAATGATATCTTCTATTTGATGTTACGCCGCCTGCGGCACCCTTTGATAACGTTGATTGTTATCTATTCGGTGACGATCTTGGGCTTTGTCATGATCCCCGGTCAGGATGATCAGGGTAATGTCTGGGCGATGGATTTTTTCCACGCGATCTATTTTGTCAGTTTTATGGGATCGACCATCGGTTTTGGTGAGATCCCTTATGCTTTTACGTCGGCCCAGAGGGCTTGGACGCTCGTCACCATTTACGGCACCGTGATTGCGTGGTTGTACTGTATCGGCTCACTGTTGGCGCTGTTACAGGAGCCGGTTTTTCGCCGGATGTTACGCCGTCGTTCATTTGCTAATGAGGTGAAAAACTTCAATGAGCCGTTTTATCTGATCTGTGGTTACGGTATTACTGGCAGTGCCATTGTTGAAAAATTGTGTGAACGCGGTATTCGTTCGGTCATTATCGATATCGATCAAGATCGGATTGATCAACTCGAAATTGACGGCTTAGTGTTGCGGGTACCGGGTCTGTGTGCCGATGCCTCCTTACCGGAGACACTGGATGATGCCGGGCTACAGCATCCCGATTGTATCGGTGTCTTGGCACTGACCAATGATGACAATGTGAACCTGTCTATCTCGATCGCCAGTAAGCTGTTGGTGCCAGAGCGGATTGTGGTGAGCCGCACGGAGTCTGAGGTGAATGCGCGAAACTTAGCGTCCTTTGGCACCGATCATATTATCGACCCCTTTAAAGATTATGCCGAATATCTCTCATTAGCGGCCCATGCGCCCTATACCCATCTGGTTTATGACTGGTTGGTCAATCCCTTTCATCGGCCGCTTTCCAGTGCTTATAAACAAGCCAGTGGACGGTGGATTATCTGTGGGTTGGGACGCTTTGGTAAAGCGTTGTATCGGGAGTTCGCTAAACAGGATGTTGAGCTGGTGTTGCTAGATGACAATGCCGCGCAATTGAAAGGCTATCGCAATACTGTGACTGGGTTAGGCACGGAGGCGGCAACGCTGCAGGCTGCCGGTATCAATGAGGCGGTGGGGATTATCGCGGGGACGCATAATGATGCAGATAACCTCTCGATTATCATGACCGCACGGGAGTTAAATCCGAAATTGATTACCGTGGTGCGTCAGAATCTGAATAGTAATACCCTGATCTATCAGAACTCTAAAGCTGATTTTATTATGGAGCCGGGCAAAATTATTGCCAACCGGATTCTGGCTAAGCTGAAAACCCCGCTGTTGCCCGCCTTTATTGAACAGATGAAATTGCAGGACGATGTTTGGGCGCACACCTTGTTAAATCGGATGAGTAGTGTAGCGGGGGATGACGAGTTGGATAGCTGGTCGATCACCGTGAGCCCTCAGATGACACCGGCAATCTGTGCGATTACCGCGGAAGGGCTAGAGGTGAAATTGAGTCATTTGATGAAAGACCCTCGTCATCGCAAGGAACAGTTACCCTGTTTTCCCTTGATGTTTAGACGTGATGGCGAAAGTAAACTCCTGCCCGGTGAGTTGATGGTGCTTCAGGAAGGGGATGAAATACTCTTCTGCGGGCTAGCAGCAGCGAGCAATCAGATGAGCTGGAGTATCAATAATTACAATATCTTGTTTTATCTACAGACCGGTGAAGAGCCGAGTCATAATCTGTTAGCCAAACTGTTGAAGCGAATCTAATGCCTTATTTTCTATTGACCATGACGGTGCTTTTTTGGGCCGGTAATTTTGTAACAGCTAGGGGAGTGCATGGTGACTTCCCCCCTCTGACGATGTCTTTTATGCGTTGGGGGATAGCGCTGTTAATTATTCTTCCTTTTTTACTACCACGTTTGCTGCGCAAATGGCCGCTCATTCGCGCTAATCTGCCGATTCTCAGCGTACTCTCGGTATTGAGCGTCGTCTGTTTTAACTCTTTTATCTATCTGGGTGTACAGACCACTCAGGCGACGAATGCCACGCTGATGCAATCGGCTATCCCCATTATTATTCTGGTATTTACCTCGCTATTTTTGGGTGAAACGGTGGTTCGCCGGCAGTGGTTAGGGGTGGCTATTTCATTAGCGGGGATTATTACGCTGGTGTCTAAGGGTGATCCCGAGATATTGCGGACATTCTCGTTTAATAGCGGCGATCTTTGGATTTTGGCTGGGGTGCTTAGTTGGTCGGCGTATTCGGTGATGCTGCGTCTAAAACCGATGGATCTAGATGGCTTTACCTTTTTTGGTGTTACCGTCGTGGTGGGAGTCATCGTGCTATTTCCCTTTATGGTATGGGAGTTCATGTCAGGCGCTCGGCCGGTGTGGAATCCTCAGACCGTGTCGGCGATTATTTATATGGCGATCTGCCCGTCGATACTCGCGTATATCTTCTGGAACCGCGGGGTCGCCGAGTTAGGGCCAGCGAAAGCGGGGTTGTTTATCCACCTGATGCCGCCATTCGGTCTGATACTCTCAGTTATCTTTCTCAATGAAGCCGTGGAACCTTTCCATTTTATAGGTATCGGGCTAATATTCAGCGGCATCTATTTAGCGATCATTACCGGTCGCAGCCAGAACGATAAAAAGTCACCCGCCTAGGTAAACCATGGCCAAGTGGCTCACTAAAACAAAGGAGTTTCTATGCGTACACTGTTGGTTTCATTTTTTGCACTGATTATCAGCTTCGGTCTGATAGTCCCTGATGCTGAAGCGAAACGATTTGGGGGAGGTTTTAGCTTTGGTAAATCCTATTCAACCCCTAAACGAGTTCAACCTGCAGCACCAACGCAGCAAAAAGCCGCACCAACAGGTAGTAGTGCTAAGGCTGCGGGTCAGCCGCGCCGTAGTGGCTTTGGTGGTTTGATGGGTGGTTTATTAGCGGGTGGATTACTGGCTGCGCTGTTTATGGGCGGTGCCTTTGATGGTATCCAGTTCATGGATATTCTGCTGATCGGTTTGTTGATTTTTGCGGCGATTAAAATCTTCTCTGCGATGAAGAAACCCTCTCAGCCACAATATGCCGGCGCTCAGCATCGTCAAGCGTCTGACGTATCAGAAACCCCAGAAACGCCTACTTATCAGAATGATGCTCCGGCTGCGACTGCAGCTCCGGCTTCAGACGCTGGGTTTGAATTTGCAGCGGGCGAACTGCAATTGCCTGAATGGTTTAACGAGCAAGCCTTTTTGGAAGGTGCGAAAGGTCACTTCAGTCATCTGCAGAATGCTTGGGATAATAGTGACTGGGATGATATTAAGACCTACACCACCCCTGAATTACTGGCAACACTGCAAGAGGAGCGGGCCAAGCAAACCGATGGTCAGAAGACCGAAGTTGTTTCTGTGATGGCTGAATTGGCGAACTTTATCGATAACGGTGATCACGTTGTCGCGTCGATTAACTTTTATGGCTGGCTGAAAGAAGACAGTGATGAAACCACCGAGTTTAGCGAAATCTGGCATCTGCGTCGGGATATGGATGGCGCCGATACTAACTGGGTGATTGTGGGTATCCAGCAGCCTTAATCGGCTGAACTTATTGGCTTAAATCATCATTAAGCAACATTAAAAAACGCAGCCATGAGCTGCGTTTTTTTGTGCTAGCGAAAGCAGAAAGCGGGCACGTTATGCCTCTTTACGGGTAAAGACCCAGGTGTCGCCTTTGGATTGATCTTCATCATATTGATATCCGGCGAGGTCGAACTGCTTCAGTTGTTCAGCATCATTGATGCGATTTTTGATCGCGTAGCGACACATAAGACCACGGGCTTTTTTGGCATAGAAGCTGATGATTTTATATTGGCCATTTTTCCAGTCTTTGAACACCGGCGTAATGATGCGACCGTCTAATGCTTTAGGCTTCACGGATTTGAAGTATTCATTGGACGCTAGGTTAACCAGTACGGGATTAGCGTTATCGGCTAACGCTTGGTTCAGATCGTCAGTGACGATATTGCCCCAGAAGGCATAGAGATCTTTACCCCGAGGGTTGCTGAGTTTTGTTCCCATCTCTAACCGGTAGGGCTGCATGAGGTCCAGCGGTTTAAGTACGCCATAAAGGCCGGAGAGAATACGCAGGTGTTGCTGAGTGAAGGTTAGGTCTTCATCGTTGAAGTCATCAGCGTTCAGGCCACTATACACATCGCCATTAAAGGCTAAGATGGCCTGTTTGGCATTGTCGGGCGTAAAGGACTCAGACCAGCTTTCATAGCGGGCGACGTTGAGTGCTGAGAGCTTATCGCTGAGTTTCATTAGCTCAGCAATATCCTGTACCGAGTATCGGCGTAACTGCTCAATGAGTTCTGCGGACTGATCCAGGTGCTGTGGCTGTGTGTAACGCTCGGTGGTGGCCGGCGTATCGTAATCGAGATTTTTTGCGGGGGAAATAACCAGTAGCATAGTCTTCTAGCTTCATTGTCTGATAATGACTTGATCCTAAACTAAAAAGGCCAGCTCTGGAAAGAGCTGGCCCGATTAGTTCTATTTATTAGCCTGATAGTTAGCCATCTGGCTATGATTTTAGCGCTTAAGCATGCAGCCTAGTATTCAGGTCATCCACGACTTCGCTCCAGTCTGAATCACGGTCCAAGCATTCTTGGATAAAATTGGCTTGGCTATCGCTCCAGAACGGCGCTTCATTCAACTTAACGTCTTGGTTGGACAAGGTGTGCGTGCGGATAAACTGATCAATATAGGCATCATCATTAGGCATACCTAATTGTGCGAAGAGAGCATTAATCGTATGTGCTGATCTGTCCATCTCAACCTCTATAAATGTAGTTAATTGCAGCCTCTTTAGTTTTGGCTAGGGTGGTGCTTTTGTCAATGCATCCTTAGCTTAGCCCTAGCGTTAACTTGATTTTAATCAGGTTTGCTACGGTCTCCTGGTTTGCTGGGTATGGTTCGGTGCTTCTCGAGTTTTTGCTTTTCATCTAGTTTGATATAGATCGCTAACGAGCCAAAGGTACCGATCGCCACCAAAACCGCGATGATGTAGGGATTGGAATTTTCATTGCCAACCGCGCGGGTATACATCGCTGACACTATCAGGCCGCCAATAAAGCAGAAGACGGACATAATTAGGTTGCTCACAATGGTGCCAGGCTGTCGATCCGGTGCCCGTCGCAGCATGATAAACAGGGTAACGAGTAGGGAGCCGAGCACGATACAGGATGGGATAATCGATGACATAATGATTCCTTACATTAGAGATGGCTATTTGTACCACCGATCAGCATTTGAAAAAACCCTTGTCGTCATTTCAAGCGCTATTACATAGGCCATACGGTTAATTTTCTTGTATTATATAGCCCACATTTCGTTAGATTCAGTATAAAAGATAATCAAATGACCAAACAGACCGTTCTGACCGGTATTACGACTTCCGGTACCCCGCACATTGGTAACTATTTAGGTGCTATCAAGCCTGCTATTGAGGCGAGCCTAAACAGTAATAATGACAGTTACTTCTTTCTCGCCGATTTTCATGCGCTGATCAAATGCCATGATCCTGATCGGGTAGCACGTTCTACCCGCGAAATCGCCGCGACCTGGCTGGCATTGGGGTTGGATATCGATAAAGCGACCTTCTACCGGCAGACGGATATTCCTGAAATTACCGAGTTAGCTTGGATTCTCACCTGCATGACCTCGAAGGGGTTGATGAACCGAGCGCACGCTTATAAAGGCTCGGTTGATGCTAACCGTGAAGCCGGTCGTCAGGATGATGACGATATCACCATGGGGCTGTTTAGTTACCCGGTTTTGATGGCGGCGGATATCTTGATGTTTAACGCCGATATTATTCCGGTGGGTAAAGATCAGATCCAACATATTGAGATGGCGCGGGATATTGCCGGCCGTTTTAACCATACCTATGGCACGCTATTTAATCTGCCGGAAGCTCAGGTTGATGAGCAAACTCAACTGATTCCAGGGCTAGATGGCCGCAAGATGTCTAAGAGTTATGACAACACTATTCCGTTGTTCAGCAGCTCGGATGATCTGTATAAATTGATTAAACAGATCAAAACTGATGCCCTGCAACCGGGCGAGCCAAAAGACGCGGATAACAGCACGATCTTCCAGTTGTATGCCAACTTCGCGTCATCGGCAGAGCAGGCGCAGATGCGCGCTAAGTTTGAGAACGGTATTGGCTGGGGCGATGCTAAAAAAGAGTTGTTTGAATACTTGGATAGCTACCTGAGCCAACCGCGAGAAGAATATAACCGCCTGATGGGTGATCTTGGTTATGTCGAAGAGCAGTTGCTGAAAGGCGCCGACAAAGCCCGTCAGGTTGCTGCGCCGATGTTGGAAAAAGCGCGGGTTTCGGTGGGTATTCGTCCATTGAACTGGCAGGAGAGTCCGGCTCCACAGGAAGAAGCCAAACAAGAGAAAGAGCAATCGGCTGAACAGGTTGCCCGTGCCGAAGAGGGACGTCGTCGTGCGATTCTGATGCAGCTTAAACCGTTGCTAGATCGGGTGAATAATGCAGCGGATAAAGCTCAGGAAGCGGCCTTATTGATTGCTGAAAAAGAACAGCAAGTCGCTAGTTTGAAAAAGAAAGCCAAACAGAAGGCGCAGAATGAACTGGATTTTCTGCGTGAAGAACTGTCTGGCTTACTTGGCTAATAACGTCCATTAGATTGAAAGGAGAAGGTTCCATGTTGACTACCCTGATATCAGTATCAGCGTTGGCTGATCGGCTGGATGATAACGATATGACCACGGTCGTATTGGATTGTCGTTCATCGCTCATGGACCATGATCAAGGTCGACGCTTCTATGGGGAAGGGCATATCCCTTCGGCTGTTTTTATCGATCTAGAAACGGAGCTATCGTCACCTATTACGGCGTACAGCGGCCGTCACCCATTGCCCGATTTTACCGAGCTAGCCGCGATACTGCGTGGTGCCGGTGTCAACTCGACCACTCAGGTTGTGGTCTATGATGACTGTGGTGGGGCGATGGCCGCGCGTGCATGGTGGTTAATCCGCCTGCTTGGCCATGCGGCGGTCGCGGTATTGGATGGTGGCTATCCCGCCTGGTTGGCTGCGGGTTATCCAGTGACGGATCAGGTTGCCGAGGTGATACCGGGCGATTTTTCCGGCGTGCCTGATCTCAGTATGATCGTGCCGTTACAACAGGTGGCCGATGTGCCGACTAAGGGGATGCTGATCGATGCGCGTAGCGCTGAGCGTTACCGTGGCGAACAGGAGCCTATTGATCCGGTTGCGGGGCATATTCCGGGAGCGTTTAATCGACCGCTGCAGCAAAACTTGACGGCCGATGGATTGTTTAAGTCGGCAGCCGTCTTGCAACAGGAATGGCGTCAGTTGATCGGTGGTTTTCAACCGCAACAGATCGTTCACTACTGTGGCTCAGGGGTGACGGCCTGTCATAACCTCTTAGCGATGGAGCATGCAGGCTTGGCGGGCGCTAAAGTCTACCCTGGCTCTTGGAGTGAGTGGGTCCGTGACCCGCAGCGGCCGGTCGCAACCGGCGAAGCACCGTAGCGCTGAAATCCATAAAATGGATTATGAGGCGACCCGCCTGTATATGTTAAGTCTTCCCGCGGCTTGGGAGGACTTCCCCTTTTATCCCCATATCGCGGTGATGAAAATCCGTCACAAGATGTTCGCCACACTTTCGGTTGATGGTGATATTGCGCGTATGAATCTTAAATGTGATCCTGCAGAAGCGCAGATGCTAAGAGATATTTTTAGCGCAGTGCTGCCGGGTTATCATATGAATAAACGCCACTGGAATACGGTCTTACTCGATGGCAGCATCCCTGCAGGGGAGTTGCAGCGTATGATCGACCGCTCGTATGGTTTGGTGGTGAAGGGATTACCGCGTAAAGATCGCCTGCCGCTAGAGCTGCAATATGGTGCCGAGCGGTTATATCGCTAGGGCTTGGTCGGCTCGTCTGTTTGGAACGAAAAAACCGGTGTGATCAATGCTGAATCGAGGGGGCTGCACTCCATCGATCTGTTTTATTGAGCTCATTGAAAAGCAATACTTACTTTCTGCCATTAGATTTATATACTGGTGAAAAATGATACCCACAATGGAGTTCGTTATGACCCGCTTTCAGTCAGGTGTTGTTGCTGAGGCTAACACCGACGCCCAATTTATTACCCTTAATATGGTGCGTTCAGCGGACGCAGTCGCGCATTTACGCAAAGTATTAGCGGAGATTCCCGCAACCGAAGCGCAGTTTCGCCAGCAGTATCCCGACGCTGATTTTCATATCACCGTTGCTATCGGTAGCGAGTATTGGGATCAATTGAGTCCGGCGCAACGGCCCGCTGAGTTGGCTGCGTTTCCCGTCTTTAATCACGGGGATATCAAGGCTGTGCATACACCGGTTGATCTATTGCTGCATATCCGTTCTGAACGCCATGATCTGAACTATCAGGCGAGTGTGATGTTAACCAGTCGCTTGGGTGATGATGCAACCCTAGTCGAAGAGATGCATGGGTTTCGCTACTTTGAGATGCGTGACATGACGGGCTTTGTCGATGGCACGGAAAATCCGCAAGGGGATGATCGTATTCAAGTGGCCGTAGTGGGTGATGAAGACCCCAATTTTGCCGGTGGCAGCTATATTCATCTGCAGCGCTATGAGCATGATCTCGACGCGTGGAATAAGATCAGTGTTAAGCAGCAGGAAGATATTTTCGGTCGTACCAAAGAGGATAACATTGAGTATGATGGTGCCGATAAAGCGGCCTTTGCACATACTAAAAGAACATCCTTGAAAGATGCCGAGGGTAACTCTATCGAGATCCTACGGCATAGTATGCCCTATGGTGATCTGACCCGCAGAGGATTGATGTTTATTGCCTATGGCTGTTCAGCTGCACCGTTCACAAAAATGCTTGAAAGTATGATTATGGGCGATGAGGCGGGTCATCATGATCATTTGCTGGATTATACTCAGGCGTTAACCGGTCAGGCTTTCTTTGCCCCTTCGGTGGCATGGTTGGAAAAGTTAGCTTGAAACACTATCTTTAAAAGCTATCTTTAAAGCTGTCATAAGTTTGTCAAACAGACTGGATAGACTACACTTACAGAATAGTAATATTCTGGATGATCAGGAGATTAAAGCGGCGGCTTAATCGTTGTAGCTCACGTAGATGAGCACCATGATTGGGCTGTTAAAAAGTAAAGTGCGAAAATAAGAAGAGGAGCCCATTATGCATGCAGAGGCGATACAAAGAACAATTGCGGTATTAGGTGTTGACGGTGAAAACTTTGAGGTGGATGGCCATTTTGAAGGCGATGAACGAAAAGCGCGTTGGTATACAGTCAAGAAGCTAAGTGATGGTCAGGTCTTTGTCGATCATCTGCCAACCTTCCCTAGTCATGATGAGATTCGCCGAATGGCATCCTAATGAGGATGTAGTTTTGTGATTAAAGTTGCATTAACACAATAGCTGCACATATAAAAACCGGGCCTAGCCCGGTTTTTTAGTAATTGCTATATAGCAGTTCGGTTTATTACTGCACGGTTTCGTTGTCGCTGAAGCTGCCTTCAAACAGGACCGTTGATAGATAGCGTTCGCCGGAATCCGGCAGAATGACCACGATCATTTTATCGGCATTACCCGGTTCTTCGGAGACCTTGATGGCAGCACTCAGGGCTGCGCCGCAAGAGATACCCGCCAAAATACCCTCTTTTAGCATGAGCTGACGCGCGGTTTCGATGGCGTCTTCGTTGCTGACTTGTTCAACCTGATCAACGATGGAAAGATCAAGGTTTTTAGGGACGAAGCCTGCGCCGATACCCTGGATTTTATGGGGTGAAGGTTTGAGCTCTTCGCCGTTAATCGCTTGAGTAATAATAGGTGAAGCAGTCGGTTCGACGGCAACACTGGTAATCGCCTTGCCCTGTTGTTGTTTAATATAGCGAGAGATACCGGTAATGGTTCCGCCGGTGCCAACGCCCGCGACTAGAATATCGATTTGACCGTCCGTATCGTTCCAGATTTCCGGTCCAGTGGTTTGCTCATGGATCTGTGGGTTAGCTGGGTTTTCAAACTGTTGCAGCATCAGGTGTTGGGCTGGGTTGCTGTTAACAACTTCCTGGGCTTTATCGATCGCCCCTTTCATCCCTTTAGCCGGTTCGGTTAGTACAATATCGGCGCCCAGTGCTTTCATCAGTTTACGTCTTTCAACGCTCATGGAGGAGGGCATGGTCAGCGTCAGCTGGTATCCACGTGAGGCGGCAACAAAGGCCAGGGCGATACCGGTATTACCCGAGGTAGGCTCAACCAGTGTCATACCAGGCTTGAGTGTGCCATCTTTTTCGGCGGCCCAGATCATGTTGGCACCAATACGGCATTTGATGGAGCCGGCAGGGTTGCGGCTTTCCACTTTGGCGTAGATCTTCTTGCCTGGGGCTAAACGGTTGAGATGGACCAGTGGGGTTTCACCGATCGTCAGGGAATTATCTTCAAATATTTTCATAGGGGTACCAGTAACGACTAAAAACCGGCCGCTAAAGCGCTTGTTAAGAGACGCCTGCTGACCGTACTGAAAAGAGGAAACTAAGCGATTTAAACTTATTCCTTTAAGATATAAAAAGTAGTTTTTCTATATCTAAACTGGCATTGATTTAAACGCAATAACTAACTTATATCAAGTAGAACCATGCTCTGATGTTAAGCCTGTTATGCTGGGCTATTCGCAGGCAGCGGTTTTACTTTATCAGTCGTTAAATGCTTGGGTTTACGGCCACTCAGTAGGCAAATGGCGAGTGCTGAACGACCGCTGCTGAGGTTTTAGCGGTTTAAATATTAGCGAATTCTGATATGGTGTCGTTTTTATCCTCTATCGCTGAAGGTATTTAGATGCGTTTGTTGATGACACTGATCGCCCCGCTACTGGGTTGGATCGCTCTTCGTCTGTTCCACCTATCATTTATGAAGCGCTCCCGCGCTAAGCATCAGCTCGTTATGAAGCTGTTTCGCTATGCCGCCGATTATGGCAGTGTGCGTGCTTTATCGGTGTATGGTCATCTGCTGTTTTTTCGGGGCGAGGGGATGACGAATCGGATACAGGGGTTGATCTATCTTGAGCGGGCGGCCGACAAAGGTGATAGCAAAGCGGCTTATCAGGTAGGTAAGGTATTTGAAGAGGGTTATCAGACCTATCCGGCCGATTCTGTTAAAGCGCTGAAATATTACCGTCTAGCGGCCGAGAGTGGCCATATACTGGCGATTAAGCGCATGGTCGATATCTTCACTAACGGTGAGCTTGAGCAAGCGCCATCAGAGGCTGAGGCCGCGAACTGGTCGGCGAAATTAGAGGCTATTAACCTTTAAGCGCCCAGCTTAGGCTTGTTGATCTATCGACCTACCCCACACTCTATGGGATAGGTCGCAGGCCTTGATGATCTATCAGGGTTTCTTTAACTCGGTTTTAAAGATGAGTGATGCCTGTCCATCGGCGGGCACTTCGACCTGCCAGCGAAGCTGACTGGCGTTGACGCGGTTATAGGGCTGGTTGCTATCGACGACTTTCCAGCTGTGATGGAAGTTGGCGGTGATCTCCACCTGTTTCGCTTGATCGCCGCTGTTGCTGAGTTCTAACTTATAGGCGGTCAGAAAACTATCGTAGGTTTTCTCAAACAGGGTTTGCTGCTGTTTAATGGTCAGATCGAACGCTTTACCGATCGGTAGATTTACCTTTTGCCCTTGGCTGCTATTGCGAAGGCTGGCGCTACCAATAAAGTGCCGGCTACCCTCATCGTCGGGACTGAATACTCGTGCGGTACCGGCGGGGAGTGGGAAGCCTAACCCCTCTTGCTGGGTGTTATTAAAGCTGATCTGTATATCCGGTTTCTGTGCATAGGTTTGGCGGTCCATTGAGGGGGACACTTGGAATTGGTAGTGATAGCTTTTTACCGCATTGACCTTATCGGCATTGATTAAGCTGACCTGCTTTGTTTGTCCATTCAATAAACTCGCCCGCTGCGGCAGCTTGTACAGTTGGTAATCTTGAAAGGCCTGCGGTGCGCCGCTACCCGCCATGGAATCCGCCATCAGGGCCATGGTTTTCTGGCGTACCATCGGTGCTTGGGTTTGGTTGACCTGACCGGCCATCAACAAGATCTTGGCATTGCGAAAATCGACACCGGTGTGGTTGTTGAGGGTGGCGAGACCATCGAGTTCCAGTTGGTCGCCTGCGCTATTCAGCACCAAGGCATAATCCATCTGCCAACTGAGCCCTTGGGTCAGATAGGTGAGTACGGCATCACTGGCTTTTTTGGTGCCCGCCGAGCGGATTTCTAAGCTGGGGCTGGCCTGCATCCCTTCGGGGAGTGCGGGGAAGATAAAGCGCCAGCCTTGCTGGTTGACCGGTAGGGTTTCAATATGACCCTCTTTTTCGATCAGCGCTTGGTTGCCGTCAGATCGGAGTAGTCGTGCCTCAGTGATGGTCTCGGTCCCCGTAACGCTGTTAAAGCGTGCTAATTGAATCATCTTGCCGTTATAGGCATTGAGCAGTGCGGGCACGGAGATCAGGTTGTTATTGAGGTTCTGTTCTAGAATCTTACCCGCATCTTCGACCTGCAGGGTTTGGCTCATAATCTGATGGCTGACATCTTCAATGTAGAGGGTCTGGCCTGGATTGATACGGGGTAGAGCACGGACATCCCTGACGAGTCCTAGGTTTTGGTTATACAGGGTGATGGAGAGGTCCTGCTGTTTTTCAGCATCGACTGCCAAGGGGGCGGCATACACTTGGGTGCTGGTGATGAAGGCTAACCCCAGGGAGGCGATGAATCCTGGGGTAGCGAGTGCGATTGGCTTAAACATTATCTATTCCTCAGCGGTTTTATCGGGCAGGTCGAGTGCTATACGGAACCCCCAGCTGTTTTTGCTGCTGTCCGGTAGATAACGATAACGGCTAGATGAGCGGATAACCCTGCCGATATCGAACCAGGAGCCGCCGCGCATAACCCGGAAATCACAATCGCCATCGATCATCGCTGAACCATCAGTCGGTGCGCCGAAATAGGAATCTTGATAGCAATCCTCAACCCATTCATCGACATTACCGCTCATATCATGAATGCCCCATGAATTTGGAGGAAAGGAGGCAACCGGCGCAGTTTTTTTACCATCCCATTCGGTGCCACACTCCCCGCATACCGCCCGTTGGGGCTCGAATTCATCACCCCACCAGTAATTGGTATCGGTATCGGCGCGGGCGGCATATTCCCACTCCGCCTCGGTGGGTAAGCGGTAGGGCTGCCCGGTGAGTAGCGCCAGCCATTGCACATAGGCTTTGGCATCTTTCCAACTGACATTGATTACCGGGCGGTTACCGCGGCCCCAGCCCTCATCATCGGGGAGGGGGCGGCCCATTGAGCGGGCGTAGTAATCATAGTCGTTAAAGGTAACTTCGTTTCGTGACAGTGCAAACCGGTGGCTGATGGTGACCTGATGGGCGGGCAGTTCGTTATCATCGCCGACGAGTTTTTGATCGCCCATGGTAAAGCGGCCTCGGGGCATAATGATCATCTGTGGGGCTTTGAAACCATCATCGAGTTGATCGGTGAAAACCGTTAATTTGTCAGGGTCAGCAAATTTTACACTCAGAAGTTCTTTGTGCAGCGAGTTTACTTCATCCATTTTACGGTTGAGTTCTGACTGTAGTGTGTCGGTTTCCAGTGTCCGTTGCTCACGCTCTAGTTGAAGCGTTGCTTGGAGGTCGGCGATATCAGTTTGGACCTGCTGTAGCGCTGTCTGGGTTTGGCTGAGTGCCAGTTCAACCTCGTTGGTATTCTGAAGGCCAATCACGAAGGCAATACTAAAACCCAGTAGAAAGCCAACAGCAAAAATCAGTGCGGCTTGCGCCCATTTAGGCATGGCTAGACGCCATTTTTTGCCTGAACTGTCCTCCGGTGCGTGTAGTGGTTCTGGAGCTTCTTCATCCGCTTCTGGGGGCTTATCTCCCGCATCAAAAACCTGTTTGAGCAGGGTGCTAGCCTTAAGGGGGCGTTCTTCAGGGTCGGTTGCGAAACCCGATTGCAGCAGTGTCCATTGTTCAGCATTGAGTGACGCGGGTTTCTTTAACTCTTTACGCACGCGGGTGGGTTCATCATCCGTCGCTAAAAAGGGCGCTTTACCGCTTAGTAGTTGATAGGTGATGCAGGCAAAGGAGTAAATATCTGCTTTCATGGTTACCGGTGCGGGATGAAAGGCTTCCGGTGCTTGATAGGCGAGATGGGATGATGGGGTGTTGCTGAGTTCTCCGGCGACTTTCATTGCTTCATCAAACGCAAAGTTAGCCAGCTTCACGCCACCCTGCTTATTGATAAACACCGATTCTGGGCAGATCGCTTTATGGGCTTGTCCGGCACCGGCATGGGCGATATCGATCGCTGTTGCCAGTTGTTGCAATAGGCCTTTTTTTTGATTCTCTTTGAGTTTGCTAATTTGGCCGCTGTCGATCAGTTTTTCGAGGGTGAGCCCATCCATCAGTTCAATGGCAAAAAATAGCAATACGCCTTTCTGCCGGAACATGCCGTAATATTCGGCTAAATGTGGGTGCTTGAACTTTTTACTGAGAACGATATGTTTTTGTGCCGAATCGATAAAGCCCTGGTATTTGAGTAGCGATGGATCAAATATCTGTAGCGTCACGGGCACCGAGCGGCTGGTGGACAGGTCTTCTGCGTACCAGAGCTGGCCAAACCGGTTTAGTCGTAACAGGCTTGTAAGTTTGAACTGGTGATGATCCGGGCCAATAATTTGATCCGGTTTGAGTCCGTCATAGATCGGTTCTTGTGAAGTAGCCATCGTACACCCGTAATCGAGAATCCTAGCGGTTTTATTCGATAATAGAGTATGACTAACAAAGAGTTAAGCGTCATAGCAATTTAATCTCCGCTATCGGGCCTGATACCGGAGATATGACTGGCTGGGCGACCCTGATAGGGTCGCATCACTGTTTACTCAGTGATCAGAGGAGGAAAACTTTTGATTAACTCATCGACCGCTTTCATCTGGGCCAGATAAGGTTCTAGTTTGTCTAATGGCAAGGCGCAGGGGCCATCACACTTAGCCTTGGTTGGATCAGGGTGGGCTTCTAAAAATAGCCCTGCAATCCCTTGGGCTAAACCGGCTCGGGAAAGCTGTGCAACCAGTGCGCGGCGGCCATCGGCTGAATCACTGCGTCCACCGGGCATCTGTAGTGCGTGGGTGGCATCAAACATGATTGGATAACCCATCTCTTTCATAATGGAGAATCCGAGCATATCGACGACGAGGTTGTTGTAACCAAAGCTACTGCCCCGCTCACAAAGAATAAGGTTGCTGTTGCCTGCTTCTTCGCACTTATTGAGAATATGGCGCATCTCTTGTGGCGCGAGGAACTGGGCTTTCTTGATATTAATCACGGCGCCGGTTTCGGCCATCGCCTGTACTAGATCGGTCTGGCGAGAGAGGAAGGCGGGTAGCTGAATAATATCGCAGACTTCTGCCGCAGGTGCAGCCTGAGACGGTTCGTGAACATCGGTGATAATGGGAACATTAAAGGTCTCTTTGATCTCTTGCAGAATTTTGAGGCCTTCATCCAAACCGGGTCCACGAAAGGAGGTAAGTGATGAGCGGTTTGCTTTATCGAAAGAGGCTTTAAACACATAGGGAATGTTTAGTCGGCGGGTCACCTCAACATAATGTTCGGCGATCTGCATCGCTAAGTCTCTAGATTCTAAAACATTCATGCCGCCAAACAGAACCATTGGCGTCTCGTTTGAGATTGAAATATCCCCGGCTTTAACCACTTTCTGTTGCATATTTACCCATCCTATCAGTTTTTTATAGCCGCTTGATTATACGTTAATCTTTTCAGATGTAAGGTATATTTATAGGCTATTCGTTTAAAAAATCTGCCATAGGAGATGGGTATGTCTGGCACATCGCAGGTCGATGATGAGGCGTTGGCGTTATTAGAGCATTTACTGGCATCGAGTCAGGCTCTACAGCTGGCCACCTTGGGGGAGGGGCCTGAAGCGAGTTATGCGCCTTTTGTATTTACCGAAGGTGCGCTGTATATCTATATCAGTGAGTTAGCGGGGCATACAGAGAATCTGATGCGTTCGTCTGCAGTTGGCGCTATGTTGATTGAGGATGAAGCGGCGAGTCGAAATCAGTTTGCCCGAAACCGAATCATGTTGCAGTGCTCTGCCGCAGAGGTCGGTGCTGATACTGAGGAGTATGATGCGGTGCTCGCTTTATATCGAGAAAAGCACGGCCCTACCGTCGATCTGTTACGCAGTTTACCTGACTTTATATTATTTCGGTTAACGCCACGGGAAGGACGCTTAGTGATCGGGTTTGGGCGGGCCTTCACGCTACAGCTGCCCGGTTTTCAGCTACAGCCTATCACGGCTAAATCGTGAGATAGGCGGTAGCAGGGTTAAACAGGAGGTCATGCAGCGTGATGGTTTCTAAAACGGATACTTTATCCGCCTTCCATCATGTAAATAACCACGGTTTTGACTAAAAAGGCCGCCAACCCTAGGCCTAATGCAAAAAACAGTACGATGGTGCCGAATTTACCTGCATTCGATTTTTTGGCTAGATCGTAGATGATAAAAAATATATAAGCGGCAAACACCGTGATGCCGATATTCAGAGATATTGCTTCAATTTCTGCCAGGCGCACGCTGAAATCCTTCTAATGAATGGAGAGGAGCCCAGATTTTACCGAGTCAGGCGGGATATATGCAATCGTATTGATGCAAAAAAAGCATCCAGCCTTGCGGAATATCTTAGGTATAAGCTTGGGTTGTGTCCCGCTGTTGAGGATAAAAGAGAGGAGATTGTCAAAAATGATAGTGTATTTGACTGAGGTGGACGTGATCTAGGAGGCACGCTTTCACTTGATCGCGGCCTCCTCGGATTATTTTGTTGCGGTTTTAGCCCTCTTTTTTGCACAAAACATAGGTAGCAAAAAGAGTCGCAATAATGGCTAGCGGGCCGACGACCATCAGTGCTTCAGCCATTGTGATGCCAAACAAGAGTTCGGGTGTCCAGCCGCACAGTTCCCAAGGCTCAAACATGGCGGGGAACCATTTATCCAGTGCAAACCAGTCCGGCAAGCCTGAGCCCATGCTGCAACTACCGTCAATTAAGTTGCGTTCAATGGCAAAGGTTAGCCAAGAGCGTTCTGTTAGCCCTATGGCGGCGATCACCGTTAGCACACTAATAAAGATGCGGACAGGGCGGCTTTTATGGCCCAGCAGCCCGAATATGCCTAATAGAATAAAGGCCATTACCCAGATGCGAACATGGATACAGAGTACGCAGGGACCATAATTCAGGCCATATTGATAATAGAGCGCTACCGCTTCCATGATGACACCGGCAACAATCATCGCCAGCCAATACCATTGGCTGCGCACAAAATAGCAGAGGGCGTTGAACATTGAACATTCCTGTTATTAAACGATTAATGGTGAATAGTGGCTGATCTGATTCCGGAACACTAAAGAAGTTCAGCTCGGGTTGCTATCTTACCCCTAGCGGAGGCTGAATCAATAGTCAGGGGTGACGCGGGACTTCAGCCAACTGTTTTTGAACCTACTTAGGTGTTTATTCCTGAAAGTGGATCTGGCTATTAAAGGCGATAACGACACGATCTTTCTGTCCAAAGTAGGGCATGGCCGCATGTTTTAAGTAGGAGGGGAAAATCACCACCTGACCTTCTACGGCTGAAAAATCCCAGCTACCGGTACCGTTTAGATAAGAGGTGCCGGCATCTAGGTACTGATCGGCGCCATGGCGGGGGTCATAAAAACGGTTGATACCGTTGCGGCTGTGGATATCGCACTCGCCGGCATCGATATAGTAGATACCACACCAAGAACAGTTAGGGTGTGCGTGGGTGTCGTGATAACCGCCGTTTTCGGTGATATGAAACCAGGATTCGACAATATCGGCCCTCGCCTGAGCGCCTTCTGGCCAAAAGGGTTCGTTAACCGCACTGGCAACCGTGACCAGCATCGCTTCAATAAACTCACGTAATTCTGAAATCACCGGTTCTGGGCGTTGCAACAGATCCAAGGTGCTTTCATAGAGTGCGTGTTTGGCGGTGGGAGCAACATCGCTCTCGATCGCTTGATGCTGGTTATCCCGCAATGTATAGATAAGTTTGAGCAGAGGGTCACGGATGTCACTGTGTAATGGATTTTGCACAGTGAACATCTGAGTTTCCCAGACACTGATATCTTCTATAAGGACGTCCGGTTGTTGCATAGTGAGAATCTTATTCCGTGGTGTTGAGTATGTTCATGAGTGCGTGGGCATGGTCTGCCGCTTCATGGCCAAGAGGGGTGAGATAGCCGCCATCAAAGAGGGTGATCAGCTTTTTATCAAACAGTCGTTGCGTGGCATCAACCAGTGCTTGTGCAGCAACATCGTGATGTACCTTAAGTCCTTGATGATCACTGCTTTGGCTAAAGCGAATGAGCATGTTGATCTCTTCCATAATCTCGTTGGTGTAAGGCATTATGTAAATCTCCGTGCTATTACATTTTCTCACACATTGGCACAGGATAACGACGAGGTACAGAGGAAGCGTTAATTAATCTGACAGTTATTGATATGAGGCGTTCTTTTGGAGCGTTATTGTGCGTCTTTGTTGGCGTCAATCTGCATCGGTAGGATTAGCTGTGTTTTATGCATTTAGATTAAGTGGTGGGGCGTTTTACGTGTGGCGTTTTTTGAGGGGTTGAATGTGTTTAATCACGACGGTCTTCGCTGAAGAGTTACCGCTAGGTCGTAAACAGCAGGCACAAAAAAGCCTCGCTATTAACGAGGCTTGATTGTTTAAATAACTGGTGGGTGGATGATACCCCTTCGGGCCGTTGCACAAAGAGCGTGCAACGTTGTCTGTGTTCGCAAGCTCACTTCGACTCGAGCCACGTCGGCGGTCTTCACCCACCTCGCACTCACTAATTAGATCGTAAGCAGCAGGCACAAAAAAGCCCCGCTATTAACGAGGCTTGATTGTTTAAATAGCTGGTGGGTGGATGATACCCCTTCGGGCCGTTGCACAAAGAGCGTGCAACGTTGTCTGCGTTCGCAAGCTCACTTCGACTCGAACCACGTCGGCGGTACTCATCCATCCCCCACTCACTAATGAGATCGTAAGCGACAGGCACAAAAAAGCCCCGCTATTAACGAGGCTCAAATGTTTAAATAACTGGTGGTGGGGGGTGGATTCGAACCACCGAAGCTCGCGCGTCAGATTTACAGTCTGATCCCTTTGGCCACTCGGGAACCCCACCACAGAGAGCGCGTATACTATTGACTTGTGACTGCGCTGTAAAGCGAAAAGATCATTATTATGTAATGTTTCAAAATTGGGAGTTCGCCGGGAAAGGCGATTAAAGAGAGTGTGCTCGTTTTAAGTAATAGGTAAGGGGTCAGATTGTGTTTAAGTCAGCCGGAGTTGAACTTAGATAAGAGAATGCTGTTCTAGGTGTAGCGCTAGGAATATTCGAAGTAGGGCTGTGTCGTTTCCATGATTGGCTCGATTCTTTTTAAGCCATTTCTTAAATCATGCTGCAGTCTAGAGCCGAAGGGCGTCAGATTGGCCCTGTTATGCTCAGGTAAAAAGGTCGCGCATGTTATTGACTTTCAATTGTACTGTAAAGCGAAAAGACCATTATTTTTTGCTGAATGAGCGGTTTTTTTTGTGATTACTAGAATTTATCAATTGTCGGTTTTTAATTAAAATTTTTCTCAATTTAAGGCTGTTTTCTACAATGCCGATGGCACGGGCTTTTGACCTGCTTTTACGGGCCGACTACACCCATAAAAGGGCAAAATCAAGAGTTGTAATTTTGTTGTTTTTCACTATATTTAGTGGCTGTTATTTAGGTGCGCACTACATATAGTGTGACAGTGGTCGTGGCAACACTAGTCTTTAGCGTCGTGTTGGGGACATCACTCAACTCGATATACTGACGACATTCTTTATTCGAACTCCGCACTGGAAAGGTTCAGTGAAGAAACCTTATTTTTTCATACTTGGGAACGCGAAATGCAAGACATATTGGTAACGAAGCGGAATGGTCGACAAGAGAAGCTAGACCTTGAGAAAATTCACCGAGTCGTTATCTGGGCCGCCCATGGTCTTCAGAATGTCTCAGTTTCACAGGTAGAACTTAAAGCCCATATTCAGTTTTATGACGGGATTAAAACCGCCGATATCCATGAGACTTTGATTAAGTCAGCGGCGGATCTGATCTCTGAAGATGCTCCCGATTATCAGTATCTGTCTGCCCGACTGGCTATCTTTCATCTGCGTAAGCGTGCTTTTGATAGCTTCGAGCCACCCCATCTGTTGGCCCATGTGACGAAGATGGTGGATGCCGGTCGTTATGATAAACACCTGATCGAAGATTACAGCGAAGAAGAGTTTAATCTGCTGAACGAATATCTCGATCATAGTCGGGATATGAACTTTAGTTATGTCGCGGTTAAGCAGCTAGAAGGTAAGTATCTAGTTCAGAACCGTGTTACCCACGAGATCTATGAGAGTCCGCAGATCCTTTATATGCTAGTAGCGGCTTGTCTATTCGCTAACTACCCGAAAGATACTCGACTCGAGTATGTGCGTCGTTTCTATGATGCCTGCTCTCTGTTTAAGCTGTCTCTGCCAACGCCGATTATGGCAGGCGTGCGTACGCCAACCCGCCAGTTCAGCTCTTGTGTGCTGATTGAGTCCGGTGATTCGTTGGATTCTATTAATGCCACCGCCAGTGCGATCGTTAAGTATGTGAGTCAGCGGGCCGGTATCGGTATCAACGCGGGTCGTATCCGTGCATTGGGTAGCCCTATCCGAGGTGGTGAAGCGTTTCATACCGGCTGTATCCCGTTCTATAAGTATTTCCAAACCGCGGTGAAATCCTGCTCTCAGGGTGGTGTTCGTGGTGGTGCGGCTACTTTGTTCTACCCGCTTTGGCACCTTGAAGTTGAATCGCTGCTGGTATTGAAAAACAACCGTGGTGTGGAAGAGAACCGTGTTCGCCATTTAGACTATGGTGTGCAGCTGAATAAGCTGATGTATACCCGTTTGATCAAGGGTGGTGATATCACTCTGTTTAGCCCCCACGAAGTACCTGGGCTTTATGATGCGTTCTTCGCAGATCAAGATGAATTTGAACGCCTCTACCTGCAATACGAGCAGGATGAATCGATTCGTAAGAAAACCATTAAAGCCGTTGAGCTATTTGGTATTCTGGCTTCAGAGCGTGCTTCGACAGGCCGTATCTATATTCAGAATGTGGATCACTGTAATACACACAGTCCCTTTGATGCCAAAGTGGCACCGGTTAAGCAATCGAACCTCTGTCTTGAGATCGCTCTGCCAACCAAACCATTGAACGATATTAATGATCCGGAAGGTGAGATCGCGCTCTGTACTTTGTCTGCGTTTAACCTCGGCGCATTGGATAACTTAGACGAGCTGGAAAACTTAGCAGATCTGATCGTACGTGCATTGGATAGTCTGCTCGATTACCAAGATTACCCGATTAAAGCCGCGAAGATTGCCTCGATGAATCGTCGTACACTGGGTGTTGGGGTAACTAACTTTGCCTACTACCTGGCTAAAAATGGCGTGCGTTATTCCGATGGTTCGGCGAATGGCCTGGTACATAAAACCTTTGAAGCCGTGCAGTACTATCTGCTGAAAGCTTCGAATCAGCTGGCAAAAGAGCAGGGCCCATGTAAGTTGTTCCACGAGACTAATTACGCGAAAGGGATTCTGCCTACCGATACCTATAAGCGTGAAGTGGATGAGTTCTGTGATGAGCCACTGCACTACTTCTGGGAAACATTGCGTGAAGATATCCGCGAATTTGGTCTACGTAACAGCACACTGACCGCCTTGATGCCGTGCGAAACCTCTTCTCAAATTACTAACTCAACCAACGGTATCGAACCTCCGCGTGGTTATGTGAGTGTTAAGGCGAGTAAAGATGGTGTCATGAAGCAGGTTGTGCCTGAGTATGCTGAGCTGAAAGATGATTATGAACTGCTGTGGCAGATTCCATCCAATGACGGTTACCTACAGCTGGTGGGCATTATGCAGAAGTTTGTCGATCAGTCTATCTCGGCAAATACCAATTATGATCCTGCGAAATTCCCTGGCGAGAAAGTGCCGATGAAGAAGTTGCTGCAAGATCTACTGACCGCCTATAAATATGGGGTTAAAACCCTTTATTACCATAACACCCGCGACGGTGCGACCGATCAGCACGATGATATGAGTGGTTGTGACAGCGGTGCTTGCAAGCTATAACGGCTTGCACCCCTTAGCTTTAGTAAGTTTAGGCCGGTTGTTAGCTTAACTGCCGGCAAATAGTTTTGACCCCCTGTTCAGGGTAAGAGTATTGATGCGACATGCTATATTCAACGTTTGATCCGACTTTCAATGATGCCACTAAAGAGCCGATGTTTTTTGGCCACAGCGTTAACGTCGCCCGTTACGACAAGCAAAAATATCCCATTATTGAAAAGCTGATCGATAAGCAGTTGTCGTTTTTCTGGCGGCCCGAAGAGGTTGATCTATCGACCGACCGTAAAGACTTTATGGTGATGCCGGATCATGAGAAACATATCTTTCTCAGTAACCTGAAATATCAGACGCTGCTTGATTCTGTTCAGGGGCGTTCACCCAATATGGCGTTTCTGCCGGTAGTGTCGCTGCCTGAACTGGAGACTTGGTTAGAAACTTGGTCATTCAGCGAAACGATTCACAGTCGCTCTTACACCCATATTATTCGTAATATTCTCACCGAACCGTCAGAAGTGTTTGACGAGATCGTGACTAACGAAGAGATCGTTAAGCGGGCGCGCAGTGTGACGCGTTTGTATGACGAGTTCATCGAGTTGGTGAATGTGTATATGATTCAGGGGCCGGGTGAGCATGTTATCGATGGTAAAACCTACGATACGAGCCTGTATAACCTTAAGAGTAAACTGTATCTGACCCTAGTGTCGGTTAACGTCCTAGAAGCCATCCGTTTTTATGTTAGTTTTGCTTGTTCATTTGCCTTTGCTGAACGGGCGATCATGGAAGGCAATGCTAAAATTATTAAATTGATCGCTCGGGATGAGGCACTGCACCTAACGGGTACTCAGTTTATGCTCAATATGTTGGCGTCCGGCGCCGACGATCCTGAATTTAAAACGATCGCTAAAGAGTGTCAGCCTCAGGTATATGAGATTTTTCGTGAGGCTGCCGAGCAGGAAAAAGAGTGGGCTAATTACCTGTTTAAAGATGGCTCGATGATCGGTCTCAACGCGCGAATTTTGTCCGACTATGTCGAATATATTACCAATGTGCGGATGAAAGCACTTAACCTTGATGAAATCTTCCCGCCTAAACAGAACCCTCTGCCTTGGATGAATGCATGGCTAGTCAGTGACAATGTGCAGGTAGCCCCACAAGAAGCGGAGATTAGCTCCTACTTGGTCGGTGCTATCGACAATGAAATGGGTGAAGATGACTTCGATGGTTTCGACCTCTAAGGAACGGGTCATGTCAGGAATACCAAGAATAAAGGTGAATAATTTCAGCACCTTTTATTATCAGTATGAGTTTTCTCTGCTCGATGCGATGGAAGCGCAAGAGATTCCCGCGCCCTATAATTGTCGTGGCGGCTACTGCGGTTGCTGTCGCGTTCGCTTGATAGAGGGTGAGGTGGAAGAGGTGCAGGATGCACTGTATGACACCGTGGGCGATGAGATTTTAGCCTGCTGTTGTAAGCCTGTTTCCCATATTGAGATTGAGATACCAGAAGACTAATAGGGGTTAACCCGCGAATAGGGGTAGCTATTCCTCATGCTGTTATCATCAATCGATAGCTGTTCGTCAATGAACACCTGTATCACCCCCTTCGCTACCGATCCTACTCGAACGGCCTTAGCCAAAGCACCTCACCTTAACGTTATAAAAAAACAGCCTAAAACGGGTTGGTAAATAGCATCCAGCAAAAAAGTTCTTAACAGGCAGAAAAACGGATGTGCATACCCACGCGTTTAATTATCCACACCTGATGATTGAGCCTTGTAGTGAGTGCTAACCTATTGAAAATAAATAGAGTTGTTCTAGTGTGCTGCTTTTATAGACAATTCCCTCTAAGCCCCGTACTATCGACTTCACAGCGACTTACCAAAAAGTAATGCACTGATTTATCCACAGAATTTGTGTATGATAAAATACTTGAATAAGTTACTTGTTACAGGCATGGGGTAGGCGACACTCAGTGCTATCCTGCCCCTTTTATGTCGTCGTGATAGCGCGGTGATTAAGGTGTGCAACAGGGGTTAAGTGAGGCGCTAGTATGGCTGTACCATCGAGGCTCTTCGGTGTTGCTACGATGGGTTAGTGCAATGCAAAGATCGCTTTAGTCAACTATCTTCTGAAGTGAGAGGCAAACTTCGGTAGAATAAGGTTTCCTTTGATTTCCGATCAAATTCAGGCTCAGTATTCATGAACAGAAAGAAGAAAATAAACAGCATATTGAAAAAACGTGCTAAAAAAGCCAACGCAAAAGTACATGTGTCGGGTAAGCCACGCTATATCTCTAAAGATGAACGTGCCAATCTGGAACAGCAGGACGTTGAGCAATGAGCGGAACGCAACAAAATAATCCGCTGCATGGTGTAACGCTACAACAGATCGTGATTGATCTCCAAGACGAATATGGCTGGGAAGAGCTCGGACGGCGGATCAATATTCGCTGTTTCCAGAGTGATCCTAGTGTTAAGTCTAGCCTTAAATTTTTACGTAAAACGCCTTGGGCAAGAGAGAAGGTTGAACAGTTGTGGGTTCACTCGCAGCGAAACGTTCGCTGAATATATCTTTTCTGAATAAGCCCTCTGAGCAACTCAGAGGTGTCGTCTATTATCGGTTAGCTGCCGTTACTCTTTAAGCCGTTCCTCACTCCGCCTATCGCTCTATTTTCCTGAATGAACGCTAAGAGAGAGACTGTGCGTCAGTCTCTTTTTACCTCTTTGGTGAATGGGGTGCCTCTGCGTATTTCACTTTTTGACAGAAGGGTTAATAGAGGTTAAGGATCGACGAACTGTTCACTCTAAAATCTCGAGTGAGTTGACGGTGAAGCACGCAGTTGTACGTATCACCGCTTATGTCATAGCGTTTCAATATGGGTCGATTTTGTATTGCGCACGAGGGTGATTAACGACTTTGAAATGGTTGGAATCATTAGGATTTTTTTGGCGATTATGGGTTGCATTATCATAAAAATATTTTCTTTAAACTGTCCGTCAATGACGACAGGAATGTAGTGAGTAACTACTCTCTTTTGAGGCCGTGAAAGAAGCGCTGTCATCAAATTGCAATATTTAATTCACAGCAGAATGTAAATTTTTATGATGCTGGGTTAGGGTTGGCGAAAAACTATTATAAATTCCTGTTGTAATACGTAAGTTATTGAAAAATAAAAGCTAAAATTTGTGTGTCGTTTATGTGTACGATTTGTGTCAGGGCCAATAACCACGGGCGTTTTAGACATCTGCCCCAATACTACTAACAGTTTTATCCACAGAAAATGTGTACAACTAGTCCGGTGCATAACTGCTATTGGTGGAAGGGTCTATTTTGTCACTGACGCTTAAAGATGACAGTTAAATGACATTCTACAGCGGTGTCTATAGGTGATGATCTGGGCCCGTTTATGCGCAGTTTAAAGCGCTTACGCTGAGTCGATCTGGTGAGGTGTTAATTGAAATATTCAGTACAGTTAGGTGGTTGTCTAGAGGGAAGCAAACCGGTTGAGCAACCGTTTGCTTCAGCGATGACAAGAGAGGTTATTCTGCTTTATCTTTGTATTCACAGAGGTCTTCAATCAGGCAGGAGCCGCAGCGAGGTTTACGGGCGACGCAGGTGTAACGTCCAAGCAGGATAAGCCAATGATGTGCATCCACAAGGAACTCCTTGGGCACAAAGCGCATCAGTTTCTTTTCCACCTCCAGTACGTTTTTACCCGGTGCTATTTTGGTACGGTTGGAAACCCGAAAAATATGGGTGTCCACGGCCATGACCGGTTGGCCAAAGGCGGTATTGAGCACCACATTGGCGGTTTTACGTCCTACGCCGGGTAATGCTTCAAGGTCTTCTCGATTATCAGGCACAATGGAGTGATGCTGTTCAATCAGCATTTTACAGGCCTTAATAATGTTTTCGGCTTTAGCGTTATACAGACCGATGGTTTTTATATAGCTCTTTAAACCGTCCACCCCGAGTGCATAGATCGCTTCAGGCGTGTTGGCGACGGGGAACAGCTTGCGGGTTGCTTTATTGACACCGACATCGGTTGATTGGGCCGATAGCGCGACAGCCACCAACAGTTCGAATGGGCTGCTGTACTCAAGTTCGGTTACTGGGTGAGGATTGGCTTCCCGCAGGCGGGCAAAAATCTCATAGCGTTTAGCAGCGTTCATTCGTTTCGTTCATTGTCAGTTGAAGAGGGCTGTATGGTATCGGGCTGGGTTAATGCGGGCAAGGGTGCTGGTAGACCGTCTGCCATTAATGGTGACGGCCGCTGGGCTCTGAGACTAAGTGTTGAGGTTAAAGCCGGTGTTGTGATGGGCATTTATAGAGTGGCTGATATATAGTTAAGTGCGTGCTTGTTAGGCCTTGGGGGTCTGTATGGTGAATCTACCGTTGGCTGAAGATAGAAAGCTATTAGTCATCTACCGGGTTGAGTCGGGCTGTTTGGGGCCTGAAGGTAAAAAATTAGTGGCTGAGTTTTGTCGCTTTGCTCAGGAGCAGATTCAATCTCAGGATTCCGATGCGATTAGATGGAATATCGTGCCGAGAAACAGTAAAACACTTCCTGAAATAGAATATAATGTGGTCGGTAAGAGAATAAGCTATTCTCAAGCTGTTCGGTACTTAGCGTTGTTCGGTAAAAGCCTCGATAAATTCGAAGGCCATTTGGGTGAAAGGATTGCATTATTTATAGAGGATTTTATGAGTCGTACATAATCGTCTCATCACTCAGTTTCTTTAAACCTCCGCTGATACGTTTGGCCACACGATTAAATGGTATCGAGTACTCATACCAACCACCCTTATGGAATTACAATGAAAAAGACGTTTCACTTAGCGCACCCTAAGCTCACTGTGCCAAGGCATGTTGATGCCATTAAGCATGAAGTTAAAAAGTATTTAAAAAGAGAGCGTCATAAGACGTTGCCAGAAGGTGCTGATTTCTGGGATTTTGATTGCCGTTTTGGCGATGATGAAGCATCTAGTGCTGAGATTCATCTGTCTGAGATCAGCAAAAAAATCTCAGAAGTTGAAGCTAAAAACCAAGAATCCTTCTATCTAGAGATTCTGGCTAAACCCGGCTTTCGCACTGAAAAACCTGAATAACGCGATAATGAGCTAAAGAAAAGCGACCCGATGGTCGCTTTTTTTATTTGTTTTGAGTTGTTTTGCTTCGTTGGCGGTAACCTTTGCCGCCGATACCGTTCTGAATATCTCGTCATCGATGATGAGACACCTCAGTCAGGGGCAGAGGTTTGCTGTCAGCTTCCTTTAGCGGTGCTCACCCAACGTTCCGCTGGCTTCGCCCTTATCTCGTTTCGCCGCTTTTTTCTCTTTGGCGGTCATGAGTGGTTTTTTCTTCGATTCTTTCTTACTGTTCTTATCTTTGCTCATGTTAGTGCTCCAGGAAATATTGAATATTTACAGAACAACCACAGTCACTCTTTTTAACAGTACGATCAGGCACACAGAGGCGCTGTAGGGGCTGTTAAATGGATAGGGAGTAATAATGGAGCTTTTGAACTTAGCCGAGGCTACACAGGAAGGATTGTCATGATGTGCAGGAAGGACAGATCATCATAGCACGCAAAGGGACGGGCCGTGATGATCATTCACTGTTTGCTGCGAGATCTCAGTATCCAGGCCTCGCAGCAAAGGGTTTGCTATCAGGATATATTACCGGTCACCCGAACTCGGCGGGTTTCAGCGCCCGGTTCTGTCGGGACGGCAGGGGCTTTGCGTTTCTCTTCTAAGCGTTTATCAATAATATTTTTGACGGCGATTAACAGCCCCATACCGACAAAAGCACCCGGTGGCAGGATGGCGAAGAGAAAACCGACATAATCTTCAACGATAATAATCTTCCAGCTTTCAGCCGCTGGGCCAAAGAGTAACTGCATATCACTGAACAGTGTGCCCAGGCCCAGTATTTCGCGCATACCGCCTAACACCATCAGCACTAATGTGAAGCCAAGCCCCATCATGGCGCCATCGAGCAGAGACGCGCCGACGGGGTTTTTGATGGCGAAGGCATCGGCACGGCCCATGATGGCGCAGTTGGTGACGATCAGCGGGATAAAGATACCGAGAATGGTATATAGCTCGTAGGTGAATGCCTGCATTAAGAGTTCGATACAGGTGACGAACGAGGCGATAATCATCACGAATACCGGTAAGCGTACCGATTCCGGAATAAATTGACGGAACATCGAGATGCTGAGGTTTGATCCCATCAAGACGATGGTACTGGCAAGCCCCAGTCCCATGGCGTTGACCACGGTGCCGGTAACGGCGAGTAGCGGGCAGAGACCGAGTAGCTGCACCAGTGCTGGGTTATTATCCCAGAGCCCGTCGAGGGTGATTTTTTTGTAATCATTGGCCATCTTGTTTAGCTCCCGGTGCTGAGTTCAGATCAGCGCGGTTATCCAGTAGTGCGCTTTTATGTTCGCGAAAATAGTGAATCGCCCGTCCCGTGGCATTCACGACCGCCCGTGGGGTGATCGTCGCGCCGGTAAACTGATCAAACCGGCCGCCATCTTTCTTCACCGCCCAAGAGGGGTCTTGTTTCCCCTCATAGCGCTGACCGTCAAAGCCATGCAGCCAGTTAGATTTTTTCAATTCTACCTTATCACCCAGCCCCGGTGTTTCTTTGTGGGCGAGTACCCGAACACCGGCAACGGATTCATCGGCATTGATACCGACAATCATATCGATATTGCCGGTATAACCATCGGGTGCGGTGACCGGAATAATAATCGTCGTGACCTGACCCTGACGGCGTGCTCGAAATATATCGACCGGCTGATCACTGCCGGTGAGCGCGGGTTCATTAATCGCGATGGTATCTTCTAGCAGGTTATTATCGATGCTGTCTTTCGGCACGATCTGATACAGGGCTTTAGCCCGTGCTTCCTGTTCGTTGATCTGTATTTGGTCTTTGGTATAAACCTGAGTCAGGGCGATAGCACCCGAGGTGATAACGGCAAAAATACTCAGGCCCAATGCGCTGTTGCGAATAGCAGTTAACATGTCCATTACTTCATTCCCCGGTTAGGTTTGGCATGGCCATAGCTGCGGGGTTGAGTGTACTGATCGATAAACGGAGCACAGAGGTTCATCAGCAATATGGCGAAGGCGACAGCATCGGGGTAGTTACCCCAGGTGCGGATAACAAACACCAGCAGTCCAATACCGGCACCAAACCAGAGTTTGCCTTTATTGCTGGTGGCTGAGGTTACTGGATCGGTAGCGATAAAGAACGCCCCTAGCATCGTGGCGCCGGTGGTCAGGTGAAAGAATGGATCGGGATACTGATCAGGCATCAGAAGGAAAGAGAGTGTTGCCAGTAGCGTCAAGCTGGCCAGCATGGCGACGGGGGTGTGCCAGGTGAAGATTTTTTTATACAGCAGAAAGACGCCGCCCATAAAATAAGCCGCACTGACCGCATGCCAAGCACCAATGCCGTTGGCTAGGAGAGCATCTTTGACCCACATCTCTTCGGTCGTAAAGCCGCCGCGGTGACGCATAATGTCCAAGGGTGTTGCCATCGTATGGGCATCAACCGCAGCGCCGGCGGTACCAAAGATGGCGCTCAGGGTGTCACCTAGGGATACCACGGCCCAGCCATCACCATTCATCACAAAGGGGCCTGCCCAGCTGGTCATCTGTATCGGAAATGAAACCAGTAAGAGGGCGTAGGCGACCATCGCGGGGTTAAAGGGGTTACTGCCCATGCCGCCATAGAGTTGTTTGGCAATGATAATGGCGACAATAATCCCCACCGTCATCACCCACCAAGGGGCGAAGGGGGGCAGGGCGAGTCCGATTAGGACGGCGGTCACCAGTGCACTGTAGTCGGTAAGATAAAAACTGACTGGACGCTGGCGTAATTTTACACAGGCCGCTTCTAGTGCAATGGCCAATAACGAGCCCCAGAGCACTTGAATAAGTGTGCCCCAACCAAAAAAGAAGGTCATTGCCGCTAGCCCGGGCAGGGTAGCCATCAACACAGTAAGCATCACGCTACCGGTGTTGCCTGGACGATGGGCGTGGGGTGATGTGATTCGTATCAGTGACATTCTATCTACTCAGGTCTGCCGCTTTATTTAACAAGGTGTTGTCTAGCAAAAAGATTGGACAACACCGCTGTTTAAAAAGGATTAAAAAAGAAAACTTAGTCATATCCGGCCTAGTCAGAAAAACGTTCTAGGGTGGCATTCAGCTTGTCGGCTTTTGCTCGGATGCTCAGAAGTTCTGTTTCCAATGATTGTTTACTCTCTTGCTCCGCCTTACTCAAGGCGCGTTCCGCTTTGGTGACGGCGGCCCGTGCTAAGGCTGCATCGATCTTCAACTGTTTTAGATCGATCCCTTCGCTGGCGGCAGCCGCAATTTTGTCCGCTTCGGCGGCATCGAAAGAGGCTTTAGCCGCGTCATGGCGAGCTCGAAGTGCTTCTATTTCGGCCATTAGCGAAGCGTTATCTTCACCCTCGGGTAATTCCGCTAGCTGTTTTTCCGCTTTTTTGAGCTTGGTGCGCATAATCGACACCTGCTGCTTGAGTGCCTTAAGGTCGATCGCCGGAGCCTCTTCTGCCTTTCCTTCGGCGTTTGTCTCTAGATGACCTTTGGCTTGAGTTAACTCTGCTTGCAAGCCTTTAAGCTTCTCTTTTAGTTTCTCGACGCCGGCGGCCATTTTATCGGCGGCGGGGCTGCCGGATTCAACCGCAGCCTTCCAAGCGTTTTCCGCTTTATCCACTTTGCCCTGCAACGTGGTGATCTCAGCGTCTAAAGCGGAGGTATCAACAGTCGCAGCAGGTTGAACCGCTGAACGGGCTTGAGTTAACTCTGCTTGCAAGCCTGTAAGCTTCTCTTTTAGTTTCTCGACGCCGGCGGCCATTTTCTCGGCGGCGGGGCTGCCGGATTCAACCGCAGCCTTCCAAGCATTTTCTGCTTTATCCACTTTGCCCTGCAGCGTGGCGATCTCAGTGTCTAAAGCGGAGGTATCAACAGTCGCAGCAGGTTGAACCGCTGAGCGGGCTTGAGTTAACTCTGCTTGCAAGCCTGTAAGCTTCTCTTTTAGTTTTTCGACACCGGCGGCCATTTTCTCGGCGGCGGGGCTACCGGATTCAACCGCAGCCTTCCAAGCATTTTCTGCTTTATCCACTTTACCTTGCAGCGTGGCGATCTCGGCTTCTAAAGCGGAGGTATCGATGGCAACTGGGCTGACCGTGCCGCTGTCGGCGGCTTGATAGGCCTTTTCTGCATCGGCTGATTTCGCCTGCAAGGCGACGACCTGCGCTTTCAGTGCGTCAATATCACCTTCGCCACCGGCCTCTGCGGCCGCCAGTTGTTTTTCCGCTTTCTTTAGCTTAGTGCGAGCGATAGCGGCATTGCTTTTGAGTTGCTTCAGGTCGGTTTCGGGGGCCGCAGCGCTTTTGGCGGGTGCCTGTTGGGCCTCGGTGTAGGCTTTCTCTGCTAACTCCGATTTGAGTTGTAACTGCTTCAGGGTGGCTTGCAGTGTTTCGATGCCATCCAAGCCTTTATCTTGGGCGTTGGCGAGCGCTTTTTCCGCTTTTCTCAGCTTAGTACGGGCGATGGCCGCGTTACTCTTTAACTGTTTCAGGTCTGGAACGCCGGCGTCGGTTGGATTGTTCGTTGCCGGTGAGGCGGCTTTATTGAAAGCGGCGTCTTTCTTCGCGGCCTGAGCGGCGGCAGCTTCGATCGCACGCTGCTTACGGCGCTCCTCTTTCTCGATTTTATCTCGCTCTAAACGTGCTAAGCGGGCTTCAAAGCGAAGACGGGCGTGGTCTGCTTTGCGCTGTTCATCATCCTCTTTGCGAATCTCAGCCTTGGCAAAACGGTAATACTGCACCAACGGTATATTGCTCGGGCAGACGTAAGAGCAAGCGCCGCACTCGATACAATCAAACAAGTTGTGATGGCGAGCTTTATCAAACTCTTTACCTTTGGCAAACCAATACAGCTGCTGTGGTAATAGTTCGGCTGGGCACACCTGTTCACACATGCCGCAGCGGATGCAGGCCTGAGCGGGTGGCTGTGGCGGCATTTCGTGAATACTGGCGGCAATCAGGCAGTTGGTGGTTTTGATCACCGGTATCTGCTCGTTAGTGACAGTAATCCCCATCATTGGGCCGCCAATAATCAACCGCTGCATCTGCGCGCGGTCGACGCCAGAGTGGTTGAGCAGGTCGGCTATCGGTGTGCCAATGCGCACTTCATAGTTTTGTTTATGATTAGCGGACTCACCGGTGACGGTCATGATACGTGAAATAAGCGGTTCACCGAGGATGACCGCCCGATAGACAGCGGTGGTCGTGCCGACGTTTTGGCAGACAATCCCCACATCGGCGGGAATCTTACCGCTAGGCACTTCAACACCGGTGAGTAGCTTGATCAGTTGTTTTTCACCGCCGGAAGGATACTTGGTCGGGGTGATAACGATATCGAGATTAAGATGACTTTTATCTAACGCGTCATGCAGGGCTCGAATCGCTTGAGGCTTGTTATCTTCGATACCCACCATGATATGCAGTGGTTTAAGCAGGTGAGCGATAATTTCAATCCCGCCTAGGATTTCATCGGCTCGCTCACGCATCAGCATATCGTCGGCGGTAATGTAGGGTTCACACTCGGCGGCGTTAATAATCAATGTATTGACGATATGGTCATCGCCGAGGTGTAGTTTTACATCGGTTGGAAAGCCTGCGCCGCCCATGCCGGCCACACCGGCCTGACGGATATATTCGATCAGTTCCGGTTTGGCCAGTTGGGTGTAATCGGGCAGACCTTGATGCTCAATCCATTCATCTTGGCCATCGGATTCAATGACTAAGCAATCGGCATCCATTCCCGATACATGGGGGACGGGGTGAGGTCCGATATCAACCACGGTACCTGAAATAGAGGCGTGGATATTAGCGCTGATACGACCAATGGCTTCGGCAACCCGTTGGCCTTTTAATACCCGATCACCGACCTTAACAATCGGGTCTGCCGGTAAACCGATATGCTGCTGTAGTGGCAGAATAATGCGGGATGGCAGGGGCGCTAACGAGATGGGTGCGCCGGTAGACTGTTTTTTGTTCTCAGGTGGATGAATGCCGCCGTGGAACTGATGTACTCGAATGGTGTTTTTCATCCCTTAACCTCCAGCGCAATGCCTGGCTGACGGTCGGTGGCAATCAGCTCTATGCCGGGTTTCGGGGCTGGCCACTGCCAGTTATTCAGTGAGGGTTCGAGTGGTAACATATCAATACAATCGACAGGGCAGGGTTCAACACAGAGATCGCAGCCGGTACATTCCGACACGATGACGGTATGCATCTGTTTAGCCGCCCCGAGAATCGCATCGACCGGGCAGGCCTGAATACATTTAGTACAGCCGATGCATTCATCTTCGCGAATATAAGCGACTTTTTTGATCGGCTCTTCCGCATCTTCGGCATCGAGAGGGAGTGCTTCAACATCCAATAGATCTGCCAAGGCTTCAACGGTGCTTTGGCCTCCCGGCGGGCACTTGTTAATGGCTTCACCGTTAACGATCGCTTCCGCATAGGGGCGACATCCCGGGTGGCCACATTGGCCACATTGGGTTTGTGGTAGTAGAGCGTCGACCTGATCAACCAGAGGGTTGCCTTCGACTTTAAAGCGGATTGAGGAATAGCCTAGTAGGATACCGAACACCAGACCTAGCCCTAACAATACCAGCACGGCGACTAATACAGCGCTCACGGTAACTCCTTAAAACTGAACCAGACCGGTAAAACCGAGGAAGGCGAGTGACATCAGGCCCGCAGTGACCATGCCGATCGCCGTACCCTGAAAGGGAGCCGGCACATCCGCCACGGTAATACGCTCCCGCATAGCGGAAAACAGAATGAGCGCCAGTGAAAAACCAACCGCTGCACCAAAGCCGTAAACAATCGAATCGACAAAGCCGTTCATTTTTTTGATGTTTAACAGCGCCACACCTAACACCGCACAGTTAGTGGTAATTAGCGGGAGAAAGATACCGAGTAACTTGTATAACAGTGGGCTGGTTTTACGTACCACCATCTCTGTGAACTGCACCACCACCGCGATCACCAAGATGAACGAGATGGTTTTCAGATAGGTGATTTCAAGGGGGGCCAGCAGATAGGTATACACCAAGTAACTGCAAACCGATGATAGGGTTAGCACAAAGGTGGTGGCCAGCGACATCCCCATCGCGGTTTCCAGTTTGTTGGACACGCCCATAAAGGGGCACAGACCAAGAAATTGAACCAAGACGAAATTGTTCACTAGAACAGTGCTGATAATAATTAGCAGGTAATCAGTCATAATACTCGTTACATCATCGCCGGTAATCGTTGTACCGGAGCTGGCTGAAAATGAGAAAGTGCTAAAGTTTACCGATTTTAGCGACTTTCCGGTATAGCTTTATGGTTGATGTGCTTCAACTTTTATCGATCTGGATCATAAAACGGGATATGAAGAGGTCAGATTGTCTCGGCGAGGCATTATACCAGTCTGATTCATGAAAACTTATGGATAACAGAAACTTTCTATAATACCGCGGCTAAAAAGCAAACTGGGCGTTAACGGATGTGTCGGCCCAGTCAGTTCTCTACCTATGAGTGCGATATTAGATCGCACGACTATCGCGTAACTGCTCCAGAATGGCATGAACCTGAGCGGGAACCGAGGGTTGTTCGTTCAAATCACGGCTGTCTAGATCAATCAGCTGTGCACCTTCAGGCAGTGCGCTTGCTGTGGCATCGGTGAGTACCAATAGACCGTTCTCATTCAGTAGTGAAGCGATCGGTCCGATCTCTCCTGGCAGATGACCGTCATCTAATAAAACGGTGATCGCCCGTCCCTGATTGAATAACTGACGTTCGAGGGTGTAGAGCAGCGTCTGACGTTGCTCCTTTGTACCGCCTTGAAGGGCAAGGGTGATCGCTTTCTGTCCGAAACGCTGTTCCCGCTCTGCTTGAGAGATGCTTGGGCTCTGGCTAACCAGCTGGTCATTGATTAAGCTGTCTTGCGCATCATCGGCGACAATCATGCCCGCCGCTACGGTGATATTGGTCAGACGGTCAATAACAATAAATGAACCGGTGGTGTGATGCTCACGGTAGTTGTCGGTGACAACGGGACGTTCTAGGGTGACTTCACAACGGCCAATTTCATTCAGCTTCAGCGTTGCCGCCGGATGCTGTTGCTGGGTATTCACATCGACACAATGGCGAATACTGCTGATCCCACCGGCGACGGTCTGAGTGGCCAGCTTAATATCGTATTGACGCCCAGGGATCAGTTCCTGTTCGGCCATCCAGACAACCATCGCGTCGAAGCGATCGCTGACCTGAGTCTTATCGCTGCTGTGGACAATCATGTCGCCACGGCTGATATCGATCTCATCTTCGAGGGTCAGGGTGACTGCCATCGGTGGGAAGGCTTCCTGTAGCTCGCCTTCATAGGAGACGATCGATTTCACGCGGCTAGTTTTGCCTGACGGCAATACGGTGATCTCGTCACCCGGACGGACAATGCCTGAGCCGAGTGTGCCGCAATAACCACGGAAATCGAGGTTAGGGCGGTTAACATACTGAACCGGAAAGCGTAACTGATCGAAATTCTGATCATTCGCGATCTCGATGGTTTCCAGATGCTCCATCAATGGCGCACCTTTATACCAAGGCATGTTGTCGCTCAGATTGACGACATTGTCGCCTTTTAGCGCAGACATCGGCACAAAGTGGATATCGTTTAGCTCTAAATCAGCGGCAAAGTCTAGATAGTCCTGTTTAATCTCTTCGTAGCGGGCTTCGCTGAAGTCCACTAGATCCATCTTGTTGACAGCAACGATGGTGTGCTTAATCCCCAGTAGCGCTGTGATAAAGCTATGGCGTTTGGTTTGCACCTGCACACCATAACGGGCATCAATCAGGATAATCGCTAGATCGCAGGTGGATGCGCCGGTGGCCATGTTACGGGTGTACTGCTCATGCCCCGGGGTATCCGCGATAATGAATTTACGGGTAGAGGTTGAGAAGTAGCGGTAAGCCACGTCGATGGTAATACCCTGTTCACGTTCTGCCTGCAGGCCATCAACCAGTAAAGCAAGGTCGAGTTCTTCACCGGCATTACCGGATTTGGCATTGTCGGAGTGCAGGGCAGCGAGTTGATCTTCATAGATCATCTTTGAATCGTGTAGCAAGCGACCAATCAGGGTCGATTTACCATCATCTACACTACCGCAGGTGAGAAAGCGCAGTAGTTCTTTATTTTCATGTTGTGCCAGATAGGTTTCGATATCGCTGGCGATCAGATCGGACTGATGACTCATGATTGTGTTCCGTATTCTAAAATTCTGTACAGTGCAGTAAAAGACGTTAAGTCGGCATAACGGTTGGGTGGTTTCACCCATTGAGTGCGTCGGTGAATGATCTCAGCGACGCCAACCGTGTTAGAAGTAGCCTTCCATCTTCTTCTGTTCCATGGAGCCTGCGCCATCGTTATCAATCACTCGGCCCTGACGTTCTGATGTAGTGGCAAGCAGCATCTCCTGAATAATTTCAGGCAGGGTTTGCGCTGTGGATTCCACAGCACCGGTGAGCGGATAGCAGCCAAGGGTGCGGAAACGAACCATCTTCATCTCTGGTACTTCGCCCTCTTCCAATGGTAGACGGTCATCATCAACCATAATCTCGACGCCATCACGAACCACGATCGGGCGTTCAGCGGCGAAGTAAAGCGGCACAATCGGAATACCCTCAAGGTAGATATATTGCCAGATATCCAGCTCGGTCCAGTTGGACAGCGGAAAGACCCGAATGCTTTCGCCTTTATCGATGCGGGTATTAAAGGTGTTCCATAGTTCTGGGCGTTGACTCTTAGGGTCCCAGCGATGGTTTTTATCACGGAAGGAGAATACCCGCTCTTTCGCGCGGGATTTCTCTTCATCACGACGCGCGCCACCAAAGGCTGCATCGAATTTGTATTTGTTCAGCGCCTGCTTCAGGCCCTGAGTTTTCATAATATCGGTATGTTTTTTCGAGCCGTGGGTGAAGGGGCTGATATTCATATCAACGCCTTCCTGATTGGTGTGCACAATCAGGTCCATGCCAACTTCTTTCGCCATCTTGTCGCGGAAGCTGATCATCTCTTTAAACTTCCAGGTGGTATCCACATGCATCAATGGAAAAGGTGGCTTACCTGGATAGAAAGCTTTGCGTGCTAGGTGCAGCATCACGGCGGAATCTTTGCCAACGGAATAAAGCATGACCGGATTTTCAAACTCCGATGCAACTTCGCGAATAATGTGGATGCTTTCTGCTTCCAGTTGACGCAGATGGGTCAGTCTGTGTTCCGGCAATTGACTCATATTGATTAGCTCTTTCTACCTAGCTGATAAATGGGGCCGATGGATAACTCATGCTGATGGTTTAAATCAGTATCAGATAGATGGCACCTTAATTAATGGGGCCATTATGCAGAAGCACTCTTAAAATTAAAAAGAATAAATTGTAATGTTTTAATAGCTTTTTGGTATAAGAGGTTCAGCTTACTGATGCGCTGAGGAAAAGAGGGCTGGATTTTTTTGTTATTCCAAAAAAGAATTAACAAATTAATAATTAGTATTTTACGTTATAAGGGCTAGTCGCTATGATGGCGCAATCTGAATATGCGCTATTCCGTCTTTGTCTTTAATAGGCGGGTAACTTTTTAAGGCAGCTGAGAACGTTGATGGAAATAGCTTACAGCTTTGCCGGCCTGGTGGTTGGCTTTATAGTCGGTTTAACCGGGATAGGCGGTGGCGCTCTGATGACGCCGATTCTGATCGTTATTTTTGGTATTCCACCGGTGACTGCGGTGAGTACCGATCTGATTTATGCGGCGATTACCAAGTTTGGTGGCAGCATCTCCTATGCGCGCAAAAAATTGGTTGAGTGGCGGGTGGTGTTTTTACTGCTCGGTGGTAGTATCCCCGGGGCATTAGTCACACTGTATTACCTTGATGGCCTAGACGGCTTAGAACAAGTCGAGCATCTGATGAATATCACCTTGGGTGTTTCATTGGTGTTGACCTCGATCGCCGTGTTTTTTCGTGCCAAGATCCGTGCGTCAGTGGTCAAACTGGAAGGCACTCGGTTTGAAAAGCATGGCCGGCGGTATCGTCCCTACGTAACCCTGTTAGTGGGTATCGTGTTAGGTGGTTTAGTCACGCTCTCCTCTGTGGGCGCGGGCGCATTGGGCACCGCCATGCTGATTTTGCTGTATCCTCGGATGACCATGCAAACGTTAGTGGGGACCGATCTTGTTCATGCGGTGGTGTTAACCAGTATTGCTGGTGCGGGACACTATGGTATGGGCAGTGTCGATCTCTGGTTATTACTCTGTTTAGTGATTGGTTCTTTGCCAGGGGTGTTCTTGGGTAGCCATTTTGGCAGCAAGCTGTCACCAAGAGTCATACAGCCAATTATGGGCACGCTGTTGTTAGCCATCGGTATGCGTTTTGTACTGGTTGGTTGAATAACAGGTAGCTAAATAAAATAGTTTTTTGAATTGTAATTTTTATAGGGTGAGGGCCGGTTCGCCGGCGGTAATAGACATGTATCAATATAATGAACAGGATCAGACTCTGATCAATGCGCGGGTTGAGCAATACCGCGATCAGACCCGCCGTTTCTTGGCTGGTGAAATTCCCGATGAGGAATTCCGTGGCCTGCGCTTGATGAATGGCCTCTATATTCAGCGCCAAGCGCCGATGCTGCGGATTGCCGTACCTTATGGCCAGATGAACTCTGTTCAGCTGCGTAAGCTGGCGGATATCACCCGTAAATATGATAAAAATTACGCCCACTTCACTACGCGGAGCAATGTTCAGTTGAACTGGCCGAAGCTGGAAGAGGTGCCGGATATTTTGGCTGAACTGGCCGAAGTACAGATGCATGCGATCCAAACCAGTGGTAACTGTCTGCGTAACACCACGACAGATCACTTTGCGGGGATCTCTCCGGAAGAGATTGAAGATCCTCGGCCGTGGTGTGAAATTATTCGTCAGTGGACCACATTGCATCCTGAGTTTGCGTATATGCCGCGTAAATTCAAAATCGCTGTTACCGGAGGCCCAGAAGATCGGGCGGCTTCTCAGGTGCACGATATCGGTTTGCACATGGTTAAAAATGACGCCGGTGAAGTCGGCTTCGAAGTGTTGGTCGGTGGTGGTCTAGGCCGTACACCGGTGATTGGTAAGCTGATTCGTGAGTTCTTGCCAAAACGTGACCTACTCAGTTATCTCGAAGCGATTTTGCGGGTTTATAACCTAAACGGTCGTCGGGATAACAAATACAAAGCGCGTATCAAGATATTAGTCAACGCGATGGGTATCGAGGAGTTTCGTAATCGGGTTGAAGCCGAGTGGGAAATTAACCGAGAAGGCGAGCTAGCCCTAACCGATGATTATATCGCGAAGCTTAAAGGCTATTTCACACCGCCTCCTTATGCGGCTGATGCCGTAGACGGGTTGTCTGTGCTGGAAAATCAGCTCGAGGATAATGCCGAGTTCCGCGCTTGGTATGAGCGGAATACCCGTGTTCATAAAGTGGCGGGCTACCGTGCGGTGGTGATCTCACTCAAGCCTCATCTAAAACCACCGGGTGATATTACCGACGTGCAGTTGGATGCGGTGGCGGATCTAGCCGATACCTTTAATTTCGGCGAAATTCGTAGCACCCACGATCAAAACCTAGTCTTCGCCCATGTGGCCGCCGGTGATCTGTACACCCTCTGGCAATCATTACGTGATCTGAATCTAGCACGGGCCAATATCGGTACCCTGACCGATATGATCGTCTGCCCAGGTTTTGATTTCTGTTCATTAGCAAACGCCCATACACTGGGAGTGGCCGAACAGATTAATGAAAAATTTGACGATCTCGATTATCTCTATGATATTGGTGATATCAAGCTGAATATGTCTGGCTGTATCAATGCCTGTGCCCATCACCATGTGGCGCATATCGGTATTCTCGGGGTGGATAAAGGCGGTGAAGATTATTACCAGATCACCCTTGGTGGCTCATCCCGCGAAGATGCTTCATTGGGTAAAATCATTGGTAAATCAGTGCCTCAAGCCGAGGTAGCCGATACGGTTGAGAAAATCTTGCACGTGTATGTAGACAACCGCCTTGAAGAAGAGCGTTTTATCGAGACCGTACGACGTATTGGTCTAGCACCGTTTAAGGAGAGAGTTTATGCCCCTGTTAATTAATCGAGCAGTTGTCGAAGACAGCTGGTTACTGGTTGACGAAGATAACCTAGCGGCGCATATCAATGACGATATTGTCGTGCCTTTTGAGTTGTTTGAGCAGAATCTTGAGACGTTGCTAAAGGCTGATGGCCAGTTGGGTGTGCAAATCAATGGCGATCAAGATGTGAATCTACTGCTACCACACTTGGCTGCCTTGGCGTTGATCGCCATTGAATTTCCCGCCTTTACCGATGGTCGGGGGTTTAGCTTTGCGAGAATCTTGCGCCGTGGCGGCTTTACTGGTCAGCTTCGTGCGGTCGGGGATGTTACCCGTGACCGTTTAGATCATATGCAGCGTTGTGGTTTTGATGCCTTTGCGATCCCTGATGATCGCTACAGTGACGATATCCTCAGTGCGTTTGGCGAGGTGCCGGTGCGTTATCAGGGCAGTACGGATGACGAACGACCTATTTTCCGTCAGTAACCGATCAGGATAACCGTGATGAGTGAATTATTAACCCCTGAACTGGACGCCAAAGTTGCGAATACCATCGCGGTACTTCAGCAGGCGGCGGCCGAAAATTCAGATACCGGTCTGGTGTTTGCCAATAGTCTGGGCGCTGAAGATGTAGTGATTACCGATCTGATCAGTAAGCATACGCCTCAGATCGGTATGTTTGTGCTCGATACTGGCCGTCTACCGGAAGAAACCCTGAAGTTACTCACCGATGTGCAGGCGCTTTATGGAAACCTCAAAGTTCAGGTTTTTTACCCAGAAGCCGCCGATGTTGAAGAGTATGTGCAGAGCAACGGCGTCAATGCTTTCTATGAAAGTCAGGCGATGCGTAAAGGCTGCTGCTTTGTGCGTAAGATTAAACCGTTGAAGCGGGCACTGGCTAATCGTCAGGCTTGGATTACCGGCCTGCGTCGCGAGCAATCAGTAACCCGTGATGAGATCGGTTTTAAAGAGTTTGATGAGGGTAACGGCATCGATAAGTTTAATCCCCTCGCGGATTGGACTGAAGCGGATATCTGGGCTTATATCCGTGCCCATAAGGTGCCTTATAATGCGTTGCATGATCAGCATTACCCGAGTATCGGTTGCGCGCCCTGTACAAGGGCTGTTGCCGAGGGTGAAGATGTTCGAGCAGGGCGTTGGTGGTGGGAAAACCCGGAGACCCGCGAGTGCGGCTTACATTCCGGTGCGCCAGCCAACAAGGACGAAGCGAAGCCCGTTAATGTGATGGATTTTTTGCCGAAATAAATTAATCTTCCGATACTCACAAAGCCCGCTATCTGCGGGCTCTTTTCTGCTATCTTTTAAGTATGCTACTTTAAAACGTTATATTACCCTAATGCCTATATTATCGACGCTAGCGGGCTAGCCGAGGACGACACATTGGATTATTTGCCGTTATTTTTTAAGCTGAACGACCGGACTGCACTGTTAGTGGGGGGCGGACAGGTAGCGTTGCGTAAAGCGAGCCTGTTGACCCGTGCAGGGGCACGGGTAATTGTGGTGGCTCACCGAGTCGATCCCGAGCTAGTGGCGCTGATTGAACAGCACAACGGGCAGGTGATTGTGGGGGAGTATCATAGCGGCCTATTGGCGGATGCTTATCTAGTCATTGCGGCAACGGACGATAATGAGCTGAACGAACAGGTTCATTTCGATGCGGTTGAGCGCAATATCCCGGTGAATGTGGTGGATAACCAACCGCTGTGTACCTTTATTTTCCCCGCTATCGTTGACCGCTCTCCGATTGTTATCGGCATCTCCTCCGGTGGTGAATCCCCTGTCTTGGCGCGCTTGCTGCGGGCGAAACTGGAAACTTGGATTCCGCAAGGTTATAGCCGGTTGGGCCGGTTGGTGGGTGAGTTCCGCCAGCAGGTTAAGCAGACTTTTAGCCATGTTGAGCGGCGGCGGATTTTCTGGGAAAAAATCCTTCAAGGGCAAGTCGCTGAGAAAGTGTTTGCTGGTCGAGATAAAGAAGCGCGGGCGTTATTGGAATCGGCGTTAGAAAAGGCCGATCCAGACCATCAAGTCGGTGAGGTTTATCTGGTGGGGGGTGGCCCAGGGGATCCTGAACTGCTCACGTTTAAGGCGCTTAGGTTGATGCAGCAGGCGGATGTGGTGCTTTATGATCAGTTGGTATCGCCCGCCATTGTCGATCTTTGCCGCCGAGATGCCGATAGAATCTTTGTCGGTAAGCGAAGGGATAATCATGCGGTGCCGCAAGATGGCATCAATGAATTGTTGGTTAAACATGCGCTACAAGGGCAACGTGTACTACGCTTAAAGGGCGGTGATCCTTTTATCTTTGGTCGGGGTGGTGAAGAACTGGAAACCCTCAAACAGCACAATATTCCCTTTCAGGTGGTGCCGGGTATTACCGCCGCCAGTGCCTGTTCAACCTATGCGGGGATTCCGCTGACGCATCGAAACTATGCACAGTCCGTTAGACTGGTAACAGGGCAGTTAAAGAACCGTACCTCTGATCTAAATTTTGAGGAGTTGGTGCACCCGAACCAAACGATCGTGTTTTATATGGGGCTGCATACATTGCCCACACTGTTCGAACAGTTGATCGCCCATGGCAAACCGGCAGAGACACCCGCGGCGATTATCTCTAACGGTACCCGTGCTGATCAACGGGTATTAACCGGTACCTTAAGCAGCTTGCCCGAGTTACAGGAACAAGCCAAACTGCCCGCGCCCGCATTGATTATCGTCGGTGAAGTGGTGCAGCTCCATGAAAACCTAGCTTGGTTTGGTGAAGAGGTGTTGCATAACCACGGCTTGATTTTGCCGGATGCTAATCCAGATTAAAGACCGGTTGGTATTATTTATGCCGTTATAGCCCCAGTAAATACTAGGGTTGTAGCGGAATAAAAGGCCAACTATTCAATAATAATGAGAATAAGAGTGTCTATAGGTCGGGAGGTGATCTTGTGCCGGAGCAAGCTAAAACGGTATTTAGCCTTGAGCTAGTTAACGCGTCTATCCATACGTTACCTTTATTACACAGTGTGGCGGCTCAGTTAAAGCAACGCAGTCACGAGTCGACGGATTTCTACCCAAAAGTTGCCGAGCTGGCGAGTGAAGACCCCCTTTTGTCCGCGAGAATTATCTCTGCTGCCCATTCTGTCCCTTGCGGCCCTCTTAAACCTGTCTATAGCATCGAAAAAGCACTCGAACGAATCGGGGTATTTAACACGCTGGCGCTGATTAACCAGCTGACGCAGGTCGATACCGAGATGATGACGCCGGGTTACAAGATCGGTTGGCGTCACTCTATCGAGGTTGCGGTGTTTAGTCGTTTTCTAGCGAACCATACCACTGCTTTTAATGTTAATGCTGATCTCGCCTATATGGCGGGATTACTGCATGATATTGGCCGTTTTATTCTATTGCAGATGGTGCTTAACACTGGGCAGCAGAATGAGGCAAGGAGTTGGAATGCACTGGATGAACTCCCCGAAACAGAGATACAGCAGTATGGCTTTACCCATACCGAAGTGGGTTATATGGCGGCGCAGCGCTGGAATCTGCCCCGCACGCTGACCAACGTACTGCGTTTTCATCAGCACTATGATCTGTGGGATTTCAAAACGGTGTCGCTGCCCTTTAAGCAGCTGATGACGGTGGTTCAGTTTGCTGATTTTCTCAGCATGTTATTGATAAAAAATCCGGAATGGCCCGCGTGGTCAAGTACGCAACTGAAAGGCTTTATAGCCGAACACTGTATCCATGAGGATTGGCCCAAGATCGATTTCCCGATTGAATATCTAGCGGAGCAGTTACCCATGTTATCGGAGCAGTGCCAACGGTTGGTGATTAATGCCGAAAAAACGCCGGACGAGGGTCTATGATGATGGCGGGCTTAAGGCGATCGGCTTAGGCTCTAGGGGGAGATCGATCCGGAAGTGAGCGCCTTGCTTGCTGGGGATGGATTGAATATGCCCCTGTAATAACTGGCTGACGAGGTTATACACGATATGCATACCTAAGCCGCTGCAGCCACGGTTACGTTTGGTGGTCATAAAGGGCTCGAATAATCGCGTATGCCAACCATCCGGAATACCTGCGCCGTTATCACGATATTCAATCTGCATTCGATCGGCATAGGGGTTGATCGTCATGGAAATCTTACCGCCGGTTTGGTTATCGAAGCCATGTAGCAGTGAATTGAGAATGAGGTTGGTAAAGATCTGGTAATAGCCGCCGGGGTAGCTGTTGAGTATCAGCTGGGTTGGCCCCTTGATGCTGATATCAGGATTGGCTTGTTTGAGTTTAGGGCTTAGTGAGTGTTGGATTTCGGCCAGATACTGAATAAGGTCGAATTGGCGGCACTGCTCACTGGCTTGGTCGACGGATACCTGTTTAAAGGCGCGAATAAGCTGAGCAGCCCGCTCGAGATTTTGACAGATCAGCTGACTACTTTCGACCGCCGTTTGGGCGAGAGGGTTGTCCTGATGTTGCTGCTGATAAAGCAGCGCTTGGTCGGCCAGATATGATGCTGCGGTGTAGCCAATCCCAATCGGGGTATTAATCTCATGGGCGACGCCGGCGACTAAACCACCGAGAGCCGCCAGTTTTTTCGATTCGACCAGCTGTTGCTGAGTAGCTTGAAGTTTCTTCAGGGTTTCACGCAGCTCTTTATTACTTTCTTCTAATGCCTGAGTACGATCAGAAACCCGTTGTTCCAGTTCGGCATTTAAACGGGCCAGTGAACGCTCGGCTGCCTCGCGTTTGTCTATATCGGTCAGCATGGTTTGGCGCATGCTGTTCATCGCATTGGCCACTTGGCTTAGTTCGTCCTCTGTTTGTCGTGTTTTACGTTTCAATATAAGCGGCGTATTCAACTGGTCTAGTTTAAGTCGTCGGGCATATTGCGCCATGGTGCTTAGGTGGCGGGTGACTAGCTGGTTGAACAGGGCGAGAATAAAGATCGAGACTAAAAAGGTTTTGATGCCCTGGGAGGCAAGAATCAGCAGCACTTTATCTGCGAGCCGACGGTACACCTCATCCAGACTGACGATAAGGGTTAGATCACCCACCTTAACGGCGGCATTGCTGCTATCAACGTAGTTCAGGGCGTAATGGCGTTCGACTGTGGCGCCAGTATTGGGCTTATCGCCGGCACTGTATTGATCGCCAAACTGGGATTCGAGTTTAAGATAACGGACATCCGGCAACTGCAAAATACCGTCCAGTTGCACCTGAATCTGCGTTGGGCTGATCTCCCATAGGCTATTGGCGAGGCTGTTAAGTGAGCTGGCTTCAATCTGTTGTAAGCGTTCCTCGATGGCCGACCGTTCATAACGGTAATCTAACCAGAGCTGGGTGGCGGTGGCGATCAGGGTAATCACTGAACTGTAAAGCAAGATCGCCGTCAGTAGGCGGATGCCCAATGGTTTTTGACGACAGAGTGCTTTAAAGCGTTGGCTTAGGCGCATAGACGATGTTTATCTAACCGAGTGTTTACCATCATGGCATAGAGAGACTGACTGGCTTGAAAGTACTTATCAAGCGTGTGGCTATGTTGTGCGGCTAGAGAGTGGGCGTTGCCTTCTTTAATCATGGCTGTATCTGACAGTGAATGGCGCCACTTTCATCCTGCTCGCTTAAACGCCCCTGCATCTGTTGACACAAAAGTTGCAAGTGATTCTGCAGACACTCTGACCAGTGGCACGATGGAAATACCGGCTGCCCATCGTTTAGGCTAACCTTGATCCGCAGTTGACCCGATTGCGCCGGTTGTAGACTGAGTGTCAGATCGGCGCCATTGGCTTGCAGAATGGCCAACTCAATGGCGCTGATCAGTAGCTGGCGAATAGCGGTCGGATTGGCGTGGATCTCAGCCGGCAACGCCTTATCCAGTTGGTAATCCAGTAACCAACCATCTCGGCGGCTTTGCGGCAGAAAGGTATGCAGTATCTCATCCATCAAAGACGTTAATGCCAGTGTTTCTGTTGGCGCCGCACTATCGTTGATGTTGAGCATGGTCATGCTGTTATGCAGGCGTTGATGTTGAGCATGTAAACCAACCGCCAAATCGTTGGCAACGGGGTTAAGATTCATCTGTTGTAAACGTTGGCTTTGCTTGAGTAGGGGGCGAACCTGTTGCTTTAGCTGCTGCGTAATCGTGATGAGGCGTTGGTCATCAGGGCCAGACAAGCTGTCGTGAGAGGCTTGTAAACGGGCATTTTTAATATCACGAAAGGATCTCAAGGCAACCACAACCGAAGTGAGCAGGCGTGATGCAGACAGCTCCGCTTTACTTAGGTAATCATTGATATCGTAGTTAACAATGACTTTGGATTCCGGTGCATAGCCCGGGTGGCCGGTGCGCAGAATCACGCGGATATCTCGGTTGTGAAGTTGGTGGCGGATATATTCGACCAGCTGCAACCCTTCGTCATCGCTCTCCATCACCACATCGAGTAAGGCGAGGGCGATATCGGAGTGTTCAGCCAGTTTTGCCCGCGCTTCACCGCCACTTTTAGCACTGATCAATTCGATCGGGCGTTGTTCAAACTCATATCCACGGAAGATCATGCGGGTAATGCCATGAATCCCTTCTTCGTCATCAACGACCAATATTTTCCATGGAATCATAAATATCTACATATAACGGCTTTGTTTGAAAGGCTATTTTGCCAGTAAATGTTATCAATGTGCCAGAAAAAGCAGACAGTTTTCGCGAAACAAGCTGCCCCGTGAGGTGCTAGTGGATTGATTGACGCCAAGGTTTTAGCGTTGAGGGGTGTGTCGTGTTATTTGTGTGTGGGTATTTATGGAGACAGAGAGTTGGTTTTTCTGGCGATTAAGTTGTCAATGGAAAGCCTGTTTCTAGTGTTTATAAGAGGCGATAGCTAACGCTTTGTTGTAGTGTCATACTGGATCTGTCTTCGTTGGCAGACAGCTATTAAATCGCCAGTGGGAATTTATTTCATGACAAGTCATCTACTCGTTGGCTGCTAGGAATTAGAATGTGTAAAAGGTTATGGTCATGAAAACTATCATGAGTGAACAGCGTGGTTTTACAGCGTCGTCAGCTGATGCCGAATATCTCCTGACTCATCCGGTGCCATCGCGCTCGGTGATACCGCTGATTCTCTCTCTATTTGGTGTCAGCCTAGTATCGATTATCGGCTTGGTGATGTTGACCTTGGTTAGCATGGAAGGGCTAACGGAGGATAATTTCAAACAGCGTGTTAAAACCGCCTTCAATATCGAAATGATCCGTCAGCAAGGGATCTTGCAGGAATATTCCTATTGGGATGAAGCTCATCAAAAGCTGATCGTTGAGCCGGATGAGGACTGGGCGAAGGATAATCTAGGCGCATACCTACAAGAGACTTACGGTATCGACCTCGTCTGGGCGTTTACCTCCGACATGCAGCCTGTTATGACTCTTACGGATGGTGAGCAGGTAATGATTAGCGCCTCTGAACTACAACTTAGCGATCTGCAAACCTTGGTGCAGGCCGCTGTTGATAGTGATATGCCGCATATCGTGAGTGGTTATCGCGAGTTTTTTGGTACGCCTTATCTCGTGAGTATTGGTATGTTTTTGGATGAAGATGAGATGCAAAAGAGAAGTGATGGTACTTTTTTGCTGTTCGCTTACCGCCTTGACGACCATAAAATCCAACGGGTTCGTGATGAGTATCTGTTGCCTGGGCTGCGTTTTTCTACGGTAAACAATGGTGAGCAGTCCGACTCAGCTAAGGTCTCTCTATATAATTCACAAGGCGTTTCGCTCGCAAACCTAAACTGGGATACAGTCTCTCCCAGTGATAAGTACTTTGTTCGGTTGCTGTTGCCTGTGGTGCTGATTTTTATCGTGATGGCGTTGCTGACATGGCGGCTGTTGGTGGGTGAATATGCCAATCGTCAACTTTATTCATCCCACCTGATAGACATGGCAACGAAAGATTTTCTAACGAATATCAGTAACCGCCGAGAGTTTTACCTTCGGGCCAACCACGAGATCAGTCGAAGTCATCGAGAACAAACCTCTTTAGCATTACTGATGATGGATCTTGATCACTTTAAGAAAATCAATGACTCCCTAGGGCACAGCGCCGGTGATGATGTGCTCGCAGAGTTTGCCCGACTGGTGCAGGAGAATATTCGAGAGTTTGATATCTTCGGGCGTGTCGGAGGGGAGGAGTTTGCCGTGCTGCTGGTGGCTGCTGATCTGGCAAAAGCAGAGGAGATTGGTGAGCGTATTCGCCGAGTGATCGGTGAATATGCATTCCCGAGTTTGTCGGGTAGTCCGCTTCAATGTACCGTCAGTGTCGGTGTTGCTGTTTGGGATGGCGAAGAAGCGCTGGATCGTTTGATGGTTCGCAGTGATGAAGCGCTTTACACCGCCAAGGATAACGGACGCAATCGAGTTAGCGTTGCTTGAATTAAGCCGTTGTGGCCTAAGGCTGATCCAAAAGCTTAGTGCTTAAGCTGATTTAACTGTTCGGCTTTTGCCTGAGCGCCCCATTGTGCATAAATATCTCGGCTTTTTTCGCGACAGAACTGTGCTAACCGGTGCTGTTGTTGCATCTGTAAAAACTCCCCGTAACGCTCATAACACAGAGCTGAATGATAATTGACGCCGTGCTGTTCTGCACAGGCAATCGCCTGCTCAAATAATGGGTAGGGGTCTTGATCTAGCAGGCGGGCTTTTTCAGCTTGTAGTAATAAGCGTTGAGTAGCGAAATTCTCCGGACAGTGTTTTGCCCACAGCTCGAAGCGAGATTCGATCTGTTCCACTTCAACCCGTCGGCGGGGCAGTAGTGCTTGTTGTTGCTGAGCCAGAATCAGTCGCATCATGGCGGTGCAAAACAGGACTTCACTGACACAGAAATAACCGGGTAGATCATTTTCTAGTCGTGCTTCCCAGGCGTATAAATCAGGCCACAGGTGCTGCTGATTGAGCAAAAAGGCGGCCATAATCGAGCTGACACCCTGCCATCCGTGTTGATAGTCGCACTGTTGCGGCAGTGGTTTTTCACCACTGAGTTGTTCCATTAATAGCAATGATGAAGTTTGTAAGCGGGCCGCTTGGGGCTGCTGTTGTGTCAGCATCTGTTGGTAATGCTGACGACAGAGGGGGAGCTGTTCAGTCAGAGAGTGGCTGGTTAGCAGCGATAGTTGATGTTGCAGTAAGCGAGATTCACTCTGCACCAGCCAGTGGCCGTGTTTGGCCGCCAACGAGTCGATATGTTGTAGTTGTTCAGTGCTGTTGTGAATGGGAGCAAACCAGTGCTGTACTTGGCTAGATTGTATGAGCGCCGCATGGGTGGCGATATCGGTGTGGGGCTCGGGGCTAGAGGGTAAGGCTGCTGTGGCGATTAAACCACCAAACTCATTCGCCAGTTGCATCCCTTGCACCGAGAAAATCTGTGCCAGTCGAACATCGGCACAAAACCAACTGGCCACCCAGGCGTAACTCACAAAAGCAAACGCCGTCAGATGGCTGCGACCCTGTTGCAAACTTAGTGTGGTCATCTGGCCAATGGCGCAGGCGGCTAACAGCGGCTGGCCTTGTCGGCGAGCGATGAGGCTGATTTTTTCTAGCAACTGTAGGTGCAGTTGATCTTTTTCGTCGGTTAGCGGCGTTAGTGAGGGTATTAGTCGGTCACCTATCAGTTCGCTGATCGCTTGGTGTTGCGTTAACAGCAGTAACAGTTGTTGATTGTCGTTGTCTGGTAGTGGTGTGTCAGTCAGTTGTTTGAGGCTTTCCTGCAGCTGGGTTAACGCCTGCGCATGCTGATCGCGGTGCAGGCAGATCTCGGCGGTCATTAGCGCCGCTTTGGTCTGTTCGAGCGGTTCAACTTTATCGTTAGGCAGCTGTTGTCGACATTGATCGGCTAGAGTGACTTCCCCCGCCAACAGATGTAGTTGAGCTCGTTGTAATAGCAGTTGGTGTCTTTTCTTGTACTGGTGGCTATGCAGCAAGCGATAGGCGTTAGAGAGGTAGCGGCTCGCGCTGCTAAAGTTGTGTGCCTGTTGGGCGAGCAAGGCGGCGCGGATATTGAGCTGGCGTAACTGTTTTTTCTGTTTAGGATTTGTCTGTTGATAGGCACGGTTGAGATGTAATAGCGCGGGAGTGATCTGTTCAAGTGTGAACACCGCGGGTATCCGTGCCAACATGACCCTACCGCACTGGTGATGAAGCTGGCACTTTTCTGTTTCATTGAGTCGTTGATAGATCGCGCTGCGAATCTCTGGGTGACAAAAATGGCACTGGGTGGCCTCATCCGGAGGTTCTGTTTTGTGACGCGGACTTGGGGCCGAGGTGCTGGCGGCGCCAAGGTCGATGAGTCCGAGCTGTTCTGCTGGCCATAGATGGATAGCCAGTCGTGCAACCTGATGTTGGGTCAGCTGTTCCAGTTCGCTCAGGTTAAAGTGTTCGCCGAGTAGGGCGGCCCATTCGAGTAGTTCGAGGGTAAAGCGGCTAAGCTGACTGATCCGCTTATCAATACGTTTCGTCCGTAGGCGATGATTGCCTTCTAGCCATTCGATTTGCGGGTTCGTGCGGGCCGTCAGTGACGAGGCTTCAATCACGGCCAAGGGTTTAATGTTTTGTCGGTAGTGACTTGGCGCAACCCCCATCCAGCGTTTAAAGGCTTTTTGAAAAGCCGATTGGTTTGAAAAGCCCAATTGAAATGTAATTTCACCAAAGCTGAGCTGGCCCTGTTGGATCAACTGTAAGCAGACTTCCCGTCGGGTTTGATCATAAATATCCTGAAAGCTTGTTCCTAGTAAGCCCAGTTTACGTTGCAGAGTGCGCAGGCTGAGGCCGACGGCCTCGGCGACCTGTTCGCGTCTAACACAGCCTTTGCCCTCCCCGAGTTGGCGGCGTATCAGATTGCGGGTATGTGCGGTGAGGGCGCTCTGCTGTGCTGATTTACTCAGTAAAGAATCGGCAAACTCCCGGTGTAATTGATGCATATCGGGATTGGCATCAAGGCAACGTAACGAGAAATAATCGCTGGCAAATAGCAGCTGATTACGGGGTGCATCAAAACGCACCTCTGCCGCAAAAAATTGTTGATAGGGTAGAGGGTTTTGCGGTTCGGGAAAGGCCAGTTGCACCAGTTTGACCGGGATCTGATGGCCGGTTAACCGGCGGGGCCAGTTAATCATGCAGGCCATCAGGTATTCAACGGGTTGCAGTTCGGGGGCGTTTAATTCCAGTGATAGCAGTGTGCCATCCGCCGTTTGTTCCACCTGAATCAACGCGCCTTCTAGCAGGACGGGCAGATAGTCGCTTAGGGCTTGGTAGGCTTTGCCAAGGGTTTCGGCCGAGGACATCAGAAAGCCAATGGACCCTAGCATTCTGGGCTGAGTGGCTTCCCCTAAATTGAGGGCAATGCGGGGGTTGTCGGTCGCTTGGGCGAGGGTTTGTAGTATCTGGCCATAGGCTGAGGTTGGAAAGCGTACATCCGGTTTAGCTAACTCTTCCGAGGTAAGCGCCGCTATCTCAAGAATATTCGCTTGATCCAAACGGAAATGTTGGATGAGCTGTAGTACAGGCTCTAACAGTTTGGTCGAGGCGGTTATGGGCATTCGCGTAGATCTGGCATGGCTGGACGTATCGGGTTAATGCTGATGACGGATAAGATTATCACAGCCTGCTTTTGAAGTAAGTCCTCGCGTGCCGATGGGTTAGTGGTAGGTGTTGATGATCGCCTCAATACGGCCGGATTCACGTAGTTGGCGAATGGACTGGTTGATAAGGTCGATATCCGCTTGCGGAACCGTTTTTTGACTGAACATAAAGTGGATATCGTCAAGGCTGGCGTGCCAATCTAGGGTGGTGATCTCTTCTTCTAGGCCAAACTCTTTGATGAGTTCCTCGCCGTTATAGAGGTCATTGAGAACAATATTAGTGCGCTGGATATGTAACATTTTGAATAACTGTTCATATTGACTGAGCTGGTGGACGAACAGGGTATCTTTGATGTGATTCCAAGCCTCGCCATAAAAGGCGCCATGTATTACGGCGATACGGGGTTTGAGTTGGGCCAGCTGATCGAAGTTCTGTGCCGCGTTCCAGATCGGGTATTCATCTTTGCGCACAAAAATGGCCATGGTTTCGGAGCGATAAGGTTCAGAAAAATAGGCCCAGCGAGTGCGTTCTTGGTTTTTTGATGCGCCAATCGCGAGGTCGATTTCGCCGGATCTGATATAGCGCTTGGTACGCTCCCAGGGGATGTTCTGCAACTGATAGGCGCATCCGGCGTTATCCATGATGGCTTTAAGCAGTTCGATATCGATGCCGGTAACGCGGTTACCTTTTTGCATCTGATAGGGTTTCCATTCTAGCCAAGCGACAGAAAAGGTTGTTTGGCAGGCGGCATAACTGGCAAGAGGGGTTAGTAAAGTTAGCAAGAGTGCTCGGATGGTAATCTTGACAACAAGGGGATAGTTCACAGGAAGGCATGCCTAAATAGAGTCGGGTGGCCGCTTAGGCTTGAGTGAGCATGAGCGTCTTTCGATCTGATTATAGGGAGGGGTGTCCTTGTCTAGCAACCGTCTTTGCTAGATTAAGGGTATTTCTATTGTTACCGATAGCAAAAGCCCGCGCTGTTGCCAGCACGGGCTTTGGTTTACATTCGAAAGGTATTAGAGATGAAAGGGGTTACACCGTTTCAGTCTTTTGCCTTGTGAGTTTTTTGAGCAGCCATTTTTTTCTCATAACGCTTTTCCCAGAAGGTCGCGTTTTTAATGCCCAGTTTCACCGGGTTAAAGGTGTAGTGCTTAACGCCGGCTTTGTGCTGCGCTTCATAGTCATGCAGCGCTTTGAGTGCAGGTTTTGACATAAAGAAGATAATCAAAATACCGGCAATGTTTAACCATGCCATTAAGCCAACACCGATGTCGCCTAAGCCCCATGCGAGGTTGGCTGTTTTAACCGCGCCATAAAAAGTCGCGGCCATCAGTACCAATTTCAATGCGCCAACCATGCCTGGGATTTTAATGGTCCGTTGGATGTAGGCGATATTGGTTTCAGCGATGTAGTAGTAAGCCAGAATAGTGGTAAAAGAGAAGAAGAACAGAGCGAAGGCAATAAATGGATTACCCAAGCCTGGTAGAACGCTTTCGATCGCCATCTGTGTGTACAGCGGGCCGTTGGCGGCGATATCAGCGCCGAGGTTCTGTACTAGGAAGGTATCCCCTGCACCGTGTACGTTGTATGCCCCGGTAATAAGGATCATGAAGGCTGTTGCTGAACAGACGAACAGGGTATCGATATAAACCGAGAACGCTTGAACCAAACCTTGCTGTGCAGGGTGTTCTACGGCAGCGGCAGCGGCTGCATGTGGCCCCGTACCCTGACCGGCTTCGTTAGAGTAAACACCCCGTTTGACACCCCAGCCAATGGCTGCGCCCATACCGGCCATCGGTGTGAAAGCATCTTCAAAAATCATCGCGATAATGCCTGGCAGCATATCGATGTTCAGTAACACGATAACGCCCGCGATAATGATATAAGCCAGCGCCATGAACGGCACGACAATTTGGGTGAAGCTGGCGATACGTTTAACGCCACCGAAGATGATAAAGCCCAGAATGAGAACGACAATGGTACCGGTGACGATTTTCGCAAAGCTCAGTGTGCCCATCGCGGTGTCGATCATTGCACCCGAACCAAAGGTGGCTTCAACCGCGTTACCGATACTGTTGGACTGAACGCCCGGTAGGAAGACACCACAGGCCATAATAGTAGCGATCGCAAAGATCCATGCAAACCATTTCTGTCCCATCGCTTTTTCAAAGTAGAACGCGGGGCCGCCACGGTATTGGCCTTCATGTTCTTCTTTATAGATCTGCGCCAGTGTGGATTCCGTATAAGCGGTTGCTGCCCCAAGGAAAGCAACGACCCACATCCAGAAAACCGCACCCGGGCCACCAAAGCCAATCGCTGCCGCCACACCGGCAATGTTACCGGTACCCACACGGCCTGAGAGGGAAACGGCGAGTGCTTGAAATGAGGAGATCCCTTTTTCAGACGCTTTGCCTGAAAACAGTAGCACCCACATCTCGCGGAACATTCGAACTTGCACGAAACGTGTGAGAATGGAGTAAAACAGACCGGCGCCAAGGCATAGATAAATCAGTGCCGGACTCCAGATAATGCCGTTTGTAAAATCGACAAATGCTTGCATGTGTAAATATCTCCTGAAAGCAGCGTGCTAGGCACGAAATTAGAATTATTGTATTGCTATGCTTATCCACGGTTGAAGCATGTGTTTAGCTAGCTAGCTAGCTAAGCCGAGCCTATTCGACAGGCGAGGCTGTGCGTCTTTAGGGCGACTCAAAAATAGCGCTAAACTGCCGGAAAGAAGGTCCGTTTTCCTCGAGGCGTGTTGGTTAAAACCGCAAGATGGATTGAAGATAAGCCTATGGCTCTGCCTGATTAAACACTCGAGCCGTTGTTGTACGGCTCGAGTGAGTGTCGGACGGAGCCTCCATCGGTTATCTGTATGCCTAAAACTTTAGTGGCAATGGCTGAGTGAGGAAATATCCTGGTGTGCCTTGTTAACCTCCTTTCGCGCCAGAATGCCGTAATGGCTTTGCCTTAAAGGGGATGAGAGCCCTTGGGTTGCCGAGATCGCGTTATGTTGATCGACAGGCTGTGAGCAGGTAATGCTCTATATGTTGTGATTTTATTTTAGATTTGCGCTGCACGGCCGATAACCCCCTGACTGAATTTTAAAATGGGAATCTGCGATGTTTAACCTCAGTTCAATACCTCTATTACTTAATTCTGGATTGAGTCAGCAATCAGGTTCTCAAGCTAGTGCTGTGCCTACGGAATCTTCGTTAGAGAACCTTAGCCAAAGCTTATCGGCGGTGAATAACGTGGCTGCCACCGAGCAGACTTACTCACTCTCTGAGCGGTTTAGTCGGGACGATAGCTTCTCCCTCAGCCTGACGACCCAAGATGGCGATCAGGTTGAGATCACCTTTAGTAGTGAGACGAGCTATCAATCTGAGTATGTTCAGAGCGGTGGCAATGGGGAGCAAGAGCAGCGTTATAGTATTGATAAGGCGCAAAGCAGTGAGTTTGGCTTTAGCGTGACCGGTGAGTTAGATGCCGATGAGCTTGATGCGATTGCGAGTCTGGTTCAGGACCTCTCTTCGTTGGCGGCGAACTTTTTTAATGGTGACCTGCAAACCGCGATGCAGCAGGCCGGCGATCTCTCCTTTGATACATCAGAGTTGGCGCAGATGGATCTATCCATGCAGCAGTCGATGGAGTATCGCGCGGTCGAGCAGTATCGCGCCGTTCAGTCACTGGGTGAGAACAGCGTTGCCGCACCTCAGCAGGCGTTAACGCCCTTTATTGAACAGCTTCAGGGGTTGGTCGATAGTAGCCAAACCTATATTGAAAGTGCAGCCAGTGTTTCGATGAGCCTATTGGTCACCTTGGTAGAACATGATTTTCGCTTTACGGATGCAGATGAGGTTGAGCAGGGGGCGATGAAAGAGAATCTCGCTCGCTTAAATGATCAGATTCACAACGGTGAGCGTAGCGATCATACAGAGGCGAATGAATCCGAACAGGCATCGACTCAGGGGCATAAGCATGATGCAGATGAGTCACGCGGCACTCGCCATGATGCTACTGAACCAACGAACAGTATTTATCAGGCTGATACAGTCGATCAGGCTGATATCACCGCTTAATTTTGTTTTGTTATTGATAACGCCATCCACTGGATGGCGTTTTTTTTGCCTGTAATTTGGTGCTCGGCTGTTAGAATACCCGCTTCTGTTTACTGACTGCACCGGAAACCTTCACCCATGACCACTCTTGCTGTTTCGGATGTTCTGGATCAGCTTAATGCCGCCCTGAGCGAGCATCATGATGTGGTGCTTGAAGCGCCACCCGGGGCGGGTAAAACCACCTTGGTGCCGCTAGAACTGCTGCAACATCCGCTGCTCGTTGGTCAAAAAATCCTGTTGTTAGAACCACGCCGCTTGGCCGCCCGAATGGCGGCTGGGCGCATGGCTGAGCAGTTAGGGGAGTCGGTGGGTCACCAAGTGGGCTATCGGGTACGGATGGATACTAAGATTGGCCCCAACACCCGTATTGAGGTGGTGACCGAAGGTATCCTAACCCGCATGTTGCAAGATGATCCGAGTCTTGAAGGCTATGGTTTAGTGATCTTCGATGAGTTTCATGAACGCAGTCTGGATGCGGATTTTGGTCTAGCGTTGACGCTACAGGGGCGGGAGTTGTTTCGAGACGAGCAGCCGTTGAAAATACTGTTGATGTCGGCGACCTTGGATAAGCGGGTGATTGAGCAACTGTTGCCGCAAGCCCCGCTGATCAGTAGTCAGGGGCGGATGTATCCGGTGGCTATTCACTATTTGGGTGCCGTCGGTCGAGATCAGCGATTAGAACAACGGGTTGCACAGGCGGTATTGCAAGCACTCGAGGATGAACCGGGGAGTGTGTTGGTGTTTTTGCCCGGCCAGCGGGAGATTCGGCAGGTGATGAGAGCCCTTAGTGGCCAGTTATCCACCGAGATTGTCTTGGCACCGCTCTATGGTGATCTCAGTATTCAGGCACAGCAGCAGGCGATTGCGCCAGCCCCCGAGGGACAGCGTAAAGTGGTGCTGGCGACCAATATTGCCGAGACCAGTTTAACCATTGAAGGCATTCGGGTCGTGATTGATGCCGGCCTGAGTCGAGAAGCGCGGCTAGACCCTGGCAGCGGCATGACTCGGTTGCACACCTGCCGCGTATCGCGGGCCGCGAGTATTCAACGTGCTGGCCGCGCGGGACGGATGCAGCCCGGCTGTTGTTATCGGCTCTGGTCTGAGGCGCAGCAAGCACAGTTAGCGCCCCATGCGACGCCGGAGATTCTGTCTACCGATTTGACCGCGTTAGCACTGCAATTAGCCCGTTGGGGAGTGGATGATCCCGCTGATCTTCGCTGGCTTAATCCACCGCCGGCCGCAGCATTGAGCCAAGCACGTGATCTCTTGGTGCGCTTACGGGCATTGAACGACACAGAGAAGGGCTTTCAACTGACGACTGCCGGTGAGTTGATGGCGCGGTTACCGCTTCACCCGCGGCTGGCTCATCTACTGCTGGTGGGTTGGCAAGCTGGCGCTACTCGGCTCGCCTGCGATGTGGCGGCACTGTTAAGCGAGCGCGATCCCCTGAGCGGTGATGCGGATATGAGCCGGCGTTTGAGTTGGCTTAAAGGTGATATTCGCTGTGATGCTCGGCAAAAGGGGGTGTTGCAGCGTATCCGCCAACTGAGTCAGCAGTTTTATCGGCTCTGTGGTCAGTATTTGGGGGCCTTGTCGCAAACGCAGACTGGGCTATCCGAATCGGAGTTAGTGGCGGTATTGATCGCTCAGGGCTATCCCGATCGTATTGCCGCCCGACGTCACAGTGGCGATCATTATCAACTCAGTGGTGGGCGAGCCGTTCGCTTAGTCGAGGCTGATCCGCTAGCCAAACACCGGTGGTTGGCGGTCGCCAATTGTGGGGGGATGCAGGGGCAGAGTGTGGATCGGGTGTTTCTGGCCTGCCCGCTACCGGATCGGTTGTTTGATACCGCCCTGTCTAGCTTGGTCGTAGCGCACACCGTGGTCGAATGGGATCGTCAGCAAAACCGTATGTGCTGTGAGGTGCAACATCGTATTGGGGTGCTGGTGGTGCGGCAGGTAGAGCTGAAAACCATCCCGATGGCGGAGAAAAACCGCGTTCTGATTGAGCAGATTCGCAAGCAGGGGTTGTCATTATTGCCCTGGAGTGACGGCATTAACCGTTGGCGTCAGCGGGTGGGTTTTCTCTATCAAGCACAACCCGCCGATGGTCCTTGGCCAGACCTCTCCGATACCGCACTACTGGCGGGGCTGGAGCAGTGGTTAGCCCCTTATCTCGATCCGATTAGCCACCTTAATCATTTTGCGCGGTTGGATCTCGCGGCTATTTTGCAGGGGTTACTGCCATGGCCGCTGCCGAATGAGCTGGAAAAGCTGGCACCATCCCGCTTAACCTTACCGTCGGGCCACAGTGCTGCGGTTGATTACAGTGATACTCCACCGGTGTTGGCGGTTAAGTTGCAAGAGATGTTTGGTTCAACCGATACCCCAGTTATCGGCTATGGGGTGGCGTTAAAGATACATCTACTTTCCCCTGCGCGTCGTCCATTGGCGGTAACACAAGACTTAGCTAGTTTTTGGGCCAACGGTTATCGTGATGTGCAGAAAGATATGAAAGGGCGATATCCCAAGCATCAATGGCCTGATAATCCTCAGGCATGTTTACCTTCGGACGGAATAAAACGAAAAAATCGCAAATAATTCAGTGGTGCTATTAATAATTTTCAAGATAGGCGCGCCTAACTCGACTAATATAAAAGTGCTCAGGTCGAGCATGAAAGCCTCAATCCGTTGGGGCCACCAATGAAAAATACGATAAGCCTTTGCATGCTTCATGTTGCCCCGCCAGCGCGGGGCTTTTCATTGCTAACGAAGGCAGTCATTGATCATCTTGAGCCAATCTATCCGCTATACGGTTATCGTCATTGATCCGGTTTTAATGCTCTGTTGAGGATAATAGCGCGTCAGTCTAGGGTGATAAGCAGCCGTCATTAGTTTTAATTGTCGATGGACTGATTGAAGCTAAATGGGCTTAGGATTGGATAATTAAGCCGATATTTACATGCTTTGTTGCGGTGCGGAAAAAAAGGACCCGGCGGGCGCCGGGTCGAATCAAGCCAAATGTGTGGCTCAAAAAGCAAAGTGCAACTACAATATAGCGAATTTTTTGTGCAATGCAAAATAAATCATAAATTTTTTTAAAACAGTATTGTTGACGTTCCACAGACTTACTTCTTGTTTGAATGATGATCGATAGATGGTCACGCCTTACATGAAGCTATTGTCCGCCTTATCTAAAGGGTGCAAGCCTTGGTTAAGGGGTTATGTCAGAGCGTGATTGAAGGGCCGCTTATCGCGGCGCGATCTTGATCGTCTTAGGTGGGAAAAGCGGTGCCGTCGTATCGACATGACGGTGCGTGGTTAACGTCTAGGGTAGGGTGAAATAAAAACCTTCCGCTCTGCTGATGCCTCGCAGGGATATCATCGGCTCATCATCAAACAACATGGCATCACCGGCTTCCAATATGCTGCCGTTAACTTCCAATTGACCGCGAAAGAGGTAGAGAAACCCGTGTTCAGCGACCGGTAAACCATAACTTTTGTGCTGCAGGCGGAACTGATACATCTCTAGCTGCTGGCCTATCTGTAAAGAGTCATCCCGACCATCGGCTGAGACAATCAATTGCACACCTTCACGGCTGAGTAGCTTACGTGATTGATAGCGGGGTGTTTGACCGGTTTTTTCTGGCACGATCCAAAACTGTAGCATTTTAAGGGTGGTTTCGAGGGAAGCATTTTGTTCTATGAATTCAGTGCCGGTACCGGTGCTGAGCAGTTGTAGGCTGCGGCCTTCCAATAATTTACGGGTGCCGAGAGAGTCGGTGTGTAGGTTTTTGCCATCCAGAATAACAGAGATGACCTCCATATCGGCGTGGGTGCTCGGGTCGATGGCTGCACCCGGATGAAGTAGATCTTCATTGGCGACGCGTAGCTCTGATATACCCATCCAGTCCGGGTCGAAATAGCTACCAAAAGAGAAAATATGGCGAGATTCAAGCCAGCCGAAATGGGCGTATCCTCGGTCTGAAGCGCGTTTTATTCTAATCATGTTGGTCCGCAAGTCGAAACAGTTCAACTCTGTTTTACCCTGTCGCTGGCAAGCTGTAAATATACTAATTGGTTTTCTGCCTATTAAGATCAGGATAAGATGCTGTTTTTGTGGGGAATCATATGGAACAGATCTTATCGTTTAGTGCTGCTTTCTGGATATTAGCGGTGTTGGGTGTGCTGGTGACCGGCATTTCAAAGTCGGGCTTCGCTGGCGGTGTTGGGGTGATTAGCGTACCGCTGATGTCGCTCTATATTGGGCCGGTGCAAGCGGCGGCGATTATGTTACCGCTGCTGATTTTGATGGATTTTTTCAGCGTTAGAGCCTGGTGGAGCCATCGGCGTGTCGATTTACTTAAGATCATGCTACCCGCCGCGATACTGGGGATCATCATTGGTTATCTGCTGTTTGGCTATCTGAATGACGATGTTTTGCGGTTATTGCTGGGGATATTATCGATTAGCTTCGGTCTTTGGGGGCTATTAAAAGGCTCTCGTTTTGGCGGAAGTTCGCCAATTATCGGCTATATCACTAGTACATTGGCGGGTTTTACCAGTTTTGTCGCCCATGCGGGAGGGCCGCCAATGAATTTTTATCTGTTACCGATGAAGTTACCCCGGGAGCAGTTTCTCGGCACGGCGGTGGTTTTTCTCGCGAGCGTCAATTTCGTTAAATTATTTGCCTACGGTGCTTTAGGGCAGATCAATACCGATAACCTGCTGGTGGGCCTCGTCTTGGCGCCTGTGGCTTGGATCGGTACGCGGTTGGGGTTAGTGATTCACAAGAAGCTGGATGACCAGCTGTTCTATCGGATCATTTTGGTAATGTTGGTGATCATTGGCGTAAAACTGGTTTTCGATGGTCTCTGATCAATCCTCGTTGATCGATTTTTTCGTTAAACGGGTTGGCGTTGTTATGGGTAGGGTGTTGTGGGCAGGATGTTGTGAGTAGAGAGTCTTGTACATGGTGATAAACAAAAAAAATCCGGTCGCCATTGGGGCGACCGGATTTTATTGTATTTACGCAGCTGATTTAGATACGGGCGGTATCCGCTTCAGTAGGTTTGTTGTAGATAGACTCGTCTAACTCATTTTCGCTTTTGCCTACCAGCATAGAGACCATCAGGTCGCCACAGACATTGACACTGGTACGCGCCATATCGAGGATACGGTCGATACCGGCGACAATCGCCAAGCCTTCGATAGGTAAGCCAACCGTGGTCAGCACCAGTGACAGCATGATCAAACCCGCACCCGGAACACCGGCGGTGCCGATAGAGGCGAGTGTGGACGTCATCACGATCAGTACATAATCCGAGAACGCCAGATCAATGCCAAAGGCTTGAGCGATAAAGAGTGCGCAAACACCCTGATAGAGAGCGGTGCCATCCATATTAATGGTTGCGCCTAACGGCAGTACGAAACTAGAGATGCTTTTAGAAACGCCCATCTCTTCCTGTGCGGCTTTAATCGTGGCCGGCAGAGTGCCAGAACTACTGGTGGTGGTAAAGGCGACGGCCGCTGGGTTGAGCAGGCCTCTCAGGTAAGGAATAGGGTTGAGTCGGCCGAGTATGCTGATCATACCGGTATAGAAAACCAATACATGGATCAGGCAACCGATATAGACAACGGTAATCACCTTGATCAGCGGTAGCAGAATGTCCATGCCGTATTTACCGGATACCCAAGCCATCAGACCGAATACACCGTAAGGCGCTAATTTCATCACCATTTCGGTCAGTTTGTACATCGCTTCGGCAAGGCTTTCAAACAGCTTAATGGCCGGTTCAGCTTTTTCACCGCTGAGGGTCAGTGCGATACCTAATCCCAGTGCAAATACGATAATTTGCAGAATGTTGCCGGCCGCTAAAGCGCTGACAGGATTCTTAGGAATCATGTTGAGTAGGGTTTGCACCAGTGTTGGCGCTTCTTTGGCGACAACGGTGGTATCGGTAATCGCCATATTCAGCCCTTCACCTGGGGTGAAAATGGTGGCTAGACCTAGACCGATAGTGATCGCGGCTGCCGTGGTGCAGAGATAAAGCACCACTGATTTTAGACCGATGCGACCCATTTTACGGGTGTCTTGCATGGAGGTAACACCGACCACCAGAGAGCAAAAGACCAGCGGTACGATGAGCATTTTAATCGCATTGATAAAGAGGGTGCCGATCGGTTTGAGCATCTCCGCATCCGGCCCCATGATGGCGCCGGCGGCGACACCGAGCACCATACCGACGAGAATCTTTTTCCACAGGGCTAGACCGCTCCAGAATCCTGCGCGGCTATCATTCGTTTTAGTGTTAGGCATAAGTCTTATCTCTTTATATAGTTATTTGATTGGCGCCTAGGCGCGTTAGGCTTGTGTCGTTAGCTAAACTTAGTGGTGGCGACGTTGTGGGTTAATCATATTGCTCGGTTTGAGAATGTTCTGTAGCGCGTCTTCACTCATCAGCTCTTCCTCTCTGATGAGTTCCAGTACGCCTCGGCCGCTTTCAAGGGCGGCTTTGGCTATGCGAGTAGAGTTTTCATAGCCGATGTAAGGCACCACGGCGGTGATGATACCGATACTCTGGTCAACCAACTCTTGGCAGCGGTCTCGGTTAGCCGTGATCCCCCGCACACAGCGGTTTTTCAGCATATCCATCGCTTGAGTCAGCATGCGAATCGATTCAAGAATGTTATAGGTGATCAGCGGCTCCATTGCGTTAAGCTGCAGTTGGCCGGCTTCCGCCCCCATGGTGACGGCAAGATCATTGCCGATAACCTGATAGGCCACCTGATTCACCGCTTCGGGAATCACCGGGTTGATCTTGCCGGGCATGATGGAGCTGCCGGGCTGTTGGGCCGGTAGGTTAATTTCCGACAGACCACAACGAGGCCCCATGCTCAGCAGACGTAGGTCGTTGGATATTTTGGAGAGTTTTACCGCCAGACGTTTCAGCATGCCGGAGAACAACACAAAGGCCCCCATATCCGAGCTGGCTTCGACTAGATCAGAGGCGCGTTTGAATTCGAATCCACTGATTTCGGAAAGATGGTTGACCGCCATTTTGGCGTACTCAGGATCAGTATTAATACCGGTGCCGATGGCGGTACCCCCGAGGTTGATCTCTTTGAGTAGTTCAGACAGTCCGGCGATACGGTCGATATCTTCCGAGAGTGTGCTAGCGAAGGATTTAAACTCTTGGCCTAGTGTCATCGGCACCGCATCCTGTAGCTGAGTGCGGCCCATTTTGATGACATCGGCAAATTCGTCACCCTTGGCGGCGAAGGCATCACGCAGAGATGATAGGGCTTTCACCAACACGCCATGTTTTAACAGAATGGATAATCGAACCGCCGTTGGATAGGCATCATTGGTCGATTGGGACATATTGACGTCATTGTTGGGGTGCAGGTAACGGTATTCGCCCTTGGCATGGCCCATCTGTTCGAGCGCGATATTAGCGATAACTTCGTTGGCGTTCATATTGGTGGATGTACCGGCACCGCCCTGAATCATATCCACCACAAATTGGTCGTGATATTCACCCGCGAGGATTGTTTTGACCGCTTTTTCGATGGCAGAGGTCTTTGTATCATCGAGCAACCCCAACGCATTGTTGGCCTTGGCGCAGGCTAATTTGACCAGCGCGAGTGCTTCCACGAGTTGCGGAAAGTGGCTAACGTGAACGCCGCTGAGGTCGAAGTTTTTCTGTGCTCGCTGAGTTTGAATCCCATAATAGGCATCAGATGGCACGAGTGCTTCACCGAGTAGGTCTTTCTCGCGACGTCCGTTTGCTTGTTGCTGTACCTGTATGGTGTCAGCCATGTTGTTACCCTCGTGGATTTTTATTGTGATCTATAGAGCGTATTACTAAGCAGGTAGAGTGCCAATAGTGTGCTTTTTATATAACACATTGTATTTAATGCGTTTTTTCAAGTTGTTTGGGTGGGCTGTTGATCGTAAAGGGGTATAACTAAAGGAATGATTATCTGTTGATAAAAGCAATAAGTTATTATAAATCAGATGGTTATATGATTTTCTGGTGGTTATAGAGGTGACGTTGGTTATAGGGGTTTGAGCTGGGCCGAAACCGCCTGTTGATACTAGGCGGTTTCGGGGATGATCAGAGTTGATTTGATGGTGTGGCTATCGCGGGTTAAGGCTGTTGTTTTTTTAATCGTTTACTGAGGGCTGGTTGGGATATGCCGAGTAAGCGAGAAGCCAATGATTGATTACCTTGAGCGCGTTCCATCGCCGCTTCAACCAGGAGTTCACCGACTTCCTGTAAGGTGGGGAGAGGTTGGTCTGGATTAAACAGGGGTTTAGTGAGATCCGTATCGGGTTGGGGTATCTCTTGACTCAACACGCGGCGAAATACCTCCATCGACAGCATGCGGGACCGGTGTTGGCTCATCGCATCATAGGCTAGGGCTCTCAGCTCACGGATATTGCCCGGGAACTCATAGTTAGCCAATAACACGGGTAGCTCTTTGGGGATGGTGGGTTTGTTCTTATTGAGTTCATCGGCGGCCTCGGTCAGGAAGTACTCCAATAATAGGGCGATATCACCTTTACGCTGTCGCAGCGGGGGAATAGTTACCTGATGGATACGTAGGCGGTAGTAGAGATCTTTACGGAACTCGCCGGATTGTTGCTTAGCGTCTAGATTTTGGTGGGTGGCGACAATCACTCGCGCGCGTATTCGTTTTGGCCGGTCGCTTCCCAGTGGGTAGTATTCCCCCTCTTGTAGCAGACGCAGAAGCTTAACCTGCGACGGTAGGCTGAGATCCCCTATCTCATCGAGAAACAGGGTACCGCCAGCCGCTTGTTCAATCATCCCAGCCCTTGTGCTATCGGCCCCGGTAAAGGCGCCGCGTTGATGCCCGAATAGAGTGTCGGCAAAAACATTGTCGTCGAGTCCGGCGACATTGACACTGACGAGTGCCCCATTACCGTTACTCAGGGTATGAATGGCTCTGGCGATCAGTTCTTTACCCACACCGCTTTCCCCCGTAATCAGCACCGGCTGACTACTGGTAGAAATAGATTCGAGGTACTGAAATACCGAACGCATGCCTTTGTCTTGGGTGATAATATCGGCGAATACATCGGGGCGCTCTAAGGTGTCGGTGAGAAACCGTTGGCGCATCGCCTGACTTTCCTGACGCATCTCCTGTAACTGGATCGCCCGTCGCACCCCCTCAATCAGTCGTCCCTCTTCGGTAGTCTTAACAAAGTAATCATAGGCGCCAAGGCGGATACACTTTACGGCGGTTTCCAGTTGGTTTAGGCCGCTAATGATAATAACGCCTACTTCAGGGTGTTCTTCGACGATCTGTTGTAACAAGGTTTCGCCAGACAGATGGGGCATGGTGAGATCAAGCAGTACCAACCCGATCGGTTCGCGGGCGATCATATCCATTACTTGGCGGCTATCGTCGCAGCGATAGATATTGTTGATCCCTCCGAGGCGTTCGAGGGCGATGCTGAGACTGCGTAAAAAAGAGGCTTCATCATCAACCAGTAATACGCCAAAGCTAGGGTAACGATTGTTATTCATAGGTAAACGTCTCTTGGAGTTGCGAGTAAGAGCAGGGTAACAAGGGTTCCCTCGTGGGGGGTGGAATCGTAGACGAGATTGCCGCCATGTTCTTGTACGATACTCGCCGAAACCGATAGGCCAAGCCCCGTGCCGCCCTGTTCCCGTTTAGTGGTGAAGAAGGGGTCACTCAGACGGGTGATATTGTCCGCCTCGATGCCGCAACCTTGATCCTGAATAGCTAGACAGAGGGTGTTATCTTTGGCGCGATAAGAGGTGTTGATTGTAATACTCTGATCGGTTGAATCTAACGCCTGACAGGCATTGACGATCAAGTTGATAATCACCTGTTCAATACGTTGTGCATGGCCCTTAAACGGCGGTAAGTGGGTGCCGTAGGTGACGCTGAAATGATCGGTAGAGCTGCGGATGGTGTTATCCACTAAGCGAATAGCGGTCGCGAGTACCTCATTGAGATCCACCGTTTCGCTAAGGTCGGCCGGACCTTGACGGGCAAAGTCCCGTAGGTCATCGACAATTCGTCGAATACGCTGGGTGCCCGCTAACATATCATCGAGCATAGGGGGGATTTCATCGCGCATGCGACTGTAGTTTAGTCCGCCCATGATGAAATCACCGTTGGTCTGGTAATGGTTTTCGAGAATCTCTTCGGCATCCTGATAAGCTTCTTTTAACACCGGCAGATTAAGCAATAGTAAGCTGCTAGGGTTGTTGATTTCGTGTGCCACCCCTGACACCAGTATCCCTAAGGATGTCATTTTATCAGCCTGCAGCAGCTGCTGTTGCTGTAATTTTAATTCTTGGGTACGGCGACTGACCTGTCGGGTTAGCATCCGGTTCCAGATGACGATGCCGCCCAATATCAGTAAGAGTAACGCCGAAATAATCGCCGCGGCCTGACCAATTTTTTTCCACGGCAACCCGGCGTTTTCCAGTGGGCCTAGCCAACGATCATAGATCGCTTGCTGACGTCCGGTGTTTTTCAGGATGGCTAGCCCCTCGCTAAATTGAGAGAGAAGGTCCTCGTTACCCTTCATGACCGAATAACCATAATGTTGTGCGCCGAATGGTTTGCCAACCGGCACAATATTAGACAGTTCGAGCTCTTGGCCTAGGTAGAGCCCGGGCAGGTTGGCTACCAAGGCGTAATCGTGTTGTCCGGAGGCGAGTAAACGCAGGGCGGCGGTGTGGGTGTCGACTAGGATTAAGTGGGCTCCGACATTATTTTGTTGTAAATAGTCATGCATGATGCCACCACGTTGAACAATGACTTCGTGGCCTTTAAGTTCTGCTAGTTGGTTGACTTTAGGGGTGCCTTTACGAGCAAAAATCGATTGGTGAACGATGGCATGGGGGGGCGAGAAACTATATTTTTTGGCTCTATCGACTGAATAGATAATGCCCTGCATGGTATCGATATCACCCTGTTCAAACCGCTTGCGCATGCTGTCCCAGTCGCCAAGGGTGATTTCAATATTGATACCCATGACTTCAGCGATCGCTCGGGTGAGTTCCGTGTTGTAACCGTCCGGTTCACCATCTTCATTGATAAACTCATACGGTGGATAGTTATAATCGCCACCAATCTGAATGACTCTATTCTCAGTTGAACGGGCTTGAACCGTTATGCTCAGCAACAAAAGCGTTGTTAGGCCAATGAGCCGTAAGGGGAGCCGATAGAGCAGGGCAGTGATGCGGTTTAGAGTCATATAGGCTTGTTTGGCTTCATTTCAGATTAAGTTAAGGGCTTAGCTTAATGAACTATGTGTGGCGACTAGCGACTAACTAATAGATTTAAATGGCCCACGATTTAAGTATTGCATAGCATAACCTTTATCTAGGATCTCTGGATAGCCACGCTACCTGCCTATGATCGTGATTTGGTTGTGGAGATTGACGGGCTTTCAAATAAGCACGAAGAATTAGCCAGACGTCATGTTAGGGGCAAACATAGGATCAGGATCAATAGTTAATGAATCACTTGCGATTCAAGCATGAGAGTCGCTCGACATGGAAGGGGGAAAGGCATTTAATAATAGTATATCAGCACAGCGGTTATTTAACTGTGCAGGCAGGGACGGCACAGGGTGCCCGAACTGAGGAATATCTCATTTTAGATAAAACGCTGAAATGAGTCGTCCGGCGCTAGGTGGTTGTCGCTTTAACAACACCACATCTAGCCACCGAGTCATGTCATTACACTTTAAAGATGAGGACATAAAATGACTGATATAGATATTGGTATAAGCAAACAGGATCGCACCGCCATTTCAGATGGTTTGAAACGTTTATTGGCCGATTCTTACACCTTGTATCTACAAACACATAATTTTCATTGGAATGTCACGGGCATGCAGTTTCGTGAACTGCATCTGATGTTTGAAGAGCAGTATACCGAATTGGCGATCGCCGTCGACGATATTGCGGAGCGTATTCGGACACTAGATGTGCCAGCACCGGGGACCTATAAAGAGTTCGCTAAACTCAGCTCCATTGAAGAGGTCGAGGGTGTGCCTAGCTCTGCTGAGATGGTCGAGTTGCTGACCAAAGGTCACGAGCAGGTCATCAGAACATCCCGTCAAGTGTTGAAGATTGCGCAAGATGCAGATGACGAATCAACCGCTTCTCTGGTATCCGATCGTATGCGGTTACATGAAAAAACCGCTTGGATGTTAAGAGCAACCAAAAAAGCATAAGATGCTTTTCAACTGAACATGATGATTCGCAACCCGCTATAGTGGGTTGCGATATTGTTATTCTATTTTCCCGTTTCCCGTTTCCCGTTGTTTAGGCGTTAAGCAACGACCCCTCATAAAAGCACTGCAATCCTCATAGCGTTTTGTGTGATACTACCCATATAAACAAACCTTTAAGCCACTGATAGAAATATTGAGGAAAACGAATGTCGAGCCGAGTGTATGTGTTAGCACAATTTAAGCCGAAAGAGGGTAAGGAAGCCGCGCTGTTTGAGGTGTTAAAAGCGTTGGAACCGGATGCGTATCGTGAAGAAGGCTGTGTTCAATATCGGGTGACCCGTCAAATCGTTCATCCCAGTGCGACAAACAATGAATACACCATCGTATTTAATGAAATTTGGCAAGATGCGGCTGCTTGGTCAGCCCATGGTCGAAGAAAACAGATTCAACAGTTTTTTGAAACCCAGGTTCAAGCAGACACCGGCTTAGTCGAGGATGCTATTGTTACCGCCTATACCGATGAGAGCGCCGATTTTGATGCGCCGGTTTTTGAGTAACACTTTCCTGTGATTTCGCTGAGTAATCCTATCGCCCATCACCCTATGGGTGATGGGGTTCAGGCTGATGACGTGGGATTTTAGCGCTAACATTCGGCAACCATTACGACGCTGGCGCAAGCTTGCTAAGAGCAAAAGTAATCACACAGTGGTCTATATATTTCTGAACGAAGATGCTGGTGACTTTTGATGTCGGGCCTCTATGATTGAATCACTTTCCCCTCAGCAAGCGAGAAAATTGGTGCTGTTATCGCAACGGCTACCTCCAACTCGTCAAGGTAATGCTATCGCGGCAACGCTAGCGGCAATCGAACACCTTGGTTATATTCAAATCGATACGATCTCAGTGGTGCAGCGCGCCCATCATCATACGTTATGGAATCGTAACCCCCGTTATAACCCTTCACACCTTGAACAACTTCTAGCCGAGCAGCAGATCTTTGAGTACTGGTCCCATGCGGCGGCTTATTTGCCGTTACGTGACTTTCGCTTTAGTTTGCCCCGTAAGCAAGCACTTGCCACGGGTGTACAGAAACACTGGTATGAGCGAGATGAAAAGATGATGGCTTTGGTGCTGCAACGCATTGCGGCTGAAGGGCCTTTAATGGCGAAGGACTTCGATTATCCCGGTGAAAAACTGGGTGAATGGAAAACGAAGCCCGCCAAAAGAGCACTAGAATCGCTATTTATGCAGGGTGATTTAATGGTGCCACGGCGTATTAATTTTCATAAAGTTTATGATCTGACGGAGCGGGTACTGCCCAGTCATATCGATACTCGAATGCCTGATACCGAAGAGTACGCTCGTTTTTTGATTAACCGCTATTTACGGGCCAACGGGTTAGCTCAACCGGCTGAGATCGCCTATTTACTGAATGGGGTTAAGCCACTTGTGACGGCAACATTGAAGGAGATGCTGTCAGCGGGAGAACTGCTGCAGGTGAGTGTTGCCGGTCAATGCTATTACACCTCATCGGCCTCACTGGAATTGCTCAATAAACCGTTAGCTCGCCGTAAACTAAAGATACTGTCACCCTTTGATAATCTGCTGATTCAGCGGAAACGAATGAAGGCGTTGTTTGGTTTTGATTATCTCATTGAATGTTATCTGCCAGAGGCTAAGCGTCGCTATGGCTACTTTTCGTTGCCGCTGCTTTGGGATGGAAAGCTCGTTGCGCGTATGGACTGCAAGGTGAATAGGGGTGAATCATTGCTGCATATTCATCATTTGGTATTGGAGCCATCGGTTTCGAATACGGATGCTCTGTTTTTAGCGCTACGTCAGGAGTTAGCTGCATTTTTGCAATTTAATGGCTGCCAGAAACTACGTCTCGGTCGTATTAGCCCTGCCAAGTTAAAACCCGCACTGCTGCGGGTGGTTGAGGATTTGACAAGCTAAGGGCTGCGAGGTTTTGGTATTGCGAGTGTTAATTGAGGGCATATAAAAGGTTAATTGATATATATCAGAGTGGTACTGTTTCCTTCGCGTAACATTGTGAGCGGATTAAATCCGTTTTATGCGGGGATAAACCCCTGCAAATATTTAAAAACCATAGTGATAAGGATATCATCAGCTAAGCTGCTCAGGGATTGTAAGGGTATGCTTTATCAAGATGTTTCATGGATGAAAAAGGTTGAGCCCTATTTCACCCTCCCATAGATACCTCTCTTTTAGTCACCGATTCTGGCGGCAGAAATGTAAGTGTTTATTCAAAACATTAGGCTCGTCATTGGCTCTTTGGCCGGTCTAAAAACTCTCATGAGCCACAATGGAGATAAGATGAAGTTACGTCGAATGACACTGCTAATCGTTGCTTGCTTGTTGTTACCGCTACAAGCGTTTGCGGATTCCGCATTATCTAATCGTTTTTCAGATTCTGAATTGGTTCGAATCATGAAAGGTGAAGGTTATGGAGCCGTTAAGAAAATTGATGATGGTTCTATAAGAGTTAAGATCGATGGACGGACATACATGCTGTTCAACCAGGATGATGGTGATCTTCAGGCTTATTATGGTATCGGTGGTACCAGCATCTCGTATCGGGATATTAATTCGTGGAATAGAACAAAGCGTCTGTCTCGGGCTTATTTAGATTCAGATCGTGACCCTGTGCTTGAAGCCGACCTGCTAGCCAACGGTGGCTTAACGGTAGAAAATGTCACTGAATTCTTTAAGGTCTTTGTCGGTTCTGTTGAGCATTTTAGAGAGTTTATCATTGAGCATGATGATAGTTAATTTAACGGCTATACCGTATTAACAGTTGCGCTGAAAGGTTCTTCTGTTTGATAGGGGCGCTTAAGGGCGCCCCTTTCTTTTGCCTATCCGTTTCTATACTGTGGCGATAACTGTTTGACTAGTGCAGAGATATTTATGATTCAAGCAATCACCGGTTTCCATAAGGATGAAGAAGATGACTGGGTAGCTGAATTACAGTGCGGTCATTTTCAACACGTGAGGCATAAACCCCCCTTTATTAATCGGCCTTGGGTGGTCACAGAAGCGGGGCGCCTTGGGAAACTTGGCGCCTGCTTGCAGTGTAAGAAGTGTGACCTAGGTGAGCCTAAAGATTCTTTGGCTTAAACCTGTCTGTATTTTCCTCCGTCACCAGATGGGTGTTTGTCAAAAGGGGGTGTTGCAGAGTATCTTCGACTTGTCTGCTGATGATTTGAGCCTTAATGATTAGCCTAGCGATGATGGTATCCCGTAAGATTGTCGTGCAAATGAATCTGGCAGGTGTTCGGCCTCTTTCAACGGGCCTGCTGCCATAGCGGCCGAGTGTTAGGGGCTCTTTTCTGATCAATAGGGTTTAAACATGGAGTTAGTATGCTTAAGGTAAAACCTGAATCCCCTGATTTTAATATTAAGCATGAGACGCATGTCGAGGTGCTATTAAAGTTCTTGTTGTTGGCTTTTATTCTGGTGGCCTACTTTCTGTACATGAGCTGGAAGTATGATGCCTCGACGGGTTTTGCGGTGGCATTGTTAAGCTGGACCTTCTTTGTGCTCTGCACGCCGGTGGCCGATGGCGGATTTATTCTCGCTTTTCCCATTCGCTTATTATTCGGTATTAAGATGTCCATCACACAGGTGGTGCTATGGTTTGTCGCATTAGGGATTAATATCTTTATGCTGCTGTCCGGTTCAGATGCCTACGATCTGACCTATCTAACACAGTTGTTAAAACATATTTTGACAGTGCCTTATCCTTACTGGTGCATCTTGATGTTGAGTGCTGCAGGGACACTGTTATCGATCTATTTTGGGGATGAGATGATGGATGTGACGGCACATAAAAATCGAGCGTTACACCACCGTCATGGCATGAAGTATCGGGCCTTAATTGTGGCGGGCTTCGGTGTGCTGACGATAACGTCCTATTACTTTTTACTCAAAAGCTTGAATGTTCAGCTACCGGGATAGATTCTGTGTTATTTTTTAAAAAAGGTTAAAGGCGGTCACGGTACGCCGGTAGGTATGACGGTTAGTTTTCGGTAGACGTTATTTTAGCCATCGTTATGGTGTGGTTATTTTGAAGGTGTTACTTGGGTAGTGCTGAAGGCAGTATTTTTGTGGTGATGACTATGGCTGCTTTCGCCGTTGAGGAAGAGGCTTATGGAAAATTCGTATGAAGCTTTAAGTCTAATCCTAGATTCGATCACAGAACACATCGTGGTGATCGATGGTAACGGCATTATTCAATATACCAATAAAAGCTGGTCTGAGTTTGGTGATAGTAACGCCTGTGCTATTAGCGATGACTGGCGTGGAGTGAACTACATCGAAGAGTGCGATAAAGCGTCCGTTATGGGGGATGATTTTGGCATTCAGGCGAAAAAGGGTATTTTAAGCGTTATCAGTAAAGAAGCGCCGTTCTTTTATTTTGAATATCCCTGTCATAGCATCGATGAGAAACGCTGGTTCACAATGCGTGTTACGGCGTTAAAAATGTCCAATAGGGACTACTTCGTTATTTCCCATCAAAATATTACCGAAAGGAAGTTAGCTGAAGAGGAAGTGCGTAACCTTGCGCGGCTTGATGGACTGACTGATATACCTAATCGCCGTACTTTTGATGAGTTTTTGCATAATGAATGGCGCCGCTGCTTGCGACTTAATAAACCTATCTGTCTAGCGATTGTCGATTTAGATCATTTCAAATTACTCAATGATCACTATGGACACCAGATTGGCGATGAGTGTTTAATTAAGATTGGCAAACTGCTTAAAAAGTTTGCCTGCCGTCCCGGTGATATCTGTGCTCGCTATGGCGGCGAAGAGTTCGCTTTGATCTGGGCTGATACGCCTTTAGAGCAGGCTGAACGGTTATCAAATGAACTGTTGGCAAAAATAGTTGCATTGGGTATCCCCAACGAGAGATCGCCCACCGATGATTATCTGACGGCCAGTATTGGACTGGCAATGAGTGTCCCCGAGAAAGACAGTAATGAGCGTGAGCTTATTAGTTTGGCCGATAGCATGCTTTATCGAGCGAAAGAGAGCGGGAGAAATAAAGTTGAACTGTTTAGCCATCCTGAAGCGCTGCAACGTTAGTATCAACCCCGTCTTCATTTTGCTACTGGTCAACGGGCAGCTCAAAGGGTGTTCGTTAACGATTGGGTAGAGCATGTTACCCCTATCAGCCGGCTTCGCCGTCACTGTATATCAATATTAGTTTTAGGTTTTGTTGCTGAAGAGCATATCGATTTAAACGAGTTTAATACGCATCAATAGCGATGAAGTATCGAAAGGAGAAGTTGTTTGGACAATGCTAGAGGCAGTATTTTTATGGTGATAGCCATGGCTGCATTCGCTGTTGAGGATATGTTTGTGAAAGCCGCCGCTAACACGATCGCCATCGGTTTAATTTTAATGCTGTTTGGGCTGGGGGGCATGTTGATTTTTATCTTTCTAACATGGCGCAGAGGCGAGTCGGTTTTCCATCCGGCGATTCTGTCCCGGCCGGTATTGCTACGGGCGATATGCGAAGTGGTTGGGCGTATGAGCTTTGCCCTCGCGATCACCCTGACAGCCTTATCGAATGCTTCGGCGATTCTTCAGGCCACCCCATTGATCACCATGCTAGGTGCGGCGCTATTCTTTAGCGAACGAGTGGGTTTAAAGCGTTGGTTGGCGGTGATGGTTGGCTTCGGGGGTGTGTTAATGATTGTTCGCCCCGGTTTAGAAGGTTTTGAAGCGGCTTCATTGTTTGCCGTCGTGTCGACCCTTGGTTTTGCGGGGCGGGACCTTGCCACTCGAGCGGCACCCTTGGCACTGTCGAATATGCAGTTAGGGGTCTATGGTTTTTTTGTCCTGATACCTACTGGGTTAGCGCTACTGCTGTATAGCGGTGACGCCTTATATGTTGAGCCTGTGGCGTTAGCGCAGGTTGCTGGGGCTATCATTTTTGGTGTTCTGGCCTATAACGCACTTACCATTGCGATGCGTACGGGGGATGTGTCGGTGGTGTCTCCGTTTCGCTATACCCGCTTGCTGTTTGCATTGCTCTTGGGGATTTTTGTATTTGGCGAGAGTCCCGATGCGATCACACTGCTAGGCAGTTTGCTGATCGTCTTGAGCGGTGGTTATACCTTGATACATAGCCGGCGAATCGCGGTGGCCAAATTGAATAAGCTATCCGCTAAGGTGTAAGCCATAGCGGGGTCTAGCATCGGGGTTGTTAACCGAGGAGCGGCTCGACCCCTATAGCCCTATAGCCCGATAGCTTGATTGTTAATAATATCGAGGCATCGGGTTTGGTCGTATGGTAACCGCGCTTTTATTCCTGCAGGAACTGATTCTGAGTACGAAAGTTATGCGCTTCGTAGGTGCCGAGATTGCGCATCTCTTTGGTAAAGAAAGCGAGCTCCTGAAGTGCGTACTGCATCATGCGATCATCGGGATGGCCTTCAACATCCAGATGAAAACTGGCGCCTTTGGTTAGCCCATTACGGATATAACTTTCTAGTTTCACCATATTGATACCGTTGGTGGCAAAACCGCCCAGCGCTTTATAGAGCGCAGCGGGAATATTGCGCACGGTAAACATCAATGAGGTGATATAGGCGGTGTCTGCTTTGCGTTCAGGGATGCCCTGTTCGCGAGACAGAATCAGAAAGCGGGTGGTGTTGCCGGTAATGTCTTGAAAGTTGTCTTGCAGGATATCTAGGTGATAAAGCTCAGCGGCTAAGCTTGATGCGATCGCGGCATGGCTTGGGTCTGGGTTTTGCGCCAGTTCGAAGGCCGAACCTGCAGTATCGAAGCCGGCAATCGGCTCTATGTTCAGTTGTTTGATATGGCCATCACATTGGGCAAGCGCCTGGGGGTGTGATGAAACGGTTTTGAGTTGTTCGATTGAACCGCCTTTGACGCCTAGCAAACAGTGATTCACGGGTTCGAAATGTTCACCGATGATATGTAACTGGCTTTTGGGCATGAGGCGATAGATCTCTTCCACCCGGCCTGCGGTTGAGTTTTCCAGCGGAATCATCGCAAGTTTTGACTTGCCCTGATCGACCATGAGCATCGCTTCCACAAAGGTTTCACAGGCAAACGCCTCCATTTCAGGGAAAACTCGGCGACAGGAAAGGTGTGAATAGGCGCCTTCGACGCCCTGAAACGCGATGATGTTGGGTGTAGCTGACATGGGGAATCCGGTCGATGAAAATAATAAGACACTAATTATGTCATAGATTTTAATATTTGCAGTGAGCGGGCGTGATTTTTTCAGTAATATGGCCGCAACTTATTGACCCGCTTAATTTTGCCAGCTTAATGTGAGAAGCCGATGACACCGGAACGCACCGCTAAACTTATTCAGACGCTCAACCGCCGACAGCCTGATCTGACCCTGATCACGGATCAGGTTCATAAGCCGCGTAATATTGCGGCATTGATTCGCACCTGTGATGCGGTGGGTATCTCTCGGATACACACGGTGAGCCCGAAAGTGGGATATGAGTTTACCGGTACTACCCGCGGTAGTGATCGTTGGGTTGCCAGTGAAAACCATAACAGTGTTGATGAAGCGGTTGGGGTTGCTAAAGCGCAGGGCATGAAAGTCTACGCGGCGCACTTTTCGGATCGAGCGATTGATTATCGCGATGTGGATTTCACCATTCCCTGCGCACTGTTGATGGGGGCCGAAAAAGATGGCGTGAGTGATGCTGGTGCGGCGTTGGCGGATGAACATATTTTGATTCCGATGATGGGGATGGTCGGCTCGCTGAATGTCTCGACCGCGGCGGGCATTATTCTCGTAGAGGCGCAGAACCAACGTCTGAAGGCGGGGTTGTATGAGCAGTCTAGGCTTGACCCTCAGGAATATACCGATACTCTGTTTGAGTGGAGCTTTCCTGAGCTAGCGGATTTTTGCCATAAAAAAGGCTTGGACTATCCGCCGTTGGATGAGCTGTTAGCATTGCAGGATGCGCCGGCCTGGTATCAGGCGGTCCGTGAGGGGCTAGCGGCGAAACGACAATGGTAGTGCGTATTAATAACCCAGAGTCTATCCGCAGAGGCTTTTTGGCCTCGGGATTGTCTACTTGCTGCGTTTGACATGATCCCCTACGCCTATAATCGGAGAGAGTGAGTGCAGTTTCCGCGTTTTGTCCCGCTTGTCTTGCTGATGCTGTTGCTATCTGTAGTAGGCACGACACTGGTGACACAGTTTGTGCGTAACTGGGCGTTGAATGACTTACAGGAGCGTGGCGAGAGTCAGCTGTTAGATATCATCAGCCAAACCCGTTCGGAATTGGCGGAATATCAATACTTGCCCTTTCTGGTGTCCCAGAGCCGGGAGGTGGCTGAGCTGTTACAAGCCCCTTCGTCCGATCAAGCCGCGCGGGTGAGCCGTTATCTTGAGCAAACAAACTTAGTGGCCGGTACAACGGCGCTGTTTGTTTTGGATGAGGAGGGGCGTCCCCAGGCGTTTAGTCACTGGCGAGCGCAGCAGAATTTCTATTCGGTGAGTCATCAGCAGCAGGCTTATTTTCTTCAAGCATTAGAAGGGTTACAGGGTTTGCATGTGTTGCTGCCCACGGCTCAAAACGATGGGGCGGTGTACCTTTCGGCCCCCGTTTATGTTGAACGAGAGCTGCTAGGCGTAGCGACGGTTCGGATCGACCTTGAATTGCTACAGGCGGGCTTGGAGCAGGCGAGTCAGTATCTGTTTAGTCAAAACAATCATATTCTTATGGCGAGTCACTCGTTTCAGTCGAGCAAACAGTTGAATGAGCTGTTTGTTAAACAGCAAACGTCGCGACTTTACGATGGTTCTGATATTACGCTGGTTGAGTTAGCGACCGGAAATAAAGGCATCCTACAAACCGTCACCTTGGATGATTTAGGTTGGCAGGTATCGGTCTTCAATGATTTGAGTGAAGTGACGCGGATTCAGCGTAACGCGAGCCTGTTTACCATCGCTTTCTGTGTTGTTATCTCGTTATTGGTTTTTCTCTTGCGAGAACGACAACTTAAACATATCTCCCGGCGGGAAACTCAACAGGCATTGGAGCGCAGTGAGGCGCGTCAGCGGGATATTATTAATAACGCCCATGTGGGGATGATTACCCTGAACAGTCAGGGGCAGGTTCTGTTTATTAATCCGATGGCGATGCAGCAGTTTGGCGTGTCTATGCCGCGCATACTCGGTACCTATATCGGTGAACTGATCGAGCCGGAAGTCTTTCAAGGGGTGATGAAGCGGGTGCTGGGCCGTTTAGGTACCCGTGGGTTTGCTCAGGTGACGGCGATGGAGACGGTGGGCAAGCGTTCCGATGGTAATATTTTCCCCATGTTATTCTCGATTAAACAGATGAAGCGGGAATCAACCGAACACTATCTCGTGACCGTGATCGATATTACCCAGCGGAAACGACTCGAACGGGCCTTGCGCAAGGCCAATGATGAGCTTGAACATCAGGTGCAGCAGCGTACACAAGCACTCAGAGAAGCGCAGGATGAGTTGGTGCAGGCGGAAAAAATGGCAGCCTTGGGGCGTATGTCATCCGCGGTGGTACATGAGCTAAATCAACCCCTCACGGCGTTGAGAACCTATATTGCTATCTGTCGGAAACTGATTGAGCGACAGGAGACAGAGCAGCTTGATAGCAATCTTCAGTTGATCAATGATCTGATCAGTCGTATGACGGTGCTCACGCGGCAACTGAAAACCTTTGCATATCAAAAACCGCAGCACCTCTCGCCGGTCGATCCGGTGTTAGCGCTCGATCAGGTGGTTAACCTATTTCGCGGACGGATGGCGCGGGAGCATATTGAGCTGCTATATCCGAGTACTGATCTACAGGTGCAGGTGAGTGGAGATAGTGCCCGGCTAGAGCAGATCTTCGTCAACCTTATCAGCAATGCCTGTGATGCACTGCAGGACGTCAGTGGAGCACAGTTGTCGATCGGTCTACACAGTGACGGCACCACCGTGAGTATTGAAGTGGCGGATAATGGCGCGGGGATTAAAGAAGCCGATCATTCACAGCTGTTTGAACCCTTTTTTACGACTAAACCGATTGGTGAAGGTTTGGGGTTGGGGTTATCGATTATACGCTCGATCATCCGTGATCTGCAGGGTGATATCCGCGTGAGTAGCGAGCCGGGGCGTACCTGTTTTACGGTGACCCTGCCATTAATTAGTGACGCTGAGGAGTGATAATGAAGAGTGGTCAGGTTTTGCTGGTGGATGATGATCCGCTAATCCGTCAATCAACATCTCAATGGTTAGAAATGGCGGGCTTTGATGTGATTGCCTGTGACCGAGCCTCCGATGCACTAACCCATCTGGATGAGCATTTTCCGGGTGTGGTGGTCAGTGATGTGAAGATGCCGGAGATGGATGGTCTGGCGTTTATGCAGCAGGCTCGTTCGATTATTCCCGAATTGCCGGTGATTCTGATCACCGGCCATGGGGATGTGGATATGGCGATCGGCGCGATGCGTGATGGCGCCTATGATTTTATCGAAAAGCCCTTTGTCCCTGAACGTTTAGTCGAAACCATTAATCGCGCCTGTGAAAAACGCTTGCTGGTGCTGGAAAATCTGCGCCTACAGCAGGACATCGCATCCCGTAGTGGTATCGACGGTAAGATTATTGGTATCTCACCCTCTATTCAGAAGCTTCGCCGGGATATTCTCAAATATGCGGCACTGAATACCAATGTCATTATCTATGGTGAAACCGGCAGTGGTAAAGAGTTGGTAGCCCAGTGTCTGCATGAGTTTAGTCTGCGCAGTGAGCGTAACTTTGTACCGATCAACTGCGGCGCTATTCCTGAAAATTTGATCGAGACTGAACTGTTCGGCCATGAAGCGGGGGCCTTTACCGGTGCTGCGAAAAAACGTACCGGTAAGTTTCAACACGCGGATGGTGGCACACTGCTGTTGGATGAGATCGAGAGTATGCCGGCCAATTTACAGGTGAAAATCCTGCGCAGCATTCAAGAGGGGATGATTGAACCGTTAGGATCAAACAAGCAGGTGCCGGTGGATCTACGGATTATCGCGGCGTCTAAAGCCGATCTATCGGTGGAAGAGAATTTCCGTCAGGATCTCTATTATCGCCTGAATGTCTCCTGTCTCTATCTTTCGCCGCTACGTGAGCGTACCGAAGATATTCCGCTGTTATTTGAATACTATGCCCGTCAAGCGGCGACCCAGCACGGTCGTGAATTACGAGCGATTACCCGACAGGATCTAACTAATCTGCAACAGTATCCTTGGCCGGGTAATGTTAGGGAGCTGAAGAATATCGCCGTGCGTTATGCGATCGATGACACTCTACCGGTGGCGGATCTGATCTATCCGGAAACGGCGATCGAACCCATGGGCGGTGAGCGGGACAGCGGGTTACCACTGGCAGCACAGGTCGCTAATTTTGAATATAAAGTGATCTGTGATGCGTTACGCCAGCATAACGGCAATATTAAGGCGGTGATGGAAGTGCTAGATCTGCCAAGACGGACACTGAATCAAAAAATGGTTAAGTATCAAATCGACCGCGCTCAGTTTATTGACGATAGTAAAGCATAAGCTCGCTGTGGCGACCTTGTCGCCCCTATTTCTCTATCATAAGCAAAAAATTGCTTATTGATCCTCCATTCCCCCAAAACTGTGCTTAACTTCAGTGTGAAGCAGAGGTTAAGTCGTGGATTTTGTCGCACAAGCGTCCAATATTTCCCGTTATAAGCAAAAAGTTGCTTATGCTTTGCTGTCGCTATAGGCAATAGTTTGCTTATCCGGTCTCTTTTTAAAATCACCTATTGATAAAGAAGTTTTATTTATCAATGAGTTAAATATTTTATCTTTGATTGGCATTGGTATTGCTTATAAAGAAGCACACTAACAATAAATTCTAAATCCCGAGTGAAGGAATCCAACATGCAAAGCAGTAAACGAACTCTGATTAAAGGTATTGGCCTTGCTGTTACATTGAGTGCCGCTCTGGGCGGTACTACGATGGTACAGGCCGCAGAAAACCGCTCTTATATTCTAGCGACGGCCTCTACCGGTGGTACTTATTACCCGGTCGGTGTGGCTTTGGCGACACTGACTAAAGTAAAACTCGAACCTAAACATAAAGTATCGCTGTCGGCGATTAACTCTGCAGGTTCCGGTGAAAACATTAAGTTGCTGAGCGAAAATGAAGCTCAGTTCGCTATCCTACAAGGCCTCTATGGTGCTTGGGCTTGGAATGGTGAAGGCGCGTTTGCACAAAGCGGTCCGAAGAAACACCTCCGTTCTGTTTCTATGTTGTGGCAGAACGTTGAGCAGTTTGCGATTAAAACCGATCTGACGAAAACCGGTACTGTCGATGACTTAGCGGGACTGGATGGCAAGAAGTTCTCAATCGGTAAGAAAAACTCAGGTACTGAAGGTTCAGGTCTACAAATTCTGGGTGGCCTAGGTGTTAAGGCTGACAGCTTAGATATGGCTTACATGGGCTATGGTCCTAGTGCGGATGCACTGCAAAACGGCACCATCGTGGGTATGAACATTCCATCAGGCGTACCGACTTCGGCGATCACCCGTGCTTATGCATCTCTGGGTAGCGATATGACCGTGCTGAACTTTACCGATGAGCAGATTAAAAAAGCGAACGGTAATTATCAGCTGTGGACCCGTTTTGTGATTCCAGCCAATACCTATCCGGGTCAGGTTAAAGATATCAACACCATGGCACAGCCTAACTTCTTGGCCGTACGTGATGATATTTCAGAAGAAGATGTTTATCTGCTAACCAAAGCGGTTTATGAAAACCTGTCATTCTTGAATGGTATTCACAAGGCCACTAAAGCGATGTCACTTGAAAAAGCGATTGCCGGTTTACCTCTGCCGTTGCACCCAGGTGCTGCTCGTTACTACAAAGAAGTGGGTCTGACGATTCCTGCACATCTTATCGCTGAGTAATCAGTGTCGCTGATCTCTTCAGCGAACTTGTCGGGGTCTGTGAATGACCCCGGCTTACGTTCTATGTTCACCGTCAACGGAATATCGTTATGAGCTCGATTGATACCCATACTGATCAGGAAACGGCTGCAAAGCTAAAGAGTCTGGAGCTGGTTCAGCGTCCGGAACATTCGCTGACAGGTCGTTTTATTTATTGGATCGGTGTGATCTTTGCACTGGCACATATCTATTTTAATACCCTCAGTACTGTCTCAGAATTATGGGTGTCGGCTATCCACTTTGGTGGTTTTGCGATGCTATGTGCCCTGATGGTGCCCTCTATCCGCAGTAATACTGCGGCGGGTCGTCGGGTCGCACTCATACTGGATATCTTGTTAGGCTGCGCCGCGATTCTCTGTACGCTGTATCTGATCGGTTTTGAGGATGCTCTGTACGCTCGTGGGGTTAAGTTTGACGATCTCGACTGGGTATTCTCGCTCTGTGCCATCTTTATTGCATTGGAAATGGCGCGACGGACCACCGGTTGGTTTATTCCCTGCATGATCTTGTTCGCTCTGACCTATGTGTTTTGGTGGGGGCAGTATATTGACGGTATCTTTGGTTTCCCGGGCCTGAGCCTAGAAACATTGTTATATCGTAGTTATTTCTCTTCTGAAGGGATGTTCGGCCAGATTGCGCGAATCTCCTGGACCTATGTGTTTATGTTTATTTTGTTCGGTGCCTTTTTAGTGAAATCCGGTGCCGGCGATTTTATTATTGAACTGTCTCGCTGTGCTGCGGGACGGATGGTGGGCGGCCCCGGTTTTGTGGCGGTGTTAGGCTCGGGTTTGATGGGCTCTGTTTCAGGTTCATCGGTTGCCAATACCGTTTCGACCGGTGTTATCACGATACCTTTGATGCGCAAAGCGGGCTTCCCAGCGCGTTTTGCCGCGGGTGTTGAAGCTGCCGCTTCTACGGGTGGGCAGTTGATGCCGCCGGTGATGGGAGCGGGTGCCTTTATTATGGCGTCTTATACTCAGATCCCCTATGTGGATGTGATCTCCGTTGCTGCGCTGCCTGCACTGTTGTATTTCCTCTCGGTCGGCTTTTTTGTTCGAGTCGAAGCGATGCGCAGTCAAGCGCAGGCGGTTGAGCTGGATACCCGTCCGATCGGTGAAGTCTTCCGTGACGGCTGGCATTATCTGCTACCGCTAGTGGTGTTAGTGAGCCTGTTAATCTATGGCTTTACGCCGACCTATGCCGCCGGTATCTCCATTATTTCGGTGGTGGCTGCTTCTTGGTTGTCGAAACATCCAATGGGAATCAAAGATATTTTTGATGCACTGGCTCAGGGGTCGAAAAATATGGCGACCACGGCGATGCTGCTGATTGCCGTTGGTTTGGTGGTCAATGTGGTTGCGATGACCGGCATTGGTAATACCTTCTCGCTGATGGTGGCTGACTGGGCTAATGGTAGCTTGCTGATTACTATCTTGTTGGTGGCGCTGGCTTCACTGGTGTTAGGGATGGGCTTACCGGTTACCGCTGCTTATATTGTATTGGCGACGCTATCGGCTCCGGCACTCTATAACCTGATCGCTGAAATGCAGCTGATTGACATGATGGTTGATGGCACTTTGCCCGAGGTGGCTCGGACGATCTTCATGTTAGTCGATATGGATAAAGCCGCGTTGCTGGCAGACCCCATGAGTAAAATCGACGCCCAGCAGTTGTTGGCGTTGGTGCCGGGTGATTTTAAAGGTCAGTTGTTAGAGCAGGCGATCGATCCCGCTCGTTTAGCGATGATCTTGCTGGCCGCTCATATGATTATCTTCTGGTTGTCGCAGGACTCCAATGTGACTCCACCTGTTTGTCTGACCGCCTTTGCGGCGGCGGCGATCGCGAAAACACCGCCGATGGCGACCGGCTTTACCGCCTGGAAAATAGCGAAAGGGCTCTATATTGTGCCGCTGCTGTTTGCTTATACCAACTTTATCGGCGGCACCAAGGCAGAAGTGATGACGATCTTCTTCTTCTCCGTCTTCGGTATCTATGCGTTGGTAGGCTTCATGGAAGGCTATCTGGAAAGTCCATTGAATCTGTTGTTGCGGTTGATATCCGGTGTGGCGGGCATGTTGATGTTATGGCCCCATGGCGAATGGATGATCAGCTGTGTAGGTCTAGTGGTCTTCATCGCGCTGTTTGTCTACAGTCGTTATAACCGCAAAGAGGAAGATGGCGTTGCCGTGACGGCGAGCTAGCACCATGATTGTTATGAAAAACCGGCCATCTGGCCGGTTTTTTCGTTTTTGAGCTAAATAATGGCGATTGTCACTTATTGCATGGGTTACAATTTGCTAAATTAGGCTTTTGAAGGCTGATTTATCAAGGTTTTTATGGCCGGTATGCGTTTTGTTTCCGGCTGTTCTAATGCTATTGTCAGTAGCATTTAGATTGGATTGATTTTTAGCAGTCGGTTGTCAATGACGACGGTCGTCGGCTTTCGCTTAATTCCGGGGGGGAGTTGAGCTGGATAAATGTTACGAAGATGTCTAAACGGACGCTTCTAGCTCGCGGTAGGGACTATGCAAATAAAACTGAACTTAACAGGCTCACAGTTGTTTTTTCGTTTATCCACTATTCTTGGCGTGAGTTCCACGCTGCTGTTTTCGTCTGTTGTTGCAGCTAATGACGCAAAACAGAATGACTGCTATCAGCTATTTACCGCGACTCAGTATCAGGATGCTCGCCACCAGTGTCAGGAGCTTGCCGAACTAGGGGATGCCAAAGGTGCGTTTCTGTTAGCGACGATGTATTACCAAGCATTGGGTACGGAGCGTGATGATCAGCGAGGATTATTTTGGGATCAAGTGGCGGCAGAAAAAGGCCATCCAGAATCCGCTTATCGCCTAGGACTTGCTTATCAGTTAGGGCAAGGCGTCAGTCAGAGTAATAGTCAGGCACGTCACTGGTATCAACAGGCGGCGTTAGCACAACATGCCAAGGCGCAAAAATTACTCGGTTCTATGTTTGAATCCGGTGCCGCGGGTGAGAAGGATCAACACCGCGCTTATCAGTGGTATCTCAAGGCGGCGCAGCAGGGTGTGATGGGCGCGCAACTTAAAGTTGGCACCATGTTACTAGAAGGTCGTGGCGTTAACGCTAACCGAGCATCGGCTCAGCATTGGATCAGAAAGGCTGCCGAAGCGGGGAATTCAAATGCTCAGGTTGCGATGGGGGTGATGCTGGCAGAGGTTGATCCTGATGAGAGCCTGAGCTGGTATCAACAGTCGGCTGATCAGGGTAATGGGTTAGCGCTGCAAAACTTGGCGCTGGTGTATTACGCCGGTCAAGGGGTGGAAGCCGATCATGCGAAAGCGGCGACACTCGCGCAGCAGGCGTTGGATGCAGGCAACACCGAAGCGGCATCATTGTTGAACCTGATACGTTTAGAAACCGAACAGAAAAAAGTGGTTGAGTTGCAGGCAGAAAAGCAGCAACTAGCGCGCAAGATACGAGAGTCTATTCCTGATAATGGTTCAGGCGAACAGCAATTGCTCTTAGCGACACTTGCGGTTGATCGCGACCCTTCAGAAACGGATGAAAGCGATACGCCAGCGGTGTTGGTTGATCAACAACCGGCCGCGGTTGCATCCATAGAGCCTTCAGAGTCCTCAGAACTAGCCTCAGAGCTAGTCTCAGAACCAGCCTCAGAAACGCCTTTAGAAGCATCTACAGAAACATCCACAGAAGTCTCGTCAGCAGCGTCAGAGGTATCAACCGAAGCGGTCGTTCAGAGTGCGTCACAGCCTGTAGCAAAAGGGGCGACGGCGGCTCAAGCAACACCTAACGCAAAACCATGGCAGCCTGATAATCAATATGCGCTGGCTGATGGTTGGGTGATGGATAAATTCCCACCTAATTTCACCATTCAGTTGTTATACGGCACCGATGAGCGAGGCGTGCTTAAGTATATCGCCAAACATAAACTGCCGGATACGGTACGTTATTTCCGTACACAGCGTGAAGCGGGGCTTTATTACGTGTTGGTTTATGGGGATTACAAAAGCATACCCGAGGCGCGTGCCGCGTTAGACGAGATTCCAGCATCAGCCCGTAAGAGTCATTGGATTCGTAAATTCAGACGACTGCAGGAGCTTTACGTCGCTCCGTAGTTGAGGCGTTGTCTGTCCTCGGTTGTTGAGTGCCTAAGACCGGTTGAAGGATTGACCGGTCTATATTGTTCTTAATCTATTGTTCTTAAACGTATAACGCCCCTTTGTTCGGAACTGATATGGCCCGTATTGTATTTTCCCTATTGAGTCTGTTGTGCTTTTGCGCAACCGCGGTCGCGGCTGATGATCAGCGTTGTCGCACCTTCTATGATAATCAGCAAACCCGTGAAGCGTTACATCACTGCCTGCCCTTAGCGGCTCAGGGGGATGGCGAAGCCAGCTTTATTCTCTCTAGCCTCTATAGTCAGGGATTCGAGGGAGGGTCATCCGATCTAAAGCAAGCGCTTAAATGGTTAACCCGATCTGCTGAGCAGGGGTATGCGCCGGGCTGTTATAACCTCGCGGCTCTTTATGATCGTGGTGAAGTTGTACCGCAGGATATGGCGGCGGCTTTTCGGTGGTATCTTGAAGGTGCTAAGTTAGATCATCTCGCGAGTCAGTTGCAAACGGGGCTTTTTTATCTAAAAGGTAAGGGTGTCGAGCAAGACTATGTGCAAGCGCATCATTGGCTAGCGATTGCGGCGAATCGCGGCGATCAGCGTGCTCAGGTCACCTTGGCGACCCTGTTAAAAGCGACTAAACCAGCAGAGTCCGTGAAACTTTTCCAACGGGCGGCGCAGTCAGGCAATAGTTATGCTTATTATCAGCTAGCGTTGCTGTTTCGCGAGCCTCCTGCTGGTATCTCGATGAATCTGAATCAAGCACTAGAGTACGCTTTAGAGAGCGAGAAATTAGGTTATCAGCCTGCGGTGGATTTAGTTGAAAGTATCAAACAACAACAGGTGCTGGAAGAGGCGCACCGTGTTGCTCTTGCTGCACTCACGGAAGCAGAACTAACCGGGGTGGAGAGTTCACCAGCTCCTGCTGTCGAAACAGTTATTGCCGAGCCTGTTACGCCGGTCGACGATGTCCAGGCTGAGGATCTTGCCTCTCAAACCGTACCGAAAGAGAGCAATCAACAGAGTGGCCCCGATGAGCCGTCAGTAGAGACGGTTGCTTCAGCGGCTAGTTCGGCAACTAACGACGCCCAAACAGAAACCGAAGCACAAAAAGAAGTGCAAACAGAAGTCTCGTTAGCCGAGCGTGAATCAACCGAAGTGGTCGTCGCCAACAGTGCTGTCGCACCGGTCGAAAAGCGAACAGTCACTCCGAAAACGCCGGCGGTTAAACCGCTTGGCGATAGTTCTGCGAATACTCACTCTGCTGCCACTGAGGCAAACGTCGATCTCGCGGGTTTGCGGGATTTCACTTGGTTGATGGCGCAGCCGCGTCAGCATTATGTCTTGCAGTTAGCTCAGTTGAGTAGCGATGAGTCGGTTAACGCTTATCTTCGGGATAACAAACTGCAAGGGCGGGTTAACTTTTTTAAGGCGGTGACCGCCGCCGGTAATAAGTATGTGGTGCTTTATGCTGAGTCAGCGACGTCGCTTCAAGGCGCAAAGCAGATAGCGGCAACCGAATTGCCGAAAAAGCTCTCGGGTATGGTCTGGTTTCGAACCTACCATGCAATTCAAAACGCTTATAAGCCGGTTGATTAATGGTCATGCTCTATCACCGGCCAGTGTCGGCAAGTGTTGGTAAATATCGGTAGATGTCTGGTGTTTCTGTTTTTTTTAAGTAGAGGCCCAGTCGCGTTACGGCAATATTAAACGTATGTGTGTTACTGGGTTTTAAGGATTGTAGATGCGTCTTGAATTGAAGTTAGCGATGGCCTCCGTGATGATATGGCTATCCTCGGTGAGTTTAGCGGCCGATAGTGATCAGTGTTATCGCGACTATAGTGCAGGAAAAGTGCTACAGGCTTATAACAGTTGCCTGCCATTGGCTCAGGTAGGCGATCCTCAAGCGGCATTTATTGTGGCGCGGTTGTATGCATTGGGTGTTGAGGGTGGTCCCCCGAATTGGGAGACGGCGGTTGAATGGTTAACTCGCTCTGCGGCAGGCGGTTATTCGGAAGCAGCGTATAATCTTGCCATTGCCCATCAGGTGGGTAAGGGAACGCCGGTGAATCTGGCCGAGAGTGTGGCCTATTATCGTCAGTCTGCCGAACAGGGTAACCCTAAGGCGATGCGTAATTTAGCACTGTTATATGAAAAGGGTGACGGCGTTGAGCAGGATCTTGCTCAAGCATTTTCGCTATATCAGGCTTCTGCTGAGGCAGGGTTAGCCGATAGTCAGCTTAAGATAGGCTTGATGCTGTTTCGAGGTGAAGGCGTCGATCAAGATCGATTAGCCGCACGCCGTTGGATCGAACAAGCGGCAGAGTCCGGCTATGACCAAGCGCAGTTGGCGTTGGCTGGCATCTTGATTGATTCAGAACCCGCGAATGCGATCGAGTGGTACCAGCGGTCGGCTGCCCAAGGTAACCCCTATGCCGCTCATAATTTGGCCTTAGTTTACTCCGACGGTTTTATTATCCCTCCCGATCTATTGCAGGCGTTGGCCTATGCGGATGTCAGTATCGAATTAGGTAACCCAAAAACTCAAGCCCTATATGACAAAATACTCACTAAAATTCAGCAAGAAGGTATTAAAGGGACGGCGTTGAGTCATCGTCAGGATGCTGCCGATAGTCAGATGGGATCTGCGACTGAAACGGCAGTCTGGCTTCGGGATCGAGATTGGCTACAACAGCAGTCGCCAGGTTTCTACGCGGTACAATTGGCGCGGCTAGCGAGTCAAGAAAGCGCCCTACGCTTTATGACCGAGTATCAATTACAGGGAAGGGTGGATGTTGTGCGTCTTGCAGCCGATGACTATGTGGTGCTGTTGCAGGATAGTTTTGCTGATAAAGCCATGGCGCAAAATGCCTATCGGGATAAACTCCCCTCAACCTTAGTGAATGAAGCGTGGGTTCGTAGCTACCGCTCACTGTATGCCAAATAAGTTTAGCGAGACGAGGCGTAGAAAGTGAAGATACTGCTACTGTCCGCCTACGATGCGGCGAGTCACCGTTATTGGCATCAGGGGTTGGTGAGTAATCTCAATCAGCATCAGTGGACGGTGCTCACACTGCCACCACGTTACTTCTCATGGCGCATTCGCGGTAACAGCCTGAGTTGGGCCATGAATGAGCGAGAGACGCTTGAACAGCCTTACGACCTGATTATCGCAACCTCAATGACGGATCTATCAGCGCTAAGAGGGTTTGTGCCCCATTTGGCAAGCATCCCGACGCTGGTGTATTTCCACGAGAACCAATTTGCTTACCCCGAATCGGGTCGTGAATACGGTAATGTTGAGCCGAAGATTCTCAATATATATACAGCACTCGCCGCCGACCATATCTGTTTTAACACCGCGTACAACCGAGAGACTTTTCTGACGGGCTGTCGCGCTTTATTAAAAAAGTTGCCGGATCAGGTGCCGCTTGGTGTGGCTGAACAACTGGAGCAGCGTTCATCGGTGCTGCAAGTACCCCTGCCATCCTCGGCTTATCAGCCTCATGATCCTCAGAGTGGCGCTGTACGGCTGATTTGGAACCACCGTTGGGAGTTTGATAAAGGCCCCGATCGTTTGCTGAGAGCGGTAGAGGGGCTCTGTGATGCCGGTGTGGACTTTCGTTTAGACGTGGTTGGACAGCAGTTCCGCCGTGTACCACCGGTATTTGAAGAACTTAAAACCTTGCTAGCCGAGCGGGCAGGGCGCTGGGGGTTTGTTGAATCGGTGGCTGAGTATCGTTTGCTGTTGCAACAGGCGGATATCGTACTTTCAACGGCACTACATGATTATCAAGGTATTGCGGTACTCGAAGGGGCCGCGGCGGGTGCGCTACCGTTAGTGCCAAATCGGCTCGCTTACCCCGAGCTTTTCCCGCAAGAGTGCTGTTATCAAAGTGGTGATGCTGAAAGCCAAGCGCTGGTGAGTGCCGTTATTGATTATGCGGCTGCAAAGCTGCAGGGCCACCCGCCGGCAGCGCCCGATATCTCGGGGTTAAGCTGGGAAGCTATGGGCAAAGCATACGCGCGATTATTGGGTGATGTTGTTGGTTGACAGATGTGAACCAAATAGAAATCGAATTTTTGATGAGAAGTGCGTGTAAAATTTTATCACTAATACTAAATTTTTAGATGACTATGATTTTAAAATATTAGTGTTGAGGTTGTTGTTTTATTTATATAATATGTTGTTTTAATTTTAATTTGTTGGGCGTAGTGATTTGAAATTTCGAAAAGATATAAATGGACTTAGGGCTATTGCTGTTATTGCAGTTGTTTTTTTTCATTTTAATGAGTCTTGGATGCCCGGTGGATTTGCAGGAGTAGACGTTTTCTTTGTTATTTCAGGGTTTTTAATGACGGGGATAATATTTAAGGGGATTGAAAACGATAATTTTTCTGTTTTAAATTTTTATATTTCACGTGCGAATAGAATTTTTCCAGCTTTAGCTTTTCTTTGTTTGATTTTGTTGGTATTTGGATGGTTCTATATCACTCCTTTGGATTACAAAGCGTTAGGTAAGCATGTTGCGAGCAGCATGACATTTCTATCTAATGTTGTTTATTGGAAAGAGTCAGGATATTTTGATGCCGTATCACACGGGAAATGGCTATTGCATACTTGGTCTTTATCCGCGGAGTGGCAGTTTTATATAATATACCCACTAGTGCTTGTTTCTATGCGGAAGTTCATGTCTGTAAAAGTAATGAAAGCAACAGTACTATTTGGAACAATATTGGGGTTTGTTTTTTGTGTTATTGCTACCTATAAATGGCCTAATCCTGCATACTATCTTTTGCCAACTAGGGCGTGGGAGTTGATGGTCGGTGGTGTAGCTTATCTTTATCCTATCGTTTTAAAAAAAGAAAGAAAAAAGATATTAGAGTTGTTTGGCTTATTGTTGATTGTTGGTTCATATTTTTTAATATCTAAAGATAATCCTTGGCCAGGCTACTTAGCATTTTTTCCGGTTTTAGGTTCATTCTTTATCATTCAGTCGCAACGAGATGATAGCTTTTTTACAGGGAATATAGTTTCCCAAAAAATTGGGATGTGGTCTTATTCCATTTATTTGTGGCACTGGCCACTCGTTGTTGTTATATATTATTTTTCATTGAGTGATAAATTTATTTATGTTGGTGTTTTTTTGTCTTTATTTATCGGTTTTTTGAGTAATAAATATGTCGAAGGGGTTAAATTAAAAAGTAGTTTTTCGAGTTTTTCAAGTTATCTTAAATGTAAACCTGTCTATATTCTGTTAGGTGTCAGTGTCTGTGGTAGTGGGGTTTTTTTTACAAATGGTTTTGAATATCATTATTCTGATGCAGTGGTAGTCGCAAGTAATGAATCTATAAATAGAAATCCTTATAGATGTATGAACGATCATAAGTTTCCTTGTTATATAGGCAATGAAAAAAACATTAAGGCAATTATTGTAGGGGATAGCCATGCGGATGCCTTAACTACAGCTGTTGCACATTCAGTTGATTTAAAAAAAGAGGGAGTGATTGCGCTAACAATGTCGAGTTGCCCATTTGTCTTGAATCTTATGTCCACCAAAAATGGCGATAAATGTTATAAAGAGAATGCTCGACGAATTGAATATCTAGAATCTAACTATGACTCTGTTCCTGTTATATTGGTTTCAAGAATGGGCGCTTATTTATATGGGCAATCCAACCCTCAAAGAGTTAAAGATATTAGTGATATTCAGCCTTCGGTCTATTTTACTAAGCCATATACTAAGGTTGAGGATTTATTATATGATGAATTAAAGTTTAATCTAAGTTTAACAGTCGATAAGCTTCTTATTAATCATCCTGTTTATATTGTTCAACCTACTCCTGAAATGAGAAAAAATGTTCCTGCTACGCTGGCTAGAAACCTTTTACTCGATAACGGAGATTATGACTTGTCGATAGATTACGGTCTATATATTCAAAGAAATGAGCGGTTAAGAAATCTAATCAATGAAGTTTCGATTAAGAAAAATATTGTAGTATTAGATCCTGCTCCATATTTATGTCATAACGATAGATGTTTGGCGCAAATTAAAGGGAGACCAATTTATTATGATGGTGATCATATGAGTGAATATGGAAATAAGCTGTTAACGCCGATGTTTAAGTTAGTAACTGAAAAAAATATTAATTAGTAGTCCTTAGCTGCGTTATTGTTGATGATTTTTTAATTTATGAATTATCGTTAGTGTTTTTTTCTGACAGTCAGTAGGGTAGTTTTTTTTTATTTAATAGAACAATTATTATCTGATGTGTTTTCAAATGTCGCTATATTTATTTATTTTCCCTAATTAAATATTTTTCACCAAAGAGCTAAAACTTGGTGATTTGGTATTAAATTTACTGCAGGCGAGCGATGCAGCATCTTGGTAAAGCGATCATACACCGGCACTTGCCCGTCTAGATGGAAGACGGCGATCAATCTACATAGCCGAAAATGTAATTAGGCTCTTTATTTTAGGCAGAGAAAGCTAGTTCGTACTGTAGAGAATCGTATTGTGAGGAAAGTCCAGGTGTAACCTCTAGTACTCACCTCGGTTACGTTGTTGAGCTACAGTTTAAGAGAATTAGAGTTGATGAATTCTAGATCTTCTACACCTCAATTTGACATTGAGGGGAGACTTGACTGACGGTTATTCAAATAAGTGGAAGCTTCTGAACGGTTTAATTTCACACTGAAGTACTCCAGAACTGCTTTTTGTTTAATAAATGTACAGTTGCCCCTCGACATTAGGGGCTGAACTCTTTAAAGTGGCGGCTTCTTTAACAGCATCGCTTTTATGCTGTGTAATCTGTACTTTTTCCGGGTTCTTTTTCAGGATTCTTTGTCAGTACACTCTTTCTAGAACTTTCTTTTCAGGACCTATCCTTTGATCTCCTCTGCGAATATCACTATGCAGTTTGGCGCTGAGCCGCTGTTCCAAAATATTTCTGCTAAATTCGGCAACGGTAACCGTTATGGTTTAATCGGCGCGAATGGCTGTGGCAAATCCACCTTTATGAAGATTTTGAGCGGTGAGTTAACGCCTACGTCGGGAAATATTTCGATGACGCCTGGGGAAAAACTGGGCATCCTCAGTCAGGACCAGTTTGCCTTTGAAGAATACACCGTTATCGATGCCGTGATTATGGGTGATGCGGCGCTGTGGAAGATAAAACAGGAGCGTGAGCGCATCTATTCGCTGCCGGAGATGTCTGAAGAAGACGGTATGAAGGTTGCTCATCTGGAAGTCGAATTTGCCGAAATGGATGGTTACAGTGCTGAGAGTCGCGCTGGAGATATTCTATTAGAGGCGGGTATTGAAGAAGAGTATCACTTTGGTTTGATGAGTCAGGTTGCGCCGGGTTGGAAGCTTCGGGTGCTGTTAGCGCAGGCGCTGTTTGCTAACCCTGATGTCTTGCTACTGGATGAGCCGACCAACAACTTGGATATTCATACCATCAGTTGGTTGGAAAATGTGCTGAATCAACGTAAAAGCACCATGATCATCATCTCGCATGACCGTCACTTCTTGAACTCGGTCTGTACCCATATGGCGGATATCGATTATGGCGAGCTGCGTATCTATCCGGGTAATTATGAATATTACCTAGAAGCTTCGTCATTGATTCGTGAACAGCTGTTGACCGCAAATGCGAAGAAGAGTCTCGAGATGGACGAGTTACAGTCATTTGTAAACCGTTTCTCGGCGAATGCTTCAAAAGCCAAACAAGCGAGTTCGCGGGCGAAGAAGTTAGAAAAGATCGAGCTGGATGAAGTAAAAAGCTCTAGTCGTCAGTTTCCCTCGATTACCTATAAACAGGACAAGAAACTGCACCGTCAGGCGCTTATTCTGGAAGATATGGGACATGGCTTTGAAGGCGAGATGTTATTCCGCGATGGTAACCTGATTCTAGAAGCAGGCGCTAAACTGGCGATTATAGGTGAAAACGGTGCCGGTAAAACCACCTTTATGCGCTGCCTGATGAATGAGTTGGAAACCAAAGAGGGCACCGTCAAGTGGTCTGAAAACGCCTCAATTGGTTATTGTCCTCAGGATAGTACCGCCGACTTTAATTGTGATCTGACCCTGTTTGAGTGGATGTCTCAATGGCGTACACCGAAGCATGATGATTTGAAAGTGCGGGCGATGCTCGGACGTTTGTTGTTTACCGCGGATGATTTCAATAAGAAGGCTCGGGTTTGTTCCGGTGGTGAAAAGAACCGCCTACTGTTTGGTAAGTTGATGATGATGGATATCAACGTGCTGATTATGGATGAGCCAACCAACCATATGGATATGGAAGCGATCGAATCATTGAACATCGCGCTAGAAGGTTTTGATGGTACGCTGATTTTTGTTAGTCATGACCGAGCGTTCATCTCTTCTTTGGCAAACAATATTATTGAGATTAAAGATCAGCAAGTGATTCACTTCCCCGGTACTTTTGATGAGTATCTGGATAATCAAACTAAGGCTTCCCGGGTCGCTTAATGTTGATTGCTTGATTTGGTTTCAATGAAAAAGCCCCCTTCGACTTAACTCGAAGGGGGCTTTTTTACGTCTAATGGCTCGACCCGTTGAATCATTCGCTCGACAGATTTTTTGGGTCCCTGCGGTTTGAGAGCGAACAAAGCGGCTAGCGAGATAAGCCTTTTTTATTAGTTCTCTACCGGCAGCACTTGATGGGGTGCTTGAGCGGAGGGCTGACTAACGGGGAATACTCGGTCATATCCCCAGTTGAATACCAATGTGTAGGTCATCACTAGAAAGATCGAAATAAGGTCGACCATCAAGGCCTGCATAACGGTCACGTTAAGCCACCAGATAATTAGCGGTAGCGAGGTGGCAACCAGTGTTACTTCTAGCCCTGCCGCATGTAGCAAACGACCGGCGAGCTTTCGTTCAGTGGGAACTCTACCCCGTTTGACGTCATAGCGATCAAACAGATAATTGAAAAATGGGTTGATCAGCATCGCCTTGAGACTGATCACCACGGATAGCATACCCACCTCCATAATATCTCGGTCGAGTAATAGCGCCATCATGGGGGCTAATAGTGTGAGCAGTAATAGTTCGAACATCAGGGTATGACGCAGACGGTCGAGCGGGGTACGGGTGATGATTGGCTGATTCATGATGGCTCCTATACTCAGTTAAAGTGCTTCTTTGAAGTGCTTCGTTACAGTGCTGATTTGTTATGCTCACTTGCCAGATTTTGATTAGCGAGTGCTGCTTTAAGATGAGGCTATTCTAGGCTTTATTTAGATAGTAAAAAGTTAGATACTATCTAAAATTCAGATAGGTTGGGGTGTGAAAATGGCTGGTATCGACCCGTTAGAGGCGTTTGTCATTGCGGCTGAAACAGGCTCTTTTTCGGCGGCTGCGAGGCGTTTGGGTAAAGCGCAGTCAGCGGTGAGCACCGCGATCAGTAATTTGGAGCTCGATAGTAATGTCACGTTGTTTGATCGCACCCACCGTAGTCCGCTATTAACCCCTAGCGGTGAGGCACTGTTGGAGTACGCCCGAACGGTACTGCACAGTCAGCATGAGTTTAGGGTGCATGCCCAAGCGTTGGGGCAGAGTGATGAGGTTGAGCTCTGTTTGGCGGTAGAGCAGAGTATTTCTAGTCAGCCGTTGCTCGATATCTTGCATCGCTTTGAACAGCGCTTCCCCCATATTCAGTTGGAGTTACTCGATCCCGGCGGTAGTGATGTTGCCGAATTGATCCGCACTAATCGCGCGGATATCGGCTTAATGTTAGAACGGGAGTTTTATCCTCAGGGATTTGGTTTCCGTGGCATTGGCTATTCTGAACTGGTGGCGGTGTGTCGCCATGATCATCCTCTGGTCGATAAGCAATCGGTGAGTCACGCGAACTTTAGAGCCCATCGACAGTTAGTGCTGCGAAGCTTGGATCTCACCGATCGTAGTCATGAACGGCTGATGTTTAGTCCCAGTGTTTGGTTTTCAGAAAGCCCCCATCTGATACTAGAACTGCTTTGTAGTGGCTTGGGCTGGGCATTCTTGCATCGTAATGTGGTGCAGGAGAAGCTAGCCAGCGGCGAATTATTAGCCCTGCAGCGGGATTTTCAGACGGTGGCATCCCTTCAGGGTATTGATGTTGTCTGGACGGAAAATCGTTCTTTGGGCACGGCCGGTAGCTGGTTATTGGAAGAACTGTCACAGTTAGACCTGACCGCCAATCGTTAAGCTAATGATTTAAGCTTTTATTTAAGTTCTTATTTAAACTCTTATTTAAGCCCTGAGTTAAACTCAGATCTTAAGCCTAGCTCATCTATCCCTCTTTAATCTGGCGTGCTACTCGCAGCGTCCTGGGCGCTGTACCCTAGCTGTGTTGAAATTGTGTGGGCGGCCTTCTTGAGAGCGTCAATCCATGTCAATTGGCGTCTTTCGATCGGTGCAGAGATCGATAGACCGGCAACCGGCAGCTGGGTTTGGTCATAAATTAAGACACCGATACAGCCCACACCGATTTCCGCTTCTTCGTTATCCAACGCATACCCCTGGGTGGCGGATTGCAGGCATTCAGCCGTCAGTTCCGGCAACGTCGAAAAGGTGTTTTGGGTGTAGGTGGGTAGATTGGTGCGTTGTGCGTAGCTGACAATATCGCTCTCACCGCCGATACCGAGCATCAGTTTACCTACGCCAGTGACATGTAGCGGTGCACGGCTTCCGACGAGTTGATGAACGTGCATCATACGGTTGGGGATCGCCCGTTCAAAATAGATCACCACATCACCCTCGCGAATGGTCAGGTTAACACTCTCGCCTAGTTGATCCCTGAGCCGTTCCATATAGGGGAGAGCGACGGCGCGAAGGTCCACATCGGTACGCCGTTTATTGGTTAGTTGCAGCAGCCGATTACCTAACCAGTACTCACCATGTTCATTGCGATCGACAAAACGGTTATCGATGAGGGCGCGGAGTATCCGGTGGGCGGTTGACGGGTGTAGGCCGGTTTCGGCGCTGAGTACTTTGAGTGTCACCGGTTGAGAATAGCGGGAGATCGCATCCAGAATATGCGCGGCCCGGTCGATAACCTGTATGCGGCTGACAGGCTTAGTGTCGACGGCTATCGCCGTATGATCATCGGCAGAGCTCGCGGTGGTGAGGGTATCTGGCATAAGGCACCTGAAAGAATGAACAAAAGATACCGTATTCTAATATCTAACAGCTCTATTTCATATTATGAAATCAGGGTGATGTCTTTATCCGTTGTTTACGCTGGTTAGGTGAGCAGTGGGATGAGCTGTTCGGGGCTGTGGATAAGATAGTCGCTGTTAGCCTGCTGTAGTTCATCTATCTCGCCATAGCCCCAAGTGACGGCGACGGAGTTAACCTCGCAACTTTTAGCGGCGTGGATATCACTGGCTCGGTCGCCGATCATCCAGTGCTGTTGATCGGGCTGATGATCTTGCAGCAGGCTTTCGAGGTGTAGGGTTTTATCACTTCGGCTGCCATCGAGGAGGCTGCCATGAATGCTAGCAAATAGATGGCTCAGTTGGGCGTGTTGTAAAAGCCACTCGGCTTGGGGCTGAGGTTTGACCGTTAAAACGCGCAGTGTTTTGCCCGAGCTGGCTAGCTGTAACAGCAGTGTTTTTATGCCGGGATAGAGTTGATAGCGATAGATCCCTTTTTGCAGATAGTGTTCTCGAAAATGTGTCACCGCAGATTCGATTAGCTGGTCATCATCGGTATCGAGGAGCCGAGCGAAGCTCTCACGTATCGGCGGGCCAAAGCAGGTTTTTAATTCGGCTGGCTCGGCAATCGAACCGCCGAGCTGGGATAACGCCGCCTGTATCGACTCGCCAATCCCTGCCTGAGTATTCAGCAGGGTGCCGTCTAGATCAAAAAAGATTGTGCCCATTATCGGTGATCCCATTAATCGACGAGGGCGCCTTGGGCAATCCACTGGCCGAGTAGGTCTCGCTCTTGTGGCGTCATCTGGGTGATATTCCCTAATGGCATGGCGGTTGTCGTGATGGCTTGGGCCTGAATGCGAGGGATGAGTGCTTTGATCTGCTCTGGCGTATCCATAATGACGTTGAGTGGCGGGGCATTAAAGCCCGCGTAGCTCGGGGTTGCGGAGTGACACACCGAGCAACGCTCACTGATAATCGGTTGAACCTGAGCGAAACTAACGGTTTGGATGTTGCTACTCGGTGCGGTTTGTGGCGCGACCACAAATGCCAAACCGATCATACCCAGCGCCGCAGCGGGCAGGGTCCAGAGGTATTTTTGCGTCAGGTGGCGAGTGTTGAAGTAGTGCCGCACTAATATACTTAGAAATGCCAGCGCGCTGAGAATGGCCCAGTTATATTCATAACTATAGGTGCTCGGGAAATGGTTGCTGATCATGATAAACAGCACGGGCAGAGTAAAGTAGTTGTTATGCCGAGAGCGCAACAACCCTTTTGCCGGTAGCTTAGGGTCAGGGGCTTGTCCTGCTTCAATCGCACGAATCATGGCCCGTTGGGCGGGCATGATAATGCGGAACACGTTACCGACCATAATGGTGCCGATGATGGCGCCGACATGAATAAAAGCACCGCGACCGCTATAAATAAGTGTTAAGCCCCAGGCGGCTAGCACCAGCAATGCAAAGAGCACGACGCCTAATAACAGTGGTTTTTTACCCAGTGGTGAATCGCAGAGGGTGGTGTAAATCAGCCAACCGGCCAATAGGCTGCCGATACTGATCGCAATGGCGGTGGCTGTCCCCATATCAGAGCCCGGTGCAATCAGATAAAGCGGCGCATTAAGGTAGTAAACAACCGCCAGTAAGGTAAATCCAGAGAGGAAGGTGGCATAGGCTTCCCAGTAGAACCAGTGTAGTGTTTCTGGCATCTGTGGGGGAGCAAGCTTATATTTTTCTAAGTGGTAAATACCGCCACCATGAATGGCCCATAGATCACCGGATAGACCCTCTTTAGGTTGGCTGCGCTCTAGATGATTTTCTAGCCAGACAAAGTAAAAGGACGCACCGATCCAAGCGATACCGGTAATCATATGCACCCAGCGTACTGCGAGGTTAAGCCATTCCGTGATATGTGGATCCATCGTTTATTCCTCATCAAGCTAGACCTCTCTCGAGATCTTTATCGTCTAATATATCGCTGCCAGGAACCACTCCTGCAGGTTCATCTCAGCTGGGTATACCGCTTTCAAGCACCATGTCGCTGTCGTCACTAAAATAGTGTTCATCGCAGTTGTTACCGTCGCCTTCGCGATCGACGATTAAAAAGTCGTCTTCAGCTTCACAGCTGAGTACCGGATGGTGCCAAACACCCGTGTGGTAGTTAATGCCCTGATGGCCGTTAGTGATAAAGGCGCGGATCGTCTCGGGGTCGGGTTGATCACCGGGTTCAGCCACGAGTATCAGAAAGGGCTTTTGTTTCAGGGGAATGAAGGCCTGACTACCGAGAGGATGTCGTTCTAACATCTTTATCGGCAGTGGGTAGGTCAGCTTCTGAGCCCTAAAGATACTGATGATGGCGCGATCATCCGGTTTACCCAGCATCACTTCAGAAAGCCGATGAAAACGTTGGGTAGAGCCGTTATTGATCATAAAGAAATCACTGCCCTCGGTTTCAATAACATCACCATAGGGTGCAAAGCGTGCTTTCGTCAGGGGTTCCGGTGTGATTATCCGCTGCATGGGTATTTATCCTATTGGCTCGGCTTGCCGAACAGTCGGAGACGACTCACGCCGCCGTCGGGGAAGATGTTTAGGCGAATATGGGTGATATTTCCCAAGCTGTTAAGCTGTTGCTCGAACTGATGTTCTTGATGCATCGCTAGTTTTTGTGAGGGCAGTAGCTCTTTCCAGAATAAGCTCTGGGTTTCGATCTGTTCATCGGTGCCCCCTTTGACATAGGCCGCCTGAATCGAACAGCTATCGGGATAGTTACCCTTGAAGTGGAGGGTGTCGACCACGACTCGGCTGATTTCACCCGGATGACCCAAGGCGATAATTACCCAGTCATTGCCTGGGGTACGACGACGGGCGGTTTCCCAACCATCGCCCATATTGATACCTCGTCCGGGGTTAAGAATATTGCTCATGGTGCCGTAGTGCTCATTACTACAGGCCAGCGCCCTACCGCCATTGATGGCGGCGGCTAAGTCGATCTCTTCATCAGGGTTAACGCTCGACCAGTCCAGATAAGGAATGCCGTACAGCTTCAGGCGTGCGATACCACCATCGGGATAGATATTGAAACGGACATGGGTCCATGGCGCATCCTGTTCGATGGCGTGAAGGTGCTGACTATCACCACTGAGGCTGACAGCACCTAACAATTCGGTCCATTCGGTATTATCGTCAGGGTCACCTTGCGGGCAAAAACAGGCCTCCAGTGATGCGGAAGGAGGGAAGTTGCCGGTAAAGAAGGCGGTATCGATATTAACGCCCTTAATCACGCCGGGAACGCCGAGACGAATGATGGTGTAATCATAGCCTTCAAAACGTTTGCGGCGGGATTCCCAGCCATCCATCCATTTACCGTTATCATCGTAAACATCGTCTTTCCACACCGGTGCTTCCGGTTGCAGCATTCGGTCAACCGCGGCAAACCAGTCATCGGTGACAAACACCGCTTTACTACCGAGTCGGGCATCGGCTAGGTTGATGTATTTTGTAAATGTAGGATTACTCATAAATTTCAGTGCCTTGTCTCTATCATTGCCGATTAACGGGGGAGGGTTTAGAGGGATTCCAGTCTAAACCGAGCTATTTTGTTAATCTCCATCAGGGCGCGCTGGAACTCTTGTTCCGGGCTATGATGAATTCTCTCTTCGAAAGCGGCGAGTATCTGCTGCTTTTGACTGCCTTTGACCGCCATAATAAAAGGAAAGCCAAATTTGGCTTTATAAGCATTGTTTAACTCGGTGAAACGAGCAAACTCGGCATCGGTGCATTCACTGATACCGGCGCCTGCTTGTTCCGAGGTTGATGACTCGGTCAGTTCACCGGCAATCGCTGCTTTGCCGGCTAAATCTGGGTGGGCGTTGATGAGATCTAGTTGAGATGCTTGGTCAGAATCAAGCAAGATCTTTGCCATGCGAGCCTGCAGGGTATCAATTTGGTTATGGCTATGATCGATACCGAGATCGAATGCCTGTTCGGCGATCCACGCGGAGTGCTCATAGATATCACCAAAAGTAGCCACAAAGTCGGCGCGACTCATCTGGCTGGGAGTACAGCTATGAAAGCAGGTTGCGCTCATTTGGCCGCCTCCGGTTGATAGGGGTGTTGTTGCTGCCAATGTTGAGCGATATCGATGCGCCGAGTAAACCATACGCGATCATGACTTTGGGCATAACGGATAAATCGTTCTAAGGCAGCGGTGCGTCCTGGACGCCCCGCAAGTCGGCAGTGCAAGCCAACCGACATCATTTTTGGTGCATCTTCTCCCTCGGCGTAAAGAGTATCGAAGCTGTCTTTTAGATATTGATAAAACTGTTCGCCACTGTTGAAACCTTGAGCGGTGGCAAAACGCATATCGTTAACATCGAGGGTATAGGGAATCACCAAGTGCCCTTTACCGGCGTTATCGACCCAATAAGGTAGATCATCATCGTAGGCATCGGAGTCATACAGGAAGCCACCTTCCTCCATCACTAACTGACGTGTGTTAGGGCCGGTGCGGCCGGTATACCAGCCCAGTGGCCGTGCGCCGGTGATCTCTTCGATAATATTGATGGCCTTCAGGAGATGATCGCGCTCCTCCTCGATATCGGTATATTGGTAATCGAGCCAGCGTAAGCCGTGACTACAGATCTCATGGCCTGCCGCCACCATTGCCTGAGCAACCGCGGGATTGCGCTGGATCGCCATCGCTACGGCGAACACGGTCAAGGGAATATTGTATTGATTAAAAAGCTTTAATAGCCGCCAAACACCGGCACGACTGCCGTATTCATAGCAGGATTCCATGCTCATATGACGGACATTAGCGAGCGCCTGAGCACCGGGCATTTCAGACAGAAAGGCTTCCGATTCTTGATCACCATGAAGAATGCAGCGTTCACCGCCCTCTTCATAATTCAACACAAAAGAGATAGCAATACGGGCGTTATCAGGCCAGTGGGGATGAGGAGGGTTATTGCCATACCCAATGAGGTCGCGAGGATAGTCGGTATTCACGGCGGAACTCCTTACATAACGATCGATGTGATCGTCTGGTTTAGCAAAATCAATGCCTTGATTGTATACAATTGATTGTGGGTCGTTCAAGTATAAAGTTGTCCGATCGGTCAGAATTAAACAGATGTTAGCGGGAATAACAGGTTTAAATGAGCCGAGAGAGGAGAAATAGACGGGGCTGTTTAGCGAAATAAAATGTATACAATTTTACGAATGCTCTGTTGTTTTGTTTCCTTGCGTTGTTTTATAGTGGTAGTTGATCTTTTAGCGACATGTCCGTCATAACCATTTTAAATCAAGAGTGATAAGGGGAAGGGCAGATGGGATATCTGACAACACATGTATTGGATTCGGCGCACGGTTGTCCAGGGGCAAATATACCGGTGGTGCTGTACCGTATTGATGGCGAGCGTCGCGAACGATTACAGCAAACATTAACGAATGATGATGGTCGTTGTGATCAGCCGGTATTAGAAGGCGACGACTTCAAGCGAGGAGTGTATGAGCTGGTCTTTAGTGTGGGTGAATACTACCGCCAGCGCGGCGTTGAGTTGCCGGTAACGCCTTTTCTAGATGATGTGGTGCTGCGCTTCGGTATTGATGATGAAGCTGAACACTACCATGTACCACTATTGATCTCCCCTTATAGCTATTCAACCTATCGAGGCAGTTAAACGCTGTTGCTCTAGGCTGGAAAAGGCAGGTGTACTTGCTGGGCGCTGTCTATCGACGGCCTTGTTTCGACGCGCCTTTTAGCGACCTATTCTTTTCACTAACGATTCATTCCTTTCGTTAACGCCCCCGCCTTTAACTTCCCCCGCCTAGGGGTTTATCAGCTGAGTGGGTGCATCAACTTTACCTGAATAGACTCCTCTTCTATCAATTCAAACACCTTTGGCCGAACCTCCGTGATCCACCACTGGTTATAGGTTGATTGGTAAATCGCTTGGCGAGAGGCTTCATCATCAAACTCGCGCAACCAGATAAAGTAGTCAGTACCGTCAGGATCTTGATGAATATAGGTATTGATAATTCTCATGCCCTTCGACTCTTGGTAGGGCAGTAGTTCTTCTCGCATCCAGTCTAACCATTGATCTGTTTTACCGGGTTTAATCTTATATTCACGCAGTTCAATTATTTTCAAAGTAGGGCCTATAGCAAAATGTCGTTATCGAAATATGAAGGTGCTTAGCTGTTAATGCAGGGTAAAGATTGGCTTGGCTATGCTGATGTTTTCCCATCGTGCGAGTTAGCACGTATGATAACCGACCGGATACCGTATTAGGATTGTTTCGCATGCCACTATTTGAAGAGATCGATAGCCAAGCCTCGCCTTTGGGGCAGATATCCCTACGTAAGCGGCGGATGCCCGCGTTTGGTGATCGAGATATCTATGAGGTAAAGCTCGGCGAAGAGTTTTTAATGTCGAGTATGTTTGTCGATGCGGAAGAAGCGTTATCAACACTGGGCCTTGCTGCCGTCGAGGGCGATCAACTCAGTGTGGTCGTGGGCGGTCTGGGGTTAGGTTATACGGCAGTGGCGGCCTTAAAGGATCCACGTATTGCTGAGTTGCTGGTGGTGGATGCGATTGAGACGGTGATCGGTTGGCATCAAGATGAACGGGTCCCGCTGGGGAAGATACTCAACGCGGATAGCCGTAACCGTTACATACTGGGCAGCTTCTTTGATCTGGCGGTTGAACCAAGCACTGGGTTTGATCCCGCGTGTAGTGGTAAAAAGTTTGATGCGATCCTGTTAGATATTGATCACTCTCCTACAGAATACCTTAACTCTGCCAACGCGAGTTTTTATACCACGGCTAATCTGAGCTTGATGGCTGAGCAGCTTAAACCTGGAGGTGTGTTTGCCATGTGGTCGCAAAACCTGCCGGAAGCGCCGTTTGAAGCGCTACTGAAAACGGTATTTGAGCGTGTCGATGCCCATGTGGTCTCTTTTTATAACCCGTTTCAGCAGGATGAATCGACTAATTCCGTCTATGTTTGTGTTAAGGCCTAGTGTTAGTAGATAGTTGGCTTGTCGTTCGTTAGTACTATTTTTATTGGTTCTAAAAGGAAACCGGTTATGTCAGAGAGAGTTACCATTGTTGCGGCTGATGACCATTCCATGTTCTTGGAAGGGCTGAGTAGTCTGATTGGCAAATCATCGACTTTCCAACTGCTAGGCACCGGTGCTAACGGCGATGAGTTGATTGCGCTGATTGAGCAGTTTTCTCCCACGATCGCTTTAGTTGATCTGTCGATGCCAGGAGCCAAAACCGCCGATATTCTTAAGTATGTTGAAACCCATAGTCCCGAGACTCAGTTGATCGCGTTAACCATGCATCTCGAAGCCCATCTGGCTAAAACCCTATTAAGGCTTGGGTTGTCCGGCTATGTGTTAAAAGAGAGTGCGTTTGAAGAGTTAAGTGATGCGATTAATAATGTGGTCGCCGGTGAGCAATTCTTATCTCCAGCGATGATGGAAGCCTTGAGTGTTGTTGATGCCGATGAGGCGGCCTTAACCTTAAGAGAGGTAGAGGTGTTAGCCTGTGCATCCAATGGACTCTCCAATAAGGAAACAGGGCGGCAGCTCGATATTTCTGAACGCACGGTACGCTTCCATATCTCGAACTCCTGCTTAAAGTTAAACGCCCACGGTCGCGCTAATGCGGTCGCTGTTGCGCTTAAAAATGGTTATATCAGTTAACCCATTACGTTGCGGGTGATAGTGGGAATTTAATCTGTATATGGCAGCCCTTGCCGGTTTCACTGGTCATATCAAGATGGCCGCTTAACAAGGTGATCCTTTCTTGAAGGCTGACAAAGCCGTAGCCACCATCGTCTCGATATTCACCTTTGTCTTTGATATTAAACCCGATACCGTTATCGCGGATAGAAAGGCACACATACCCCTTTTTAGTGGATAACTGTATCTCGACGCTGGTCGCTAGACCATGCTTGATGGCATTCGATACACACTCTTGAAACATTCGGAAAACATGGATCTCAGTCCCTTTATCCATCGTCATCTCGGCACAGTTGAGAGAGGTTGTAATACCGTATATCTTCTCAATGTTTTTACATTCGCTGGTTAATGCTTGATGGATAGGGGTCTGATCGATCACCACCGGGTGTAACCCATTGATCAAACGTCGCAACCCTTGTACGGCCTGTTCGAGTTCAGATTTGACGTAGCCTAGATGTTGATCTTTTTCATCAGAGCTTAAGGCTAAGCTTGTTTGCAGTTTTGCCGATGCGAGGTGTTGACCTATGCCATCGTGCAGTTCGCGGGCGATCGAATGTCTAACGCTGTCGGTAATGCCAACGATGCGGATGGATAGCTTTTTGAAATCCATGCGAATATGGGTGAGTTGTTGAAAGTAGGCAAACAACAAAGCATAGCGATAGATGATGCTACCGAATTGAATGTTTCGGTGACCAAAAAAATCATCGGGCAACCATTGGCTACGAATCGAAAAGACATAAATGATAATGCCAAAAAATTGAGCGTAGGCGCCGACACGTTTATAGATAAGCCCTTTAAAGGCGGCATAAATAGCATAGAAGAAAAACGTGACGGCTTGGAGGTTCCAAACATACCAGCAGATATTTTTCAGCTCGAATGAGATGCTGGGTAATAACAGCATCACCACATTAAAGGCCCAGATAGCGGACAATACCGTGATTACCTTGCCGGGGATGTCACGATACTGACTCCAAAAATACATAGCGGTGGTGTAGGGCAGCACCAGCATTGCCGTCACCATAGCGAGGTTGGCGCTGATGAATTTAATCGAATAGATGTAGTTGATATCGTGGGCGGCAGCGCCTAATAGCAGGAAAAAGCTACAGGCGAGTAGCCATTTGAATTCAGGCACGGGGCCTAAGGCTGTTTTTAGCAGCACAATAATAATCACAAATTCGATGATACCTAGGACCGCAAACACCGTATCCAGCGTGATGATGTTTAGTTTTGTGTTATGGACCTTTTCGAGTAATTCATCATAGTCGCCAATCAGCACTTTACCCTTGGTAATGCCCGCCCCACCAGGAAACATAGCGCCCCAGGCTTCACCAAAACCGACGTTGGTTTTAATGGCGAGGACATTATTTTTTTCATTCAGTAATTGTGCGGGAATCTTGTACAGCCGAGGCAGGCTTTGCGGGTTGGTATGGAGAAAATCCCATGCGTCATAGGTTTCGCCCAAGCCGCCGATGCGGGTACCGTTGAGCCAAGTTTCATCGGCATGCCTGATTGTTTCAATAAACAGGGCTAAACCTTGCTGCTCAGGCGCCTTGAAATCGAAGTGAACACGGTACCAGCCTTTAACCGGTGTGTTATGTCCCTGAAATAGTAGCCTAGGGACTTCAACGGTTTGCCATGCGCTGTCATCGTATAATGGTTGGCTCCAGTTCGAGAGGTCGCCATGTTGGAACAGCCAGTTATTTTTGATCTGGACATCACCGGCCATCGCTAAGCCGTTGGCGATGATGAAGGTCAACAATACGACTGCTTTAAGGTATCTGATAATCATTAATCACTCTGGTTGACAGTGAAGTGAAATGGGGTTGCGATAATCGATGGATAAAACTTCCTCGATGATATTGTCTGATCTTAAATAGGCCTGCGCATGGGGCATGGTCAAACAGGGCTATTTAGCATCGGACGCAACGGCGAAGGCAGATAACCGCCTTCGCCGTTTGGTTTTTTTAAGCGATGAGTTATTGTTTTAACTGTTGTGCATTAATGGCTTTATTGACCACTTTACCACCGGATACGGATGGTTTTATCTGAGGCAGTACGGTCGCTTTTTTGACAGCGACTTTATCTGCAGTGGAAACGGTCTTTACACAGCCGCCACAGGGGTGGAAGGTTCCACCACCGGCCCATCTCATCGCACCGCTAAGGGCGGGGTATCGCATCAACATCAGGAGATCGCCGGTTGCGTTGTATTGCGCTTCGGAGAAACTACCATCACTTTTGCTTAGCTTAGAGCGTATCAATATACCATTAGCCGTCCGTGCCCGTAGGATAAGATCGGTCGTTAGCCCTTTATCGATATTACCGATCAACGCAGAAAAGTTATCGATTTGTGGCCCGTCTCCAGCGATATGTTGAACATGGGTATAGTGACCATCACCTTTGGAGAGTTTAAGCCGCAGAATCAAACCTTGTTGTGGGTCACGCTTACGTAGCAGAATATCGGTTCTGCGATCCCCATTGAAATCACCGACTAAGATTTCCAGCTTATCAACGTCGGCGGTTTCGGCGAGATCGTGTATGACCCGATGGTAGGTACCATCCCCTTGGGAGATATAGGTATTGGCGCGTAATAACTTGGTGCCATGGTCACGGGTGATGAGGATAAGATCCGATTTCTTATCGCGGTTCACATCACCAACAAAACTCTGCATATTATTCATATACCACCAACCACCGGGGATCAGTTTTTTATAGGTGAAACTGCCATCGCCATTGGATATCTGGGTTCTGATTTGGAAGTTATCGGCACCATTTTGAAAGTGATAGATGAGATCGGTTTTACCATCGCCGTTAACATCCGCGGCATGCATACGCATTGAGTCACCCATGGCGCCATCACCCGAGCGGTGGTCAGTTTCTCGGAAGCTGCCATCGCCATTCGAGTATTTAACGCGGATGTGTAGCCCTGAGGTTGGGTGCTGATAGAGTGATATGAGATCGGATAGTTTATCGCCATCGACATCACCGATAAACGCCAGCCTTTCAGTGTCACTATGGCCATCGCCTGCCTGATACTCTTTTTCTGTAAAGCTGCCATCACCATTGGACAATTTAGTGCGCAGCGTTAAGCCATTCTGTGGATGGTAATAACGTAACAGTAGATCGGTTTTGTTGTCGGCATTGAAATAACCGGAGAGCATCGGCAGCAAGTCTACCGCTGAACCATCGCCGGAGATAAACGCTTTATCGATGAATGAGCCATCGCCGTTGGATAATTTTGTATGAATGATGAGCCCTTGTTGCGGATTCCGAGAGCGTAGCACTATGTCACTTAAACCATCGCCATTGATATCAACCGGGTGTTGATCTGTTGATTTGAAGTGGGTGCTGCCAAAGACGTACATCGAGTCGTAAATATGGGTAACGGCTAAATCAACGGTTTGCCATGAGTGTTCATATTTACCACCCATATCTTCATGACCGGCATTCACCCACTTTTGCTCCCACCAACCGAGATCGGTATCGCTGGCCTTCCATGTGAATGAGCGGATGCCCGGTTCTTGAGCCCATACTTCACCGCCACCGTGAATATCTAGAACCGCCAGTTTATTACGGTGATTGCTGGGGAAAACTTGATCCATATCGATAGGGTAGGATTCATAGCTGTTATTGAGTGGGTTTCTATATACGCCACTTAACTGGGGGAGTTCTCGGTCAAGGTTGGGGGTGCCGGTGGTGGTGCAAACAGGGTCTAGGCCTTGCACGATTAGGGGGATATTTTGATAGGTGGATGTTGCCCGTAGTTTTTGTCCGAGGCGGAACATCATACAGCCCCCGCGGCTTTGGCCGGCGAGTACGATGAGCTCAACTTTGCTGGGATCAAACTGAGAGGTGAGGAAATCCCAATAAGCGTTTTCTCGTCTCTGTTTTTCGGCGCTGGGGCGGTAGTAGCCAAAACGCATATCAAACGCAGCGATAAAGAGGGTGTCGCTATCACTAAACTTACCATCGCCGCGTAAACGACCTAAGACCGACCTCGCGTCAATCGTGCGGGTGCAGCTTTTTGTGGCATTCATACAACCATCTTTATAATCGTTGGGTTGGCCTGTCAGTACGTTAGGATAGCCTTTGCCTATCTTGCCTCGTTCTTCTCCGCCGGGATCTGTCTGCTGTCCTGCAGAGATAAACACCACCTTGCGCACCTGATCTTTTGGTGGCTGGTTAACGATGGATATGTAGGTGTTGCGTTGACCCTCGGTGGAAACACCAGCGTTGCTCCACGCTTGAAATTTTGATGGGGTGGTGGCTGTACCTGCGCAGATATTATTGAGGCCTCGTTGATCACAATAGCGGACCCTTTCTAAGGTGACAGATTCATCGGCATAACTAGCGACGGAGGTCGCTAGCAGACAGAGTGCGATGGAAGATCGAAAGACTTTATGTAGCAGGCCTCGTCCCGTGGTTTGAGGTGTCGATATTAGCTGATTAGTCCGGTCTTCATTATTCATGGCACATCCCTTTTATCACTTAACCCATCATGATCAATAGATAGATCGTTTATTATTAGACCTGTATGGCTATCCACTCTAGAGAGAACGGCAGAAATAGACAACTGTCGTAAGCGACAGGTGTTTGAGTCGAAAGGCCGCTAAGCTTGATGGATAACCGATCATGGCGTTGTTGGGCTTCGGTGGACTGCTGTGATTCAAGATCGGTATGTGACTGAGGGTGACCGTGATCATGATCTGATTAACCCGTGAAACGTATCATAGGGTAGAGATTTATGTATAAGGATGCTTAAAAGGATGAAAAATTTATGGATGCTGATGACCGTGATGTTACTGACGGGCTGTTTAGGGATGCCTAAGGCAGTGACACCGGTAGGGCAGTTTGAGTTAGATCGATACTTAGGTCAGTGGTATGAGATTGCTCGGCTAGATCACTCCTTTGAGCAAGGACTGACACAGGTGTCGGCTGAATACACTCGGCGAGAGGATGGCGGTGTGGCTGTGCTGAACCGAGGGTTCTCTGCCGCAAAAGGTGAATGGCAGGAGGCGGAAGGTAAGGCTTATTTTGTTAACGACAGCGATGAAGCGTATCTGAAGGTGTCTTTTTTTGGCCCATTCTATGGATCATATGTTGTGTTTGAGTTGGATCATGAAGGCTATCAGTATGCCTTTGTCTCTGGGCCTGATACCGACTATCTGTGGCTGCTTGCTCGGACGCCGGAGGTTCAACCTGAAATCATGCAAAAATTTATCAGTATGGCGAAGGTGCGGGGCTTCGATACCGATGCTGTGATCAGGGTTGAACAGCATCGGTAATCAGGAAGGGAGTCGTTTTCTGATCCCTTTAGATATTGGGACCGATATTTAAGCGGCTACCATCGCTGAAGCGGGAGAAGCGAAAACGGGACAGGTCGTGCTGACTTTGTTCCTTATTCACTATCTGCGCTACGATTTTGCCGAAAGCGGGACCTATGCCAAAACCATGACCACTCATCCCTGTGGCCACAATGAGCCCCTCTAAGTCGGGGACTCGGTCAACGATAGGCACAATATCCGGCATCGCATCGATCATGCCGGCCCAGGCATCCAATATTTTGGGCTCGCCTATCTGTGGAAACCTTTCTGCAAAACGTTGTTGCATCACTTTAACCTTGCCCTTTGCGGGGGCTGGGTCCAGAACGCGGGTTAATTCAAAGGGGGTTACCTCATCCGCATGCCAGTGGCGAGCTACCCGCCACGCATCAGGGGAGTTGGGTATTTCATTCATCCAAGGCCGGATCTCGTGGATATTTTGCAGGCCTGTCTTAATCCACTTCGGCATCCAGCGGAATGAATCAGGTCCAATAAAGTGATCATGGGAATCGGTTAGTGCTAGCGAGTAACCGCCATCGTCACGGCGTCTCACCGCTAGTTTTTTATCGGCAAAGCTGGTGGTGGTAATACTCTCAAGAGGCGCTGTTCGGGCCACCGATGCGCGTACCGATAATTGAGGAATGTTGATTCCATGACGGCGCAGAAACAACGATGACCAAGCGCCTCCCGCGACGACCACCTGAGCTGTTTTTATGCGACCCGCCTCGGTGATCACGCCGGTAATCTGGCCCGCTTCAATATCTAATGTGCGCACGGCGCAGTTTTCTTTGATAAGCACGCCTTCACTGTGGGCGAGTTCAGCCACGGCGGGGATCGCTTGCCAAGGTTCTGCACGGGCATCACTGGCGGTAAAGGTCGCGCCAACCCAAGGGTTCTTTGAGTGTGGGTCCAGTTGGATGTGTTGTGCTATTTGCGCGCTAGACAGTGCCACCGTATCGACACCGTGTGCTGCGGCGGTGCTGAGCCAGCTTTCGCGTTGTGCTTGAGCTTCCTCTGTTTGTGATAGATACATCACGCCGACCCGTTTGAGTCCGGTACGGCCTTTGACCTCTTGATCAATGTTTTCCCATAACCGAGTGGCTTCCATCATAATCGGTAATTCGGCCGCATCACGGCCATGTTGGCGAATCCAACCCCAGTTACGGGAGGATTGCTCGCCAGCGATACGGCCTTTTTCGACCACCATCACGCTGAGGCCAGAGCGGGCAATATTTAGGGCGGAGAAGATACCGATAATACCACCGCCAATCACGACCACATCGACCTCTTCAGGCAGTGGATCATTGAAAGCAATAGCCGTATTTAGGTTGATCATAACAAGCGTCCGTGAGTTTTATTGGATGACTAATGGTGATTTAAAAGACCGCGAGGCGCCGCGTTAGATTGGCGTCGCGGTTAACTGAACCCGCTTTCGAGTGTATCGATTGCGGTGCGGTCTTTTAGCTAATTGTTGTTAGAGAGCCGATTGATATCAGTCTGTTAATCGATTACGCGCCCTGCTTTTCGAATGTCTCGGTGCCTTCGGGTATCTCAAACCAATCTTGCTTTTGGCTGACCCAGATATGGCGGATGGGTTTAATAATACTGGTGTCTGACAGGGTACTTGGCTTTAACTTGATGGAATTAGGTTCGTCTGGGTTGAAGTGGTAGATCCGGTTGCCGCAGCTAGGGCAAAACTTTGCAGCTGAAACATTGCCGCTATCCGCTGGTCTGCGCCACTCTTTCATCTCACCTTCAAACTCAATATCGCTGGCGTCGACAACGGCGGTAACGCTGAAAGCACTGGTCGATAGTTTCTGGCATGCAAGGCAATGACAGGCTTGAATTAACTTAGGGGCTTTTAATAACGTATATGTTACGCCGCCACATTGGCAAGAGCCCTCAATCGGATAAGTCATTTACATCTCCAGATAAACGAAACTACGAATAGCGAATTAAGTGAAGCTCTACTGTAATTCAGCAATCATATTTGAAGCAAGTGATTCAGGAACCGAGCGCGCTTTGTGTGGCGTCGGTGTTGAGACGAAAAAAGCCCTCGGTCGAGGGCTTGTAGGTTTTATGAGTGGATTAAGGTAGGAAGATAAACTTAGCCACAAAGATCGCGGTTAACACCCAGACACCGGTGGAGATGGCGGATGCTTTGCCAGTCGTCACTTTCATGACGGTATAGGTGATAAAGCCGATAGCGATGCCGTTAGCGATAGAGAAGGTCAGAGGCATCATAATGGTGGTCATGAGGGCGGGGGCAAACTCGGTGAGGTCATCCCAATCGATGCTTGCGAGGGAGCCCATCATCAGCATAGCGACGTAGATCAACGCGCCATCAACCGCAAAGCTAGGAAGCATCTGCGCTAAAGGCAGCAGGAAAAGCCCTAGCAGAAACATGATGCCGATCACGACGGCGGTTAAGCCGGTTCGGCCACCGGCAGCAACGCCCGCAGCGGACTCAACATAGGAGGTGACCGGTGGGCAGCCAAAGGCGGTGCCAATTACCGAGGAGATCGAATCTGCTTTTAATGATTTATCCAAGCCTTCGATTTTACCGTTTTCATCTTGAAGGTTGGCTCGATGAGCGACCCCCATCAGGGTGCCAGCGGTATCGAAAATATTCACAAAGAGGAAGGTGATAATGACCGGTATTAGGGCGACATCGAGGGCGCCCATAATATCCAGCTTCATAAAAATAGGGGCGATATCAGAAATGTTAGGTATCGCCATCAGTCCATTTTCAGGCCAAGCCATAAAGCCTGATGCGGGCGCTCGGTCAGAGGTGACGGTGAAAAAATCCACCGGTAGTAATGCGGTCATCAAAAAGGCGATAGCGGTGGTCACGACGATGCCGATAATCACCGAGCCAAAGACGCGTAGATAGCTCAAGACGCTGATGATAAGGAAGCTGAGTAATCCGAGTGCCGGTGCTTCAGGGCCGAAAGGACCGAAACCAAAGTGGGTCAGATCGGCCAAGGCGAGCATATTATCGGGGTTAGACACGATCAAACCGGTAAACCGTAGGCCGATAAACCCTAGAAACAGGCCGACACCGGCGGTCATGGCGAGGCGCAGGCTCATCGGAATACTCTCTAACATCCATTCCCGTAAACGGGTGACGCTCATCAGGACAAACAGAATACCGGAGAGAAATACCGCCCCTAGGGCTATCTCCCAACTGTAGTTCATTTCCAACACGACGGTGAAGGTAAAGAAAGCGTTGAGTCCCATGCCCGGTGCTAAACCGATGGGCCAGTTGGCATAGACGCCCATAAAAATCGTAGCGATCGCCGCGCCGATACAGGTCGCTAGAAATAGGCCATCGAAGGGCATGCCGGTTTTGGACATGATGATCGGATTAAGGAACATGATGTAAGACATGGTCACGAAGGTGGTGAGGCCCGCGATGATTTCGGTACGAATATTGGTTTTATGCTTGCTGAGTTTGAAAAAGCGATCCAGAAAGCTGAGCTCTGAAGACAGGGCTTGGTCCTTGCTTGCATGTTCTTGTTGTATGCTTTCCACAACGTTAACTCCTCATTGGGGGTAAGATGTTCCTGCGGAACATTTGATAAGGTGGTTTTCGTGTCCGGTTGTCAGAGGTGTTGTGTTTCTGTGGATAAACCTGACAGGGGCAGTCACAAGATTGTGCTTATCTTTAGAATAAGATTGTATACAAAAAAGTCAACCTATTGATGACATTGTATCCAGCCTATATTTTTGCGTCTACAGATTGTTTGACCTAGGCTTATAGTGCTTAATAGCGAAAAAATGCTGCTAAAAAGAGATAAAATGTAGTCAATTGTCGTGTTTTGTTGGGAATGGTGATGGCGGAAGTAAGCGAGATAAAGCCATGTTCTGTGTACAGAAAATCAGCTTTTATGTATTATTCTCCGAAATTTAAGCCACCATTGCTGTACAGTTGTATGTTTTTTATCGATAGGTTTTCTGGTGTATCTGGAGAAATGTAAGGTTTATGAATCAATTATCTGAAATAAAAAAAATTGATATCAAGAAAGGCGGTAAAAAAACGCAGGATGACATTGTCTATGAGCACATCTTTGATGCGATTTTAGAGCAGCGTTTAGCGCCGGGTACCAAGCTGAACGAGGAATCACTCGGCGATATTTTTGGTGTGAGCCGAACGATTATTCGGCGTGCTTTGTCGCGTCTGAGCTATGAGCAAGTGGTGGTGATACGGCCTAATCGGGGTGCGGTGGTGGCTAGTCCATCGAACGAAGATACCCGCCGGATTCTGTTTGCCCGTCGGGTGGTTGAAAAGGCGGTTACCGAACTGGTGTGTGAAGAGGCGGATAAAGCCCAGATTGAGCAGTTAAAGAAGAGTGTGCGGGACGAGCAAACGTGCTTTGAAAAGGGCGATCGTGCCGCGGGTATTCGTTTATCCGGCGAGTTTCATCTGTTGTTGGCTGAAATCGCTAATAATCCCCCCTTGCTGAGTTTTCAGCGCAGCCTAGTATCGCTGAGTTCGTTAGCGATAGCGCAGTATGAGAACCATGCGCGGTCACACTGCTCCTATGATGAGCATTTTGAATTAATCGAGGCGCTGGCCAATGGCGATAAGCCGTTAGCGACTAAACTGATGATGCACCATCTGGATCATATCGAAGAAAAGCTTAACCTCGATGATCATGCGGCGCCGAGCGATCTTAAAGCTATCTTCTCGAATGTCTGTAAATAAAGGCGTTAACCGGCCAAGTAACGCCGACTGCTTCGGTAAAGCGCTTTAAAAAGACACCAACCACTTAAACGCCCACGGGGGCGTTTTTTGTTTTAGTTGTACCTGTGCGGTTAATCTCGGCTATATACCGGTTTACCCATGGCGTAGGTTTCCTTGACCGCTCGGTCGTCCCCCAGTGTCATCATGACAAACAGGCGTTCTTCCAATGACTGGGTTTGTGCCATGCGGTATTTCATCAACGGGGTGGCATTATAGTCGAGCACGACAAAATCCGCTTCGCTGCCGGGTTCGAGATTACCGATTTTATCATCCAGCTTGAGTGCTTTAGCGCCCCCAAGGGTGGCGAGATAAAAGGATTTAAAGGGGTGGAGTTTTTTGCCTTGCAGCTGCATCACTTTATAGGCTTCGTTGATCGTTTGTAACATCGAGAAACTGGTGCCGGCTCCTACATCGGTGCCCATACCGACGTTGATTTTAAACTTCTCGGCTTGCGGCAGATTAAATAATCCGCTGCCAAGAAAGAGGTTCGAGGTGGGGCAGAAGGCGATCGCTGAGTCGGTGTCTGCTAAGCGCTGACACTCTTCATCACACAGATGTACGCCGTGGGCAAAGACCGAACGCTCACCCAGTAAGTGGTGGTGATCATAGACATCGAGGTAACCGTTTTGATCGGGGAAGAGGTTTTTTACCCATTCGATCTCGTTTTTGTTCTCCGATAGATGGGTATGCATATACAAACCCTCATATTCCTGCAGTAGCTTGCCGGCGAGACTGAGTTGCTCTGGGCTGCTGGTGGGGGCAAAGCGGGGGGTGACGGCATAATGCAGACGCCCTTTACCATGCCAGCGCTCAATCAGAGCCTTGCTGTCCTGATAACTGCTGTCTGGCGTATCGGTGAGCGCTGCTGGCGCATTTCGGTCCATCATCACCTTACCGGCGATCATGCGTAGGTTGTGTTGTTCAGCGCAATGGAAAAAAGCATCGACGGATGCCGGATGAACGGTACCAAATACCAAGGCGGTGGTGGTGCCGTTTCTAAGCAGTTCATTGACGAAGATCTCGGATACGTCGGCGGCATGTTGTGGGTCGGCAAACTTCTGCTCGGCAGGGAAGGTGTAGTTTTCCAGCCAATCTAATAGTTGTTCACCGTAGGAAGCAATCATGCCGGTTTGAGGGTAATGGATATGGGTATCGATAAAGCCTGGGATAATCAGGGCGTCGCTATACTGTTGTATCGTTATGTCCGCTGGCAGAGTGGTTAGCAGGTCGGTTGCTTCACCTAGGGCGGTAATCTGGCCATTCTCCACGACCATCAGCCCATCTTCAAAATAGCGATAACTGTTGTCGATACCGAGGTCAGTGGGGTCGCCAAGGCTATCGAGAATGGCGGCGCGGTAGGCGGTTATAGCGGGTTGTGTCATGGATATCTCAGCGTTTTAGTCTATTTAAGGTCTATCGAATGAGGTCTATCGAATGGCGGACGGTTAGATGGCCAGTCGTTCAATAACAGTGGTGTCGGCGGGCGTCGATTGTTGATCACAGCCGAAGTCTGCGTTGTAGTGGGCGATTATTTCTCCTGCGACCGATACTGCAATTTCTGCGGGTAATTTACCCTTCACCTCGGCAATCCCCATGGGGCAGGTCATACGCTTGATCTGCGCCTCGCTGAAGCCTTTGGCATGTAATCGATGGATAAATTTGTGACGTTTCGTTGCCGAGCCGATAAGGCCAAAGTAGGCAAAATCATCCCGCTGTAGAATGGCTTCCGTCAGCGTTTGATCCAATTGATGGTTATGGGTCATGACGATGAAATAGCTGTTAGTGGGTTGGCTTGCAACCTCATCGGCAGGAAACTCACTGACAAGGGGTTCGACCCCCTCGGGAATAACGTTTGGAAACTGATCTTCCCTATTATCAATCCAGCGCACCCGGCAGGGTAAGCTGGCGAGTATCGAGACCAGTGCACGACCCACATGCCCAGCCCCAAAGACGACGATCTGTACTGTGTCGGTATTCACCGGTTCAAACAACAGAGTGGTTGCGCCACCACAGCATTGTCCCAGACTCGCGCCGAGGGAGAAACGCTCTAAGCGGGGCTGGCTCTGTTTCTGCTGTAGCATCTGTCGCGCAATTTTGATCGCCTTGTATTCAAGATGGCCACCGCCGATGGTGTCATACTGCTCAGCCTGACTGATGACCATTTTCGCACCGGCATTACGGGGGGTTGAGCCACGCTCTTCCACAACCGTGATGATCACGCCGGGGGTTGCCTCGGAGGCAAACTGATTTAGCGCTGTGATCCACTCATGATTCATCCGGTTGGCTCCCTGTGGCAGGCCGTTCCCCTGTTGTTAGCAGGGACGGTCTGTCAGTGGTTTAGTTAGCTGACTGCTTAACGCTGTTTTGCTGTATCGCCTGCACGGCCCAGAGGACCCGCTCAGGTGTGGCCGGTGTATCGAGCGCGGGGCTGATGCGGTAATCCGAGAGGCTCGAAATAGCATCTTTGATCGCACAGTACACCGAGATGCCGAGCATAAACGGCGGCTCGCCGACGGCCTTTGAGTTGAATACGGTATCTTCTTTGTTTTTGCGGTTTTCAACCAAACGGACACGAAAATCAATCGGCATATCGGTGATGGCTGGAATCTTGTAGCTGGCTGGCCCCGAGGTCATTAAACGCCCCTGATCGTTCCAAACCAGCTCTTCGGTGGTCAGCCAGCCGGCACCCTGAACAAAGGCGCCTTCAATCTGACCAATATCGATAGCCGGATTAAGGGAGGCGCCGACATCGTGAAGAATATCGACCCGCAGGATTTTATATTCACCGGTGAGGGTATCGATCACCACTTCACTACAGGCTGCACCATAGGCAAAGTAGTAGAACGGTCGGCCGCGGGCGGTGTTTCGGTCATAATAAATTTTGGGCGTACGGTAAAAGCCAGTACTAGAAAGGGATATCTGATTAACATAAGCCAGCTGAATAAAATCGGCAAAAGCCATGATTTGATCTCGGATCAGCACATGGTTATTACGAAACTCAATATCCTCTTCACTCACGCTGAAGTGGTGAATAGCAAAGTCGATTAACCGTTGTTTGATGGTACGTGCGGCATTCTGCGCGGCTTTACCATTGAGGTCGGTGCCGGAGGATGCGGCGGTCGGTGAGGTATTCGGGACCTTCTCGGTATTGGTAGCGGTAATCTGAATCGTCGCAAAATCGACCTGAAACTCTTCCGCAACAATCTGCGCTACCTTAGTATTGAGGCCCTGACCCATCTCAGTGCCGCCATGGTTAAGGTGGATGCTGCCGTCGGTGTAGATATGGATCAGCGCACCGGCTTGGTTTAAAAATGAAGCGGTGAATGAGATACCAAACTTCACCGGTGTCAGTGCTAAGCCTTTTTTGAGAATCGGGCTGCTGGCGTTGTAGGCTTTGATATCTTGACGCCGCTGCTGATAATCACTGCTCTGTTCTAAATCATCCAACAGTTCGGGTAGGACATTATCTTCAACTTTTTGGTAGTAGTGGGTCGTGTCCCGCCCCTCACCGCCATAAAGATTCAGCTTACGTATTTCGAGTGGATCTTTACCGAGGTTACGGGCGATCTCATCGAGGATGATTTCCGGCATGATCAGACCCTGAGGCCCACCGAAACCACGATAGGCGGTATTCGATGCCGTATTCGTTTTGCAGCGATAACCGGTAATCGTGGCATCACCTAGGTAATAACCGTTATCGCTGTGGAACATTGCGCGGTCGATGATGGAGTCCGAAAGGTCGGGTGAATTACCGCAGTTACCGGCCAGCTTCATTTCACAGCCGGTGATCATGCCGCTATCGTCATAACCCACCGTATATTGGTTAAAGAAGGGATGCCGTTTGCCGGTCATCATCATATCTTCCATGCGTGGCAACCGAACTTTGGTTGGACGGCCCGTTAGCTTAGCTATGACGGCGGCGATACAGGCGGGCCCTGCGGCTTGAGTCTCTTTGCCACCAAAGCCACCACCCATCCGGCGCATATCGATCTGTACTTTATTGAACGGGATCGCCAACACCTCAGCGACTAGCTTTTGCACTTCGGTGGGGTTCTGTGTCGATGAATAGACGATCATGCCGCCATCTTCGGTAGGTACCACCGAAGAGATCTGGGTTTCGAGATAGAAATGTTCCTGCCCGCCGATATGTACACTGCCTGACACTTTATGCTTTGCTTTAGCCAAGGCCGCGCTGGAATCTCCCCGTTGATGAGTATGGGGGTCGCTAACGAAATGTTCAGTTTGCAGGGCTTGTTCGACACAGAGGACCGGTTCGAGCGGTTCATATTCAATGATGGCCGCCATCGCCGCTTGGCGCGCGGTTTCATGGTCGCTGGCGGCCACGGCAAGCAGTGGCTGGCCGAAAAATTCCACGATATCTTCGACTAATAGTGGGTCACCGGGTTTTAAGGGTCCAATATCCACTAGGCCTGGGATATCTTTAGCCGTGATGGCGATGGTCACACCTGGAACCTCGTAGCAAGGTGAGGTATCGATGCGGGTTACCCGTGCGTGGGCTTGGTCCGATGTGCGGATATACACATGCAGCTGATTCGGGAATTCTAACCGATCATCGATGTAAATAGCTTCGCCGCTAACCTGCTTGGCCGCACTCTCATGTTTGACACTGCGGCCGACGCCGGTGGTCAAGTCTTGCTTCGCTAATGCCATCATCTCGGCATGGCTGTTGGATTTGTGTGTGTGATTAGACATAGGCGGTCACCCGTGTTGTGACGTCAGGCGTTTCAAGTTCGATGAAATACCGGGTCAGTAAGTTCGTGGCGACCTGTGTGCGATAGGCCTGTGATGCGCGAAAATCAGAGATCGGGCTGAAGTCCTGCAGCAGTGCTTGTTTGGCGGTTTCGATCGTGGCCATATTCCATGGCGCACCGGTCAGGGCTTGTTCGCAAGCCGTGGCGCGTTTGGGAATCGCCGCCATCCCACCAAAGGCGATGCGGGCCGATTCAACGATACCCTGATGAATCTGCAGATTAAAACAGCCTAACACGGCTGATATATCATCATCTAAACGTTTGGATATTTTATAACAGCGGAATTCACCATTGTCTGATGCGCGGGGCACGATCACCTTCTCGATGAACTCGCCGGGCTGTTGCGCGGTACGTTTGTAATCCAGAAAGTAGTCTTGTAGATCAAGGGTGCGCGATTGATTCTGTTTGCGAAGTACCACTTTTGCGTTCAGCGCGATCAACGCCGGAGGGGAGTCACCTATAGGGGATGCGTTACCGATATTGCCGCCGAGTGTGCCTTGATTACGAATCTGCAACGAGGCAAAGCGGTGCAGTAGGGCGCCTAAATCTGGATAGTCATGATTCAAGGCGTCATAGCAATCGGTTAGAGAGGCGGCGGCACCTATGGTTATGGCCGTTTCAGACAGCTCTATCTGTTTGAGCGCGGCGATCTCCCCTATATAGATAAGCGTATCGATGGGTCGATGAAACTGTGTGACTTCCAAGGCGAGGTCGGTACCACCGGCCACCATGCGAGCGTCGGGATACTGTTCTAGCAGTGTGGACAGCTCGGTTAAGGTGGTGGGGTTAAATGATTTTTTATGACCATTGCTTAGCTCAGCCTGCTGTTGGGGCTGTATTTTACGTAATTGAGCAATGGTTTGCTGTTGTTCGATGGCGAAGCGGTCAGGTGTTGTGACAGCATACATCTTTTCAGCCGCCTCAATAATGGGGCGATAGCCGGTACAGCGACAGAGGTTACCGGCAAGTGCTTCATTGATCTCTTCTTTATCCGGTTGGCCGATATTTTTGCCGAGAGCGAACATCGACATGACAATCCCCGGTGTGCAAAAACCGCACTGGCTGGCGTGATTATCCACCATCGCTTGTTGGGCGGGGTGTAGTTGATCACCCTGTTTCAGGTCTTCGACGGTGATTAGCTGCTTACCATTCAGTGTGGATATGAAGGTTAGGCAGGCGTTGATGCTTTTATAGCGGATCTGGTCTCCGTCTAATTCGCCTAATACCACGGTGCAAGCACCACAGTCCCCGGATGCGCAGCCCTCTTTCGTGCCGGTTTTACCGAGCTGCTGCCGCAGATAATTTAACACTGTCATGTTGGGGTCTGGGTGTTGTTCAACCCGCAGTTCTTTATCGACTAAGAAGCTGATCAAGGCGGACTCCTTCTGACCTGAGTGAGTTAGGTGGTTTTATGGCCATCCAATGATTAAAATGAAACCTGACTTTTAAGTCAAGATAACGCCAAGTTCTATTTTTTTATATCTATGCTGCTGAGTAGACGGATATTTTTTGTTTTTGGGTGATTTATAGGGATATGTCCTCTTGGCTGTTTTATTTTTAGTAATATGGGCTGCCTAAAGTGAATTATATGAATTCAATATTTTTTTGATAAATTGTATACAATTATTGTCGTTCAGTTTTTTTGATCGATTGCTGGGCGATTTTTCGGTCTAATGCACTGAATAAAAGCATTTTGGCGATATGTGCCTCGATAGTTGAGAGGGGATTTGTCTTCTGAATAACGTAGGTTTTGGGATTTTTTCTCTTAGCTTTGGCTAATATTGTCTTTATTAAGACCTTTAATTGTGGACAATATTATTTTAAACCTCTGTATTCGCATCCGTATCTAATGATCGGGTGTTTATTCATATAGATTGTGTGGCTCTGAGAACGAGCACTGATAACGAGTGCTGATAAGTAAAACCGTGTAGGCATATTTTTTTACACTACACATAAGTTGGATGAAATTAGGTGAAGAGTAACCGACGTATCTGGATTAAAGCGCCTCTGGCAACCCTTGAGCCTGAGAGTGCTGGCGGGGTGGTGATAGAGAATCAGTTAATCACGGAAGTGCTGGCAAGTGGCATGCAGCCATCGGTGCCCGTGGATGAGGTCTTTGATGCCAGTCAGCATGTGATGCTGCCAGGGTTGATCAATAGCCACCATCATTTTTATCAGACCCTCACACGCGCCTTCCCTCAGGCACTGAATAAGTCCTTGTTCAGTTGGTTAAAAAGTCTTTATCCCGTCTGGGCAAAACTGGGTGAGGAGATGATCGAAGTCTCCACTCAGGTGGCGTTGGCGGAGTTATTGTTATCTGGTTGTACCACCGCCAGTGATCATCATTATCTGTTTCCTGATGGTTTAGAGAACGCGATCGATATTCAGATGGCTCAGGCAGAAAAGCTAGGCGTGCGGGTGCATCTGACCCGTGGCTCGATGAGTCTAGGTGAAGAGGATGGTGGCTTACCGCCCCAATCAACGGTGCAGTCTGAAGAAACCATTTTGGATGATAGCGAGCGGTTGATTCAGCGATATCATGATCCAGAAGCAGGGGCGATGACTCGTATTGCCCTAGCGCCCTGTTCGCCTTTCTCGGTGAGTGAAGCGTTGATGAGAGCCAGTGCTGTGTTGGCGCAAAAATATGATGTCAGGTTGCATACCCATCTGGCGGAAACCCATGATGAAACGGATTTCTGTATCCAGATGTTTGGTCTGCGCCCGTTAGACTATTTAGAAAAGGTCGGTTGGCTGAATGACCGCGTTTGGTTGGCCCACGGTATCCACTTTAATGCAGATGAGATTCGTCGCTTAGGCGCTGCTGGCACGGGTATCTGCCACTGTCCATCATCGAATATGTTGCTAGCCTCGGGGTTATGCTCAACGCTCGATCTAGAGCGGGCCGGTAGCCCCATTGGTTTAGGCGTGGATGGCTCGGCCTCCAATGATGGTTCTAATATGATTCAAGAGGTGCGCCAGGCGTTCCTGTTGGGGCGGCTTAAGTATGCGGCGTCTGAGATTACCCATCAAAAAGTCCTGTCCTGGGCGACCGAGGGATCGGCCCGATGTTTAGGTCGGGATGATCTGGGTAGTTTAAAGGTTGGGATGCAGGCGGATATTGCGTTGTATAAACTGGATGAGCTACGCTTTGCTGGCGCCGGCGATCCCTTGGCCGCATTAGTGTTATGTGGTGCACATCAGGCGGATCGGGTGATGGTGGCGGGGCGTTGGCGTGTGATTGATGGTGCTATCGAAGGTTTTGATCTCGAAGGGCTGATTCAACGTCAGAAAATGTTAGCGCGGCGGTTAGCGATTTAAAACGGTCATTCCTTAAAAATGATACCGTTGGGTGCAGGCTTAAACCGAATACAGATAGAGTAAATAATCATGGTTCAAAAAACCTACCTCGATGCACAAACCCTGCTGGATGATTCTTTTCGCTTAGGGGCCAAGATAGTTAATGACGGGTTTAAACCGACCTATATCATCGCTATTTGGCGGGGAGGGACGCCGATTGGCGTCGCCGTGCAGGAGTTTCTCGCTTATTACGGGGTGCAGAGTGATCATATTGCGATCCGTACCTCATCTTATGCCGATGAGATCGATCAGCGGGCTAAAAAGGTTAAGGTGCACGGCATGGACTATCTGATCAAGAATATCCAAGCCACCGATAGTTTGTTGATTGTTGATGATGTGTATGACACCGGTCTGACGATTCAGGCGGTGATTGCCGAGCTACGAGATAAGTGTCGCTTGAACACCCCTGAGGATATCCGCATCGCGGTTCCCTATTTTAAGCCGACACGGAATAAAACCGGTGTCGATCCGGAATACTATCTTTATGAGACTGAAGCTTGGTTGAAATACCCCCATTCATTGGAAGGGTTGACGGTTGACGAGCTAAAAGAGCATCGGCCGGAGCTGTTCGGTATTATTGGGCATCTGCTGCCTGAAGCGGGTTAATCGATCAGTTAGCGTAACGATTCTCATATGAGAAGGTGAATATCGTGGAAAAACATTTTATTACTGAGCAGGAACTGATCTGTGATTCGTTCCGCTTAGGGGCGCAGATTTTTGAAAGTGGTTATCGGCCCGACTTTATTGTGGGTATTTGGCGCGGCGGCAGTACCGTCGGTATCTATGTGCAGGAATGCCTACAATACTTGGGCGTTAAAACCGATCATATCTCGATCCGTACCTCTTATCGTGGATTACCCCATTATCAATCGATGATTGAGGGTGAAAACAGCATTAAAGCCCACGGCTTACGTTATCTGCTGGAAAATCTTAACCGTGATGACAAGTTGCTGATCGTCGATGATGTGTTTGGCTCAGGTAAAAGCATTGATGCGGTACTGTCGCAATTGTCTGAGCGGGCCAAGCGGAATATGCCGGCAGACGTTAAGATTGCGGTGCCTTGGTTTAAACCGGCCAATAATCGTACCGATAGAGTTCCTGATTTCTACACACATACCACCGATAAATGGTTGGTGCTGCCCTATGAGATGGTCGGTTTAACGGAAGCTGAGATCTTCGCCAATAAGCCTGGATTACAGGCCATTATGGAGACAGTTCAGCGCTGATTTTCCTTATCGGGCCAATCTGGACTAATCAGCCTCACTAAAGTGGATAAAATCCTTTATTATATGTACCCAGAATTCAGGGAAGGCGCGAATATGTCGTGCCGAAAGGTCGTTTAACCTATTTGCACCTTCCTGAGCTATAGCAAGGTATACAGAGGATTTATCATGAAGTTTTCAGCATTAGATCTTGCCCCAGAGATTCAACAGGCCCTGGATGCCTGTGGCTATAGCCAGATGACCCCCGTACAGGAGCAGGCGATTGTGCCCGCCCGTCGGGGTAAAAATGTGCTAGCCAATGCTCAGACAGGTACCGGCAAAACCGCCGCGTTCAGCCTGCCTATTTTGCAACAGATGAGCGATCGTCCTAAGCCCACTGAGCCGGGCTGCCCGCGGGCGTTAATTTTGACGCCGACCCGTGAATTGGCCGAGCAGTTGGCCGAGACGATTAAACGTTACGCTCAGTTTATGCCACTCACCGTCACCGCCCTCTATGGTGGCGTGAATATGGATGGGCAGCAGAAGAAGCTTAAAGCCGGTGTTGATATTCTGATCTCAACCCCAGGCCGTTTGTTAGAACATGTGGTGCAGTGCAATGTGAGCTTGGCGAAAGCTGAGTTTGTGGTGTTGGACGAAGCGGATCGCATGTTGGATATGGGCTTTATTACCGATGTCGGTACCTTGTTGCAGCAAACAGCGAAAAAGCATCAAACATTGATGTTTTCTGCCACGATTTCTCCGACCGTGAATACGGTGGCTAAACAGTTGATGAGCCCCTATGAAACGGTACGGGTGGCAAAACTCAATGCTACCGCTGATACGATCGAGCATGTGGTTTATCCCGTTGAGGAAAAACGCAAAGCAGACCTGTTTGCGGAACTGATCAATAAACACCAGTGGTTTCAGGTGTTGGTGTTTACCAGCACCAAAGCACAGGCGGATTCCCTAATGGTGGATCTTAAAATTGACGGTATTCGCGCTGCGCTTTGTCATGGTGATAAGTCGCAAGGCTCTCGTCGTCGTGCCATTGCTGATTTTAAATCCGGTAAGATTCAGGTGTTGGTGGCGACGGAAGTAGCTGCCCGCGGATTGGATATTCAGGGATTAGAGTTGGTGGTGAACTTTAATCTGCCCTATCTGGCGGAAGATTATGTTCACCGTATTGGCCGTACTGGGCGTGCTGGCGCTAAGGGTAAGGCGATCTCGTTTGTGAGCCGTGAAGAAGAGCGGGCATTGGATGATATCGAACGGCTTATCGGCGCGCGGATTCAGCGGGTTTATATGCCGGGGTATGAAGTCGGTAGTCGTGATAACCTACGTAAGCAGATGGCTAAAAAGTCACATCGTCCGCGCACCAATAAGGCTGGCCGAACAAAAATCATCCGTAGCAAGCCTGGCGCTTCTAAGCCTACGCGTAATAAGTCTAAGTAAGTGTAATAGGCCGTGATATGCCGTTTAGGTTGTTCAGGGTCTGTTTAACGATGCCCCAGCCCTCACTCTTAGCGAGGGCTTATCTTTATAAGGTTTTATTTAACGCTTTAATATAAGACACTGATTTACTTTTAAGTAGAGCTTTTTAATAGAACTTTTTAGTAGGGCTTTTTAGTAGAGCTTTGCTATAAACCTTGATATTGGTCGGTTGTATAGGTGATTTTTCCACCGCAGAGGTTTTAGCTGAAACCTGATTAGTATATAAAGTTGTCATTAATTATTTGCTGAGCACCCATCTTGCAGTAAAGGTTTGAATAGCGATGGATGGCTGACATCATAAAAGGATTTGCTATGTTACGTACTGCTATGTTGCGTGTGTCGATGTTATTTTTGGTTGTGCTGCTAGCGGGCTGCAACGATGATGCCGCCACGACGGATGCTCAAACAGAGAACAAAGATACAACCGTATCGTCTGAAGCGATGAGTGAGCCGGTTTCAGCGGCTAGCGATGCGGATGAGATGCCATCGCCTGCATCGAGTTCTGATGCAGCAATGCCGACTAAGTCTTTCACGCTTAGATGGTTAGATTCCCAAGCAGGACAACCCGCTGTCCGAGATGCCTCCACGGATACGGTCGATATCTATGCCGTCATTGAAACTGACAAAACCCTTAATGCGGCTGAGTTTGCATCACTGATCCAGGTATCGGATAGTGCGGCGAAAGTGGCGGTAAATACAACGGGCAAACAACCGCAGCTAGTGATCAGTAATATTGTGCGCCCCCGTGATTGCGGTCAAGAGGTGACGGTAAGTTGGGGTGACACCGACGCACAGATGCAACGGTTTATGGTGCCGGCGGTATCCGGTGCGGATAATAGCCCGCTCGAATTGATCTCAGGCGCAATCGTTGGTGATTCTGGCGGTGTGCTGGAACTGATCTTTAACCGTCAATTAAAGCAGGACCAGGCTCTTAAACACCTGATATCCAGCGCCTATCGTTTCACCCGTTATCAGATTGAAGGTAACAAACTGCGTTTAGGGTTGAATAACTCGGCGGCAGACAAAGTAAATGTCACTATCCATAAAGAGCTGCAGGACCGCTGTGGCATGGGGCTGCGGTCGAGTCTGCGACAATCCTTTGAGATTGCACCGCATAAGCCGGGGGTTCGCTTTGCCGGTAGTGGCATTATCCTACCGGATGCGGCGCATATTGAACTGCCGTTTCAGGCGGTCAGTGCTAAATCAGTGACGGTCACCGCATTTGAGGTATTTGGCGATAATGTGGGGCAGTTCCTACAGGAAAACCGTCTAGACGGTAGCCGTTCACTGGATAAAGTCGGCCGCTTTCTTTGGCAGAAATCGATTCCGTTGACCGGGAGTGATCTACGTAGCTGGCAGGATTATCGTCTCGATATTACCGAGTTAATGGAACATAAAGGCGGTAGCCTTATTCGGCTTTATCTCTCGCTGGATCGCGGTGATTCGATGATAGCCTGTAGTGATACAGAGAATGCCGTCCCTCTACCGAAGCAGACATTACCCGAGAGTGCCGATGAGCTTAATTATGGCGGAGGCTATAGCTCATGGAATAACTTTGAGCCTGGCTCGTCGCGCACAACCCATTTGAGTGCCTGCGATGATCGTTATTATCGCTTTTCGTCGGATGCTAAGGCCGCTAAAAATCTGTTGCGTTCAAATATTGGCATCGTCGTGAAGCAGTCACCGAGTGGTCAGTATGCTCGGGTGATTACGACTAATTTGAAAACGGCGGAGCCATTGGTTGGCACCACTGTTGAGCTGTTTAATTTCCAAGGGCAGTCAGTCGGTAAAAGTAACACCGATAGTGATGGCTTTGCCCGCGTTGAGTTACACGGAAAACCCTTTTATCTGCAAGCTCAAGCGGGCGATCAACTGGGATATATTAAGCTGAACGATGCCGGTGCACTGACGACCAGTCAGTTTGATATTGGTGGTACGCATCTACAGAGTAATATCGACGGCTTTATTTTTGGTGAGCGGGATATTTGGCGGCCTGGTGATGATATCTATCTGACCTTCATTCTGAAGGATAAGCTTAAAGAATTGCCGCCGGAGCATCCGGTGGTCGCTGATCTGTATAACCCCTCCGGTCAGTTGGTGGAATCGGTTTATAGCAATCAACCGGTCGGTCATCTCTATAGCTTTAAGTTGGGCACCCCTGAAAGTGCTCCCACCGGTAACTGGGAAGCGGTGGTACGTGTCGGTGGGCAGGATTTCCATCATCCGCTGCGTATTGAAACCGTTGTGCCTAACCGCCTTAAAGTTGAATTGGATATCCCTCGTGATGAACGCTTACAGAATGGCGAAGAAAAATCGGTGGGTCTGCAATCGGCGTGGCTGCACGGTGCGCCTGCTAGCGATTTAAAAGCGGATGTATCGGTGTCGTTAGTGCCAGTGAAGACCCAGTTTACCGGTAAGTTTCCTGAGTATACCTTTGATGATCCAGCTCGAGATTATCGCTCCAATAAGATCAAGTTGTTTGAAGGAACCTTGGATGAGCAGGGTAAAACCCAGTTTGATCTCCTGATCGAGAGCAATACACCGCCGCCGGGTATGTTAAAAGCGGTGTTTACTAACCGAGTGTTTGAGGAGAGTGGACAGTTTAGTAGTAATAGCTTCTCTCGGCCGTTTGATTACTATGACCGTTATCTCGGGATGCTATTGCCCAAAGGGGATGCTGAACGAGGCATGCTGTTGACCGATGAGGATCATAAAACCCGTCTGGTGGTATTGGATCAAACCGGATTGCCGGTGAGTAATACCGATCTCGATGTGACGGTTTATAAACTCGATTGGAAGTGGTGGTACGAAAAAAGCAACGAATCCTTGGCGCGTTATACCGATGGTCGGCATAGTCGCGTAGTCGCCTCGGGCAGCGTCGTGTCCGATGAGAACGGTATGGCTGAATGGCCTCTGCGGATTAATTATCCACAATGGGGACGTTATTTAGTCCGGGCCTGTATTGCGGGTGGGGATAGCCACTGCACGGGTAAGGTGGTCTATATTGATTGGCCTGGTTGGGCAGGGCGTCAACAGGAATCTCAGGGCGATAACGTTGATCGGTTAACACTCTTCAGCGATAAGAAAGCCTATCAAGTGGGTGAAACCGCTACAGTGACGCTGCCTGAACTCGATAGCGGCCGGGCATTGGTCACCGTTGAAGCGGCCAATCGGGTGCTGAAGCAGTTTTGGGTGAAGACTGAACAGGCTCAAGCAGACGGGCAGCCGGCCTTGCAGCGGGAAGTGAAGATTGATATTACCGCTGAGATGACGCCAAATATCTATGTCAGTGTGACCTATCTACAGCCCCATGAAAATCGGCATAATGATCGGCCGATGCGGTTAATGGGGATTATTCCGCTGGCGGTCGAAGATCCACAAAACCACCTACATCCGGTGATTAAAACGCAGGATCAAGTTCACTCTCGCGCCAGCTTTGATATTCAGGTGGGCGAAGCGGATGGCCGTCCGATGGCCTACACCCTCGCGCTGGTGGATGAAGGCTTGTTGGGCCTGACAAACTACCGCACGCCGAATCCATTTGGTTATTTCTATCGTCGACAGGCCTTACAGGTGAAAACCTGGGATCTCTATAAAGATGTTGTCGGCGCCTATAGCGGTGAGCTGCATGGGCTATTGCCGGTGGGTGGTAGTGATGCACAGAAAGATGACGATAAGAGTAAGAAGAATCGCCGTTTTCCTCCCTTGGTCCAGTACCTTGGTCGTTTCGAGTTACAGCCCGGTGAGTTGCGTACCCATCATGTCACACTGCCGATGTACCTTGGTGCGGTGCGGGTGATGGTGGTGGCTGAAGATGGCGGGGCCTATGGTAAAGCGGAACAAGAGGTGGTGGTACGGGACGATGTCTCCATGTTCCCCACCTTGCCTCGGGTGTTAAGAGTCGGTGAACAAGCTGGTGTGCCCGTTGAGTTATTCAACAATACTGCAGACGAAACCGAGGTTGAGGTCACACTGACGGTGGATGATGAGCGGGTGAGTGTTGAGCAATCGTCGGCGAAACTAACGTTAGCGCCTTATTCATCGGCGATGGCTGAGTTTGCGATTCAGACAGGCGAGCAGACGGGCAAAGTGGCCTTTAACTTTGAGGTCGAATCGGCCACGGCGACCAGTAAACAGACCCTCTATCTGGATATTAATGCGCCTAATCCGCTGACGACTCGGGTTTCATCCCATCTGTTGGAGGCTAACTCGGCGCTGGACATAGGCTTACAGCCGTTCGGCATAGCGGGCAGTAACAGTGCTTCCGTCGCTTTGAGTCTGTTTAAACCTATTCACCTGCGCTCACGGATGGATTATCTAGTTCGATATCCACACGGCTGTCTAGAACAGACCACCTCATCGGTGTTCCCGCAGTTGTACCTGAATAAGCTGAGTCATTTGGATGAGAAGACCGGTCAGCAGACACAGCAGAATATTGCTGCGGCGATTGACCGGTTACAATCTTTCCAAACATTGGATGGTGGTTTCGCTTACTGGCCAGGGCAGAGTCATAGTCACGCCTGGGGGAGTAGTTATGCGGGTCACTTCCTGTTGTTAGCGAAACAGGCCGGTTATGAGGTGCCTGAAAACCTTCTGAATCAATGGTTGGCGTATCAATATCAGACATCAGAATTTGCTGTTGATAGTGGCGATAGCGAAAAAATCCGTGCACAGGCGTATCGATTATTTACCCTGAGTCTTGCGGGTAAACCCAACTGGTCAGCGATGTATCGTCTGAAAGCGTTACAGGTTGAAGATAGCGCCAGCTTGGCGATGTTGTCGCTGGCATATGTCTATGCAGGCCAAGAGGATGTCGCTCGTACATTGATTGCCGATGGTCTGACGGTGAGTGATGCTTATGATACCAATTCGCCTAGTTTTGGCTCTGCCTTACGGGATAAAGCACTGTTCTTAATGCTCTATGCCAATATTGCCGATCCGGTCGCGGCGGCAACATTAGCGGATGAAGTCGCCGATGGCTTGGCTGAAAACCGTTGGTATAGCACCCAAACCTCGGCATATGCCCTAATCGCATTGGCCAATTATCAACAGGTTGCGCAGCCGGTGCCGCAACAGAGTCTGCAAAGTGATCAAGATCGACCGTTAGCGCTTGAGGTGTTATTACAGCAGGCAGAAACGCAGCAGCGTTTAATGGTTGGGCGGCAGATCACCGAAGCGCAACTACAAAGTGGTACTGAGGCGGCCAAGCCCTTGAGTCTTCGTAACGATGGTGAGGTGCCGGTCTGGTTAACTTTGACTGAAACCGGTATCGCTGCGCCTGGCTCAGAAAAAACCTATGCTGATGGATTGCAGCTAAAGGTTGAGTATTGGGACGGTGATGATGTCGTTGATGTGCGCTCATTGAAGCAGGGCAGCAATGTGACGGCGTTGATCAAACTGCGTAATATCAGCGGTGCGGATATCAGTAATGTTGCATTGAATTTCAGAGCGCCGAGTGGTTGGCAGATCGATAATGAGCGTCAAGTCTGTACGGATGACGGCTGTCGCTTTGATTATATCGATATTCGGGACGATCGTGTCAGTGCCTATATGACCCTAGAGCGGAATCAGCAGAAAACCTTGGCATTGCAGTTAAACGCATCCTTTATCGGGCATTTCTATCTGCCGGCGATTTCGGCCTCCGCGATGTATAACGATAACCTTAAAGCGCAGTTAAAAGGGTTGAATGTTGAGGTTGTTCAGTAAACGTCGGGCGGTTTACGCCGGCTTACTGGTTTTATTGGCTGGGGCTACTCTATGGTGGCCCCTGCCCAAGCCGCTATTTAATCAGCCCCTTTCGCGTCTATTGTTGGATCAACAGCAGCAACTGCTGAGTGCTCGTATAGCCGCTGACCAGCAGTGGCGCTTTAAGTCGGTTGCCTCCCTATCGCCCGCTTATCAAACGGCACTGATACAGTATGAAGATAAACGCTTTATGCAGCACCCCGGCGTGGATCCTCTGGCGATTCTTCGAGCGCTGTACCTTAACCTGAAATCCGGTCGTGTGGTCAGTGGGGGGAGTACGATCACCATGCAGTTGGCACGCATGGTCGAGGGGAATCAACCACGAACGCTGTGGCAGAAGCTGCAAGAGTTACATCTGGCATTACGGTTAGAGGTGCAGCTGACGAAAGCGGAGATTCTTTCGCTCTATGCGGCGAATGCGCCGATGGGGGGGAATACCGTCGGCATCGATGCGGCGGCTTGGCGTTATTTCGGGCGATCACTAGCGGAGCTTAGCTGGGCTGAAGCGGCATTGTTGGCCGTTTTGCCGAATAATCCCGCGGCGATGCACCTGTCACGTAGCCGTGATAAATTGCAGGCGAAACGGGATTTTCTGCTACATAAGCTTTGGCTGAAAGGGATCTTGACCGAACAAGACTATCGGCTGTCTCTGCTTGAATCGATTCCTCAACGCCCTCGACGTTGGCCTAGTTATGGGCAGCATCTTCTTGATCGGCTGAGTCAGCAATATCCGGATCAGTCTGTCTTTTATACATCGATCGATCGGCGTTTAACGCAGAAAATTGAGTTCATTACGCGGCAACACAGTCAGCGATTGGGTGCTATCGGCATTCATAACCTAGCCTTGCTGGTGGTCGATAATGCCAGTATGCAGGTGAAAGCCTATTTCGGTAATGTGGCTTACAGTGACCGACCGGAAGATGGCTCCCATGTGGATATCGCCAGCCGCCCTCGCTCATCGGGTAGTACCTTAAAGCCGTTTCTCTATGCGGCGATGCTGGATAACGGTGATATCACCCCACAGACGCTGATTCCTGATGTACCCACCGCCTACGGTAGTTATCAGCCGAGTAATTATGACCAAAGCTTTCGTGGCGCGGTGACGGCGCGTTCAGCGTTGACCGCTTCGTTGAATATTCCTTCGGTGAGGATGCTTAACGACTATAGCTATCAGGCGTTTTACGACAAGTTACAGGCACTGGGTTTTAGTAACCTGTTTCGTCAGCCGGATGAGTATGGTTTGTCGCTTATTTTGGGTGGGGCTGAAGTTAGTTTAGTGGATTTGACCGCTGCTTATGCTGGGCTAAGTCGCCGTGCGCAGCAGGCCGCCCCATTGAGCTTCGAGGCGCTGAACTATGGTGTCTCGTTTGATCATGAAAAGGCAGAAAAAACGGCCTACCCGTTGAGTCAGGGAGCGGCTTGGCTGACCTTGGATGCCTTATCCGATGTGACTCGTCCCGGTTTACATAAGATTCATCGCTTATTTTCCGGTTCCGCTCGGGTTGCTTGGAAAACTGGTACTAGTTATGGCTTGCGGGATGGTTGGGCGGTCGGTACTACCGAGAACGTTACCGTGGGCGTCTGGGTGGGGAATGCCAATGGGGAAGGGCGACAGTTATTAACTGGCACGAGTGCTGCCGCTCCCGTTTTATTCGATACCCTTAATATCATTAATGATCTCGGTTGGCCGGAAGAGCCTAGTGGGGCATTGAAATCCATAGAGGTCTGTCGTGAAAATGGTTTTTTACCCAAGTTTGGCTGTCCTCGAGAACGGGTGACAATTCCCGCAGCAGCGCAGTTTGAAAAGGTCAGTCCGCATCACTTTCAGGTGACAGTCGATCGCAACACAGGCTTACGTAGCAGTATCGGCTGTAATCCAACCGGCAGTATTATCAGTAAAACATTTTTTCAGTTGCCGCCTTCTCAAGCGGCTTTCTACCGGATCGCTCATGCATCCTACCATCCTGTGCCTGAATTTGATGAAGGCTGCACCCCCGATAGGCGGGCTTTAAATGGTCGCTTTGAGGTGACCTATCCCCGCGCCGGTCAGATTATTAGCTTACCTCGGTATATGAGTGGCCAGCCGGGAGAGGTGATTTTTAGGGCCACGGCTAAAAGCGATTCAGCGCAGCTGTTCTGGCATCTTGATAAACACTATCTGGGGGCAACTAAGACATTTCATGAGCTCAGTGAAACGCTTCAGCCTGGGAAACACCTGTTGCGGGTGGTTGATCAACAAGGGGTGTGGCAACAGATCCGCTTTACGGTTATTCCTTAATATCAACAGTGAAAAACGAATAAACCTATTAAACGTATGCTTTTTATTAAGCTGAGGGTGATAAAAAGTTGATCAATCCATAATCTTGGTATACAACTAAGGTATAAAGACAAACCAGCTTAGTGCTGGTTTTTGTTCCTCTTATTTTAGCTGTTAGGGGCAAGAGATAATAATAAAGCAACCGGAACTGTTGCAGGAGCAAGTGCGATGAATGCTATTTTGAAGGATCAGAATGATTTTTTTGCTTTTCTCAAAGGATCAGGTGTACCGCTAAAACAGACATGGACACCGCAACAATGTAGTCAGGCCGCTCTGGCTTGGTTGGTAGATCAGAATGATGTGATTCGGACTCAGTTTGCGGTCACCGTGACAGAGTTGAAAGACAATGATCAGGTGATGCCGCCGGAGATCCAAGAGGCATTATCCATTTTGGTCGATAATTAAACATCTTATACCTGAGTGTTGGCTAAAAGCACCGATGATTAGGCTACATAAGCGTTAGAGGCATAGCCGGTATAGTCGGATATAGTCGGTTTATGCGATTTTTCTATATTTCACAGGGTAACGTTTGTCTATCTGTGATGATTTACCCCTGCTACAAATGATCAGTAATCGGCAATCCTGTTTCGAGTCTGCATACCCATTTCGTCAAAGAGTCATTTCCGGTTTGAGTTCGTATTCACCTAACTTTTTGATAATAGCTTGCACCTGAAGTTGTCGCTCTGAGTCTTTAACATAGACAGCAAACACGGAACGTTTCACGGATTTGATATTATTGACTCGGTGTAGCTGTGCAGATGCAAGGTAAGGCCCCGCTAATACCAATGGTAGAAACGCACAGCCGCCATGGCTAAGAATAAATTCCAGCGCGATCTGACTCTGCTCGGTATGTAAAATCGGCGTCAGGGTTTTCTTGAAGAGTTTAGCGGTGCGCATATTAAACGCGACGCCCCAGTCTACAAACACAAAGTCGCAGTCCTGAACCTGATCAGGCGTAAGCTCTGCTTCGCTACTTACTAATACCAGTTCTATTTGACCGATCTTGAGGTGATCCAGTTCATCGAGGTTGGGTGGGTCGAGTACGATGGCGAGATCTAAGGTGCCGGAAAGGAGCGAGCGGGTGAGCTCCAGATGATTATTAATTTCAGTCCGGATAATCATGTTAGGAAAACTGCCCACCAATTTCGGTAGCGTGGACTGCAGAAAAGTCCCCCATAGGTTTGAAATCCCCCCCAAGACGAGCTGTGACTCCTGTTCTTCACAGATCGCCACATCTTGCAGTGCCATTTGCCAATTTTTAATAATATTTTCAGCGTGAGGTATCAAGCGTTCGCCAGCACTGGTGAGCAGAATATTATTACGTTGGCGGGTAAACAGCGGCACACCGATCAACTCTTCTAGGTGTCGGATACGAAAGCTGACCGCTGATTGGGTCAGATAAAGGTTCTGTGCCGCTTTGCCAAAGTGGCGCGTACGGGTGACTTCAAGAAAGGTGCGTAGTAAGCCGATTTCCATTGCTTAGCCTATTTGCTAAAGGTAGTGACTGTTCGATTAGTAATTTCGATTGAAGTCATAAAAAAGCATCATTTTACACCGTTTAAATCTCTGATAATAATCTAAGTGTAGTTTAAATAGTGCATAAAGAACGGATCAATATTTTTTATGGTTAGGTGTGCTGATGTCATTAAATGGCGTTAGGTACCTGATCAGGTGAGTAGCACACAGTGGTGCACTACATCATCAACGCCCTTAGGTATTAAAGAGAAGCATTATGAGTAACAAAAATCGTTTGAGTAGCTATTCAGAAGATCAGGATGGCTGGGAAGACTGGGGTGACGATAGCTATAAGGCTAGTAAGCGTCGTACGCGGTCAGCTCGGGCTGTTGAGTTTAGTGCTGATGATGATTGGGATGATGAAGATGATGAACTGCCGGAAGAACTCGGCCGTAAATCACATAGTCGCCGACGAGATATTGAAGATCGCCTTGAGCGACAACGGTTAAGACAGGATATCTTCGGGGATATGGACCGGCAAGACCGGGCCTAACCTTTCTAAAAGCAGGCATTGCCTGCTTTTTTTTGATTTGGCGCAATTTTAATCAGATGATGACTCATTATAGGAGTTTTTCTTATATACCCTCGGTCCTCTATTTCTCAAAATAGAGGTAGGTCGAGTGGATCTGATGGTCGTTAAAATACTCTGAGACCTGTAGTAACGCATGAATTTAAGGAGCATCAAATGCATACGGGAACAGTTAAGTGGTTTAACAATGCGAAGGGGTTTGGTTTTATTGTATCGCCAGACTTTGAAGAGGACTTATTTGTCCACTACTCCGCGATTATCACTGAGGGTTATAAGAGTCTTAGAACAGGTCAGTCTGTTCAATTTGAAGCGGCGCCAAAAGATGTTGGTATACATGCTGTGAATATTACCCCGATTACTGCCAGTTAAACTGTTTTTAATCGCTCGTCATGCACAGTCTAACAAGGCTGTGCATTTCTTTTTTCTGTGCCGAATTTGGCCACGACGCTTTTTTATCTCAGATAATAATCACGTTCATCACGTTCATCACGTTCATCACGTTCATCACGTTCATCACGTTCATCACGTTCATCACGTCAGTCGCCCCGTTTAACTATTGATGCTCAATTTCTCATATTCGACGTTATTGTGTTGTAGCAGCGACGGTGAACATGGAAACCTATTCTTACCACGCATTGAGATGCGGCCTCTATTGTTGAGTCATGATTTGTCGACCAATATATTGTTGGTCTTTCTGAGTGTACGCGCCATCTCGCGGGCAAGATTCATCATGAGTATACCGAACTCAAGGGGATGGCTGAGGTGAAAGTCATGGAATATCTCTGAGTTTATTTCCAGTGAAATACCGGCTTCACAGGCCTCCGCTCGTCCCACTCTGTCATGTAAGGCGATCATGCTGACGAAACCGATCTGCTCACCGGCGTTAAATGTCCGTATGTAGGCGTAACGTTGGTTATGAAATTTATAGTAATCAACGGACCCCTGTAGGATGACGTGGAAACTATTACCCGCTTGATCGGGGCTGAAGAGTTCATCTCCTGCGTTAAAGCTACGAATAACGCCATGATCCAATAGCCAGAGGATAGAGGTTTCCGGAAGAGCGCCGAACACTGAGGCACTGGCAAGCAGACTTAACGGTAGCTGGGCCAATAGTTGTTGGCTGTTGATTCTGTCCATCACTGATTCCTGTCTCTTATCAGGGTTAAGTTTAGTCGGACTGTCATGATTGTCAGTGTTTTTTATTTTACGGCCATTCCGGCTGGTATATCGACTATGCTGATACGTGGTTACGCTGATGCCAGATCAGAACGCGCTATATTCTATTCAGCATCTATACTTTAAAGAACCCAGTTGATTGATACAACTTTAGGATAGTTTTTCTGAATTAGGTTTCATAAGTCATCGCTATTATAAGTTAACGCTTAATAGGATTCATTGTTTTAGGGGTTCTGATAACTTCAAAGTGATACAAAAAAGTTGTCAACATGTTAGATTTGTGTAATATTAACCTGATCCGGGAATGACTGAGTTTATTGTCACCACAGGTTTCCACACTGAGTAACGTTTTGCTGGACGTTGCCAGGAAAATAGAAATGAGGAAATAATAATGACAGATGCCTATATCTGCGATGCTGTCCGTACACCTTTTGGGCGTTACGGTGGCGGTCTTTCTGCTGTTCGGGCTGACGATCTGGGTGCGGTGCCTCTCAAGGCATTGATTGATCGTAATCCACAGGTGGACTGGTCTCAGGTAGATGATGTTATCTACGGGAATGCCAACCAAGCAGGCGAAGATAACCGTAACGTTGCGCGTATGTCGGCGCTGCTGGCGGGGATGCCGACCGAGGTGCCAGGCACCACGGTTAACCGTTTGTGTGGTTCAGGTATGGACGCCATTGGCATGGCAGCACGGGCGATTAAAGCTGGCGAAACTGAATTGATGGTTGCCGGTGGCTGTGAATCGATGTCACGGGCACCTTTCGTGATGGGTAAAGCTGAATCGGCTTTTAGTCGTACGCCGAATGGCTTGTATGACACCACGATCGGCTGGCGTTTCGTCAATAAAAAGATGAAAGAACAGTACGGCGTCGACAGCATGCCCGAGACGGCTGAAAACGTTGCTGAAGAGTTCAACATCTCCCGTGAAGATCAGGATCTGTTTGCTTTTCGTAGTCAGCAAAAAACGGCGGCGGCGATGGCTAAAGGTCTCTTCGATGAAGAGATTGTGCCGGTCATTATTCCTCAGCGTAAGGGTGAGCCATTGGTTTTTGATACCGATGAACACCCTCGCGCATCTACAACATTGCAAGATTTGTCAAAACTGAAAGCGCCTTTCCGTGCTGGCGGTTCCGTCACAGCGGGTAACGCTTCTGGCGTCAATGATGGTGCTTGTGCACTGCTGGTCGCGTCGAAAGCCGCGGCAGATAAATACGGCCTGACCCCGAAAGCCCGTGTCGTAGGCATGGCAACGGCGGGTCTTGCACCACGGATTATGGGCTTTGGCCCATCGCCAGCGACCAAGAAAGTATTAGCACAAACCGGTCTGACGTTGGATCAGATGGACGTTATCGAGCTTAATGAAGCCTTTGCTGCTCAAGGCTTAGCGGTCATGAGAGATTTAGGCTTGGCCGATGATGCCGCCCATGTAAACCCGAACGGTGGTGCTATTTCATTAGGGCATCCTCTGGGAGCCAGTGGCGCGCGTCTTGTGATGACTTCAATGTATCAATTACACCGTACCGGTGGCCGTTATGCGCTGTGCACCATGTGTATCGGCGTCGGTCAGGGTATCGCGATGATCATTGAACGGGTGTAACACCTATTAGCCAATCCGGTTAGGACCGAATGCCTGCCGGATTGATATTTACCCTGTGCTGAATGCCTGAAATATAAGAATACAGGACGACAAAATTATGAAATATGAGAAGCATCCCCGCCGGGCACTAGACCCGATTGAAACCGCCAGCATTGATGAGCTGCGTGCGCTGCAGTTAGTCCGTATGCAGTGGAGTATCGCTCACGCCTATAACAATGTGCCAGCGTATAAGCGTTTATGCGATGAGAGTGGGGTTCATCCATTTGAATTGAAACAGCTGGAAGATTTAAGCCTCTTCCCGTTTACCACTAAAGCCTATTTGCGTGATGCGTATCCGTTTGATTCTTTTGCCGTGCCAATGGCTGATGTTGTACGGGTGCATGCGTCATCCGGTACCACGGGTAAACCAACGGTTGTAGGCTATACCCAGAATGATATCAATGTCTGGGCCGATGTTGTGGCTCGTTCTATCCGTGCAGCGGGTGGTCATGCCGGCGATAAAGTTCATATCTCTTACGGTTATGGCTTATTTACCGGAGGTATGGGTGCCCATTATGGTGCTGAGCGCTTGGGTTGTACCGTTATTCCGATGTCCGGTGGTCAGACGGAGAAACAGGTTCAGCTGATGAATGATTTCGATCCTGACATCATCATGGTAACCCCCTCTTATATGCTTAACATTATCGATGAGATGGAGCGTCAAGGACTCGATCCTCACAAGATGGCGCTTCGTTGCGGTATCTTTGGTGCCGAGCCTTGGACCGATGAGATGCGTAAAAACATCGAACACCGTCTGGGTATCGATGCGGTGGATATCTATGGTCTATCTGAAGTGATGGGGCCGGGTGTTGCGCAGGAGTGTATCGAAACCAAAGATGGTCCAACCATTTGGGAAGATCACTTTTACCCTGAGATTATCGATCCGAATACCGGCGCGGTATTGCCGGATGGCGAATACGGTGAGTTAGTGTTTACCTCGCTCACGAAGGAAGCTTTGCCGATTGTCCGTTACCGTACCCGTGATTTGACCCGTCTATTGCCCGGCACTGCACGTCCTATGCGGCGTATCGATAAGATCACCGGTCGTTCCGACGACATGATGATTATCCGTGGTGTCAACGTCTTCCCGACTCAGGTTGAAGAGCAGATTTTGAAGATCTCTGCGCTGTCTCCGCATTATGAAATTGTGGTGGATAAGCAGGGCAACTTAGATACTGTGCTGGTGAAAGTTGAACTGTCGGTGGGTGCACAGAGTGCTAATCAGGCATCGGTAGCGAAAGAGCTGGCTCACCATATTAAGGCGGTGATCGGTATCTCAACAACGATTGAAATTTTACAGCCGGGAACGATTCCTCGCTCCGAAGGCAAGGCTAAGCGGGTATTTGATAACCGCCCTAAAATAACATAAGACGGGTGCCCTGTTGTTCAGGGTCGCCAACCAAATGTCATCGCGAAGGGCTTGCCTAGCAAGCCTTAAACCGAAGTGGAGACGATTGAAATGACAATACCTCAAGAAGAAAACTTCATGCGTAAGATTTCGGCTGAAGAGAAAATTGAGCCGAAAGATTGGATGCCTGCTGCGTACCGTAAAAACCTGATTCGTCAGATCTCGCAGCATGCACACTCTGAAATTATTGGCATGCAGCCTGAAGGCAACTGGATTACTCGGGCGCCATCTCTGCGTCGTAAAGCGGTATTGCTGTCTAAGGTTCAGGATGAAGCGGGTCATGGTCTGTATCTTTACAGCGCCTGTGAAACCCTCGGAATCTCCCGTTCCGAGATGATTGAGCAGTTGCAAACCGGTGCGGCTAAATACTCGTCAATCTTCAACTACCCAACCCTAACCTGGGCAGATGTTGGTGCGATTGGCTGGTTGGTTGATGGCGCAGCGATTGTGAACCAGGTGTCGTTGCAGCGTACCTCATACGGCCCCTATGCCCGTGGCATGATCCGTATCTGTAAAGAGGAATCGTTCCATCAGCGCCAAGGTTATGAAGCGATGTTGGCACTGGCAAAAGGCTCTGAAGGACAGAAGGCGATGGCCCAAGATGCGCTAGATCGCTTCTACTGGCCCGCCTTGATGATGTTTGGTCCACACGATTCGGATTCGGCGCATTCGCAGAAATCGATGGAATGGAAAATCAAACGTGAAACGAATGATGATCTGCGCCAAAAATTCATTGATCAAACGGTTCAGCAGATTGAAGTGCTGGGTCTGGAACATCCAGACAAAGCGATTAAGTGGAATGAAGAGCGCGGCCACTTCGACAGCAGTGATCTGAACTGGGATGAGTTCTGGAGTGTGATCAATGGTAACGGCCATTGTAACCGTCAGCGTATCGAACACCACGTGGCTGCTCATGAAGAAGGTGAGTGGGTACGTGATGCGATCACCGCCTATAACGAAAAGAAACGTGCCAAGCAAGCACAGAACGCGGCATAAGGGGTAACTGAGATGACAACGTCTACCGAAAAGCTGGAACTGTTTGAAGTATTTGTACGTTCCAAGCGTGGTCTTGACCACAAACATATTGGCAGCTTGCACGCTGAAGATCATGAACAAGCATTGGAATATGCCCGCGACTGTTATACCCGCCGTAGTGAAGGGGTTAGCATCTGGGTCGTTAAATCCAATGATATCTGTGCCTCTCAAGAAGACGATGCGGATTGCTTCTATGATCCGAGTGATGACAAACCTTATCGTCATGCGACGTATTATGTTTTGCCTGACCCCGTCAACAACATGTAATTGGGGAGAGCCTGCATGAGTGATCAAATGAAAAATGCACTGCTGGAATACACAACCCGTCTGGGTGATGATGCGGTGGTGCTTGGACACCGTATTTCCGAATGGGTGAGTTATGGCCCTTTCCTAGAAGAAGATATCGCCTACGGTAATGTCGCACTGGATTATATTGGCCGTGCGCGGATGTTTTATGCCTATGCTGCCGAGTTGGCTGATGATGGGCGTGATGAAGATGATTTCGCCTATATGCGTAATGATCGGGAATATCATAATCTGCTGTTGCTGGAACTGCCGAAAGGGGATTTTGCCTATTCGCAGGTACGTCAGTTATTTGCCGATGCTTATTACACCCTGATGTTGCCGCACCTGCTGCACTCGAAGGACGAGCGCTTATCGGCCATCGCCGCTAAAGCGATTAAAGAAACCAAGTATCACCTGCGTCGCAGTCGTGATTGGGTTTTACGTCTGGGTGAAGGCACCGATGAAAGTCATCGTCGCGCTCAGAAAGCCCTCGACCAGTTGTGGGGTTACACCCATGAGATGTTCGATATGGATGATACCGAGCAATTACTGGCGGATGCGGGTATCGGTGTTGATGTGTCTAAGTTACGTGATGAGTGGCTGGCGATGGTGACAGAGATTGTCACTAACGCAACCCTGACAGTGCCGGAAGATAGCTGGGCTGTACGCGGTGGTCGTATTGGTTATCACACCGAAAATCTAGGCCATATGCTGACCGAGATGCAGATTGTGCATCGTTCACATCCTGGCTGTAAGTGGTAAGAGCGATGAATGAGATCTCTCTGATGGCAGAAGAGCACTATCAACGTTTGCAACAGCGTAATGCTGACGACGTGAAAGTGTTCTGGGATCTACTGGATGCGGTTAAAGACCCTGAAGTGCCAGCGTTAAGCATTTGGGATCTGGGTATATTGCGGGATATTCAGCTTGATGGTGAGCAGGTTGTGATCACCATTACGCCGACCTACTCCGGCTGTCCGGCGATGGATAATATCAGTACCGATGTTGTTCAGTGTCTGAACGAGCATGGCTATGCCGATGTGACGGTGAAAATGTCACTGTCGCCAGCGTGGAGTTCCGAGTGGATGTCACCGGAGGGTCGTATCAAACTGCGCCAGTATGGTATTGCCCCTCCGGAAGATGCCGAACTGGATGCTGATGGCTTAACGCCGGATGCCCATGCTGCGTGCCCCCACTGCGGATCACGCAATACCCATCGAGTCAGTGAGTTTGGTTCAACCGCCTGTAAAGCGCTGTTTCAGTGTGATGCCTGTGGTGAGCCGTTCGATTATTTTAAAAAGATCTGATCCAGTATCAGCTCTGATAAAAACAATAGGTGAAGCATGTCTGACACCAATTTTTACACCCTGAAAGTCGCGGATGTACAGCCCGAAACGGATACAGCGATCTGTGTTACTTTCGCGGTTCCGGATGATCTGACCGACAAATTCCGTTTTATTCAAGGGCAGTTTCTAACCCTGCGGGCGACCATTGACGGTGAAGAAGTACGCCGTTCTTACTCGATCTGCTCCGGTGTGAATGATGGCCATATGCGGGTCGGCATTAAGCGCGTGAAAAACGGTCGGTTCTCTAATTATGCCAATGATGTTTTTAAACCGGGCATGTCGGTTGATGTGATGCCGCCTCAGGGGAGCTTCTATACAGAGCTGAACCCTGATAACAGCAAAAACTATATGTGTATTGCTGTCGGTTCGGGTATCACTCCGATGATCTCCATTATGAAATCGATTATGGATACGGAACCCGGTTCTAGCGTGACGCTGATCTACGGTAACCGTCGTAGTAATTCGGTTATGTTTAAAGAGGAACTGAACTTCGTTAAAAACCGTTTTATGGATCGTTTCCACTGGATCAATATTATGGATTACGAAGATCAGGGGGCGGATCTGCTTAACGGCCGTATCGATAACGCTAAAGGTTATGCCTTACAAAAAGCGGGTTTGATCAACATTAAAGCCGTGGATGATGCCTTTATCTGTGGTCCCGAATCGATGATGTCGGAAATCTCTCGGGGCTTCCGCCTTGAAGGTTTGAGTGATGAACAGATTCACTATGAGCTGTTTGCTAACTCGTCTGCTGATTCCAAAGAGATGTTGGAAAAAGCTGCTAAACGTAAAGAGCAGTTTGGCGAAGAGAAGATGTCAAAAGTGACCGTCCGTGCCGATGGGCGCGCGGTGATGTTTGATCTAGCAACCGTAGGCGAGAACATCCTCGATGCCGGTATGCATAACGGGATGGATCTGCCTTACTCTTGTAAAGCCGGCGTGTGTTCAACCTGTAAGTGTAAGTTGGTTGAAGGGGAGGTCGATATGGATATCTCCCACGGGCTTGAGCAACATGAGATTGAAAGCGGCTATATCCTAAGCTGTCAGGCTCACCCGATCTCCGATACGGTCGTCGTCGATTTCGATCAGCGTTAATCGTTACAGCGGTTGCCGGTCGGCTTACTCTTTAAGCTAAGTGGCCGCTGAACCTTTAGGAAAATCCACTGCGGTACCCATATTGAAAAGATGGGGTGCCGAGGTGGATTTTTTTTGTGCAGTGAGGGGCTAGAGCGTTGTTTGATCTAGGGGGGACAAGACCGCCTGTAGATACCATCTCTCACCACCGGGTTCAAACTGTTTTTTAAGCCGTTTGAACCTGGAATTCACTTTGATTCTTAACCACGCCAAAACATACTTGTACCAGCTTTCTCATGGCCGCTCCCAAAGCGGACATTTTCGTTTTACCCGCCGCAAGCAAGCGTTCATATTGTCTTCGAATATCCGGGTTATGCTGCTTGGCTGTTACTGCCGCCATATAGAGCTTGGCTCTAAGATGTGCTGGGCCTGTTTTGCTCAAAGCGGTATAGCCCTTAATCTTTCCAGACTCCTTCATCTTCGGGATTAGCCCCATATAGGCCGCGACCTGTTTTGCCGTTTTAAATCGCTTGGCAGCAAATAGATAGGTCAGTTCCCGAGACATCACTTCGCCTATACCTTTTATGCTCTCTAGTAGCTTGCGGTTTTTCTTCAGCGGTGGATGGCGGTTAATATGCTCATCAATATTCTGTTTGAGCTTTTCGATCTCGACTTCGATAACCGTGATCATTTCATGCAATGATTGCCTGACTCGATCAGATGTATCGCTGATTTCACAAGACTCAAGGCGATTGTGTTCGCGCTGTCTGTCTTTTTCTAACGCGCTTAAGCGTCGCATTAAAGACTTTAGCTCACGTACTTCAGGCGCTTCTGGTTGCCACAGCCTGATATCTTGAGGCTGCTCCTCGCCATAGTACGACAGCATGGCTGCATCGGACTTATCTGTTTTATGGGTCAGGCCTATTGATTCAGCATACTTCTTGGCCTTACCCGGATTCGCCATAAAAATAGTGAAGCCTTGTTCATGGAGATAATAGACCAGCGCTTCATGGTAAACACCGGTTGCCTCA